>CAVPCQ010000001.1:0-30608 GCA_963702425.1 uncultured Acidobacteriota bacterium
CTTCGCCGTTCGCTCGACGACCCTCGCCAATTACGAGATGTACCGCTCCCCGGATGGCCTTGGCCACCGCCTCGCTCTTCGAGTGCACCTCGAGCTTTTCGTAGATCCGCCGAAGGTGAAACGAGACCGTGTGCGGCGTGACTTCGAGTTCCTTCCCGGCCGTCCTGTAGCTGTGGCCCTCGACCAGCAGCTTCAGGATCCTCTGCTCGTGAGGGGTCAGATCGTAGTCGGCGCGTGGCGGGGGGCGGAACTCGCGGAACAGGGTGACGACCTTGCGCGCTACCTCGGGTGTCATCGGCGAGCCCCCCGCCTTCGCTTCGCGAAGCGCCCCGATCAGCTTCTCGGGAGGCGTGTTCTTCAGAAGGTAGCCACAGGCGCCGGCGCAGAGCGCTTCGAAGATCCGTTCGTCGTCGTGATAGATCGAGAGCACCAGCATCGGCAGTTCCGGGTGCATCTGGCGCAACAGGCGGATCCCGTCGATGCCGCTCATGCCGGGCAGGCCGATGTCGATCAACGCGACATCGACTTCGGCCTGGCGTAGCGCCGAGAGCGCCGCTTCCATCGACCCATAGGTGCCGGCGCACCGGAATCCGGGCTCGGAGTCGAGCAGCGACTGGAGCAGTGAGCGCAACTCGGGACGGTCTTCGACGACCGCCACCCGGAGCGGCGTGCTGTCGCTCACGCCCGCTGCGTCCGCGGCACGGATTCCGGCCGCAGTGGCACGAAAAGCACGACGCGGGTCCCCTTCCCCGGCGTCGAGAGCACCTCCAGCGAACCACCGATCGCGGCGGCGCGTTGGCGCATGCTGATCAAGCCGTTCCCCTGGCCGACCGCGATCGCTTCGAAACCCTGCCCGTCATCGGCGATCCGGGCCTGCACTCCGCCCTCCTTGCGCTCGATGTCGAGTGCGAGCGATCGTGCTCCGGAGTGCTTGATCGCGTTGTGAATCGCTTCCTTGCTGATCAGGTAGAGAGCCCGGCGGGTGTCGGGGTTCAGGCTCAGATCGCCCTCCCCCTCGCCCGAGTTCAGCTTCACCGCGATCCCCTTCGGCTCCGCCAGCTCGGTCGCGAACCAGCGCAGCCTGTCGATCAGATCGCTCAGCCGATCCCGCTTCGGGTTGATCGACCACACGATGTCGCTCATCGAGTCGACCAGCTCGCGCGAGACGCTCGCGATCTTGTCGAGTCCCGCCCCCGTGTCCGCGCGACCCGTGGCGGCCTGGCGCCTCGTCATGTCGCTCAGCAGGGCGATGTGCGTCAGGCTCGCGCCGATCTCGTCGTGCAGGTCGCCCGCGATCCGGCTGCGGAGGCGCTCGACCGCGAGCAGCTGCCGGACCCGCTGCCGCACCAGCAGGGCGGGAACGCCTGCGATGACGGCGCCCACGGCGCACAGGAACCACCAGCGCTGCCAGACGGGAGCGGGCAGGGTCCACCGCAGCGTGGCCGGCCGGGAGCTGGGCGTACCGTCTCGACTGGTCGCGCGCACCTGCAAGTCGTAGCGGCCAGGTGCAAGCTGCGCCAGCTGCAGCGCCGGGACGGCGCTCGGCGCGCTCCACTCGCCGGGCTCGTTCTGGAACCTCACCTGATAACTGACGGCGCCGGAATCGAGCAGGGCCGGCGACGTGAAGTGAACCTCGAGGTTCCTGTCGTCGACGGCCAGGCCTCCGAGCTCCAGGCGATCGGATCCGGAGAGCGGCAACGCCACGCCGCGACCCGCGATCCTCAGGGCGCTCAGTACGGCGGGCTGAGCCTCGACATCACGCGGCTCCCTCGGCTCCAGCTTGAAGAGACGTCCCATGCCGCCGAACCACAGCGTGCCGTCATCCGTCGCGAGCATCGTCCGGACCGGAGGAGCGTCCATCCCGAAGTCCGGTCCGAGATGCTCGATCCGTCCGCTCGCCGGCGTGAGTCGGTCGATCCCGCTGTCCGTCGCGAAGTAGAGCCGGCCGAAACGATCCTGGGTCATCCCGTACACCCGATCCGAGGCCAGTCCGTCCTTTCGGGTCAGGAACAGGAAGCGCGGCCGATCGGCTTCCGGGTCGTCGCACCGCGCCACGCCGAAGCCGGTCGTGGCTGCCCACAGCCGTCCTTCGCTATCGGTCAGCAGGCGGAACCCGACGCCCCGGCTGTCGCCCGGGACGATCGCGTGACGGTCCCACGCGCCACCGCGCCGGCGGTAGAGCGTCCCGCCGTACACCCCCGCCCAGATCGTGCCGCCCGCGGTTTCGGCGAAGTCGGTGGGAACGGCATCCGGCGGCACGTCGGCCGGCGCCGGGGCCTCGAAGCGGCGTGTCCGCGGATCGTAGCGCCCGACGGTCGGCGGGCTCGTCGTCCGGCCGACCCAGATCCCCCCGTCGCGAGCCTCGAACAGCGTGAAGATCTGGTCCCAGCCCGAGTCCTCGGTGTCGAAGATGATCCGCTCGGGCTGCGTGCTCGCGAGCCGCTCGGGGGCGATGGCCGGCCAGTGCAACAAGCCCCACTCGCTGCTCATCCAGAAGGAGCCGTCGCGCGCCCGCAGCATCGTGCGCGCGCCCGTGCGGGACGGCGGTGCGACGTCGGGCGGGCGCGCGGCCTCGAGCCGCAGCGCGCGCTGACCGGGACTCAGGAGGTAGCAGTCGAAGTCCCGTCCGCGCGCCAACACGCGGCCGTCGTCGAGGCTGCACAAACTCGTGAACTTGGCATCGCGCACACCGTCGAGGGCATCGAAGCCGAGGAACCCCTCGCGCGGCAGCGCCGCAAGCCCGGCCGGGGTTCCGATCCAGAGCGTCTCGTCACGATCGAACGCGGCGGAGTTCGCGGTCCCCGCGGTCAGGCCGTTGGTGCTGTCGATCACGCTCCAGGTGGACGAATCCGTCAGCGGGAGCGCCGCGCTGGCCACGCCGTTGCGCGTGACGATCAGCACGCGCGAGGATCCGTCGAACGTGATCGCGTCGATCACCGCACCGTTCTGCCAGGGATCGACCCGCCAGCACGTCTCGGCCTGCGGCTCGCGGAGCGAGGTGCGGCAGATCGTCGCCAGTTCGACGCCGAACCAGAAGGCGCCGTCGGCGTCCGCCGCGAGGGTCGTCACCGTCCCGCGGGAAAGCGCCGGCGAGGGCAGATCGTGGAGCGTCCCGCCCGCGTCGATCGCGACGAACCGGAGCAGGGCGGGTTCGCGCTGGCCGCCATAGAGCAGGAGATCACCCGCGGGGCCGGCGGCGAGCCGGTTGATCGGGACGTCGGGCTGACCGAAGAACGTCGAGAGGTCGACCTTGGCGATCGACGATGGATCGGCATCCGGCGCGAGTCGATAGAGACCGCGCGAGGTCCCGAACCAGAGCGTCCCGTCGGGCGACTCCGCGATCGTCAGCACTCCGGTATCCGCCGGAAAGGGCGCGGTGATCGCGGAGAACGGTGGCCCTGCGTCCGGCAACCGCTCCAGCTCGCCGACCGCCAGCCCCGCCATCGTTCCGACCCACAGGCGCTGGCTGCGATCGATTCTGAGGCTGACCACCCGCTCGCCGGGCAGACCCTCCGCCTTGCCGTAATTCACGAACTGCCTGCCGTCGAAGCGCGAAAGCCCTTCGGCCGTCGCGATCCAGAGAAAACCGCGCCGGTCCTGGGTGGTCGCGCCGACCGTGTTGCTCGGCAGCCCGTCGACCATCGACCAGTGGCTGATCGGCAGGCGTTCGCCCCGTGCCGGCCCGAAGCCCAGCAAGAGCACGACGGCGATGAGAACGGCGCGGGCGGCTGTCACGGCGACAGAGTGTTCGTCGATCCAAGCGTCCGGTCAAGCCGCTTGGCCGGAATGGCACGGCTGACCGTCGTTCGCTACGTGGTCGCGTAGTGCCCCCCGGCCCTGCCCCCCGAATACTCCTCGCAGCCGGCAACAGCCGCCGAGACGGAGAACCCCATGCGCCTGTCTTCCCTTCTGGTCCTGTCGTCCCTCTGTGGCACCGCGGCGCTGGCCGCCTCGCCGCCGAGCCTGATCAACTACCAGGGCGTGCTGCGCGGCTCGAACGATGCGCCGCTGACGGGCAGCTACGACATCACGTTCACCTTCTACGACGCCGCCACTGCCGGAACGGAGATCATGATCGACGCACACCGCGCGGCCGAAGCGAATGCCGTCACCGTCAGCGGCGGGCTGTTCAACACTCAGCTCGGCGGCGGCGTCGTCACGGACGGCAGCGGCGCGGGCACCTACACCAGCGTGGCGCAGGTGTTCCGCGACTACAGCGCTGTCTTCGTTCAGATCAAGATCGGAACGGAGACGCTGAGTCCGCGCACGCGGGTCGCTGCCGCCGCATACGCGCAGAACGCGCAGGTCGCGCAGGATTCGAATGCGTTGAGTGGACGCACCGCGAGTCAGTTCGTCGATACGAGCAGCAGTTTCCAGTCGAAGTCAGGGCGGCTCGATATCGGCTCGGGCGGACTTCAGAGTCGCGCGCTGCTCGTCCAGAACGGGAGTGCAGATCCTGCCGCGATCTTCTCGAGCGCGAACTCTGGAGCGCTCGTGGAACTTGCGGGAACGAATCAGGCCGCGAAGTTCGTGTCGGGTGGCGCCGCCGACGGGGTTCTCGCCACCGCGGCTGACGGCTTCGGAGTCAGCGGGAATGAGCACCGCGGGCGCTGGCGTTGCAGGGCGCAGCGGGAGGGACTATGGGGTGGCGGGGTACGGTGTCCTCGGCGGCGGTTGGTTCGAAGACTCAGACAACACGAGTTGGGCGGCAGTCGCGAGAGGTGATACGGCGGTCGTTGGCACTGGAAGCGGCGCGGGTGCGGAGTTCAGAACGACCTCCTCGAGCGCATACGCCTTCCTCGCGCGCGCTCGCACCGGTATCGAGGCCTACTCCGTGACCGCCGGTGACAACCCCGCCTGGTTCGAGGATTTCAGTGCCGGGAGCTTCGCGGCGGTCGGCAGGGCCGGTTACAAGATCCAGGGCAGCGGCGCCGTCAGCTTCGTCCAGAACGATCCCGACGATGCATCGCAGGTGATCGTCTACGCTGCACCCGAGGGGGATGAAGTCGCGGTCTACACCCGCGGTTCGGCGAGACTCGTGGACGGCGAGGCGCGCGTCGCGCTCGGTCCGACATTCCGCAAAGTCGCGAATCCGGATCTGGGCATCACCGCACAGTTGACGCCGACCGGTGCCTGGGCCGACCTGTACGTCGTCTCGAAGTCGACCGAGGAACTGGTCGTCCGCAGCCGCGATCCGCAGGCGGACGACGTCACCTTCGACTACCAGGTCTGGGCGCTCCGGATCGGCTTCGAGGACAAGGCCGTCGTCCAGCCGAAGCTGCACGAGGCGTTCATCCCCTCGCGCTCGCCGGACGACACGATCTACGCCAAGCATCCGGAACTTCGCAGCTTCGCCGCCCGCCAACGCCATCTGGCAGAGCGCGCGCAGGTCGAGCCGCTGGCGAAGGCTGTCGAAACACAGCGCTCGCGGACACTCGAGAACGCGATTGGGGTCTATGACAAGGCGCGGGACTTCAAGCGCGTCGCGCCGCCTGAGTACGAAGCCGAGACCGCGCGCAATGGGGCGATTGCGCGCGAACGGAATGCCAGTCGACCTGAACCGCCGCTCGAGGCGCGCGACGCGGCGGCACGCGCAGCCGCCCGCCCGCGTCTCCCGGAGGCTGTCGTCGAACCTCCACTGCCGGTTCTCAGCCAGTGGGTCGCTGTCGGTGAGAGCGTCGAGGCGGGTGACCTGCTCGTCCTCGCCTCGGACGGACTCCTGCTCCGCAGCTCGGTTGGCGGCGATGCGCTGGTGTACGGCATCGTCGCAGGAACCACGGGACAGCGGTTCTCGGACCAAGCCCCGGTGGCACTCGCGGGGGTGGCGACGTTGTGCCGTGTCGATGCGAGCGCCGCACCGATCGCAGCCGGTGACCTGCTCACCTCTTCGCCTTTGCTCGGCCACGCCATGAAGGCGCCGGAGGGCACGCGCGCGGGTTCGGTGGTGGCCAAGGCGCTCGAAGCTCTTCCCAACGGCATCGGCACGATCCGCGTGCTCGTGATGTCCCGATGAGGAACCTCGCGAGCCACGACCACCCCCTCTCTTCCATACGAGGAATGAGTATGCGTCTGTCTCGCCTCAGCTCTCTTGTCGTGGGAATCGTCGCGACGGCCTCCGCATTGGCCGCCTCGCCGCCGAGCCTGATCAACTACCAAGGCGTGCTGCGCGGCGCGAACGACGCGCCGCTGACGGGCAGCTACGACATCACGTTCACCTTCTACGACGCCGCCTCTGCCGGAACGGAGATCATGATCGACGCGCACCGCGCGGCCGAAGCGAATGCCGTCACCGTCAGCGGCGGACTGTTCAACACCCAGCTCGGTGGCGGCGTCGTCACGGACGGCAGCGGAGCGGGCACCTACACCAGCGTGGCGCAGCTGTTCCGCGACTACAGCACCGTCTACGTGCAGATCAAGATCGGAACGGAGACGCTGAACCCGCGGACGCGGATCGTCGCCGCGGCGTACGCGCAGAGCGCACAGAACGCGCAGGTCGCGCAGGATTCGAACGCGCTGAACGGACTCCCCGCGAGTCAGTTCGTCGATACGAGCAGCAGTTTCCAGTCGAAGTCAGGGCGGCTCGATATCGGCTCGGGCGGACTTCAGAGTCGCGCGCTGCTCGTCCAGAACGGGAGTGCAGACCCCGCCGCGATCTTCTCGAGCGCAAACTCCGGAGCACTCGTGGAACTTGCGGGAACGGATCAGGCCGCGAAGTTCGTCTCGGGTGGCGCCGCCGGCGGGGTTCTCGCCGCCGCGGTTGACGGTTTCGGAGTCCGCGGAGGGAGCACCACGGGAACTGGCGTTCGCGGGGACAGCGAGTTGAGCTGGGGGGTGGTGGGGGTGGGTCTCGTCGGTGGCGGGTTTTTCTCGGACTCAAACAACGGCGGCTACGCGAGCCTCGGCTCTGGGGATGTCGGGGTGTACGGCGAGGGCGCCTTCGCCGGAGGGGAATTCCGGTCGACACAGTCCTCTGTCGTCGCCCGGCTCGCGTACGGCGGTACCGCCGTCGCGGCGTACACCTACGTTCCCGGTGAGAACCCCGGCTGGTTCCAGGATTTCACCGCCGGAAGCTACGCGGCGGTCGGCAAGGCGGGTTACAAAATCCAGGGCACCGGCGCCGTCAGCTTCGTCCAGAACGATCCCGACGATGCATCGCAGGTGATCGTCTACGCTGCACCCGAGGGGGATGAAGTCGCGGTCTACACGCGCGGTTCGGCGAGACTCGTGGATGGCGAGGCGCGCGTCGCGCTCGGTCCGACATTCCGCAAAGTCGCGAATCCTGACTTGGGCATCACCGCACAGCTGACGCCGACCGGTGCCTGGGCCGACCTCTACGTTGTCTCGAAGTCGACCGAGGAACTGGTCGTTCGCAGCCGCGATCCGCAGGCGAACGATGTCACGTTCGACTACCAGGTCTGGGCGCTCCGGATCGGCTTCGAGGACAAGGCCGTCGTGCAGCCGAAAGTGCACGAGGCGTACATCCCCTCGCGCTCGCCGGACGACGCGATCTACGCCGCGCATCCGGAACTGCGCAGCTTCGCCGCCCGGCAACGCCATCTGGCGGAGCGCGCGCAGGTCGAACCGCTGGCGAGGGCCGTCGACACACAGCGCTCGCAGACGATCGAGCGCGCGATCGGGGTCTACGACCAGGCGCGCGACTTCAAGCGCGTCGCGCCTCCTGATTACGAGGAGGGGACCGCGCGCAGAGAGGCGATTGCGCGCAAACGGAATGCCGAACGACCCGAACCACCGCGCATGGCAGACGACGTCGCGTCGCCCGCGGAAACCCGTCCGAGGCTGACAGGGTCCGTCGTCGAACAGATGCCACCGAGCGGAAGTCAGCTGGTCGCGATCGGTGAGAGCGCCGAGGCTGGTGATCTCCTCGCGGTCGCCTCGGACGGGCGACTGCTGCGCAGTTCGCTGGCCGGCGACGCGTTGGTCTACGGGATCGTCGCAGGGGCACCGGGACAGCGCTTCTCGGACCAGGCGCCCGTGGCGTTCGCGGGCGTAGCGACGTTGTGCCACGCCGATGCGAGCGTGGCGCCAATCGAAGCCGGTGACCTGCTCGTCTCCTCTCCGCTACCCGGCCATGCGATGAAGGCGCCGGAGGGCGCGCGTGCGGGCACGGTGGTAGCCAAGGCTCTCGAAGCTCTTCCCAACGGCAGCGGCACGATCCGCGTGCTCGTGATGTCCCGATGAGGTGCTTGATGACGCGACGACACGCACTGCTGGTGGCGATGGCGAGCCTCGCTGCCGCGCTTTCGACTGCCTCGGCCCAGACCAGCGCCAGCTTCAAGCTGCAGGAGGCGGTGATCAACGCCGGCGGTAACCCGCTGCAAGGCAGCCTGCTCAGCTCGGCAAGCTATCGGATCAGGCTCGATTCGATCGGCGAGGCGTTGGTCGGCATCGGCGCGTCCAGCAGTTCGTACCGGATGGACAGCGCCTTCGTGTCGGCCTACCGCCCGCCCGGTGAGACGCTGGGCCTGCGCTTTTCCAACCGGACCACGCTGGTCTGGAACCCGGAGCCATCGATCGGCAAGTACGAGCTGTATCGCGGCCTGATCTCTTCGCTGCCGGGCACGTGGGGCGCGTGCTTTGCGGCGAACCTAGCGAGTGCGACGGCCCCCGACCCGCAGGCCCCGAGCAGCGGAACGGGCTACTTCTACCTCGTGACGGCGCGCAACCGCCTGGGCGAGGAGGGAACCAAGGGGCCGCGGTCCAACGGTTCCCCGCGCGCCAACACCAATCCCTGTCCATGATCCGAGGTACTCTCATGCGACGTTCGACGCTCAGCTCATTCGTTGTAGGGTTCGTCGCTGCGACAGCCGCGCTGGCCGCCTCGCCGCCGGCACTGATCAACTACCAGGGCGTGCTGCGGGGCTCCAACGACGCGCCGCTGTCCGGCAGCTACGACATGACGTTCACCTTCTTCGATGCCGCCACCGCGGGGACCGAGATCATGATCGACGCGCACCGCGCCGCCGACGCGAATCCCGTCACGGTCAGCGGCGGCCTGTTCGACACGCAGCTCGGCGGCGGCGTCGTCACCGACGGTAGCGGAGCAGGCACCTACACCAGCCTGTCGGACCTGTTCCGCGACTACAGCGCCGTCTACGTGCAGATCACGATCGGCACGGAAACGCTGACACCGCGCACGCGCGTCGTTTCGTCGGCCTACGCGCAGAGCGCGCAAAACGCGCAGAACGCGCAGGTCGCACAGGACTCCAACGCGCTCGGTGGGCGCGCGGCAAGCGACTTCCTCGATACGAGCAGTGCCTATCAGGGGAAACCCGGGCAGCTCGACGTCGGGTCGACCGTGCTTGCGGGACAGGCAATGGTCATCCGGAACGCGGGCCCCGCACCGTCGGCGGTGCTCGTGAGCTACGAAACGGGCACCAGCGTGGAACTCACGGGAGCTGCGCAGGCCGGCAGCTTCACGGCCAACAGCAGCGCCAACGGGATCGTCGCAAGGTCTATTGACGGCATTGGAGCGTGGGGAAGGAGCGACAGCAACTTCGGTGTCAGAGGGGACAGCCCCGGCTGGTGGGGCGTGGCTGGAACCGGTCTTCGCGGAGGAGGTGCATTCGCCAGCAACGACGGTACGAGCCACGCCCAAGCGGGGGTGGAGGGTGGCACGGCCTTCTACGGCCGCGGGGACCGGGCGGGTGCGGAGTTCAGGACGGACTCGTCGAGCGCATACGCCTTCCTCGCGTACGACCGCACCGGCATCGCGGCCTACTCCGTGAGCGCCGGCGACAACCCCGGCTGGTTCCAGGATTTCAGCGCCGGGAGCTACGCGGCGGTCGGCAAGGCCGGTTACAAGATCCAGGGCAACGGCGCCGTCAGCTTCGTGCAGAACGACCCCGACGATGCCTCGCGCGTGGTCGTCTACGCCGCACCCGAGGGGGATGAAGTCGCCGTCTACACCCGCGGTTCGGCGCGGCTCGTCAACGGCGAGGCGCGCGTTGCGCTCGGACCGACGTTCCGCAAGGTGGCCAATCCGGACCTGGGGCTGACCGCGCATCTGACGCCTCGCTCGGAGCAGGCGGTCCTCTACGTGGCGCAGCTCACGCCTGAAGAACTCCTCGTGCGCGGCCCCGCCGGCTCCTCGGCCAGCTTCGATTACATGGTCTGGGGCCTCCGGATCGGCTTCGAGGACAAGGCGGTCGTGCAGCCGAAGGAGCACGAGGCGTTCATCCCCTCGCGCTCACCGGACGAGGCGATCTATGCGCAGCATCCGGAGCTGCGCGGTTTCGCCGCCCGGCAACGCCACCTGGCGGAGCGCGCGAAGGTCGAGCCGCTGGCGAAGACCGTCGCCACCGAGCGCTCGCTCGCGCTCGAGAACGCGATCGGGGTCTATGACAGGGCCCGGGACATCGCACGCATCGCCCCGCCGGACTTCGAGTCGGCAGCCGATCGCCGAGCGTCGTTCGAGCGGGATCGTGCCTCCGGGCTTCCGGAGCCGGTGACGACGGGCGATGCGGCCGCACGGCCGGACACTCGCGGACGACCGCCGGAGGCCGTCGTCGAACCGGCACTGCCGAGCGGCAGTCAGTGGGTCGCGGTCGCGGAGAGCGTCGAGACGGGCGATCTCCTCGCCGTCGGTCTCGATGGCCGACTGCTGCGCAGTTCGGTCGCCGGCGATGCGCTGGTGTTCGGGATCGTCGCCGGACCACCGGGACAGCGCTTCTCCGGCCAGGCGCCGGTCGCGTTCGCGGGGGTCGCCACGGCGTGCCACGTCGACGCGAGCGTGGCACCGATCAAGGCCGGTGACCTGCTCGTGTCAGCGCCTTTGCCCGGCTACGCGGCGAAGGCGCCGGAGAAGGTCCGCGATGGGACCGTGGTGGCCAAAGCCCTCGAGGAGCTTTCCAGCGGCAGCGGCATGATCCGGGTCCTCGTGATGTCCCGCTGAGGTCCGTGAGGATCTTGCGACACGCATCGCGCGGGGTGTCCGACCCGTGACATCTTGTCCGGCCATTCTGTCCGGCCACTCCTGAACGTCGTCCCCGGGAGCGCCGCAAGTCCTTTGTTTTCAACAGATCCACGGCGGCTCGCTCCTTGCGATAGGCGTCGGTGCAGTTCCTGCCGGCCCGCGCCGGGAAAGAGGTATGACGTGCTCGCCATGGTTGGTTCGAACCCGGATAGGCCCTCCCAACGCGCGGTCTGGCTGCGCGCACTGCTGACGGCGCTCCTCGTCGCGCTCGGAATGGGACCGGCGGTGCTCGCCAGACCGCCGGGCAGAGCGGCCCCCGACCTCGGTGCCGCCGCGCAGGCCGCGAACCCGGCGCAGCCGTTCCGGATCATCATCGAGTTCGAACCGAACGCGGACCTCTCCTGGCTCTCGCTTTTCGAAAGCACGACGATGAAGTACTACTCCCACCTCGGGATCGTCGTCCTCGATCTCCCGCCGGGCAGTCAGAACGCGCTGCTGGCGAGCGTACTGGACAGGGTGGGTGTGAAGTACGTCCTGCCGAACCGGCCGCTCGAGGCGTCCAAGGCGTCGAAAGCTCCCGTCGGATCGAGAACGTCCTCGATGACGACGTCGGTACCGGCGGATGGGGTGGTGCTGGACAGGATTCCTGCGCTGGACAGCCATGTCCGCTCGACGACCGGTGCGTCACTGCTCCCCTACGACGGCTCCGGCGTGACAGTGGCCGTGATCGACTCCGGCATCGCGAAGCACCTGGACTTCGGTGACCCCGCGATCAAGAAGGGCGACCGCGTCGTTCAGCGGGTCGACTTCACCGGCGAGGCCCTCGCGAGCGGCGTGACCGACGGCTACGGCCACGGGACCCACGTCGCCGGGCTGCTGGCCGGGAACGGAACGGTCGCCGCGGGCCAGTCGGACCGATCGCTGAAAGGGGTCGCCCCCAGGGCGTCACTCCTCGACCTGCGCGTCCTCCGCTCGGACGGCAGCGGCCGGATCGACTCGTTGTTCGCGGCGCTCGACTGGGTCCTGGCCAACAAGGACGCGCGGTCGATCCGGGTCGTGAACCTGTCGGTCGGGATGGCGCCGCACGAGAGCTACGAGCGCGACCCGCTGTGCCACGCCGTCGAGAAGCTGGTCGATGCCGGCATCACCGTCGTCGTCGCCGCCGGCAACTTCGGCAAGGACGCAGGGGGCCGCACGGTCAACGGCGGGATCGTCTCCCCGGCCAACGACCCGAAGGTAATCACCGTCGGTGCCGCGAACACGATCCAGACCGACGCACGCGGCGACGACACGGTGACCAGCTACTCTTCGCGCGGACCGACACGGTCGTACCGGGCGCAGGATCTCGACGGTGACGGCACCTTCGCGATCAACGAGCGGGACTACGACAACCTGGTCAAACCGGACGTCGTCGCGCCGGGCAACAGGCTGGTCGCCCCGCTCGCGGTCGGCTCGAGGCTGGCAGCCCAGCACCCCGAGCTGGTGCGCCGAAGCAGCTACTTCGAGCTGTCCGGGACGTCGATGGCCGCTCCGGTCGTGTCCGGCATCGTGGCCCTGATGGTCCAGGCTCGCCCGGACCTCACGCCCGCGCTGATCAAGGGGATCCTGATGTACACGGCCCAGCCGCTGGCTGGCGCCGGATTCACGGACCAGGGCGGCGGCCTCGTGAATGCCGCTCTGGCGGCGGCGATGGCCCTGCAGATCAGCGCCGACCCCGCTGTGCTGGCGGCCGGCGCGACCGCGACGCCGAACCTGAACCTCGCGGCGCTGCCGGCGACGGTGATCGTCGACGGTCAGCCCATCGGCGCCGGCCGTCGCGTGCTCTACTGCGACGGCTGGGCGTTCCTGGACAGGGTCTACCGCTCGAACGGTCTGCGCTTCGGGACGCCGGATGACCCGGGCACGCTGCGGGGCGACGGGATCCTCTGGGCCGACGGCGTGCTGTGGGGCGACGGGATCCTCTGGGCCGATGGGATCCTCTGGGCTGATGGGATCCTCTGGGCCGATTCGGCGGGACCGCACGATCTGGCCGCCGAGGCTCAGCGGCTCGGTCCGAACGGCATCCTCTGGGCTGACGGCATCATCTGGGCCGACAGCCGGCTCGGACCCGATGGCATCATCTGGGCCGACGCCCAGCTCGCGTCCAACGGCATCCTGTGGGGCAGCGGGATCCTCTGGGCCGACGGCTACCTGCAGCCGGACGGGATCCTCTGGGGTGACGGCATCCTGTGGGCCGACAACCAGCTCGTCGGCGACGGGATCCTCTGGGGTGACGGCATCCTGTGGGGCGACGGGATCCTCTGGGCCGACGGTCTCCTGCTCGGCGACTGACCCGCATCACCCGCCGGACCCATCCGGCCTCGCCAGAGGGTGGCGAGGTCGAGGCGAACTGACAGTTGTTCTCCGATTAGACGCACTGCAACGAGCGCGCATCCCGGCGCGATCGTCGTACCATTCCCTTGTCGCCTTCCGCCCCGGGCCGGAAGCGCCCGCGGGCGCGTCGCGAGAGGGACAACCCGCCATGAGAACGAGTGCAGTCCTCGCGCTGCTGCTGGCCGCGGCCACGGCGGCGCAAGCGGCCGTCGTCCACGTCAGCAAGCAGGGTAGTGACGCCAACAGCGGGGCCGACTGGGCGCACGCGAAGGCCACGGTCGGTGCGGCGCTCGCGGTCGCAACGGCGGGCGACGAGATCTGGGTCGCGGCCGGAGTCTACGACGAGCGGATACGCAACCGGGTGGTCGGCGGGCTGTCGGTCGACGTCGGTCTCTACGGCGGCTTCGCCGGGAACGAGACGACGCGCGACAACCGCGACCTCGCGGCCAACGTCACGGTGCTCGACGGCGGCCGGCTCGGGTCGGTGGTCACGATCGACTCGTCGGCCGGGCCGGGCTGGCGGATCGACGGCTTCCGGATACGCAACGGCGAGGCCAGCTCGGGCGGCGGCATCTCGGTGCTCGCGTCGGCTCCCACGATCGTCAACAACAGCATCCTCGGCAACGTCGCCGACTTCGGCGGCGGGATCCTGGTCTGGGGCGATCGCAACGTGCCGCCCGTCGCGCAGGCTCAGGTCCTCTTCAACGCGATCCAGGCCAACTTCGCCTACGACGGCGGGGCGGGGATCACGCTCGTCGGCTCGTCGGCGGCGATTCGCGGGAACGTCATCCGGCTGAACTCGACCTACGGGCGGGGAGGCGGGATCGGCGTCTGGATCTCCGAGTCGGCGCTGATCGCGCGACCGGTGATCGAGGGCAATTGGATCCACGAGAACCGCGCGAACGCCGCGACCGACGGCGCCGTGATCGGCGGCGGGGGGATCTTCGCGACGGAACGGAACCTCGCCGACGAGCCGCTCGGCGGGATCAGTGCGCCGCGGATCCGGAACAACGTGATCGCGGCGAACGCGGCGACGGCGATGGGCGGCGGCATCGCGATCATCAACTCGGAGAACGAGTCGACCCCGATCGTCAACAACACGATCGTCGCCAACAGCGGCTCGGGGATCGCGTGGGGAAACGCCGCGCCGACGATCGTCAACAACATCGTCGCGTACAACACCTGGGGGCTCGACGAAGACCTCGGCAACCCCTATCCGGAGACGATCCGGTCCAATGACGTCTACGGCAACGCGGTCCACGGCCGGTCGACGGACTACTACCAGCTCGCGGATCTCACCGGGATCGACGGCAACGTCTCGGTCGATCCGCTGCTCGTCACGTATGGCAGTGGCCGGCAGCACCTCCAGCCGGGCTCACCGTGCATCGACGCGGGCGACCCCACGGCGGTCGGCGGCGACTGGCTCGACATCGACCTGCAGCCGCGGACCGCGGGAGTGCGGGTCGATCTCGGCGCCGACGAAGCCGACGGGACCTCCTGGCCCGACCTGCCCGCGATCATCCGCGTCAAGCCGGGCGGCAGCGACGCGCTCGACGGCTCGAGCTGGGCGACGGCCAAGGCGACCGTCCAGGCGGCGATCGACGCACTCCTGGCCCTGCGCGGCGGCGAGGTCTGGGTCGCCGAGGGAGCCTACGTCGAGCACCTCACGCTCGGTGCGTGGATCCACGTCTACGGCGGGTTCGCAGGGACGGAAGACCGCGCGGTCGCAGCGCGATCCGGCGGCGCACCTCACCGTGCTCGACGGCGGCGAGGTCCCGCCGGTCGTCAACTGCGGTGCCGCCGGTTATCGCGCCGCGACGCTGGACGGGTTTCGGATCACCAACGGTGGGCGCTACCGGGGTCCGACGATCCCGCCGGCAGGGCTGCCGATGGGGATGGGCGGCGGCATCCGCTGCGACGCCAGCTCGCCGGTCATCAGTCACAACGAGATCGTCCGGAACTCGCTCGGCGACCCGTTCAGCGGCCTTCCCGGCGACGTGGCCCAGGGCGGCGGGATCAGCCTGCTCGGCAGCCACGCGCTCGTCACCGGCAACACGATCGCGGACAACGAAGTCCTCCGGAAGGACGGCCAGGGCGGCGGGATCTACTGCGAGTGGTCGGTCGCCGACATCGTCGGGAACACGATCGCCCGCAACCACGCGCCGACCGGCCCGGCCCTCTACGCGCTCTACTCCCGGCCGAGGATCGCCGGCAACGTGATCCAGGCGAACGAGCACTACTACGTCTTCGCGCTCTACTTCGGCAACGCCTGGGGTGCGGTCACGCTGGAGGGCCTCTGGGGCCTCGAGATCGTCGACAACCTGTTCGACTCGAACCGGGCCACGATGGGCGGCGGCGCGATCTACCTCGCGCAGCCGCCGGAAGGGACGATCGCGGGGAACGTGTTCCGGAACAACGCAGCCTACAACCCTCAGACCTCGTCCGGTGGTGTCGGCGGCGCGATTTTCCTGATGACGCAGGCGTCTCCGCGGGACGACGTGAAGATCCTCGGCAACACGTTCGTCGGCAACGAGGCGATGCACTTCCTGGGCGAGCGGGGCGGCGCGATCGCGCTGATCCTGCAGTCGGGGCGGGTCGTGATCGCGAACAACGTGATGGCCTACAACTCGTCGGGCATCCACCGCGATCCATCGACGTCATTCCAGCCGTCGCTGCTGGACAACGCGATGTGGAACGGGACGCAGGACTACCTGAACCTGGCGGCGGGACCGGGCGACTTCCACTTCGACCCGCTGTTCGTCGACCGGCCCGGCGGCAACTACCGGCTGACCCTCGCCTCGCCGTGCGTGGACAGCGGGAGCAACCCGCACGCCACATACCCCGTCGACATGGACGGTGCGACGCGGATCCAGGATGGCCGCTGGACCGGCACGGCGATCGTCGACCGCGGTGCCTACGAGTACTCGCCCGACTTCGACGGCGACGGCAGCGCCGACTGGCGCGACCCGGACGACGACGGTGACGGGGCCGCCGACCTCTCGGACTGCGCGCCGCTGAACGCGAGCGCCTGGAGCGCGCCCGTACCGGTCCGCAGCGTGCGCCTCGGCGGGATCTCGCCGGTCACGCTGAGGTGGGACGCGCAGGACCCGGCGACCCGCTTCGACGTCGCCGGCGGCTCGCTGACCGCGATGCTCGACGAGCGGAGCTTCTCGAACGCGGAGTGCCGGGCCGACGACCTGACCGCGCCGCCGTGGGCCGACGATCGCCCCGGCCCGGCCGCGGGCGATGCGCGTTACTACCTGCTACGCGCCGTCAGTGTCTGCGGCGACGCGGGCTGGGGACGCAGCAGCGGCGGTGAGGAGCGCGCCGTCGACGCGTGCCCGTGAGCGGGAGATGCGGGGCCGCGGGGTCCGGTGGGCGCTCCTCCCCGCGGTCGGCGACGAGTTCGCCACCGCGAGCGCGTCACTCGGGGGCGTACAGCGTGCGTCCGACGACGCGCGACCACGCGTCGAGCTCCGAGCAATCGCGCAGCGACGTGCCGGGCGCGGCGGGGTGCGCGCGCACCGTGCGGCCGTCGAGTTCCAGCAGTACGCAGTCCGGGTGAGCGAGGTCTTCATCGTCGTACGTCACGAAATACGGCGTGCGCGCGTCGTCGTAGTACGAGATCCTGAATCCTGCGAACACCCTGTGCGGTGTGCGACGCTGCGCTTCGGACCCCGCAATGGCCGCGCCCGCAGGCGCTTCCACGGCGCCGCCCGTGATCGTCGCCGCGCCCTCCGGCGCGGTGCCATGATCCGCACGGATCACGGCCGCCTCCCCGACCGGCTGCCCCTGGATGTCGAGCCGCTGGAACCGTACTGCGGTGGGAACGCCGATCGCCGGCCCGTCAACGAACCCAAGACAGTCGATCGCGTTCCGTCCGGGCGGCAGCACGCCGTACTCGTTGTTCCCGCACACGAAGTGCGCCTGCCGTTCGCCGCGCCGGATCAGCTTTCTGCGCCCCGGGATGGAGACCAGCACCGTATCCCGGTCGAGCGCGATCACGGGGCCGACCGCGACCTCGTCCAGCTTCCACCAGAGTCCCCAGCTCCGGACGCGGCACTCCGAGGATCGTGAGCCGGTCCAGGGGCCGAAGCTCGGCCCGACCGTCGAGCGGCGGATGCACCAGTCGGTGACGCGCGTATCGGTGACCTTCGAGCACCCGCCGCCGGCGAGCAGCGCGACGAAGACCACGGACAGCGCCGCGGACGGGCGCGGCACGCGGCGCCGCACCGCGACGGTCCAGTACGCCGCGGCCGACGCCGCACCGCACAGCCCGCCGAGCGCGAGCCACGCCAGGGCGCGCGGCGCGGCCCGCACCTGGCGCGCCAGGGCTGCGAAGAGCCCGAACGACGAGTCGCCAGGCCCGCGCCGCACGGCAGCGAGGAGCTCGTAGCCGACGACGTAGATGTCGAACAGGACGAAAGGCGCGATGCCGAGCGCCGTCCCGAGCAGCAGGTAGGGGCGCAGGCCGCGCACGCCGCGCCGCTCGAACCGCAGCGCCAGCGGCAGCCCGAGAGCGAGCGCGACCGCGGCCGCGAGGGGGAGGGCGAAGAGGGCGAAGAGCCCCTGCAGGCCGGCCGCGGCGAGCCGCGAGGGCGCGAGCGAAGGGCCCCGCCCGAACCAGGAAAGCACGACAAGGACGACCCCGAACACGACGGGGGTCGTCAGCACCGCCAGAACCACGCCAAACACCCGGCGCATACAAGCCTCCGTCCCGAACTTAGGTCCTCCGGGAGGAAAGCGGTCCTGCCCTCGTTCGCCGGGATCGCTCGAGGCGCGCGGTTCAGGCGCCGACCTCCCCGCTCCCGTAGTACCTGCGGCCCAGCCAGAGCGCGACGTTCACGAGGCCGATGAGGACCGGCACCTCGACCAGCGGCCCGATCACCGCCGCGAACATGGAACGCGACAGCCCGATCGTCCCGGTCATGATGTTCAACGCCAAGCTCGGCCAGGACACCGCGCGCAACCTGTTCTACGAGGGGATCCATGTGATCGGCTTCTTCTTCCCGGTCGTCCCCGCGGGCCAGGCCCGGATCCGGACCCAGATGTCGGCCGACCACGAGATCCCGCAGCAGGAGCAGGCGCTCCTGGCGTTCAAGAAGATCGGGGCCAAGTGCGGAATCCTCGGGCTGGAAACGAAGGGGATCATCGAGAAGTACGGAATCTGGTCGTCGCGACGGGGGCGGCCGGCGCGCGCCGGCCGCCCGATCGCTTCCTCCATGGTCACGTCCGGAGGCAACTGCTGTTCGACATCGAAGAGCTTCTGTCTCACGGTTGATGCGCTCTTGGGAAACCCTCGCGCAGAATGGTATCGGCGCTCCGGACGCGGGGTAACCGAGATCGTTCCTTCGCCGGGAGCCTCCCCGCAGTGGCCGTGCGGCCTTGCTGATCCTGGCCCGGGATCGCGGCGCGAGCGCAACGTCGTGAGCGGCTCGGCACGACCACCTTGCCTGGGCGCCGACCGCCTCATCACAAGAACGGTGACGACGGCCTTGGAGTGCACGATCTGTCCCTGGCGAGGGCTAGGCTGCCGACTCGGACGGAAGATACGTCGAGGGCGGGTCATCCGCCCGCCCTCGAGCCCAAAGCCATGAGGGGCGCCTCCGCTCAGGGGCAACGCTGCGACGACGCATTGATCTCCGCGTCGCGGCTGCCTGTCTGGCCGCCGCCGCTGTCGTCGTCGTATGTACCGTTCGCGGCACAGCTGCTGCCGCGAACGAGGTACCAGAAGCCGTCCTCGGCATCCGGAGTGTCCGAATCGAGAATGCGGGTTTCGCTGGTGTTGTTCGCGAGGCACTGAGTCGTCGCCTGCGTGAAGTCACCGCTCGTGCTCCTGAGGTACGACAGCCAACCGCGCACGGCGTCATATCTGGCGGCGTTCGCGATCGTCGTCCACGCCACGTCCGCGGACCCACTCTCGCGCGTGACGGTGACATGCGGCGAGCCCGTCGGAGTGCTGCCGATGCACCGGGTGCGGATGCTCGTCTCGCCGTTGGTGAATGCCGGCCCGGGAATCCACGGCCCATGCTTCACGAACGGTGAATCGCTCGAGTAGACCGGGCGAATCCGCCAGTGATATGCGGTGCCCTGGAACAGCCGGCGGGGGAAAGTGTCGCTGATGCGCACGCCACCCAGCCCCGTGTCAAGCCACGACGTGCTACTCGACCCGCTGCCGTCGAACGGCGCACCGAGCGGTTTCACCTCCTTCTCGAGCTTAACCTTCCCGCGTCCGAGGGGATTCTTGATCGTCAGCGCCACACGGAACCCGTCCGCGAGGTTCGACGCACCGAGCAACACGACAGGCAGCGTGTCATCCGTCCGCCGCTGTTGCGGCCGCGCGTTTGGCCGCAGCAGTCCTCCGTAGTGGAGGAATGCGTGTCCGCTTTCAACGTTCGGGCCATCGTAGTGGTAGGCTCCGACGAGCAGGTCCGGGACGCCGTCACCGTTGACATCGGCACTGCCCGCAACCGCGGCACCGAAGGAAGAGTCCGTCTGGTCGCTCTTCAGGATCATCGGTGATCCGCCACTGCTCGGATAGACGTACACGCCGCCCTTGCGCGATTGGGTGTCGTAGTAGCCCGGCACACCGACCAACAACTCCGACTTGCCGTCTCCGTCAAGATCGCCCGCGCTGCCGACGGCCGCGCCGAAGTGCGCATAGCTCTCGACGATCGTCTTTTCGTCGTCGGGCACGGAGGGGAGACCGGCGCTCGAACCGTGGAACACGACCACGTACCCCTGCTCCGGCTGGTCGATGCTGTAGTACGGTTGACCCACCACGAGATCCGAATAGCCGTCTCCGTCGAGATCTCCAGCCGACGCGACGGCTGCGCCGAGTTGCGTGTTCCTTCCGGCCCGGGCGTAGTGCCAGTTGGACAAAGCCGTGAGCCCCGAGAGCGATCCGAACCACACGTCGACTCGTCCCGAATGGAACTGCGGGTTCGGGTCCGGCAAGACCCGGCCGGTGTAGAACGGTGATCCCACCGCGATGTCCGAAATGCCGTCCCCGTCAAGATCACCGGCACACGCCACGGCAGCACCGAAGCGCGACCCGTCCTGGACGCCGGTCAGCGTCCACGTCGGAGCCGTGCCGAAACCGGACGCAGATCCGGCATAGCCCTGCACCGTGCCCGCTCCGCTCCCGGGTTGCCCGACGACGAGATCCGCGTACCCGTCCCCGTTGACGTCGCAGTTGGTCGCGACCGCGGACCCGTACTGCGAGCCTGCCGTTCCCGGAATCCACCACCACGGCGTCGCCGCGAGGCCAGTTGGCCCTCCGAGGTAGAGTGGCGCGAACCCATTGTCGACCTGCCCGCTCACTGTATGGTGCGGTGCGCCGACGACGAGGTCGGCGTAGCCGTCGTTGTTCACGTCCCCCGCGAACGCAAGCGATGTGCCAAATCCTTCGCCAACCTGCGTCCCGAAGGCGCTCCACGACGGTGAGGCCGCGGGACCGGCCGCGGCGCCATGCCACACCCACACGGCGCCCTCCCCACCGAGACCGACGTCGTAGTCGGGCACTCCGACGGCGAGGTCGGCAAAGCCGTCGCCGTTGGCATCACCCATGGCCACCGAATACCCGGCGTGCGCGTCGTCCTGCGCGAGTCCAGCGTTCCATGCCGCCGTCGACTTCATCCCGTCCCGCGAGCCGAGGTAGACCAGGGCCTTGCCCGTGCTTCCGCTGTAGCCGTATGCCCCGATGATCACGTCGGAGTATCCGTCTCCGTTGACGTCGCCGGCTGTCGCGACGGCGGCACCGAACTTGTCACCATCTCCGGACGACTGGACCGACCAGAACGGACTGGTCTGCACGCCGCTCGAGGACCCCGCGAAGGCGTACGCGGCCCCGTAGAACTCGGAGTCCTGGTTCCATTCCGGGGCACCGACGAGAAGGTCGGCATATCCATCCGCGTTGACATCTCCGGCAGTCGCCACCGCCGCACCGAAGCTGTCATCCCGACCCGTCCCCCAGAGGACTACGGCCGGTGTCGTGCTCGAGACGGACGCCGAGCCGTGATAGGCGAGCGCAGCTCCGGTGTTCATCCAGTAATTCGGCGGCTGCGGGTTGTCCGACAGCGGCGCGCCGACGATCCAGTCCGCGTATCCATCGCCATTGATGTCGCCGGCGAATGCCAACGCCTCGCCGTAGCCATCGATCGAGTAGCCCGAACCGCTGCCATCGGACTGCCACGCCGCGACTGTGTTGAGCCCGCCGGGTGCGCCGGTATGGAGGTAGGCTTTGGCAGTAGGATGAGCGCACGGCGTGGACGGGTGATCGACGATGAGTATGTCGCCGTAACCGTCGCCGTTGGCATCTCCGCCACCGGCGACGATGTGCCCGAGGTGGCAGGACGGCGATCCTTGGATCACGGTGCTCTGCGATGGTCCGGACGCCGAGCCGAGATACGTGACAACAGCGCCATTGCTCACGTCTGGAGCACTGGCCACGAAGTCGGCGTATCCGTCGCCATTGATGTCGCCCGCAGGCGAGACGCTGGCCCCGAAGTGCTGACCACCGTTGGTATTCTGGAATTGAAGCTTGACGGGCGAGCGGGTCCCGTCGATGCCGTTTGCGCCACCGTAGTAGAGCCACACCTCGCCGACTTCGAGCGCGTACGACGTTACGGAGTCCTTGCGCGGGACGCCGACGACGATGTCGTCGTAGCCATCCCCATCCACGTCTCCCCCCGTGGACACCGCGTACCCGATCTGCTCCTCGGGACCGTCGCCGGCGTACGATGAATGGTCGGAGAAGTTCGCCGACGGTGATCCAAGACCGACATAGAAGGCGCCGTCGTACTTGCCGTCTGCCGCAGTGGTCTGGTGCGGCGCACCGTAGATGATGTCCGAGTAGCCGTCCTTGTTGACGTCACCGGCAGTACCGACGCTGTATCCCAGCCAGGGAGCATAGTAGGAAGAGTGACCGGTGTCCTGCCATGCCGCAGTCGTTGCAAGCGGATCGACCGTGATCGGATAGCGTGCATCGCGGTCGTCCAGCACGATGCGCACGCCGGACTCGCCCGAATAGGAGAAGGGCTCCAGGTGCGCCGGCAGAGAACGATCGTCGGCATCCTTCACGACGAGGGAGCCGTAGTGGATCACCGGCCTTCCGTCAGGCGCGAGGAAATCGATCGCCTGGCCGTCGACGCTGTACCGCGGCGTAAGTGAGCCTGTCAGCGCGAGATCGAGCAGCACGGACGACGTGGCATGCTTGTCCGAGAGGGAGGCGGTCGTACCGGGCAGCTCATTCAGAGTGAAGCCCTGCTCGAGGCCGCGCGCATCGTTGACATACCACTCTGAGAGCGTGCCCCGATCGTACTCGACCCGGTTGTCGTGGACGCTCAGGCGCGCCTCCGCTACGGCTTCCACTGCCCCGCGCCCCGCGCGCTGGAGCGTGAGCGCCCATTCCCACGGCGCACCGTCCGGACGTCGAGGAAGCACGCGGATGCCGGACGGCGTGAAGAACGTGCGGAAGCCCTGCGCACGATTCGGCGCCTGCCACGACGCGGCGAGTCCCTGTAGCGGCGTCGCGTTCGCCCATGTGATCTCGTACTCGGCGGTCTTGATCTGTAGCAGTACAGCGGCCAGCGGTGACTCCTGTTGACCCCGTGATCCAGGTGTCGATGCGTGAACGAGAAGGAAGCCGGACGCCAAGGCGAGCAGGGGAGTGAGGACAACCGCGCGCTTCATGGCATGACCTCCGGTTGGGATCGGCACGGTCCCGCGACGACAGAATCCGCCCGTTGCGCGAGTGCTTTCAACACCTGCAAGGGCGAATTACTTCTATTGTTTGCAGGCTACGCGAGAATGATTCCGGGTAAGCGATCGTGTCCTTTGCCTCAACTCGATCCCCATGAACCCCCAACAGCCCGCGCGCGGCGCCCTCGTACCTCGGAACAGAGTCTCCGGGAGGCTTCACCTTCGTCGTGCTCCCCGCCGTGGCCGCCGCATGCTCCTCTGCCATTCCGCCCCTATTCGCAGGCTGCCGGGCGTGTTCTCGCGCCGAGCCGACGTCATCTCCGGGCGCTGCTGTCGTCTCTCGGACTCGGCACGGCACTGGGACCTGGCATGGGCGCCGACCGCCTCATCGAAGCGACCATGGCGACTGCCCTGGAGACCGGGATTTTCCGTGGCGAGGGACCGGTTCAGGCGCCGACCTCCCCGCCCCCGTAGTACCTCCGCCCCAGCCAGAGCGCGACGTTCACGAGGCCGATGAGGACCGGCACCTCGACCAGCGGCCCGATCACCGCCGCGAAGGCGGCGCCGTGGTTGATGGTGAAGGTCGCGACGGCCACGGCGATCGCCAGCTCGAAGTTGTTCGACGCGGCGGTGAACGACAGCGCCGCGGTCTGGCCGTAGGTCGCACCGACCTTCCTGCTCATGAAGAAGGAGAGGAAGAACATCACCACGAAGTAGATCAGGAGCGGGAGGGCGATGCGGACCACGTCGAGCGGCAGCTCGACGATCTTCTCGCCCTTGAGCGAGAACATCACGACGATCGTGAAGAGCAGCGCAACGAGCGTGATCGGGCTGATCTTCGGGATGAACCGGGTGTCGTACCAGCTCCTGCCCTTGAGCCTGATCAGCGAAAACCGAGTGATGATCCCCGCCAGGAAGGGAATGCCGAGGTAGATGAAGACGCTCTCGGCGATCTCGCCGATCGTGATGTGGACGGCCACCCCCTGAAGACCCAGCCAGGTCGGCAGGATCGTGATGAAGAGGTAGGCGTAGACCGAGTAGAGGAAGACCTGGAAGACCGAGTTGAGGGCCACGAGCCCCGCGCAGTACTCGCTGTCGCCCCGGGCCAGGTCGTTCCAGACGATGACCATCGCGATGCAGCGGGCGAGTCCGATCAGGATCAGGCCGACCATGTACTCGGGCTTGTCGCGCAGGAAGAGCACCGCCAGGACGAACATCAGGATCGGGCCGATGATCCAGTTCTGGACCAGCGACAGCCCGAGGACCTTCGTGTTGCGGAAGACCCGGCCCATCTCCTCGTACCGCACCTTCGCCAGCGGCGGGTACATCATCAGGATGAGCCCGATGGCGATCGGGATCGAGGTCGTCCCGACGTTGAACCGGTTGATGAACGGCACGACGCCCGGAAACAGGAACCCCGCGCCGACCCCCACTGCCATCGCGAGGAAGATCCAGAGCGTGAGGTAGCGGTCGAGGAACGACAGGCGCTTCGCCACACCAGCCGCTTCGCGCGGGGCCGGGCCGTTCACGGCGGTAGATCCCCTGCTCATCGAGTGCCTCCTGTCAGCGCGCGCCGGCCAGCCAGCCCGTGATCTCGGCTTCCGTCGGAACCCGCCCCGAGCAGACCAGCTTCCCGTCGACGACGAGCCCCGGCGTGGCGAGGATCCGGTACTGCACGATCGCGCCCATGCCGGTGACCTTCTCGACCGACGCCTCGACGCCGAGGCCGGCCGCGGCCCGCGTCACGAGATCGGCCAGCCGCGAGCAGTTGGGGCACCCGGGTCCCAGGACCTTCACCTCGATCATCGGTGTCCCTCCTCGACGATCTCTATCGAAGGCTCGACGACGAGCGCGGACTTGATCGAGTTGGCGACCAGGCTGTATTTCTGCGCGCCCTCGAGCGCGCGGCGGGTCCGGGCCTCGACGACTGCCGGCGCTTCCGCCCCGGCCGCGACGCGGATGCGCGGCGTCAGCCGGACCTCCGTGAAGATCTCGGTCCGGTCGAACTCGATCCGCTTGGTCCCCTCGGCCCGGCACTCGTACGCCAGCAGCTCGAGCTTGAAGCGCTCGGCCGCCCAGACGAACATCAGCATCACGCAGGTGTTGACCGCGGCGACGAACGCGTCCTCCGGCGTCAGGACCCCGGCATGGCCGTGGGCGTCAGGGGGCGCGGAGAACGTCATCTCCGGGCCGTTCCCCAGCGCCACCCGGCCGAGGTGCTCCCCGGTCCAGGTGACCGTCGCGTGGTAGATCGCGGTCCGGCTCACGGGCCGGCCGACGGCAGCGTCGCGGTGAAACGGCGCCCGCGCGGTGGCTTCAACAGCCCGTCGACGAGGGCGACCACCCGCGCGGCCGTCGCCTCGACCGCCTGCCGGCCCGCGTCGTTCAGGCGGCGCCGCCCCTCGACCGCCCCGATGCCGCACTCGGTCACCAGCTCGCTCACCACGACGGACGCCGCGGGCTCCGCCGAGTAGGTCGCGGTGCCGTGCGCGGCGCAGCGCTTCTCGCAGCCGTCGATCGTGACCGTCGGGTAGAAGCGCGCGAAGGCGCGGTCCCCTTCCCCGCCGGCGAGGAACAGCGGCAGGCAGATCGTCACCGTGTCCTCCGGGCGCAGCTCGTGCAGCACCCGCAGCGCCGCGAGGCGGGTCACGGTCCCCTCGGCGATCTCCTCGCCGGAGCAGGCCACGATCCCGACCTTGCGCTTCGGCAGCTCAGGCATCGGTCCCCTCCCTGCGGGCGTGCTCGTCGACGATCGCGGCGATCTCTTCGGCGAGAACGCGGGCAAGCTGCTGCCCGGCCTCGTTCAGCTCCGCGATCCCCTCCGGCTTCAGCTTCGGGTGGCGGCGGAAGGTGTCGATCACGGCCAGCTCGCGCACCGTCGCGCGCGCCGCTCGCCTTCGCCATCTTGGCCGCGCACGCCAGCTTGCAGCCGTCGATCGTCACGACCGGACGGCTCGCCACCGCGTCCCGCGCCTCCTCGTCGCCGAGGACCAGGCGCGAGAGCGCGACCAGGCGCGCGCGGCCCGGGCGCAGCGCCTCGACGACCTCGTAGGCGGCCTCGCGGCTGACGGAACCGAACGGCTTGCCGATCCCGCTGCACGGGATGACCACGGTCTCGCTGCTCGTCCGCTTCATCGCCCGCCGATCTCCTCTTCCGCGCGCCGCTTCATCAGCTCGAAGTAGGCCGGCGGCTCGAGCAGCGGCGGGCCGGCGGGGGCCGACGGGTCCAAGGCCACGCGGGCCATCCACCCCGCGCCGTAGGGGTCCTGGTTGATCCGCTCCGGGGCGAGAACCAGCTCCGGGTTGACCTCGACGATCGTCCCGGCGACCGGGCTGCCCAGCTCGGTCACGATCTTGATCGTCTCGAAGTCGACGAACGGGTCGCCCGCGGCCAGGTGCGTCCCGGCCGGGCGCACGGTGGCGAAGGTCACGTCGCCGCTGCTCTGCTGCAGGTAGTCGCTCACCCCGAGGCGCATCGTGCCGTCCGACTCGGGGCGCGCCCAGACCCCTTCCGCGGTGTAGGCGCGGTCCCGCGCCACCCGCAGGATGAACTTGTCTATCCTTGCCTCGAGGTAATCCGGACCCTGCGTCATGCTCGCGATTCTCCGGGCGACGCGCCGAGGAACTTAGAGTACACTATTTCGGGAATTGGAGAAATGATGCCGGCCTCGATCCCCTCGACCGCCTCGCGGCTGAAGGTCCTCGGCCACCCGGTCCGATTGCGCCTTCTGGCCGCGCTGGCGGCCGGGGAGCTGTGCGTCTGCCAGCTCACCGCCCTGCTCGGGCTCGCCAACTCCACCGCGTCCGAGCACCTGGCGGAGCTGCGTGCGGCCGGGCTGGTCGTCGAGCGGAAGGACGGGCGCTGGGTCCTCTACCGGCTCGTCGAGCCGTCGTCCCGGCCGGCGTGGCTCGACGAGGTCCTGGAGGACCTCGTGCGCGACGCCCAGGTCGTCGAGGATCGCCGCATCCTGCGCTCGCTCCGGGCGATCCCCCTCGAGGAAGTCTGTCGCGCCGACCGCGATCTGGTCCGTCTCGGCATCGTCAAGCCCGCGCGCCGCGCGCCGCGGCCCAAACAGGTAAGGAGCAACGCTCGATGACAAGACGCGCTTTCGTCCCGGTCGCGCTGGCCGTCCTCACCCTGCTCTCCACCTTCGGCGTTACCGCGTTCGCCGGCGACGGGCCGGCGGCGGGCGACCGGCAGGTCGTCGCCTACTACTTTCACGGCAAGGTGCGCTGCCGAACCTGTGTCGGGATGGAGGGCATGACGACCGCGGTCCTGAAGACCGACTTCCCTGCCCAGCTCAAGGACAAGTCGATCGACTGGCGCGTCGTCAACTACGACGAGGCGGCGAACGAGCACTTCATCGAGGATTTCAAGCTCGTCGGCCCGTCCGTCGTGCTGGTGGAGACGGTCGGCGGCCGGCAGGTTCGCTACCGGAACCTCGACAAGATCTGGCAGTTGGCGCACGAGGAAGACGAGTTCAAGCAGTACATCAGGACGCAGATCGCAGGCTTCCTGAAGCAGGGCTGATCCGTGCGACCGGCCCGTGGCTGAACTGCTCGCCGGCGCCGCGACGGCGCTGTGGCTGGGGATCCTGACCTCGATCAGCCCCTGCCCCCTGGCGACCAACGTCGCGGCGGTGTCGTACGTCGGGACGCAGGTCGACCGTCCACGGCGCGTCGTCTGGGCCGGCCTGCTCTACGCGGCCGGGCGCGCGGCGGCGTACGTCGCGGTCGGCGGCCTGCTCGTGCTCGGCCTGCTCTCCGCCCCCAGGCTGTCGCACGGGCTGCAGCGCTGGATGACGGCGGCGCTGGGGCCGATCCTGCTGCTCACCGGACTCGTGCTGCTGGGTGCGGTCCGGCTGCCGCTCGGCGGCCGCGGCGTCTCGGAGTCGCTGCAACGCCGCGTCGATCGGATGGGATTGCCGGGGGCCGCACTGCTGGGCTTCGTCTTCGCGCTCAGCTTCTGCCCGATCTCGGCGGCGCTGTTCTTCGGCAGCCTGGTGCCGCTCGCGCTCGAGACGCGGTCCAGCGTGCTGCTGCCGTCGGCCTACGGGCTGGGGACCGCGGTCCCGGTGCTCGGCTTCGCGATCCCGCTGGGCCTCGGCGCGAGCTGGGTCGGATCGGCGTTCGATCGCGTGACGCAGGTCGGGCGCTGGGCGCGCTGGCTTACCGCCGCGGTCTTCCTGGCCATCGGCGGCTGGTTCACCGCGCGCGCGACGCTGGGGCTGTTCTGAGCGGCGTCGCAGGCCGGGAAGCCGGCCCGGAACACGTCAGGAGCGCGAACGGCCGGGATGCGTTATCATTATTGTTCGGCGTCCGTCGAAGTGACCGGTGCGACGTCACCACCCAGTAAGCCGGTCGCGAGCCTCGCCTCGCGGGCGTTTCCCAGGAAGGACTTAGCCCATGTCCAAGACCTCTTCGACCTTCGGCGTCAGCGAGCGGGTGATTCATCCCATCTACGGGACCGGGACGATCGCGGACGTGACCCAGCCCTACACCATCATCGACTTCGACAAGGGCGGGCGGAAGAAGTTCGTGACCAGCATGGTCCAGCTCGAGGCGACCAGCGTCGAGGCCCCGACCAAGCCGGCGTCCAAGTCGCGCGCCAAGAAGGCCAAGTCCGCCAAGTAGCGGCGGTCGGGCGCTGCGGTCGTCGGTGCCCCTGTCACCGACGCTGTGGTTTCGCCAGCCGCGCCAGCTGCTCCGCCGTCAGCGGACTGCACCAACCCGAGTAGTTCACCAGCGGCTTCGGAGGGTCGGCCAGGGGAACCCACTTCCCGTCGGCGCGATCGAGCCACGCGATGTCCCAGCTCATCCCCTCCACCACCGGGACCACCCCCTTCACGCTCCGCACCTCGCCGTTCTCCCACCAGAAGGCGCGGATCTGGCCGTCCGCGGCGTCCAGCACGAGCGGGCTCGCGTGGCACGCTTCGCACGGGCGTCCCTCCTTCATCACCGAGTGCGAGAACCAGGGCGCGAACGTGATCATCGTCTTCCCGCGGTAGACGTAGCTCAGGAAGTTGCCCAGCGTCACCTTCCCGCGGCGGTTGACGAGGAAGAGCATCTCGGTCAGGAGGACCGACTCGTCCCGGTTCTCGGCGACCCGCGTGTCGACGTGGCAGTTCACGCAGGTCCAGTACTCGTGGGTGTGGCAGGCCGTGCAGTCGACCTTGCCGGCGTGCACGGTGTGGCTGCGGCTGGGCGGGAGCGCGGTGTGGCAGCCCTCGCAGCTCGCCGAGACGGCGCCTTCCTGGAGGCACGAGTCGTAGGCCACGCCGTCGCCGTGGAGGTCGCGCGCGGCATGGCAGCTAGTGCAGGTCATGCCGCGCGCCGCGTGGATGTCCTTCGTCGCGTTCTCGGGATCGACCGAGTGGCAGCGGGGACAGGCCTGCTCGGCGCGGGCCGCCGTCGCGGCGTAGGCCGCCTGGCCCGCGGCCTCGACGCGGTGGCAGACGTCGCAGCTCTTCACGTGGCACTTGGCCTTCATGCAGCCCATCTGGTCGACGGTGAGGCCCGTCAGGCGCTCGAGGCCTCCCTGCTCCTTCGCGTACCAGTACGCGATCCCGCGGTTCGTGGAGTGCAGGCTCTTCTCGTAGAAATTCGTGCCGGCGGTCAGCGCCGGCGCGGGCAGCGTGCCGAGGAACTCGAGCACGGCGGCGCTGAACTCGCCGGGCTTCTCCATGTTCACCGCGTGGCCCGCCCCGGGAATCGAGACCCGGCGGGTCCGCGGCACCTGCTTTTCGATCAGCGCCGCGATCTCGTGGATTCCGGCGGCGTCCAGTTCGCCGAGCCACGAGCAGCACCGGGGCCTGGATCTCGCGCAGCCGCCCGATCGCCGGCGGATCCGGGCGCAGCATCGGCCCGCTCCCCTCGAACTTCGCGACGGAGTTCCGCGCCATCGCGCCGACCTTCTCCCGCACCGCCGGATCGACCTGGCTCGGGGCGCGCTTCGGCCCGTCGGTCCAGGCCCGCTGGTAGGCCTCGACGAACGCCGCGGCGTCGCCCTCGTGCGCCGCCTTCTCCTGCTGCCGTTCCGCGGCCAGGACCTCCGGGTCCTTGAACTCGTACCCGGAGAGGCCCGGACCGACCAGGACCAGGGCCGCGGGCTCCTCCGGGTGTGCGATCCCGAAGTCGATCGCGACGCGCCCGCCGAGCGACATCCCGACCAGCACCGGCCGCTCGAGCTGCAGCGCGTCGATCAGCGCCTGCAGGTCGGCTTCCGGCGAGTAGGTCTGGGGCCCGGTCTCGCTCAGGCCGTGCGCGCGCGCATCGTACCGCACGACGCGGAACCGCTTCGCCCACTCGAGGAACTGCGCGTCCCACATCCGCCGGTCGAGCAGGCCGCCGTGCAGCAGGACGAGCGGGCGGCCCTGCCCGGCGTCCTCGTAGTAGAGCCGTGCCCCGTTGGTCTCGACGAAGCCGGTGCGGACGGTGGGGGCGCCGGGGGGAGTGCCGGGAGCGTCGCCGGCCATGACGAGGCCCGGAAGCGGCGTCAGCAGGGCCAGCAGAGCCACGAGGAGAACCGAGCACGCGCGCGGGCCGCGATCGTTCGACATGGGCGCCCCCTCTCCCGGGACGTGGGGCCGGTCGGCTGACC
>CAVPCQ010000002.1:0-21565 GCA_963702425.1 uncultured Acidobacteriota bacterium
GGCGGCGGCGGGTCGTTCGCGGGGCTCACTTACGAACTCATGGATTCGAGTTTCTCGGATCGCATGCCGTTGGCTGAGACGGCCGACCTGCGCGAGACGCCGGCCGGAGCCGCCGCGGCTTCGGGCGGTTCACGTTGTTTCGCGACTGCCTCTCGGAACGACTGTGGGGACGAGAGCCCGTGAGCGCTCGGCCTGATCGGTCCCACTCGTCCGCGCGAAGCTAAACGAACCGGGTCCGTCAGTAATCCAGATGCGGATTTCCTCTTTACCAATCAGCAATTTTCTGACTTCAAAACCGGAGCTGATAGCCGTATAACTCCGTAACCCGCCGGGCTGAGGGGCCTGCGCCGGGGTCTCTGGAGGAGAGGTCATGATCTGCACTTGTAGGCGCGCGGCGTGGCTCGCCGCGGTGGTCGTCGTCGTGCTCGCCGCGTGTCCGGCCGCGTTCGCGCAGCAGTTTCCGTTCGGCGTGAAGATCGAGAAGGTCCTCGACAACACGGCCGAGTTGGGCGAGATCGTGCAGGCCCCGACCGGCGAGCTGTGGTTGCTCGAGCGCGCCACCGGCACGATACGGGTCTTCACCAACGGCAAGCAGAGCACCACGCTCGGGATCCCGGTGACCAGCACCTGCCAGGCCGGACTCCTCGACGCCGCGTTCGCGCCCGACTACGCGTCGAGCGGGGTGGCATTCGTCTCGTACGTGGACGTCAGCGGCAAGCTCCGCGTCGACCGGGTGCTGCGCAACGGGACTGCGCTCTCCCTGGGCTCGATGGTCCTCGATCTCGGCGCGGTGCTCGACACCTGCCGCCCGGGCGGCGGCCTGCAGCTCGGCAAGGACGGGAAGCTCTTCGTCTCCACGGGCGACCTGGGTGCGTCCGGCAACGCGCAGGCCGACAGCCACACTTCGGGCAAGGTGCTGCGCGCCAACCTCGACGGCACCGTTCCGGGCGACAACCCGTCGGGCAGCCTGGTCTGGTCCAAGGGCTATCGCAACAGCGCAGGGCTCGCCTACAACCCGGACACTGCGCGGGCCGCCGGGACCTTCTATGTCAGCGACGTCGGCGCCACCTCCGGCGCGATCGCTTCAGACGAAATCAACGTGGTCACGCCGTCCGGCAATCACGCCTGGGACATGGGCTCCGGCATGTACGGGAACGGGACCAACGACCCGCTGGTCGCCTGGGGTACCAGCGCCCTCGTCAACCCCGACTCGGTGACCGTGCTGCGCACCCCCAAGTTCGGTACGGCGCACCAGAACGCGCTGATCGTCGCCGCACCGACGAACACCACGACCGTCAGGGGCAAGGTACGCGAGATCACGCTGACCGGCTCGGAACTGGCGACGCTCGGCCAGTCGAAGTCGTTCTTCGACCCGGTGCTCGAGATGGACGGCACCGCGGACCCGCAGTGTCCGTCGCGGATCAACGCGGTGACGATGGCGGGCGACGGCTGGCTCTATTCGTCGAACCTTGGGACCAACCCCGCGATCTGGCGCTTCTGGTACGACGCGCCGGGCGCACGCGAGGTCTCGTCCACCGGTTCGCCCTTCCCGCTGACGGTTCAGCGCAACGGATCGCAGCTCGACTTCGGCTGGGAGAACCTGGGCGCGATCGACGCCGGACGCACCAAGCGCTTCGCAACCGGCCAGCGCGCCGAGGCCTACCGGATCTTCGAGGGGACGCTGCCGATCGCGGGCGGCGCCTACAACCACGCCGGCGTGCTGTCCACCAACGGCACGGCGGACGGTCTGGTGCGGCTCACCGCGACGCTCGCGGCACCGGGCGCCGGGAACCGCTACTACCTGATCGGTGCGCAGAACGACAACCTCGAGGGGACGCTCGGAGCCGCCAGCAGCGGCACGGCCCGGACCGTTCCCGGAACGAAGGACTACTGCGACGTGATCGGACGCGGCAAGGTGACTGGTGTCTGCGCCCGCGACTTCCAGAACGAGACGACCGGGGCGCCGCTCCGGCTGAAGGACTACAACCCGAAGTCGCCGACCTACGGCCAAACCTTCAGCCTGGCTGACTTCCGCGGGAAGGTCATCAAGCTGGCGCTGACCTCGGAGAACTGCTACTGGTGCGAGCGCGAGGCGGAAGAAGAGGGCACGGTGGACAAGCAGTACCGCGACCGCGACTACCTCTTCGTCTCCGTCTTCACGCTCGACTACGGCATCTGGCACGTCCCATCGAGCGAGGCGGACTGCCAGACGCGCATCACCAACTGGGCCAACGCCTGGAACACGGCCTCGATCATGTTGTGCGACGTGGACGCCAACGGCGACGGCTACGGCGACATCTCGAACTGGTACGACCAGTGCAACTGCGCGCCGCAGAACTTCTACATCGACCAGGGCGGAGTCATCTTCAACAGGGTCGAGGGTGCCCAGTTCAGCGCCGACGTGATTGCGAACATCAGTTCCGAAGTGAACGCTCCGAGCTGCGACTGACGATCTCATGAGAAGAACGCTCTCCGGCCCCCGCGCGCAACGCCGCGCGCGGGGGTTCTTCCTGCTTGCACTGCTCGTGTCAGCACTCCTGCCGGCCCTGGGGCAGGAGCCGCCGCCGGCTCCGCCGCCGCCGGATACGCCGCCCGCGACATCGCCCCCGGCGACACCGACGCCGGCCGACGACGAGGACACCGTACAGCTCGACCAGACGGCGGGCTCGGTCGTCGGAGGCCTGCAGGGGCAGGCCGGCGTGCGGGTGCAGACGATGTGCACCCACTGCAACTCCGCGAACGTCCAGCTCGGTGGACTGTCGCAGGACCTGGTGCCGATCTTCTACGGGCCGTACCCGCTGATCGGTGGCCTCGCCGTCTCGTACGTTCTGAACATGCTCCCGCCGGACTCGGTGGCGGAGGCCAAGGTCACCCGCGGCCCAGGCGAGGCGATCGAGCCGGCCACGGCCGCGGGGGGTGTCATCACCTTCGTACCGGCGACCCCGAAGGAACTGCCCTGGCTGATGTTCGAACCGGAAATCGGTTCGTTCAACCGCTGGGACGCGACGCTCCGCGCGGCCGGTCCGATCACGAGCTGGCTCGCCGGATCGCTGACGCTCGCGAGGGAAGAGGCCGACCCGGTGGACGGCGACAGCGATGGGTGGGTGGACGCGGCCGGCGTCGATCGCTTCGTCGGGGCGGCCTACCTGGAGGCCCGGACGAAGGACCGGAAGAACAAGTTCGACTTCGGCGGCTCGACCATCGACGAGACCGACTGGGGCGGGCGAGGGGCGTTCGACGTGAGCGCCTTCCTGAAGGAGTTCGGGCAGGGGAAGTTCGTTCCGGCGTGGACCCGGGAGGATGCCGACTTCACGCGAGACCAGTACCAGGCGGGCTGGTCGTGGCTGGGAGACGATGGGGGAAGGGTGTCGCTGCACGCGTTGCGGGCGGCGCGCGACCAGACGGTCTTCTCTCAGAACACCGCGAGACAGGATGTGCCGGCGGAGCGGCGGCGCCTCGAGCCACGCTACGTGATCGACGAGACCGACTGGTGGGGCAAGCTGAAGTGGGACCAGCCCTGGGGACTCGATTGGAGCACCTCGATGGGGATCGACTCGTACTACCAGTACGTCTCGGCCCTCGACCTCGGCGGATCCAGCTTCGAGAAGCCCGAGCCGGTGGCCGACTGGGTCAAGATGTGGGGCGGATTCGCGCAGGCGAACTGGACCCCCTCCGGATCGCGCTGGGGGGCGAGTATCGGCGCGCGCTACGACACCGACGAGAACTACGGCTCGGCTTTCGAGCCGCGCGCGACGCTCTTCTTCTACCCGGCGCGCGGCTGGACGATGCGCCTGCTGGCGGGACGCACCTTCCGGCCGCCGACCCCGATCTTCAGCGAAGTCTGCTGCGGGCAGCGCTACTTCCCCAATTTCGAGACCGGCGTCACCGGCGAGACCGCCTGGACCTACGGCTTCGAGGGGATCTACCAGCCGAGCCCGACCTTCCGGGTCTCGCTCTACCTCGCGCAGACCGACTTCGACAACTACATCCTGCGCCTCGCCGCCCAGAGTCAGCTCTACGTCCAGGCCTACGCGAACGCGAACATCCCCAGCGCGCGCTCGCAGGTCGCGGAGCTCGTGGCGCGCTGGACGCCGATCCCGGCGCTGACGTTCGACGCCAGCTACGGGATCCTGTCGTTCCACAACACCGGCGACGAGTTGGTGACGATCCGCTACAACCCCTTCTCGAGCACAGAGATCGAGGAGGATCAGCGTCCGATCGACCAGGTCCCCTACCGGCCGGAGGACACGGGTTCCTTCGGGGTGAACTGGACCATCGCGCCCCGGCTCAGCGTCCTGCTGCAGGCGACCTACACGGGATCCCAGTTGATCCAGCAGTTCGAGAAGCTCGAACCCCCGCGGGTCACCGCGGACAATCTTCTGCTGGACGACCTGCGCGAGGTGCCGTCCTTCTGGCTGCTCAACTTCTCGCTCGCCGCGCCGCTGTCGCCGGGTTTCGAGGTCGTCGCCGGGATCGACAACATCAACGACTACGTCCAGGAGGACCTGGGCGACCCGACGCGCGACTACAACTGGGGTCCGTTGACCGGGACCTCCTACTGGTTCGGCGTGCGCATCGCGCTCAACCGGTGAGGGGAACGATGACGAAGATCGTGTCGAGAGATCGGACAGTTCGCGGGCGCGCGGCGCTCGGCGCGGCGCTCGCTCTCCTCCTGGCGTCGCTCCCGCTCGCGGCCGAGCCCGGCCCCGAGCCGGCGTGGATCGAAGACGCCGGCACCGGGCTGGCCCAGGCCGGCAAGGACGGCAAGCCGATCCTCGTCGACATCTGGGCGGTCTGGTGCGCTCCCTGCAAGGAAATGGACCGCACCACGTATCGCGACGCGAAGGTCCTGGCCGGGATGTCGGGCTTCGTGCCGCTCAAGGTCGACGCCGACCGCGCCAAGACCTTCATCGAACGCTACCAGATCGAAGTCTTCCCCACGGTGCTGTTCCTCGACGAGAAGGGGAAGGAGATCTCGCGGTTGCTGGGCTTCATCGGCGCCGAGGAGATGATTCAGCGGCTGGGGACGGTCGCCGACGGCTACGCGGGGTACCGCGAAACGCTGGCTGCCGGCAACGATCCGGCGGCCCAAGCGAAGGCCGGACGCTACCTGCTCGCGGCCGGCAACGGCAGCGACGCGAAGCGACTGCTCGAAAAGGCGCTCAGGAAGGCGCCGGCGACGGAGCGCGAGGCCCTCGAGCTGGACCTCGCGCGCGCGGAACTCGCGGTCGGCGACTCGAAGCAGGCGGCGGAGCGCTTCGCAGTCCTTGCTGACAACGGCTCGTCGCGCGAGGTGAAAGCGGCCGCGCTCGAGGGGCTGGCGTCCGCAGAAGAGCAGCGCGGGCGTGCCGGTGCGGCGCTGAACGCCAGGGAACGGTTGAGGAAGCTGTAGCCAGGCCCCGCGCCGCGGCCGGCCCGCTGCGGCAGTCCGGCACCGCCCGTGACCGAACGGTGATCATCGCGTGGTACAACAACCTCGAGCCTCGAGGGCCGTACCATGCGGGCGTTGCTCGTCAACCCGGCCGTTCCGGACGCCTACTGGACCGGACGCGCATCGCTTCCCTTCGCTAGGCGACGCGCCCTCCTGCCGCCGTTGGGACTGATCACCGTCGCGGCCCTGCTGCCGCCCAGCTGGAAGTGCCGGCTCGTCGACATGAACGTCGAGCCGCTCCGCGACGCCGAAATCGCCGCCGCGGACGTGGTCCTGGTCACCGGGATGCTGGTCCAGCGCGAGTCGATGCAGCAGGTCCTCCTCCGCTGCCGCGCGCTGGGTGTGCGTACGCTCGTCGGCGGACCATATGCGACGGCGCTTCCCGGCGAGCTGGCGGCCGCGGATCACATCGTGCTGGGCGAGGCCGAGGAACTGGTCCCGCACGTCGCCGCCGCGCTGGAGCTGCGTGACGCCGCGCGCATCTACCGCGAGGAGCGGAAGCCGGACCTCGCCGCCGCACCGGTGCCCCGCTTCGACCTGCTGGCTCGCAAGGCCTACCACCAGGCGGCGCTGCAGTTCTCGCGCGGCTGCCCGCACCGCTGCGAGTTCTGCGACATCGTCAGCCTGTTCGGCCACACGCCGCGCGTCAAGTCGCCGCCGCAGGTGGTGGCGGAGCTCGACGCGATCCGGGCGACCGGCTTCGCGGGAGACGTCTTCTTCGTCGACGACAACTTCATCGGCAACCGGAAGGCCGTTCGCTCGCTGTTGCCGCAGATCTCCGCCTGGCGCCGCCGGACCGGCGCCCGGCTGGGCTTCTACACCGAGGCCAGCATGGACCTCGCGGAGGACCCGGAGCTCGTCGACTCGATGGTCGACGCCGGCTTCTCGGCCGTCTTCCTCGGGATCGAGACCCCCAATCCCGACGCCCTGCGCGAGACCGGAAAGCGGCAGAACCTCGAGGGCGACCCGATCTCGCGCATCCACACGCTGCTTTCCCGGGGACTCGACGTGTGGGGCGGTTTCATCCTCGGCTTCGACAGCGACGGCCCCGACATCTTCGACCGGATGGTCGACTTCGTCCGGCGCGCGGCGATTCCGTACGCGATGGTCGGACTGCTCGGCGCGCCGCCAGGGACCGCGCTCTGGAAGCGGCTGAAGCGCGAGGGGCGGCTGCGGACGGGGACCGCGTTCGAGGGTGGCGACCAGTTCGGCCTCACGAACGTGATCAGCCGCCTGCCGGCCGAGCAGTTGCTCGAGGGGTACCACCGCGTGATGGACGCGCTCTACGCCCCGGCCGCCTACTTCCAGCGCTGTCGCGACAACCTCGGGCGCTGGAACGGTCGCCATGCCGGCGCGCGCCGCGTCTCGATCGCCGAGCTGCGCTCGGGACTGCGCGCGGTGATCGCCCAGGGTTTCCGAGGCCGCTACCGGCGCGAGTACTGGCGCTTTCTCGGCTGGGCCGCGGCCCACCAGCCCCGCAAGCTGGCGACCGCGATCCGGCACGCCGCAGCGGGCCACCACTACATCACGTACACCCGCGAGACCGTGCTGCCGGCGCTCGAGCGGACGCGCGCGGAGCTGATGGCTGCCGCGGCCTCAGCCGGGCGCCGGTGTCCCGAGCCTCCTGCCGCGTGACGATCAGGGCGAGGACGAGAGACCGAGACTCGTGAGGCGCTTGCGCGCCGCGTCGGATCCCTGTGCGGCTGCCCTCCGCCACGCGTCCGCGGCGCGCTCGCGCTGTCCGGCGGCCTCGCACAGCTCACCCAGGCGGAGCAGGAGCGTGGCATCGTAGGGGCGCCGCCGGGCGGCCTGCTCCTGCGCCTCCTGCGCGTCGCGATCGCGACCGAGCGTCTCGTAGGCGTCGGCCAAAGCCGCGTACGCGCGGGGGGAAAGCGGGCTCAGGCGTGCGGCGAGTTGGAGAATCGGTATGGCACGCGCGGTTTCGCCGCGCTGCAGATAGGCGAGAGCGAGTGCCAGCTGGGCGGGCGCCAGACGCGGATCGATCCGAGTCGCGCGCTCGAGCAGCGCGACGCCCTCGTCCTCGTGTCCCATCTGCATCAGCGTGAAGCCGGCGAAGAGCGCAGCGGGCGCGTCGTTCGGGCAGGACACCAGGGCCTTGTCGCGCAGTACGGCGAGCCCCTCCGCGCGGTTGCCGGTCGCGAGGAGGTTCTTGCCGTAGTAGTAGGAGAAACCAGGCTCGCCGGGTCGGGCCGCGAACGCCTCGGCCCAGAGGTCGCCCTCGGTGGTCGTCGGGAAATCGGACGGCGGCCGATCGAGTCGCAGGTTGAAGCGGACGATCTGGGCGAGGCGCGCGCCGGAGAAGAGCGGTCCCTTCGTCACGAGGTCGAGCCGGCGGGCGAACTCACCGAGTCGCGGATCGACCCAAGCCCCGTCGCGGCCCAGCAGGTGCGAGACGTAACCGGTGGGGACGATCCTCCTGAAGTGCCCCACGCGGAGCTTCGTGGCCGGCTCCTTCCCGGTCATGTCCCGGCACCACTCCTTCCACAGGTCATCGGACACGACGGCCGGCAGGCGGGCCAGCAGCGGATCGCCCAGACCGTGGAAATCAACGACGTGTACCCCGGGCCCCGCGAAGAAGCCGAAGTACCCGACGGCTCCCTTGATCGCCAGCGGATGCCCGCAGCGGCGCGCCGCGAGCGCCTCGTGGACCGGGTTGTCGAGCGGCTTCGGTCCCGGCAGACCATTGAGCCAGCCCGAGACGGGGAAGTAGAACGCCCGCTCGTCGGCGACGCCCCGAACGTCGACGATGCTCTCCCGATCCAGGCCGTACTCCGCGCCGGAGAGGAGAGTCGGGGGCGAGGAGAGCAGGCCCACCGCCACGGCACCGGCCGCCGCGACGAGGCCCCACGCCGGGCGCAGGGGAAGCGGGAAGCTGCTCAGCGCGAGCACCGCGACCAGGAGCGGGGCCGCGAGGAACCGCCCGCTCATGAAGTCGCCTCCGATGATCACGACGTAGCCCAGGTAGAGAACGGCACCGCATGCGAGCGAGCGTGCCGGTGCGGTGCCACGCCAGAACACGATGGCCACGAAGAGCAGCGTGGCAGAGAGCGTCAACGGGTCATGGCGCAGCGATTCACCGAGGTAGTGCCATCCCTGCGCGACCCGCTCGGATGCCGGCACCCCGGTCGCGAGCTTCGCATAGGCCGTGTTCGGGACCGCGAACCCGTAGTAGAGCAGCGAGAACGCCGTCCAGACGACAAATGGAACGAAGCCGAGCGCGAGCGCTGCCCACTCGCGCCGCGTCCGCCGGCTCCACGCCATCCATGCCAGTGCGGGCACGACGAGCAGCACCGCGTCGTGCCGGCACAGGGCCACGAGCCCACCAAGTCCCGCCAGCAGCGTCAACGACCGGAGTGGCTGACCGAGCCCTCGCAAGCGCCATGCGAAAGCCGCAAGCACGAGGTGCATCAGAGCATTCTCGAGGCCCGAGGTCGAGTAGTCGACGAAGGCGCGCGACGAGACGAGGATCGCAAGGACGGCCACACCCGTCGCCGGAGACGCCGCGACGCAGAAGCCGGCGATCCAGGCCGCAGCCAGGGACGCTGCGATGCACAGGACGAGCGAGACGGAGTAGATGTCGCCGGTCAGGAGGTACCCCGGAATGAGAGCGAACGTCCAGAGCGGAGAGGTGAACGCCTGGACCCGCTCGTCCACATTCCAGCGCAGGCCATAGCCGTGGGCGGCGTTGTCGACGACACGGAAGGTGATGTAGGCGTCGTCGCACAACCATGCCGTGCGAACCAGGACGATCAGGAACATCGCGAGGGAAAGCCATCGCAGGAAGCGGGCCGCCGTGTCGAGCGACTCCGGTGCGAGCAAGCGGGAGTTCCGGGGCCCCGGAGTCGAGACGGAGCGCGAGAGGGCGCGCCGGACGCTTTGCTTCGCCATCGGGACGGCATCATACACGAGCACCCGGCGGCGACACCTGCCGAGCCGCTCCGAGGCGTCGTTCCGCAGCCACGGCCACGCTGGGCTATGCTATCCGCGCCGGTCCGCGTCGGCGCATGGCGCCGGCCCTTCGCGCGAGCGAGCGGGCGTGACGACGACGGTCGCCGGGGGGCCGCTTGGGGCGCAAGGGCAGTCCAGGAGGGGAGCGTCGCGTGACGCGCCGGGGGGAGTCCGACCGGCCCGCGGCCGCGAGGTCGCGCGTGCCGCCCGAGGTGCGGCGCTGGGCGTTGCTGGTGCTCGCGCTCGCGCTGGCGGCAACCGTCACGACGCTGCGCAACGGCTTCACGCTGGACACGCAATTCGATCTGACCGCCAATGCGTACGTCACCAAACCGGGCGGGCTCGGTGCGCTCCTGACCTCCGACGCGTGGGAAGGAGCCGGCGTTCGCTCGGGTTTCTGGCGCCCGGTCGTCGGCCTCGCCAACTGGACCCTCTGGCGGATCGGGGGCGGACAGTCGGCCGTCTTCTTCGTCGCCAACATCCTGCTGCACGCGGCAATCTCCCTGCTCGTGCTCGGACTTGCGCTGCGCCTCGGGGCGACGACGACCGTGGCGGGCGCGGCCGCGGCCCTGTTCGCCGTGCATCCGGTTCACGCCGACGTCCTCGCCGGAAGCGTCGGGCTCAAGGACCTGCTGGCGGCGGTGTTCTTCCTTGCGGCGCTCTGGCTGTTCCTCGCGGCGCGGGCGCGACCGGCGGAGCCCGTGCGCCCGCTCGCGTGGGGGGCCGCATGCTTCGCGGCGGGCCTGCTCTCCAAGGAGAGCGTGCTGGCCTTGTTGCCCGCGCTCACGCTGCTGGATCTCGGCCGGGGAACGTGGCGCCAGGCGCGCGATCCCGCGCGACGGGTGGCGGTCTTCGGGCCCTACCTCGCGATGACCGCGATCGCAGTCGCCCGCTTCGTCGCGTCGCGCGCCGCCCTGGCGTCCGCGCGCGGCGTCGAGGGATTCGACCCCGCCGCCAACCCGCTGGTGCTGCTTCCGCCGGCAGCAAGGCCGCTGCACGCGCTCGGCCTGATCCCCGTCAATCTCGGGCTCCTGCTCTGGCCGGCGCGGCTCGCCCCGGACCGCAGCTTCAACGCGATCCCCGTCCGCGAGGGGTTGGACCAGCCGGCAATTCTCGTCGGGGCGCTGCTCGCGGCGGCCTTTGTCGCCCTCGCCTATCTGGCGTGGAGCCGCGGCTTCGGCGTCCCATTCGCCGGCTTGGCGATCGCCGCCGCGGCCTACCTGCCGGTGTCGAACCTCGCGATTGCGATCCCGGGACAATTCGTCGCCGAGCGCTATCTGTACCTGCCGTCGGTCGGCTTCTGCATCGCCGCAGCTTGGATGCTGGCGCACCCGGCGGCGCCGCGACGCCTGGGAATCGCGCTCCTGGTGCTCGCCCTTGCGGCCGGACTGGCGCGGAGCAACGCGCGCAACGCGGAGTGGCGCGACAAGCTGACGCTGTGGACCGCGGCGCACCGCGTGGTCCCCGACAGCGTCGCCACCGCCCTGGCCGCGGCGGAGCAGCTGCGGCGCGCCGGCGACCTCGAGCGTGCGCGGGCCGTGATTGAGCGAGGACTGGCGGTCCACGCTCCGTCGCCGCTCACGCAGTCGATCGAAGATCGCTTCCGGCCCTCCCTTCTCCTGCTGAAGGGTCAGATCCTGCGCGACGGAGGCGACCTGGCCGGCGCCGAGCAAGCGATCCGGGCGGCGATGGCGGGACGCCCCGACCGGAACGACTGGCGCTCGGAGCTGGCCAACGTGCTGGCGATGGACGGGCGCCTCGAGGACGCGCTGCACGAGATCGAGGCCGCGCTGGACCGGGCCTCCGACGACGATGAGCGGCGCGTGCTCGAGCGGCGACGCGAAAAACTCCGACAATCGCTGATGGCGCCTCGATCCGATCCCCGGTCTTCCGGAAGCCGCCCTTAGCCCCGGAGCAGGACCGTGTCGTGCCGCTCGTGGGCGTCGTCCGGGGCCGGGTGGTCGAGCGTGTAGTGCAGGCCGCGCGACTCCCGGCGGCGCGACGCGCTCTCGATGATCAGCGCGGCGACCAGCGCGAGGTTACGCAATTCGATCAGGTCGGGCGTGACCTTGTAGTCCCAGTAGTACTCGTTGATCTCGCGTTGCAGGTTTTCGATCCGGGCCGAGGCGCGCTCCAGCCGCTTGTCGCTGCGGACGATGCCGACGTAGTCCCACATCAGGCGGCGGATCTCATCCCAGTTGTGGTTGACGACGACCAGCTCGTCGGGATCGGCCGCGTCGCCGCTCTCCCACGCCGGGAGCGGCGGGACGACCCGGCCGAGAGCCTCGAGCCGCCCCGGTGCGAGCAGCGCCGCGCGATGCGCGACGACGACCGCCTCCAGCAGCGAGTTGCTGGCCAGCCGGTTCGCGCCGTGGATCCCGGTCTGGGCGACCTCACCCGCGGCGAGCAGGCCGGGAATCGAGGTCTCGCCGTCGACCGTGGCGACGACACCGCCGCACTGGTAGTGGGCGGCCGGCACGACCGGCAGCGGCTCCTTCGTCATGTCGAAGCCGAACTTCAGGCACTCCTCGTAGATGTTCGGGAAGCGCGAACGGATGAACGCGGCGTCGCGCTGAGTGATGTCCAGCAGGACGTGCTCGACGCCCTGCTTCTTCATCTCGGCGTCGATCGCCCGGGCGACGATGTCCCGCGGGGCGAGGTCGGCCAGCTCGTGGTAACGCGCCATGAACGCGTTGCCGCGCAGGTCGCGCAGAACGGCTCCCTCGCCGCGTACCGCCTCGCTGATCAGGAACGACTTGGCCCTGGGGTGGAACAGGCAGGTGGGGTGGAACTGGATGAACTCGAGGTTGGCGACCGGGGTCCCGGCCCGGTAGGCCATCGCCACGCCGTCGCCGCTCGCGATGTCGGGGTTGCTGGTGTAGAGGTAGACCTTGCCCGATCCGCCGGTGGCGAGCAGCGTCAGCGGCGCGGCGAACAGGCCGACGGCGAGCGATCTCTCCTCCAGCGCATAGCAGCCGAGGCAGCGGTTCGGGCCGGGCAGGCCGCGCTTGGCCGAGGTGATCAGGTCGATCGCGATCACGTCCTCGTGGATCGTGATGTTGGGCTCGGCGGCGGCCGCGGCCAGCAGCGCGCGCTCGATCTCGCGGCCCGTGATGTCACCGGCATGCAGCACGCGACGCTTGGAGTGCCCCCCCTCGCGCCCCAGGTCGAACTTTCCGGCCGCCCCCTCCTCGCGCGTGAACTTCACCCCCCAGTCGATCAACCGACGGACGACGGGAGGGCCCTCGGCGACGATCGTGCGGACGACCTCTTCGTTGCACAGCCCGGCCCCCGCGCGGAGCGTGTCCTGGACGTGCAGTTCGAGCGAGTCGTCGTCCCCCATGACGGCGGCGATCCCGCCCTGGGCGTAGTTGGTGCTGCTCTCCGCGCGGTGCTTCTTGGTGATGATCGCGACCCGGCCGTGCGGGGCGACCTCGAGCGCGAAGATCAGGCCGGCGATCCCGCTGCCGATCACCAGGAAGTCGACGTCGTGCCGTGCGGTGTCCATGGCGCGCGATTATGAGGCAGGTTGGCTGCGCCGTCCGCGGGGCGGTTTTCGGCGCGCCCGCGCCCCCTTGACAGCCCGCCCTCGCCCGCCGGAACCTCCTGCCCGGTGCCCCTCTTCCGGCGACACGACGGCGACCTCGTCCGCGGCGAACCGCCGATGCGCCGCATCATGCCCTACGTGATGCGCACCCGGAACGAGAGCGTGGTCTTCCACGACTCGGTCTACCGGATGCCCGCGGCGCTGGACTGGATGAAGGCCTACAACCGCGCCCACGCCGAGCGGGCGACTCTCTTCACCCTCTTCGCCTACGCCTGCGGTCAGGCGCTTCACGCGCGTCCCGAGCTGAACCGCTTCGTCTCGGGCGGCCGGCTCTACCAGCGGCGCGGCGTGCAGATCGCGTTCCTGGTCAAGCGCGAGCTGAGCGACCAGGGGGTCGGCACGACGGTCAAGGTGGAGATCGTGCGCGAGGAGGCGTTCCCGGCATTCGTCGCACGGATCACCCGGATCATCGAGGAAGCGCGTGGCCCGGACCGCGCGGTCGACAAGGAGACCGCGCTGGTCATGAAGCTCCCCGGCCCGATGGTGCGGGGGCTCGTCGCGGTCGCTCGCCTGCTCGATGCCTGGAACCTCTACCCGCGCTTCATGACCGCGAACGACCCGATGTACGCCAGCCTCTTCCTGGCCAATCTCGGCTCCGCCGGGATCAGCGACGCCTACCACCACCTCTACGAGTACGGAACCGTCTCGATCTTCGGGACGATGTCGGCGCTGCGCCGGACGCCGTTCGTCGAGGGGGACCGGGTCGTGGTGAGCGAGGGGCTGGCGATCCGCTGGACCTTCGACGAGCGAATCCACGACGCCTTCTACGCCGCCCGCTCGCTGGGGATCGTGAAGCGGGCCCTCGAACACCCGACCCGCTACCTCGGCGCGCCGGAGGGGGAGCCGGTCTTTGCGCCGGGGGTGCGCCCCGAGGCGACAGACCCGCCGCCATGAGGCCCTCCGAACGGCTGACCCTGGTCGCGGTGCTCGTGCTCTCAGCCGTCACTGCGGCGGTGCGGCCGGAGGGGAGCGGGCTGCGCCTCGCGGCCTTCCTCGGGATCGCAGCGACGACCGTGCTGCTCGCGCGCGTGCCGTCCGGCGGGGGCGCCGGCTTCCTGCGCGACTGGCTGCCCGTCGGCGCGGTGCTCGCCGTCTTTCTGCTGCTGCAGCCGATCATCGAGGCCGCGGTGCCGTGGCGGCTGGACGCCGCGCTGGCCGCGCTGGACGCGCGCTGGCTCTCCCGGCTCGTCGACGCCTGGCGCGGCGCCTTCGGCCGCCCGGCCGCCTTCAGCGACGCGATCTACCTGGCCTACGCTTCCTACTACCTGCTGCCGATCATCGTGGCCGCCGTGGCGTGGCGGCGGGACCCGTCGACTTTCGAACGGACCGCCTTCGCGCTGCTGCTCGGCTTCTACCTGACGTTCCTCGGCTACCTGGTGCTGCCGGCGTCGGGGCCGCGCCCGCCTGTCGCGGAAGAAGCCCGCCTGCTCGGTGGCGGCGCACTCAGCGACAGCGTGCGGGCCTTCCTGCACGCTGCGGAGTCGACGACGCTCGACGCCTTCCCGAGCGGCCACACCGCGATCGCCGTCCTCTCGGGGGTGCTCGGCTCGCGCCTGCTCGGGCGCGCTGCGTCCGTCGCGCTCTGGTCCTGGGCGGCGATGATCGTGTTCGCGACGGTCTACATCCACGTCCACTACGCGGTCGACGTGCTGGCGGGGCTGGCGCTGGCGGCGTTCGTGCTCGCCGTGACGCCGCGGCCGGCGCGGATTCTCCGGGGGGAGTGACGGCGCCCCCCGGCGCAGAGATAAGATGCCGGCCATGAAGACGCTGATGCGGGTGCCCCTCGTCGCGTGTCTCGTCCTGGCCGGTGCGCCGATCGTTCTCGCCGATGCGGCCGGCCCCCACTACTTCACCTTCTACGCCCAGCAGGCCTGGCCGAAGCAGACCAACACCAACAACCAGATCCAGGAGATCAACCGGACCTTCGGGACCGACTTCGACGACTGGAGCGACGTCGCGAATCTGAGCGTCGGGGCGCATCTCTTCTGGCGCGTCTCGCCGCACTGGAAGCTCGGGATGCAGGTCGACTACAGCCGAGGGTCGATCGGCGGGAGCGAGAAAGTCCAGACCGAGGCCGGCAAGGCCACGCTCAGCTTCGAGCAGGAGTACAGCGTCTACGCCGACCTCTACGCGGTGGCGCACTGTCTCCCGTGGCCGGAGTGGAAGGCGATCCGGCCGTTCGTCTACGGCGGCATCGGCTTCGGCTACGAGAGCGACACGACGACGCTCGACCTGAAGAACCAGTTCGTCGATGCCGGGCTGCGGGTCGAGAACGACGGCTGGTTCCCGACCTACACCGCCGGGATCGGGATGGACGTGCCGTTCTCATCCAAGACGGCGTGGTACTTCGAGGTCGGCGTGGCGTACGTCTGGTCGCGGATGACGAACGAGGTGCCGGCGACCGGTGCGCTGGCCCCGGCGCCGGAGGTGACGGCCGACACCGACTTCACGGGGCCCAACTACTGGCTGGGGGTTGGGCTCACGTTCTGAGAGCTGTCCACGAAGTGGCCCGTCCGGCCGAAATCGACTGCGCTCACGCGTAGCCGAGCACGGCGAAGAAGTGGCAGACGGTCCCGCCGAGTACGAACAGGTGCCAGACGAGGTGGCTGTAGCGCAGCTGTTTCCAGGCGTAGAAGACGATCCCCAGCGTGTAGCACAGGCCGCCGGCGACGAGCAGCGCGATCCCGGCCGGGGCGACCGAGTCCATCAGCGGGCGGCACGCGAACACCGCCATCCAGCCCATCAGCAGGTAGAAGGCCGTCGAGGCGATCGGGTAGCGCGGCCCGTAGACCGTCTTGAAGGCGACGCCCAGGAGCGCGAGCCCCCAGATCGCGCCGAGCAGCGACCAGCCCCAGGGCCCGCGCAGCGCGCCGAGCGCGAACGGCGTGTAGGAGCCGGCGATCAGCAGGTAGATCGCGGCGTGGTCGAGCCGCTCGAAGACCTGCTTGGCGCGCGTGCCCGGCAGCGCGTGGTAGATCGAGGAGCAGCTGTAGAGGAGCAGCGCCGCCGTGCCGAAGATCGCGCCGCCGACGATCTGCCAGGGGTCGTGCCGCAGCGCGGCCGAGACGACGAGGATCGGGATCGCCGCGAGGCTCAGGAGCGCGCCCGCGCCGTGGCAGGCGCTGTTGGCGATCTCCTCGCCCAGGGACTGACGCCTCGAGGCCATCGTGAGGGGAGGATACGCCCCGAGCGGGAAAAGGGCTGCCGGTCAGGAGGCCAGGGGTCCGGGTCTGTCCCCGTCGCGCGCCCGGTCTCGGCCTTCGGCGTTCGCCACGGTTCTTCCCGCCCGGCGGTCCGGCTCCGCTCGTCCGGTCAGCCGCTCGTTGCGGTAGGTCCGCCCGCCGAGGGTGAAGTCCAGGTCGAGCGGTGCCCGGCCGCGGACCCGCATCGTGCCGCCGTGCTCTCCGCGCTGGTGGTGGTGGCGGCAGAGGGTGACGCGATTTCCCGGTGAGTCGTCCCCGTCGCGCGAGCGGTACCGGACGTGGTGATCCTCCAGGTTGGCATGCGCGGTGCAGCCGGGGGCCATGCAGCGCCAGCCGTCCCGGGCGTAGATCCCCACCCGGCCGCGGTGCTCGTCGTGGATCGCGGCGTACGAGGTGAGGAGCGCGACCAGGCCCAGCCAACGTGCGTCGAAGAAGGCGATGTCGGCGGAAAACGTCTGGACACTCCGGGAGGCGGCGCCGAGCGCCCCGAGGAAATCCGCGGCCCGGGAGAACGGGAGGACGAGCAGCAGCGGGACGACGTCATGGGACCGCTCGGCGGCGAGCTGCGCACAAGTGCGCAGTCGCGTGGCGCTCTCGCCGGGCCTGCGGCCGAGCGACCCGTGCCAGTCGGCATCCGGCACCGGATCGGCCGGATCGGCCGTACGCAACAGCCGCCGCTCCCGCAGCAGGGCGCGCTCGTCGTCGAGGCGCTTGACCGTCACCGTGGCGGCGTGTTCGGCCCACCAACGTTCGAGCGGGAGGGGGACGGGCTTCCGGCCGAGGCCGAGCACGCGCACGACGCGCAGTGCGGCGGCGGGAGAAAGCCGACGCTTGTCCCACGCCTGCCTGACGACGGGGAGGTGCTCCAGCGCACTTGCCAGCAGCGCAGCGTCTTCCGCGCTCGAGCGCGAAAGGCCGAGGCGGGCCTCGGAATAGTGCCGGAGGCTGTTGAAGCCGAGCGTGCGCCAGGCTCGGCGGGCGCGCAGTTGGGCCAGCAACTCCCCCAGGACCCCCCGCACCTCCTGCTCGAGCGCGAGCAGGGCCTGGAGGCGCCGGGCCGCAGCCGTAGAGCAGATGTCCCCGAGCCCTGACCGTAGCGCCCGCGCCCGCTGCGCCAACTCGCCGGCGCGCGCGATGACCTGCGCGGCTGCAGCGTCGAACTCCGATCCGGTCGGGGGCCCGGGCGGAAAACGTTCGGACGCGGCGTCGGCCTCCGAGCCGGCTTCCGAGCCGGCCTCCGAGCCGGCTTCCGAGCCGGCCTCCGAGCCGGCCTCCGAGCCGGCTTCCGAGCCGGCCTCCGAACCGGCCTCCGAGCCGGGAAGGGATCCCGGCGGAAAACGTCTGGACGCAGCGTCGCGCCGCTGCCGCTCAGCGTCCGCGTTCCGGCGCCGGTCCCACGCCGTCTCGCGCTCCTCATCGTCGAGTGCGCGAACGGCGGCGAGACGATCGAATGCGCTCGTCATGTCCGGCCGGACGGCGAGCCCCGAGGCCCGCGCCTCGGCGACCAGCGCATCGGTGAAGTCGGACGTCGAGGTGCGCTGCCCGACGACCCGTTCGTGCAGACGCCGGATCTCGTGGAATGCGGCGACCACCGGTGCGGGGAGGTCGATCCTCAGCCGGAGCAACGGCTCCCGGTCCTCATCGACCAGGGGGTCGCCGTCGAGGCTGGGCGCCTCGCCATCCGTGGACTCAGCGTTCGGGTGCGAGCCGTCATCCCCGGGTAGCACGTCGTCGGAAGGGCTCTCTATGCGGATCCCGATCGACTCCAGGTAGCGCCGGTTCCATGGAAGCGCAGCGGCCTCACGAAAGGCCGGGTCCGAAAGCAGTTCCGGCGACAGATCCGCGATCCACTCGAGATGCGGATCGGGCGGTCTCAACGACGAATCGGGCCGGCCTGTCGCGTCGACCGGATGCCGCGCGCCCGCGGCCCGCGCCCGCCGGAGATGCTGTCGAAGCTCGCGCACGCTGACCGCGCGGCCCAGCGCGATCCAGCTCGGGAGAGCGTCGCCCGGCGGCTCGAAGCGCGCGATCGCCACGGCGGCGACGGTGCCGAGCGGCAGCTTGCCGTCGGAGCCTTCGACAGCGGCGAGCAGCCGATCCGTGGTCCAGGTCGAGCGTCCGAGCGCCGCCATGTCGCGCAGCCAGCGCGCAGTCCGCCCCAGTTGTTCGCGGGCGAAGTCCTCGGCCCGCGCGAAGCCGAGGCCCGTCCAGGCGCGGTCGCGGCAGGCCTCCGACGCGGTGATCGCGATCGGAAGCGTCATGCGGTGCAGGGCGGCGACGAGCGCCGCGGCGAGCGCGTCGAGCTGCTCGATCGATCCGCCCGATGGGACCTGGCACGGAGAAGGGGTCTCGGCTCCTGCAACGCGCATCGCCCGTCGCGTCGGCGGGTGCGGCCTCGATCGTCGCGGTGGCCGGATCGGCCTGCATCAAGGAGCTGCACCCCATGGAGTCCTCCTCGCATCGAGAAGTCTACAAGACGGAAGTTTGTCTGTCAATGATTGATGTCGACATGTCCCATCTCCGGGAAGTTCCGTTGCGGCGCACGAGGAGGAGTCGACAACGAGTCGATCGGCATGGAGTGGAAGCAGCAGCCGGCGGATCCGCGTGACGCACTCACGCGGAGCGGCGCGCGGGCGAAACGCGGCGCGATCTCCTGAAGCGGTCGCCGGTGCGGCACGTACTCTCCAAGCCGCGGCCGGTGCGGCGATCTCTCTCGAGACGACTGTCGGTACGGCACGAGCAACCGAGCCAACCGTCGAGGCGCGGCCAGGCTCGCCGCGCGCCGTCGGCGCGCCGCGTCGACCACCGAGGTGCGCCCCAGGCGGGGCCGCGGCGCCGGATCGCCTCCTGGAACGGGGCAGCCGGCCCGGGGCCCGCGGGCCGCAGCGGTCCGAAAGGCGGCCGCGGGGGAGCGCGGCGGCGGCCGGCGGTGCCATGCCGGGCGTCACGGCCGCGGGCCCCCGGGCGCTACCGATCGCAGGAACGCCCCGAGAATGTCCGCCAATGCCCGCGGGCGTCCGCCCGCCCAGCCGGCCGATGTTCCCAGAAATCCCTATCCCATAAACAGTTAGGATCGAGAAATCATTTGACGGAGCGGGTAACTTCTCAGTAAATTAGCTTCGTTCAAGCTCGACCGGCCCGCGCAATCGGTGGGCCGGGAGCAGTTGCCGCGGCCCGGGGTGGGCCGCGCGCGCCGGATGGGGCGTACCGATGTCCTTCGGGTGGGAGCAGGGAGTCCTGGCACTCCTCATGGCGGGGAGCGCAGCGCTCTTCGTCCGCACCCTCTCCATGAAGCTGTCCTGGGTTGCCGCCGGGGCGGTGGACCGTCCGCGCACCGACCACGCCGGCCGGCGGCTCGCGGAGACGCTGCGCGAGGTCTTGCTCCAGACGCGGGTGATCGGCGGGCGGCCCGTCGTCGGGGTGCTGCACGCGATCGTGATGTTCGGCTTCGTGCTCTTCGCGATCGAGACGGTCGACCACTTCGCGCACGGCTTCGGCCTGAAACTGCTCGAACCGCTGCTCGGGCCCGCCTACCCCGCCTACCGCGTGGCGATGGCGGTGGTCGCGGTGCTGGTCAGCGTCGCGATCCTGGGCCTGGCCTTCCGGCGATTCGTGCTGGTGAAGTCGTCGCCCGACCCGAAGTCGTGGACCTCGGCGGTGGTCGCGCTGTTCATCCTGGTGCTGATGCTGACCTATCTGAACGGGATGCGCGCCGAACCGTTCGCGCCGCGCGCCAACTGGTGGGTCCACGCGCTGGTCATCCTGGCCTTCCCGTACCTGATCCTGAAGAGCAAGCACTTCCACATCCTGCTGGCGCCCGCGGCGATTTTCACGCGGCTCCCGCGGCTGGGCGACTACGCCCCGATCGACCTCGAGAAGGTGATGTCCGAGGAGGCGACGGACGTCACACTCGGGCTCGAGGCGGTCAAGGACATCCCGTGGAAGACGCGCCTCGACTTCCTGTCGTGCGTCGAGTGCCGCCGCTGCACCGACAACTGCCCGGCCCACGTGGCCGGGAACGTGCTCGACCCGCGCGGCTTCATCCTGGCCGGCCGGCGCGCGCTGGCCGCGGGGAAGCCGGACGACGTCGTCATCGGGCCGATGGCCGAGGCCGCCCCGCCCGTGCTCACCGAGGAGGCGCTGGGGGTCTGCGTCACCTGCGGCGCCTGCGAGTACGGCTGCCCCGTGGGAGTCGAGCACCTGCAGCTACTGATCGGCACGAAGCGGGCGCAGACCCTGGCCAGCGGCCGCGGCGTCGTGGCAGCCGACTTCTTCCACGCGATCGAGTCGACCGGCAACGCCCTCGCGCGGCCGAAGTCCGACAGGGCCACGCTCCTGAAGGAGCTGGAGCTGCCGCGCTTCACCGGCGCGGAGGGCGAGTGGCTGCTCTGGTTGGGCTGCATCTGGGGCTCCAACCGCGACCAGCGGCCCGCCGTCGCGGCGTTCAAGCAACTGCTCGACGCGGCGCAGGTCCCCTACGGCGTGCTGGACGAGGAGGTCTGCTGCGGCCACCACTCGCGCCGGCAGGGGGAGGAGGTCCAGTACCAGGACCTGGCGCGCCGGACGATCGAGCTGCTGCGCGAGAAGAAGGCCCGGAAGATCGTCACCGCCTGCCCGCACTGCCTGCACACGATGCGGCGCGAGTACCCACAGCTCGACGGCGGCGCGGCGGACCTGGAGATCGTGCACCACGCGCAGCTTCTGGAGCGGCTCGCGACCGACCGCCGGCTGCCGCTGAAGGCCGTGGCGGGCGCGGGGGAGGCCGTCGCCTTCCACGACCCCTGCTACCTCGCGCGCTACGAGGGCGAGACCGCCGCGCCGCGCGCGGTGCTCGCGGCGGCGGGCGTGTCGCTGGTGGCCCTGCCGCACGAGCGCGCGCGCACGCTCTGCTGCGGCGGCGGCGCGGCCGGGTTCGCGCGCGAGATCAGGCATGGCAAGCGGGTCGATCCGCCGCGGCGCGACGAAATCGTCGCGTCGGGTGCGAAGCGGCTGGTGACCGCCTGCCCGGAGTGCCGGATGATGCTCGACGCCGCGGTCGAGCAGACACAAGACATCGCCGAGGTCCTCGCGGCGTCGCTGGTGCGCGTCGAGCCCGTCTCGAAGGCCCCGGCCGGAGGACATGACATCGGGGAAGGAGAAACGATGTACAAGCCGGTCCAAGACGACCCCGAGCTCGAAGCGAAGATCCTGCAGATGTTCGAGCATCACCCGCAGGAGGAGCTGCAGCTCCTCGACATCGCCGGCAAGGCGCACGTGAGCTGCAAGCTGTGCGACCTGCGCCACGCCGCCGACCACCTGGTCGAGGAAGGCCAGCTCTGCCTGTGCCGGCACGGCGGCGGGCGCTACTACAAGCTG
>CAVPCQ010000003.1:0-118684 GCA_963702425.1 uncultured Acidobacteriota bacterium
ACGATCGTCGCGTTGGCGGCTTTGGCGGCTTCGGCGGTCGTGAAGGCCGGGTCGAGACGCCAGGTCGCCGGCAGCGGCAGACCGGTCAGGTCCTTCACGCCGCCCGCGCCGCCGGTCACTTCGATCCGGTAGGAGGTGCTGGCGCGCAGCGGCTGGGCCGGGGAGATCATGACCTCGGTGCCGCCGATCGACAGGGCGAGTGCGGCCTGCTCCACCGGCGCTCCGCCTGCGTCGAACAGGCGCACCGTGAGCGCGGTCACGCTCGCCGGATCGACCGGCTCGCTGAACGTGATCGACGGCCGGATGTCCAGCGGAACGTTGGTCGTGCCGGGAGCCGGCGAGCTGCTGGCCACCAACGGTACGTCGTTGGTCTGCGGCGTGAGCACCTCGAGTCCCTGCTCGAGGGTTCCGAAGACCTGTGGACGAACGCTCGGATCGTCCCACGACACATCGGCGTTCTTGACCGTCAGCGCCGACCAGCCTGGCTGGGCGTCGGGCAGCGCCTCGACGCGCACGCGGACCTGCCCGCAGGCGTCGTAGAACACCCCCAGGACTCGCAGGCCGGGGTGCGAGAACTCGATCGTCGCTCCCCGGTGACGGAGGTCGCCCGGGACGCCAGGGTCGAAGTTCATGCCGGTGACGGTGAGGAGTGCCGTTTCGCCCGGCTGGATCGAGCGCGGCCGCGAGTCCGTGACGACCGGACGCGGCCAGCCCATCACGATGTTGCTCGCCTCGGTGCTCTCGAGCCCGCCCCCGTCGTAGGCGCGGACGGAGAGGTACCAGGTCGCGCAGTCGGCCAGCCCGTCGATGGTCGCTTCGGGGACGAGCCCGGCGTCCGAAACGGCCGTCATCGCGGTCGGCGCGAGGCCGTAGTAGACGCGGTAGCCCATGAGGTCGGGGTCGACCACCGGGTCCCACACCATCGAGACCGTCCCGGCAGAAGCGAGAGCGCACGCCAGGAGGGCCAGGGCGAGGACCAACAGAAGCCGTCCGGGAACGCTGAGGAAGCCGGTCCTTCTCGGCCTGTCGCAGCGACCGCGATTTCCGTGCCTGGAGCTCATGCCATACCCCGTACCGATCCCCGCGACCCGAGGGCTTCCATTGCGGTTGTGCAATCGCCGTTCCATGCGTGGCGTCCCATGGAGAAGCCGGCTGACGTGGGTCAAGTGATTGATTCGCAAGCGGATTGCACCGCCGGAAAAGGGCTCGAGCCGGGCCCGATCGAAAGCTCGGCCCGGCTCGATTGCAATTCCGTCATCGGGGTGACGGGGGGCGGCGGTCCGCCCCCCGACCTTCCCGCTGGCCATCCTTGGCCCCGCCGCCTACCTGGTGTCCGAGCGGCGGTTGTTGGTCGGCGCCCGCGGCGGCAGGTTCTCGGTCGTGAAGCCCGTCCCCTGCGTGTAAGTGCTCGCGAGCGGGTTGCCGGCCCGATCCTTCGCACGGGGATCGGTGCTGCCACCGACGACGCGGATCCTGTAGGTCGACGTCTCCAGCAGAGAGGCAGCCGGCGTGATCGTCGCCGTCAGGCCGTCGGCCGACAGGGCCGGCGAACCTGCCGCCTGCGCCACCGGCGTTCCGGAGGAGTTGAGCAGCTGCACCGTGCTGGTCGTGATCGTCGCCGCGTCCATCGCCTCGCTGAAGATGACCTGCGGCCGGACGGTGACCACGACATTGGTCGCGCCATCGGCGGGGTTGGTGCCGCTGACCGTAGGCGCCGTGGTGTCGGGTGCGGCAGCCGTCGTGAACCCCGGGCTCTGCGTGTAGTCGGAGGCCATCGTCTTGCCGGTGCTGTCCTTCACGCCCGAGGCCCCACCGATGACGTTGACGCGGTAGGTCCTCGAGTAGCCGAGGTTGCTGGACGGGGTGATCGTCGCGGTCAGGCCGTCGCCCGAGAGGCTCGGCGAGCCGGCCGCCTGCGACGCTGCGGCACCGGTCGAGTCGAGCAGGCGTACGGTCGACGTGGTGATCGACGCCGGGTCCATCCGCTCGCTGAAGGTCACCGTGGGCCGGACGGTCACCGCGATGTTGGTCGCGCCCGCCGTCGGGTTGGTCGAGGCGACGGTCGGCGCGGCGTTCGTGGTCACGGTGAAGCCGCCGGTCCTCGTGCCGTAGGAACGATCGACGTTCATCACGGTGACGTCGCGTGCACCGGTCGGCGCCGCGGCGGCGATCTGGATGTCCACCGAGAGCTGCGTGCAGGAGTTCCGTCGCACGGCGAGGACCGTGATCCCGCTCCCGGAGAACTCCACCGTGGCGCCGGTGTCGTAGGACTCACCGCCCAGCGTCAGCGTCAGCGTCGCGCCCTGTTCGCCGGAGGACGGCGTTACGGTGTTCACCACCGGGCGCGGTAGCCCGGCGATCTCGTTCGAATAGGACGTCGATTCGAGTCCGCCGGTGTCATACGCCTTCACCGCCACGTAGTAGCGGGTGCAGGGATCGAGGCCCGTGAGGGTCGTCGAGGTCGTGTTCCCGACGTCCCTGCTGAGGGGATAATTGCCGGGAGTGGTGCCGTAATAGACCTTGTAGCCGGCGAGATCGCCATCGGAGACGGGGTCCCACGCGATCCCCATCGTGCCGGCGTACAGCCACCCCGTTGCCGCGAGCAGGACTGCCAGGGTCGTGACCAACCTTCTCATCGTTTCCCTCTCGGACCCCAAGTGCGGGCCGGCCGTCCCCCGAGACAAGCCGCCTCGACAGCGTTGCTGTATCAAGGCCCGTGCCACCCGAGGTTTCTCGTGGGCGTGCTCTGAACCTGCCTTTCTTGCTAGACTTAACTCGCCAGGTGGCGCGCCCCAGGCGCTTCTCGTACCTTCGGGCCGCCCAAATTCGGCGCCCGCATGACGATTCCGTTTCCGGGTGACCGCGGCGGTCGAACCCTCGGATCGAATGAAATCAGCCCGGCCGTGAGGGCCGCGGGAGAGGAGAGGCCGATGGCCATGGGTTCGCTGGAGCCGACACCTTTCCCGGAGGTCCGCGTGGTCGCCAAGCCCTGGGGACGGGAGGATTGGCTCGTCGTGGGCGAGCGGATCGTGATGAAGCGCCTGGTCGTCTTCGCCGGGAAGCGCTTCTCGCTGCAGTACCACGAGCGCAAGGAGGAGGCGTGGCTCTTCGTCCGGGGTCGCGCGAGGGTCACCCTGGCGGAGCGCGAGACCGAGATCGGGCCGGGAGCCGTGATCCACGTGCGGCCGGGAACCGTGCACCGGGTGGAGGCGCTCGAGGAGGCCGAGTTCATCGAGGTCAGCACGCCCGAGCTGGAAGACGTCGTCCGGCTGGCGGACGATTTCGGGCGGCCGGAGCGGGACGCACGGTGATGCGCGGACCAGGGCGCCGGCCACGGCATCTCCCGATGGAGTCCCTCGACGTGGAGACGGGATGACGCTCGCCGAGATCTTCAAGGCCTACGACGTACGCGGGGCCTACCCCGACGCTCTCGACGAGCGGATCGCCGAGGCGATCGGCCGCGCGATCGCGGTCCACCTGCGCCCGGCGGGGGCGCTGGTCGGCCACGACATGCGCGGATCGTCCCCGCCGCTGGCGGCGGCGCTGGTCGAGGGGCTCGCGGCGCAGGGAGTCGACGTCACTTTCATCGGCCTCGCCTCCTCGCCGCTGGTCTACTTCGCCGGGCGCGAGTTCGACGCCTCGATCGTCGTCACCGCGTCGCACAACCCGCTGCCCGACAACGGGATGAAGATCTGCGGCCCTGGCGCGCTGCCGATCGGCGGCGCTTCCGGCCTGTTCGAGATCCGGAGGCTCGTCGAGCAGAGCGCTTTTCCGGCCGCGGCGCGGCACGGGCGCGTCGTCGAGGCCGCCCCGCGCGCCGCGTTCGTCGAGGCCTCGCTCCGCGCACTCGAGGTCCGGCGCCCGGTCCGGGTCGTCGTCGACGCCGGCAACGGCATCGGCGGCCCGGACTACGCCGAGCTGATGCGGCGCGACACGCCGCTCGCGATCGTTCCGCTCTACTTCGAGCCGGACGACAGCTTTCCGCACCACCACCCGAACCCGCTCGACTTCGCCACGCTCGACGACCTGCGCCGGACGGTGGTCGCCGAGCGGGCCGACCTGGGGCTGGCGCTCGACGGCGACGCCGACCGCTGCGTGTTCGTCGACGAGACCGGGGAGATCGTTCCGGCCGACCTGGCGACCGCCCTGATGGCCCAGGACGTCCTGGCCCACCGGCCGGGGGCGACGATCCTCTACGACGTGCGCTCCTCGCGCGCGGTGGCGGAGGAGATCGAGCGCGGCGGGGGGCGGGCGGTCGAAAGTCGCGTCGGTCACGCCTACATGAAGCGCACGCTGGCCGAGCTCGGCGGCGCGTTCGGGGGGGAGCTGTCGGGGCACTACTACTTCGACGCACCCTCCTTCGCCGAGAACACGCTGCGCGCCCTGTGCGCGATCGTGAACCTGCTCGACCGGCGGGGCACGACGCTCTCGGAGGCGATGCGGCCGCTCCGGCGTTACGCACAGAGCGGCGAGATCAACGTCCGCGTGCCGGCGGTCGCGCCGGTGCTCGAGCGGCTCGAGGCGGCCTTCCCCGGCGGCGACGTCTCCCGGCTCGACGGGCTGAAGGTCGCCTTCGACGACTGGTGGTTCAACGCCCGGCCGTCGAACACCGAGCCGCTGCTGCGGCTGGTGATCGAGGGGAACGACGTCGCCACCATGGAGCGCCGGCGCGAGCAGGTGATGGCGGCCGTGCAGGGGGCGGCGTGAGCGGCCCAGCGAGACGCGACGCGCTGGCCGCGCTGCTGCGCGAGGTGCTGCCGGGCGGCCTGCCGCCGGACTGGGCCGATGAGCGTCCGCTGGTCGAGGCCGGCCTCGACTCGGTAGGCGTGCTGACCCTCGTCGCGGAACTCGAGGCGCGGCTCGAGCTGCGGCTCGACGGCGCGGACCTGACGGCGGAGAACTTCGGCACGCTCGGCGCGCTCACCGCGCTCGTGGCGCGCCGCGCGGAGGGCTCGTGACCGGCGAGCCGTGGCTGGTCCACCAGTTCGTCGAGCGCGCAGCCGAGCGACGCCCCGAGGCCCCGTTCCTGGTCCAGGAAGGGACGACGACGACCTACGGCGAGGTCGAGGCCGGCGCCAACCGGATCGCGCGCCTGCTGCGGGGGCACCGGATCGGGCGCGGCGAGCGGGTCGGCCTGCTGGCGCACAACTCGCGGACCTACGTCGAGGCGTATTACGGGATCCTGAAATCGGGCGCGATCGCGGTGCCGCTCAACACGGCCGCCGACGGCCCGACGCTGCGCGGCTTCCTCGAGGACTGCGGCGCGCGCGCACTGATCGCCGGCCCGCGCTTCGAGAAGGCGGTCTCCCAGGCGATCGGCGCGCTGCCCGACCTCGGCCTGCTCCTGGTCCCCGACACCGCGCGCATCGAGCCGGTGCCGGCGCACATCCACGCCCTGCCCCTGGCCGACGCCGCGGCGGCAGAGCGCGCGGAGCGGCCCGACGCCGGGCTCGTCGACCTCGACGTCGCCTCGATCATCTACACCTCGGGCAGCACCGGGCGGCCGCGCGGTGCGGTCCTCTCGCACCTGAACCTGGTCGCCAACACGCGCTCGATCGTGAGCTACCTCGGGCTGACGGCGGAGGACAAGGTTCTCGACGTGCTCCCCTTCTACTACGTCTACGGCAAGTCGCTGCTCAACACGCACGCGCTGGCCGGGGGCTGCGTCGCGGTCGAGAACCGGTTCCTGTTCCCGAACACCGCGCTCGACACGCTCGAGGACGAGGCCTGCACCGGGCTGTCGGGGGTCCCGTCGACCTTCGCGATCCTGCTCAACCGCTCCAACCTCGCTGGGCGCCGGCTCTCCGCGCTGCGCTACGTGACACAGGCCGGCGGCGGGATGAGCCCGGAGCTGACCCGGCGCCTGGTCGCGGCGCTCCCCGGCAAGCGGATCTTCGTGATGTACGGCGCGACTGAGGCCGGCGCGCGGCTGTCGTGGCTCGATCCCGACCGCCTGGCGGAGAAGCTGGGCTCGATCGGCCGCGCGATCCCGAACGTCGAGCTGACGGTGCGCGCCGAGGACGGCCGCGAGTGCGAGGTCGACGAGGTCGGCGAGATCTGCGCCCGCGGCTCGAACATCATGAGCGGCTACTGGGGCGACCCCGGGGAGACGGCGAAGGTCCTCGACCGCGCCGGCTACCATACCGGCGACCTCGGCCGGCGCGACGCCGACGGCTTCTTCTGGGTCGTCGGCCGCAGCAAGGACATGATCAAGGCGGGCGCACACCGGATCTCGCCCAAGGAGATCGAGGACGCGATGCTGGAGTTCCCCGAGGTCCACGAGGCGGCGGTGATCGGCGTACCGGACGAGATCCTCGGCGAGGCGATCAAAGCCTTCGTCGTCTTCCGGCCCGGCACGACGCCCGACCTCGAGGCGCTCAAGCTGTTCCTCGGCAGGCGGCTGCCGCCCTACAAGCTTCCCGGCCAGTACGCGGTCCGCGAGGACCTTCCCAAGAACGAGTCCGGCAAGATCATGAAGCAGGCGCTGCGCGAGCAGGCCTGACCCTTCGCCCGGCCACAGGAGACGCGAAATGCCGTTGTCGCCCGACGCGATCAGGATCGACCCCGCCGCCGAAACGGAGCGGCTCTGCCAGGTCATCGTCAAACAGGTGCGCGGTGATCTCAAGCGCGCGGGAGGCGTGGTGGGCGTCTCCGGCGGCGTGGACTCCGCGGTCGTGCTGTGCCTGGCTGCGCGCGCCCTGGGCCCGCAGAAGGTGCTCGGCGTGATGATGCCCGACCGGCACTCCAACCCCGAATCGGAAGCCCTGGCGCGCGAGCTGGGAGCGAAGCTCGGGATCGAGATGATCAAGGAGGACGTCACGCCGGCGCTCGAGGGACTCGGTTGCTACCGCCACCAGACCGACGCCGTCCGGCGCGTCTTTCCGGCCTTCGACCCCGATCGCGACCGCTTCAAGATCCACCTGCCCCCCGGGGTCCTCGATGAGGACCGGCTGAACTACTTCCTGCTGACGGTCGAGTTCGCGGACGGACGCGTGGCGACCGAGCGTCTGGGGCCGAAGGAGCTGCTGCAGATCGTCGCCGCGACGAACCTGAAGCAGCGCTCGCGCACGGCGACGCTCTACTACTGGGCCGAGGCGCTCAACCGCGCCGTCATCGGCACCTGCAACCGCAACGAGTGGGTCGTCGGGTTCATCGTCAAGCACGGCGACATCGCGGTCGACCTCAAGCCGATCCAGCACCTCTACAAGACGCAGGTCTACGCGCTGGCCGACTACCTCGGGGTGCCGCAGGGGATCACCGCCCGCCCGCCGTCGTCCGACACCTACTCCGCGGCGCAGACGCAGGAGGAGTTCTTCTTCTCGCTCCCCTTCCCGCTGCTCGACCTGATGCTCTACGCCTGGGAGCACGGCGTGCCGGCCGAGCAGGCCGCGCCGGTGGTCGGGCTGACGGCCGAGCAGGTGACGCGCGCCTACCGCGATCTCACCACCAAGAACCGCACGACCGACCACATGCGGCACATGCCGCTCAACGCGGCGCCGCGGCAGGCGGGCTAGCGCGCGAGCGATTCCCGTTTACTTGCCGTGGGGTTATCATGAAAGCGGTCGTCGGGCCCGGGGGCGGGTTGTCACGGCGTTCCCGGCCCGAGCCGCCCGGCGGCCCGAGTGGCGCGTCCGCCGCCCTCGACGAGTCGGCTTCGGGCGAGGAGATCTCATGCAGCACGGCAGCGTGCTCCGCGGGGGTGGTCGACTTCGTGTCCTGTGCGTGCTGGCGTTTGCGCTGGCAGTGGCGGGCACGGCCGTGGCCGGTCCCGGCGCGGTCTGTCCGGACGAGGACATGCGCGCCTACGAGCTGCGGTTCCTGGAGATCACGCCGGCCGGCCCGATCGAGACGGCCGGCCCCCCGGTGGTCGCGCTCGGCAGCGCGGCGCTCGACGCCGACGGCCTGGCGCGGCTGGCGGCGCGCTTCGGCGGGAAACAGGCCAGCGGGATGGCCTGGGGCTACCTGCTCACCACCGCGCCGGGGGATGAGCTCAACTTCCACGGCGACGTCCCATCCCCGTCGGGGCGGCGGATCAGCGTCCACGGCGGCCCCGGCAGCGATCCGAGCCGCCACGCGGTCAAGGTCGAGACCGCCGACACGAATGCGCTGGTCGAGCTGAGCGACGGCGAGACCCGCGCCTTCCTCGTCGCCGAGAGCGACAAGGGGCGCGTCGTGGCGCTCCTCACCGCCGGTCCCTGCGGCCCCTTCGGCCTGCTCGCCGAGTCGGCCGGACCGTGCGCGGCGAACGCCCGCTCCGGCGTCGTCCCCCCCGCCCTGGTGAGCAACCCGACGCAGGCCAAGCCCGGCACGCACCGCTACGTGAACGTCAAAGTCTCCGGCCGGGGACTGGTGCGGCTGGTGGTCACGGAGAGCGGTGCGATCCGCGATCCCCTCCTCATGGTCGATCGGATGAACGCCGCCGAGGTGGCGCGCGCGCTGGCGATGACGCTGGAAGGCCGGCAATACACGCCCGCCACGGAAGGGGGCCGGCCGATCGCGTATTGCCTGGTCGATGCGGTCGCTCCGTTCGCTGCGCCGACGGGGGCGCGCTCGACGCCCCAGGTGCGCTGACCGACGCTCCCGCTCGCCGCGGAGCGCCCCGTGGGCGCGCAGGGACGGTATCCTGTGGGCATGCCGCACCCGCTCGCCGGACAGCCCGTCCCCGCCTCGCAGCTTGCCAACATTCCGCGCCTCGTCGCGGCCTACTATGCCGACTCCCCCGACGTCGGCATCGCGGAGCAGCGCGTCGCTTTCGGCACCTCGGGGCACCGCGGCTCTTCGCTCCGGGGATCGTTCAACGAGGCGCACATCCTGGCCGTCGCGCAGGCGATCGCCGAGTACCGGAGCGTCCAGGGAACCGACGGTCCGCTGTTCCTCGGCGCCGACACCCACGCGCTATCCGAGCCGGCGCGCATCACCGCGCTGGAGGTCCTGGCGGCCAACGGAGTGACGGTGATGATCGACGCGGCCGACGGCACCACGCCGACCCCGGCGGTCTCGCGCGCGATCCTCGCCTACAACCAGGCCCGGATCTCCGGGCTGGCGGACGGGGTCGTGATCACGCCGTCGCACAACCCGCCCGAGGACGGTGGATTCAAGTACAACCCGCCGCACGGCGGCCCGGCCGACGTCGACGCCACCGGGTGGGTAGAGAAGCGCGCCAATGAGCTGCTCGCGGCCGGGCTGGTCGGTGTCCGTCGGATCCCCTATCCGCGCGCGCGGGTCGCGCCGACGACCCGGCGCTACGACTTCCTGGGCGAGTACGTCGCCGGGCTGGACCGGGTGGTCGACATGGATGCGATCCGCGCCTCCGGCCTGAAGCTGGCCGTCGACCCGCTGGGCGGCGCCGGAGTCGCCTACTGGGCACCGATCGCAGAGCGCTACGGCCTCGACCTGACGGTCCTCAACGACGCCGTCGACCCGACCTTCCGCTTCATGCGGCTGGACTGGGACGGCAAGATCCGGATGGACTGCTCGTCGCCGTATGCGATGGCCGGGCTGATCGCGCAGAAGGACCGCTTCGACGTCGCCTTCGCCAACGACACCGACCACGACCGGCACGGGATCGTCACGCGCAGCGCGGGCCTGCTGAACCCGAACCACTACCTGGCCGTGGCGATCGAGTACCTGTTCGCGCACCGGCCCGGCTGGCGCCCCGAGGCAGGGGTCGGCAAGACGCTCGTCAGCTCGTCGATGATCGACCGCGTAGCGACGGCGCTCGGTCGTCGCCTGGACGAGGTCCCGGTCGGCTTCAAGTGGTTCGTCCCGGGGCTGCTCGACGGCTCGCTCGGGTTCGGCGGCGAGGAGAGCGCGGGCGCGTCGTTCCTGGCCATGGACGGCTCGGCCTGGTCGACCGACAAGGACGGTCTGATCATGGACCTGCTCGCGGCGGAGATCGCGGCCGTCACCGGACACGATCCCGGCGAGCGCTACCGCGCGCTGACCGAACGCTTCGGCGACCCGGTCTACGAGCGCATCGACGCTCCCGCGACGCCGGCCGAGAAGGCGCTGCTGAAGAAGCTCTCACCGCGCGCGGTGCGCGCGACGGAGCTGGCCGGCGAGCCGGTCGAGGCGGTGCTGTCGCGGGCGCCCGGCAACGGCGCGCCGATCGGCGGGATCAAGGTCGTCACCGCGAGCGGCTGGTTCGCGGCCCGGCCCTCCGGCACGGAGGACGTGTACAAGATCTACGCCGAGAGCTTCCGCGGCGTCGATCACCTGCGCCGCATCCAGGAGGAGGCGCGGCAGGTCGTCGCCGGCGCGCTGGCGGGGGCCTGAGGTCGGGCCGCGGCGCGGGCGTCCCCGGACCGGTGGAAACCCGCCCCTGACGGCCCATTCCGCCACGGCAACGAATCGCCGCGATCGCGCTTTCCGCGCCCCCGTCGCGGCATTAGACTCACTTCATCCACCAGGGCTTCCACCGGCGCTGAGCGGGGGCCGGCGGGGAGGAGATCGGCAATGTTCACGGGCCATGGCGACACGACGAACGGACTCCGCCCGGGCGAGTTCCACGTCCTGCTTGCCCCCAAGGAAGAGGGCGGGACGGTCTACCAGGTCCCGAACGCGCTGCTCGACGAGTTGCTGCGGCTCGAGCAGGACTTCCTGCCCCGCGTCGGCTGCCGGCTGTTCTTCGAGGACGAGGCTCGCGGGCTGCTCACCCCGTTCGCGGTCCGGCTGTTCCGCAAGGGGTACGCGTCGTTCGAGCCGAGCGTCCTGGGCGAGCACGCGCTGGTCGTCACCGCGATCCAGCCCGAACTCGAGGCCCGCCTGCACCGGATCCTGGACGACCTCGGATCGGGCGAGGAGGAGGCGCAGGGGGACGACGTCGTGATCCCCGAGTCCGATCTCCCGTTCGACGGGCCGCTGGGCGCGATGCCGGCGCTCGTGCGCGGCGACAACCGCCGCCCGCTGATGGGCGTGCGGCCGGGCGACCACCCGGTCGACGTGCTCGAGAACATTCTCTACGGCCGGACCGAGAAGGACGACCCGGAGAGTTCGCACCACGGAGAGCACGAGATCAGCGACGGCGTGGACCGGGACTGACCTCTCGCGGTGGCGGTGGTAACCTCCGCGCGGAGGTGAGTCCGTGCGTGTGCGCTGTCCGCTCCCGTTGACCCTGGCCCTCGTCCTTCCCCTCTCCGCAGCCCTCCTCGCACTCGCCGCCGCCGGACCCGCTGCGGATCCCGCTGCCCCGCCGACGCTGCGCCTGGACTACTTCCACACCGGCGACGCGCACGGGGAGGTGTTCGCGCTCGACGGCCTGCTGCTCGAGGGACCGTGGCCGGGGCACCTCGCGCGGGCGATCGACGACACCAACCTCGGCAAGTACTACTTCGAGGTGATCGACCGCGCGACGAACCGCGTGCTCTACTCGCGCGGCTTCGCCTCGATCTACGGCGAGTGGGAGACCACCCCCGAGGCCGAGCGCGTCCACCGGACCTTCCACGAGTCGCTGCGTTTCCCCCTCCCGGCGCGGGCGGTGCAGGTCGTGCTGAAGAAACGTGACCCGTCGAATGCCTTCCGCGAGGTCTGGTCGGTGATGGTCGATCCGGCGGACCCGACGATCGATCGCAGCGGTCCCGTCCCGGCCACGGTGTGGGCCGTCGTGGAGAACGGGCCGCCGCGGGACAAGGTCGACCTGCTGCTGCTGGGGGACGGTTACACGGCAGCCGAGATGGACAAGTGGCACGCCGACGCGAAGCACCTGGCCGAGATCCTGTTCGCGGCCTCCCCCTTCAAGGAGCGGCGCGCGGACTTCAACGTCTGGGCGATCGACACGCCGGCGGCGGAGAGCGGCGTCTCGCGGCCGCTCGAGGGGATTCGGCGCCGCTCCCCGATCGGCGCGCAGTACGACGCCTTCGGCTCCGAGCGCTACGTCCTGGTCTTCGACAACGAGCGGATGCGCGACGTCGCCGCGGCCGCGCCGTACGAGGCGGTCGAAGTGGTCGTCAACGGGCGCAAGTACGGCGGCGGCGGGATCTTCAACAGCCAGGCGACGGTCGCGTCGGACAACGCCTTCACCCCCTATGTCTTCGTCCACGAGTTCGGACACCACTTCGCCGGGCTGGCCGACGAGTACTACGGCTCACCCGTGGCCTACGCGCCGCAGGACGCGCGCCCCGAGCCCTGGGAGCCCAACGCGACGGCCGACCCGAAGGCGGGCAAGTGGGCGACGCTCGTCGCCCCGGGGACCGCGCTCCCGACCCCGTGGCAGAAGGCCGAGTTCGAGGCGCTCTCGAAGGAGATCCAGGACCGGCGCCGCAGGCTCCGCGCGGAGAACCGCCCGGAGACGGAGATGGAGGCGCTGTTCCGCGAGGAAAGCGCCCGCTCCGCCCCGCTGCTCGACACGCCGCCGCTGAGCGGAACGGTCGGCGCTTTCGAGGGGGCGATGTACGAGGCCGCCGGCTACTACCGGCCGCAGACCGACTGCATCATGTTCAGCCGCAACCCGGTCCCGTTCTGCGCCGTCTGCCGGCGCGCGATCGAGCGGGTGATCGACCTCTACGCCGTCCCGGCCCGGCCGGAGCCGGCCCCCGCAACGAATCGCTGAACCGGCCGCCGAATCGCCGTAACTTGTCTGTCCAGCGGCGGAGCATCGATCGCGGCTTGAGGTGTGCTCGTGGATTTTGCGAACAATTGCGGGGGCTTGCGGATAGGACCGGACCGCCGCACCTTCCTCAAGACGGTCGGCGTCGGCGGCGCGGCCCTGGCGGCCCATCGATACGCCCGGGCGGCTTCCCCGGCCCGGCCCCGGATCTGCCGCGTCCACCACGTCCCCGTGCCGGACTACAGCTACTCGAACCGGCACGCTGGGGTCGAGTCGCTGCTCTACCTGCTGGCCTCCGATGGGATCGCCTTCTACGCCTCGTCCTCGGGGCACCCGCTCGCTGCACCCGGCGGCCTGATCGGCCGGGACGACGTCGTCCTGATCAAGGTCAACGCGCAGTGGAAGTACCGCGGCTCGACCAACACCGACGTCGTGCGCGGCGTGATCCGGCGGATCCTCGAGCACCCCGACGGCTTCGCGGGCGAGGTCGTGATCGTCGAGAATGGCCAGGGGCGCGGCTCGCTCAACTGCGACACGACCGCCGGATGCGACGGCGGCACGCGCGAGGTCCAGGCCAACGCGGAGAACGTCTCGCACAGCTTCTCCTACCTGGTCCGGACCGTGTTCAACGACCCGCGCGTCAGTGAGAAGCTGCTCGACGACTACCGCACGACCTTCATCGCCGCGAACGACCACGTGACCCAGGGCTACCGCACCGTCGGCCGCGTCTCGTACCCCTGCTTCAACACGACCGGGGGCCGGCGGGTCGAGATGCGCGAGGGGCTCTGGACCGGCGCGGCGCACGACAGCGCGCGCCTGAAGTGGATCAACGTCCCGACGATGAAGGACCACAAGGACCTCAACGTCACGGGCTGCCTCAAGAACACCTTCGGCCTGATCACGACCTACATGGAGCCGCTCGCGCACCATGACCCGACGCCGGGAGGTCAGGCGATGGGCGAGTTCTTCACGCTCGTCCGCCCGCCGGCGCTCAACATCCTCGATCACATCTGGTGCGCGCACGCCAGCCTGTGCGGCTACCCTTCCGACACGACCACGCGCGTCAACATGCTCTGCGCCGGCCTCGATCCGGCGGCAATGGACGCCTGGTCGGCGCGCCACATCCTGATGCCGATCTCGGGCGATCCGGCCCACGACCCCGACATTCCGGGGTTCTTCCGCACCTATCTCGAGAACGCCCGCGAAACGATCAACGCCAACGGCGGCCTCTACGGCTCGGAGGTGACTTTCGACGCCGCGCTGACGACGGCGCGGCACCTCGACCAGCGCGAGATCGTGACCGGGGTGCAGCGCCTCGGCCCCGACCTGAAGGTCACGTGGGCCGGCGGCACCCCTCCCTACCGGCTCGAGCGGAGCGCTGACTCCCAGTTCTCAGCGCCCCAGCTGGTCGCCAACGGGCTGATGGTCGCCGACTTCGTCGATGCCGGCGCCGGAACCGACGGGCGAACCTGGTTCTATCGGGTGCTCGGTCTCTGACCGCCAGCTCTGGCCCCTCCTCGGTGACCCCGTTCGGCCCCGTCGCGACATACCATGGCGGAGGCGAAGCGGCCGGGTGGCCGCCCTTCCCGGAGCCCGCCGTGCCGACCGTGCCGACCGCGCCGACGACGACCCGCGTCCTGGCTCGTGCCGAGGAGCTGGCCCCCTTCGCCGCGGCCTGGAACGCGCTTCCTGCGTCGCGGGGGACGGAGGCCGACCTCTTCGACAGCGCCGCCTGGCTGGCCGCCTGGGCCGCGGCCACCCCGTCCGCCGCTTCGCGCCTGCGCGCGGTGGCGGCGCTCGATGGCGACCGGCTGGCCGGCGTGCTGCCGCTGGTGGCAGAGACGGGCCGCCGCTGGAGCGCCGCCGGGCTCGGCTTCCGCCCGCGCTTCCGGCCAGTCGTCGGCGGCGCGGAGCCGCGGGTCGAGATCCTGGAAGCGCTGGCGGACGCGCTGGCCGCGGCTGGCGTGCGCGAGCTGGCGCTCCCCGCGCTCCCCACTCGCGACCCGGCGACGGAGCGGCTGGAAGCCGCGCTGCGACGGGCCGGCTTCGCGGTCGGCACGCGCACGGGAGCGGTCGAGTGCTTCACTCGGGCCCCGACCGGCTTCACCGAGCACGCACGGGCGTTCAAGAAGTTCGCCCGCACGGTGAGCAACTTCAGCAACAAGGGGGAACGGCTCGGGGAGTGGTCGCTTGCGCAGTACGGCTTCCCGGGCGGTCCCGGCAACCCCCTGGCCGGCGACGCCTTCGACGCCTATCGCGCCGTCCACGCCCGCGGCTGGAAGGGTCCGCTGCGCGAGCCGATGCTCACCTTCCGCCGTGAGCTGCTGAGGCGGACCGCCGATCTCGGCTGGGCCCGCGCGTTCGTGCTCTCGCTCGCGGGCGTGCCCGCGGCGGCGATGCTGTGGTTCCGCGTCGGCCCGGTCGCGATCGCCTACTCCACGGTCTACGACGACCGGATGGCGGCGATCTCCCCGGGCACGATCGCGATGTGGCGCGCACACGAGGCGATCTTCGCCGAGGCCGTGCCGGAGATTCTCGACTATCTCCCGGGCCGCGGCGCGCAGAAGGACCAGTTGGGTACCGAGCGGCCGCCGCTCGTGACGCTCGAGGCCACGCGCCGCGGACCGATCGGCACGGCCGTCGCCCGCGCGGCGCGGCCGCTCCGCGCCGCCGCAACCCGGCTGACGCGGTCCCGCCGCCCGGCCGCTTCCTTCGCACGGCACGACGTCGCGCCGCGCGCGGTGGAGCCGACCGCCGGCCCGCCGTTCCCGATGGCGCCGCTCGAGCTGGATCCGTACGCCGAACTCTTCCTGGCCGTCGCCGGCGGCCACGCCAGCCCGCAGAAGATGCGCGACGGCTGGGCCGCGGGGGATGCCTGGTGGCGGCTCGGCGAGCCGCCGGTTGCGCTGGCGCGGGTCGGAACGGCCGCTGCGGGGTCGCCGCCCGTGCGCGAAGTCATCGCCCTGGGCGATGACGAAGCCGCGCTCGACGCGGCGCTCGCCACGCTCGCGCGTCACGCCGGGCGGCGGCTTGCACTCGCCCCCTGTCGGGCCCCGCTGCCCTGGAAGGCCGGCTAGTGCGCCGCCCCCTGCCAGGGACCGAAGCCGCGGCTCGCCGGGAGGCCCGTCCCCTCCCCCGGCTCGGCGCGGTGCCAGGTCGCGCCCGCCGCGCGCACGACGCGCAGCGCGTAGAGCAGCTCGAAACCGAGCCGGCGGTGCGAGTTGATCGAGAGCGGGTTGTCGGCCTGGATCGACCCGAGCACCTCGGAGATCCCGCGCTCCGCCAGCAGCGGCAGCGACTCGATCCAGTACTTGTGGAAGATCCCGCTCAGCCGGAAGCGCGGCTCGACCTCGATCCCCCAGGCCCACGCCGCACCCGGCCCAAGGGCGAAGCTGTAGCCGTTGGTCCGCGAGCGGTGGCACTCCCCCAGCTCGAACCACCCGAACGCTGCCGGCTCGCCCGAGACCTCGCCCAGGAAGGCCACCGACCCGCGCTCGAAGTTGACGCCGTAGCCCCCCTTCCGCGGCCGGATGGCCTGGAAGAGCGGCTCGTCCGCCGGGCCCGCCGGCCGGATCGCCACGTGCGGGAGCGCGCGCGGCAGCGGCCGCGGCCGGATGAGCCGCACGATCGCCAGTTCGTTCGCGCGAAACACCCACGCCGGGAAGAACCCGCGCGTCAGCAGCGCGCGCAGCTCCTCGCGCTTCCCTTCGCGCGCCAGCCGGACCATGGTCGAAAGCGATCCCACGCGGTTCCTCGCGCGGCCGGCCCTTCCATCCCGCGGGTGGCCTCCGCCATGATGGATGATAGCAACTCGCGATGAGCCGCCGCCGCCAGGACAGCTACGCCGTGTCGCGCCCGAGCGTGACCTTCCCGGAGGAGCCGCTCTCGCCCGAGCTGGCGATCGACTTCCCGGCGGGCTGCCGCTGGGGCCTGGCGCTCTCCCACGACATCGATCACCTCTCGCTCGCCGAGCACGTCGCCGACGGACAGCTCGTGCGGATCGTCGGCAACGCGCTGCGCAAGCACCTCGGGCGGCGCCTCGCGCCCGGGCAGGCGTTGCGCGTGGTGGGCCAGGGGCTCGCGGTGTTCGCCGGCCGCGACGCCTGGGCCGAGTCGGTGGAGGACCTGCTTTCCGCCGAGCGGTCCGCGGGCGTGAAGAGCACGTGGTTCGTCGCGATGCGACCGGGACTGGGAATCCGCTACACGCCCGCAACGCTCGCCCCCGCGCTGCGCCGCATCCTCGCCGGTGGCCACGAGGTCGGCCTGCACGGGCAGCACGCCGAGGACGCGCCGCGACTGGCGGCCGAGATCCTCGAACTGGCGGAGCTCGCCGGGCGCGCGGTCGCCGGCGTGCGGATGCACTACCTGCGGCTCGCGCCGGCCGTCTACGATGCCGCGCTCCGCTGCGGGCTCGCGTACGACTCGACCGTGATGGACCGCTCGCACCTCGACCCCGAGCGACTCCCGCTGGCCGGGCCGCGGCTGGTGCGGCCCGGCCTCATCGAGATTCCGCTGCACGTGATGGACTCGACCCTCTTCTCCGCGACGGGGCTGGCCTTCGACGAAGCGCAGGCGGTGGCTTACGTCCGGCGGCTGGTCGAACGGGCGCGACAGGAGGGACGCGTGCTCGTCGTCAACCTGCACCCCAACTTCTACTCGCGCTTCACCCCCGAGGCCCGGGGCTGGTACGACGCGCTGCTGGCGCTGGCGACCGCGCACAGCGACGCGTTCGTGACCACGCTCGACGGGCTGCGCCCGAGGCTCGTATTGCCATGACCGAGATCCCCGCTGACCGGAGCGTGCTGGCCGAGCGCAAGGCGCGCTTCTGGGAGACGACCGACTACGACCGCGCCTTCCGCGGCAGCTTCGGCGGCTACATGACCGGCGTCGAGACCGCGGCCCTCGAGCGGCTGATGGGACAGGAGCGCGCGCCGCTGCTGCTCGACCTCGGCTGCGGCCACGGGCGCTTCCTGCGCTGGCTTGCACCGCGCGCGGAACGGCTCCTCGGCCTCGACCGGAGCGGACGCCTGCTGCAGGTCGCCGCGGGGTCGCTCGCCGCGGACCCGCTCCCGATCCCGTGCGGCCTGCTCTTCGGCTCGGCGCAGGAGATCCCGCTCGCCGACGCCAGCGTCGACCGGATCACCTGCGTGCGGGTGCTGCAGCACCTCCCCGACCAGGACCGCGCGCTGGCCGAGGTCTGCCGCGTGCTCGAGCCGGGCGGGACGCTGATCCTGGTGCAGTACAACTGGGTCTCGCCGCACGGCATGATCCGGGCCGTCAAGCTCCCGGTGAAGGCTGCGCTGCGGCGCCTGATGCGCCTCGCGGGGCGCGAGCCGGCCTTCGACGAGCCGACGCGGTGGACCTCGCCCGGCGCCCTCCGCCGCCAGGTCGAGTCGGCCGGACTGACGGTCGAGCGCGTCACCGGCGCGTGGCTCTTCCCCTTGCAGTACTGCCGGAGCCGGCGATCGAACGACGCCTGGCCCGGTTTCCTGCAGCTCGCGCTGGCGATCGAGAGGCTGGCCGACACCGCTCCCTTCTCGAACCTCGGCGGCTATCTCCTCGTCCGCTGCCGACGCCCCTGAGATGGGGCTCCGGCACCTCGTCCGACGCTTCCTGCCCCTGCCCGCGCAGTCGGTGCTGCGGCGCGCGTACTACGACCCGCTCATCCGGCGCCTCGTCCACGGGCCGGGGGACGCGCTGGACGGGATTCTCGGCAGGCGGCCGCCGCTGCGGCCGCCAAAACGGATCACCTTCGTCGGGGACGGGGACTTCGACGCGATCGGGGCGGAGTTCCTGGGCTACTTCCGCACCCTCGGCGGCTTGCTGCCGGGGCACCGCGTCCTCGACGTCGGATGCGGCGTCGGGCGGATGGCGCTTCCGCTGTCGGGCTATCTTTCGCCGGACGGACGCTACGAGGGATTCGACGTCGTCGCCGACGCGGTCCGCTGGTGCCGCGAACAGATCACGCCGCGCTTTCCGAACTTCCGCTTCCAGCACAGCAACGTCCGGAACTCGATGTACAACCCGCGCGGCGCGGTGCCTGCCGCGGAGTACCGCTTCCCCTTCCCCGACTCGTCCTTCGACTTCGTCTTCCTGACCTCGGTCTTCACGCACCTGCTGCGAGACGACCTCGACCACTACGTCGCCGAGGTCGCCCGTGTGCTCGTTCCCGGCCGGCGCGTGCTGGCGACTTTCTTCCTGATGGACGAAGTCGCCCGCGCCCGCGTCGCGGCGGGCACGAGCCCCTCGCGTTTCATCTCCTACGAAGGAAATACCTGGGTGATCGACCCGGCCGTCCCGGAGTCGGCGGTGGCCTTCACGGACCACTCAGTCCGCGAGATTCTCGCGCGCCACGGCCTGACGATCGAGGAGCCGATCCACCGCGGCTCGTGGTCGGGCCGGGCGGACTCCGTCTCGTTCCAGGACCTGGTGATCGCCGTCAGGAGCTAGCCCCGCCGGGCGGCCCGTCCGCTGCTCCGGCCGCCCTCCCGCCCGCGCCGAAGCGGTGGACCTGGCGCGACTGCTCCAGCATTCCCTCGCGCTCGACGATCCCGGCCAGGATCCAGAACCAGCCGAGGATCTTCTGGATCTCGAAGCGCGCGCCGGAGGCCATGCTGACCGCCAGCGCGACGCTCGCACCGAGCAGGCCGATCCCCATCCACTGGACGAACGGATCGTCGGCGCGCGCGGCGCGGACGCCGGCCCAGGCGCTGGCGAACAGGATCAGCACCAGCAGCACCAGGCCGACGATCCCTTCCTCGGTGCCGACCTGCGCGTAGCTGGAGTGGGCTCCCTTGGAGCGCCCCAGCGTGCCGTGGAGCTCGAAGACCGTCGGGAACGAGCGGTAGCCCCAGCCGAGGAACGGGTGGTCCGCCATCATCGCCGGCAGCGACTTGTACTGCTCGATCCGCATCTGGGTCGAACCCTCGGCGATCGCATCGCTGCCCGCGGCGTCCGCGTCGACGTCGGTCGTCACCTCGATCCGCTGCACGGCCTGCTCCGGGAGCCAGGCCTGGTAGCCGATCAGCGCCACCACGAGGAAGAACAGGAGCAGCCGGTTGCGGGCCAGCGCGATCACGAAGACCGCGGCGATCGCGCCCAGCCACGCCCCGCGCGACAGCGTCAGGAGGAGGGCGAAGGAGACGGCCGAGGTCACGACGGTGAACCAGAGCCGGATCCAGGGGCCGCCGACCCGGTGGAGCGCCAGGACCACACAGAACGGCAGGTAGACCGCGAGCGCCGTGCCGTAGATGTTCGGCTGGAGGGCCAGCAGCGCCATCGCCCGGTGCCGGTCGAGCGATCCGGCGACGAAGGCGAGCCAGGAGTGGTTGATCCCCTGCAGGGCGCTGAGGAACAGCGAGACGGAGATCGCCAGCAGCAGCAGGACCTGGTCGCGCCGCTCGCGCAACACGTGGAATGCGACCGGCAGGAAGATCATGAACGCGAGGTGGTTCTTGGCCGCGGACAGGATGTCGAGCAGCGGGACCTTCCAGAGCATCCACGCGCGGACCGACGAGAACAGGATCAGGATCACCCACGCCAGGAGCAACCGGCCGAGCGGCGTGGAGAGGCGGTCCCGCCCGAACATCGCGACCGAGCGGGCCCAGATCCCGAGCGCGACGACGATCAGGACCGTTTCGGTGTTGAGCGCCCGGATTCCTCCGTACATCTGGGACGGGACCAGGTCCATCGCCGGGATCGAGAAGGCGATCAGCGCGAGGCCGAGCGCGGGACGGCGCTGGGTCTGACCGATCAGCGCGACGAGGAAGACCACGATCAGCGCGTACTTGGCCGCGCGGAACGGGAAGGCGTAGCTGACCGCGACCCCGGCGACGATCAGCACGGCCAGCGAAACCTCGCCGGCGACGAGCGGGACCCAGTTGCGGTCGGGGTCCAGGTCGCCGGCAGCGGCCGGGCCGCGGCTCGCGGGGGCGGTGGTCACGGATCGGGCTCTCCGCCGATCAGGATAGGCCATCGCCGGCGGACGGCCGAGTTCCGGCGCCCCGGCGCAGCCGCGCCACGACCTGCTGGACGATCGCGTGGCCGGTCCACCAGGCGACCCCGGTGTGCAGCGCGATCGCCGCCCCGCCGATCGCCGCCGCCCGTAGGACCTGTCCGGCCAGCCCCCACGGGAAGGCCGGCAGCCAGCGGAACGCCGCGAAGACGGCGGCGGCGGTCACGAGCGCGGGCAGCAGCAGCCCGGCCAGCGTCGTCGCGAGGCCCCGTCCGGAGGGACGGATTGCTCGTGGCAGCCTCCGCCAGAGTTCGAAGGTCCGGAAGAACGACGACGCCGAGGTCGCGATCGCGAGCCCGTAGATCCCGAGCGGAGCGATCAACGCCAGCGAGAGCAGCGCCTTGAAGCCGATCCGCCAGAACCCGACCTTCATCGGCGTCGCGGTGTCGCCGCCGCTGATGTGGATCTGGGCCAGGATCTGGCCGATCGCGAAGGCCGGGTCGGCCAGCGCGAGGAGCGGCAGGACACCCGCCGCGAGCAAGGCGTCCGCGGGGCTGAAGCTCCCGTGCCGGTAGAGGATGTCGACGATCTCGGGCGCGCCGACCGCGACGAAGACCGCGATCGGGGTCGCGAAAACGAGGTACCCGCCGAGCACCTGCGTCGCGCGGTGCCGGACCTCGTCGTAGTGCTTCTGCGCCATCAGCCCGGAGAAGTGCGGCAGCAGCACGGCCAGGCTGACCGTCTGCACCACGTCGGTCGCGGCACCCGACAGGTTGCGCATGAAGTTCAGGATCGTCAGCTGTCCGCCGGGCAGGAACGACGCGAAGTTCTGGTCGATCAGCACGTCGATCCGCGGCCCGATCATCCCGATGAAGAGCGGCAGCCCGACGAGGAAGATCTCGCGGATCTCGGGAGCGCGCGGGTCGAGCACGAAGCGGTAGAAGCGGCGGTGGCGCCACAGGACGTTGGTCTGGAGCAGGAAGTAGACGATCGAGCCGAGCAGGAAGCCCCAGGCGTAGCCGCGCAGTCCCATCGTGCGCCCGAGCACGACGACGCCGAAGATCACCACGATCCCGTTGAGCAGGCGTCCGAAGGCGGGGACGAACTGGCGGCCGTAGACGTTCGACAGGCTGCCCAGGATCTCCGTCAGCACCGAGAAGAAGACGGAGACGACGACGATCTGCGCCAGCACCGTCCCCTCGCTCCAGGCCTCCGGGCTGCGGAAGCCGGTCGAGAAGAGCCGGATCAGCGCGGGCGCAAAGAGCCACAGCAGCGCGGTGAGCAGCACCATCCCCACGGCGAGCGTGTTGACGATGTTGCTGGCGGCACGCCAGGCCTGCTCCTCGCCTTCCTCATGCAGGCGCCGCGAGAAGAGCGGGACGATCGCCGAGCGGACCGGGGTCTCGATCCACGACGAGAACATGTCGGGGATGCTCTTGGCGACGTTGAACGCGTCCATCGCGCGGTCGGCGCCGAAGACCGCCGCGGCGAAGGACTCCCGCAGCTGCCCGACGGCCTTCGTGACGAGGCCGAGGGAGGTCACGACGGCCCCCTGGGCGACGAGTCGGCGGGTGCCGGTCCGGCTGGGCGGGGCTGGGCTCAACGCGTCGCTTCCGGAGGGCTGGGGGGGCCGGTCGGGCCGGGCCGGACCCGCCGGAGGTGGTCCCCGCGCGAGCGGGGAATATATGCTGATTCCCGCCACGGAGGGTCCCTTGGGCTTGCGCCGGATCTACGCCGCGTTCCGACGCCGCTCGATCTACCGCAGGGCGCTCGCTTCCCCGGCCCGGGTCATCGTGCTGCGTTACCACGCGGTCGGCGCGCCGGGCGATGTCGCCCGCTACCTCGATCCGGGACTCTCTCTGACCCCGGAGCGCTTCCGCGCGCAGGTCCGTTTCCTCGCCTCGCGGTTCCTGGTCGGAACCCCCGAGGAGCTGCCCGGGCTGCTCGGCCGCGGTTCCGCCGCGCCGCTCGCCGTGGTCCTGACCTTCGACGACGGCTACCGCGACAACCACGACGTCGCGCTGCCGATCCTGCGCGAGGAGGGGGTGACGGCGGCCTTCTTCATCACGACCGGCCCCCTGAAATCGCGACGCGGGCTCTGGATCTCCGAGCTCTGGCGCCTTTCCCGGACGGTCCCCGCGGGCCCGGTCGAGCTTCGCGAGGACGCGCCCCGGGTCGTTCCCGACGGCTCCGGAGAGCGGCAGCGCTGGCGCCGGGCGATGACGGCGTGGCTCTCGGCCACGACCGCCGAGGCGCGCGAGGCGGCGCTCGATGTGCTCGCCGCCCGGGCCGGGGTGCCGCGCGGGGAGGGGCTGGCGGACAGCTTCCTCGAGCCCGGCCACGTGCGGGCGATGCACCACGCGGGGATGACGATCGGCGCGCACACCCGCACCCACCCGCACCTCGACCGGCTCGAGCCGCGGCACCACGCCGAGGAGATCGCCGGCTCGCGCGCGGACCTGGAAGCGCTGCTCGGGGCGCCGGTGCATTGCTTCGCCTATCCGAACCCGGGCGGCGGCGGCCCGGTCGGGGCGGCGGCCCGCGCGGCCGTCGAGCGGGCCGGGTTCACGGCGGCATTCACCTCGATCCCCGACCCGATGCGGCCCGCGCCCGACGCGCTGCGGTTGCCACGGCTGGGGGTCTACGCGGGCGAGCAGGAACGGGTGCTGTTCGACGTGCTCGAGGCCGCGCGGTGACGCCGCGCATCGCCGTCGTCGTCTCGCAGCTCGGGTTCGGCGGCGCGGAGCGCCAGACGGCTGCGCTGCTCGGGGCGCTCAAGGGCCGCCCTGAGGAGCCGCGCTTCGTCGTCTGCCTCTCGGCCGATCTCGAGCCCCACGGGCCGGCGCTGGTCGGGCTCGGATATCGGCTGGAGGTGCTGCCGCGCGGGAGCAGTTTCGACCTCGCGCGGGTGCTCCGCCTGCGCCGGCTGCTCCGCGACGAGCGGATCGACCTCGTCCACGCCGTCCACCTGCTGGCCTCGGGCTACGCCTACCTCGCCGCATGGCCCGGCCGGCGGCCGGTCGTCATCCCCTCGGTGCGCGGCGCCGAGGCGGGCCCGGGGGCGCTGCGCCGCCTGGTCTACCGGCGGATGTTCCGGGCCTGCCCGCGCGCCCTGGCCAACTCCCGGCGCGGGGCGCGGTTCATGCAGGGGGTCCTCGGGGCGCCGGCCGACCGGATCGTGGTGATCCCCAACGGGGTCGACTTCGCGGCCCTCGCCGCCGCGGCGCGGCCGGAGGCCCTGCGGAAGGAGCTGGGCCTCTCCCTGGCCGCGCCGCTCGTCGCCTACGTCGGCAAGGACTCGCGGGTGAAGAACGTCCCGCGCGCGGTCGAGGTCGTGCGGCGCGCGCTCGCCGTGCGTCCCGAGCTGCACGCCGTCTTCGTCGGCGGCGGACTCGACGAGGAAGCCCGCGGGAAGCTGGCGCCGGACCTCCCGCCCGGGCAGGTCCGGCTGCTCGGCCCGCGCCGGGACGTCCCGGCGATCCTGTCCGCCGCCGACGCGCTGCTGCTGACCTCGGACTCGGAAGGCTGCCCGAACGTCGTGATCGAAGCCCTGGCCCTCGGTACGCCGGTGGTCTCAGCGGACGTCGGGGACGTGGCGGAGATCGTCGGCCCCGGGGGGGCCGGCGCGGTCGTCCCGCGCGGCGACATTGAGGCCTACGTGGCGGCCCTCGGCCGGCTGCTCGAGGACCGGCCGGCGGCCCGGGCGGCGGCCCGGCGCCATTTCCCGCGGCTCGAGGCGCGCTACGGGCTGGCAGCGATGGTCGAGGGGACGTTGGCGCTGTGGCGGGACGCGCTGGCCGGGGCCCCGGTCCGGACGCCATGATGAACGGGTGCGGATCCTGACGGGCCGCCCCGGGCTTTGAACCGCCCTGCTCCCCGGGCTTTGCAGAACGGACGCGACCATGTGCGGCATCGCCGGCTTTGCCGGATTCGACGACCCGGCCCTCCTGCGCCGGATGACCGGCCTGATCTCCTACCGGGGGCCGGACGACGACGGTTTCTTCGAGGCCCCCGGCGTCGGGCTGGGCCACCGCCGGCTCTCGATCATCGACCTCTCGACCGGCCACCAGCCGATCACCAGCCACGACGACCGGCTGGTCATCGTCTACAACGGCGAGATCTACAACTACCGCGAGCTGCGCGCGGGCCTCGAGAAGCAGGGGATCCGGTTCCGGACGCATACCGACACCGAGGTCATCGTCAACCTCTACCGCGAGGAAGGGCCCGACTCGATCGCGAAGCTGAACGGGATCTTCGCCTTCGCGATCTGGGACGTCGTCGACAAGCGCCTGTTCCTCGCGCGCGACCACCTCGGAGTGAAGCCGCTGCTCTACCACCGGCGCGACGGCGCGCTGCTGTTCGCCAGCGAGGCCAAGGCGATCCTGGAGTGGCCCGAATACCGCGCCGCGGTGTCGCCCGTCGCGCTGCGCCAGAACCTCGTCTACAGCTTCATCCCCGGCGACGAGACGCTCTTCGCCGGGATCCTGAAGCTGCCCGCGGCGCACACGCTGACCTGGCAGGACGGGAAGACGGAGATCCGGCGCTACTGGTCGCTGGACGCCGGCGAGGAGCAGGACCGCGGCGAGGAGCACTACCGCCGGGAGCTGCTCGACATCCTGCAGGACTCCGTCCGCGGCCAGCTCGTCAGCGACGTCCCGCTCGGCGCGACGCTCTCGGGCGGGCTCGACTCCTCGGCCATCGTGGCGCTGATGAGCCGCGTCGCCGATCGCGCGGTCAAGACCTTCTCGATCGGCTTCGGTGGCGCGAAGGACGAGCTGAAGTACGCCCGCATCGTGGCCGACCGGTTCAAGACCGACCACACCGAGTTCATCGTCGATCCCTCGCACTTCACCGAGATGCTGCCGCGGATCCTCTGGCACCTCGAGGAGCCGGTCCTCTCCTCGATCCTGCCGACCTGGTACCTGGGCGAGGCGGCGCGGAAGATCGTCACGGTGATCCTGATCGGCGAGGGGGCGGACGAGATCTTCGCCGGCTACCGGCGCTTCTGGCCGGTGGCCGAGAAGTACCGCCGGCTGACCCCGGCGGCCCTCAAGCGCTGGTTCTACTTCTGGCACTTCTCGTCGATGGGCGGCCCCGGCAGCGAATCGATCTTCGCGGACGACTTCCGTCGGCGCTTTCCCGCCGGCGAGAACCCGCTGGCGCCGTACCTCGCCGCCGCGTCGGCCGGCGGGGACGCGCTCAACGCCCTGCTGCGCTACGAGCAGTCGTACGAGCTGCCCGACTTCCAGCTGCTGCGGATCGACCGGCTGACGATGGCCCACTCGGTCGAGGCCCGCGTCCCCTACCTCGACCCGCGCCTGGTCCACTTCGCCAACCGGATGCCTTCGCGCTACAAGCTGCACGGCAACAACGAGAAGTACATCCTGCGCCAGGCGATGAAGGGGATCCTGCCGGAGGAGATCCTCGGGCGCCGGAAGCAGGGGCTGGGGACGCCGCTCATCCCGTGGTTCAAGGGCGGGATGTTCGACGTCGCGCGCGACCTCCTGTCGCCGGCCAACCTTCGCGAGCGCGGCTACTTCGAGCCGCAGGCCGTGGAGCGGTTGTTCGGCACCGCGCGCAACCACACGCTGCACCGCGAGGACCTCGGGAAGCTGTTCAAGCTGGTGATGTTCGAGCTGTGGTGCCGGGTCTTCCTCGACCGGCCGGGCGGTCGCTGGCGGGAGCTCGACTGGCTGCCGGCCCGCGCGACGGCCTGACGGTCCGGGCAGCGGGCGGCCGGACGATGCGGATCGCGTTCCTCTCGAACTCCAACAGCCTCCACCTGAAGGAGTGGGCGGAGTACTTCGCGGGGCCGCTCGGCCACGCCGTGACGGTCTTCACGATCCCGGCCCCGGGCGAGCCGTACCGCAACGGCGTCGAGGTCGTTCCCCTCGGCAACCGCTTCACCGGGAACAAGCTGGCCTGGTTCGCGCTGCTGCCCCGCCTGCGCCGCGAGCTGGCGGCGCGCCGGCCGGACGTTTTCGTCGGCTACCGCGTCGTGAGCTACGGCTTCCTGGCGGCGCTCGCCGGCTACCGCCCGCTGGTGCTCGCCGCGCAGGGGGGCGACATGGTCTGGCCGCCCGACGACCGGCTGGGGTTGTTCTGCGTGCGCCCGCCTGCCGCCGCGGCGATCTCTTCAACGCCTGGTCGAGCAACATCCGGGACGAGATGATCCGCCACGGGGCCGACCCGGCGAAGATCATGGTCTGCTCGCGCGGGATCGAGCTCTCGCGCTTCCCGCGCCTGCCGGAGAAGGCGCCCGGGCCGCCCCTGATCGCGATGACCCGCTCGCTGCTGCCGAGCTACAACACGATCCAGTTCGTCGAGGCGATGGCGGTGGTGGCTCGCGAGCGGCCGGACGCCGTCGCCGAGATCGCGGGCGACGGCCCGGAGCGGCCGCGGCTCGAGGCCCGCGCCCGCGAACTGGGCCTCCACGGCTCGTCGGTCCGGTTCGTCGGGCGGCTGTCACGGGAGGCGATCGTCGCGCTGGTCGAGCGCGCGCACGTCTACTGCTCGACGACGATCACCGACGGCCTGCCGCTCTCGCACTTCGAGGCGATGGCGGCGGGCTGTTTTCCCGTCGTGACCGACATCGGCGCCAACCGGGTCTGGTTCAAGGACGGCGAGAACGCGCTGCTGGCGCCGGTCGGCGACCCGGCTTCGCTCGGCGCCGCTCTGTTGCGCGCGTTGTCCGACGGCCCCTTGCTGCGCCGGGCGGTCGCCGCGAACCGCGCGCTGATCGAGCGCGATTTCGACCGCGACGCGAACATGCGGCGGATCGAGGCGGCCTGGCAGGAACTGGCTACTTCGTATCGGTCCGGTGGAGGTTCCGCACGTCCTGCGGCGAGACGTTGACCGGCGCCGACGGTTGCGCCTGGGCCTGGGCGGCCGCGGCGTAGTTGGGAACCGCGTCGTAGGCGAAGGCCGCGTAGTAGTAGGTCGTGCCGTTGGCCAGCCCGGAGTGTACGCAGGAGTCGGGCGCCCCCGGAGCCCCCGGCTTGTCGCAGGCCACCGCCCCGTCGCTCGCGCTCGTCGGGTATCCGGTGGTCTTGAAGCGCGTCACCGTCCCCCTGCTGTCCGCGCTCGTCGAGTGCGTCCAGTTGAGGGTGACCTGGGTGTTCCCCGGGGTCGCCACGAAGTTCGTGACCGGCGTCGGCGGCGTCGTGTCCGGGGGGCCGCCCTGCAGCTCGACCGCGCCCATGTCGCAGGCCCCGTCGCTCCGCGGGTTGCCGTAGAAGTCCTCGCTCGGACACTCGCTGTTGAGCCCCGCGTTCACCCCCCGGTTCTTGGAGGTCGGGGTGTAGTTGCTGACCGTGCCGTCCGAGACGCTCGGCTTCACGAAGTAGTTGCGCGAGTCGGCCCCGTCGTTGAACTCGAGGCTCGAGGCGGCGGAACTGCACGAGGAGTAGCAGACGAAGATGCCGTGCCGCTCCTGGCCGTAGGTCGTGTTGATCGAGTCGAAGGAGTAGTCCGGCCCCGAGCCCGAGCCCTTGAAGGTCTGGTCTGAGTTGGCCATGTTGACGCTGCCGTTGTAGGGGTGGAGGTAGAGGTTGTAGTCGGTCGTCACGTTGGCCCAACTGTTGCCGTAGGTGATCAGCGAGCCGTTGAAGTTCGCTCCCGTGTCGGCGTCGACATAGTAGATGTTGTTGAAATGGCGGAGTCCCGCCGCCGAGCCGCTGACACCGAACTCGAAGACCTCCTGCCGCCAGTTGGCGCTCGTCGAGTGGGACACGCCAAAGGTATTGTTGCGGGCGACGATGTCGTTGCCGGCGCCGTTGAAGAACGCCCACCCGTCTCCCGTCACCTCGATCACCGAGTTCTGAAGCAGCAGGTAGTTGAGGCCGTTGTCCTGGGCGCTCGTCCCGATGTACGCGCCGTGAGCGCCGGTCTGCGGCTCCGGGAACGACTCGGTGGAGCAGCTATAGACCGTGTCGCTGGCGCACTCGACCGTCCGATACCAGGTGAAGACGCGGTGCATGTAGATCCGGTCGAAGATCACCCGGTCGGTCGGACTGGTTCCCTTGATGCTGTCGAGGGAGAAGCCGTTCGAGTACCCGCCGCGCATCTCGACGTCGTAGAAGCGCAGGCCCGAGTGCGACACCGCGCCTCCGGGCACCCCGGTCGTCTTCTCGAGGCAGTCGACCTTCTCGACCTGCATCATCGTGCGGGCCCGGGATAGATCGAAACGGCAGGCCGCCCCGGCGGAGGTCACGCCACTCAGCAGGTGGTTCGATCCGCCGCTCAGAAAGGAGAAGCTCGAGTCGGTGTTGTAGCCGTTGAACTCGCCGGCGACATCCAGGTAGACGTTGCGGAAGGCGAAGTAGTCCTTGTCGTTCATCGACCAGGTGACGGAGTAGAAGCCGGCATTGCCGGCGACGACACCAACCGACTCGGGCGAGCTTCCGTCGAAGGTCTGCACCCAGACCCGCGTGCCGTCGTCACACCACGAGCCGGCCACCTTGGAGACGTGCCCTTCGCAGGTCGGCTCGCCCGAGCAGGGGCACGCGCCCACCGTGACATGGACGAAGACATCGCGCCCGGATCGGTTCGCATACCACTTGTCCCAGTAGCCGCTCGTCTGCCGGAAGCCGCGCGGCGCGCTCCAGACCCCGTCCGAGCCGGCCTGCGACTTGGCGTAGGACCAGACCTCCGGGCGGGAACTGCTCTGGGTCCAGGTCACGCCGCCCGGCTTGGGCTTGGTTCGCGTGATCGTGACCGATCCCTCGGGACCGTCCCCCTTGACCTCCACGAAGCGCGCCGCATCGAGTGTCGTCGGACCCGCGCTGCTGGTCCCGCGGTACCCTTCCTCGAGCGTCATCGACGAGCCGCTGACGGCCGCGACGCGTGTCCAGTTGAAATAGGGACCCGTCCCGTCGCAGCGCACCCAGTCCCCGACCGCGACGCCGGTGACCGCCGACCCGCAGCTCACGGCCGTCGATTTGGCCGTGCAGGTGCAGCCGGACATCACGTTGTCGGTCTTGAGGGCGCCGCCGTTGGTCTGGGTGATCCCGGAGCCGACGTAGTAGGTGCCGGGCTGGATCAGGCAGCGGTCGCCCGCCTTGACCGCGGTACCGGCACACTTCCCGGGCGAGGCCCACGCCGCCGCCGCCGAGTTCCCGGTCCCGGTGTTGGAATCGTTGCCGTCCGCCCGCACGTAGTAATCCGTGGCGAGCGCGGGCGTCGTTGCGAGCGCGGCGATGATCAAGCACAGGACGCGCATGTCGGGCTTGTCCTCTCCTGGTCCCTCGTCCGGCAGGTCCGAACTGCCGCACGGTCTCGACCGGGTGCACCTCACCCGGACGCGGGCAGCGGTGGTCTCCCGTGCGAAGCTAGGTGGGAAGCGAGCATCGTGCCATGAACCGGCTGCGGGTGGCCGCGGACCAACCTCCTGAGAACGCGAGAGTTGACTTCCTCAGCCGATGTCGCGTGGTTACAATAACGGAATTCCAGCCCGGCTTTCGCACGGCCGGGCGCCGTCGCCGGGGCGGTATCGACTCGCCGCCCGCGCCGCCCGCGAAGCCGGAGGAGTTGTCCGGAAAGCCAGTAGGCCGACATGAGAATCAGGTAGGGATCGACCGTCGGCATCCGATACCGTTTCCCGGCGTAGAACGGGACGTACGCCAGCAACGTGATGCCGACCATCCCCAGCGTCACGATCAGGGCGTCCGACCGACCCTCCTTCAGCGCGCGCGCGAGGCCGAAGACCGCGAGAACGAGGACCAGGAGATACGGCGCGAACGTCGCGAGTACGAGCGCCGGCCGCACCCCCGTGAGCTCGCCCCGCAAGGTTGAAGTCGAACCAGAAGCGTCGCAGATCGCGCAGCTTCTCGGCGGCGTAGGCGCCCGGGTGCTGGCTCACGAACGCGCGCCAATACGCGCGCGCGCGCGCATCGAGCGCGACCTCGTCGGCCGGAAGCGCGTGCAGCTTCGGATCCTCGATCTGGTGATGGTTGTATCCCAGATCCGCCAGCGCGGTCCGGTTGTCCTTTCCCGGCAGGCCCTTGTAGAGGTTGATGCCGGTGTAGGTCGTGACCGGGACGAAGCGCCCGAAGACGAGCGAGTTCCGGATGACCCACGGGATCGTCACTACCGCCGCGACGAGCGCGACGACGACGAGCAGGCCCGCTCCGGTCCGGTCTTTCCTCCAGAAGCTGACCATCGCCAGCGCGACGAGTCCGAACACGCAGAATGTCGCGGTGGGACGACACAGAACGGCGAGTCCCCAGATCGAACCAGCCAGCGCGGCGGAGCGGACCGTCCGGACCTGCCAGCACCGCACTGTGAGCGCTACCGCCCCGATGGAGACGGCAACGTACAGCGTCTCGGTCATGATCTCGCCCGTGAAGTAGAGCAGCATCGGGTAGGCGGCGAGCCCGACACCGGCGAGGAGGCCAACACGCTCGTCGAAGAGCCGGCGGCCGAGGGCGTAGAGCGCGACGGCGGCCAGCCCTCCGAGAACGGCCTGCAGCAGCCGGATGACGCGGTAGTTCTCGCCGAAGGTCGCGAAGACCGCCCCCAGCATCCACGGGTAGAGCGGCGGGCGGAATGCGCTGGCCCGCCCGCCGAAGCCGAACACTCCGTGGTCTGCGAGCGAGGCACCGATGTCGACGTAGGCGACGACGTCCTCGACGAAGTCCGAGGTGATTGGAGTGCGATACGAATCCGCGGGCGCCAGGAATAGGAACGGAAACCGCAGGGCGAATGCGAACAGGAACACCCAGGTCGCGGGGAAGCGCATGGACGGATCCTACATGACATCTCTCGAACCGCGAAGCGCACGAGACGGTCGCCCGATCCGGGCGGCGGCGGGCGGCGGCTACCGCCGGACAGCGTAGACCTGGAAGCGGAACTTCCCCGCCGCGGTGCGCGGGATCTTCGCGACCCAGCGGAAGTCGATCCGCATCGCCGGCCCGAAGAAGTCGATCAGCCGCCCGCGGATCACCTGTTCCGCGGCCGGGACGGGGCCTTCCTCAGCGACCAGGTTGATCGTGAGGTGGTCCGGCTCGTCCTGCACCAGCTGCGATTCCAGGACCCCGTCGATCTTCTTCAGCACGATGTCGAGCCGCCCCAGCGCGCGGCCGTCGGGGGTGTAGAGCACGTCGTCGATCCGGCCGACGATCGTCTCGATCGCGTCGGTCTGCCAGCCGCAGGGGCAGGGCGTGCGCCGCTCCGGCAGGACGATCGAGTCGCCGAGCCGGTAGCGCACGAGGACCTGGGCCCGGTTGACGAACCCGGTCCCGACCGCGTCGCCCGGCCGGCCGGTGACCGGCTCGTTGCCGTCGAGCGCCTCGACGTGCCCGAACTCGTGGCTGAGGTGGTAGGTCCCGTGCGGGCACTGCCCGATCCAGAAGACGACCTCGGCGGCCCCGTACTGGTCGGCGACCTTGCAGGCGAAGGCCTCCTCGATCGTCCGGCGCTGCTCGACGTAGAGCGTTTCGGCGCAGGTGATGACCGCCTTCGGCCGGATCCGCGTTTCCCCGCGCCGCAGCGCGTGGGCCGCGACGAGGTAGACCCCGGACGGGTAGGCGTTGATCTCCTCCGGGTCGATCGCGGCGATCTTGGCGACGTAGGCGTCGAGCGTCGCCTCGGAGATGTGGAAGTTGGAGAAGTGCCAGTTGTTCTCCGACATGTCGTGCCGCCAGAACGGCGGCTGCGTCTCCCCCATCGGCACCACCGGGCGGACACCGATCGAGACCCGGGCCTGCTCGCCCGCGATCCCCCACTGCCGGCGCTGCCGCTCCTGGTAGGCCCAGACCCGCTGGTAGCACCCTCTGTCCTTGTAGGTGGTCAGCGGCTTGCCGGTCGTCCCGGAGGTGTTCCCCTTGTACAGCGTGCCGTACTTCCCGGCGCGGTACTCGTCGGAGGCGAAGCGCTCGGGCGCGGCCTTGACCTCCACCTTCTCCGTCACCGGCAACGCGCGGAGGTCCTCGAAGCGCTTCACGTCGCGCGGGTCGAAGCCGAGCTTCGCCCAGAGCTCGCGGTAGTGCGGCACCTGCGCCGCCGCGTAGGCCAGCGTCTCCTGCAGCCGGCCGAGTTCCAGCTCGCGGATCCGTTCGTAGCTCCAGTTCCGCGTCTCCATCAGCGCGGCCAGCGTCCGGTCGTGCTCCGCCCCGTAGCGGCGGCGCTTCAGGATCCAGCCGTAGCCGCTCACCATCAGGTCCTGCAGCGGGACCGGGACGTGCCGGTACACGCCGTAGAGCCGGTCGATCGCACTCATTCCGCCCCTCCCGCCAGCGTCCGGCTGGCGCGTGCCGTGGCTGAGCGCAGCTCGTCGAAGGCATCCCGGCCGACCAGCGAGCGCAGCACCAGGGGCGGGCTCTGCGAGACGACCGCACCGAAGTGCAACCAGCGCGAGCGCAGGCCGGGGCGGAGCATCGTGATCGACTCCGTCCAGCGGACCTCGTCGGTCCAGCGGAACTTCCAAGGGTCGCGGCCGCGCAGCAGGCACATCTCACGCGCGTGCTCTTCCTCGATCAGCTTCTCGACCACGACGCCGGTCATGTAGTGGCCGAGCGACCAGCGCTCGTACTGCGGCGTGAACCCCATCTGGTAGCCGTAGTAGACGCCGTCGTGGAGGAAGCCGTAGTGCGAGGCGCCGGGCAGCCCCTCGATCGTCAGGACCCAGAAGTAGAGTTCTCCGCGCTCCGTCAGGCGAGCCGCGAGCGCGCGGTGGAAGCGCTGGTAATCGTCCTTCTTGAAGTTCCCGCCGCGGCCCGTCGCTTCCATCCGCGCCTGGTGCAGCCGCGCCAGCAGGTCCATCCCGGCGTCGACGTCGATGTCCTTCCCGACGCGCTTCCACTCGACCCCCAGCTCGCGCTCGATCTTCCGCCGGTAGCGGCGCAACTGCTGCCGGAAGTGCGGGTTCCGGGCCGCCATGAACTCGTCGAAGGTGGCGGGAAGCGGGAGGAACGGGCAGGGCGAGCGGGTCTCGCGCCGCACCAGCGCCAGGCGCTGCTCGCTCCAGACCTGGGCCATCAGCGCCAGCGAGCCCCCCTCCGCCAGCTCGGAGAACTGCGCGAAGTCCCAGCCCGGATCCGCGAAGAGCCTCGGCGCGAGCGCCGCCGCGACGCGCTCCTCGAACCCCGGGATGCAGAGGGCGTCGAGGAAGTCGGGGTTCACGACGTCGCCGTAGCCGACGTTGCGCAGCACCCGGACGCGCCCGAGTCGGGTTGGCCGGGGATCGACGTAGAGCGGCACGATCGCCACCGGCTGGCCGGCGGGATTGCGCACCACGAAAACGCGCCCCTCGCGCGGGGCGCGTCCATCCACGCCCTCGCGGAAGTGCTCCCACCAGGTGTCGGCGAAGGTCCAGCCGTTGAACACGTTGCGGGTCCGGGAACGCGGCTCGAGCCAGGTCCACTCGGCGCGCAGCGCCGGGAGCGGCGCCACCTCCACCGCCAGGCCGGATTCACCCGGGCCGGACGGCTGCGCGAGCAGGGATGGGTCCGCGCTCATCTCAGCGCGACCCCCGGGAGGCCGCGGGCGGGCGCTCGCCCGTGAGCGCGGTCGGGCGCCGGATCAGCGGCGCCCAGTCGCGGCCCAGCAGCTCGGCGTAGAGGGCTTCGGTCCGGTCCAGCATCTTCGCCAGGGAATACTCGTCCCGGGCCCGGGCGGAAGCACGCCGGCCCAGCTCGCGCCGGCGGTCCGGGGCGTCGATCAGCCGCTCGAGGGCCCGTCCGAGGGCCTCCGCGTCGCCCGGCGGGACCAGCACGCCCGCGCTCCCGCCGTCCAGGGTCTCGGCGTTGCCGCCGGCCTCGGTGGCGACGATCGCCCGCCCCGCGGCCATCGCCTCGAGCAGCGCGTTGCTCATCCCCTCCGACAGCGACGGCAGCGCGAAGAGGTCGAGCGCGGCCAGCAGGTCGGGGACCTCCGTCACCACGCCCGGCAGCAGCACCCGGCCCTCCAGCCCCGCCGCGGCGACCTGGCGCCGCAGGTCCTCGCCGTAGCCGCGCGTCAACTCGCCGGCCAGCACCAGCCGGAGCGTCGCGTGGCGCTCGAAGAGCGGGCGCATCGCGTCGAGCAGGACCGCCTGCCCCTTGACCTTCTTGATCGTCCCGACAGCCCCGACCACGAAGTCCTCGGGCCGCAGGCCGAGGCGGCGGCGCAGCGGGGCACCGTCCCCGCGCTCGAAGCGCGCCGCGTCGACGCCGTTGGGGATCACGACCACTTTCTTCCGGCTGGCCCCCTCGGCGTGGAGCGTGAAGCGCGAAACGGCCTCGGAGTTGCAGACGATCCGGTCGACCAGGGCGTTGGTCAGCCGGTAGCCGAGCAGGTGCAACAGGCGGCCGCGCTTGATCGCGCGGCGCGTCGTGACGACCGCCCACGGCCGCCCGCGGCGCGCGGCCAGCATCCCGTAGAAATCGGCGTCGAACAGGAAGGTGTGGACGATCCGGATCCGCTCGTGGCGGACCATCTGCGGGATCAGCCGCAGCCGCCGGAGACCGGCGATCGAGCGCGCCCCGCCAGCCAGCCCGAGCTCCTCGACCGGCACCCCGTCCGCCCGCAGCCGCTCGGCGTACTCGCCCCCGTGCCCGAGCGTGACGACGCGCGGCGCGACGCGGCCGCGCGCCGCGAGCTCACGTGCGAGCGTCATCACGGCGAGCTCCGTACCGCCCGGCCCGAGGCTGCCGGTGATGAGGAGTACGCGAACCGTCATCGAAGCCCGTCCCGTGCCTGTTCCCGAATCACGAAGCGCCGCTTCCCCGAGGCCAGCGGCGCGATCTCGTCCTGCTCGCAGAGCTCGACCGCGAGCGCTGGCCCGAGACGCTCGGCCAGGACCGCCCGGACCCGTTCCCTTGCGGCGTCATCGTAACCCGGCCCGGGGACCAGCCGGACCAGCAGGTGATCGGGCCGGTCCTGCACGACCTGAAACTGCCGGATCGAGCGGTCGAAGGGGCGCAGAACGAGCGTGAAGAAGGTCCCGCCGAAGGAGCGGCCGTCGGGGGTCGTGACGACGTCGAGCACGCGACCCTCGATCAACTCCATCCGGCCGAGCGGCCGACCACAACGGCACGGTCCGCGGGCAGACCGGGCAAGGTCTTCGATCCGGTAGCGGATCAGGGGCATCACCCGGTTGTCGAGGTCGGTGATCACCAGCTCGCGCAGGTCGGGGTCCTCGGGAGTCGGCAGGGCCTCGACGAAGAGGCGCATGTCCATCAGGTGCAACCCGCCACCCAGCGGGCAGTCGGCGGCGACCATCCCGAACTCGCGGCAGGCGTAGCGGTTGCGCACGACGGCGCCGAACAGCTCCTCGAGCTCCGCCCGCACCGGCTCGAACAGCGCTTCCGCCGAGCAGTAGATGATCCGCACGCCGAGGCGCCGGCAGAGGTCGCGTCCCCAGCGCCGCGCCAGGTCGAGCAGGATCGAGGGGTACGACGAGATCACCTCCGGGCGCAGCTCGAGCAGGCGCGCCGCGTAGGCGTCGAGCTCGGCCGGGCCGACGCCGTAGGCGGAAAGGAAGAGGCGGTTCGTCAGGCGGTCGTAGAGCGCCGCGCCGCGCGACGGGTTCTGCTCGAGTGAAGCACCCCAGATCGTGGCCGTGCGCGTACCGGGCCGGACACGGTCCCACTCCTCGGTCAGGCGGCCGGCCGCGCGACGCCGGTCGTGCGCTTCCCCGTCCACCAGGAACCAGACGTTCCGCCCCGTCGAGCCGCCGGTGGACGAGCGCGTCACGCGGCCCGGCTCGGGCTGGGTGCTGGTCATCGCCTCGCCGGCGGCGTTGATCAGCTCCTTGGTCGTCACCGGCAGCGCCGCGAGGTGCTCGGGCCGGGTGAAGTCGGCGGGACGCGCCCCGAGCCGGACGAAGGTCTCGCGCCAGTACGGGACGGTGCGCGCGGCGTGGTCGAGCTGCGCGCGCAGCCGCTCCCAGCGCCAGGTCGCGAACGCCGCGGGGGTCCAGCGCTCCATCGCGCGGTACTGCGCGAGGAGCTGCGGGTAGCGGCGCCCGGTGCGCCAGGCGATGGCGCGGTCGAGGGCCCGGGCGACGAGCGGGACCATCGCCTCAGATCTCCCCGCCGATCGGCTTGCCGCCCGCGGGGGGACGACGCGCCGGTAGAGCCAGATCGCCTTGATCGGCAGCTCGGCCCAGCCGATGCCGCGGTTCCGCTCGACCTTGAGCGCGAACGACAGCACCCACGGGAAGATGCTCTCGCTGCCGCGGAAGAAGGAGCTCGCCGAGATCCGCCCGATCCGCGCCGGGTCGGTCCCGCGGCGGTTGATCGGCTGCTTCGCCCGCGAGGGGAGCGTCGCCGCGAGGTAGCCGGTCGCGGCCAGCAGCGCGAACGCGGCGTCGCAGGTCCCGCCGTTGGGCCAGCACATGAAGCGCACCGGGCGGCCCGTGATCGCCTCGAGGGCCTCCCGGCTCCCGCGCAGCTCGCCGGCCAGGCGCGCGTCGAGCGCGGCTGCGTCCTCGGGCCGCGCCGCCGGGGGGTGGCTGGTGCGGTAGCGTTCGGTGAGGGCGCGCAGCTCCTCGCGCCAGCCGGCGCGCTCGAAGAAGGCTGCACCCCCGTGCTGCTCGACGTGAGCCGTGAGCAGCCGCTCGAGGCCGGGGTCGGGCGTCACCGCGGGCCCCGCCAGGGCCAGCTCGCTGCGGTAGATCGGCATCCCCCACGGCACGCCCGCCGGGTCGATCGCGGTGAACCAGCGCGGCTTCCGCTCCGGATTCCGGTTCCACCAGAGCCAGCGCAGCTGGTGCAGCGGCGTCTCCGGGTGGTGGAAGTCGACGACCTCCTCGCTGACCGGCAGCCAGGTGTGGGTCCGGCCGTGACTCTGCACGTCCATCAGCCCCGACTGGGCCAGCGCACGCAGCTCGCCGCGGTTCATGTAGCCGAAGGCCTCGAGCTCGTCCTCGGCGACGCGGCCGGCCCAGGCGTCCTCGAGCGTCGGCCGCGGCGTCACCTCCGGCTGTACGAAGTCGCTCGGGACGAAGACGGTTGCGGTGAAACCGTACCTCTTCAGCAGCGGCGCTGCGTAGACCCAGTTGTCGAGATAGCCGTCGTCGAAGGTCAGGACGATCGGCTTGGCCGGGAGCGCCGCGCCGTGCGCAAGGTGGTCGTGGAGCTGGGCCAGCGAGACGGTGTGAAACCCGCGCCGCTTCATCCAGGCGAGGTACCCCTCGAACATCGGCGGCGGGCACCAGACCGGAAAGGTCGGCGGCCGGTCCTTCCGGAAGCCGGCGACGGAGTGGAGCATGACGACCGGGACGCGCACCGGATGCGTGTCGAGAAGAAGGAGCCGCCTCGGGTGGAACCGGCTCATCCCAGCTCCGGCATCCGCCGCGCCGGGTTGCCGAACCAGAACTCGCCCGGCGGGACGTCCTTCAGCACGACCGCGCCGGGGCCGATCTTCGCCCACGCGCCGAGCGTCAGCCCGGGCACGAGGGTGGCATTGGTCTGGACCAGAACCCCTTCCCCCAGCGTCACGCGGCCGGTGATGTTGACGCCGGGCGCGATCGTCGCATAGTCGCCCAGGCTGCAGTCGTGGCCGATCGTCGCGTTGAGGTTGATCGTCGCGTGGCGGCCGATCACGGTGTCGTGCGCAACGATGACGCCGGCGCCGACGACCGCTCCGTCGCCGATGGTCGTGCCCTGGCCGAGGATCGCCGAGGGGTGGACCGCGGAGGCGAATGGCACGCCCGCCGCCGCGAGCCGCTCGGCGAGCGTGCGCTTGGCGGCGGGGGTCGAGAGCGCGAGCAGCGCGACGAGCGGCGCCGCTCCGGGCGCACCCGGGCGCGCCGCGGCGGCCCGCGCGATCAGCCAGTCCACGCCGCCCAGCACCGGCAGCCCGCCGACCGTTGCACCGTGCCGCGCCGGGTCGTCGTCGACGAACCCCAGCGGCTCGGACGCGTCGAGTCCGGCGGCGCGCCGGGCCCTCACGATCTCGAGCGTCCCCCGGCCGTGATCGCCCGCGCCGACGAACACGAGCCGTTCGGCTCCCCGCACCTGCTCCGTCATCCGTTCGTCTCCCCGGGCGCCCTCTGGCGTTCCAGTTCCTGCCGCCGCTGCTTCCAGTAGTCGGCGTCCGCGATCTGGTCGCTCCCCTTCAGGATCGACGGGATCGTCAGCAGGATCGTCTTGACGTCCATCCAGAGCGACAGCCGCGCGATGTATGCGAGGTCCAGCCGGATCCGCTCGGGCCAGCGGATCGCGTTGCGCCCATGGACCTGCGCCCAGCCGGTGATGCCAGGACGCACCGCGAGCCGACCGCGCTGCGCCTCGTCGTAGAGCTCGGCCTGGTAGCGCATCCCCGGCCGCGGGCCGACGATGCTCATGCTGCCTCGCAGGACGTCGAAAACCTGCGCCAGCTCGTCGAGCGACAGCTTGCGGATCAGCCTCCCGACCCCTGTGATCCGGCGGTCCCCCTTCTCGACCAGGATCCCGGTTCCCGCGTGCTCGGCGCCGACCACCATCGAGCGGAACTTCGTCAGGTCGAAGGGGTAGCCGAAGCGGCCGATCCGCTCCTGCCGGTAGAGCACCGGGCCGCCGTCCTCGAGCTTGATCGCCAGCGCGATCAGCGCCAGCAGCCAGCCGAAGAGCAGGAAGACCGCGACCGCGATCGCCAGGTCGAGCAGGCGCTTGCCGCGCCGCGCGTAGAACCGCGCCGGCGGCGGGGGGACCCAGCCGAACGGGCCCTGCGGGCTCATGGCCTGCTCCCTGCCGCGCGCACCGCGGGGAGGGCCAGCGGTGCGGTCGGGAAGACGAGCATCCGTCCGCCGGCGGGGTGCCGAAGGGCGAGGCGCGCGAGGACTTCGTCCCAGGCGCGGGCGTGGAGGTAACCCTCCCAGAACGACTGCCGGATGTCGGGCGTTCCGACCCCGGGCGCGAAGACGATCAGCTCGCGGCGGCCGAGGTACTCGCGCTGCACCGGGGTGCGGTAGAGCCGCATCCCGGGCCCGTGCAGGCTATGGGTGCCGCGTCCCAGCGGGCAGGCCGCGGCGACGATCACCGTGCCGTCGTCGTGCGCGGGGGGCACGCCGGCACTGCGCCAGGCGTTGAACGCGTTGCCGAGCTGCAGCACCTCGCCATCCTTGGGGTAGGCGCCGAGCAGGACCGCGTCGGCGCCGGGTTCGATCTCGACGCGGTAGGCGCGGCGCGCCAGTTCGACCGCGGCCCGGTGCGCGGCCACGGGGTGGCCGAAGTAGCAGCCCAGCGGCTCGCGCCGCGCTCCGGGCACGATGTTGAGCACCGCCGCGAGCCCAGCCGCGAGCGCGATCTCCTCCATCTCGGCCCGCGCGCGGTTCCCCTCGACGACGCCGAGCCCCGCCCCCGACAGCCCGGTCACCGCGGGGCGGTGGTTCATCTCGAGCGTTTCGATCCCAGCCAGGCCCGGCAACACGATCTTCCCGCCGCCGCCGAACCCGGCGTAGGGGTGCGGCACCACCGAGCCGACCGCGAGCTTCACGTCGGCCTCGGCGAACAGCCGGTTGATCTTCACCGGCAGGCCGCCCCGCGAGGTCCCGAGGTCGACGAGGTTCTCGTAGGGGTGGTGGTTGCTGACGTCGCAGCGCGCGAGCACGCGCTCGCCCAGCTTGAGCCGCAGCGCGTCGCGCTGGAGCGGCGCGTGGCCGCCGACCGCGACCAGCACGCGGATCCGCTCCGGGAGGATCCCGGCCGCCTCGAGCCGGTCGACGATCGCCTCCAGCGCCGGGGCGACGAGCGCCGGGCGCGTGATGTCCTCGACGGCGACCGCCGCGCTGCGCGCGCCGCGCGCCAGCTCGGCGAGCCCGGGCGCGCCGATCGGCGCCGCCAGTGCGGCCTCGAGCGACGGGCCGAGGGCGGCGGACGAGACCTCGGCGACGTCGACCGTCCAGCCGGCCGGCAGCGGCAGTTCGAGGGTGCGCTCGTCGAACCAGGCGCTCCACGGGATCCGCACGACGGGGCGGCTCATCGGTGCGTCTCCGTCGGGCCCGGCACCGCGGGTCGCGCGGCGGCCGGGTGGGGGACGGGACGCGGCCCCGCGTCGCCGCCGGCGAGCGGCTCGGCCGGCAGACCCGTCGCGTCGCCGAAGGCCCGGGTCAGCTCGCGCGCGAGGTCCTCGCGCCGGTAGCGCTCGAGGATGTAGCGCCGTCCCGCGGCGCCCATCCGCTCGCGCCGCGCCGGGTCCATCGCCGCCAGCTGGCGGATCGCGTCGGCCAGCAGCTCCGGCACCTCGGGCGGGACGACCAGCCCGCACTGGGCGTCGCGGACCAGCTCGGCCATCTCTCCTTCGGCGCCGACGACGACCGGCCGCCCGGCAGCGAGGTAGTCGAAGATCTTGTTCGCCAGGACCATCCGCTGGAACGGGTGGTTCCAGGTCACGACGACACAGCACGAGGCGCGGCAGAGCTCTTCGAAGGCTTCGGTCTTGGGGAGCGCGCCGGTGAACCGCAGGCGCGTCAGCCCGTGCTTGGCGGCCCGCGCCTCGAGCGACTCCAGGTCGTCGCCGTCGCCGATGAAGAGGAACTCGATCGACGGCTCATCGGCCAGGATCGCCGCCGCATCGACGACCTGCGCGAGGCCGTTCCACCTGCCGTGGGCGCCGCAGTAGACGACCGTGAACCGATCTGCCGGGGCGGCCGGTCGCGGGCGCGAGGCGGCGTCGATCATCCAGTCGTCGACGCCGTTCGGCACCAGCATCGTCCGGCCGACCGGAACCCCTTCCCGGATCAGTCCCTCCTGGATACCGCGTGTCACCGCGACGACCTTCCCGGCGCGCGCATAGAGCCAGCGCGCGAGCTTCGCCGCGGCGCGGGCGCCGCGCGAGCGCTCTCTCAGCACGCCGGCGACGATCGCCGACTGCGGCCAGAGGTCGCGGACCTCGAAGAAGAACGGGACGCCGCGCACGACCGCCGCGAGCCGCCCCGGCAGGCCCACGGTGAGCGGCGTCGAGGAGGCGAAGACGACGTCGGCCGGCCCAGCCCGCACGACGCCGATCAGCCCGGCGACGGCGGCGAAGCTGAGGAAGTTGAGGATCCGCTTGCGGTACGAGTCGCGGATCCCGGCGTACGACCAGACCCGCAGCACCCGGATCCCGTCCACCGTCTCCGCCGTCACGAGCCGCCCGCGGTACTGCTCCGGCACCGTCAGCGTCTTGTGGTTGACGGCGCCGGTGACGATCGTCACCTCGTGCCCCTGCCGGGTCCAGGCACGCGCGAACTGGTAGGCCCGCGATCCGCCCGGCTCGTGCGGCAGGTTGAAGTACTGCACGAAGTAGAGGATCCGCATCAGCCGTTCCCCGACACCACGACCTCGGCCCCGGCCCGGTCGACCCGGCCGCCGATCTCGCGCTGCGCTTCGAGCAGGAACCGGTGGAACGGGCCGTCGGCGTTGTCCGGGTCGTTGTACGGAAGGAACGGCGCCCCGGCCGCGCCGGCTGCGCGGGTCGCGGGGAGCAGCACCTCGCGCGCGGCGACGGCGTCGAGCGTCACCGGCTCGCGCGCCGCGAGCACGACCCCGGGCCGCGCGGCCATGTCGGGATGGGTGCGCGAGCCCCAGCCGATCCACTCCGCGGTCACCAGGTGCAGGTCGGGGGCCCGCACGGTGCGCATCAGGTGGCCCAGCGCGCCGCCGGTGTGCTGGAAGTCGAGCGCCTTCTCCTCGGGCAGCAGGGCGTGGAAGGCGCGCTTCACCGGACCGGCCTGGCGCGCGGCCCAGCGCCAGGTGCGGTGCGACGGCCGCATCCCGACGTAGTGGGTGTTGAACCAGCCCGGCGGCTCCGTTCCGTGGAAGCCGCAGGTCATGTCGACCACCCCCATCAGGTTCTTGATCGCCGCCGTGACGCCCGCGTAGCGGCTGTGGTGGCAGATCGACGAGACGTTCCAGAAGCGGAGCGGGCGGCCGGTGAAGGCGCCGTCCCGCCACACGCCGCGCTTCAGGTCGACGACGTCGCCGCTGACCGGCGAGCTGAAGACCGGCCAGGTCATCGCGCAGCGGTTCCCCTCGGGCGTGACATGGCAGTCCTCGAGGTCCCAGACGTAGCCGTCCCCCTCGCCCGGGCCGCTGACGCGGCGGCCGTTCCCGGCCGGAAACTGCCACGGCTCGGGGTTGGGGCCGGCATCGTGCCAGTGGACCTTGCCGACGTTCGCCGCGCCGGCCGCTCGGAAATGCTCGACCAGCTCGTCGTAGTTGAAGCGCCCGTTGCGCTTGTCGGTGGTCCAGGCCCGCGCGACCGGCTCGGTGAAGTGGTGGTTGTCGGCCAGCAGGACTTCGCCCGCAAAGCCGCCCGGCCGCTCGAGGATCGCGCGGACCAGCTCCGCCAGGACGTCGGTGTTGCTCATCCCCTGCGAGTGCCACTGGGCGTTGACCTTGATCACGACCAGGTCGTCCGGCCCGACGAGTTGCGCCGCGCCGCCCCAGCCGTCGAGCGCGGCGCGCGCGTTGCGCTCGGGCGAGCCGGCGCGAGCCAGCACGACGCGCCCGGGCTGCGCGGCTCCAGCCGCGCGCCGTGGCTCGCCCGGGCAGCCCGATGGCGTGGTCACGGACTCGTCGCCCTGCTTCGCACGACAGCCGGCGCCGGCAAGCCCCGCTCCCGTCGCGAGCAGGAACCCGCGGCGCGCCAGCCTCGTCCCCTTCGGCTGCGTCGCCACGACGCGCCCGGTCAGGCTTCCGCGGGCGCTTGCTTTCGCCGGACGTAGGCCTCCACCTTGGCCAGGCTGTCCATGTTCTCGAGGTTGATCTCGTCGGGCTCGACGCCGATCTCGAAGCGCTCCTCGAGGAAGGACACCAGCTCCAGCACGCCCGTCGAGTCGAGGATGCCGGCCTCGACAAAAGAGGTCTCCGGCACGAGCGCAACCTCGCCGAAGATGAAGTTCTCGCGAACGAACTGCTCGATCTCTTCTCGCACGTTCATCTCGGTCCCGTCCGCTCCGCGTCCTGCGCCGGCCCCCCCGGGGGCCCGGCGGTTTCGTCCGTCAGCTCGCGCAGCGGGAAGCGCGCGGCATCGGCCGCGACCTCCCCGGCGGCGCCGCGGCGCCAGGCGCGCGCGAGCAGCTGGGCGGACAGTATGCCTACGAATGCCATGTTTTCCCGCTCGCCGAGCGGCCGCCCGGCGAAGGCCTTCGCCGCCAGGCCGGCCACCCGCCCCGGATCGAACAGCTCGTGGTCGGCCACGGCGGCCGAGGAGAGCAGCTCCTCCGCCATCGCGCGCCCGGACCCCTGGAGGAAGCTCCTGACGTTCGGCGCGGTGTACGGTCGCTTCGCCCGCTCGAGCACGGCCGGCGGGACGAGGTCCGCCACGGCGCGCCGCAGCAGCCACTTCTCGGACAGCCCGCGCAGCTTGAGTGCCGGGTGCAGGCGCTGTCCGAATTCGACGATCCGGTAGTCGAGGAACGGGTAGCGCCCCTCGACGCCGTGGCCGAGGCTCATCCGGTCGCCCTGCGAGGCGAGCAGGTGCCCGGCGAGGAAGAGCTTGAACTCGAGGTATTCGGCCCGGGCCAGTGGCGAGCGCCCGGCCAGCGCCGGCCCGAAGGCCGCCAGCGCCTCTTCCTGGGGATCGTGGGCCGCTGCGGCCGCGGCCAGCATCGCGCCGTAGAAGACCCGGTTGCGGGCCCCGTTGCGCCAGGTCGGGCGGTGCGAGAAGCCGGGGTCGTCCGGCCGCTCGATCCCCTCGCGGTAGAAGGCCTCGAAGAAGGCCACGGCGCGGTCGTTCGCTCCCGGCGCGAACGGGTAGAGCCGTCGCAGCAGGGCCGGGCGGATCTCCGAGTCGGGGCGCCGAGCCCACCACTGCCGGATCTTCGTCTCCTTGAAGATGTCGTAGCCGCCGAAGACCTCGTCCGCGCCCTCGCCGGTCAGCACGACCTTCGTGCCGTGCGAGCGGACCAGCTGGGCCAGCAGGTAGAGCGGGACCGGTGCGGTGCGGAGCATCGGCTTCTCGGCCAGCTCGACGACCCGCGGGAAGGCCGACGCGATGTCCTCGTAGGTCACCTCGACCTGGTGGTGACGGGTGCCGAGCGCCCGGACCGCCAGCTCCTGCTCGGCCCGCTCGTCGTATTCGCGGTCGGTGAAGGTCACCGAGTAGGTCTCGAGCGGGGTGTCGGTGAGCGCACGCACCAGCGCCGTCGCGGCGGTCGAGTCGAGCCCTCCCGACAGGTAGGCCCCGACCGGCACGTCGGCGCGCAGCCGCAGCAGGACCGAGTCCTCGAGCAGCGCGCGCAGCTCGGCCGCTGCCGCGCGCTCGTCGGTGAGCAGCGCGTCGGCCGGCGGCGGCGCGGGGACGTCCCAGTAGCGCGCGATCCGCGTCGGACGCCCCTGCTCCGCCACCAGCAGGTGGCCGGGCGGGAGCTCGTTCACCCCGGCCGCAACGGTGCGCGGTGGGAAGGTCGTCCAGAGCACGAAGCACTGGTCGAGGCCGAGCGGGTCGATCCGCGCCGGCAGCCCGGCCGCGAAGAGCGCCTTGATCTCCGAGGCGAACAGCAGCCGCCCCTCGTGCTCGGCCCAGTAGAGCGGGCGGATCCCGAGCCGGTCGCGCGCCAGCAGCAGCCGGCGCCGCCGCGCGTCCCACAGCGCGAGCGCGAAGTTGCCGTTGCAGCGCTCGACGAAGGCGTCGCCCCACTCCTCGTAGGCGTGGACCAGGACCTCGGTATCGGAGCGGGTCCGGAAACGGTGCCCCTTGGCTTCCAGGAGCGGCCGCAGCTCGACGTAGTTATAGACCTCGCCGTTGTAGGTGATCCAGATCGAGCCGTCTTCGTTGGGCAGCGGCTGCGCGCCGCCGGCGATGTCGATGATCGACAGCCGGGCGTGGGCCAGCCCCGCGGGCGGGTCGAGCCGGAGGCCGAAGCCGTCCGGGCCGCGGTGCTCGACGCAGGCGATCATGCGTGCGAGCTCCTCGCGGCGCGGCGGCCGCGACCCGCTTCGGTCGACGATCCCCGCGATCCCGCACATTCCCTACGGCTCCTGGTTGTCGAGCAGTTGTTCGGGAGGGACCTCCCGGACGACCCGCGCCGGGGCGCCGACGACGATCATCCGGGCCGGGACGTCCTTCGTGACCACGGCGCCGGCGGCGACCAGCGCGTCGGCTCCGACCGTGATCCCGGGGAGGAAGGTCACGTTGGCACCGACGCGGGCCCCGCGCTCGAGCGTGACGCCGCCGAAGTGCTGGAACCGTGCTTTCGTGCGCCCGAGGTAGTTGTCGTTGGTGAAGGTCACCTCGGGCGCGATGAAGCAGCCCTCGCCGATCGTGGAGAGGGCCGTGATGTAGGCCTCGGTCTCGATCTTGCAGCGCGGACCGATCGTGACCTTGTTCTCGACCGTCACGCCGCGCCCGATGATCGTCCGCGCCCCGATCGAGACCTCCTCGCGGACGGTCGCCTGGTCCGCGAGCATCACCTGCGGCCCGATCGAAGCGCCGCGGTAGACGATCACCGCCGCCCCCAGCAGGCAGTCGTTCGCGATCGTCAGCGGCGGCAGCGGCTTGAGCTGCGTCACCGCCGACGCCGCCGCCTTCATCGGCAGCTTTCCGAGCACCGCGTGGTCGTCGATCCGCACGCCGTCCCCGACGACGACGTCCTCGTGGACGACGACGTAGCAGCCGATCGTGCAGCGCACCCCGATCCGTGCCCCCGCCATGACGACGGACCCGTGGCCGAGAGTCGTCCCCTCGCCCACCGTCGCGGTGGGATGGACCAGGGCCTGCCCGAACTCGCCCTGTACAACGCTCACACGTCCTCCGCGCCTACCGGCGCCCCTGGCGCCGGCAGGCTCAGCGAGGAAGGCCCCTCTTCGGCCGCCCGTCACCGCCGCGCCGCGACCGGTGCGGCCGCGAGCGGCGCCGGGTCACGCCTGCACCCGGTTCCGCTCCAGCCACGCCAGCAGCTCCGACTTCTTGTAGCGGAGCGAAGAGGTGCGCCCGGACCCGACCCGGTACGCCGGAAGCTGGTTGCTCTTGGTGAGCTCCCAGAGCTTCGTGCGCCCGATCTTCAGGAACTCCTGCGCCTCCCGGCTGGTGAGGATTTCGTCTTCACGTTCGATCATCTCGGAGGCCATCGTGTTGCTCCTTGTTGCGTTCCGGGACGGCGTCACGCCGTCATCCGGGTTCCCCGGCAGGTGGACCGTGGTATATACAGGGCCTTCCTCGCGGAGGCCGCAGCCCGGTGTTCCCCGACACCGCTCCCTGGCTGGTCCGGCTGGTCCAAGCCGATCAGCCATGTCCTGACGACATTCCCGCCGACCTCTGGCCGGCGCTGCTCGAAGCGGCGCGTGAGGCCGACGTGCACGGCCTGGTGGCCGAGCGCGTCCTCGCCTCCGGCACCCGCGTGCCGCCCGCGATCGGCCGCGAGCTCGCGGCACTGCGCCAGCGCGAGGCCCGCCACCACGGGTTCCACTTCGTCGAGGCCGAGCGCATCGCCGCCGCCTTCGGCGCCCGCGCGATCCCCTGGGTGCTCCTGAAGGGAGCCGGTCTCGCGCGCACGGCCTACTCCCAGCCGGTCGAGCGCGCGTTCCGCGATCTCGACGTGCTCGTCGCCGACGACCGCCACGACGAGGCGATCGCCGCGCTGCGCGCGCTGGGCTATGCCGACGCCGACCCCGAGCCAGTGCAGGCGGCCCAGCGCGCCACTCATTTTCACGTCGCGCTCGCCGGTCCCGGCAAGCCCCAGGTCGAGCTGCACTGGGCCGTCGTGCGGCCGGAGGACCCGTACCGCGTCGAGCCGCGCTGGCTGCTCGAGGGCGCGATCATCCCGGCCGACATGCCGCACGTCCCCTGTCCCCCCGCGGAGGCGCAGGTCGTGCATGCCGCGGCCAGCCAGGTCCGCTGCGGCTTCACGCAGCTCAAGCGGATCGTGGACGTCGACCGGATCGCGCGCCGCGGAGGCGTCGACTGGGCGCGGGTGGCGAACCTGGCCCGGGAAGGCGATCTCGGCCCGGCCGTGCGCCTGCTGCTCGAACTCTCGGCCGAGCTGCTCGGCACGCCGCTCGACGGGGCGCTCGCGCTGCTCCCACCGCTCGGCCCGGTCCGCACCCGCCTCGACGAGCTGGGGATCGCCGGCTTCCCGCTCGGCCTGCCGCCGTCCGCCTGGGGCCCGGCCCGGCACCTCGTGCGCTACTGGCTGGCGCGCCAGCGCAGCGTCGTGGTGCACCAGTTCGTCTTCCCGACGCCGTTCGAGCGCGAGCGGATGCGCGCGCTCGGCGTCCGCCGGGGCGCGGAGCTGGCGGGCACGGCCAAGCGCACGGCGATCCTCGCCTGGCTGGCGCTGTGGCAGCTCGGTTTGCGCGTGGCGCCGCATCGTCGCTCGCTTCCTCTCCATCCCGACCGCTAACGCCGCGCCACCCAGCTCTGCACCTCGGGGGGCAGGTAGGGGCGGTATTCGGGCACCAGTTCCTTCAACGTCTCGCGGATCCCCATGTCGTCCATCGCCACGGCCTGGTTGATCAGCCGCGCGACCCTCTGGTCGAGGTCCGGCGGAACTGTCTCCTTGGCCGCGACCTTGGAGATTTTCGGGTGGGCGGTCCGCTCGGTCAGCTCGCGCTCGCTCGAAAGCTCCTCGTTCAGCTTCTCCCCCGGGCGCAGGCCGACATAGACCACCGGGATGTCCTGGTCCGGTTCGAGGCCGTGTAGCCGGATCACCTTCCGCGCCAGGTCGTCGATCAGCATCGGCTCGCCCATGTCGAGCACGAAGATCTCGCCCCCCTTGGCCAGGGTGCCGGCCTGAATCACCAGCGCCACGGCCTCCGGGATCGTCATGAAGTAGCGCCGGACTTCCTTGTGGGTCACGGTGACGGGCCCGCCGCGTTCGATCTGGCGCTGGAACAGCGGGATGACCGAGCCCCGGCTGCCGAGCACGTTGCCGAAGCGCACCGCGGCGACGACCGTGTGCCGGTAGCGCCCCGACTGGATGTACATCTCGGCGACCCGCTTGCAGCAACCCATGATGCTCGACGGGTTGACGGCCTTGTCGGTCGAGATGCAGACCAGCCGCTCGACGCCGAACTCGTCGCAGGCCTCCAGGACGTTCCGCGTGCCGAGGATGTTGTTCAGCACCGCTTCGTCCGGGTTGAGCTCCATCAGGGGGACGTGCTTGTCGGCCCCCGCGTGGAAGACGATCTCGGGGCGGAAGCGCTGGAAGACGCCCATCAGCTTCCGCTTGTTGATCACGTCCCCGATGATCTCGATCAGCTGCGTGTCGGCGGCGCGCGGCGACAGCTCCTGGAAGATCGCGAAGATGCTGTTCTCGCCGCGGCCCAGCAGACCCAATTGCGACGGATTGAAGCGCAGCACCTGGCGGCAGAGCTCCGAGCCGATCGAGCCGCCGGCGCCCGTGATCAGGACGCGCCGCCCGCGGAGGTAGGCGCTGACCTCCTCGACCTTCAGCTCGACGCGCGGTCGGCCCAGCAGGTCCTCGATCTGCAGGTCGCGGATGTCCGAGAGCCGGACCGGACCGTGCACCAGGCTGGCCAGGTCGGGCAGGATCTTCATCTTGGCGCCGGTGCCGCGGCAGATCTCGACGATCGGGCGGACCTCTTCGGCGGTCGCCGACGGGATCGCGATCAGGATCTCCTGCACGTCGTGCTGCGAGACCAGGCGCGGGATGTCGGCGCGTCCGCCGCGGACCTTCACGCCGTGCAGCCGCAGCCCGAGCTTGCTCCGGTCGTCGTCGACGATGCCAACCGGGAGGTAGCCCAGCGCCTCGTTGCGCGCCATCTCGCGGACCAGCGACTCGCCGGCGTCGCCGGCGCCGACGATCAGGATCCGGCGCTCCGGCCCGCGTGCCCGCGGCGCGATCAGGCGGCGCATTCTCACCGGGATCGCCGCCAGGAAGGCGGGGTTGACGCGCTCGCGCGCGAGGCGCGGCGCGACACGGACCATCCCGCAGAACAGCAGCGTCAGCAGCAGGTCGAGCGCGGCAACGCTGGAGGGGACGTGGTCGCCGATGACGTACCAGGTCGCGATCAACACCAGCGTCGCCGAGACCGCGCCGCGCAACAGCCGCAGCAGGTCGGAGATCGACGAGTAGCGCCAGAGCGTGGCGTAGTTGCCGAACAGGGCGAGGACCACCAGCTTCACGACCACGACCAGCGGCAGCGCCTTGCGCAGCAGGGCGCCCTGCTCCGCCGGGAGTTCGCCGCCGAAGCGCAGCAGGTAGGCGCACCAGAAGGCCAGCGCGAACAGCAGGGCATCGGTGGCGGCCTTGGCCGCGACGATCCACAGGCTCTCCAGGCGCTGCCGCATCGTCAGACCGCCTTTCGCTCGCCGTCGCGCGTGTCGTGGGCCACCCGCCCGCCCGCTCTCCGGAACTGCACCAGCGCCTCCAGGGCCGCGCCCACCGTCAGCAGCGCGTCGTGCCGCGCCTTGGGGCGGACCTGCATCAGCGGGCGCCGCACCACGAACGGCACCAGTCGGTCGAGCGCCGCCCCGTCGTCGTCGACCCGCTCGGCCCCCTCTGAGCGGTAGCGGGTGAGAATTTCCTCCGGGATGGCGTCGGTCGCGACCAGCGCGCCGTCGAGCGTCCCCGCGTGGTCGAGCACGGCGCGGACGTGCGCCGCCGCGGTGAAGCCGCTGGTCTCGCCGTCCTCGGTCATCGCGTTGACCACCAGCAGCCGCAGCGCCGCGGTCCGGCGCAGCGCGGCGGCGAGGCGGCCGACCAGCAGGTTGGGGACGATGCTGGTGAACAGGCTGCCCGGGCCGAGGATCACGAGGTCGGCCTTCTCGATCGCTTCGACCACGCCCGGCGCAGCGGCATCGGCCGCCGGTTCGAGCCGCAACCGGTGCACGGCACCGCCCGCGGCGGCCAGCGCCGTCTCGCCCAGCAGCTCGCGGCCGTCGGCCATCGTCGCCACCAGGCGCACGTGGTCGAGGGTCGACGGGAAGACGCGCCCCTGGATGTTGAGCACCTCGCTCGCCAGCTGGACCGCGGCCGCGAAGCCGCCTTCCTCCTCCTGGGCCAGCGCGGCCAGGATCAGGTTCCCGACCGGATGCCCTTCGAGGTCCTGCCCCGGTGCGGTAGCGGGCCTGGAACAGGCGGGCCATCAACGGCTCGTTGTGCGAGAGCGCGACGAGGCAGTTCCGGATGTCGCCTGGCGGAAGCATCCGCAGCGATTCGCGCAGCCGGCCCGAGCTGCCCCCCTCGTCGGTCACCGTGACCACCGCCGTCAGCCGCTCGGGGTCGTCCGCCAGCCCGGCCGGGAACAGGACGGCCTTGAGCCCGCGGAGCACCGCGGGCAGGCCCGTCCCGCCGCCGAGGGCGACGACGCGGAGCGGGAACGGCATGGTCTCAACGTGGTTCACGGTCGTAGTAGCTCCCGCCGTACTCGTCGTAGCGGTAGTAGTAGCGGTCGACCAGCGTGTAGCGGACGTCGTTGAGCACGACGCCGATCACGCGGCCGGTCGTGATCTGGGCCAGCGCCTTGCGCACGATCTGGCGGCTCGTCAGGCCGGCGCGGATCACGAAGATCAGCCCGTCGGCGTGCGAGTTGAGGATGTTGGCGTCGACGAACCGCATCAGCGGCGGGGCGTCGAGGATGACCATGTCGAAGCGGTCGCGCAGCTGGCGCAAGAGGCGCCGGAAGCGCTCGGACTTCAGCACCTCGGCCGGCTTGTCGGGCGGGCGGCCGGCCGGCAGCAGGCGCAGGCGGGTCTGGTTGAGGTCGACGATCGCGGCGTCCAGGTCGGCGCGGTCCTCGAAGACGTCCATCCAGCCGACGCGCGGCTTGCTCAGCAGGAACTGGTGGACCCGCGGCCGGTGCAGGTCGACGTCCATCAGGACCACCTTGCGGTCGCGGTCCTCGGCCATCGCCAGCGCGAGGTTCATCGAGCTGAGGGTCTTCCCCTCGGCCTCGCGGCTGCTGGTGATCACGATCGTCCGATAGGGGTGGTCGTCGCGCGCGCCGAGGTGGTCGATGTGCGTCATCATCCGGCGGTAGCGCTCGGTCACCGGCGAGCGCGGGTCGACCATCGGCATCAGCAGCGGATTGGGCGCGAGGTCGCGCGGCACGCGCCGCGTCGCGGTCTGCGGCGCGCCCTCGTCGGGGGCCACGGGCCGGCCCGGAACGGCTGCGTCGCGCCGGCTCACGCGGCCCCCTTGGCCTGCCGCGTGCCGCGGCGGCGCGACTTCGACTCCACGCGCGTCAGGTCCGGGATCACGGCGAGGATCGGCAGGTCGATCGCGGCCGCCAGTTGCTCCTCGCTCTTGAACGACTGGTCGAAGACCTCGAGCAGCAGGACCAGGGAGATCCCGAGCCCGCCGCCGACCGCGAGTCCCATCAGCAGGAAGAAGCGCAGGTCGGGCCAGAACGGGTCCTTCGGCGGGCGCGCCGGGTTGAGGACCTCGAACCGCTCGCCCTGCTTGAACGTCTCGACCATCTCGCCTTCGCGCGCGTCGCGCTCCTTCTGCTGCGCGTCGCGGTACTCCTGCTCGATGCGGTCGCGGATCTGGAGCATCGATTGCAGCGCGCTCTCGCGGTCGGGCGTGCGCTCGAGCTGGCTCTGAATCGTCCCCGACTCGGCGACCAGCCGCTGCCGCGACGCCTCGTCGGCCGCGAGTTCCCGCTGGAAGCGGTCGAGTTCGCGCCGAATCTGGGCCCGCGCCGAATCGTTGGTTGCGGCTGCGTCGGACGGCGCCTCGGGGTTCGCAGCGAGCTGCTGCTCGAGGATCGCGATCCGGTCGCGGCGGGTCTTGACCTCCGGGTGGATCTCGGTCCGGCCGAGCGAAGTCTGCTCGGCCAGCTCCTGCCTGAGCCGCGCCAGCTCGATCGTGCGCGGATCGACGACGGTTCCGCCGCCGGGCCCCGCGAGCGTGCCGCCCGACGTTCAGCTCGATCTCGAGCCGCCGGATGTCGTTCTGGTAGCCGCGCACCCGGGCGTCGATCCGGTCGATCTCGGTCCGCACGACCGCGAGGCGCTGGAGGTTGGTGTCGCGGTAGGCGTCGACCTCGAACTTGTGCTCGCCCTGGAACAGGTCGATCTGCCGCTGGATCTCGCCCAGGCGCCGTTCCGAGTCCTCGCGGATCTCGGTCAGCTTGACGAGCGTCTCGCTGGCCAGCCCCTGCCGCGTCGACTCGGTCCGCTTGATGTAGATGTCGGCCAGCTCGTTGGCGATGTTGGCCGCGATCCGCGGGTCTTCCCAGGTCACGGTCAGGTCGAAGTACCGGTTGCGCGGGTTGGCCTGCAGGTCGATCGCCCCGTCGAGCTTGCGCGCCAGCTCCGCGGCGTCCCGGGGGCCGCCGGGGGTGCCGACGAGCTTCAGCCGCGTCTCGAGGTCCTGGACGTTCTTCTCGGAGGTCAGCTCGGCGTTGAGCGAGTTCACCAGCTCGGTCGCCTGGAACTCGACGATCGGGCTCAGGAGGGCCTTGGAGATCGTCTGCGGCCGGATCTGGGCCCGGGTCGTCGCCTTGTAGAGCTTCGGGTACCGCACGTAGAACAGCGTCGCGAACAGCACCCCCAGCAGCGCGGGCAGGATGATCCACCACCGCCGCCGGAACGCGATGTCGAGGTATTCCTTGAGCAGGGGGTTGTTCTGCATCGCTTGCTCGCTGTCTCGGGTCCTTCCTACCGCGCCGTGGGGTTCCAGCTCACGACCGCGCTGTAGATCGCGTACGTGCCTTCGGGAACGAACTGGGTCGAATCCGCCGTGTCGCTCGTAGTCTGGTCGTAGTACTGCACCCCGAAGCCGAGTCCCCAGTGGCGCGACAGGCCGGCCACGAACTCGGCGCTGCCGCCGAGGGTCTTCGATGGCGGGGAACGCGTCGAGAACCGGCTCGCGGTCGGAGTAGCGCAGCGCGAGGCCGAAGCGCGAGGCCTGCCTGATCGGCAGGCGCAGCCCGGCGTAGGCCGCGAGCACCAAGGCCGTCCCTTCGACGCCGCTCGAGCCGGTGAACTCCTGGATCACGCCCAGGTCGACCTCGGACCGACCCAGCACCCGGCGGGTGGCGGAGAGCTGATAGACCGGGCGGAACTCGTCCACCCGCCCGGTGCTCCGGGTCCCCAGGTCCGCCGTCTGGAGGTGCGCCACGCCGGCACGGCCCGTGAACTCCCAGCCCTCGGCGACGTTGCCGTAGATGTAGGCCCCGCCGAGGTTCTGCACGAGGTCGGAGCCGAGCGAACCGTTGTCGATGTACTGCCCGATGTAGCCGAACCGGAGCTGGGACCGGGGAGTGAGCCGCGTCTCGGAGGCCAGACCGAGTACGGTCGTGGTGGTGTCGGCCACCGTGATCGGCTGGTCGCCGGTCCCGACGGCGAGGTTGTCCTGGTAGCGCGTGCCCGTCGAGCCGAGCTCGGACGATCCAGGCGGCCCGCTCGGAGAGCCGGAAGGTCCCGGAGCCCCACGCGGTCCAGGATGTCGTCGTCGTGGGCGGCAGCACGAAGAGGTCCTGCTGGATGTTGTCGTAGGACACGCCCTGGCGCTGGGTCCGAGTCCCGCTCCCCGTGACCTCCCAGCTCGTGCGGGTCGACTGTGTGAAGGTCCAGCCGAGGCTTGCGGTGTAGTCGGTGTAGCTCAGGTCGGAGAGACTGGCGCCGCCCTCGGGTGTGTTTGGCCCGGTGTAGGTCTTGTCGTCGTACTGGTAGCGGGTCGGCGTGAAGGTGAGGTTCGTCGACGAGCGCGGCGTCGTCGCCGTCACGGGCAGCGCCACCGAGAGAATGCCGATCCAGTCGCCCAGGGTCTGGACGGAACCGGACTCCACGTCGGTCACGAGCAGGACGTTGTCGTTGTACTGGACCCCCAGCACGACGCTCGGGTCGAAGCTCCAGTCGGCGGCCGGCGCGGGGCCGCCCGCCACCGCGAGCGCGAGGAGTACGCTTCCGGCCACGCGGCGCCGTGCGGTCATTCCGCCACCACGATGTCGCCCGACATGAGCATGATGTTCTGCTCGGGCGTCTTCCCCTTGATGATGTCGTCGTAGTCGATCCCGATCCGCTTCGGTCCCTCGCTCGTCTCGCGCATCACGATGATCCGCTTGTTCGCGAACTCGTTCAGCCCGCCGGCCATCGCCAGGGCCTGCAGCAGCCGGAGCGGCGTGGCTGACGTGATCTCCCCCTGCGTGCCGACCCGGCCCAGGACGTACAGGCGATAACTGTTGATCGCACGGACCGCGACGGTGACGACCGGCTCCTTCTGGAACGGCTCGAGCTTCTTCGCGATCGATCTGGCGAGCAGCGTCGGCGGCATCCCCTCGGCGTCGATGTCGCCGACCAGGGGCAGCGTGATCCGGCCGTCGGGACGGACCACCACCTCGTGCGCTTCCGCCTCGCCGAAGACGAAGATCGAGAGCTCGTCGCCGATGCCGATCCGGTACTCGGCCCGGGCGGGAGCGGTGGAACTCGCCGGGGCCGGGGCCGCGGCCGGGGCCGCGGCCTCCTGCGCGGACGCAGGCAGCGTGCCGACGCCCGGCGCGAGCGCGAACGCGAGCGCGAGCGCGGCGGCCCGCGGCGCGGAGAGGGTATGGCGAACGGAGGCGGTGATCCTGTGTTCTCTCGGCATGGTGTCCTCGTCACGCTCCGGGCTTTCCCGTGACCGCCCGGACGCTCCGCGCACGGCGGCTCCCCGGTCGGCCCCTGGCTCCCGTCCTTCGGGACAACTTCCCCGGGAAATGGCTACGGCTCCCGGCCCGGGAAGTCAAGCTCCAAAGATCGTCGCCCGTGTTGTCGATTGTTTCCTCGTGTTCGACTTCTTGTCACTCCGGCCGCGCCGGCGCGTTCAGCCCCTGAACAGCCCGCCCGGCGCAGCCCGTGGCCCCGACGCCGGGATAGAGAATACGGGGAAATCGCCGGCGGGCCACGTCTCGAACGGGGTCCTTCGGTGCCGCGCCGGTCCGCGCCGTGCCGCCGGCAAGGCCCTGGACGCGGCCGAAGGCGGAAGGGTGCGAGGCGAGACAGACAAGACAACGGGCGCTCTCGGCGGTTCATGGCACCGGGCATGGGCGGCATCTCGGCGACTTGCTTACTGGTAAGGATTCGCGCGTTCCCCGTCTGCCGGCGGCCTCATTCGCCGAATTCCGCGTTGCCGGGCCGGGCGTATCGACGTAAACCCATGGCGGGACAGCTAGGGAGATCCTCAAGTTCGCGCCCTGCCCTTCAGGGTCGCCGGCGGCTCGGGAAGGCCAGTCGGCGTTACCATCACCGGGCTGGACGCACCTGGGGGGTACCCGATGAACTGTCTTCCGCAGGCCAGGGTGGATGTCCGGAATGTGGACCTGGGCTCCGAGCTCGTGATCTACGACGAGCGACACGGGCTCTTCCACATCCTGAACTCCACCGCCAGAAGGATCTGGCAGCTCTGCGACGGATCGCACGGCGTGGATGACATCGTGGGCGAGATGACCCGCATGTTCCCGCAGACGGCCGTCGCGACGCTGCGGCAGGACGTGGAACGGACGCTGGCTTCGTTGAGGGAAAAGGAAGTCATCGTCTGGCCGGGCACGGAGAAAGCGGAAGAACGCGCCGGCTGAGCCGGAAGCGGGGAATACGCCAAGGGGATTCAGCCCGCTGGAAGCGGCGGATTGGGGACGGGAAACAGATGAACGAAATTCGAAAGCCCGAACTGGAGTGCCAGGAGCCCGGCGAGTATGTCGCGCCGGAGATCCTGACCTACTCCCCCGAGGATTTCCTCGGACTGCTCGGCCCTGCGCAGGGATACGGCGGCAGTTCTGGCGGCGAGAGCGGTGGTGGCCGCAGTTCCGGCGGCCGCGGCTACCGGCTCTACCCGGGGCTGCGCTGACCGCTGCGGCGCGGCCTGGCCGCGTCGGTCCGAATTGAAGAGAAGCCCGGCGCTCGGTCGCGCCGGGCTTTTTTGTTCTTTCGGGGCCTGGCGGGTCGGCCGGACGCTTACCCTTGGCTTGACCCGCACCGGGACGGGGGCTACCATCCCGCGTCTTCCGTGAGGGTTCCCTCGCGAAGCTGTGCGCCCGTAGCTCAATTGGATAGAGCACTTGACTACGGATCAAGAGGTTGGGGATTCGAGTTCCTCCGGGCGCGCCACCTCCAGCTCGTTGCGATAACGCCGGCCGGCCAGTTCGAAGTCGAGCTCCAGCGGAGCCCGGCCGCGGACGCGCATCGCGCCGCCGTGCTCCCCGCGCTGGTGGTGGAACCGGCAGAGGGTGACCCGGTTGTCGGGGGCGTCGTCGCCGCCGTGGGCGCGGTAGAGCACGTGGTGGTCCTCGAGCTGGGCGCACGAGGTGCAGCCCGGGGCCATGCAGCGCCAGCCGTCGCGGGCGTAGACGCCGCGCGGGCCCCGGCGGGCGTCGTGGGTGGCGACGTACGAGGTCAGGAGCGCATACAGCCCGAGCCACCGGGCGTCGAAGGGGGCGAGGTCGGCGGAAAACGTTCGGACGCGGCGCGCGGCGGCGTCGACCGCGCCGAGGAAGTCGGCGGCGAGGTCGAACGAGAGGATGAGGCGGAGCGGGGCGACGGCTGCGGAGTGTGCGGCGGCCAGGGCAGCGTACTTCTCGATCCGGGCCGTCGTCTCCCCGGGCAGGCGGCGCAGCGAGCGGTGCCAGTCGGCATCGGGGAGCGGGCGTGGCGGCGGGTGCGGCTGCGGGCCGCGGTCCGACGGGTCGACCGCGAGCAGCCGGAGCTTGCGGAGCGCGTCGCGCTCGTCGTCGAGGCGCTTGATCGTCGCCGACTCCGCGCGGGCCACCCAGTCGCGCTGCAGGTCGTCCGGCACACCGGAGCGGCCGAGGATTCGCACGAGGCGCAGTGCTGCAAGGGACGAGATGCGGCCCGCGCGGTGGGCTTCTTCGACGGCGGGCAGATCGGACAGGGCGCGGGCCAGCGTGGCGAGGTCTTCCACGGTGGAGCGCCCCATGCCGAGCCGGGCCTCCGCGTAGTGTCGGACGCTGTCGTAGCCGAGAGCGGTCCACGCGCGCTGCCGGGCGAGGGCGGCGAGGACGTCGCCCAGTGCACGGCGGATCTCCTGCTCGATGTCGACCAGGGCGCGGAGCCGCGCCGCCAGCTCCGTCGCACTGCCGGAGCCGGCGTCCGCGAAGAGCCGATCGGCGCGCGCCAGCAGAGCGTCGGCGGCGGCGACCGTCGCGGAGCGGGCGGACGGCTCGGGATCGAGCGCGTGGGTGAGGCCGGCCGGTGGAAAACATTCGGACGCCGGTGAAGGACAGTCCAACGCAGGTGGAAACATTCGGACGCCGATGTCGGGCAGCCAGACGAATTCGCCGGCTCGTGTCCGGCGGCGATCGCCGGCGCGGGCCATGGCGAACCACGCGCGCCGCGTCGCGTCCCAGTGCTCTTCGCGCGCGACATCGTCATGGACGCGTGTCCGGCGCAGGCGCGCGAGCGCGCCGTCGAGATCGGGGCGGGGATCGAGGCCGGCCGCGCGCGCCTCGGCGACCAGCGCCTCCACGAAGTCCGCGGCGGAGCGTGGCGTACCGCAGGCGCGATCGTGGAGCAGGCGGACCTCGTGAAAGGCCGCGACGACGGGCGCCGGGAGGTCCAGCCGGACCGTCGCGCGCGGCAGGTGATGGTCGCCGTCCGGGCCGTCCTCGTTTCCCGGGCCGGGGAAGCACTCCTCCGCCCAGGCGAAGAGCGCCCGCCGGTCCGCCGCGGCGGCTTCTTCCCGCCTCCGCTCGGCCTCCTCGGCCGCGACGACCTCGTCGGGCAGGACGACGGGAATGCCGAGTGCCTCCAGGAAGCGGCGATTCCAGGGTAGCGCGGCCTTTTCCGCGAAGGCCGGCCCGGTGAGCAGCGCGGGGCAGGCCGACGCGACCCACGCCAGCACCGGATCGGGCGGACGGAACTGGTCGTCGCGGCGGCCGTCGGCGTCGACGGGAAAGGGACGATCCGCCTGTCGGGACCGGCGGAGCCGCTCCTTGAGTTCGCGCACGCCGACCGCGCGGGCGAGCGCGATCCAGGTCGAACGGAACTCGTCGGTCGTGCCGCGGACGATGGCCAGCGCCGCGACGGTGCCGAGCGGCGGGCCACCGTCCTCCCCCGTCATCGCGTCGAGCAGTTCCTCGGAGTGGAGGGTCGCGCGGCCCAGCGCCGCGAGGTCGCGCAACCAGCGTCCCGTTCGCCCCAGCCGCTCGCGCGCGAAGTCCTCCGCCCGCGCGTACCCCAGCTCGAACCAGCCGTGACGCCGGGAGAAGGCGTCGGCCGCGCGGGAGAGCGGACGCGCCAGCCCGTGCAGGCGCAGGGAGAGGGTTGCGGCGAGAGCGTCGAGCCCCCTGAGATCGTCGGGCGGGTTGTGCGAGTCGAACGCGCGATGCGCCCCTTGCGTGCTGTTCGCGTCAAACGCGCAATGCGCCTGTGCCGCGACCCGTCCTGCGTTGGCCGTCGACCGGGAGAACGAGCGCTCCAACCGCCGCCTCCGGCCGCCGAAGGCATCGCCGGTGCCCGGAGCTGCCGGGCCCGAGCACGAGCACGGGCGCGCCGTGGGCCGCGCCACGGGCTCGGCGGCAGGGTGACAGCAGAACGCAGATCCGGGGCTCCGCGCGAGTCCGGAGTCGCTTGCATCGTCGATGGTGACGATCGACATGGGCGTGCCTCTTCGTCATCGCTACTCTACATGACAGTCAGGTGACTGTCAATGACTGGGGAGCGATTTGTTCTCCGTTCTGGGATGTCAGGTGGACCCGGCAACTACGGGAGACGGTCGCCGTCGAGCAGGGCCATGAAGATCTGGAAGTCCTCATCTTTCCCGCTGCGAGGTGTTGCAGTCGTCAGCAGCAGGTGCTCGGTCAGGCCACCCAGCCGCTGACCCGGGCGAAGGCGCTTGGCGTGCATGATCTCGCGACCAAGGAAGGTGGCGGACAAGTCATGTGCCTGGTCGGCCGGGCCGCGTGCCTCGGCATCTCCGTCAACACGGTCCGCTCGCACCTCAAGCGGATCATGGTGAAGACCGGAGCCTCGCGGCAGTCGGACCTCGTGCGCATGGTGCTGCGCGGGCCGGGACCGCTGGTGCCGCGGGCGAGCGGTGAGGCACCGCTACGGGTGTCGCGGCGCGGGAGATGGGGCGTCGCCGGCAGGGCCGAGAGGGGCGCCCTCGGAGGCTGGAAGCCTGATCGCAAGAACGGCCCGCCAGTACCATCGCGATCTCGATCGCGAGTGCTTCGGCTCCCGCGGCAGCAACCTCCCGGCACCGTCGCAGGCGCGCGATCCTGCCTTCCACGGTATCTTCATCCCCGGAGAACCCCATGACGCGCATCCAGCCGACCGCTCTCGACCCCGCGCTGCAGGAAGCCCTTCGCCTCGTCGCCGACGGCGAGCGCGTCCTGCTCGAAGTGGACGGGCGCCCGATCGCGGCAATCGTTCCGCTCGACGATGCGGTTGCGCTCGAGGACGCCGACGACCAGGCCGATCTGGACGCTTGCCGCCTCGCACGCGACGAACCCGGATCGATACCGCTCCAGGACGTGCTGCGCGAGCTGGACCTCGAGGACTAGAGCGTGACCTACCGCGTCGAACTCAAGCCCGCGGCGCGGCGAACGTTTCTTGGCCTCCCACGACAGGTTCAGGTCCGCCTTCGGGACGCGCTCCGGGCGCTGTCGGAGGTCCCGCGAGGCCCAACCACCTCGACGGTCTGCCGCCGCCACTGTGATTCTCGCAACAACCCGCCCCTTGCCGCTCAAGAGAAGCGCGGGGCCGGTCGCAGCCGCACCAACGCAACCGACCCCGCGCTGGGGGAGAAAGGGGGCACCTACGGCGCCAGCTCGTCACCTCCGGCGCCCACGGCGCCCTCGGAGTACGCAGGGCGAAGCGCGCTACGCCGCGCGATGGCCCATCCCTGGCGGTGCCTCACGGTGAATCCCCCCTTGGATCGTCGCGGCCGAGGCTCCCCCGAGCATCCGGGTCGCGGTCCTTCACACATCCATACGCACGCGAACGCCCCGCCGAACGCGGACTTGCGGCGGTGTCGCGGCACGCCCACCGCGCCCTGCCGGAATCGTTCTCGTTGTCCTGTCGGCCCGGAGCCCGCGCCTCAGCGCAGCCCGAACTCCGCGCGCGCGAGCGGGAGCGACGCCGGATCGGCTCGCCGCGCTCGCCGGACTCGCTTCGCTCGCCGCGCTCGCCGCGCTCCCCCGCCCCCGGCTCCTCCCCCGCCTTCGGCGCGACGAGGAAGACGCGCTCCGCGGCGATGCCGCGCGTCGTCGTCAGGTAGTCCTGCGCGGCCTGCGCGCGGCGCTTGCCGAGCAGCCGCAGCTCGTCCTCACCCGCCGGAACATTGGCCAGGATCAGCGTCTCCATCTCCTCGACCGGCAGGTCCTTGGCGATCCCGAGCGCGGTGCGCGGCTTGGGGAACGACTCGGCACGGTACGCGGCCTTGAGCAGCGCCGGGTACTCCTCGGGGGTCCAGGTCGCCAGCTCGATCGACGCCGGCGCCGTCCCCTTGCGGCCGAGCGCCTTCATCTGCTGCGCCTTCACCTTCTGCTCGAGCGCGGCGCGCTTGAGGCCGTCGCGGTCGCCTTCGGGATCGACGTGCCCGGTGACGTCGAGCGAAAGGCCGGGGCGGTCGGCCAGCGCCGCGGCAAGCTGGTCGAGACGCGAGCGCGCGTCGTCGGTCAGCGCGGCGCTGCCGGGGTCGAACGCGATGTACGACAGGTCGCGATCAGAGCCCCCCTTCCCGGCCAGGAAGCGGAACGGCGAGGTGACCGCCTTGGTGAAGAGGTTGCCGACCATCTTCCAGATCAGCGGCCAGACCCGGAACTGCGGGTCGTCGAGCGAGCCGGTGAGCGGGATGTCGACGTCGATCACGCCATTCTTGTCCTTCAGGAGCGCGATCCCGAGGCGCACCGGCAGCCGGGTCGCGGTCGGGCTGTCGACCTTCTCGCCCAGCGTCAGTTGGTCGATCACGACGTGGTTCTGCGCCTCGAGCTTCCCCTCCTGGACCAGGTAGCTGACGTCCGCCGAGAGCTTCCCCTTCTCGATCCCGTACCCGGCGTACTTGACCATGTAGGTCGAGAGGGGGGCAGCTCGATCTCGCGCGCGGTGGCGTCGATGTCGGCGAGGAGGCGCGGCGAGAGCAGGTTGAGCCGGCCGCGGATCGTCACCGGCGCGAGACCGTCGAGCTTCGCCGTCAGGTCGACGTCGGCCGGGTGCTCGGGCGTCATCTCGGTCACCGTCCCGGCGATCCCCGTGACGTTGGCGGAGTAGTTCGGCTTGACGAAGTGGTCGGTCGCGTCGAGCTGGCCGCCGGTGATCGTCACGTGGCCGAAGCGCAGGAACCTCGGGACGTTGGCGCCCGCCAGCGCGGGGAGGTCGGCGGAGAGCGGCACGGCCGGCGCGGCGGCGGGCTGCGGGCCGGAACTCCGGTCTCCAGCCTCGGCGGCGTCCGCCTCGTCGCTGGTGACCAGCGCGCGCCAGAAGTTGAGCGTGCCGTCCTCGTCGAGCACCGCGCGCAGGTAGAAGTCGGACAGCGCGATCTCGTCGACCGCGATCTGCAGCGGGTCGAGCTGCGCGTCGAGGCCGCCGAGGTAGAGCGACTTGACGTCGGCCAGCCGCTCGGTGCTCGCCTCGTCGAGCGTCGTCAGGTCCGAGACCAGGAGCGTCCCGCGGTATTGGGCCTGGATCGAGCCCTCCGTTCCGGCAGGGAGCGCGGCCTTGATCGCCCCCTTCGCCGTCGCTGCGCCGCCGGTCAGCGTGACCTGGACGTGCGGGTCGACGTAGGGCTCGAACGGCGGGAGCGGGATCTGCCGCGCCTCCACCGTCCCCTCGGCGGCGAGCGGCGTCAGCCAGAGCGTGCCGTCGTAGGCGAACTCGCCGGAAGGGGCGCCGGATGGTGCGGCGGATGGAGCGCCGGCCGCGATCCGCCCTCGCAACCGCGCGCGGATCGGCTTCCTGGCCTCGTTGCTGATCCCCGCCAGGTCGGCCGAGACGCGGGACAGCCGCGTCGTCACCGGCGGCACCGGCAGTTGGTCCTCGAAAGTCAGCGCGATCTCGGAGCCGACGAGGTGCTTCACGCCGATCCGCCACGGCGCCTCGCCCCCGGCGGCGCGAGCCTTGCCCGCCGGAATCGGCTTGAGGATCCGCGTGACGTGCAGCGTGCCGTCGGGATCGCGGCGCACGTACGCGGTCCCGCCGGCCGCGCGCACCTCGTCGAGCGCGATCGTCCGCGCCGCGAGGTCGGCGGCGCCGCCGGCGATCTCGGCGCGCGTGAGGCGCAGCAGCGGCGTCGGCTCGCCGGGCATGACGACGACGACGTCGTGGACGGTTGCGGCGATCTCCCGGGCCGCCACGCCGAGCGCGCCGTCCTTCAGCGACGCCGTGTAGCCGGTGGCCGCGTCGAGCGTGCCGGCCGTCACCTCGACGTTGAGCAGCTCCGCGTAGTACGGGTAGAGCCGCTGCAGCCGGAAGCCCGTCAGGCGGACCTCGCCGCTCGATGCGAGCGGATCGAGCGTCAGCGTTCCGGTCTGCGCGAACGTCCCCTCGGCGTCGGTCGTGAACGACGACTCGACGCGGGCCTCGGTCCCCGGCGCGTTGCCGAGCCCGCGCACCGTCAGCGCCACGTTGGCCAGGTCGGTGATGAACGGCCGGGCCGGGAGATCGTCGCGCAGGCGGAACGAACCCCCGGTCACCGCGATCTCATCGACGGAGAACGCGAGGCGGCGGGACGATCCCGCATCGCCCTCCGGCCGCGCGGGCAGCGCCGGCAGCGCGTCCTGCAGGTTGAGCGTGCCGTCCGGCCGGCGGACGATCGTCGCCTCGGGCCGCTCCAGCCGGATCGTCCGGACGGCCGCCGACGGCGCGAGCAGGTCGACCTCGTCGAGCTCCACCGCGAGCCGCGCGAGCGACGCCAGCCGCTTCCCCGGCGGCAGGTCGAGCGCGACGCCCGAGAGCGCCGCCGTCCCGCGCAGCAGCAGCCGCGCGGGCGCGAGCGAGGCACCGCCCGGCGCGGCCGCGAAGACCAGCGTGAGGTCGGTGTCGAGCTTCCCCGACGGCAGCGCGAACGGCAGCGCCACCGGCGAGTAGTCGATGTAATCCGGGATCGGGAGCGCTTCGAACTTCAGCTCCAGCGTCGTCTCCAGCGTGTCCTTGAACGGCTTGGTGCCGCCCTGCAGCGCGAAGGGCGTGCCGTTCGCGCGCCCCGAGAGCTCGGGCTTCACGTCGACGTCGATCGCCGAGGAGAGATTCGAGAGGAACGGCACCCCCACGACCAGCTCCGCGACCTCGTGCTGCCGGCCGACCAGCCGGTCGTCGAAGCGGATCGAGCCGTCCAGCACCCGGATGTTGTAGAGCGCGAACTTCTTCGGCGGCCCCTTCGATGGCGCCAGGACGTACTCCTCGACCAGGTCCTGCCAGTTGTAGGTCCGGTCCGGAAAGCGGACCACGCTGAGCGCCGGGCGCGTGACCGTCAGCGCGTCGAGCACCGGCGCGAAGCGGTAGAACGTGGCGGACGAGACGTTGGCGAACAGCTCCTCGACGCGGACCGCGTCGGCGGAACCGTCCCGCTCCCGGATCGTCAGCCCACGAATGGTCGCCGACGAGCCGGAACGGGTTGACGGCGACCGACTCGACCGTCACCGGCCGGTGCAGCAGGCGCGAGAGCTGCCGCGCGAGCTGCCAGCGCACGAGCGGCGGGCCGAGCAGGTAGCCGGCGGCGACGAACAGCACGCACGCGCCCAGCGCCACGATCGCCGCGCGGAGCAGGCGGCTTTTCGGCCACACGACGCTCATCGTGCCCTGCCGTCCCCGTGCCGCGGGCCCTGCGCCCGGGCGCGGGCCGATCTTGGCACATGCCCCGGCGGATCCGGAAGCGCCGGTCCCGGCGCGACCGGAAGCGCCAGTCCCGGCGCTGCGAGTGACGAGCGGCCGGCCGCCGATCCCCTTCCCCGTGGATAATGACCGCGAGGTGCCCCCATCGTGACCGACACCGCCGAAGACGTGCGCTTCATGCGGCTCGCGCTGGCCCAGGCGCGGGAGGCCGCGGCCGCGGGAGAGGTCCCGGTCGGCGCGATCCTCGTGCAGGACGGCGGCGTGATCGGCGAAGGGCGCAACCGGCTCGTCGCCGGGGCCGACCCGACCGCGCACGCCGAGATCGTCGCGCTGCGCGACGCGGCGGCGCGCGCCGGGGCGGCGCGCCTGCCGGGCTCGACGCTCTACGTCACGCTCGAGCCCTGCCTGATGTGCCTGGGCGCGATGGTCCACGCGCGGATCGCGCGGCTGGTTCACGCCGCCTGGGACCCCAAGGTCGGGGCGACGAAGCTGTTCGCCAGCGTTCCGGTCGGCTTCCAGGGGCTGAACCACCGCTTCGAGATCGCCGGGGGGCTGCTGGCCGACGAGTCGGCCGAGCTGCTGCGCGCCTTCTTCCGGGCCCGCCGCTGAGCCGGATCCACCCCGCGGGCATTTTCCCCGACTGCCCTATAATGCGCCGCCGGTGACGCGGAGAGATGTCCGAGTGGTTTAAGGAGCACGCTTGGAAAGCGTGTGTACGGGTAACCGTACCGTGGGTTCGAATCCCACTCTCTCCGCCACATTCGACGCGCGCCCGGGACGCCGGCCGCCGCCGAATCCGGTCGAAATTGTGGGGCTCGCCCCTGTGCGACCCGGTCCCGTGAACCCCGTCAGGCCCGGAAGGGAGCAGCGGTAAACGGATCGCCGGGTGCGCCGCAGGATCAGTGAGCCCCTCCTTATCAAGGGAGGCGGGCCCGGCGACGGCCGGGCCCCCCCTCCTGCCCGGGGAGGACGGGGTGCCGCGACGGCCGCTGGCTCGGATCTACCGCCCGCAGCGCTTCTCCGAGGTCCTCGGCCAGGAAGCCCCGGTCCGGGCGCTCTCGGCGGCCGCGGCGCGGGGCGACGTCGCCAGCGCCTACATCTTCTCGGGGACCCGCGGGATCGGGAAGACGACGATCGCGCGCGTCTTCGCCAAGGCGCTCAACTGCGACAAGGGGCCGGCCGCCGACTGCTGCGGCGAGTGCACCCCGTGCCGCGAGATCGCCGAGGCGCGCGCGCTCGACGTGCTCGAGCTCGACGCCGCGACGCACACCGGGATCGACGACGTGCGCGAGCTGCGCGAGGCGGCGCAGTACCCGCCGACGCGCGACCGCTACCGGATCTTCATCCTCGACGAAGCCCACCAGCTCTCGACCGCGGCCTGGAACGGACTCCTGAAGATCCTCGAGGAGCCGCCCCCCTACTGCGTCTTCCTGTTCTGCACCACCGAGCCGCACAAGATCCCGGCCACGATCGAGTCGCGCGCGCTGCACTTCGCCTTCCGCAGCCCCGCGCCGGCCGCGATCCGCGCCCACCTGGCCGAGGTCGCGAAGAAGGAGCAGGTCGCCGTCGAGCCCGAGGCGCTCGACCTGCTGGCGCGCGCCGCCGACGGCTCGGTGCGCGACGGCCTGTCGGCGCTCGACCAGGTGCGCGCGCTGGCCGACGGGCGCGACGACCGGACGATCACCGCCGCCGCGGTGCGCGACGCGCTGGGGCTGATCCCGGGCGAGGTCGTGACGCGCTTCCTGGCCGCGCTCCCCGGCGGCGACGCGGCGGCCGCGCTGGCGGTCGTCGCCGAGCTGGACCTCGAGGGGCAGGACCTGCGCTCGTTCGCGGCCGAACTGCTCGACCGCGTGCGCCACGCGGCGGTCGCGCGCGCCGTCGGGCGCGACGCCGACGCCGCCGAGCTGGCGGAGCTGTCGATCGAGCAGCTGGCGTGGCTGGGGAAGGTGCTCGACGAGACCGAGATGCGCCTGCGGCAGAACGCGCCGCAGCGCGTGCTGATGGACCTCGCGGCGGTGCGGATGACGCGGATGGCGTCGCTCCCCGCGCTGGCCAGCGTCGTGGAGGCGCTGGGCCGCAGCGGCGGATCCGGCGGCGGCGGCAGCTCAGCGGGCGGGACCGGGCGTCCTGCGTTGTCCGCCGCGCCGCAGCCGCGCGCCGCGCCGCAGCCGCCCGCCGCTCCCCCGCCCCGCCCGACGCGCGCGCGGACCGCCCCTTCCGAACCGCCGCCCGAGCACCGCCGCCCGAACCGCCGGCCGAACCGCCGCCCGAGCCCGCTGCCGCCCGCGACCCCGCCCGGCGGCCTGCTCGCCCCGCTCGGCGAGCAGCTGGCCGCGATCAGCCCGGCGCTCGCGAACTACCTCTCCGCGCTCGGCGACGCGCGGCTGGACGCGCGGGGGACGCTGGTCCTCGAGCTGCGCGCCGAGAAGCGGATCTGGAAGGACCGCTTCGCGCAGCCGGCGGCGCGCGAGGCGGTGCTCGAAGCGGCACGCCGCGTGCTGGGTCGCGTCCCCTCCGGGGTCGAGGTCATCGTCGCCGGCAACGGTGCGGCCTCGCCCGGCCGCGGCCCCGGCGGCGCCGGAGCCTCGCGCTCGTCGCGCGCGCAGGTGCTCGACGAGGCCCGGCGCGACCCGGTAGTGAAGGAGCTGTTCGAGCGCTTCGGCGCCGTGCTGCTCGACGGCCAGCCGCTGGACGACGGCGGCGGCTCCCAGGCCTGGCGAGATCGACGACAGGAGGCATCGCCCGTGAAGCCGAACATCAACAAGATGCTGAAGGACGCCCAGCGCGCGCAGGAGAAGATGCAGGAGGAGATCTCCGCGCTGCGCTGCGCCGGGACCTCGGGCGGCGGCGTGATCCGCGCCGTCTGCGACGGCAACCGCAACCTGGTCGAGCTGACGATCTCGCCCGAGGCGCTCGAGGACCCCGACCCCGGGATGGTGTCCGACCTCGTGCTGGCCGCCGTCAACGACGCGCAGCGGGTCGTCGATGCCGAGGTCCAGAAGAAGATGTCGGCGCTGGCCGGAATGATGGGCCTGCCGCCGGGCCTCGGCTTCTGAGCCGCGGCGAGCCGCCGGGAGATCGCGCGTGGCCGACCTGCCGGAGCCGCTGGAGCGCCTCGTCTCGCGCCTGATCCGCCTGCCCGGGATCGGCCGCCGCGGGGCGCAGCGGATCGCGTTCCACCTGGCAGGTGCGCCGGCGGACGACGTGCGCGCGCTGGCCGGGGCGATCGCGGCCCTCCCCGAGGCGCTCTCCCCCTGCACCGTCTGCGGGAACATCGCCGGCGCGGAGCTGTGCCCGGTCTGCGCCGACCCGCGGCGCGACCGGACCGCGCTCTGCGTCGTCGAGCTGCCCGAGAACCTGGCCGCGGTCGAGCGCACCGCCGCCTACCGCGGCGTCTACCACGTGCTCGGAGGCTCGATCTCCCCGCTGCGGGGGGTCGGCCCCGGAGACCTGCGGATCGACACCCTGCTGGCCCGGCTGGCCACGGGAGAGGTGCGGGAGGTCATCCTGACCACCAACCCGACGGTCGAGGGGGAAGCGACGGCCCATTACCTGGCCCGGCTGATCGCCCCGTCCGGGGTGCGCGTCACCCGCCCCGCGACCGGGCTCCCCGTCGGGGGAGAACTCGACTTCGTCGACCAGGCGACCCTGGCCCGGGCCTTCGAAGGGCGGCGCGGCTTCGAGGACTAGCCCGTCCCCCGCCCGTCCCCCCACCCCGCCGCACGGTGGACCGTCGTGGACGAGGGGGGCCGGGGGGACTTACATTCGCGCCGGTACTGCGCGTGCCCGATCCGAACGTCGCGGACCATCACGAACGCTGGCGGACGACTCGCGCGACCGGCCACGAGGACGACGGAATGCAGGGGACCGACCTGATCCTCCGCGAGGAGGAGCACCGCAAGATCAGCCGCCTCGCGGACCGTCTCCTGAAGGAGGCCAACGCCGAGTTCGTGGCCCTGATCGACCGCAACGGCCAGCCGATCAGCTGGTCCGGCGGGATGGAGGGGCTCGACAAGACGGCGCTGGCTTCGCTGGCCGCCGGCAACGTCGCCGCCACGGAAGGCCTGGCGCGGATGATCGGCGAGCAGCGCTTCCTCTCGATGTACCACGAGGGGGACCGCGACCACGTCTACATGTCCGCGGTCGGCGAGATCGGGATCCTGGTCGTCGCGTTCAACGAGCGCTCCTCGCTGGGCCTGGTCCGGCTGCGCGTGCGGCAGGTCACCCCCGACATGGAGGCCGTGATCCGCGAGGTGATCGAGAAGAGCAAGCGCGGGATCGACGCCGGCGACGCCTTCGCCCCGCTGGGCGAGATCACCGACGACGACATCGACAACCTGTTCAAGGACGGGTTCTAGGCCATGCCCTTCATCAACTACGCCAGCCGCGAGATCACCTGCAAGCTCGTCTACTACGGGCCGGGGCTCTGCGGCAAGACGACCAACCTGCAGTGGATCTACCAGCAGTCCAGCCCCGAGGCGAAGGGGAAGCTGGTCTCGCTGGCGACCGAGGCCGAGCGCACGCTGTTCTTCGACCTGCTGCCGCTCAATCTCGGCCAGATCCGCGGCTTCAACATCCGCTTCCAGCTCTACACCGTGCCGGGCCAGATCTTCTACGACGCCTCGCGCAAGCTGATCGTCAAGGGGGCCGACGGCGTCGTCTTCGTCGCCGACTCGCAGAGCGCGCGCTACGACGCCAACATCGAGTCGCTGCGCAACCTGCAGGAGCACCTCAAGGAGAACGGGATCGACTTCTGGACGATCCCCTACGTCCTGCAGCTCAACAAGCGCGACCTGCCGACGGCGATGCCGCGCGAGGACCTGGAGGCGGTGCTGCGGGTCCGGAACGAGCCGGTCTTCGACGCGGTCGCCCCGCAGGGGGTCGGCGTCTTCGAGACGCTGAAGGCGCTGGTCAAGCAGTCGCTGACCCGGCTGCGGACGGGGGCGACGGCCTAGTATCCTGAGCCCGCTCCGCGCCTGGCGCGGAAGGGGGCGTCCATGGCGTGGTCGCGCGCGCCGTTCCGTCGTCGTCGCTCGTCGTGGTCGCTCATCTCCGCCTGTGCCGGCGCTTGCGTCGCGTGGTCCGCCGAGTTGCTCGTGCGGGTACAGGACGGCGACGGCGTCGCGCTGCCCGAGTGGTGCGTCAGCCTGCTCCGGGTCGGGCCGGTGCCGGCGGCGGCAGGGGGACGGGGCCGCGGCCGTGCCGCCCGGCGGGCGCCCCGGGAACCGCAGCGCGGCCGCCCTACGCGACCACCGACCTGGCGGGGCGCGCCGTCGTTCTCCGGCCTCGCGCCGGGCGTCTACCGGGTCGCCTTTCCCGGGACCGGCCTGGACGAGCGATGGCTGCTGACCCCGCCGGCTGGCGACGCGGTCTTCACGCTGCCCGACGAGCGCGCGCGCGCCGAGCTGACGCTCGTGCTGCCGCGCGGCGACCGGCTCGTCGTGACGATCGAGACCGACGAAGTCATCCGGCGCGTGCGCGTCGATCCGGCTGGTCGAGCAGGCGCGGGGGGGCGAGTTCGCTTTCGCCGCCTGCTCCACGCGGGAGGCCAGACGGATCGTCCCGCCCGGACGCTGGACCGTGACCGCGACGGGGCAGAACGGCGCGACCTTCGAGTCGCTCGCGCTCGACGGCGTCCCCGCGCCGGGCGCGGTCGGCGAGATCGAGGTCACCGCGGGGGGGCGCACGCACGATCTCCGGCTGCGCTACGGGACGGGCTGCATGGTGCTCCGGCCGCGCCCGCTGGAACGTCGGCAACAGCCCGCCGGCCTCCGTCTGCGCCCGGCTCGTCGCGCCGGGGCCGCGGCTCGCGGCGGCGCTCGCCGCCGGGGAGAAGCAGCCGGACCACGTCTGCTTCTCGCTGGTCGACTCCGGCAACTGGTCGGGCCAGGTGGCGGACGGAACCTGGACGATCGCGCCGGAGGGCGAGCGGCTGATCGCTCGGAGCCGCCGTCGGCGACGTTCGAGTGCCGCGCGAACGAGATCGGGAGCTTCGACTTCGAGCTGCGGGCGCGCGACGAGGAGGAGACGGACAAGCTGTACGTGAAGGTCGTCACGGCGGAGGGCGAGCCGGTGGGCGGCGCCGCGGTCGAACTGTTCCCCCGCGACGCGGGCCCAATGGAGACCGCGGAGCCGCTGGCGTCTCGACCCAGAGCTTCGGGCGCGAGGGCGTCACCGTCTTTCTCCGCGCGCCGCGCCGGGAGCTGGTCGCGGTCGCCACGCACCCGGTGTACGGCGACGGCCGGCTCGAGCTTGGGCTGCGGCGCGGCCACGTCGTGCTCGCGCTGGAGCGGCGCGCGACGCTCGCGATCCAGGCCACGGGGCCGGACGGAAAGGCGTTCCGCGGGGTGGAGGTCACGCTCGACGCGGAGACCGACGAGCCGCTGCCGAAGACCGCGGCCTCCGGCTTCCGCGTGGCGCAAGGCCCAGGCGCACCGCCGCGCCGTGACCGACGCCACCGGCCGCGCCACGCTGCAGGGGCTGCGCCCGGGGCGCTGGCGGGTGCGGCCCGCCATCACGGGCCCGACGCGGCCCGCTGGTCGGCGTCGATCCTCGTCGCGGAGAACGAGCGCGTGCCCGAGACCGTGGTCGACGTGCCCGGAGACCGGGCAGGTCCCGCTGGCGATCCGCGTCCGGCCGGCGACCGCGATCGAGCTGCGGCTGGCCTGCGACGACGACGGCAAGGTGCCGATGCGCGCGTCGGTCGCGCTGCTCGAGCCGCACGCCGACGCGCCGTGGCGGAGCGCGCTGCCGATCGGGAAGCTCGAGGCGGCGAAATCGCTCGACGGGCTGGCGCTCGGCGGGCCCCAGCTCGACCGGCTCGTCGCGGGACCGCTCCCCGCGGGGACCTTCGCGATCGCGATCCGCCCCGAGGGGTTCGACCGCTGGACCTTCGCGCCCGGCACCGAGGATCCGGCCCGCGCGGGGGTCCTCGCGCTGAACGAAGGCGAGGCGCTCGAGCTCGGCACCTGGGAGCTGAACTGCCGGCCGTCGATCCTGCTCGTGCCGGAGTGGCGCGAGCCGGGGCCAGACGCGCCGCCCGACATCGCGCGCGCCGAGGCCGCGGTGGAGCCTGGCGCCCGAGGGCGCCGCGCGGCGCGACGCGACGGCGGGGCCGCCCGTCGCGGCGCCGGCCCGAACGCCGTACCGCCAGCCCCTGCTGAACGCGCTGCGCCTGACGGGCCTCGACCCCGGCCGGTTCACCGCGACGATCGCGATCACCGACCGCCTGCTGCTGCCGGAAGGCGCGCGGCCCGAGGGAGACGGTTCGGCTGTCGCGCTGGAGCGCGGGCGGGAGCTGGTGCGGCGCGTGCCGTTCGAGTCGCGCGCCGGCAGCCTCGACGTCGTGAGCGACGCCCCCGCGATCCTGCTGCTCGACGCGAACGGCGCGACGGTCGCGTTGCTGGCGCGGGCGTCGAACGGTGTCTTCCGCGCCGGCCCGCTCCCGCCGGGGGACTATCGCGTCCAAGCCTGCCGCGATGCGGCGTGTGCCGCGTGAGGGCGCTTCGCTCGGCGAGGTGGCGATCTCCGCCGGGGCGGTCGCCGCGGTCCCGTAGCCCTCGCTTTCGACAGCAGACCTCAGGTCGGGATCCACCAGCGCCAGGATCCGCGCCGTCGCGTCGCGCAGGATCTCGTCCGGGACGGAGCCGCGCTCGCGCGGCCGCGCGGACCCTCCAGTCGAGGGCAGTCTTGAGCTGGTCGCAGAGCACCGCGCCCTGCACGATCGAGGCCGCTCGGCGGAGCCCGACCTCGAACGGATAGCCCTTCACGTTCGACGTGAGCGGGCAAGACGAGCGCCAGCCCGCACACTTGCGGTTGTACGACCGCGGCGAGATCACGAGCGCGCGGGCGCCGGCCCGCCTGCTCGCTGCCGGCCTGCGGGTTGAATTGCAGCCAGACCCGAGGTCGCCACGCTCCGGGACGTAGACGCCCCGGCCGTCACCAGGCCTCCCGGCCGACCGGGCCGCCGGAGTCGAACTCGTCGTGCCGGTTTTCGTCGGTGACCCAGGCGGAGCAGCTCGTCGAGCTCGCTACCTTCCGGGGGCGGTGACGCGAGGGCGGATCACGAGGCCCCCCACGATGAAGCCTCGCGGTGTCGACAGGGATAACGCCAGGATCCGATCTCGGAGCCGGCCGACACCCCGGCCTCCTCCGCGAAGGCCTTGGGGATCCGCAGGCCGAGGCTGTTTCCCCACTTCCGGATGGTGGTCTGCACGGCGTCCTCGATGGATACACAATGAGTATACTGCCGTTCGACCCGACGGGCCCGTTCGCACCGCCCCGCGCCCTTCCAGGTTGACGGCCCCCCGCCCCGCCCCTAGAATCCCGCGCTTCGCGTCTTTCGGGAGGTTTCATGTCCTTCGCAGTCATTGCGGCGGGCGGGCGGCAGTTGCGCGTCGAACCAGGCGAACTGGTGCGCGTCGACCGGCTGCACAGCGCGGCGGGTGATCAGGTCACCTTCGATCGCGTCCTGCTCGTCGGTTCCGATGCCGGGCTCAAGGTCGGCACGCCGGTCGTGGCGGGCGCCACGGTCACCGCGCGCGTCATCGAGGAGCGCCGCGAGAAGAAGGTGCTGATCTTCAAGAAGCGCCGGACCAAGACGTTCCGGAAGATGCGCGGCCACCGCGAGTACTTCACGCTGGTGCGCATCGAGGCGATCGAGCCGGGCAGCTAGGGGGTACGGAAATGGCTCACAAGAAAGCCGGTGGTTCGTCCCGCAACGGTCGCGACAGCCAGTCCCAGCGGCTGGGCGTGAAGCGCTTCGGCGGCCAGGTCGTCAAGGCCGGGAACATCCTCGTCCGCCAGCGCGGGACCCCGATCAAGCCCGGGCCGAACGTCGGGCGCGGCAAGGACGACACCCTCTTCGCGCTCGAGGACGGCGTCGTGACGTTCAAGGATCGCGGCCGCATGGGCCGGTTCGTGTCGATCGTCCCGCAGGCCTGAGGCGGCTCGCCTCTCGGGCCGCGGACCGGGTGTTCATCGACGAAGTCAGGCTCGCCCTCGCCGGCGGTCACGGTGGCCGGGGGTCGGTAGCGTTCCGCCGCGAAAAGTTCGTCCCGCGCGGCGGCCCCTCGGGCGGTGACGGCGGCGCCGGCGGCTCGATCTGGCTGGTCGCCGACCCGGCCCAGAACACCCTGCTCCGCTACCGCTACGAGAAGGAGTTCACCGCGCCGCGCGGCCGGCACGGCGAGGGCTCCCTGAAGACCGGCAAGTCGGGCGACGACATCGTCCTGCCGGTGCCGCTCGGGACGCAGGTCCTCGACACCGACGGCGTGCTGCTGCTGGCCGACCTGGTCGAGCCGGGGCAGCGTTGGCGCGCGGCGAAGGGGGGCCGCGGCGGCAAGGGGAACGCCCACTTCGCGACCGCCACGCGCCAGGCGCCGCGCTTTGCGCAGCCGGGCGAGGCGGGCGAAGAGCGCGTGCTGAAGCTGATCCTGAAGCTGCTCGCCGACATCGGTTTCGTCGGCTTCCCCAACGCCGGCAAGAGCACGCTGATCTCGCGCATCTCGGCCGCCAAGCCCGAGATCGCCGACTACCCGTTCACGACGCTGGTCCCGCACCTCGGCGTCGTCGACGCCGGAGATCACTCGTCGTTCGTCGTCGCCGACCTGCCCGGCCTGATCGAGGGGGCGCACGCCGGCAAGGGGTTGGGCGACCGCTTCCTCAAGCACGTCGAGCGCTGCCGCGCGCTGGCCTTCCTGATCGACGTCTCCTCGGCGTCGCTGCGCGAACCCGTCGAGGACCTCACGATCCTGGAGCGCGAGCTGGTGCTCTACAGCCCGGGACTGGCGGCGCGGCCGCGCGTCGTCGTCGCCACCAAGCTCGACGCGCTGGACGAGCCGGAGCGGCTGGAACGGCTGCGCGCGGCAGCAGCCGAGCGCGGCGTGGGCTTCCTGCCGATTTCCGCCGCGACCGGCCGGGGGCTCCCCGACCTGGTGCGCAGCTTCGCCACGCTGGCGCGTGCGCCGCGGCCCGAAGCGGCCGCGATCGCGCTGCCGGAGCACGACGCGTGAGGGTCGGCGTCTACGGCGGGACCTTCGACCCGCCGCACCGCGGGCACCTCGCGGTGGCTTGCGCGGCGCGCGACGGCCTCGCGCTCGACCGCGTCGAGCTGGTCCCGTCGCACACGCCGCCGCACCGCCGGCCGACCGCAGCCTCACCGCTCGACCGCCTGGCGATGGTCGCGCTGGCGACCGCCGGCGAGCGCGGCCTCGTCCCCTCGCCGCGCGAGATCCGCCGCGGCAGCGTGTCGTATACGGTCGAGACGCTGCGCGAGATCCGGGGCGAGCAGGCCGACGCCGAGCTGTTCCTGGTGCTCGGCGCCGATGCCTACGACGAGCTGCCGACCTGGAGCCGGGCCGACGAGATCCAGCGGCTGGCGCACCTGGCGGTGCTGCCGCGGCCGGGCAGCGCCGGCGTCTCCGCGGTCCGGCCCGACGACGGGCCGCGCCTGCGCCGGCCGGGCGAGGCCCCGCCGGCGGGCGGCCTCGCGCTGTACCGCGTCGAGATGGAGCCGATGGCGATCTCGTCGCGCGAGATCCGCCGGCGCGTCCAGGACGGCGCGCCGGTCGAGGCCCTCGTCACACCGGCCGTCCTGGGGTATATCGGGCGGCGCGGGCTGTACCGGTCAGGAGGAGCATGACGACCAGCGCGGGGAACGCGGGGAACCAGGGCAACGCAGGCGAGGAGAAACTGCTCGGCGCGGCCGTGCGCGCGCTGCTGAGCCGCAAGGCGGAACGCCCGGTCGTGCTCGACCTGCGCGGGCACGAGGCCTTCACCGAGTACTTCGTGATCTGCCACGGGACCTCAGATCGGCAGGTCAAGTCGCTGGCCGACGCGGTCGAGGACCAGGTGCGCGAGGAGACCGGCCGCAAGCCGTCGAGCGAAGGCTACGCGCGGGGCGAGTGGATCCTGCTCGACTACGGCGAGCTGGTCGTGCACCTCTTCCTCGAGGACGCGCGGGAGTTCTACCGCCTCGAGGGGCTGTGGGGCGACTGCCCGCAGATCGACGTCGCGTCGTTCGGGGAGTAGGGGTGGCGGCGCCTGGACGGGGCGACGACCGCCGCGGTAACTTGGCTTGGGGAGGATGACGTGGCCGGACCGAGCCGCCCTTCCGCGCGCGTGAGGATCGCGTTCGATCGCGAGGCCCTCGTGCGATTCTGCCTGCAGCGCGCCATCCGGCGGCTGGGGTTCTTCGGCTCCGTGTTGCGGGACGATTTCGACGACCGGAGCGATGTCGACATTCTGGTCGAGTTCCTCCCCGGCCACACGCCGGGTCTCGCGTTTTTCGAGATGGAGGAGGAACTCTCGCGCCTCCTGGGTCGCCGCGTCGACCTGAATACGCCGGCCTTCCTCAGCCCGCACTTCCGCGACGACGCACTGCGCGGGGCCGAGATCGTCTATGAGCAGGCGTGACCCGCGGCTCCGGCTGATCCACGGATACGACGCGGTGGACCTCGCGATCGTCTGGCAGATCGTCCAACGTGATCTCGACCCTCTCGTGGCCGATCTCGACAGGCTACTCGCCGAATGGGAGTAGGGGTGGCGGCCGGGGCCGCGCTGGTCGTCGCCGCCGTCGGCCGCACGCGCCGCGGCCCGTATCTCGAGCTGGAGCAGGACTACCTGGCGCGGATCGCGCGCCTCGCGCCGGTGCGGCGCGTGGCGGTCGCGCAGAGCCGGCGCGCGTCGGCCGCGGAGCGGCGGCGCGAGGAGGCGGGCGCGCTGCTGGCGCTGGCCCCGGCGCGCGGGACGCTGGTCGCGCTCGACCGGCGCGGGAAGGGCCTCGCGTCGGAGGAACTCGCCGCGCGGCTCGCGCGCTGGCGCGAACGGGGCGAAGTGGTCTTCGCGGTCGGCGGCCCCGACGGGCTGGACGACGCGGTGCTGGAGGCCGCCGGGTTCACGCTGGCCTTCGGGACGATGACGCTGCCGCACGAGCTGGCGCTGACCGTGCTGCTCGAGCAACTCTTTCGCGCACTGTCGGACGCGGCCGGTCACCCCTACGGGAAGCATTAGCGGGCGAGAGGCGCCGCGCTCGGCGCCGCGTCCGTAGGCGCCGGCCTCCGTGCCGGCCCGCTTTCGCGTTCGGGCCAGACCGGGCCGGCACGGAGGCCGGCCCCTACAGGCGTGCCACGTGCATCCAGCGGGTGCACAGAGTCGGTGCGAGCGTCAGGGCAGGCAGGCGATCCGGCGGCCGCGCTGCTCGAGGAAGCGCTTGACGTTGTCGCGCAGGCGGTGCTGGTCGGCCTCGCTCATCCACGGGTTGGCGAGGTGCTCGACGACGTCCTCCGGCGTCATGCCGAGGCGGCAGCCTTCCTCGACCGCGACCGCGTACCCCTCGATCTCGGTCCAGCGATCGACGTAGGCGGAGCCGCGGTCCCACAGGTCGGCCCCCTCGAGGTGCTGCCGGACGTGGGTCAGCTCGTGCAGCAGGTCGAGGTAAAGGTCGAGATCGCTGCCGGTGCGGTAGTACTCGTGCGTGACGACGATGCACGGCACGTCGTCGTCGACCCAGCAGTAGCCGTCCTCCTCGGCGATTTCGACCCGGGACGTGCGGAGCAGCAGCTCGGCCGGGTGGGCCGACGATCCGATCCGGGCCAGCGCCGGGCTCTCCGCGGCGCGGGGCAGGAGGTCGAGATAGGCGTGCATGCCGGGGCCCAGCGTCCGGTGGACGAGCGCGTAGGACGGGAGCTGGATCGCCTTCGCCACGGTCGGCATCCTCGTCGCGGGGAGCCGGAAGCCTAGCCGATCCGGTCCCGGCGCGCCGCCGCCGCGGACCCGCCTCCGGCGACGCCGCAGCCGACCGCCGCGAACCCGCGCCCGCGCCGCTCTCCGGGCATACAATGCCGGCTCGTCGATGCGCCCTTCCCGCCCCCCATCGCTCCCCGCGTTCGCCGCTGCTGCTGCCGTCGCCGCGCTTCTCGTCGCCGGCTGCGGGTCCGCGCGGCGCGAGCTCCCTGCGCTGCCCCTCCCGCCGGCTCCCCCCACCGTCGAGGTCGCCCCGCGGATCGGCCTCGCGCTCGGCGGCGGCGGGGCGCGCGGGTTCGCCGAGGTCGGCGTGCTCCGCGTGCTGGCCGAGGAGCGGATCCCGGTCTCGATCATCGCCGGGACCTCGGTCGGCGCGCTGATCGGCGCGCTCTACGCCGACAAGCCGACCGTGTTCGACATCGAGTACGAGGCGCTGGCGATCGAGGAGTCCGACCTGCTCGACCGTTCGCTGCTCTCGCTGATCTCGGGCGGCGGCTACGCCAAGGGGGAGCGGATCGAGTCCTACCTCGACACCCGCCTGGCGCACGCCGCGATCGAGGACCTGCCGCTGCGCTTCGCCGCGATCGCGACGGATCTGCACAGCGGCGCGACGGTCGCCTTCGAGCGCGGACCGGTCGCGCGGGCGGTGCGCGCGTCGGCCGCGATCCCGGGGATCTTCGCGCCGGTCGAGATCGACGGGCAGCTCTACGTCGACGGCGGCGTGAGCAACCCGGTGCCGGCCGACGTCGCGCGGCGGATGGGGGCCGAGGTCGTGATCGCGGTCTCGATCCCGCGCGAGATCCCCGCGAAGGCGCCGCGGACGCAGGTCGGGATCGCGATGCAGGCGATCGGGATCATGGCCGCCGAAATCAGCCGCTGCCGCGAGCGCGAGGCCGACGTCGTCCTCAGCCCCGAAGTCGGCGACGTCGCGTTCGACGACTTCTCCCAGAAACGGCGGCTGATCGAGGCCGGCATGGCCGCGACCCGGGCCGCGTTGCCGGAGATCCGCCGCGCGATCGCGGCCAAGACGAAGAGGGTTCCCCAGTGACCGACCAGAGCGAGCCGAAGGCGGGCCGGCGCGGTGCCCCGCTCCACCGGATCGAGCCGAAGGAGTGGTCGACGCGGCCGTTCCACGTGCTCAACGAGCAGTGGGCGCTGCTGGTCGGCGGGGAGCATCGTCCCAACCCGATGACGATCAGCTGGGGCGGCTTCGGAACCCTCTGGGAGCTACCGGTGGTGACCGTCTTCGTCCGGCCGGTGCGCCACACCTACGGGCTGCTCAACGAGAGCCCCTTCTTCACCGTCAACTTCATGCCCGAGCCGTTCCACCGGGCGCTCGAGATCTGCGGCGAGGTCTCCGGCCGGGACGTCGACAAGTGGGCGGCGACCGGGATCCACCCGCTCGCCGGCGGGGTCGTCCCCGTGCCGCGGGTGGCCGAAGCGCGGACGGCGATCGAGTGCCGGGTCCTGGCCCACCTCGAGATCGACCCGGCGCGCTTTCTCGACCCGGCGATCGACCGGCACTACCCCGCGGCCGACTACCACCGGGCCTTCATCGGCGAGGTGCTGGCGGTCTGGGTCCGCTGACGGGACGCCGCTCCCGGCCGCGGGACGCAACCCCGGCGCGTTGCTTGACCGCGTTGCAGCCGGGGGCTTAGTCTCGCCGCGCGATGCGCTTTCGGACGTTCGTTTCGGTGCTCGTCCTGCTCGGCCTGGCGGCGGGGGTGGTCTTCCTCCTGCGTCCCAACCGCGTCGTGCTCGAACAGCCCGTCGACGATCCTGGGACGGTCGATCCCGGTCTGGGGGCTGGTGCTCGGCGCGCTGGCGCTGGGGATCCTGATCACGCTCTCGTTCCTCGTCTCGGGGCTGGGCCGCAAGGCAGTGGAGCGCGCCTTCTTCCTCTACAGCTCGCGCCACCGCCAGGCCGCCGGGCGGGCCCTCGAGCGCGGCAAGCAGGCCGAGCTGGACGAGCGGGAGGAGGACGCGATCGCCGCCTTCCGGGAGGCCGCCGACAAGGCACCCGACGACTACGACGCCCACATGCGGCTCGGCAACGTGCTGCGCCGGGCGGGGCGCCACTCCGAGGCCGTGCTGGCGCACGATCGGGCGCGACGCCTCGAGCCCGACGCCGACGAGCCGCTGCACGCGTTGGCGCTCGACCAGCTGGCGGCGGGAAACACGGCGGACGCGCGCCGCACGCTGACCCGCCTGGTGGACCGCAATCCGCGCAGTGCGGTCGGGCCGCTGCGTCGGCTGCGGGACCTCGAGATTCGCGCCGGCAACTGGAGCGCGGCGTCGCGCGCGCAGCGCCGGCTCGAATCGCTGTTCTCGCGCACGCGGCAGCTTCCCGAGAACGACCGCCGCCAGGGCCTGGGGATCCGCACCGAGCTGGCGCGCGCCCGCGCGCTGGCCGGGCAGTCGCGCTCGTCGCTCGCGCTGCTGCGTCGCGTGCTGCGCGACGAGGCGACCTTCCTGCCGGCACGGGTGCTGCTGGCCGAGCTGCAGGCCGAATCGGGCGAGCACGATGAGGCCAAGGAGCTGCTGCAGGAGGGGTTCCTGCTGACCGGAGAGCCCGCGCTGCTCGAGGCGCTCGGCGAGCTGGACCTCGAGCGGGAGCGGCCGGACGACGCGATCTCGACCCTGCGCGGGATCGTCGCCTCGCGGCGCTGGCCCGCGGCCGCGCGGCTGGCGCTCGGCCAGCTCTACTCGCGGCTGGAGATGCTCGACGAGGCCGCCGTACCGTTCGAGGACCTGCTCGACACCCAGGGCGAGACGCCCTACGTGCAGTCCCTGCTGGCCCAGGTCGAAGAGCGCCGCGGCAACATCCACCGCGCGGCGCACCTCTACCGCTCGGTGCTGCAGGGGGGCGGCCGCGGCGTGCCGGCGGCTTTCTGCCGCGAGTGCCTGGCGGAGCTGCCGCACTGGGTCCCGCTCTGCCCGCAGTGCGGCGCGTTCGGCGCCGCCACCACGCGCACCTCGCCGGACGAGATCACCCTCACCGGCCGGATCGCGAGCGCCCCGGTCTATCCTTCCAGCGAGATATGAGCCCCGGCCTGGGCTGGATCGCGAAGGCGCTCGACGAGCTGGCTCCGGCGCTGGCGCTGTTCTGGCCCGGCCCCTGCTTCGCCTGCGGCGCCGACCTGCCGCTGGCGGCGGAAGCGGGGGCCTGTCCGGGCTGCTGGGCCGCGATGCCGCGCCGCGTGGGGCCGGGATGCCCGGTCTGCGACCTCCCCGGCGCGTCGATCGCCTCCCCGCTCGACTGCCCCGACTGCGACGCGGCGCGGGCTGCCGCGCTCGACGGTGCGGGCTCGCTGGCCGGCTTGGTCGCCGCGTTCGAGTACCGCGACGCGGTCGTGGCGTTCCACCGACGCTTCAAGTTCGGCGGCGACGCGGCCCTGGCGCGCCCGCTGGGCCGCGCGATGGCGGCCGCGTGGGCGGCGCGCGGCGACGGGCGCCCTCAGCTCGTCGTCCCGGTGCCGCCGGACCCGCTGCGCTGGTCGGTGCGGCGGCGCGCGCCGCGGCGGCTGGCGCGTGCCGTGGCGCGGGCCCTCGCGCTCCCGGTCGCGCCGGGGGCGCTGACCAAGCGCCGCCCGACGCGGGCGCAGACCGCGGCGGTGGGTGCGGCGCGGCGGACGGCACTCGCCGGCGCCTTCGCCGCGCGGGAGCCGCTGGTCCGCGGGCGCTTCGTGCTGGTCGTGGACGACGTGGCAACGACCGGTTCGACCCTGCGCGAGGCGGCCCGCGCGCTGGCGGCGGCGGGCGCCGAGCGGGTCGTCGGTCTGGTGCTGGCGCGGCGGCCTTGAGGCGGCCCCCCCGCCGCGGCGGCCCTGAGGCGGCCCTCGCCATGGCGCCCCCCCGGTCGCGAGGCTAGGATCGCCGCCGTTTCTCCCCTCGAGGAATCGCCCCCATGACCCGCACCCCGCCCCTTCGCTCCCGCCGGCTCGGCCTCGCCCTCGTCCCCGCCGCGCTCGCCGCCGCGAGCCTGGCCGCCGCCATCGCGGCCGCTCCCCCGGCCGCCGCGCCGCCCCAGGCCGCGGCGAACATCGCGCTCGACGGGTTCGTCTTCGAGTCGGGCCAGCCGGTCGCCGGCCAGCTCGTCGTGCGCAACGACGGCGGCGGCTGGCTGAAGGTCGACGACCTCGGCGACATCGCTTCGTCGCTGCGTGTGACGCTGCCCGGAGGCGAGGAGATCAAGCCGACACACGCCGACGCGTTCGGCGCGGCCAGGACGAAGGAACTCGGTCCCGGCGGGTTCGTGGGCGTGAAGTTCGATCTGCTCGCGATGTTCCCCCAGCTGACCAAGGAGGGGAGCTACAAGCTGGCCCTCAGGCGCAGCGGGATGCCGTCGCCGAGCGTCGCGTTCCGCGTCATCCCCGCGTTCGACCCGGCCAAGGCCTACCGCCTCCTGCTCGGCACGCCCGACGGCGAAGTGACGATCGACCTGGCGCGCGACGCCCCGCAGTCGGTGCGCACGCTGGTGACGCTGGTACGCACCGGCTTCTACGAGAAGGCGACGATCGGCGCACTCCGCCCGGGTTTCGCCCTCTCGATCGTCTCGGCCCAGCCGAGGGGACCGCGCATCGAGTCGGCGGAGCGGACGACCCGCGAGCTCCTGGCGGGCACGGTCGTGCTCGAACCCGGCGTTCCGGACGCCGCGGGGCTACCCACCTACAACGAGCCGGTGCTGCTGGTGCTGCTCGCGCCGCGGCCGGACTGGCAGGGGCGCGTGACGGCGGTCGGTCAGCTGGCCGGCAGCGACGAGGCGCTCTCGAAACTGATCCAGCGCCCGACCAGCGGCGAACGCGGGCTACCGCCGTGGAAGCCGGTCGCCCCGCTCACGCTCGAGTCGGTGCGGGTGGTCGAGAGCCCGTAGCGGCCTCCACGATCGCGACCAGCTCTTTCAGGCCGAAGGGCTTCGCGACGAAGCCCAACGCGCCCTCGGCCAGCATCCGTCGCAGCGGCTCGCCGGGACGCGAACCGGAGGCGACGACGACCCGCACGGTCGGGTCGAACGCGCGCAGCGCGCGGAAGGTCTCGGCACCGGAGAGTTCCGGCATCAGCAGGTCGAGCAGCACCAGGTCGTAGCGGCACCCGGCACGGTAGAGATCGACCGCGGCCTTCCCCGACGGGACCGCGAGCGGGCGCCAGCCGACCCCCGCCAGGAGTGCTGCCACCGTCTCGCGAACCGACGCATCGTCGTCGACGAGCAGGACGCTGACAGCGGCCGGCAACGCCTTGCCCTCCGGTGCGACGCGCTGCCCCGCCGGCAGGTAGAGGTCGGCCGCCTCGAGTCGCCCGCGAACCGGGTCCCAGCGCAGCTCGAGGTAGCCGCCGTGCGCCTTCGCCGCCGCGAGCGCGGCCTGGAGCGCCGGCTCGCCGACCGGTACCGGGCCCGGTTCCGGATCGACCCGCGGTACGTGGCCCCGCGCCGCCGCGAGCGCGAACCGGACGAACCGGCCGGCGCGCGCGCCCGGGCGCGTTGCCGCGAACTCGGTCCCGAGGGTGACCGGCGTCACGCCGACGTCGATTCCGCAGGGTGGATCGGCGCACGGCGCGAGCGCCTGCACTAGGTCGTCGAGGCTGGGCGCGATCAGTGCCGGGTCGACGGTGACCTCGGATGCGGTCTCGGTCGCGAGCCGCAGCGTGATGCCGTCCGGCAGCCAGCCGCGCCAGGCCCCGGCCCTGAGCGTGACCAGGTCGGCGGCGCGCATCGTGCGCCGCGCCGGCACGGGCGGCTCGCCGAGCAGCCGCGCCAGGCGCGCGGCGAGCCCGCGCGCGCGGCCCAATTCGGCGGAAAAGCCGCCGAGGTAGGCCGTCAGCACGGGGTCGCGCGCGGCGCGGCGTGCCGCAAGCTCTGCCAGCGGCGCCGCGTGGTCGAGAAAGTCGGAGAGCGCCTGCGCGATCCCGGCCGCCAGCGCGTCCGCGCGCCGGTCCCGCTCGGGGGGCGGCTCGTGGAGCGCGCCGCCGTCGTAGGACCGCGGGGTGAGCATGGCGCTGCCGGGCACTTCCTCGCGTGCGGGCTCCGCTGTGGCAGGCAGCGCATCCAGGGCACCGGGCGCGTCGGGTGCGGCCTGTTGCGCAGCCGGTCCGGAGGCCGTGGGCCCCGGCTCGACGGGCCCGGGCTCGCGAGCGAGGAGGGCACTCACGGCGGCCCCGGCCAGCCGGTCGACGAAGCCGCGCGCGTTGCGCTTGTCGAGGATCGCGGCGACCCGCGCGCCCTGCATCGGCCGCGCGGGGTGCTCGGCGTCGGCGATCAGCACGACCGGCGGAGCGGCCCCGTCGACGCGCGACAACCAGTTCCGGGCGTCGTCGATCGCGGCCGTGGAGCAGACGAGCAGATCGAAGTGCTCGGCCGCGAACGCCCCGGCCTGCTGCGGACGGGTGCGAACGTCCGCGTCGGGCCATGCGCGCTCGAGCGCCTCGCGCACGACCTCCGCGTGGTCGGGATGCGGCTCGAGCAGCAGGATGCGCGGTGCGGCCGGCGGCGCGTCTGCGTCGCGGGCGCTCCGACCGGTCTCGTCCTGCCAAGCCACCAGTCCCGGACTCCCCGAGGTGATGGTGCCCGCGGCGCGCCGCGAACACAACCCCGTCGTCGCGGTGCTCCGGGCGGCAGCGATCGCCGTACGGGTCGTCCGCCTCAGTCGTCTCCGCCCCGGCGCTCCCACAGGTGCTCTCGCGTTTCCGCCACGATGACGCCCGACAGCAGCAGCAGCGAGACCAGGTTCGGCACCGCCATCAAGCCGTTGGCGATGTCGGCGAACGACCAGACCGCCGGCAGCGAGGCGACCGAGCCGACCATGACCGCGACGACCCAGAGCAGCCGGTACGGGACGATCGCCCGCACGCCGAACAGGTACTCGGCCGCCCTCTCCCCGTAGTAACTCCAGCCCAGGATCGTCGAGAAGACGAAGGTGAGCAGGCCGACCGTCAGCACGGTCGGGCCGATCCAGGGGATGTGCGAGAAGGCGGCGTGGGTCAGCTCCGCGCCCTTCATCCCCCGGGCCCAGTCGCCGGTGTTGACGACCACGAGCCCGGTCATCGCGCAGACGACGACCGTGTCCCAGAAGGTTCCGGTCGAGGAAACCAGCGCCTGCCGGACCGGGTTGGCGGTCCGTGCCGCAGCCGCGACGATCGGAGCGCTCCCCAGCCCCGACTCGTTGGAGAACAGCCCGCGCGCGACCCCGTAGCGCAGCGCCTCGCGCATCGTCGCGCCGGCGAAGCCACCGGCCGCGGCCTGCCCCGTGAAGGCGCTGGAGACGATCAGGGAGATGGCCTCGGGGAGCGTCTCCCAGCCCATCACCAGCAGGATCGCGCAGCCCGCGACGTAGAAGATCGCCATGAACGGGACCAGCCCCTCGCAGACCCGCGCGATCGACTGGATCCCGCCCAGGATCACGACCGCGGTGAGCGCGGTCATCAGCGCGCCGCTGACCCAGGGGGAGACCCCGAACGAGGTCCTGACCATCGACGAGATCGAGTTGGCCTGGACCATGTTGCCGATCCCGAAGGCGGCGACCGCGGTCAGCCCGGCGAAGATCAGGCCCAGCCAGCGCATCCCGAGCGCGCGCTCGAGCACGTACATCGGCCCGCCGGCCATCATCCCGCGCTCGTCCTTGATCCGGTACTTCACCGACAGGAGAGCCTCGGAGTACTTGGTCGCGATTCCGAAGACGCCCGTCAGCCACATCCAGAGCACGGCGCCCGGACCGCCGAGCGAGACGGCGGTGGCGACGCCGACGATGTTGCCGGTGCCGATCGTCGCCGCCAGCGCGGTGGTCAGCGCGCCGAACTGGCTGACGTCCCCTTCCGCGCCGTGGTCGGCCTTGACCGAGAGCCGGATCGCGCGCCCCAGGTAGCGCTGGATGACGCGCGTGCGGAGCGTCAGGTAGAGGTGGGTGCCGACGAGCAGGATCAGCAGCGGCGGCCCCCAGACCCAGTCCGCGATCTTCGCGAGCAGCGCTTCGAGCTCGTGCATGGGCTCTTCTCCCGGGCGCTGCCGGCCGCGCGGGGGCGCGCGTCAGTCCCTGGTCTCGTGGTAGAGCTTCTCGCACAGGTCGCGCTTGACCTTGCCCGACGTCGTGCGCGGGATCCGCGGCACGAAGAGCACGTCGTGCACCGGGACCCCGTGCCGGGCCAGGACGTAGCGCTTGACCTCGTTGATCAGCTCGGCCTGGTCGGAGGATATCAGCCTCTCGACGTACGACTCGAGATCGCCCAGGCTGGCCCCCTTCCACCAGCCCCGCGGACCGCCGAGCTTCATGAAGGCCTGCAAGGCCGCGATCTTGGCCCGGACCACCGGGGTCATGCGGCCGAGCGGTACGGTCAGCACGATCAGCGCCTCGCGCCCCTCGATTTCCAACGAGAAGACGTGGACCTTGCCGCGCTCGATGAACGGCAGCTCCTCGAGGTCGGCGACGATGTCGTGGGCGTAGTAGTTCCGCCCGTTGATGATCATCAGGTCCTTGAGTCGGCCGGTGACGTAGAGCCGGCCGTCGTCGTCGAGCATCCCGAGGTCGCCGGTGCGCAGCCAGCCCTCCTCGAACGGCTGCGCCCCGGTCTCCTCGTCGAGGTAGCCGTCGGTCACCGACGTCCCCCGCAGCAGGACCTCGCCGGTCTCGAGCGGCGGCGCCACGGTGCCGTCGTCGCGGCGGATCCGGATCGAGAGGTCGCCGACCGCCCGGCCGACCGCCGGAACCTCGATCCCGTCGACGCGGCGCGTGACGATCGGCTCCTGGAAACGGGGGCTGGTGGCGATCAGGGTCGCCTCCGCCAGGCCGTACACCGGGTGGAGCGCGCGCCCGTCGAACCCGACCCGCGCGAACTTCTCGGCGAAGCGCCGGAGCGACGCCGGGCGCACCGGCTCGGCGCCGACGAACAGGACCTCCCACGAGGCGAGGTCGATCCGGCGCTCGTCCAGCATTTCGTCGCTGATCCGGTCGGTGCACAGGTCGAGCGCGAAGTTGGGGCAGACGGAGATCCGCGCGCCGATCCGGCTGATCGTCTCGAGCCAGGCGATCGGCTTCATCAGGAAGCGGATCGGGTTCATGATCACCATCTGCCGCGGCGTGACGTAGAGCGTCGTGAGGAGGGCCCCGATCAGCCCCATGTCGTGGTAGAGCGGCAGCCAGCTGCAGGCGGACTCGTCGCGGTGGCGGCGGCCGATTTCGGCGATCAGGCGCGTGTTGTCGAGGACGTTCTCGTGGGTGAGCCGGACCCCTTTGGGGCGCGAGGTGCTGCCCGAGGAGAACTGCACGAAGGCGAGGTCGCCCGGGCTCACCGCGGCCGGCGGCACGGTCCGGCACCGGCCCGTCGACGTCGAGCGAAGACGGCACGAAGTCGATCAGGCGCGCGGGGGAGACGTGCTGGAGCTCGTCGTTCCCACCGATCAGCTCGGGCTGGGTGAAGACCGCCTTCGCCCCGGTGCTCGCGAGCAGCCCGGCGACGAAGGGCAGCTGCGCGCCCGCCGCCTGTCCCATCGTCAGCCCGCTGACCGACAGCGGCACCGCGCCCAGGTGGAACAGCGCCAGGAAGCCGGCCAGCACGTCGGGATCGCTGGTCGGGCAGACGACGACGCGGTCCCCCCGCTCGATCCCCTGCGCAGCGAGCGCCGCGGCGTGGACGAGAATCTTGCGATGGAACGCGGGCCAGGAGAAGGCGCGCTCCGTGCCGCGGGCGTCGACCAGCGTCAGGCCGTGATCCTCGCCGCCGTCCGCGAGCCCGGCGACCAGTTCGACCATCGTGCGCGGCCCGCTCACAGGACGGGGATCTCCTGCGTTAGGCGCCCCTCGATCCGCTCGAAGACCTCGTCGAGCGAGCGGCCGACGATCGTCAGGCCGTGGTTCTTCAGGCCGATCACCGCGCGCGACGGATCGGGCGCGGCGAGCACCAGCCCGGCGACCTCGTCCGCCAGCTGCCGAGTGCCACAGGGCCAGCTCTGGAGCGTGGCCGGCACCCCGTCGATCCAGGCGTGGACGTGGACGATCGCCCCGGCCTCGGGGACGGCGCGGTAGATCGTGAGGTGCTCGATCGCGTCCACGGAGACGCGGGCGGCCGGATCGGTCCCGGGGGGAACCGAGAGCAGGATCGTCCGCGTCGCTTCGTCGTAACCCTTCACCAGCAGCAGGTCCTGCCCGATGCGCGAGAGTTGCCCCTTGTCCACCCCGCGGCCGGTCATCCAGAAGCTCTCCGCGTCGCGCCGCGCCGAGAGGTTGCCGTAGGAGAGCTGCTTGAGGCCGAAGTACTTCATCACCAGGCGCATGTCGCGCTCGGTCAGCACGTCCCTCATGTCGAAGACCGTCGGCAGCAGGTGGAGTGCGGCCAGGCGCCGGCCGGCCGTGGCGAGGGCGCGGGTCGTCGCATCGCCGTCGTGGAGCTCGCGCGGCAGGTCCTCGTCGAGGCGGTTGTCGATCACGAGCCGCGCCCCGGCCAGCGGCGCGACGGTGTCGAGCACCTCGGAAGCCAGCGCGTCGCCCGCCGGCCGCGGGCGGAAGCCGAGTTCCGGCGTCATGAAGAAGGCCCGGCCGGCGAACGCCCCGGCCTGCACGCGGTGGACGACGAGATTCGACATCGTCTTGACCAGCGCGGCGTAGGTTGCGCGCTTCAGCGCCGCCTCGTCGGCGAAGTCGGTGCCGTCGCTGTCGATGAGCGTCGCGAGGAAGACCGACGGATCGGGACGCAAGTAGTTCGGCCGCGCGTGCTCCAGCGTCGTGGCGTTGACCACCAGGTCGACCTCCGGGTCGTCCGCGGGCACCGTGACGAACCCGCGCGCGGGGAGGCCCTGCTCCACCGCGGAGACCAGCGCGAGCAGGGCGCGCGACAGCGCCGCGTCGCGGACGACCGCCGCCTTCACGCGGCATCCCCCGCGCCGGCACGCGCCGCTTCGACCAGCGCGATCAGCCGCGAGAACGGCGCGCCGACCAGCTCGGGGACGCGCTCGGGCGGGACCTCGATCCCGAAGGCGTCCTCCGCGTCGAGCAGCAACTGGAGCAGCGCGGACGAGTCGTACCCCAGCTCGTAGTCGAGCCGCTCGTCGTCGCCGACCCGCGAAATCCGCAGTCGGGAGCGGGCGATCACCAGGCGCTCCAGCCGCTCGCGCGTGTCGGTGGCGGCCACGAGCGCCTACCCCGGACCCTCGATCCCGGCCATGACCTCGGGCGACCGGGCGCCGCCGGCCACGGTGATCGTCTCGAGGCCGTGAGCGCCCGGCCCGCTCTCCGCCCGCCGCAGCTGCCAGGCGAAGAAGAGGCCGAGGATCCCCGTGATCGAGAAGATCCACATCCCCGGACGGTAGCCGGCCGGGTTGGCGGCGCTGGCGTCGAACGCGGTGTTGGCCCAGCCGATCAACAGGTTGAAGCCGAACAGCCCGATGTTCTGGATCATCGTCATCAACCCGTATGCCGTGCCGAGCTTGTTCTGCCCGACGATGTAGGCGACCGACGGCCACATCACGGCCGGGATCATCGAGAACGAGATCCCCATGATCGCCATCGGCACGTAGAGCGAAATGCTGCTGTAGGCCATGATCAGGTAGACGGGCACCAGCAGCAGCGAGCCGAACATCATGAACTGCGTGCGCCTGCCGACGCGATCGACGAGCAGCCCGAACAGCGGCGTGCAGATCATCGCGAACAGGGTCAGCATCGACGACAGGAAGCCGGCCTCCTCGCGCGACACGCCGTGCGCGTCCTGGAAGAACTTCACGGCGAAGGTCTGGAACGGGAAGATCCCGGAGTAGAAGGTCACGCACAGCGCGACCACGAACCAGTAGGAGCGCCCGAAGGCGCGGATGTCACCGAATACGACCTTGTCGGACGAGCCGGCGGTCGCCATGTCGTAGCGCTTCATCGCGCCCGATTCCATGATCCAGTAGACCGCCCCTGCGATCAACGACACGAAGCCGAAGACGGTTGCGATCAGCAACGGCCCCTGCCAACCCTGGTAGGCGTCGTGCGCCCAGGTCGGCGAGTTGAGCGCGGCGAACGAGCCGAGGCGCGCGATCGTCAGGTTGATGCCGAAAGCGAAGGAGAGCTCCTTGCCGCGGAACCACTGGGCCAGCGCGGTAGTGATCGCGACGATCAGCGATTCGGCGCCGAGCCCGAACAGCAGGCGGCCCGCTGCCATCATCGGCAGGGTGGGCGTGAGCGCGGTGAGGACCGCCCCGAGCGCGCAGAGCATCGAGAACAGGAAGGTCGACTTCTTGACGCCGATGCGGTCGATGATCAGCCCGCCGATCAGCACCATGATGATGTTCGGGAAGCTGTAGATCGCGTTGAGCAGGCCGATGTTGTCGTCGGTGAAGTTGAGCTGCTTGACGAGCACGTCGGCCAGCGGGCTGATCGAGTCGTAGACGTAGTAGTTCCCGAACATCGCGAGGCTGAGCACGACCAGCACGGCCCAACGGTAGGCCGGCGGCGGGGCCGGCAGGGCGCGCGTCGCGACGGGATCGGCAGTCATCGGGTCTCCGGAGGACGCGGGAGTTTACTCCGGCCCGGGGACGATCGCGCGCAGAGCGGCCGGCAGAACGTCGATCGTCACCGCTCCGGCTCCGGTCGCCACGATCTCGCCGTCGGCGTGAATCGGGATCCCGGGCGTGAAACTCGCCGTAAGCCGCCTGAACCGGCCGAACTCGAAGCGGGGCTCCTCGCCCAGCTCGGCGCGAAGCGCCCGCCACAGGAAGCGCAGCACCTCGATGCGGCTCGACGGGCCGACCCGGGCGTAATCCAGCAGCCCGTCGTCCGGCCGGGCCGCGGCGGCCATCACGAAGCCGCCGCCGGTGGTGCGGCCGTTGGCGACCGTGAAGAGGATCACCGCGCCTCGGAACGGCCGGCCGTCGATCGAGGCGTCCGTCTCCCACGGGCCGGGCCGGGCCACCATCGAGGCCAGCGCGGCGAGGGCGTAGGCCGGGAATCCGTGCAGCGGCAGGCGCCGGGCCCGCACGGCCACGTCGCCGTCGAAGCCGAGCCCTGCGGCGTTGACGAAGATCACCTCCCGCCCGTCGGCAACGAGGCGACCGAGGTCGAGCGCGAGCGTCCGCTGTCCCGCGAGCGCGAGCGCCAGCGCGGCCCGCGGCTCGAACGGCAGGCCGAGCGCGCGCGCAAGGTCGTTCCCCCGCCCCGCCGGCACCAGACCCAGCAACGGACGCGTCGCCGGGTCGGGCTGGCCGGCGACGAGCCCGGCGGCCACCGCCTGCAGCGTCCCGTCGCCACCGACCGCCACCACGCGGAGGACCCCGCGCTGCGCCGCCTCGCACGCCGCCGCGAGCCCGTCGCCGAAGCTCCCGGTCTCCCGCAGCGCGAAGCCGGAGCGGCCGGGAGCGCCCCCCGCCGCCGCCGCGCCCCCCGCCGGCGCCGCCGCGCGCTCCGCCAGTGCCGCGCGGAGCGCCCGCCGGCGCGCCGCCGTGCCGGCGTTCCGGTTGACGACGACGAGGGTGCCCGGCGCGCTCACGGCGGACCGGTTCGCAGCGCCTCCAGCCGCGCCGCGTGCCGCCGGAGCCGGGCCCCGCGCGCGCCGGCGAAGCGGACCACCGCGTCGAGGATCGCGTCCGGATCGAGGTGCGCCTCCTCGAGCACCTCCTCGACCGTGCCGCCCGTGCGCCAGCGGTCGTCCCAGTCGGCGCAAAGCGAGGCGGAGAGGGCGTCGCCGTCCGGCAGCCAGCGCGCCAGCGACGCGCGCGAGCGGTTCGTGATCCCCAGCGCGTCGAGCCGGTCGGTCTCGGACAGGACGCGCTCGCGGTAGGCCGCCTGCTGGCGGTCGAATAGCTGCGGGCTGAGCGCGGCAACGATCTTCAGGTTCAGCCCGCGGCGCTCGAGCTCCGGCAGCAGCCCCACGAGGTTTGCCGTGCTCGACGCGCCGGTGACCACGATCACGCCGTCGCGCGGCATGTCCGGCCGCGCCTCGCGCAGCAGGTAGGCCCCGTGCGCGGCGTCGAACCGGGAGGGAAGCTGCAGGGCACGGCGGTCCGGCACGAGAAGCGGCGGGCGAACGAGGTGCAGCGCGAGGATCGGGAACCCGCCCGCCAGCGCGGCCGCGATCAGCACCGGGACCTCGTTGGGATCCCACGGGTGCAGGTCGCAGACCTGCCCCTCCGGGAAGAGCTGCGACACCGCCGGTGCGAAGACGCCGAAGTGGGTGCGGCTGTCCTCCGCGGTCTCGGGGCCCGAGTGCCCGAGCACCCACAGCACCGGCCCGATCTTCAGCTCGGCATCCTGCGCCATCTGGGAGTAGAGCCGCATCGGCCCGTACTGCAGGTAGGCAAACGCCCCGTAGCTCGAGTGAGCTGCCGCGAAGCCGTTCCAATCGCGTTCCGGCGCCGGGTCGAAGTTGACCGACGCGATCCCCGCCGCCATCGCCGCGTTGGTGAACTCCGTGATCTGCGCCGGCAGCAGCACGCCGTCGGGGTTCGCCGTGCGCTCGTAGTCGCCGAAGCCGGCGCGCCCCTCGAAGTCGCGCGCGAAGAGCGCCAGGCTCGTCGACTCGGCGAGGTCGGCCGAGAGCGCCAGAAACAGCGGCCGTCCGTACGCCTCGCGGGCCCAGCTGTTGGCCCAGGCGCCCCAGCGACCCATCGCGACCTTGTTCGAGACCCGCGTCCCGGGCGTGAACCAGAGTGCCTCGGGGTAGGCTCGCGCGTCGGTCAGCCGCGGGTCGCGCCACGGGTTCCGGGCCCCGGCCGCCGCGAGGCCGCCCGGCCGCTCCGGAACCGCCTCGCCCAGCTCGACCAGTCGCTCGGCAACGAAGCGGCAGCTCTCGCCGTCGTCGAGCAGGACCGAGAGCGCGACGCGCAGGTTCGCCGCGGCGCGCGCGCGGCGCGCGGCGGGATCGGACGGTGCCGGCTCGCCGAAGCCGTCGAAGCGCACGCCGTAGCGCTCCTGGAACGGGCGCTTGGTCTCCCAGAACGCAGGCGCGCCGGCGGCGTGCGGCACGCCGTGGCTCGCGCTGTCGAAGCGGCCGTAGCCCCGCCCCTTGCGCGTGCGCGCCCAGACCGCCGCCGGGCGGCCGCCGGGCTCCGGATCGAGCGTGGCCTGGTAGAGGGCGCGCGCGAGCTGCGCCGGGCTGGCCCCGTCGGCGACGCCCGCGACGCGCCAGCCGTGGCTCGCGAACCAGTCCGTCGGCGTCCCGTAGATGACCGCCGAGGCCGGCCGCGGGTCGATCCCGAAGTCGTTCCAGTCGAGCAGCACGACGAGATTGTCGAGACCGAGGCCCCAGGCCGCATTCAGCGTCTCGTGCGTGCTGCCGGCGGTCGCGCCGCCCTCCCCTTCCAGCGCGAAGACACGCACGCCGGGCAGTCCGCCGCGCCGGAGCGCGAGCGCCATCCCGGCCGCGGCGGGCAGGCCGTGCCCCGAGGGCCCGGTGTTGAACTTCAGGAAGAGCGACCTGCCGGCGAACTCGGCGTGCCCGGGAAGCCCCCCGCGGCGGCGCAGCGCCAGGAGCTCGTCGGCGCGGAGCGACCAGCGCGCGGCATTCGCGGCGGCGAACCGCGGGTCGCCCGTCGCGGCCGCCCGCGCGGCGAGCGCCTCGTGGAGCGCGGCCAGCAGCGCGTAGACCGCCGGAACGGTGTGACCCGCGGCGAGCACGAAGCGGTCGGCGCCGACCTTCTCCGGATGCCGGAGGTCCCATCGCATCGCCCCCGACAGGGCGAGGGTGACCAGCATCGGGACCTTCGAGCGCGAGCCGCCGGGGTGGCCCGACTGGCGAAAGTCGAGCGCGAAGTCGACCAACTGGTCGACGACGTCGATCACGGTCTCGAGGCGCGGCAGGTCGGGGCTGAGGCGCGCGAGCGCCTCCTCCCATGGGGGAGCAGCCATCGGCCCTGGACGATGGCACATCGCGCGGGGCCGGAAAGGGGCGCCGCGGTCGCCCTGCGCGGTCCCTGTCAGTTTCCGCTTGCCCTGCGCGCCAGACCGCGGTATCAGCAGGCCCCGGAGGTGTGATGGTTCGCAGCAAGTCTCGAGGGAGAAGTCCGGACCACGGACGGCGCACGTTCATCCGACGCTCCGCGATCGCTTCGGCAGCCCCGGTCGTCCTCGGGCACCTCGCGTGGGCGGAAGAGATGGGCGGCGCGGCGGGCGCGGACGGGACGGCAGCCCTCCCGCGCGTCGTGCACGTCCACCATGGCCACGCCGCACGCTGGCCGCGCACCACCGGGATGTACCGCGACTACCTCGACCAGGCCTCGATCGACCGGATGCTCGATCAGGCCGTGATGGTCCTCAAGGACGCCGGGGTGGATGAGGCCTGGCAGCGCGTCTTCCCGCGCGCCGCGCCGGAAACGCGGAAACTGGCGATCAAGGTGAACCTCAACAACTCGATCGACACGGCCGACGGCGCGGGGAACGTCATCGACGCCGTTCCCGAGCCGTGCATCTCCGTGATCAAGGGCTTCGTGCGCACCGGCGGGCTGTCGGGCAACTGCACGATCTACGACGCGACCAACACGGCGCCGAGCCGCTGCCTGGCGACCTGGTTCAAGAACCGCGTCAAGGCCGTTTTCCCCGACGTGAAGTTCTCCGCGTCCTGCGGAGGCGAGGGGTTCGCCCCCGGAGACGACGACGCCCCGTCCGGCGACGCGCCGGACCCGCGCCAGTACGTCACCTGGAGCCCGGCCTACGTCAACCAGCCGCCCGACACGCGGATCGCGTCGGTGGTCCTCTCGAGCGACTACCTGGTCAACGTGCCGATCGTCAAACGGCACGGCCAGGCCAACGTGACGCTCGGGTACAAGGCTCACCTCGGGTCGATCGACCGGGCCGACCGGATGCACGAGTGGCTCTTCAACGACGTACCCGAGGCCTCCGTGCTGGCCGACATCATGGGCAGCCCGGTCGTACCCGGCGACCCCGCGGTGCGTTCGCTCGCGCAGCGGACGGTGCTGACCGTCGGCGACATGCTCTACGGACATCCCTGCAAGAATTTCGACGTCGTCCCCCGGCCGTGGGCGATTTTCCGCAACGAGTGGCCCTGCAACCTCGTCGTCTCGGACGACCCGGTCGCCGCCGACTCGGTGATGATCGACATCCTCGAGGCCGAGCCGGCCAGCGACGGGGGCTGCGGCTCGAGCCGGCCGTGGGCACGCCGCCACCTGCAGTTCGCCGAGGCCAAGGGCCAGGGCGTGCACGACCACGTCGCGCTGCCGCAGGGCCAGCGCTTCGACCCGGCCCGGATGACCTACACTCGGATCGACTACCGCTTCGTCGAACTGAACTCCTCGGGAGCGCTCCTGACCGTGACGCGGCTCGCGAACGGCGCCGTGCTGCTGCAGTGGACGCACTACTTCCCGGGTGCGTGCGAGGTCTGGCGCGCGACGAAGCCCGACTTTTCCGACGCGCTGCTGCTCGGGGCCTCGCCGGCCGGCCGCTTCCTCGACAACAGCCCGCTGCCGAAGGCCTTCTACAGCGTGCTCTACGGCGGCTGACGGGGTACGATCGCGGCATGCCAATGTCACTGCGCCGACCCCGGCTGTCCGCCGCGCTCCTGCTGCTCGCCGGGACCGCCCTGCTGGTGTTCGCCGCCGCCCCCCCCGCTGGCGTCCCCCTCCCCGGAACGCAGCCGCGCGACGGGAGCGGCGATCCGGCCTTTCCCCCGTTCGCCAACCACGCCGAGCCGGGGCTGCTCGACGTGCCGGGACGCTGCAGCGTCTGCCACGGCGGCTACCGCGCGCCCGACGTCGCGCCTTTCGAGCCGCACGACACCTGGGCCGGCTCGCTGATGGCCAACGCCGCGCGCGACCCGCTCTTCTGGGCCGCGCTCGACGTTGCCAACCAGGACGACGCGAAGCTCGGCCACGTCGGCGTCGGCGACTTCTGCCTGCGCTGTCACGCTCCCAAGGCCTGGTACGAGGGGCGCTCGAGCTGCGAGAACGCATGGGGCCAGCCGTTCGACGGGAGCTGCCTGCAGGGCACGCCGGAGCGCAACAACACCGACTTCGAGGGGATCGTCTGCGCCAGCTGCCACCGGATGTACGACGCCTCGCAGCCACCGGAGGGGGAGTTCGCCGATCCGCGCGCGCCCTACGCCGGGAACGCGCAGATCTACCTCTCGCGGACGCCCGAACTGATGTTCGGCCCCTTCGCCGACTCCGTCCCGACCGGCCACCAGTTCGCAGCGACGCCGTTCCAGCGCTCGGCCGCGCTCTGCGGGCAGTGCCACGACATCACGAACCCGGTGAAGAACCGCCGCGACGCGCAGAGCGGGGCCGATCTCGGCTACCGCTTCCCGATCGAGCGGACCTACCGCGAGTGGCAGCAGTCGGAGTACGCGCGCGCCGGCTCGCGCGTCGCCGCGACCTGCCAGGCCTGTCACATGCCGCGGCCCGACCTCGACGCCGACGGCCGGGCCGACGCCGCGACGGCCTGCTCGTCGCCGCCCGGCCCGCGCGGGACGGGCACGGAGCTCGAGGGCCCCTACCGCACCCACCAGTTCCAGGGCGCGAACGTCTTCATGCTCGATCTGCTGGCGGGCGAGTACGGCGTGCCGCTGCGACGCACCGCGGCCTACGCGCAAGCGCGCACGGCGACGCTCGACCTGCTGCAGCAGCGGACCGCCGAGCTGCGCGTCTCCGCGACCCGGCTGGTCTTCTCCCGCCGCTATCTCCCGGTCGACGTGCGGGTCACCAACCTTGGCGGGCACAAGTTCCCGACCGGTTACACTGAGGGGCGGCGCGCCTGGCTCGAGGTCGCGGCGGGGATCGACGCCGACCGCGACGGCTCGCTCACCGAGGCCGAGACGAACTGGTCCTCGGGCCGCTACGACGCCGCCAGCGCGACGCTGCTCGACGACCCCCACCTCAAGGTCTACGAGGCGAAGCACGGGGTGTTCGACTACAACGGCAACGGCCGCTGCGACACCGTGGACGCCGCCACGGGACACGAGATGTTCCACTTCGTGCTCAACGACTGCGTCGTCAAGGACAACCGGATCCCTCCGCGCGGGTTCCGGCCGGACGCCGAGACCGAGCCGGTCGGCGCCCGCTTCGCGAACGATCCCGCGAGCGGCGGGCTGGCGAACTGGGACGACACCCGCTACCCGGTCTGGATCCCCGCCCGGGCCACCGGCTCGATGCTCGTGCGCGTCCGGCTCTGGCACCAGGTCGTGCCGCGCGAGTACTCCCGCTTCCTCGCCGCCGAGAGCCGCTCAACCTGCGATCCGTTCGACTATGGGTGCGACCCGACCCAGCCCGACGAGCGGCCCAACCGCGGCGAGAAATTCGCTGCGCTTTGGGAAGCCTACGGCCGCTCCGAGCCGGTGCTGATCGACGAGGCGGTGGTAACGATCGACGTCCGCCCGCGGACGCAGTGGCTGCACCGCAGTGGGGGACAGCAACCGTAAGCCGGTAGGCCGGTCGAATCGGGGACAGCAACCGTAAGCCGGTAAGTCGTCCGCTCAACCCATCGCCGCGATCAACGCGTCCGCGTACTGCCGCGTCGACGCCGACCCGCCGAGGTCGCCCGTACGGACCTTGCCGTCGCCCAGCACCCGCCGCACCGCGTCCTCGACGCGGTCCGCGGCCGCGCCCTCGCCGAGATGCCGAAGCATCATCACCCCCGAGAGCAGGAGCGCGGTCGGGTTGGCGATCCCCTTCCCCGCGATGTCGGGGGCCGAGCCGTGGACCGCCTCGAAGAGCGCGACCGACTCGCCGATGTTCCCCGACGGCGCCAGCCCGAGGCCCCCGACGAGCCCCGCGGCCAGGTCGGAGAGGATGTCGCCAAAGAGGTTCTCCATCACCAGGACGTCGAACTGCTTCGGGTCCATCACGAGCCGCATCGCCGTGGCATCGACGATCGACTCGGCGTACTCGATCTCGGGGAACTCCTCCGCGATCCGGCGCGCGATCGTCAGGAACAGCCCGTCGCTCAGCTTGAGGATGTTGGCCTTGTGGATCGCCGTCACCTTGCGCCGCCCTTCGCGCCGCGCGACCTCGAAGGCGAAGCGCAGGATCCGCTCCGAGCCGGTCGCGGTGACGATCCGCAGGCTCTCGATCACCCCCGGCACGACCTGGTGCTCGATCCCGCTGTAGAGCCCTTCCGTGTTCTCGCGCACGACGATCAGGTCGACGTCCGTGAAGCGCGTGGGCACGCCCGGCATCGACCGTGCGGGGCGGTAGTTGGCGTACAGGTCGAAGGCCTTGCGCAGCGCGACGTTGACCGACGGGAAGCCGCCGCCGACCGGTGTCGTGATCGGGCCCTTGAGCCCGACGCGCGTCGCCTCGAGGGAGGCCAGCGTCGCGGGCGGCAGCGGGGTGCCGGTGGCCTCGAACGGGCCGAGTCCGGCCGGCACCTCGTGCCAGGCGATCACCGCGCCGGAGGCGTCGATGATGCGGCGCGTCGCATCGGCCACTTCGGGGCCGATCCCGTCACCGGGGATCAGGGTCACCTCGTGGGGCATCGCGCTCCTTTCTCACCCCCGGCGTAGCCCGGCGTAGCCCGGCGCAGCCTGGCGAAGCCGGCTCAACCGAAAACGGTCTCGAGCTTGACGTAGGCGGAGTGCATCGTCTCGGCCGCGGCCTTGGCCTTCGCCGCGTCCCCGGTCGCCACCGCGGCAGCGAAGGCGTCGACTTCGCGGCCGAGCGCCGCGCGGGCCTCTTCGTAGGCGGCGGTCTTCGGCGCGAACCGCTCCGGCAGCGGAGCCTTGGCCAGGGCCGCCATCTTCTCCTGCAGCTGCGGGACGGTGGCCTTCACCGCCGCCGCGTCGTAGGGATCGAGCTGGTGGTGATAGAGCGGGTAGAGAACCTGGTGGAAGGCGTCGAGCTCCTTCGTCACCGGGCGGATCGTGCGCACCAGCTTCTCGAACTGCGTGTGCAGCGCCTCGGCCGCAGCCAGGAGGCGCGCGTCGTCGCCCGACGCGGCGGCGGTCTCGTAGTCGGCGACCGTCTTCTCCAGCGCCGCGACCCCCTGCTTCCACGCGGCCTCCTTGTCGCGCAGGATCCCGGGCAGCGGCGCCGCCGCGACCTTGGCCGCGCCGGCCTTCACTTGCGGCAGCAGCGCCTCGAGCTGGGCGATGTCCTTGGCCGGCCAGGCCTCGTGCCAGATCGTGGCGATCACCTCGTGGAAGGCGAACAGCTCGGGGACCTGCCAGCTGGTCTCGGCGTGGGCCGGAGGCGCGGCCGCCGGCATCTGTTCGGCGTAGGCGCCGGAGACCGCAGTGATTACCGCACAGAGGAGGAGTGTTAGGGTGGCCCGTCGGGTGCGCATCGATCGTCCTTTCGTGGGGGTGGAGATTCTACCCGCACTCCAGTACGAACTTCCCGCCGCGTGCGGCCTCCTCCAGCGCCCGCCCTGCCTCGGCCAGCGGGAACGAGGCCTCGATCAGCGCGTCGAGCGGCAGCGGGTGGCGCTCGAGGAAGGCAAGCGCTTCGGCGAACGAGCCGCAGCGCGAGCCCTGCAGCCGGACCTCGTTCACGACCGCCCGCGTCAGGTCGAAGCGCGCCACGGGCTGCCCGGGCGTCGACTTGAGCGCGACCGTGCCGCGAGGCCGGACCAGGTCGAGCGCGGTCGCGAGCCCCTCGGCGCTTCCGGTCGCCTCGACGACGAGGTCCGCGCCGCAACCGTCCGACAGGGACCGGACGCGGTCGAGCAGCGCCGACGGCGCGGCGGCGAGCGGGTCGTCCGGCGCGACCCGCGCGGAGATGTCGGCGACCTCGACCGCGAGTCCGAAGGGCGCGAGCCGCTGCCGCGTCCGCTCGCGGCCGACGGCGACGACGCGCGCGCCGAGCCGCTCGGCGACCAGCGCGATCAGCGCCCCGAGCCGGCCGGCACCCAGCACCACGACCAGCTCGCCGGGGGCGACCGGTGACAGCGCAACGGCCTGCAGCGCCGCCGCGAACGGCTCGACCAGCACCGCCGCGTCGTCGTCGAGCGAATCCGGCAGCGCGACCAGCGTTCCCACCGGCACGACGATCTCCTCCGCGAACGCGCCGTCGGCGCCGGCGATCCCGGTCACCGTCCGCGTCGCGCAGTGGGTCGGGAGCGCGCGCGCGCAGAGCGGGCAGAGCTGCTCCGTGCCGCGCGCGGCGCAGTGGCGACTGATCTCCGCGGTGACGCGCCGGCCGAGCCAGGGCTCGTCGGTCCGGCGCGCCACCTCGATCACCTCGCCCGACCATTCGTGGCCGAGGACCAATGGGAGCGGCACGCGGTAGTCGCCGCGGTAGATCGCGACATCGGTCCCGCAGATGCCGGCCCGTCGCACGCGGGCGCGGGCGTCGCCGGGCGCGAGTGCCGGGCGGGGCCGCTCCTCGAGCCGGAGCTCGAGCGGGGCGGCGAGGACGGTGGCTCTCGGCATCCGGCCGGCCCTCCCGTTACGCCCGCGCCCGGAGGGGTGCAGCGACCGGGCCGATGAAGGCCGTATGCACGAAGTCCGGGAAGATCTCGCCGTCGTTCTCGAGCCACGGTTCGTGCGGGATCCAGCGCGCGAGGGCGAAGAGGGCGCCGGCGAGGCCCAGGCAGGCCAAGGTGAAGACCAGCGGCCCGCGGCCAATTGACGGGCCCCAGGCGGTCACCGCGACGGCGCTGAGCTGCGCAGCCGGCCAGACCAGGACGGGAACGATCGCCTCGACGTGCCCTTCCAACGGCTCTCCCGGAGAGAGGAGCGATTGTACCCGGAGCCTGCGCCGGAGCCCTTTCCCGGCCCCCGGACGCGGCCGTTTCTTGACAGCCCCCTCCCCGCCCCGCTAGCCTCCGCCGCGTGAAGCCCCTCGTGCGGGAACGGCTGCAGTCCTGGATCGCGCTGCTCGGCGTGCTGGCGCTCGCCGTCACGATCCTCGCCCCGTTCGTGCACCACCACGGCCTCGCCGACGAGCACTTCGCGTGCCCCGTCTGCCAGATCGCGTCGCACCACGGCGCCGTCCTCCCGAACAGCGCCGCGGTTCCCGCGCCGGACGCCGGCGCGAGGCCGATCCGGGCCTCCGAGGCGTCGCTCCCCGGCTTTGCGCCGCTCTTCGCCCTCCCCGATCCGCGCGGCCCGCCGCTCGCCTGAGCTGTTGCGTGCTTCGTGTCGCCGCGTGTCCTCGCGGACGCGCGCGCCGTTTGCCTTGGATCGAAAACGAGGACGAAAGAGATGCGCAAGACGATCGCGACCCCGCTCGCGCTCCTGTTCGCGGCGACGTGTGCCGCGGGCGCGAGCCTGGCCCAGACCGAACCGGCGGCCTCGCCGCCGCCACCACCCGCAGTCTCCCCGGCCCCGGCGCCGGCGCCGGCCCCAGCGCCGATCACCGCCACCGGCCCCCGTGGCCCGGTCGACCCGGTGGGACTGGTCCCCTACAACGTGCTGGGCGACAGCAGCGCCAGCGTCTCCTCCGGGTCGTCGTTCAATCCGATGATCTCGGTCATCTTCGACGGCGTCTTCTACCGCGACGACGTCGGCGGCGCCGGCTCGGAGATCCTCTCCGAGGCCGACGGCTTTCACCTGCACGGCGGCGAGGCAGGTCACTCCCACGGCACGTCGGAGGAGGGGTTCTCGATCCGCGAGACCGAGATCGCTTTCAGCGGCACGGTCGACCCCTACTTCGACCTGTGGGCGATCCTCGCCGTCGCCGGCGACGGGATCGAGGTCGAAGAGGTCTACGCCCAAACGCGGTTCATTCCCGGCTTCCAGATCAAGGCCGGCCAGTTCTACAGCGGGATCGGCTACGAGAACTCGCAGCATCCGCACCAGTGGGATTTCGTCAACACCTCGCTCCCCTACGAGCTGATCTTCGGGGGCTCCCTCAACGAGGCCGGCCTGCAGCTCAACTGGCTGCCGAAGCTGCCCTTCTACACCCGGATCGGGATCGAGGCGGTGCAGGGGGAGAACCCCGCGGTGGCTTCCTACATCGGCGGCGGCGACGACACGCCGTACTTCGAGAGCGCGGCCGGACCGCGGCTCTTCAACGCCTTCGTCAAGGTCGCCCCCGACGTCGGCTACAGCAACGCGCTGCAGGTCGGCGGCTTCTACGGTACCGGCCGCACTCACCAGGAGCTGCACGACGAGGACGAGGACGGCGTGATCGACGAGGCCTTCCAGGGCACGACCGAATTCTGGGGGTTGGATGTCGTCTACAAGTACGACTCCCCCAGGGAGTACGGCCAGGGCGATCTGACGCTGCAGGGCGAGTACATCGCGCGCGGCCGCGACCTCGACCTGGTGGCCGAAGCGGGCGAAGCGGTGGAGCCGGTGCCGTACTCGTTCGACCAGGACGCGTTCTACGTCCAGGGGGTCTACGGATTCGCGCCGCGCTGGACGCTCGGCCTGCGCTACGACCAGGCCGGCTCGACCAACGAGGTCCGGGGCGGCGACGAATCCGAGGACTTCGGCACGACTTCCCGGTGGTCCGGAGACGTGACGTTCAACCCGACCGAGTTCTCCCGCGTGCGGGTGCAGTACGATCGGTCGGACGTCGCCGTCGACGGCGGCGCCGAGCAGGTCAACGCCTATTACCTGCAGCTCCAGATCAGTCTCGGCGCGCACGGCGCGCACAAGTTCTGAGGAGGGATCGCCATGCGAAAGCTCGTCCTCACTGCGCTCTTCGTGCTCGCCGCCGCCCCCTCCGCCGAGGCCAGGCTCAACCTCGTCGCAACGACTTCCAGCATGGGGATGCTGGCCAGGACGGTCGGCGGCGACCAGGTCAAGGTCACCGTCCTCGCGCCGCCCGACCGCGACGCCCACTACCTGCTCGCCAAACCGAGCATGATGATCGCGCTGCGCAACGCCAACCTGCTCGTCTCGGTCGGCGCCGAGCTGGAACAGGGCTGGCTCCCGGCAGCCATTCAGAGCGCCAACAACCCGAAGATCCTCGTCGGGCAGCCCGGCTACTTCGAAGGTGCCGCGCAGATCGACCTGATCGAGAAGGGCGGCGTCGCCGACCGTTCCAAAGGCGACGTCCACCCGCTCGGAAACCCTCACTTCTACATGGACCCCGAGCGGATGGCGCAGATCGCGGGCGCGCTCGCCCTGCGGCTCGGCAAGCTCGACCCGGCCCACGCCGCCGAGTTCGACGCGCGTGCCGCGTCGTTCGCGAAGGCGGTCGAGGCCCGGGTGCCGCCCTGGAAGCAGCGGGCGGCCGGCGCGCCAGGGGTCGTCTTCTACCACAAGGACGGCAACTATCTGACGAGCCTGCTCGAGGTCCCGGTGCTCGGCTACGTCGAGCCGCTGCCCGGGATCCCGCCGTCCGCGTCGTCGCTCAAGGAGCTGGTGACCAGCCTTTCCGGGAAGAAGGGGGTGATCCTCTACACCACCTTCCAATCGTCGGATGGCCCGGCGTTCCTCGGCAAGAGCCTCGGCTGGAACGCCCAGCAGCTGCCGCTCGAGGTCGCGCTCGACGGCGACGCCGCGGCCTACCTCGACCTGATCGACAAGTGGGTCACGGCGGTGGCAAGCTCGCGCTCGTGAGCGAGCCCCTGCTGCAGGTCGCGGATCTCGTCGCCGGATACAGGGGGCCCGTCGTGGGCCCCCTGTCGTTCGCGGTCCGCGCGGGCGAGATCGTCGGCCTGACCGGTCCCAACGGCTGCGGCAAGTCGACGATCCTGCGCGCGATCATCGGCTCGGTGCGCGTCTTCTCCGGCTCGGTCGAGCGGCGTCCGGGGACGCGCGTGATGGTCCAGACCCAGCGGCCGGTCAAGCTGCCGGAGATGCCGATCACGGGGCACGAGCTGCTCCACCTGACGCGCGCCAAGGACCGCGACGCCCCGCCCGCGCTGCAGGCGCTGCTCGACCCGCGCGTCGACCGCCTGTCGGGCGGGCAGTTCCAGCTGCTGCAGGTCTGGGCCGCACTCGGCAGCCCGGCCGACCTGGTCTACCTCGACGAGCCGACCAACAACATGGATCCGGGGACGATCGAGACGCTGGGCGACCTGCTGCTGGCCTGGCGCGAGCAGCGCGGCGTGCTGGTCGTGACGCACGAGCACGAATTCCTGGAACGCATCGCGACGACGATCGTCGAGGTCGGCGCGTGAACATCGGGCTCGTCTTCGATCGGCTGTTCCTGCTGCCGTTCCTGAACGGGCTGGCACTGGCGCTGCTGCTGCCGGTGCTCGGCTGCTACATCCGGCTGCGCGAGGAGTGGCTGGCGGCGCTCGGCCTGGCGCAGGCGGCCGCGGCGGGCGTCGTGCTTGGCGGGATGTTCCTCGAGCCGGTGCTGCTCGTTGCGCTCGTCGCGGCGGCGCTGGCGGCCGCGGCCAAGGCTCTCGTCGGCCGGACCGGCAACGATGCCTACGCGGTGATGATCCTCTTCGGCTGGAGCGTCGCGCTGATCGCTGCGGCCAACTCGGTCCACGGCGACGACCTGTCGCGCGCGCTGATCCAGGGGCAGCTCTACTTCACCGGACTGCCGCACCTCGAGGGGCTGGGTTCGCTCGTGTTGGTGACCGCGGCGGTTCTCCCCTGGATTTCGCGTCGGCTGCTCCTGGGCCGATTCTTCCCGGACTTCTTCCGCGCCAACGGCCTCGGGACCCCGCACCACGACGTCGTCTTCGATCTGCTCGTCGCGGTGACGCTGGCCTTCGCCGCGACGGCGATCGGAGTCTTCGCGGCCTTCGCGCTGGTCTTCGTGCCGCCCTGGATCGCCTTCCGATTCGCGCCGGGCTGGAAGAAGACGCTGATCGGCAGCGTCGCGGTCGCGGTGGCCTGCTACCTGGTCGCGTTCGCGGCGGCGATCCTGCTCGACCAGCCGTTCGGGCCGGTGCTGGTCGCGGTGCTGCTCGTCGCCTCGCTCGCCCGGCTGCTGCGCCGGCACCACTGAACCGGAGCGGGGCCGGGGCCGGGCCGCGTGCGCCACGCGCAGGCGCTCAGCGGGCGGCGAGCCAGAGGACGACCAGGGCCAGCAGCACCGCGTCGATCGCCAGCGCGGCCAGCATGACGAAGGCCAGGCGACGGTTGGCGCGCCACAGGAGGACCGCCTCGCGCACGGGCGCGCCGCCGGCGCGCTCGGGGTCGGCGTAGACCTCCTCGAGACCGGGCGGGATGCGCCACGGAACCCAGCCGGCGAGCGCCCCGTCGTCGTAGGCCGGTCCCCCGGCGCGGCCGGTCTCGCGCAGCGCCCGCACGACCTCGCTGTGCAGCGCCGGCGTGCGGGCCGCCGCGAGCATGAACATGCCGAAGCTCGGCGCCAGGACGAAAACGACGATCAGCAGCAGGATGGCCGGGTCCACCGCCGCGCGCTCCTCAGGTCGGCCCGAATCGGGCAAGTCAGTTTCGCACAAACGGGGACGGCAACCGCAAGTCGGTAAGCCGGAGAAGGCGGGGAAAGCTGTTCCCGTTTCGGCTGGCTTGCCGACAGACGGTTGCTGTCTCCGCTTCAGGCATACTCCCGCCGCGCCATGTGCACCCTCAGCTGGATCGTCGGGCCGGACGGCTACGCGGTCTTCTTCAACCGCGACGAGCGGCGCTCGCGCCGCCCGGCGGAGCCACCGCGGGTCGAGTCGGCCGGGAGCGTCCGTTTCGTCGCTCCACGCGACGGGGAGGCCGGCGGAACCTGGGCTTTCGTCAACGAGCGGGGCGTGTCGGCTTGCCTGCTGAACCTCTTTCGCGACCACCCCTTCCCGCCGGGCCACCCGCCGATCAGCCGCGGGCTGCTGGTGCTGGGGCTGGGAGGTTCGACGACCGTCGCGGCCGCCGGGGAGGCCCTCTCCCACGCTGACCTCGCGCGCTACCAGCCGTTCACGCTGGCCCTCTTCGGCGTGGGCGAGGCGCCGCGCGCCCTGCGCTGGGACGGCGCATCGATCGAGGCCTTCCCACTCGACGCCGCCGCCCTTCCGCTGACCTCGTCAGGCCGCGACGCCGACGGCGTCGCCCGATCCCGCCGCGGCACCCTCGCCCGCCTCGCCTCCCAGCACGGCGGGATCACGCGCCAGGCGCTCGACGCCTTCCACCGCAGCCACCACCCCGACCGCGGCCCCTACTCCCCCTGCATGCACCGCGATGAAGCCGAAACGGTCAGCCTCACCACGATTCTCGTCGAAGGAACGGCAATTCAACTCTCCTACCAGCCAGGAGCACCGTGCGAGGAACGGCCAGTCGTAACCGTCCACCTCGCCCCCGGAGGCTGAGACGCGAGAATCCCCCCTCGGGGCGCCCGAATGGAGCCCGCGCCCCGAGGGGGGATTCTCGCGTCTCAGCCGTTCAGCGGCGCCCGAGCAATGACGAACTCCTCGACTGGATGACCGCCAATCAGGTGCTCCTGAACGATCCGCTCCGCGACCTCGATCGTGACCCCCCGGTACCACACCCCCTCCGGGTAGACGACCGCGATCGGTCCGTCCTGGCAGATCCGCAGGCAGTCGACCCTGTTGCGCAGCACGCACGGATCGCCGGCTCCCGGTCCCTCGAGGCCCAGCTGCCTGAGGCGATCCTTGACGTAGGCCCAGACCGCCGCGCTCTCGTCGTAGGTCGAGCACTTGGGCTTGGTCTGCTGCGCGCAGAGGAAGAGGTGCCGGCGCGCGCGGCCGACGTTGAGCTTGTCGAGCTTGGGCTGGAGCGCGTCGTCGGTCATCACGCTGGCCTTTCGGGCCGGCACGGAGGCCGGCCCCTACGGTTCGCGCCTGGCCCGCAGGATGGCGGGGCGTGGTTACGAGAACAGGATGTTCGCCAGCTCCGAGCGCGCGGTGTCGACCGCCGGGATCCCCTCGCCGAGGTAGTCGAACAGCGCGAGCAGCGCCTTGCGCGCGCCGTCGTCCCAGAAGGCGCGGTCCTTGCGCACGATCGCCAGCAGCTCGGAGAGCGCCGGCTCGATCTCCCCCTCCAGCCAGTGCGCCCCGGCCAGCGCGAAGCGCGCGGCGCTGTCGGCCGGGTTCGCCGCGACCTTGGCGCTCGCCGCCGCGAGGTCGCCGGCCTGCTCCCCGGCGTCGAACATCGCGAACATCAGGCGCTCGCGCTCGGCGGCGTCGTACTCCTCGGTCCCGGCGGGGATCCGGTCCAGCAGCACCAGCGCCTCGGCCCGCTCGCCGCGCCGCGCCAGCACGCGGGCCAGCTCGAGCAGCGCGGTCTGGTCGCTCGGGTTGGCCGCGAGGACCTTGCGCAGCACCGTCTCGGCCTGCGCGTACTCGTGCTCGGCCAGCAGCTTCTTCGCCGACTCCAGGCTGGTCTCGGCCGCACTCGGCACGACCTGCTTCAGCCACTGCTCGACGACGTCGCGCGGCTGCGCGCCGAGGAACGACGAGACCGGCCGCCGCTTGTGGATCGCGACGACCATCGGGATGCTCTGGGCCTGGAAGGCCTGCGCCAGCTCGGGATTCTCGTCGACGTTCACCTTGGCCAGTACCGCCCGCCCCTCGAGCTTGACGATCTCCTCCTCGAGGATCGGTCCCAGCGTCTTGCACGGCCCGCACCAGGGGGCCCAGAAGTCGATCACGACGACCGCCTCGTCGGACCTGTCGATCACGTCCTTCTCGAAGCCGGCAGTCGTCACGTCGTAGGTCGTGGCACTCATCGGGGCGTCCTTTCGGGTTCGGAGAGCCCGGCGCGGCGTGCGATCGACACCAGCCGTGCGGGAGCCCGTCCCGTTTCGAGGTTCGAGAGGTAATACCGCGTGAAGCCGAGGCCGGCCAGCGCCGAGAGCGTCGCCGCCGCGACCGCCTCGGCCGACATTTTCTGCTCCAGGAAGTCGGCCGACAAGCCGGCGACCGGGACCGGGATGAACTGCGAGAGCGTCTCGAGCGTCTGCCGGCGCGCGCTGCGGTAGAAGAAGACCCCCGCGAAGGTCGGCAGCGCCAGCCCGCGCCGCGCGGCCTCCTCGGCGAAGGCAGCGACCGGCGCCAGGTCGTGGTGCGAGACGATCTGCGTCAGTAAGGAAGTCCAGCCCCGCGCCGTGATCGAGCAGCAGCGAGACCTGCTCGGCGGGATCGCGATACGGGTTGACCCAGCCGCCGAGCAGCAGCCCCGGCTGCTCCGCGCGCAGCGCCTCGCGCAGCTGCCAGCTATGCGGCAGGCAGCGCGGGATCGCGTCGTGCGTGTCGCCCCCCAGCACGACCAGCGCGGGGAAGCGTTCGCGGCGCGCACGGGCGGCGTAGCGGCCGCAGTAGTCGAGCGGGTGCTTGAGCGTCAGGAACGGGACGATCCGCTCGCGCCGCGCCGCCGGGCCGAGGTTGCGCACGAGGTGGCCGAGGTTCTCCTCCTCGCTGCTGCCGATCGCGTTGTCGGTCAGGAAGACGACGGTGTCGGTCGCCGACAGGCTCTGGACCGCGTGGTAGGCGTCGATCCAGGCCTCCATCGCGTGGACCCCCTCGAGGTCGCGCCGCGGCGGGCGCAGCTCGACCGCGACCAGCGGGCGCGGGTCGGCCAGGCGGTCCTTCAGCCGGACCGGCGGGGTGGCCGTCCGGCCGGGCGATTCGAGGTCGGCGAACACGGGGCGGGACTGTGCCCCCGGGGTGAGGCGGTGTCAACGCGGGCGGCGGCGGAGGCGGGTTCCCGAGGCCAGGAGCCCGGTCTGGCAGATTACTGTTATGGCTGTATGCTTATCTGCATGAGAACGACCCTGGACCTCGACGACGAGCTGATGAAGCTCGTCCGCCGGCGCGCAGCGGATGCGGGGACGACGATCACGGCCGTGATCGAGGAAGCGCTGCGCGAGGCGCTCGTGCGGCGGCGCCCCGACGACCGCGTCTACTCCTTCCAGTGGGTCACGACCGAAGGGCGGCTGCGTCCGGGCGTCGATCTCAACGACCGCGACGCGCTCTACGACGCGATGGAAGGGAGCGGCGAGGACGGGCGGTGATCGCGGTCGACACCAACGTGCTGGTCCACGCGCAGCGCCCCGGCCGCCCGGAGCACGCGCCGGCGCTGGCCTGGCTGCGGCACCTCGCCACCGGGTCGATCCCCTGGGGGCTCCCGGTCTTCTGCCTCGGCGAGTTCCTGCGCGTCGTCACCCACCCGCGGCTGTTCGACCCGCCGACCCCCGTCGCCGACGCGCTGGCCGCGCTGGAGGGGCTGATGGCCAGCCCGAGCATCCGCGTGCTGCTGCCGGGGCCCGGCTTCCCGCGGCTGCTCGCGGAGTGCGTCCGGCGCGGCGACGCGCGCGGGAACCTGGTCTTCGACGCGCAGATCGCGGCGCTCTGCCTCGAGCACGGCGCGACCGACCTCCTGACCTGCGACCGCGACTTCGCGCGCTTCCCGGGGCTGCGGCTGCGCACGCTCGACGAGCCGCCGCTGCGCTGAGCCACGGTCGCGAGCTATCCTCCCCCCCATGCCGCGCCCGACCCTCGCCGAGCTGCTGCGCCAGCGGGTCCTCGTCCTCGACGGGGCGACCGGGACGCGCCTGCAGCAGGAGACGCTGACCGCCGCCGACTTCGGCGGCGCGGTGCACGAGGGGTGCTACGAGGCGCTGGTCCTGCACCGGCCCGAGCTGATCGCGGCCGTCCACCGCGAGTACCTCGAGGCCGGCGCGGACATCGTCGAGACCGACACCTTCGGCGGCACGCCGCTGGTGCTGGCGGAGTTCGGGCTGGGGGACCGGGCGCGGGAGATCAACCGGCGCGCGGCGGAGATCGCGCGCGCCGCGTGCGATGCGGCGGAAGCCGCCGACGCCGCGGGCGCGGCACCCGCCGCCGGCGCCCGCCGCCCGCGCTTCGTCGCCGGCTCGATGGGCCCGACGACCAAGTCGATCCTGCTGACCGGCGGCGTGACGTTCGACCAGCTCGCGGATCACTACCGCATCCAGGCGCTGGGCCTGGTCGAGGGCGGCGCCGACTACCTGCTGGTCGAGACCTGCTCCGACCCGCTCAACGTCAAGGCCGCCTTCTGCGGGATCGACGACGCCTTCGCGGAGCTGGGGCGCGCGCTCCCGGTCGCGCTGTCGGTGACGGTCGAGGCCTCGGGCGTGACGCTCTGCGGCCAGAGCGCGGAGGCGTTCTACATCACGGTCGAGCACCGCGATCTCCTGTACATCGGCCTCAACTGCGCGGTCGGCCCGTCGTTCATGGCCGACCCGGTGCGCTCGCTGGCGGCGATCGCCGAGTGCCCGATCGCCTGCGTCCCGAACGCCGGCCTGCCCGACGAGAACGGCCGCTACGGCGAGTCGCCCGAGCACATGGCCGCGGTCTTCGAGCGCTTCCTCAACGAGGGCTGGCTCAACGCGATCGGCGGCTGCTGCGGCACGACCGCCGCGCACGTCCGCGCCTTCGCCGCGCTGGCACCGCGCCACCGGCCCCGCGTGCCGCTGGCGACGCGCTGGGGCCGGGTCTCCGGGATCGAAGTCCTGTCGCTCGAGGAGGAGCGGCGGCCGCTGCAGGTCGGCGAGCGGACCAACGTGATCGGCTCGCGCAAGTTCAAGAAGCTGGTCGCCGCGGGGGACTTCGAGCGCGCGGCGGAGGTCGGGCGGGCGCAGGTCACGGGGGGCGCGCACATCCTCGACGTCTGCCTGGCCGATCCCGACCGCGACGAGGCGGCCGACACCGGCAGGCTGCTCGACGCGCTGACCCGGATGGTCCGCGTCCCGCTGATGATCGACTCGACCGACGCCGCGGTGATCGAGGCGGCGCTGAAGAAGATCCCCGGCAAGGCGATCATCAACTCGGTCAACCTCGAGGACGGCGAGGAGCGGTTCGAGCGGATCGTGCCGCTGGCGCGGCGCTACGGCGCGGCGCTGGTCGTCGGGACGATCGACGAGGACCGGGTCCAGGGGATGGCGCTGACCGCGGCGCGCAAGCTGGCGGTCGCGCGCCGCGAGCACGACCTGCTGACGGGCAAGTACGGCCTGCACCCGACCGACCTGATCTTCGACCCGCTGGTCTTCCCCTGCGCCTCCGGCGACGTCAACTACAAGGGCTCGGCGCGCGAGACGATCGAGGGGGTGCGGGCGATCAAGCAGGCGCTCCCCGGCGTCAAGACGATCCTCGGCGTCAGCAACGTCAGCTTCGGCCTGCCGCCGGCTGGGCGCGAGGTGCTCAACTCGGTCTTCCTGCACGCCTGCGTGGAAGCCGGGCTCGACCTGGCGATCGTCAACTCCGAGAAGCTGGTCCGCTACGCGCAGATCCCGGACGACGAGCGCGAGGCGGCGCTGGACCTGCTCTACGACCGCGGCGAGGACCCGATCGCGCGCTTCACCGCGCTCTTCCGGGAAGAGCGGCGCCGCGACACGGACGACGCGCTGGCGCGGCAGCCGATCGAGACGCGGCTCTCGCGGCGGATCGTCGAGGCCCGGCGCGAGGGGCTGGAGGAGGACCTCGAGGAGGCGCTCTCGCGCTACCTGCCGCTGGACGTGATCAACGGCCCACTGCTCGACGGGATGGGCGAAGTCGGGCGGCTGTTCGGCGCCAACGAGCTGATCGTCGCCGAGGTCCTGCAGTCGGCCGAGGTGATGAAGGCCGCGGTCTCGTACCTCGAGCGGTACATGGAGCAGGGGGCCGAGCCGCAGAAGGGCACCGTCGTGCTCGCCACCGTCAAGGGGGACGTCCACGACATCGGCAAGAACCTGGTCTCGATCCTGTTCGCCAACAACGGCTTCGCGGTCAAGGACCTGGGGATCAAGGTCGACCCGGTGACGCTGGCCCGCGCGATCGAGCAGCACCGGCCGGCGATCGTCGGTCTGTCGGGACTGCTCGTGAAGTCGGCGCAGCAGATGGCGGTCACCGCGGCCGATCTCAGGGAGATGGGGATCGCGGTCCCGGTCCTCTGCGGCGGCGCGGCGCTGACGCGGAAGTTCACCGAGACGCGGATCGCGCCGGCCTACGACGGGATCGTGCTCTACGCCAAGGACGCGATGGACGGGCTGGCGCTGGCCAACCGGATCGTCGACCCGCGCGAGCGGCCGGCGCTGGAGGCGGCGACGGCGCGGCTGCGCGAGGCGGTGGCGGTCGGGGCAGGCGTCGGCGCGGACGGCCCCGGCGGCCCCGGTGTTTCTGGAGGCGCCGTCGCGACGCTCGAAACCGCGCGGGCGGCGGAGCCCGCAACGCCGGCCGTACCGGTGCGCGCCGTCTCCCCCGCTCCCGACATTCCGAAGGCCCCCGGCTTCGAGCGCCACTGCCTCGAGGCCAACGCGCTCGAGATGCTGGGCTGGGTCAACGACCAGATGCTCTACGGCCGCCACCTCGGCGTGAAGGGGAACGTCCGCGGCGAGCACGGCGAGGGGAACGAGAAGCTGGCGGCGCTGAAGGAGCTGGTGACCGGCCTGGTGCGCGAGGGGCAGGCCGAAGGCTGGCTCCGGCCGCGCGGCGTCTTCCGCTTCTTCCCCGCCGCGAGCGACGGCGACGCGCTCGTGCTGCGCGAGCGGCCCGACGGGCCGGAGGTCGCGCGCTTCGTCTTCCCGCGCCAGCCCGACCGCGAGCGGCTCTGCCTCGCCGACTGGGTCGAGCCGGCGGGCGGCCGCCCCGACAGCGTGGCGATGTTCGTCGTCACCGCCGGGAGCGACGTGCGCGCGCGCGTCGAGGCGCTCAAGGAGAAGGGCGAGTACCTGCGCTCGCACGCCCTCGCGGCGACGGCGCTGGAGCTGGCGGAGGCGACCGCGGAGTGGCTGCACCAGCGGCTGCGCACCGCGTGGGGGATCGCCGACCCGCCGGGGCTGACGCTGTCGGACATGTTCCGAACGAAGTACCGCGGGATCCGCGTCTCGTTCGGCTACCCGGCCTGCCCGGCGCTGGAGGACCAGGCGACGCTGTTCCGCCTGCTCGAGCCGGAGAAGATCGGCGTCCACCTGACCGACGGCTTCATGATGGACCCCGAGGCGTCGGTGTCGGCGCTGGTGTTCCACCACCCGGAGGCGCACTACTTCGTGGCGGGGTGACGGGGCGGCGGCCGCCCGCCGGCATCCGGACCGTCTCGGCACCGCGCGCTCGCCCCTTGCCCGGCCAACACGGCGGCTGCCCTCGACCGACCGCCGAGCGGCGGTAGGACAGCCGCCGTCCTGGCGCAGCGCCCGCCGCCCGCGGCCGCCTCGACCCGGGCCGCCGCGGCCCCCGGCTAGCCGATGCCCCCTTCGCGGGACACCCCGCGGGGTCCCGACGGCCGGCCGAGCGCCCCGGTTTCTCCGACGATCAGGGGCAGGAGCGGCCGGCGCGCGGCGCACCGTCGCTCCGGCTGCCGAGCGAGCCGCTCCCGCAGGCGTTTTCCGCGCGGACGAGGTAGAAGAAGGCCGTCGCCGGCGCGGGCGGCGCGGTGTCCACGGTGCGTGTGTCCGAACCGTCCGTCTCCACGCAGGCCGCGCCCGGGAAGTCCCACGGGGTCGCGGCACGCAGCGTGTCGTAGCGCAGGACGCTGGTCCAGGCCCCCGGGTCGGCCGGGACGTCCCAGGCGACCGTCTCACGGTCCCGCAGCAGCACGACGGTGCCCGTCTCTCCCGGCGCCCACCAGAGCGTCGGGTCGGCCTCGTTGCAGTCGCGAGTGGCGCAGCGTCCGTCCCGGTCCCCGTCAGGGCCGTCGCCGGTCGGATGGAAGCGGCCGCTCGTGCAGTCGTCGCATCCGTCGAGGTCGACGTCCGAACAGGCCGCAGCGTCGAGCGGCGAGCGGTCGCTCGCGTTGAGGACGCTGTCGCCGTCGATGTCCGGATCGACGCAGTCGGGCTGGCCGTCGCCGTCCATGTCCAGCTCGGGGGCCCCGCACCCGCAGGAGCCGGGCGTCGTCTTGTTCGGGTCGGTTGCGCACTCGTCGCACGGATCGGGGAGACGATCGCCGTCGGAGTCGGGAGAGCACGACGTTCCCGCGCCGAGCCAGGTCCCCGCCCTGGCGCTGCAGTCGGCCGCGGAGAGGAGCTGGCAGGTCGAACCGGTGCAGCACCCGCCGCCGGCCTCTCCCTGGCAGCTCAGCTGCATCGAGCCGGTGCCTCGATACCCGCGGTACCCCCCGACCCGGATCAGGATGCCGCTCCCGGCCGTCACCGGGACGGTCAGGCGGGAGCCGGTTCCACAGGCGTCATCGTTGCACGCGATCGCGGAGGGGCCGGTCGGGCACGCGCACCCCGGATAGACCGCGACCTTCGAGTCGTAGCTGACGCTGCACAGATCCACGGTCAGCTGCCCGCTGCAGGAGGGCGTGTAGCAGAACCAGGCATCCGTGCCGACCTGGGAGTCGCCGCTTCCCGAGCACAGCGCCGGTTCGTCGGGTCCGTCGGTGGTGGCCATCGAAGTGGACAGCCAGGTCCCCCCGTCGAACGCGGTCAGCGCGTCCGCGCAGGCGTCGTTCTCCTCGAGCACCCGCAGAGGGATCGCCTGCGCGAGCGGCGGATCGCCGAGGTCGGTATCCCACACCTCGAAGGTCACGACGTGGTCGCCCGCCTGCGTCGGGCTGCCGGAGACCCGTCCCGCTCCGTCGGCCTGGAGTCCCGGAGGGACGTCTGCGTAGCTGTCGAAGCCGTACCCCGGGCAGCCGCCCCCCACCGGGATCGACGCGCTGTACGGCCGGTTCGCCGTAGCCTCGGGCAGCCCGGGCACGAAGGCCAGGTCGGTCGGCAGGAGGTCGGCGTAGGAGGCGACGGCTTCCAGCACGCTCCCGGTCGCCGGGTCGATGCGGACGAGGGTTCCGGAATAGTCGGCGTTGTTCTGCATGCCGTACATCCGCGCCTTCAAGGTGTCGAAGGTCAGCCCCGTGATGTGGTCGTACGCCCCGCCGAACGGCCCGACGGCCGAGCCGGCCCCTGTCGCGCTGTTGAGGACGATGAGCTGGTGGGTCGCGTTGTCGGCGCCGTAGAGCGTGTTCGTGCCGGGGTCGAAGGCGAGGGCCTCCACGCCGGAGAAGCCGACGGCGCCAACGACCCGGACCGCTCCCGAGTAGGGATTGACCGTCACCAGGCTCGAGCTCGAGAGATCCACGCCGTAGAGCGTGTTGGTCGCGGGATCGAAGGCCAGCGCGTCCAACGCGGAGTAGGGAGTCGTGGTGAAGGCGGTCGCCGCACCGGTCGCGAGATCGATCGTCACGAGTTCGTCGAGGTCGATCGTGTCGCTGACGCCGTACATCATTCCCAGGTTCGGGGCATACGCCAGCGCGGCGAGCCCCGGCCTGCCGAACGGCCCCACGTCCGTCAGGCCGAAGAACGTGGAATCGACGCGCAGGAGGTGATTGAAGTAGGCGCCCCATCCGCGGCCGATGTACAGCCCGGGCGGTGCGACGATCTGGGGCGCCTTGGCGAGGTCGATCGAGAGCGGGAAGGTCCCCACGGCGCCACCGTAGCCGGCCACGCGGAGCTCGAGCGGCTTGTCGGCGGTCACGGCCAGCTGGACCTTCGACCGTACTCCGCAGGACCCGCCTCCGTCGTCGTTGCAGGCCAGCTCCTTTCCTCCGCAGCCGTCCTGCACCGAGAGCACGCTGTCGTTCAGGGTCCCGGTGGCGATGCAGGTGTCGATCGTCACGAAGCCCTGGCAGACGGGGGTGTACTGGAACCAGACATCGGCCGCGCTGCCGGCACACGTCGCGGCGGTCTCCGTGTCCGCCCCGGTGTTGTCGCCCTGGACCCCCGCGGAGCCGACCGGCAGGGCAGACGCGCAGCGGTCATTCCCGGGGGCGCAGGTCGGGAAGAACGGTCCACAGTAGCCTCCGTCCTGCAGCGCGAGGCGGAAGCGCCCCGTGGCGGACCCGTAGCCGTGGACCATGACGTGATAGATCCGGCCGGGGGCGGAACACCAGGTCACCTCGGATGCGGGGCGGCAGGCGTCGTCGTCGGCCGCGACGCACGCGCGGCCGCCGCACCCGGCACAGTAGACCGAGAGCTGCGAGTCGTAGTCGGTCGACGCGTCGCACAGGGACGCCGTGACCAGGTTCCCGGTGCCGACCACGGTGAACCAGACGCCGGGTGCCGTGTCCTCCACGCCGGCGCAGCCCGGTGCGAGGTCGAGGGTCGCGCCGCGCGTGCTCCCGGCGGTCGTCGACGGAACCGTCAGCGGCGTGGCCTGCTCGCACCGGTCGTTCGGGACCTCGCACGCGACGCGGAGCGTGAAGCTGCCGCTCGCGTCCTCGAAGCCGGCCACGCGGATCAGGAAGGTCTGGCCGGTCTGCACCGGATGCGAGACGCAGGCGTCCCACCCGCCGCAGGGATCGCCCCCGCAGTCGTCACTGCATGCCAGTTCGTGGGACGGGGTGGAGGGGCACGAGGGGTCGAGCAGCGAGATGACCGTGTCGAAGCGGGACCCGCAGGCCGAAACGCTCAATTCGCCGTCGCACGTCGCGGTGTAGCGGTACCACACGTCGGGAGCGTCGCTCGAGCGCGCGCAGTTCGCGTCCCCGCCCGCGGAGGCGCCGTACGTGGTGCTGGAGAGGACGCCGTCGGAGATCTCCTCGGCGTCCTGGCAGGTGTCGTTGCCAGGACGCAGCTCCCAGATCCCGCGGCCGTAGGTCGCGGCCCGCATCACGCCTCCCAGCCCGCCCACGGGGGTCAGAACCAGGTCCGTCACCCGCGTGCGGGGCAGACCGAAGTCGAAGGGCGACCAGCTCGTGCCGCCGTCCGTGCTCCGGTAGATCCCGGTGTCCGACCCGATGAAGAGCGTCTGGTGGTAGGTGGAATCGACCAGGATCGCGTTCACCGGGGCATCCGGCAGGTTCGGCTGGTGCGTGACCGGGTCGCGGCTCAGGTCGGTCCAAACCCCCTGGCTGTCGACGCGGAAGACGTGGCCGGTCCCGAAGCCGGCGACGGTGACGTAGACGGCGAGCGGATCGCCCGGATCGACCGCGAGGTCGGTCACCGGCCGACTGGGCCGCCCGGCGCCGTCGAGAGCGGACCAGCTCGCCCCCTCGTCGCTCGTTCGCCAGACCCTTCCCGCCTTCGTCCCGGCGTAGTAGACGGAGTCCGTCGAGGGGGAGAAGGTCAGCGCCTCGATCGAGGCCCCGAGATCCGGGCTATTCCTCTGCCACGACGCAGCCGCGTCGTCGGTCCGGTAGACTCGAAAGTGCAGGGTCCCGTTGCCGTCCCGCTCGCCGCCCGAGGCGATCAGCAGCTTGTGATCGAACGGAGACATCACGAGGGGCGCGATCCAGGGCGACCCGTCCCGCTCGAGACCGTTGCCGTGCGCCGGGTAGAGGTCCCTGTCGTTGGTGGTCTTCGCGATGTACAGGCCGGGCGCGGTGACGTACCAGGTGCTTGCTTCCGCGATGGCGGCGTACCCCCCATCGCCTCCCAGCGGCAGGGTCCAGGCCCCTGCTCGCAGCTTGACGGCCCCGTTGTCCTGCGCGCCGGCCAGCAGGAAGCCGGGATTCGCCGCGTCCTGCGACATCCCGCGCTCGAACTGGGTGAGCGAGAGGTCGGTGTTCAGGTTGGAGAAGGTCGTCCCTCCGTCGAAGGTCGCGGCCATTCCGCCGTCCGTGGCCCAGTAGACGCGCCGGGGGTTGCCGGGCGCGAAGGCGATCGCCTGGACGTCGGCGTGGATCCAGCCCGGGCCCTTCGGCTGGTCGAGCCCGATCCAGTTCCGACCGCCGTCCGCGCTGCGGAAGCCGCGCACCAGCCCCAGGTAGAGCTTCCCCGGATCGATCGGATCGACGGCGATGGCCTGGTCGTAGCTGCACTGGCACTGCAGGTCGGCCCCGATCACCGACAGCTGGTAGCCGCCCTGGGTGCCGCCGGCCCCCTCGACCTGGACGTAGTACGTCCCGGGCGGGATCGAGCTCCACATGCCGATGTTGATGCGCTCGTCCTTGGACCCGTGCAGCCCCTCGTTCGCCACGACCGTCCAGGTCCCGACCTTGAGCGGTTGTCCGGAGCTGTCGAGCATCCGCAGCACGGGATCGAGACCGCTCCCGTTCCGCGCCGCGGAAACCTCGGCCCCGAAAACGTTCCCGGCGATCGCGACCCGGTAGAGGTCGATGTCGGTCGCGCCGAGGATGGCTGCCTGAACGACCTGACCCGTCTCCAGCGGGTTGGCCCCGGCGACGGTGTTGTTGGGCTCGGACTCGACCAGGTCGAGGGGCGCGCTCTGCCCGTCGGCGAAGTGGCGCGGATGGCCCGTCAGGCGCGTCCAGTGCCGTCCATCGTCGGCGCTCTTCCAGACCCCTTTCAGGTTCTCGCCGACGTAGGTGTCCTGGACCGAGGCGAAGAGCAGGGTCGCGTTCGACTGGGGATCGACGACTGCGGCCAGCACGATCCGGTTCAGGAAGTTCGTCGGAAACTCGCCGTTCTGGTCCACCAGCAGAGACCACGAGCCGGCGGCCCCGCCCTGGCTCGACTTGTACACGCCGACGCCGGACCGCGCGGCGTACACGGCGGCAGAGTCCTGGGGATCGAGGACCAGGTCCGAGAAGTAGCCATCGAGCACCCGGGTCCAGCTCTGGCCGCCGTCGGGCGACCTCCATACGCCGGACGAGGCCGCCGCGAGCACGACGCGCTGGGTGGCCGGATTGGGCTTCGCCCCCGGCACGAGCGCCAGCTTGTGAATGCGGGCTCCTCCCGGAGTCGCGGCGAACTCCGCGGCCCCGTACTGCGTCCAGGTCGTCCCCCCGTCGAGCGATTTCAGGACGCCCGCTCCTGCAAGTACCTCTCCCGTGCCGGCGTACACGATGTTGTGATCCTGCGGGTCGATGGCGAGGCAGAAGATCGACGCCGACGCCTCGAAGTCGGTGAGCGGCGTCCAGTGCGCGCCGCCGTCGATGGTCTTCCAGACCCCCCCACTCGCCGCGCCGATGTAGACGGTGTTGCCGGTCGTGTCCGTCCAGTCGACGGCGATGGCCCGCACGCGGCCGCTCGAGTTCTTCGCCCCTTGATCCACCACGATCGGGGCCGGTCCGATGCCGTACCAGCGGTTGCCCTGGACCGTCTGCTGTTCGGCACGCGGCGCGCCCTTGCCAAGGGGTGCCAGGAGCTCGTCTCGGAACTCCCAGGCGCGCCTCAAGGCGCCGGCTGGAACTTGCCCCGTATCGTCCAGGTGCCGCGCGGCATCGATCGCTTCCCGCAGCCTGTACGTTCCCAGCACCTCGCCCTCGGCCTCCCCCGCCTGTTCGGCGGCGGTCTCGCCGAGCGTTCCCGCTGTCGCGCCTTCTTCCTTTCCCGGCTCCTCCGGGGCGAGCGGCGCGGCGACGGCCGCGAGGAACTCGAGGTCCGAGGCCACGAGGATCGCAGCCACGAGGAGCGGGACCGTGCACCACACCCGCCCCCTGGACGCCTTCGGGCACGATCGCATCCGGAGCATGACGCCTCCAGGAGCCGGCAGAACATTTCCGATCCCGCGCCCGAGAAGTTGACGTGGAGGTCGCGGCGCGGTGCAACTCGCGTCGGACGGTGCGCGACGGCGCACCTCCTGCCCTCGCTGGGATCGAGCCGGCACGCTCACGCAGTCGCCCCCCGGAGCCAACGCCAGAGTACTCCTGCTCCCAGCCCCGTCCCAGCGGCGTCACGCGACTCGTTACCGATGGGGACCGATGCGCGTGCCGGCTTGCGCTGGGCGCATCCGCTTACCGCAAGTCGCACTCGGTGATCAGAGCGGACCACGGCACGCCGGGGCCCCGCACCTGTTCGCGGGTTGAGCGGGCGGCGCAGCCGGACGTTGCCGGCGCGGGAAGGACTCGCGCGGAGCGGCGGGCGACGGCATGGGCGGCTTCGCGGCCGCGGTCCGGCGCTCGCCGTCCCCGGCCCGGCGGCGTGCTGCGTCGCGTGGGGGGCGGAGAGGGAAGCGCGATGAACGGCTTGAAGCAGCCTCGGTTCCTGTGGTAGCTACCATCCTTCGGTCGGGCAGTTCCGCCCGGCGAAAGAGTAGGGAGGGTCCGGAAGAGGAAGACGAGTGTCGCCTGCTGATCGGGTTCGTGCTGGTACTGGCGCTCGCGCTGGCGATCGGGACGGCCCTGGCCGCCAGGAAGCCGCCCAGCGGCGGCGGGAAGGCCTCCCCGGACGTGCGGGACCCAGTGACCTGCGCCGACGGCGTGACCTATTCCAACCAGTGCTACGCCGACGTGGCCAAGGCGCCGAAGCCCTGCTACCCGTCCGACGGCGGCCCGGTTCCGACGGAGTGACGGGCTCACCCCGGTCTTGATCATCTGATTGCGTTCGCCGCGACCCGTCTCCCTCCCGGGGCCGGGGCGCGTCTCATCGC
>CAVPCQ010000004.1:0-35289 GCA_963702425.1 uncultured Acidobacteriota bacterium
CGAGAATGTCCCGCTCCTTCCTCGAGGACCCCGATGCCGACCCGTCCCGCCGCCTCTGCCGCCGCCCTCCTGCTCGTCGCGCTCTCGCTCCCCGCCCTCGCGCAGCCCTCCGACCCGGCCCCCGCCGCCGCGCGGCGGCCGATGACGGTCGAGGACCTGTGGTCGATCGTGCGCCCCGGCGCGATCGCGATCTCGCCCGACAGCACGCGCATCGCGTACCAGGCGACGGCGTGGAGCATGGCGGACAACAAGGGGAACACCGATCTCTGGTGGGTCCCGCTCGGCGGCGGCGAGCCGGCGCGCCTGACGCGCCAGCCCGGCAGCGACAGCGCGCCCGCGTGGTCGCCCGACGGGGCCTGGATCTACTTCCTCTCGGCTCGCGAGGGGCAGGCCGCGCAGGTCTACCGCCTCCCCTCCGCCGGCGGCGAGGCCGAGGCAGTCACCGCGCTCGGCGGCGGGGTGTCGGCGTTCCGGCTTTCGCCCGACGGGAAGAAGCTGCTGGCCGCGTCGTCCTCCTTCAAGGAGTGCGGCGACGAGGCCTGCGCCACCGCGCGCCGCAAGGCCGACGCCGGGCTCGCGGCCTCGGGACGGATCTACGACGGGCTGCTCTATCGCCACTGGAATGCCTGGCGCGGCGACGAGCGCTCGCACGTCTTCCTCGTCGATCTCGCGGGCGGGGCGCCCCCCGTCGACCTGACCCCGGGGGATGTCGACGTCCCGCCGCTCGCGCTCGGCTCTTCGCACGATTTCGCCTGGGCGCCGGACGGGGCGTCGGTGGCGCTGGTGGCCAACCGCGACCCGGTGGTGGCGATCAGCACCAACAACGACGTCGAACAGCTGATGCTGGTGGACGGCAGGCCCGGCACCCGGACCACCATCTCGACCTCTCCCGGCAGCGACGCCGGCCCGCGCTTCTCGGCGGACGGCCGGACGCTCTACTGGACGTCGATGCCGCGCGGCGGCTTCGAGGCCGATCGGCGCACCCTGGTGGCCCGGGACCTCCCGACGGGGAGCGCCGGCCCGGGCGCGCTGCGCCAGCTCTTCGAGCAGCCGGACCTCTCGGTCAGCGATTTCGAGCTCGCGCCCAACGGCGACATCTACTTCACCGCGCAGGACCGCGGCCGCCAGAGCCTGTTCCGGCTGCCGGTCGGCTCGTTGGCGGCGGCGGGTGCGTCCGGACCGATGGCGACCTCGACGAAGGTCGAGACCGTGCTGCGCGGCGGGAACGTCAAGGAGTTCGCCGTCGCGGCGGACGGGAAGTGCATCGTGCTGACGCTCGAGTCGCTCTCGATCTTCCCCGAGCTGTACCGGCTCGACCTGGAGAACGGTCAGCTCCGCCCGCTGACCCGGCACAACGAGATGCTGCAGCGCACGATCGAGCTGGGACAGGTCGACGAGCTGTGGTTCGAGGGTGGCGGCAAGGACAAGGTCCACGCGCTGGTCGTCCGGCCGCCGCGCTCGAAGATCGGGGCGGCGACGAAGGTCCCGGTCGTCGTGCTCGCGCACGGCGGCCCGCAGGGGGCCTGGCTCGACGAGATGCACGCCCGCTGGAACCAGCAGCTCTTCGCGGCGATGGGGTACGTGGTCGTCGCGCCGAACTTCCACGGCTCCACCGGCTACGGCCAGCCGTTCACGGACAGCATCAGCCGGGACTGGGGCGGCAAGCCCTACCAGGACGTGATGGCGTCGCTGGAGGCGGTCGCCGCGCAGGTTCCGGAAGCCGATGTTTCGCGGGCCTGCGCGGCCGGCGGCTCGTACGGCGGCTACATGGTCAACTGGCTGCTCGGCCAGACCGACCGCGCTTCCGCTGCTTCGTCTCGCACGCCGGGCTCTACGACATGGAGAGCTTCTACGGCGCGACCGAGGAGACCTGGTTCCCGGAGTGGGACTTCGGCGGCCCGTACTGGGCGGCGCCGGAGCTCTACGAGAAGTACTCCCCCTCGTCCTATGCCGCGAAGTTCAAGACCCCGACGCTCGTCATCCACGGCGAGCTCGACTACCGCGTCCCGGTCACCCAGGCGATGCAGCTCTTCACCGCGCTGCAGCGCCAGGGGGTCCCGTCGCGGTTCCTGTACTTCCCGGACGAGGCCCATTTCATCGCCAAACCGGCCAACGCCCGGCTCTGGTGGAGCACGATCGAGGCCTGGTTCGCGAAGTACCTGGCCGATTCCGCGCCGTCGGCCGCCATCGATCGCGGACCGTAGGGGCCGGCACGGGGCCGGCCCCTGCGGGCCGGAGGGATCGGTCCGCGAAACGGGCGGAGGGGCGCATGTCGTCGTAGATTGACGGGCGCTCTGCGCCCCCCGGGAGGAGAACTCGTGCTGCGCCCGTCTTCGCCATCGGCCGTGCTGCCGGTCCTGTTCGCTGTCGTTCTGCTGGCCGCCTGCGCCTCGGCGCGTGGACCGGCGGACCCCGGCTCCCCGCCGGCCGGAATACCTCCCGCTCCGGGCGCGGAAGGGGAGACGGGCGACATCCCGGACAGCAAGCCGATCATCACCTACGAGCCGGCGACGACCCCCTTCCAGAAGAATGCCGGCGGGGCGACGAACGTCCGCGTCAACCAGGACACCTCCGGCCGGAACCAGAACGAGACGACGATCGCCATCAACCCGCTCGACGCGAACAACTTCGTCGGCGGCGCCAACGACGCGCGCCTCGGGAGCTGGACGGCGGCCTTCTACACCACGACCGACGGCGGGCAGACCTGGATCGACGGGATCAGCCCCTACCGCAAGAACCCGAACCAGGGCGACCCCACCGTCGCCATCTGCGGCGACGGCACCGTCGTCTTCGGCTACCTCGACTACGTCGGCTCCTACCAGCCGGTGCGGCTCGTCGTCGCGAAGTCCAGCGACAAGGGGCTCACCTGGCCGCAGTTCGGCGTCGTGAGCGAGACGCCCGGGACCCCGTTCATCGACAAGCCGTACATCGCCTGCGCGCCGAACGGCACCGGCGGCTACGCCAACCGCGTGTACATGTCCTGGACCAATTTCGGGACGACCACCAGCCCGATCCGTGTCGCCTACTCGACCGACCGCGGCGTCACCTGGACCGGCGCGAAGAACGTCTCGCCGTCGGGCGGGGTGCAGGGTTCGGTCCCGGTCGCCGGGCGGGCCGGCGTCGCGTACGTCTTCTGGGGCGGCTCGACCGGGATCGAGTTCGCCAAGTCGACCAACGGCGGCGTCTCCTGGTCCGCCTGGGACACCGTCTCGTCGGTCAGCGGCATCGGGGACGATCCCTGGTTCCGCCGCAACTCGTTCCCCACCGCGGCGATCGACAACTCCCGCACCGCGACCGACGGCTTCGTGTACGTCGCGTGGGCCGACAGCCGCAACGGCGACGCCGACATCCTGCTCTCGCGCTCGACCGATCGCGGGACGACCTGGTCGGCGCCGCTCCGGGTCAACGACGATCCGGTCGGCAACGGCCGCGACCAGTTCTTCCCGTGGATGGCCGTGGACGACAAGGGGAACGTCCACCTGATGTGGCACGACCGGCGCGAGGATGCGGCCGACAACCTGTACCACATCTTCGTCGCGACCTCGCGCGACGGCGGAGCGACCTTCGACCGCAACATCAAGATGACGGACGTCGCGTCGCGCAGCTCGCTGACCGGGTTCCTCGGCGACTACGCGGCGATCGCCGCCCATGGCGGCAAGATCGTGCCACTCTGGTCCGACCTGCGCGCCGGCACCGGCGAGGAGGACGTCTACATCGAGGTCGAGCCGATCTTCGACTACGACACGGTCCAGGGGGTCTCGTTCCCGAGCCGGTCGCTCGTCCAGTTCGACGACCAGGAGCCGCGGCTCGGGAGCGGCATCGTGTACGACGCGATCACGGGGCTGGTCTCGGACCTTGCCGCGCCCGACGCCTGGACCCGGGCCAACTGCGCCGCCGAGGACCTCGCCGGGCCGCCCTTGGCGCTCGGCGAGCTGCCCCCCGCGGGCGACGCGCTCTACGTGCTGATCCGGGCCCAGGGCCCGCGCGGCGGGGGTTCCTACGGCTCGGCGTCGGAGCACCCCGACGCCCGCGACCCCTTCGACGCCAACGCGGTCTGCAACTAGCTAGGCCTCCGACCGGCCGGCGTGCGGTTGCGGTCCCCGCCTTGCGGGCACGATCGCCGGGGGCGAAGCGATCGCAACGAGCGGCATCCCGAACGCCCGCTCGGCCGCCAGCGAGGTGAGCACCTCGACCGGCGCGCCCTCCGCCGTCACGCGCCCGCCGTCGAGCAGCAGCACGCGCGTCGGCCCGCGCATCGCCAGCACCAGGTCGTGCAGCGACAGCACGACCGCCGCCCCGCCCCGCGCCAGCCCCGCGAGCAGGTCCATCACCTGGCAGGCGTGACCGACGTCGAGCGCGGTCGTCGGCTCGTCGAGCACCAGGATCGACGCCTCCTGCGCGATCGCCCGCGCCAGGTGGACGCGCCGCCGCTCGCCGGCCGACAGCTGCGTCAGCGGCCGCGCGGCCAGCGGCGCGACGTCGGCGCGCTCCATCGCGTCCCGCACGGCGCGGCGATCTGCCTCGCGCGGCGAGCGCAGCACGCCGAGGTGCGCAAAGCGACCCATCGCGACGGCATCGGCGACGGTGATGCCGAACTCCGTCCAGGTCTCCTGCGGCAGGAACGCGAGACGCCGCGCCAGCTCCCGGCGGGAAAGCGCGGCCAGCGGAGCGCCCGCGATGCGGACCTCGCCGCCGTCGAGCGGAAGGATCCCGGCGAGCGCCCGGAGCCAGGTCGTCTTTCCCGCGCCGTTCGGCCCGACGATCGCGACCATCTCCCCCGGCCGGAGCGCCAGGTCGACCCCCGCGAGGACTTCCCGGCCCCCGAGCCGAACCGAGACGGCGCGGCTCTCCAGCGCGGGGGACTCGGGAGCGGTCGACGTCGCGGCGGTCATGGGCGCGGGGAGTGTACGGCGACCGGGGGTGCTCCGGCTCAGCGCCGCCGCTTCGCCGGCTTGCGGCCGCGCGCGACCGCCACCGCCGCGGACGGCGCCGCGGACGGCTTCCAGTCCGGCTCGTGGGAGGCGCGATGCCGCCGGTCGAGGACCACGTACCCGGCGACGGCCGCGACGAAGAGGCCGATGGTGACCAGTTGCGAGGTGCTCAGCAGGCCGCCGAAGACGAAGCCGCGCTCGGCGTCGCCGCGGAAGTACTCGAGGACGAAGCGGCTGACCGAGTAGAGCGCGACGAACACCGTGATCACCTGGCCGTGGAAGCGCTTGTGCGCGTAGACGTAGATCACGATGCCGAGCAGGACGAAGCCGTTCAGCGAGGAGTAGAGCTGGGTCGGATGGAGCGGTACGCCGGGCAGGCCGCGGTGGATCTGCTGCGCCACCTCGGGGAACGTCACCGCCCAGGGGAGATCGGTCGGCGTGCCCCAGCAGCAGCCCGACAGGAAGCAACCCAACCGGCCGACCGCCTCCGCGATCGCTGCCACCGGCGCGAGGATGTCGAGCGCCTGCAGTGCCGGAAGTCCGATCCTGTGAAAGCGATAGGCCCCGAAAGCGACGGCCGCGACGAGACCGCCCACGAAGACGCCGGTCGAGAAGACCAGCAGCCTCCATCCGCCGGGCGTCCCGAAGTAGCGCTCCCAGTTGATGACCGCCTCGAGCACCCGGCCGCCGGCGAGTCCGACGATGATCGACCAGAACACGGCGTCCATCGTCGCCTGCGGGTCCCGGCCCTCGATGCTCGCGAACCGGCGAGTCGCCAGCATCGCGATGATCAGCGCGAGCGCGGCGAAAACGCCGTAGCTGGGCAGCGGGATCGGGCCGATCTGAAACAGGAACGGATACATGGCTCGCTTCACCGCCCTCGTCGAACCCGGCGCGGCGCAGGATAGCACGGCGATCGCGGCACGCTCCGCCCGCGGGACTACCGCGCGGCGCGGCCGGGGCCGCGGAAGCCTCCGTTCTCCTTCAGGATCTCGGTGAACTTCCGCATCACGGGCCGCGCGACCCAGAACGGGAAGTTCACGTGCGGGGCGAGCGCGGCCACGCGCTGCCACCTCTCGGGGAGGAGCGCCTTCGCGAAGGCCGTCAGGCTGCGCGGCGAGCACGGCTTCCGGCCCTTCTCGTCGCGCAGCCCTGCGCCGCGCACGACCTCTGCCGCGATCAGCACGCGGCCGGTGCTGCGCAGGATGTCCGGCCGGGCGGCCAGGACCGCGACCGCGCGGCCGGCCACCATCGTCGACTCGCCGTAGGCCTCGAAGACGCGCCGGTACCCGGGCGTCGCCTCGTCCATCAGCTGTTCGGTCAGCTCCGTCCGAACGAGCCCGGGCCAGAGCGAGATCACCGCGACGCCTTCGCCCTGCAGCTCGATCGCCATGTCGGCGGTCAGGCGATCCAGCGCCGCCTTGCCGACCCCGTAGGCCACGTTGAAGAGGTACGCGATCGAGCCGAAGGAGGAGACGTTGACGATCAGCCCGCTGCGCTGCCGGGCCATCAGCCGGGCGGCGTGGACCGACGCGACGTAGTGGCCGCGCAGGCCGACCTCGTTCATCCGGTCCCAGTCCTCCGGCTCGATCTCCCAGAACCGCCGGTGGACCCCCTCCGCGATCTCATGGACGCCGGAATGGACGTTGTTGACGAGCACGTCGAGGCGGCCCGCCTCGGCCTCGATCCGCGCGAACAGGGCGCGGATCTCCTCGTCCCGGCCGTGGTCGCAGCGGACCGGGATACCCCGCCCGCCCAGCGCGTCGACCTCGGCGGCGACGCTCTCGATCGTCCCCGGCTCCGGTGTTGCACCGCGCTGGACCGTCCGGCCCGTCACGTAGACCGTCGCCCCCGACTCGCCGAGGCCCCGCGCGATTCCCCGCCCGACCCCGCGGCTCGCGCCGCTGACGAGCGTCATCTTGCCTGCGAGTGGTTTCGCGCCCGGATCCGCGTACATGTACCCGAGGATAGGACCTCCGAGGGTACGATGTCATTCGTGGGCCGCGTCAGCTCGACCCGAATCCCCGTCCCGGACCTGCTCGAGCGGGCCGTCCTGACGATTGCGGTCGTGACCTGGTTCATCGTCGGCTACTTCAGCGTGGGGCGATCGCTCGACGCGAGCCGGGCCTACAGCCTGGCGACGCCGCTCGACGCTCTCATCCCCTTCGTCGCGCCGACGGTCTGGATCTACCTCTGGGTCTTCCCGGCGACGCTCGTTCCGGTGTTCTTCGTCCGCTCCCGCGACCTCTTCCGCCGGACCGTGCTCGCCTACACCGTCGTCATCTCGATCTCACTGGTCTGCTTCGTCGCGCTCCCCGTCACCTCGCTCGGGTTTCGCGTCGATCCGAAGACGCTCGACGTGTCCCGCTTTTCCCCGTGGGCGGTGGCGGCCGTCTACGCGATCGACCCGCCCTTCAACCTGTTCCCGTCGCTGCACCTCTCGACCGCCACCGTCGCTGCCTTCTCGGCGTGGAAAGCGCGACGCCTCTACGGCAAGGCGATGTTCGTCGGGGTCGCCCTGATCGGCGTGTCGATCTGCACGGTGAAGCAGCACTTCATCGTCGACGGAATCGCCGGCGTCGCGCTGGCCTCCGCGGCCTACGCCGTGCTGATCCGGGGCTACCGGCCCGAGCCCGGCACCGACCCGGCCTTCTCGTGGCGGGGGCCGGCGCTCTTCGTCGCCCTCGTGCTGGCGGCCTATGCCGGGCTCTTCGTCGCCTTCCGCTGGGGCGCCTGAGCACGGCCCGAGATGGAGCGTGCCTTCCTCGAGTCGGACGAGGGCTACGACGGCGTCTTCTGGACCGCCGTACGCACCACCGGGATCTTCTGCCGCCCGTCGTGTCCCGCGCGCAAACCGAAGGCGGCGCGCTTCAACTGAACCGGGCCTCGTCGAAGCGGCGCGCTACTCGGTCAGTGCGTGGATGATCTGCTTCTCGTCGCTGCCGACCCGCGTCATCGCCGCGCCGATCGGGCCGCCGAACATCTTCGCCATCATCGAGATGTTGAGTTTGGAGAGGAACACCTTGCCGGCGTCGGTCTCGTAGAGCGCCCAGTGGCAGGGCATCATCCCCATCATCCGCGCCTCGGCGCCGACCACCTGGCTGGCGAAGGCGGGGTTGCACAGGAAGAAAATCTTCGCGCGCCGGATCCCCTCCGCCTTGTGCCCCCGCTTGGCGAGCGCGGCGACGAAGTCGAGCTCGGGGATCGGCATCCCCCAGCCGGGCACGACGTTGGGCACCTTCTCGACGATCCGCCGCTCGGCGTCCTCGAACTTCAGCGGCAGCTCGGTGGCGACGATCATCTTCGTGCGCAGCGTCCCGACGACGACGAAGAGCACCAGCGCGGCGCCGGCGGCGAGGCCGGCGAGTCCGAAGAGCAGGGTGACGGGCAGCATCTCGAATCCTCCGTGAAGGCCCTCCCATGATGCGCGTGGCCGCCCCTCGTTACCGCGGCCCGCACCCGCGGCCCCAGGCGATCGCCAGCGGCGGGCAGGCGACCGGCGGTCCGGTCGCGTCCCGGACCGGAGCTCCCAGGGCGGCGGCGATCCGGAAGAGCCACCACCCAGGCGGCGGAATCCCGACCGGACCCCAGCGCGCCACCCGCACCCCGCCCTGCAGCAGATGGCCGGCACCGAGCAGGGCGCCGCGCAGCGGAAGAAGCCGTGTCAGAACGAATCCCTCCGTTGGCCAGGCCGCCCGTCGCGCGGCCTCCAGCGACAGCTCCTCCCAGGGGGGATCGGACGCGCTGCGCCACGATCCTCCGGACTGTCCGCGCGGGGCGCGGCGTTCCAGCACTCGGACCTCGCGCGCGAGGTGGGCCGTCAGCGCCGCCGCCCCCTGCCCGGTCCGAGCAAACCGCAGCGCCTCGAGCCGCAGGAGATCGCCCGCCGCGAAGGCGTCCGCGACGAGCGCGCCCCGTGAGGCTGCGAAGTTGGGGGCGACGCACTCGGCGAGGGCGAGTCCCTCGCGGACGCGCGTCACGGCGGTCTCCCGCGCGACCGCTTCCAGCCATCCCGCGGGCCAGGCTGCGCCCCGCCCGGGTCCCGTCCCGGCGTTGCTCCCCCCCAGCCTTGCCGTGCGCGACCAGAGCGGCGCGGCCGGGTCGGCGCCGATCAGGAGCGTCGCGGCGGCCACCAGCGCCGGGGAGCGGGAGGCCCTTCCCGGCGGTTCGACCCGACGCTCTGCTGTTTCCGCGCTCCGCCTGGTGACCGTTGCCGCCGTGACCCGGACCGCCACCGGCAGGCCCGAGGGAGCGAGCGCCCGCGCCGCCGCAGCCCGCAGACCGCGAGCCGCCGCCGCGAGCGCGTCGCTCCGCGGGGCGTGGGCAGGCGCGGGCGTCAGCGGCGCCGCGGGACGGCCTGGCGGCCCGCTCCGCACCCCCTCCTCCCAGCCCCTCCCGAGTCCCGAGCGTTCCGGTCCGGAGAAGGCTTCGGTCAGGCCCGAGCACTTGGCGGACGGATCCGCCCTGTCCAGGCCACCCTGGTCGCCGGCAAGGGGTCGCCCCGCGATCCGCGGGCCTCGATCCCCCGGCCTCACCGGCCGACCCCGGTCAGCGTGTTGCATCAGCGACTTCCCGGCTCGCGATGGGCGATTTCACGGGATCACCTGGACAGGGTCGAGCACAATCGTCGGCGCGCCGACCATGACTGGCACCGCAGACCCTAGGCGGGAGCAGGTCGCGAACGCCCCGTTCTCGATCGGCTCCGAGGCGAGGCAGCGAAGGCCTCGCCAGCCCTCGGCCGCGTCGACCACCGCAACCGCGCGTCCGCCCCCCGGCACGGGAATCCCGTCCCGCACGCTGCCGACGCGCTCCAGTTCCAATGCGATCCGGCCGCTGGGCGGATCGTACCGACCGGCCAGGACCCCGCCCGCCACGGGCGTTCCATCGGGCAGGTCCCGCCACGCGACGCCCTCCGCCGCTCCGCCGGCGAGCTGCGTCACCGAGAGCGCCACCTCTGCCGCGTCGCGTACCGAAGGGCGGCGACGCTGCCCCTGCCGGCCGGCAGGATGCGGTCCGGCCTCGTTCCAGAGAACGGCGGCCGCCGCCCGGTCTCCGGCGTCGTCGATCAGGTAGCCCGCCGGCCAGGGTCCCCCGGCCGGATCGTTCACGATCGACAGGCCGTGCCGGGCCGGGACCCGGCCGATCCGCGCCGCCGACTCGAGCGCCGCGTGGGCCATCTCGTGGACCCACCACCCGGCGGCGGGAGCGAGGAGGACCAGCGGCCCGGTCCGGGCGAGCGGTTGCCGCGCCGCGCCCCGCGGGGCGCGGCTTCCCGGCGTGGGTTCCCCGGCGAAAGCCTCCCCGGGACCGATGCGGACCCGCCTTACGCCGATCCAGCCCCGATCCTCGCGCCAAGGGGGGGGAGTGCCGGGCCGGCCGCTCCACTCGACTGGGGCGCCCGGCACGCCTTTGTCCGGCGCCCCCGCGAGCAGGCGAAATCCACGCTCCTCGGCGACCCGCGGGGGGGCTGCGTTCTTCCGCCAAGCCCGCCAGCGCAGGTGGATCTCGATCGCGACCGGCGCGGGCGCCCGGCCCGTGCCGGCGAGCAGCGCCCCCAGTTCGTCGGCCGCCGATTGCAGCGGGCGAAGCTCGGCGCGCAGCGCTTCCTCGACCGCGGAAAGAGCCGCCTCCCAGCCGCGGGGATCGAGCGCGAGCCGGCTTGGGACGCGCCCTTCCGCGCGAAAGCGCGCGCCCGGACCGGCACCGACCGCAAAGCGCCAGCGGCGGGCGCCGCTCTCCCCCCACTCCAGCCGCCAGCCGCCGTCCGCCGCGATCGAGGTGACGCCGCCCCCCGCGTCGCCGCGCAGCACCGCCCGCAATTCCCAGAGCGCGAGCGACGGCGGATCTCCCGGTTCGGCGCGCGCCTCCGCGAGCCGCTCGAGGGCCTGCTGAAGGACCGGGGTCATGAGCGCGCTCTCGAGTCCCCGCACCGCGCCGCGCGACAGCGCGCGGGATCGCGACCGGGCAGGGCCGCGCATGATCGCACGGTTTGATCGGGCTCCGCGCGGAACCTATGTTCTGCCCCGCTGGGCGCGGAGAAACCCCGGTTTTCGGGTGCGATCCTGCGCTGCCCGGCAAGGACGCCTCGTCCTCGCGTGGATGACGCGACGGCGGTGCCGCGGGGAGGAATTCGAACCGATGAGCGCTAGGCATCGGCTGCTGGTCATCGATTACGAGCCGCGCTCGCTCAAGCGAACGCTTGCCCTGCTGGAGGGGAGCGGGTTCGCGGTCAGCGGGGCTGGCACGGCGCTCGAGATCAACGCCGAGCTGAACCGGGCCGCGCCCGACGCGGTGATCGTCGAGCCGATGATCCCCGGCCAGGACGGCTTCAAGCTGATCCAGAGCATCAAGCGCCTCCGCCCGGCCCGCCCGACGTTCGTGATCGCGGCCTCGCGCATCTACCGAGGGCCGCGGTTCCGCGGAATGGCGAAGGAGGCCGGCGCCGACCTGTTCGTCGAGCGCCCGATGCAGGACGATCAGATCCTCGCCGCGCTGACCCGCACGCTCGGGGACCAGCCGGAACTCACCGCCCCGCAACCCCCCGATGAGGTTTCGGCGGCCGCGCTCTCGTCCGTGCCGCCGCCCGCAGCGGCCGAGCCGGCGCCCGCGCCCCTCCCGCCCCGGCCTCCCGCGCCGCCCAGGCCCCAGGTCGCGGCGGCGCCGATCGCCGCAACGACCGATCCGCACGCGCACCATCAGCCCGCTCCGCCGAGCGCGGTCACGGCGCCGCGCCCGATCCACACCCCGTCGCCGGCCCGGGCCGGTGTTCCTTCGGTCCCGCCCCGGCCGGCGGCACCAGCATCCCCGCCAGCGGCGACGTCCGCGGGGCAGCCCGCGATCGCGACCACGTCCGCGGGACGGCCCGTGCTCGCGGCCGCCTCGGCGGGCCCTCGCGCGACCGGGGCTTCGCAGCGCTCGCCAGCGCCTATGCCCGCGCTTCCGTCGAGTGATGCGGAGATCGACGCCGCCCTCGACCGCCTGCTGGGGCCGTTCGGCGGGGCCGCCGTCGAAGCCGCTCCGGCGCCCGCGGCCGCCTCGGCGCCCGTGCGGCCGATGGCTCCGGCGCCGGTCGCACCGGCTCCGATCGACGCCACCGACCCGCTGGGGCTGGCACTCGACCGGGACTACCGCGTGCACCGCCAGGAACCACGGAAGGTCACGGGGCCGCTGGTCGCCTTCGACTTCGACGACGCCGGCGGCGGCGCCGCGCCGCGCCCGGTGGTGATCCCGACCCGCGTCGATCCGGTGGTTCCCATCGCCCCACCGGTGGTTTCGATCCCCGATGATGCCCTCGGGTTCGATCCGGTGACCGGGGACTCGGGGAACATCTCCGCGCCGGCTGGCGCGGACGACGCAAGGGACGGCCGGTACATGGACTTCCTCCTCCAGGAAGACCCGGGAACCGGACCGCCGCCGATCAGCCCCGCAACCTGGCCGCGTACCGGCCCGATCCCGATCGTCGCCGCCCCCGAGACGCCGATCCAGTCGGCCGACGATGACGACATCGACCGCGTGCTGGCGCGCGTCTTCGCGCCGGGGATCGACGCTCAAGGTGAAGTCCCGGGGATCGACGCGGGAGACGGGTCGGGTCGGCGCGACTCCGGAGCCGCGGTCGACCAGAGCCAGTCCTCCCTCTCCGCTTCCGGATCGTCGGCGCCCGACCGTCCGGTGCCGGAGGGGTTGCGGGGCATGGACGCCGGCACCGCGGATCTCCTCTCGAGCCTCCAGGAGCTGGAAAACAGCCTTCCGGACGGCGGGCCCCCGTCGGCCGACCTGCGCGCAGACAGCGCGTGGACGGCGACCACCGGGTTCGGTGACCTGACCGGACAGGCCCTGCAGGAGATCGAGACCTCGGTCCCCTTCACCCCGCCGCCCCCGCCGGAGGACGAGCAGACCCTGCAGGAGGTGCTGGCCAGCCTCGGCACCATGGAGGCGCAGCCGACCGCCGAAGAGGTCGACCCGGCTCTGGCCTCCCCGCCGGTCCCATTCGACGCCTTCCGCCAGACCGGCACGCAGTTCGGGTTCCGCGGCCGGACCGGTCCCGTCGCCACCGGCCACGGCACCGCGCCGACGGCCGCCGATCCCGCTGCGCGGTCGCCGGTTCAGAACGCGGTCGCTGTCTCGTCGCGAGCCCTGGTGACCGGAGCCCTGGTCGCAGTCCTGCTCCTGGCCCTGGCCGCCGGAGGCTGGTACCTGTTCGTGCGCGAGTCGGCGGCCTCTTCGGACTCGCCGGCCGCACCCTCCGAGAGCGTCGGCAGCGCCGCCCCCACTGGCCTCCCGACCGCTCCCGAAGCGGCACCCGGGAAGAAGAAGCCGAAGCCGAAGAAACCAGCAGCCGCCCCCGCCGACGCGGTGGTGACTCGCCCCGTCCCGGGTGACAAGAAGCAACCGGCGCGGGGTTCGAGCCCGGCTTCGAAGGCGCCCGGCTCGGGTGGGACCCCCCCGCCGCCCGTCGCTGCCGCCCCCCGAGCCCCGCGACCCGAGCCGGAACCGGCCGCCATGCGGGAGTCCCGACGCGTCCCCGTTCCGGCTGCTCAGGAACCGGTGTCGGCCGCCGACGCTCGAGTGTCGGCGGCAGACATGGCCGCTCCGGTCCCGGCTCCGGCCGCGGCCACGGTATTTCCTTCGGCTGGCGATCCCGCCCCGGTCCCGGGTGGGACGGACGTTCCCGTGGAAACCCCCATCGTTCGGGTCAGCGAGCTCGACACCCCGGTCAGCGCGGTCCGCCGCACCATCCCGCCGGCCACGGCGGAGGCGGTTGCGGCCCGGATCGGCGGGCGGGCTTTCCTCAACGTGTTGGTTGGGGCCGATGGCGCGGTCCAGGAGGCCCGGCTGATGATCGACCCGGGCCACGGCCTGGGGGAGGCTGCCCGGCGGGCGGCGCAGTCGTGGAGCTACACGGCACCCCTGCGAGGAGGGCAGCCCGTGCGGGTCTGGAAGACCGAGGTGGTCGAGTTCGAGCCGCCGGCCGACGAGACCGGCGACGGAGCGGAGAGCCGGTAGCGGCCCCGTCTATTCCTTCGTCGCCTTGCGCTCCGCCTTCCTGCGCTTGCGATCGTTCTCGCGGCGGCGGCGGCGGCGGCGCTCGGATGGCTTCTCGTAGTACTCATGCTGGCGGATCGCCTTGCGGATCCCAAACTTCTCGACCTTGCGGCGGAACCGCCGGAGAGCCTTTTCAAGGTCCTCCTTGACGACAACGTAAGTCGAATCCGGCATCGGTGGACTACGCTCCTCAGGGCAAAAGACTGCTTAGAGTATTCGAACCGGAAGATCGCGTCAACGGTTTCCTCGTGCCCGGTCTCCGGCCCGCCCCTTGAGTCATGGTAAGGCGCCCCCTCCCCGCCGGCTTGACGGGACCCCCCGGGGGTCACTAGTCTCCCGACCGGAAGGGAGCCGGCAGGATGGCTTGGTTCCGCAAGGACAAGAAGCCCAAGGTTCAGCCCGAGGAGCGCACCAGCCAGATCCCCGAGGGGCTCTGGATCAAGTGCGACGGCTGCCGCGAGATCATCTACCGCAAGGAGGTGGTCCGCCGGAACTGGATCTGCCCGAAATGCGCCTTCCACTTCTCGATCGGGGCGCGGCAGCGCCTCGAGTCGCTCCTGGACGACGGGGCGTACGAGGAGTTCGGCCAGCACCTGGCGGCGATCGACCCGCTCAAGTTCAAGGACAAGAAGGCCTACCGCGACCGGCTCGTCGACTACAAGGCGAAGACCGGGATGAACGACGCCGTGATCACCGCGACTGGCACGATCGAGGGTCTGCCGGTCGTGGCGGCGGTCATGGAATACGAGTTCATGGGCGGCTCGATGGGGAGCGTGGTCGGCGAGAAAATCACCCGCGCGGCCGAGCTCGCGCTGGCTGAGCGCCGGCCGCTCCTGATCATCAGCACCTCGGGGGGCGCCCGGATGCAGGAGGGCGCGCTCTCCCTGATGCAGATGGCCAAGATCTCCGCCGCCCTGGGCCGGATGCACGAGGCGCAGATCCCGTTCATCTCGATCCTGGCCGACCCGACGACCGGCGGCGTAACCGCTTCGTACGCGATGCTCGGCGACGTCATCATCGCCGAGCCGGGCGCGCTGATCGGCTTCGCCGGCCCGCGCGTGATCGAGCAGACCATCCGCCAGAAACTCCCCGAGGGGTTCCAGCGCTCGGAGTTCCTGATGGACCACGGGATGCTCGACCTGGTCGTCCCGCGCGGCGAGATGCGCGACACGGTCGGTCGGGTGCTGAGGCTGCTGTGGGTTCCGGGCGTGGGCACCCCGGCGCCGGCCCAGGCCACGACCTCGCTCACCTGACGACTTGCAGCCGAAAGACGAACTCCTCGACTGGCTCTACAGCCTGAAGGGTCCCTCTCTCAAGTGGGACCTCGAGACCGCGCACGCGCTGAACGCGCTGTGCGGCCACCCCGACCGGGCCTTCCGCTCGCTGCACGTGGCGGGGACCAACGGCAAGGGGTCGGTGGCGGCGATGGCGCACGCGATCGCGCTGGCCGCGGGGATCCCGGCCGGGCTCTACACCAGCCCTCACCTCGTTCGTCCGGAGGAGCGGATCCGCGTCGGCGGCGAGGAGGTCGCCGAGGCCGCGCTTCGCGAGCGGATCGGGCGGCTGCGGGCGATCGCCGGGGACGGCGTCCTGAGCGGCGTGCTGCCGCGCTTCCCCTCCTTCTTCGAGATGATGACCGCGGCGGCGTTCCTGACGTTCGCCGAGGCGCGGGTCCGGTTCGCGGCGGTCGAGTGCGGGCTGGGGGGAAGGCTCGACGCGACGAACGTGATCACCCCCCTGGCGGCGGTCGTGACCACGGTCGCGCTGGACCACGTGCCGATCCTCGGACCGACCCTCGCCGACATCGCGCGCGAGAAGGCCGGCATCGTGAAGCCGGGGGTTCCGGTCCTCGTGGGGTGGCTGCCGGACCAGGCGCTGGCGGCGGTCGCCGCGCGCGCGCGGAGCGTCGGCGCACCGCTCTTCGCCGCGACGCGCGAGCTGGCCATCGAGGACGACGGAGCGGGCGGGCGCTTCGCGGTCGCGACGCCGGAGCGGACCTACCGTGACCTGGCCTGCGCGCTGCCCGGGGCCCACCAGCGGCGGAACGCGGCGCTGGCGATCCGGGCGATCGAGCTCTGCCGCGAGCGCGGGCTGGCGGTGCCGCCGGAAGCGATCGCGGAAGGGCTGGCGCGGGTGCGTTGGCCCGGCCGGCTGGAACGGATCGAGCGGCCGGGCGAGCCGATCGTGCTGCTGGATGCGGCCCACAACCCCGAGGGCGCGACGGCACTCGCGGCCTGGCTCGCTGCAGTGGACGGCGACGGCGGGAACGGAGCGGCGAGGCGCCCGCGGCGGGTGGCGGTCTTCGGCGTGACCGAGGGACGCGATCCGCTCGAGATCTACGCGCCGCTCGCGGCCGCGGTCGACGTCTGGGTCGCGACGCGGCCCGCGATCGACAAGGCGCTCGACCCCCGCGGGATCGCCGAAGCGTTGGCCGCGGCGGGCGCGGTGGTGGAGGTGGTCGACGATCCGGCGCGGGCGCTGGCGCGGGCGTCGCAGCTGGCCGGCGCGGAGCGCCTTGACGCGAGCGTCGTCAACGGGGCCACCTCCGGCGAGGTGCTCGTGGCCGGCTCGCTCTACCTCGTGGGGGACGCCCGGCGGATCCTCCTGGGCCTCACCGGGCCGGGCCACCCGCCGCGCGAGACACTGCTGCCGCGCCCCGGGGGCGGCGCCGCGGGAGACGCGCGGTGATCTTCCTCTCCGACCCGCCGCTCGCCCCCGTCCGCACCGACGGTCTCGTGCGCCTCTCCCTTCCGGAGGGGGCGCGACCGCTCGACCTCCGGGCGCTGTTCGGCAACGAGCAGCCGGTCGAGCTGGAGGTCGGGATCGGCAAGGGGCGCTTCGTCGCGCTGGCCGCGGCTGCCTATCCCGGGACCAACTTCGTCGGGCTGGAGTACGCCCGGTGCTACCACGAGCAGGCGGTCGAGCGCGTCGGCAAGCGCGGGTTCACCAACGTGCGGCTGGCTCACGCCGAGGCCGCGGCGTTCGTGCGCGAGCGGTTGGCCGACGGGTCGATCGCGGCGGTGCACCTCTACTTCCCCGACCCGTGGCCGAAAAAGCGCCACCACAAGCGGCGCTTCGTGCAGCCGGCGAACCTCGACCAGTTGGCGCGGGTCATGCAGCCGGGTGCGCTCTTCCGCGCCGTCACCGATCACCCCGGCTACGCGGAGTGGATCGCCGCGCAGCTGGCGCAGGCCGGGGCGTTCGCGGACGCGGGGGCGGGGCAGACGCTGTGGGACCTGCCGGGGATGGGGGATCACACGGTGCTGGGGGTGACCAACTTCGAGATCAAGTACCGGCGCGAGGGGCGGCCGATCCACCGCTTCGCCTGGATCCGGCGCTGAGCGGCAGCGCCGCGCCTGGCTCCACTCCCGCGCGCGGGACGGTGGGGCGCGCGCGGCGCAGACGGCGGTGACAGCGCGCCGCATCATCGTTGGGTGAGCAGCTCCGGCCGCATCGATCCAGCTGGCGACGACGCGCGGCTTCGCGGCTGGCTGCGCCTCGCGCGCTGCCGTCGGCTCGCGGTGCGCGACGCCGCCGCGCTGGTGCAGCAGGCGGGCGGCGCCGCGGCGCTCGCCGCGCCGGACCCGGACGGCTGGCGCGAGCGCGGCCTGCCCGGGGAGGCGATCGCCGCGCTCGCCGATCCCGCGCTCTCGCGCGCGCTCGACGAGGAGCGGGCGCGGACCGCGGCCGCGGGCTGGGCCCTGATCGACCGCGACGACCCGCGCTACCCGCCGCTGCTGCTCGAGCTGGCCGTCCCGCCGCCGGTGCTTGCCGTGCGCGGCGACCTCGATGCGCTGCGCGCCGGAGGCGCGGCCATCGTCGGCGCGCGCGCCGCGACCGACTACGGCCAGCGCGCGGCGCGCAGCCTGGCGCGCGATCTCGCGGCGGCGGGGATCGTCGTGGTCAGCGGGCTGGCCCGCGGGGTGGACGCGGCGGCACACCGCGCGACGCTCGACGCCGGGGGCCGCACGGTGGCGGTGATGGGGACCGGGATCGATCGCGTCTATCCCGCCGAGCACCGGGCGCTGGCCGACGCGATCGCGGACCGCGGCGCCCTCGTCACCGAGTTCGGGCCGCGCGAGCTGCCGCTCACGTACCACTTCCCGCGCCGCAACCGGATCATCGCGGCGCTCTCGTGGGCGGTGGTCGTGGTCGAGGCCGATCGGACCTCGGGCTCGCTCTCGACCGCGCGCTGGGCGGCCGAGCAGGGGCGCGTCGTGCTCGCGGTCCCCGGGCGGATCGGCGACCCGGGAAGCGAGGGTCCGCTCGCGCTGCTGCGCGACGGCGCCCCGCCGGCCACCTGCGGCGCCGACGTCTGGGCCGCCTTTCCCGCTGCGGCTCGCCCCCCGGGCGTTGGGCCGGAGCGGCCCGGAGTCGGCCCGGCTGCGGCGTCCGGAGCCGGCGGCGGTCCCGCCGCCTCGCCGGGCCGAGCGGAGTTCCGCTTGCCATCCGGGTACCCGGCGTCGTATGACCGCGTGCTCGGTGCGCTGGGCGGCCGGGATCCGGTCCACCTCGACCACGTCGTGGAGGCCGCTCAAGTCTCGACGGAAGAGGCACTTGCCGCGCTGTTTGCGCTCCAGGTGGCGGGCTGGGTGGAGGCCGTTCCGGGGGGGCGCTACCGGCGCTCCGGGACGGCCGGCGGGGGGGAGGCCCAGGCGGCCAGGTTTGACACCCCCCCGGGACGGGGCTATCCATACCGGCGCTCGACGGGTCCTGCCCGGCGCGGGAGCCTGGAATCGGACGGGGGACGGACGTGGCGAAGAACCTGGTCATCGTCGAATCGCCGGCCAAGGCGAAGACGATCAACAAGTTCCTGGGGAAGGACTTCAAGGTCAAAGCCTCGATGGGGCACGTCCGCGACCTCCCCAAGAACCCGAAGAAGAAAGACGACAAGGACTGGATCGGGATCGACGAGAAGAAGGCCTTCCGTCCCCACTACGAGGTCCTCCCCGACAAGAAGAAAGTCGTCGACGAGATCCTGCGCGCCGCCGAGGACGCCGAGACGATCCTGCTCGCCGCCGACCCCGACCGCGAAGGCGAGGCGATCTGCTGGCACATCGCCGAGATCCTGCGCGGGAAGAAGCTCGAGCGGCCGATCCAGCGGATCCTCTTCAACGAGATCACCAAGAAGGCCGTGCAGGAGGCGATCCATCACGGCGGCCCGATCGACGGCGCCATGGTCGAGGCCCAGGAGACGCGCCGGATCCTCGACCGGATCGTCGGCTACCGCCTCTCGCCGCTGCTCTGGGACAAGGTCCGCCGCGGGCTGTCGGCCGGGCGCGTCCAGACCGTCGCAGTCCGGATGATCGTCGACCGCGAGAACGAGATCCGCGCCTTCAAGACGACCGAGTACTGGACCGTCGCGGCCACGCTCGAGCCGGGAGGGCGGGCGCCGTTCGAGGCCCGGCTGGTCCGCTGGCAGGGCGACAAGGTCCCGTGGAAGAAAGAGGACGGCGACCTCCGCGTCGCCGCGCTGCCCGACGAAGCCGCGGCCCAGGCGGTCGTCGCGCACGCGGCGGCACACCCGTTCGTCGTCGAGTCGATCGAGGCCAAGCGCTCGAAGAGCACCTCGCCGCCGCCGTTCATCACCAGCAAGCTGCAGCAGGAGTCGGCGCGCCGCTTCCGCTTCACCGTGCGGCGCACGATGTCCCTGGCGCAGGCGCTCTACGAGGGCAAGGAGATCGGCGACGAGGGGCTGGTCGGTCTGATCACCTACATGCGCACCGACTCCACCCGTGTCGCCGACGAGGCGCTGGCCGCGGTGCGCGAGCACATCGCCCGGACCTACGGCGCCGACTACCTGCCCCCGCAGCCGCGCACCTTCCGCCAGGCGAAGGCCGCGCAGGATGCGCACGAGGCGATCCGCCCGACCTCGATGGAGAACACCCCCGAGAAGCTGGCGCGCTACCTCAACCCCGACGAGCTGAAGCTCTACACCCTGATCTGGAACCGCTTCGTCGCCTCGCAGATGAACCCCGCCGAGTTCGACGTCACGACGGTCGAGATCCGGGCCGGGGACGCGGAGTTCCGCGCCGAGGGACGCGTGATGCGCTTCCCCGGCTGGCTCGCCGTCTACCAGGAGGCGCGCGAGGAGGAGGACCCCGACAGCGGCGAGCCCGCCGAAGGCTCGCTCCCGGCGCTCGAGGAAAAGGAACGGCTGACGGCCGGGGCCGTCCAGCCGACGCAGAACTTCACCCAGCCGCCGCCGCGTTTCAGCGAGGCCTCGCTGGTCAAGGCGCTCGAGGAGAACGGGATCGGCCGGCCCTCGACCTACGCCTCGATCCTGTCGGTGATCTCCAGCCAGGAGTACGTCGAGAAGCGTGAGGGGCGTTTCTTCCCGACCCGTCTGGGCGAGATCGTCGTCGAACAGCTGGTGCGCCACTTCCCCGACATCTTCGAGGTCGGCTACACGGCCGAGCTGGAGCGCGAACTCGACAAGATCGAGGAGGGGACCAAGGCCAAGCTCCTTACGCTCGAGGAGTTCAACGGCAAGTTCGCGCGCGACCTCGCCACGGCGCGCAAGGACATGGAGAACATCAAGGCCCGCAAGACCCCGACCGACCAGAAGTGCGAGCTGTGCGGAAAGACGATGGTGATCCGCTTCGGCCGCTTCGGCGAGTTCCTGACCTGCGAGGACTACCCGAAGTGCAAGAACTCGCGAGACCTGCACGAAAACGGCAAGCCCGCGATCGACGTCGACGAGACCTGCCCGGAGTGCGGCGGCGAGATGGTCCTGCGCAGCGGCAAGTGGGGGCCTTTCCTCGCCTGCACCAAGTACCCGTCCTGCAAGGGGACGCGCAAGGTCAAGGTGACGGGCGACAAGATCGAAGTGCGGCGCGAGGTCGTGCTCGAGGACAAGTGCCCGAAGTGCGGCAAGAACCTCTCGAAGAAGCACGGCCGCTCGGGCGAGTTCGTCGGCTGCACCGGCTATCCCGAGTGCCGGTACATCAAGCAGGACGAAACCGGCGTGAGCTGCCCGAAGTGCAGCAAGATGATCGTCGGCCGCAAGAGCAAGCGCGGGAAGACGTTCTTCGGCTGCAGCGGCTACCCCGCCTGCGACTTCGTGCTCTGGAAGCGGCCGGTCGCCAGCCCCTGCCCGTCGTGCGGCCGGACCTATCGGCTGGAGTCGGTGACGAAGAAGTTCGGCCGGCAGCTGATCTGCGACGCCGAGGGGTGCGGGCACAAGGAGACGCTCGAGCCCTCCGCCGGGCCGCGCACCGCCGCGGCGCTCTGACCCGGCGATGGGCGCGCCCGACGCGCTGGGCGAGGTCCTGCCGCTCTGGAGCGTGATCCCGTTCGCCGGGATCCTGCTGTCGATCGCGGTCTTTCCGCTCGTCGCGCCGCACTTCTGGCACCGGCACTACCCCAAGGTCTCGGCCGCCTGGGCGCTGGTCTTCGCGCTGCCTTTCGTCTGGGCCTTCGGCGGGCGGGCGCTGCACGAGATCGCTCACATCGCCCTGATCGACTACGTGCCGTTCCTGATCCTGCTGTTCGGCCTTTTCACGGTGTCGGGCGGCCTCGTGCTGCGGGGGTCGCTCCGCGGAACGCCGGCGGTCAACACGGGGATGCTCCTCGCGGGAACGCTGCTCGCGTCGTGGATCGGCACGACCGGTGCGGCGATGGTGTTGATCCGTCCGCTCCTGCGCGCCAACGCGAGGCGCCGGCACAAGGTTCACACACTGGTCTTCTTCATCTTCCTGGTTGCCAACGTCGGCGGCTCGCTGACCCCGCTCGGCGACCCGCCGCTGTTCCTGGGGTTCCTGCACGGCGTGCCATTCTTCTGGACGCTGCACCTGATCGGTCCGATGGCCCTGACCGCCGGCCTGATGCTGGCGGTCTACGCCGCGATCGAGCGGCGGCGCTACCGCCAGGAAGGGCCGCTCCCGGCGGCCGCCGGGGGCCGCGTGCCGCTCTCGCTCGCCGGAACGCACAACCTGCTCTTTCTGGCGGGCATCCTCGCCGCGGTGCTGATGAGCGGGACTTGGAAGGACGCAGGGACGATCTCCCTGCTGGGGATTCCGGTCGAGATCCAGAACGTCGCGCGCGACCTGCTGATTGTCGTCATCGCGCTCTTGTCGCTGCTCTCGACGAAGAAGGCGCTGCGGCGCGAGAACGAGTTCTCATGGGGGCCGATCAAGGAGGTCGCGTACCTCTTCGCCGCGATCTTCATGACGATCATCCCGGCGCTCGCGATTCTCCACGCGGGCGAGCGTGGAGCGCTGGGCTTCCTGATCCAGGAGGTGACGCATCCGGCGCGCTACTTCTGGGCCGCCGGAACGCTGTCTTCGTTCCTCGACAACGCGCCGACCTACCTGACGTTCCTGGCGACCGCGCTGGGCCGCTTCTATCCCGGGATGCCGGAGGCGCAGGCGATCCACGAGCTGATCGCCACGCACCACATCTACCTGCTGGCGATCTCCGCGGGCGCGGTCTTCATGGGTGCCAACACCTATATCGGCAACGCGCCCAACTTCATGGTCAAGGCGATCGCCGAGGAGAGCGGGATCGAGATGCCGTCGTTCTTCGGCTACATCCTGCGCTGGACGCTGCCGGTCAACATCCCGATCTTCCTGGTCGTCACCTGGGTCTTCTTCTAGGTGGCCGCGGGACCGTCCGGTCGCTACCATGGTCCATGGTCCCGGTGCGTCGCGTGCGGATCGTCGGCGGAGGCCTCGCGGGAAGCGAGGCCGCGTGGCAGCTGGCGTCGCGCGGGGTCCCGGTGGTGCTGCACGAGATGCGGCCGGTCCAGGGGAACCCGATCCACCGCACCGGGCAGCTGGCCGAGCTGGTCTGCTCGAACTCCTTCAAGTCGTTGGAGCTGGCCAACGCCCACGGTCTTCTGAAGGCCGAGCTGCGGGCCGTCGGGTCGCTCGTGATGTCGTGCGCCGAGGCGGCGCAGCTCCCGGCCGGCGCCGCGCTGGCGGTCGACCGCGAGTTGTTCGCCGCCCGGGTGACCCGCACCCTGGAAGATCACCCGCTGGTCGAGATCGTCCGTGAGGAGGTCACCGCGATCCCGGCCGACGGCCCGACCATCCTCGCCGCCGGCCCGCTCTGCTCGGAAGCGCTGGCGCGCGCGATCGCCGACTTCACCGGCGAGTCGAACCTGGCCTTCTACGACGCCGTCAGCCCGGTGGTCGAGGGTGAGTCGATCGACCCGGCGATCGCCTTCCGCGCCTCGCGCTACGGCAAGGGGGAGGGGAGCGACTACCTGAACTGCCCGATGACGCGCGAGGAGTACGACGCGTTCTACGACGCGCTCCTCGCGGCGACGCGGGCCGACCTGCACGACTTCGACCGCGAGCTGCTGTTCGAGGGCTGCCTGCCGATCGAGGAGCTGGCGCTGCGCGGCCGCGATACGCTGCGCTTCGGCCCGATGAAGCCGGTCGGCCTGACCGACCCGCGAACCGGTCGGCGCCCCTGGGCCGTGGTCCAGCTGCGACAGGACAACCTGGCGGCGACCCACTGGAGCATGGTCGGGTTCCAGAACCGGCTCGGCTGGGGCGAGCAGCCGCGGATTTTCCGGATGATCCCGGGGCTCGAGCAGGCCGAGATCCTCAAGCTCGGAATGATCCACCGCAACACCTTCATCAACGCGCCACGGGTGCTCGGCCCGACCTTCCAGGCCCGGGCGCGGGCCGACCTCTTCTTCGCGGGGCAGATCTCGGGGGTCGAGGGGTACACCGAATCGACAGCCTCGGGGCTGATCACCGGCCTCGGCGCGCTGGCCCTGCTGCGCGGAGAGGAGCCGCCGGTTTTCCCGGCCGAGACGGCCTTGGGGTCGCTCCAGCGCTACGTCGCGGGGTCCGACCCCGAACATTACCAGCCCACGAACATCGCTTTCGGCCTGTTGCCGTCCCTTTCCGACGCGCCGCGCGGAAAGCGCGAGCGCAAGCGGGCCCTCTCCGAACGGGCGCTCTCCGCCCTCTCGACTTATCTTTCCCGGCAAACTCCCCCGGGTGCCGGCGTCCCGCCTGCCCCGGAGGAACAGGAGCCTGCCGTAGCCCGGCCTGGAGGTCGTGGATGAGCCGCTCGCCCGACGTGCCCGCCCGACGGCGCTCGGACGCCTACTTCGCCGCATCGTTCGAGGTGGCCCGCCGCCTCGCCGAGGGACGGGGCGAGGAGGCGGTCGGCGTCCTGCGGCGCGAGCTCGACCGGACCCGAACTTCGGACGATTCCGCGGGGCGACGCTTCCTCTTGTCGCAGATTGCGCTCTGTCACTCGCGCATGGGGCAGAACGAAGCCGTGTCGCGCTCGCTCGAGGAGATCGAAGAGGACCTGCCGCAGGAGGCCGAGACCGCGCTGCTCCTGGCCGAGGGGTACCTGCTGCTGCTCGGCAACCCGGAGCGCGCGTCGCACCACGCCGCGCTCGCGCTGCAATGGGCCGAGGAGGAGTCCGAGCAGGCGCCGGAGATCACCTCGCGTGCGCACACGCTGATGGCCCGGGCGCTGATGGCGGGGGCCGACCTGCTGGGCGCGTTCGGCGCCTGGGCGGCGTCGCCGCTCCCCGACTGGCGCGTCGCGGTCGAGCTGATCGAGGCCGGCTACAACCCGCACAAGGTGCGCGAAGTGCTGGCCGACGCTCTGCCGCGCCACATCGACAACGAGCGCCGGCACGGCGCCGGGGCGGTCGCCTCATCGGACCAGGTGCGCCGGCTGATCATGTGGATCGACGGCGGCTGCCAGAGAAAGCCCTCGCAGACGGTGTAGCATCGTCGCCACGGTGCGCGACCGGATCCAGGAATTTCTCGACGTCCTCGCCCTCGACCGGGACCAGAGCCCGAACACGGTCCGCTCGTACGCGAAGGACCTCTCCGACCTGCTGGCGTTCCTGGCCGGTGACGACGATCCAGCGGCCAACGTCCCGCTCGAGACGATCGACGCGCGCGCGGTCCGGGCCTGGGTCGCCGACATGCACGCCCGCGGCCTCTCGCCGGCGACCGTGGGGCGACGGCTTTCTGCGGCGCGCTCCCTGTTCCGCTGGCTCGGGCGCGAAGGGCTCGTCGTCGACAACCCGGCCGCCACCGTGAAGAACCCCAGGCGGGCCGAGCGCCTGCCGGAGCGGCTGGACGTCGAGGACGTGCAGGCGGTACTCGAGGCGCCCGACCCTGCGACAGCCGCGGGGCTGCGCGACCGCGCACTGCTCGAGCTGACCTACGCCTGCGGCCTGCGCGTCTCCGAGCTGGTCGGGCTGGACCTCGACGACGTCGGCTTCGCCGACCGCACCGCGCGCGTGCTGGGCAAGGGGCGCAAGGAGCGGATCGTGCCGTTCGGGCGGAAGGCGGCGGCCTCGGTCAAGGCCTACCTGGCGGCCTTCTCGGAGCTGCGGCAGCGGTCGGGCGAGGAGGCGCTGTTCCTCAACCAGCGCGGCGGCCGGCTGACCGACCGCTCGGTGCGCCGGATCCTCGACGCCGCGGTGGTGCGCGCCGCGCTCCTGCGCGGCGTCCACCCGCACCTGCTGCGCCACTCGTTCGCGACGCACCTGCTCGAGTCGGGGATGGACCTGCGCGCGATCCAGGAACTGCTCGGCCACGCGCGGCTCTCGACGACGCAGCGCTACACCAAGGTCTCGCTCGAGCGGATCCTCGAGGTCTACGACAAGAGCCACCCGCGGGCCTGAAGCGGGGGGGGCGGCCCGTGCGCCCCGGGCCGCGGCGCACGGCGTCTCCTGTAGAATCGCCCGGAAAGGGCCGCGATGGAGACCTATCCGCTCGAAATCCACGACGACCACCCGATCGCCCGAATCGACGGGCGGCGCTGCCTAATCGACACCGGTTCGCCGGTCAGCATCGGTGAGCAGCCGCTCTGGCTGCTCGGCGGGCAACGCGCGCTGCAGCGCGAGGTGATGGGGCTGACGGTCGCCAGCCTGTCCGAGATGGTCGGCGCGCCGCTCGATGCGCTGCTCGGCGCCGACGTGCTCCACACCGGGCCGTTCCTCGTCGACTGGAACCACGGCACGATCGCGTTCTCGTCGGCGCCGATCCCGTTCGAGGGTACGTCCGTACCGACGCGGCGCGTGATGGGGATCCCGATCGTCACCTTCCGCGCCGGTGGCGAGGCGCTGACCGGCTTCCTGGACAGCGGCGCGAAGCTCTCCTACATGCCGGCGGAGCGGACTGACGGGCTGCCGTCCGACGGCGAGGCGGAGGACTTCTATCCCGGCTTCGGCCGCTTCACGAGCGCGACGGTCCGCGCGGCGGTCGAGCTGGGCGGCTTCCCGTTCGAGGCCCGGTTCGGCGTGCTGCCCGACCTGCTGGCGATGACGCTGGGGCTCGCCGGCGTGAGCTGGATCCTGGGGAGCGACGTCTTCAAGCAGTTCCGCGTGCTCGTCGATCTCGCCGCGTCGCGCGTCGCGGTCGCACCGCCGCCGGCGTGAGCGGGCCGGTCCCGGCGTGACGGCACCGGCTCCCGGCAACCTGCTGCGCACCGCGGAGCGCGCGGTGCGTGCGGGGGCCGCGGCGCTGGCACCGTTCTTCGCGCGACGCACCGGGCTGTCGATCGAGGAGAAAGCGCACCACGACTTCGTCTCGGAGGCCGACCGGGCGTCCGAGCGCGCGATCGCGGCGGCGATTCGCGCCGAGTTCCCGGGCCACGCGATCCTGGCTGAGGAGGAGCTGCACGCCGCGCTCGACGAGCCCGGGCCGCTCTGGATCGTCGACCCGCTCGACGGGACGACGAACTTCCTGCACGGCTTCCCGGTCTTCTCCGTCTCGATCGCCTGCGCGGTCGCCGGCGAACTGCTCGTCGGCGTGGTGCTCGACCCGTCGCGCGGCGAGCTGTTCGCGGCTTCCCGCGGGGGGGGCGCGACGCTCGACGGCCGGCCGATCGCGGTCTCGTCCCAGCCCGGGCTGCGCCGCGCACTGGTCGGGACCGGCTTCCCGTTCCGGCGGCTCGAGCGGCTCGAGCTCTACCTGGCCGCGTTCCGCGCGGTGATCGCCGAGACCGCCGGCGTGCGCCGTGCCGGGTCGGCGGCGATCGACCTGGCGTACGTGGCGTGCGGACGGCTCGACGGCTTCTGGGAAGAGGGGCTCGGACCGTGGGACATCGCCGCCGGTGCGCTGCTGATCGAGGAGGCGGGCGGCGTCGTGACCGACTTCCGCGGCGGGCGCGCCTTCCTGGAGCGCGGCGAGCTCGTGGCCGGGCCGGTCGCGGTCCAGCGCGAGTTGCGACTGCTGGTCGCGAGGGAGATGGCCTGACGGAGCGACCTCCGGGCGGCGCGGCCCGGAAGGAGCCGGCTACAACCCGCTCGTCCCGCGCGGCGCCTTGCCGCCGCCGCGCAGCGCGCGTGCGAGCGTCGCGCCGACCTCGATCGCCTGGACCATGCTCTCGTCCGAGGCGATCCCCTTGCCGGCGATGTCCATCGCGGTGCCATGATCGACCGAGGTCCGCACGAACGGCAGCCCGACGGTGACGTTGACGGCGCGCCGCCCGGTGAGCAGCTTGACCGGGATCGTCGCCTGGTCGTGGTACAACGCCAGCACCACGTCGAAGTCGCCGCGCCGGGCCTGGATGAAGATCGCGTCGGCGGAGACCGGGCCGTAGACCGTCAGCCCCTTCGCGATCGCGGCACCGATCGCCGGGATGACCTCGCGCGTCTCCTCGTGGCCGAAGCGGTTGCCTTCGCCGGCGTGCGGGTTCAGCGCCGCAACGCCGATCCGCGGGCGCCGGCCGAAGAAGCGGCGCCACTCGGCATCGAGCAGCTCGAGCTGAGCGACGATGCGGGCCTTCGTCACCTTGGCGATCGCGTCGCGCAGCGAGACGTGGGTCGTGAGGAGCGCGACCGAGAGCTCCTCGGACCAGAAGAGCATCGCGACCTTCCTGACGCCGGCGATGCGGGCCAGCATCTCCGTGTGGCCGGGGTCGGGGAAGCCCGCGAGCTGGAGCGACTCCTTGTTGAGCGGCGCGGTGACGATCCCGTCGACGGCGCCGGAGAGCGCCATCCGCGCGGCGTATTCGACGTCCTCGCCCGCCGCGCGCCCGGCCGCGGCCGAGACCTGTCCGGGCCGCAGCTCCGCCGAGACGTTGCCGAGATCGAGCAGCTGCGGCTTCTCCCAGCGGCGCGACGCGGGTGGCTGCTGGCTGACCGCACCGAACGGCCAGCGCAGCTTGAGGTCGCGCGCGGCCCGGCGCATGCACGCCTCGTCGCCAATCACGACGAGCCGCGCCGCGGCCGCGGTCTTCTCGTTCGCCAGCGCCTTGAGGACGATCTCGGGCCCGATGCCGCACGGGTCGCCGAGCGTGATCGCCAGGACCGGTCGATCGGCGTCGCGCCTCTCCCCGGCCGGCAGCTTGGTTTCGTTCATTCGTCCGACCTGTCCTCGCCTTCCTTGTGGACGTACCGGATGTAGCGCTTGTAGAGCAGCAGGTTCGGACCGTCGTCGCGGTGGATTTTCACGCAGTCGCGGTCGTACCACTCGACGCGACCGCGAATCGACTCACCGCCCTCGAGCACGAAAACCATGACGGTCTTCGTGCCCATCTGCTTCAGGTAGTAGAACTCCTCGGCGTGCGTCTTCTCGGGAGGAAGAGGCTTGCGGCGCGCTTCGTCCGAACCGCCGCTGCTGCTGACCGTGCGCGCGCGCCGCTCTCCGGCCGGGTGCCTGTCGGACTTGTGCTCCACGGTCACCGACCTCCGGGGCCGCCTCCTGGCCGGAACATAGCACGGGGGGGTGCCCTTGACTACGACCCGGTACAAGTCAGCGGTAGGTCACTTTCTCCTTCATATTCCTCGGCAGGCGCGCCTCGTAGTCCTTGCGCACCTCGATCGTCGCCGCATCCCACAGGCCCGTCATGAACTTCTCGTAGATCACCGGGAATTTCTGCTGGCGCACGGCCTCCTCGCAGCGCATGCGCGCCGCGTCGAAGGGCGTGAGCTTCTCGTCGAGCTTCTGTTCGATCTTCACGATCTGCCAGCCGACCGGCGTCGGGATCGGCCCCACGACCTCGCCCGCTGGCGTCTTGATGATTGCCTCGGCGACGGGCTCGGCCAGATCGGAAGGGGCCACCGGACCGATCAGTCCGCCCAGCGCCTTCGACGGTCCCTCGGACTCCGCTTCGACGAGCGCTGCGAAGTCCTTCCCCGACTTGGCCTGCGCGACGAGCTCGACCGCCTCGTCCATCCGCGCCCGCTTCTGCTCCTTCGTCTCCGCCGCGAGCACGATCTCGCGGAAGGTGACCTGGCCGGGGGTGAGGAACTCGTCGCGGTGCTCGTCGTAGTACTGGCGCGCCTCCTTCTCGGAAACCGAGATGGAGCGCGTCACCTGGGTGTCGATCACATAATCCGGGGCGGCGCCCGACACGAGCTTGTCCTGGAGATCGGCACGCGACATGTGCAGGTCGTCCTTCAGCACGCGATCGAACTGCTCGTCGGACTTGATGTCGTTACGCTCCCTCCAGCGCTTGACCAGGTCCTTGCCGATCTCGTTGACGTCGTAGAGGCGCTCGGCCTCCTGCACGAGCAGGCGGCTGCTGATCAGGGACATCAGCATCTGGCGCTGGACCTCCGCCACCTTGGCGGACATCTCTCCCGACGAGACGCGCTTTCCCTGCATCGCCGCCGACAGTGCCTGCTGCTCGGAGCCGCGCAGGTCGGACAGCAGCACGACGTCGTCGTTGACCCAGGCGACGATTTCCTCGACCGTCGATTCGTTCTCCTTGGGACCGACGGCCGGGCCGGCGACGGAGGGCCCCCCGGGCGTTCCGGGGGCGCCGGGCGCCACGGTCGGCGCCGTCGGGAGCCGCGTCCCGGAAACGGTCGTGCCGCGCAGGACCTCGGGCGGCTTCTCCTCCTCTTGCTTGGTCTCCGGAGCGGCCGGCTGTTCCTGACCGGCCGGCGGGGGCGGGGGCGGGGGAGGCGGCTCGGCCTGGGCGACGGCCAGGGCGACAAGAACCAGCGGCCACGACATTGCGAGGTCTCCTCGTTGCGTTCCCGGCTCTCGGTCAGGGGGCCGGCGCCGGCGGGGGCGCGGCGGCCGCGGCCGCCAGCTCCTCGAGCCGCGCCGCCCTCAAGGCCCCGAACTTCCGCTCGAAGAGCCGCTCGCGGGCGGCTTCGCGCTCGCGCGCGCCGGGCCCCGGGGGCGGCCGCCGGTCCTCGAGCCGGAACAGATAGTATGACTCCTCGATCTCCACCGGACGACTCAGCTCCCCGGGCCGGAGCTTCTTCAGCACCCGGGCCGCCGGCTCCGGCAACTGGGTCAGCGCGCGCGTCTGAATGGCCCCCCGGTCCGGGGCCTGAGAAACCTGTCCCGCGACGTCCTGGAAGGTCTCCCGGCCGCGCTCGAGGCGCTCGAGCGCCGCCTCGGCCTTGACGCGGCTGTCGACCAGCAGCTGGCGGAAGGTGACCTGATCGCCCCGGTCGGCAGGCCGCGAGGTCGCCAGCTCGCGCTCGATCTCGGCGTCGTCGACACGGACCTCCGGCATCAGGACCGTCGTCTCGTAGATTTGCGCCAGCACGCGCCGGCGGGCGTCTTCGCGCAGCTCCTGCGGCGTGCCGTCCGCGCCGAGCGCGGTGAGCCGCCGCGTCGCGTCGTCGATCGCCTCGATCGGCGCGTAGAGCCCCCGCGCCTCCGCGGCGTCGGCGAAGAGCGCCTCGGCGACCAGTTCCTCGCGCAGCCGCACGCGCGCGGCGGGATCGATCGTCCGCGGGTCGAGCCCGGTCTCGCGCAGCAGGAAGCGGTCGAGCTGCGCCTCGCTCAGCGTCGCGCTGCGCGACGCGGGAGCCGTCGCGGGCGCGGGCTCCTCCTTGCGGTCGCAGCCCGCGGCGAGGGTGAGCGCCAGGGCGAGCGCGAGGCTTGCCGGCCGCGCGGCGCGCAGCATGGCACGCTGCACGGTGCGGCCCGCGATGACCTGGCCCGGCCCGCTCACGACGCGAGCTTCCGCAGCGCGAGCGACGCCGCGGCGATCCGATCGGCGCGCGGGTCGGTCACCTTGAGGCGCAGCACCCCCGCGGCGGTCATCCGCACCTGGTCGTCGCGCTGCAGAAGCTGAATCACGCGCTCCCCGTCCACCTTCGGGCGCCCGCCGTAGCGCACTGCGACCGCGTCGCCGGCCCAGTCGATCGAGACCGCCCCCTGCTCCTGCGCCAGCACGCGCAGCTCCGCCTGGCGGAAGAGGTTGCGCGCCGACTCCGCGAGCCTCCCGAAGCGGTCCTCGGTCTCTTCCATGATCGCGCGGATCTCGTCGACCGTGTCGGCGCGCGACAACCGCTTGTAGATCTCCAGCCGCTGGCCGGGGTGGGGAATCACTTCTTCAGGGATGAAGGCCGGCAGGCCGAGGTTGATCGTGACCGGCTCCGGCGCCTCGGGGAGCGGCAGCCCCTGCAGCCGGCGGACGGCCTTCTCCAGCATCTCGGCGTACATCTCGAAGCCGACCGCGGTGATGTGGCCCGACTGTCGCGCGCCGAGGAACTCGCCCGCGCCGCGGATCTCGAGATCCATCGCTGCGATCCGGAAGCCGGCGCCCAGCTCGGAGAACTCGACCAGCGCGGCCAGCCGCTGTCGGGCCTCCGGCGTCAGCTCGCGGCGCGGCGGGATGAACAGGTAGGCGTAGGCGCGGAGGTCCGAGCGCCCGACGCGGCCGCGCATCTGGTAGAGCTGCGACAGCCCGAAGCGGTGCGCCTGGCTGACCAGGATCGTGTTGGCGCGCGAGATGTCGAGGCCGTTCTCGATGATCGTCGTCGCCACCAGCACGTCGGCCTCGCCGCGCACGAACTGCAGCATGACCTTCTCGAGGTGCCCTTCCGGCATCTGGCCGTGGGCGTGGACGATCGTCGCCTCCGGCACCAGCTCGCGCAGGTTCGTGACGATCTGCTCGATCCCCTGGACCTTGGGCGTGATGTAGTAGACCTGCCCGCCGCGGCGCATCTCGTTGCGGATCGCGGCCGCCACGAGCGACGGCGACCAGGGGGCGAGGTGGGTCTGGATCGCCAGCCGGTTGCGCGGCGGGGTCTCGATGACGGAGAGATCGCGCACGCCGGCCAGCGAGAGCTGCAGCGTGCGCGGGATCGGCGTCGCGCTCATCGCCAGGCTGTGCACGCCGAGCGAGAGCTTCTTGATCGATTCCTTGTGGCGCACGCCGAAGCGCTGTTCTTCATCGACGACCAGCAGGCCCAGCTTCTTGAAGCGGACGTCCTTCGACAACAGGCGGTGCGTGCCGATCAGGATGTCGACCTCGCCCTTCGCGGTGTCGTCGAGGATCTTCTTCGTATCGGCGGCGGAGACGAAGCGCGAGATCATCTCGACCCGCACCGGCCAGCTGGCCATCCGCGCGCGCATCGTCGTGACGTGTTGGAAGGCGAGGACCGTCGTCGGCACCAGGACCGCGACCTGTCCCCCCTCCTGGACGACCTTGAAGGCGGCGCGCAGGGCGACTTCGGTCTTGCCGTAGCCGACGTCGCCGCACAGCAGGCGGTCCATCGGCGTCGGTTCCATCAGGTCGGTCTTGATGTCGGCCAGCGCGGTCGACTGGTCGTAGGTCAGGTCGTGCGGGAAGGCCGACTCGAACTCGCGCTGCCAGGTCGAGTCGGCGCCGTACGCGGGTGCGCGCACCGCGCGGCGCTGCGCATAGAGCAGCAGCAGCTCGCCGGCCATCTCCTTGACCGCCGCGCCGACCTTCGCGCGGCGCTTGTCCCAGCCGGGCGTCCCGAGCCGGTCGAGCGGCATCAGGACCTGTTCGCCGCCGGCGTACTTCTGGATCAGGTCGAGCCGCGTCACCGGGACGAAGAGCCGGTCGCCCGCGGCGTACTCCAGCAGCAGCATCTCGTCGCCGGTGCCGGGGCGGCGGGTCAGCCCGGCGTAGCGGCCGATCCCGTGGTCGACGTGGACGACGAGGTCGCCCTCCTTCAGGTCGCGCAGGTCGGAGAGGAAGGCCTCGCTGCCGCGGCGCTTCTTCGGCGGCGGCGGCGGCGGGTCGGCGCCGAAGAGGTCGGCCTCGGAGAGCAGCAGCGGGCCGTCGTGCCCGAACTCGACGCCGCGCTCGAGCGCGCCGTGGGCCAGGACGATCTCGCCCGGCGCGGGGGCCCAGGGCTGGTCCTCGTCGGCTTCGCGGCACGGTACGCCGGCGGCGGCGAGCACTTCCTTGAGGCGCTCGCTGCGGCCGCTGGTCCGCACGACCAGGGCGACGGGACGGCCGGCGGCGCGTGCGGCGTCGAGGTCCTTCGCCAGCTCGTCGAGGTGGCCGCCGTAGGTGCGCGGCGGCCGGCCGCCGAGGTCGACCGTGCGGCGCTCGCCGGGGCCGGTCATCGGCAGCTCGGAGAGGACGAGCGCGGCGTCGGCGAGCTGCTTTTCGATCTCGGCGGGCTCGACGAACAGCTCGCGCGGCGGCGGGAGCGCGTCCCCCTGGCTCTCCTGCCAGGCGGCGTCCAGCTCCTCCCAGCGCGTGGCCAGCTTGTCGGCGGCTTCCTCCGGCTCCCAGGCGACGAGCGGGCCGCGCAGCAGGGTCGCGAGCGGGACGACGTCGGCGCGGTAGAGCGAGGGCGCTCCCTCGAGGCCGGTCAGCGCTTCCTGGAGCATCAGCTGCTGGCCGTCGTCGCCGGGCGGCGCGTCGGCGAGCAGGGCGCGCGCGCGGCCCATCAGGCGGTCGAGCAGGTGGTCGGCCTCGCCCGGGCCGATCGGCGCCTCGCGCGCCGGGAGCAGCGCGAAGCCGTCGACGCGCGCCGAGGTGCGCTGCGTGCCGGCGTCGAAGCGGCGGACCGACTCGACCTCGTCGCCGAACAGCTCGACGCGCAGCGGCGCGTCCTCCTGCGGCGGCCAGATGTCGAACAGGCCGCCGCGCCGCGCGAAGTCGCCGGGCGCGGTGACGACGTCCATCACCCGGTAGCCCTTGGCGACGACCTCGCGCGCGAGGGCGTCGAGGTCCACGCGCGCGCCCGGCTCGACGCGCCGCGCCCAGCCGCGGATCGTCGCGGCGCCTGGGACGGGGGTCATCAGGGCCGTGGCGGGGAGGACGACCACCAGCGGGCCATCGGCGTGGACCAGGCGGTCGAGCACGGCGACGCGTTGCGCGGCGACAGCGGCGTGGGCGGGGAGGCCGCGGTAGGGGTCGGCGTCGAGCGGCGAAAGGCGCAGCACCGGGACCGACGGGCTGTCCTGGAGCAGGGCCTCCAGTTCGCCGGCCAGTGCGCGCGCCCGGGCGTCGTCGGGCGTGACCACGACGAGCGGCCCGCCGGCGGCGCGCGCCGCGGCCGCCAGCGCGAAGACCCGCGCGGCCGGCGCCATCGCCGAGGCGCGCACGCGCCGCCCGGGGCCCGACACCGCGGCCTCGATCGCGCGGCGCGCGTCCGCGGGCACGAGGTCGAGCAGGAACGACGGAAGCGACGGCCGGCTCACGGGCGGCAAGGATGGCGCAGGCGCTGGCCGAGCGCTATCCCTCGCGCGGCGCCATGTCTCGGAGCGGCGGCCTTCCCCGGCGCGGCGCGCGCGCCGGGTCCGATTCCCGCGGTGGGGACGGTGCGCTGCTTCGACGCTCCCGATCGCCGCCCGCGCGACGCATTCTCTCCCCGTGACCACGCTCCCCGATCCCCGGCGCCCCGGCCTGTTCGAGAAAATGCGCGAGACGCTCCGGCTGGCCCACTACAGCCGCCGGACGGAGGAGGCCTACGTCGGCTGGATCCGGCGCCTGATCCGTTTCCACGGCGGGCGCCACCCGCGCACGCTGGGGGCGGAGGAGATCAAGGCGTTCCTGACCTTCCTGGCCGTCGAGCGGAACGTCGCCGCCAGCACGCAAACCAGGCGCTGGCCGCGATCCTGTTCCTCTACAGGAAGGTGCTGCAGCTCGACCTGCCGTTCCTCGAGGACTTCACGCGGGCCTGCGCCCCCGCGCGTGCCGGTCGTGCTCAGCCGCGACGAGGTGCGGGCGCTGCTCGCCGAGATGCGCGGCGTGCCGCGGCTGGTCGCGCGGCTGATGTATGGCTCCGGCGGGCGTCCGCTGGAGGCGCTTTCGGTGCGCGTGAAGGACCTCGACCTGGAGCGCTGCATGCTCACGGTGCGGGACGGCAAGGGAGCGCGCGACCGCGTGACGGTGATCCCGAAGGCGCTACGGGACGAGCTGCGGCGGCATTTGAGACGGTGCGGCTCCAGCACGAGCGGGACCTGCGCCACGGCGCCGGCTGGGTAGAGCTGCCCGACGCGCTGGCCCGCAAGATGCCGTCCGCCGGCCGCGAGTGGCCCTGGCAGTGGGTCTTCCCGGCCACCCGGCCGTACGTCGACCGGGTCTCGACTAGCTCAGGCGTCACTACCTGCACGAGAGCGTGATCCAGCGCGAGGTCAAGCGCGCCGCCGCCCGCGCCCGGATCCCGAAGCGGGTCACGACCCACACGCTGCGC
>CAVPCQ010000005.1:0-77473 GCA_963702425.1 uncultured Acidobacteriota bacterium
TCGTTCGACGGGACATCGGCGAGCGCGTCGAGCGCCCGCGCGAGGTCGCGCTCCTCGACGTAGAACCGGACCTCGGCGTCCGTCCCCAGCAGCGGGCCCCAGACCTGCGGCATGTCGCCGGTGACGAAGCCGATCCCGGCGCTCTCCAGCCGCGCGCGGGTCAGTTCGGTGTCGACCATCGTCGCAGCAGCGCACAGGAAGACGCTCCGTTCGGCGGTGTCGGGCGGCGGCGACTTCCGCCATTCCTCGAGCGCCTCGGCGCGCGAGATGAGCGCCGCGTCGCAGTCCTCGCAGCGCCCCGCGGCGATCCGGAAACCCAGGCCGCACTCCGGACAGTAGGACAGCGCGTCGGGGTCGGTGAAGTCGTAGCGGGTCGACATGGGCACCTCCCCCATGATTGTAGCCCCGCTGGCTACTCGTAGCGCAGCGCCTCGATCGGGTCGAGCCGCGCCGCCTTCAGCGCCGGCCACATCCCGAAGATCAGGCCGACCGAGGTCGAGACCCCCAGCCCCAGCGCGACCGACCACAGCGGGGTCGAGACCGGGAAGTTGAGCGTGGCCTTGACGATCAGCGCCAGCCCCATCCCGATCGCGATTCCCAGCGCCCCGCCGACGGCGGTCAGCGTCACCGCCTCGGCCAGGAACTGCGTCGCGATGTCCCCGTCGGTCGCGCCGATCGCCTTGCGCAGGCCGATCTCGCGCGTCCTTTCGGTGACGTTGACCAGCATGATGTTCATCACGCCGACGCCGCCGACCAGCAGCGCGATCCCGGCGATCACGATCATCGCCGCCGCGACCCCGCCCGTGATCTGGCGGAAGTTGTCGAGCTGGCCCTGGCTGGTGAAGACCGCGAAGTCGTTCTCCTGATCGGGCTTCAGCTGGCGCCGCGTACGCAGCACCGCGGTTCCCTGCTCGATCAGCGCGTCGTAGAGCTCCGGGGTCTTCGGCACCGTCGCGATGTGGATCGTGTCGCCGTGGCTGTTCTTGACCTCCGGGTACATCACGTCGAAGGTCGTGATCGGCAGCGCGACGTAGTTGTTGTTGCCGCCGTCCAGGAACGACCCCTTGCGCTCGAAGAGCCCGATGACCGAGAAGGCCCGCCCGTCGATCCGGATCGCCTCACCGATCGGGTCCTTGAACGGGAACAGCGTCTCAGCGACGTCCGGTCCGATGACGGCGACCTGCGCCGCGTGCTTGAGGTCGGCCTCGGTGAAGAAGCGGCCGTCCTCGACCCAGTGGACGTTGGCCTGCATGTAGTCCGGCGCGCAGCCGAAGACGAGCGGCGAGTTGGCCTCGCGGTCGCCGGCCATGACGCGGGGGGTGCGGAAGAAGTTGTAGCGCTCCGGCGAGACCGCCGCCGCCGCGGGCACCAGTCGCTTCAGTGCCTCGGCGTCCTCGAGCGTCAGGTCGCGCCGATTGCGCTGCTCCTCCGTCGGCCCGTTGGGACCGAAGCGCGGCTCGAACTTCTGGAACTGCACGAGCTGCGTCCCGAACTGCGTGAACTGCTCGGTGATCACGTTGTTGAAGCCGGCGACGAAGCTGACCATCAGGATCACGGTCGCCACCCCCGCCATGATCCCGAGCAGCGTCAGGAACGAGCGCAGCTTCTGGCCCCACATCGCCGTCAGCGCGGAGGCCGCGTTCTCGAGCAGCAGGGCGCGCGCCAGCCGACCCATCACTCCGCCCGGAGCGCCTCGACGACGTCGAGCCGCGAGGCGTTGCGCGCCGGGAAGTAGCCGGCGACCAGTCCCACGATGATGGAGAGCGCGAGGCCGAGGCCGATGATGCCGGGGGTGACTCGCGCCGGGAAGCCGGTCTGCGACTCGACCAGCGACGCCGCGCCGGCACCGGCCGCCGCCCCGACGATCCCGCCGGCGAGCGACAGGATCGTCGCCTCCAGCAGGAACTGGCGCCGGACGTCGGACTCGTTCGCGCCGACCGCCTTGCGCACGCCGATCTCCTGCGTCCTCTCGATCACCGAGACCAGCATGATGTTCATGATCACGATCCCGCCCACGCCGAGCGACACCGACGCGATCAGGAACAGCAGGATGAAGGCGGCGCCCGAGATGTTGCGCCACAGCTCCTGCAGCGCCTCGGCGGTCACGACGCCGAAGGGATCCTCGCCCTTGAAGGAGGTGTGGCGCAGGGCGCGCAGCACGCCGCGGACCTCGTCCACCGAGGCCTCGACACCGGGCACTCCCCCCTTGGCCCGGATCAGCACGTCGAGCGAGCGGCGCGTGCCGAACTGCTGCAGCGCGCTCTCGAGCGGGATCAGCACCAGGTTGTCCTGGCTCTGGCCGAGCGTCCGCCCCTGCTTCTTGATCAACCCGATGACCTCGTACTCCCGGCCGCCGACCAGGATCTTGCGGCCCACCGGATCGAGCTGTGGGTAGAGCTCGTCCTTGACGTCCCACCCGATGACCGCCACCGGCGCCGCCGCGCGGTCCTCGGCCTCGACGAAGTAGCGGCCCGATTCGAGGTCGACCGTGATCAGCGCCGGGAAGTTGGCGCTGGTCCCGCTGACCTGGACGTCCGCCAGCCGCTTGTCCCGGTACTTGACCGGGGCCCGCGATCCGTCGGCCTGGACCGCGATCTCGGCGGCGAGCGTCAGGGTGTCCTCCAGCCGGCGGATGTCGGACTTCGTGATGTCGCGCCGCTTGAGCGCCTCGATGAACTCGTCGCGCCCCTGGATGATCCCGAACTTGGTGACGACGTAGACGTCGGGCGAGAGGATGATGATCCGCTCCTGGACGTACTGGTCGAGCCCGGCGATCACCGAGACGACGCCGACGATCGTCGCCACGCCGATGATGATCCCCAGGAGCGTCAGGAAGCTCCTGAGGCCGTGGGAGCGGATCGCGTCGAGCGACTCGCGAATGAGGTCGCCGAAGTCCATCGTCAGGTCCGGTTCGCCTCGCCGGCGCCGGCCGTTCCCTTGGGCTGCTCCTTCTCCTTCACGACCGGGTCGCCGGGCTTGAGGGTCCGGAGCACCTTGAACGGCCCGGAGACGACCTTCTCGTCCCCCTCGAGCCCCTCCTTCACCTCGATCGAGAGCTCGCCCATCAGGCCGGTCTTGATCGGGAGGAAGGCGACCTTCCCTTCCTCCTTCGCGCCCTCGATCACGTAGACGCCTTCCTCTTCGCGCGCCTCGCCGACCTGCGGCTGCGTCCCCGCCGGCCGCTCCTTCTCGCGCAGCACGATCGACTGGATCGGGATCGCCAGGACCTGCGGGACGAAGCCGGTCAGGATGTCGGCCTGCGCGGTCAGCCCGGGCTTGATCCCCTCCGGCGGGTCCTTGATCTGCGCCTTGACCTTGAACTTCACCGCCTGGTCGACGCCGCCGGACTGCAGGATCGGGCTCGAGCCGACCTCGGTGACGACGCCGTTGAAGGTGCGGTTCGGGTAGGCGTCGATCCGGAGCTTGACCTCCTGGCCAAGCTTGACCTGCGGGATCGAGGCCTCGTCGACCTCCAGCTCGGTCTCGACGACCGACATGTCGGAGATCGTGAGCAGCACCGTGCCCGGGCTGTTCTGGATCCCGATCACGGCGACCTCGCCCTCCTCGACCCGGCGCGCGGTGACGATTCCGTCGATCGGTGCGCGGACCACGGTCTTCGACAGCGTGTCCCTCGCCCCCTCGAGCTGCGCCCGGGCCTGCTCGACCCGGCGCTCGGCGGAGCGCAGCATCGCCTCGCTGGTCGTCACCCCGGTCTCGGCCCGCTCGTAGTCGGCGCGCGGGATGATCTTCGCCTCGAAATTCGCCCGCGCCCGGTCGTAGTCGCTCTTCGCCAGCTCGAGGTTCGCCCGCGCCGACTCGACGTCACGCAGCAGGGCCTGCATCGAGGCCTCGCTGCTGCGGGCGGCGGCACGGGGGTTCGCAGGGTCGATCTCGAGCAGGAACTGGCCCTTCCTGACCGCGTCCCCCTCGCGCACGGCGAGCTGGGTGATCTGGCCCATGATCGTGGCCGAGATCTCGACCTTCTTCTGGGCCTGGATCTTGCCGTTGGCCGCGACCTTGGCCTGGAGGTCCTCGCGCTTGACCTCGGCGAGCTGAACCGGGAGTCGGCTTCGGGCCGCGCTTGCTGGCCACGAACGCGCCCACTCCTCCGAGCACCACGACGGCCGCCAGGATCCATACCCACTTCTTGCGCATCACCCCTCCGGCCGGGTGTCGGACCCGGCGAAGCGATTGTAGGAGCGCGAGTTGGCGGGCTACCGACCGTTGGGGCGGCGCGCGGGACCTTCCGCCGGGTTCCGGCGTGGCGGGCTGCTTTCCGCCTCTTCCTGCGGCTCGATCTCGAGCAGGACCTCGACCGTGAGGGCCAGCCCCTGGCGGCTGAGCGCCAGTTCCACCTTGGCCCCGTCACCGACCCGCGCGATCCGCTGGACCATCTCCGGGACCGCCGCGACGGGCTCCCCGTCGACCTCGAGCACGAGGTCTCCCGGGCGGACGCCGGCGCGATCGGCGGGGCCCAGCTCGACCACCGCACCGACCAGCACGCCGCGCTCCTCCGAGCCGCCCCACTGCTCGCGCAGCTGCAGCGGCACGTCGAGCGCCTCGATCCCGGCCCAGCCGAGCTTGACGTCGCGCAGCCGCGCGGCGTCGTCCGGGAACCGCTCGAGCCGCACCGTCACGCGCCGGGTGGATCCGCGCCGCCAGACCTCGAGGTCGAGCCACGCCCCCGGCCCACGGGTCGAAATCGAGCGGATGAACTCCTGCGTGCTCTCGATCGGCTGGCCGTCGATGGTCGTGACGAGGTCGCCGCCCCGCAGGCCGGCTCGATCGGCGGGGCTGCCGCGGATGACCGCGCCGATCCGAATGCCGGTCGGGGGCGGTTCCGCGGAGTCGATCGCCGTGGCGGCGGAGGCGGACTCGTCGGCGGCGGACGGTGCTGCGGGCAGTGGATCGCGGTCGAGCGAGACGCCGATCCAGCCGCGATCGGGGGCGGCCGGCGTGCCGGCGAGGACGGGCGGGGGGGTGACCCGCCGCGGCGCCGGTACCGGCGTCGGTGCCGACTGCGCGGCGGCCGACGGCACGGCGAGCGCGGCCGCGACCAGGCCGAGCATCGTGATCCGGCGTGTGCGGCGACCGAGGCTCATCGGAGTCGAGCATAGCCCACGGCGGCGCGACGCGCCGTTTCGTGCGCACCCCGGATCGACCGGGAACCGGGGCCGCGCGACGGCGTTAGAGTGTCGAGGATCGGGAGGCAGGACCCTCCCGGTCGCTCCCCGAGGTGATCCCATGCGCGTTCGCCCCTGGCCCGCCGTCGTCGCCGCCCTTCCGCTCCTGCTTGCCGCCGCTCTCACCCTCGCCGGGCCCGCCCTCGCCGGGATCCCGCTGACGGGGCGCGTGCTGGGCCCGAGCGGTGCTCCGCTTCCCGAGGCGACGGTGATGCTGCTCGGCCTCCCCTCGACGGTCGATGCGGCGCGCGCCGCGCTGGCGGGGAAGTCCCACGGCGAGCCGATCGTGGCGGCGCTCTCGGACTCCCGCGGCGCCTTCCGGCTGGAGGCGCCGCGCGCGGGCCTGTTCACGATCCGGATCGAAGCTCCGGGCCACGCCCCCGTCGCGGCCTGGCTCGGCGCGGTGGTCGAGGAGACCGACTCTCCCGGACGCGGAACTCGAGACCGACGCGGGCCTCGCGGTTACGGTCACGGGGGCCCAGGGCCAGCCGCTCGCGGGAGCGCTGGTCGCGGCGCGGCGCGACACGACGACGCGGAGCTTCGGCGGCGGTTTCTGGTACCCGGCACCGCGGGTCGCCCTGACCGGTCCCGAGGGAACCGTGCGGCTGCCGCGCGGCGCGAAGGAGCTGCTCACGGTCGCCGCGGTCGCGCCGGGCCTCGCCTCGGCCTCGCGCTCCGGCCACGCGCCGGCCTCGCTCGCGCTGGCGCTCGTCGCCTCCCCCGCGCTGCCGGTCGAGATCCGCGGCGCCGACGGCAAGCCGGTACCCGACGCGGTCGTGCTCGCCGACGAGGCCGGACTGCCGCTCGGCTGGAGCGGCGCCGACGGCCGGGCCTCGCTGATCCTGCCCGCCGCGGGCCTCGCCGTCGCGATCCACGCCGCCGACGATCGCTCGCTCGAAACCCGCCTCGCACCGCCTCCCGCCGAGCCGCAGCCGCCGAAAGTCGTCGCGCTGACGCTCCCGGCGCTCACGGCGCTGTCCGGCCGGGTGATCGATGCGCAGTCGCGCAAGCCGATTCCGGGCGCGCTCGCCTACGAGCCGGGCACCCGGCGCCTCACGGCCGTCACCGACGACGGCGGGCGCTACACGCTCAAGGTGCCCGCGACCAAGGGCTCCCGTCTCACCGCCGCGGCGCCCGGCTATCGCAGCGCGGGGCGGGCCTCGTCGCTCGAGGTTCCGGCGGGAAGCACGAAGGGCCCGACGCTGGCGCTCGAGCCGGCGGCACGCGTCGAGGGAACCGTCAACGACGACAAGGGACGGCCGGTCGCCGGTGCGCTCGTCAGCGCGTCCGAGAACGACCCGCGCTTCGGCGGCGGCCGGGGGCGCATGATGCGGCGCGCGTTCCGCGACGCCGAGGTGGGCGACCAGGCGCGGTCCGACGCCCAGGGGCGCTTCCGGATCGGCGGTCTCGACCCCGCGGCGGCCTACACGCTGGCCGCGGAGCTGAAGGGCTACGCGCCGGCCGAGGTCGAGGTCAACGGACTGCGGCCGCGGCAGACCAAGGGCGGAATCGCGCTCGTCCTGAAGCCCGGCGCGCGCGCCGTCGGACGCGTCGTCGACGCCGAGCAGCGGCCGATCGCCGGTGTCGAGATCCGGGCGAGCGAGACGCCGGAGGGGGGCAGCCGCCGCTTCTTCGTCATGAGCTTCGGCGAGACCGACTCGCGCCCCGACGCGACCACCGACGCCGATGGTGCGTTCGCGCTCGGCGACCTGAAGGCGGGGCGGCACGACCTCTCCGCCCGTCACCGCGGCTTCGCGACGAAGACGGTCCCGGGCCTCGAGATCGCCGCCTCCGCGGAGCCGATCGACCTGGGCGCGATCACGCTCGAGCCGGCGGCGCGGATCGAGGGGACGGTGACGGGACCGGGCGGCGCGCCGGTCGAAGGGGTCGAGGTGCGAGCCCTGCCTGGCGGACCCTTCCCGAACCTCCCCGGGATGCGGCCTCCCGGAGAACCGAACGCGGTCACGGCGTCGGACGGCTACTTCGCGATCGAGGACCGCCGCGCCGGCGAGAAGGTCGACCTGATGTTCTGGCGCAGCGGCTACGTCACCGAACGCCGGCCCGGCATCGAGGCCGGTCTCGCTCCCCCGCTGGAGATCAGACTCCGGCCAAGCTCGAAGGTCAGCGGCACCGTCACCTCCGGCGGCAAGCCGGTGGCCGACGCGCGGATCATGCTCTCGCGCAGCGCGGTCGGCGGCGCGGGCGGCATGACCTTCGTGATGATCGGCGGCGGCGACTGGGCCGGCAGCGACGACACCGGCTACTTCGAGTTCGAGACGGTCGAGCCGGGGAAGATCTCGCTCCAGGCCACGGCCGAGGGGTTGCAGGAGAAGAAGCTCGACGAGCTCGAGGTCCCGGAAGGGGAAGACCTCACCGGGCTGGAGCTGATCCTCGAGCCGGGGGCCGTCGTCGAAGGGACGGTCCTGCTCGCCGACGGGCGCCCGGCGATCGGCGCGAGCGTGGAGCCGGTCAACCGCAGCGAGACGCGCGGGGCGCGCATGATGATCAACTCGGTCGCCAGCGACGGCGACGGACGCTTCCGGCTGGAGGGACTCAAGGGGGGCGCGGCATCGATCCAGGCGACCCACGACGAGTACGGCCGCGCGGTGAAGGACATCGAGCTGAAGCCGGGACTGAACCGGCTCGATCTCACCTTCCCCGGCGGCCAGCCGGTCGCGGGCCGAGTCGTCGATGCGGGGGGTGCGCCGGTCGCCGGGGCGGCGGTCGAGGTCCTGCCGGCGGGCCAGCGCTGGGGCGGCAACGACACGACCACCGGACCCGACGGCGGCTTCACGGTCGACGGCGTGCAGGACGGCAGCTACGAGTTGGAGGTCACGCGCAACGGCTTCGCTCCGTCGAGCGGAGAGGTCAAGGTCGAGGTCAAGGGCTCACCGGTCTCGGGCCTCGTCGTCACGCTGCGCGCGGGTGGCGTGCTCGTCGGCACCCTGCAGGGCCTGCCGCCGGAGGAGTACGCCGGCGTGATGGTCAACGCCTGGGCCGAAGGGAGCTCGGGCTCCGGGAACGTCGACTTCAAGGGGAACTACCGGATCGCCGACCTCGCCCCCGGCCGCTACTCGGTGCGCGCATCGACGCGGGACGGTGGCCGGTCCGCCAGCGCCAACGTCGAGCTCGTCGCCGGGACGCCGGAGACGCGGCTCGACCTGGACTTCGGCAAGGGGTTGACCCTCTCCGGCCGCGCGCTGCTGGGCGAGCAGCCGGTGGCCGGTGCGGCGATCTGGGCCCGCGGCAAGACGGTGCAGGCGTTCGGCCAGGGGCGCACCGACGCCGAGGGGGCGTTCGCGATCGAAGGGCTCGAGCCGGGCAGCTACGACGTGACGCTCAACCTCTTCGAGAAGGGGCTCACCTACAACGAAACGGTCGAGGTCGCCGCCAGCCGCGAGATCACGCTGCGGCTGCCGACGATGAAGGTCGGCGGGCGCGTCGTCGACGCGCTCGACCGGGCGCCGCTTGCCGGCGTGTCGCTCGCCCTCGCCCCCGAGGGACAGGCCGAGGAGCCGGGCTGGTTCCGCGGCGGCTACGGCGCGCTGAGCGCGGAGTCCGGGCGCTTCGCGATCGCCAACGTCGCCGCCGGAACCTACCGCGTGACGGCGAAGAAGGAAGGCTACGCGGCGCGCACCGAAACGGTCTCGGTCATGTCCGGCCAGGACCTCGAGAACTTCGACCTCACGCTCGATCCGACCGAGGGGCTGTCGCTCCAGGTCCGCCTCCCCGGCGGCGGCGTCCCGGACGCGGTCTTCGTCAGCGTGCTCGACGCGGCCGGCCGCGTGATCAGCGGCGGGCGCTACCCGACCGGAGAGGCCGGACGGGTGCGCATCCCGACCGTCCCGCCCGGGGGCTGGGAGGTGCTCGTGCGCAGCTCGGGGTCAGCCGTCGCGACGCTGCAGGCGACGGCGCCCGGTAGTCCGATCCCGGTCCAGCTTCAGCCGGCCACGCAACTGAAGCTGCGCGTCCCGGAACTGGAGGGTAGCCGGGTGATCGCGACCGTCACGGTGACCGGCGCCGACGGGCGGCTCCACCGCTCGGTCGGCTGGGGCGCCGCACCGCAGGCGGAGCGTCCGGCCGCCGAGGGTCGGGAGTCGATCGACGACCTGCCGGCGGGTGCGTGGACGGTGACGGTGAAGACCCCCGACGGGCGAAGCTGGCAGGGAACCGCGACGACGACGCCGGGACAGGTCGCCGAGCTCGTCCTGTAGCTCGCTTCGCGCCGAACCCGCCGGCCGCGCCGGCCGGCGTCAGCCGGACTCGCTCTCGAACTGCTCGAGCCGCTGCGCGGCAGCTTCCCACGCCGGCTCGAGCGTGGCGAGCTCGCGCTCGAGCGCGGCGCGCTCGTGGGCCAGCTCGCGCATGCGAACGCCGTCGGCGTGCACCGTCGGGTCGCCGAGGTCGCCGTCGATCGCGCCGACCCGCTGCTCGATCGAAGCGATCCGCGCCTCGAGCCGCGACACGTCCTCGCGCAGCGGCCGCAGCCGGCGGTTGCGGTCCTGCAGCGCCTCGGCCCGCGCGCGTCGGCCCTCGCGGCCGCGCTCCGGAGGCGCCGCGCCGCCGGCGGCGTCGACAGCCTCCCCTCGCGCCGCAGCGCGCCGCGCCGCGCGCCAGGCCAGCCACTCCTCCCAGCCGCCGTCGAGCCGTTCGACGCGCGTGTCCTCGACCGCCAGCACGCCGGTCGTCACATGCGACAGGAACGCGCGGTCGTGGCTGACCACGAGCAGCGTGCCGGGCCAGGCCGCCAGCGCCTCTTCGAGCGCCTCGCGAAACGGCAGGTCGAGGTGATTGGTCGGCTCGTCGAGCAGCAGCAGCGCGGCCGGCCGCAGCACCAGCCGCGCCAGCGCGACGCGCGCCCGCTCGCCGCCGGAGAGGGTCCGGATCCGGCGCGTCACCTGCAGCTCCCCGACGCCGAACTTGCCGAGCGCACGCCGCGCCTCCTCGGGCCGGCGCCCCGGCACCGCACGCAGCGTGTCGTCGAGCACGGTCGCCTCGGGGTCCATCGTCTCGAGCTGGTGCTGCGCGAAGTTCCCGACCAGCAGGCCCGGCGCCACCGCGCGGGTCCCGCCGTCGAGTGGCAGCGCCCCGGTCAGCAGCCGCAGCAGCGTCGTCTTGCCGGCCCCATTCGGCCCCATCACCGCCCAGCGCTCGCCGCGCCGGATCTCGAGCGTGACGTCGTCCAGCACGGTCTTCTCGCCGTAGCGCTTGCGGGCGTGCTCGAGCTTGACCATCAGCTCGTGGCTATGGGGCGGATCGGGCCAGCGGAAGCGCCAGCCCCAGGAGGGGTCGACCTCGATCGCCGCGCGCTCGTCCTGCACGCCGGCCAGGAGACGGGCCTTGTCCTTGGCCGCCGCCGCCTTGGTCGCCTTGGCGCCGAAGCGCTCGACGAAGCGCGTGAGCTTCGTTTCGTCGCGCGCCAGCAGCGCGTCCTTCTTCGCGTTCGCCGCGCGCTCCGCGGTGCGCACGCGCTGCCACTCGGTGTAGCCCCCCTTGGTGATCCGCAGCGTCCCCCGGACCATGTCGGCGACCCGCGTCGCGACGCGGTCGAGGAAGACGCGGTCGTGGCTGACGACGACGAGCGCGGCCGGGCTCGCCGCAAGGTGCGACTCGAGCCACGCCAGCGCGTCGAGATCGAGGTGATTGGTCGGCTCGTCGAGCAGCAGCACGTCGGCGCCGGAGAGCAGCATCCGGGCCATCAGCGCACGCATCCGCCAGCCGCCGGAGAAGGTGCGCACCGCGCGCTCCAGCTCCGCCGGCGCGAAGCCGAGCCCGGTGAGCACGATCCGGGCCCGGGCCTCGAGCCCGTCGCCGCCAGACCACTCGAAGAGCGCGCGCTTCTCGCCGAAGGCCTCCGTCAGCCGCTGCACCCGCTCTTCGTCGCCCGGCACCGCCGCCGCGGCTGCGATCGCCTCGGCCAGCTCGTCGCACTCGCGACCGAGCCGCCGCACGTCGTCCGCCGCCATCAGCGCGGCCTCGAGGATCGACGCGTCGGGAGGCAGCTCGGCCTCGACCTCCTGCGGCAGGTAGGCGACGCGGAGCCCGCTGCCCTTGTGCACGAACCCCTCGTCGGCCTCGTCGAAGCCGGCGATGATCCGGAGCAGGGTCGTCTTGCCGCAGCCGTTGGGGCCGACGAGCCCGTAGCGGTCCCCGGCGTGGATCGCCCAGGTGATCTCGCGGAACAACGTCCGGCCCGCGACGGTGCGGCCGAGGCGATCGAGCGTCAGCATCGGCGGGAGGTTACCCGGATCCCCCGGGCCGGCCCACCGCCCCGCCCTCTTCCGCCGCTCCGCCTGGCACGCACGCGACTCGGGTATCGTCCGGGGGCATGGACGACGCCCAGGTCCAGCTCGCGCTCACCGCTGCCGGCACGCTCGCGATCCTCGCCGGCGCCGGTGGCTACGCACGCTGGCGGGCCCTCGGCCGTCGCCCGCCGCTGCAGCGGCCCGTGCTCGCCTGGCGGCCGGCCGCGCGCGCGGTCCGCCCCGCGCTGGCGCTCCTCACCGCGCTCGGGCTGCTGCTCCTGGCGCTCGGCTCCCGGACGGTCGCCCTGGCCGCCGCCGCGCTGCTGGGGGTGGCACTCCTCGGCCGGATCTGGCACGACAGCCCCGCGGCCTGCCGCAGGCGGGTCGCCGCGGCCCTCGCCGAGCACGAGCGGCGTCACCCGGGCCTCGCCCCCGCCGCGCAGCGCCGGGCCTTTCTCGCCGCGCGCCGGCCCGAGTGGGGCGCGGAACTGGGGGCGCAGCTCGTCGACGACTGGCCCGAGCGCGGCGACTTCGTCCGCTTCGTCGCCGGGCTGGAGCGGCAGCTGTCCGCCTGACCGCGCTCAAGTCGGAGCGCGCGCGTCCGAAACGCCTCGTCGGGAGGATCACGCGGACCCATGAGCTGGTTCCGGCCCCGTTTCCTGTCGGATCACAGCGCGGCGACAGCCGTCGCCGAACGCCCGCCCGGCCACGACCCGGGACCGGCGACGGCAAGCGACACGCCCCCCGCGGCGGCGACGCCCGCCGAGGGGCCGGCGCGCGCCCACGCCCAGGGCTGGATGTCCCGCGAGCAGCTCGACGACCTGGTGAAGATCACCGACGAGTCGCAGCTCGCGCGGCGGCTGATCCAGATCTCGCCCGACTGCCCGCGCGACGAGATGCTCTTCCGCTATCACCTCTCGCGGGTCGTCATGTTCGGCGAGTTCGAGCTGCCGATCCTGCCCGCCACCGCGAGCCGGCTGCTGGTCCTCTCCCGCGACACCTCGACCGGCGTCTCCGACATCGCGCGGGTCGTCGAGGCCGATGCCGCGCTGGTGCGCGCGATCATCCGCGCCTCCAACTCGGCCTTCTTCTCGTCGCTCTACGAGTGCGCCGCGCTGAACCAGGCGATCGTGCGGATCGGGCTCTCGCAGGTCGAGCAGATCGCGATGGCCCAGACGCTGCGCAGCCGGCTGGTCCGGATCAAGGGCCAGGACCAGCGGATCAATCAGCTCGGCCTCCACGGCCTCGCCGCGGCGCTGGCGGCGCGCCACGTCGCGCAGCGCACCGGGGCCGCCTCCAGCAACGCCTATCTCGGCGGGCTGTTCCACGACGTCGGGAAGCTGGTGCTCCTGGGGATCATCGCCCGCGTGCAGAGCGACCTGCGCAGCACGGTCACGCAGCGCCTGATCAACCAGGCTTTCGGGGCGTTCCACACGACGCTGGGGGAGATGGCCTGCCGCAGCTGGGAGCTGCCGGCCGAGATCTGCCGCAGCATCGCGGTCCACCACGACCCCGGCCAGGCGGCCGAGGCTCCGCTGGACGCGACGGTCTACCTGGCGAACCTCGCGGTCCGGGGGCTCGAGCGGCCCGACGGGCTGTTCGCGGTGATGCCCGGAAACGACCCGGTGGCGCAGCGCTACGGCCTCGAGCGGGCGGACCTCGACGCGCTGCGGCAGCAGGCGGCGATCGACCTCAAGGCCTACAGGACCTTCACCGCGTAGGAGCGCGCGCCATCACGCCGCAGCCGCGTCCGGCAGCACGTCCTCGGTCCGCTCGCCGCGCAGTTGCAGCAGCGCCGCGCCCATCCCCGTCACCGTGACGATCAGCCAGGCCAGGTTCCCGAGGTAGGGGATCAGGGTCAACAGGAACAGGGTCGCGACGCCGATGACGAGCGCCAGGACCGGATGCGTGGTCGACCACGGGCTGCGCGGCGCCCCGGCGGCGGCGGCGCGGCCCGTGAGGCGCCGCAGCATCGCGAGCGCCCAGAGACCGAGCACGATCTTCCCGATCACGCCGCCGAAATAGATCAGCGCGCCGAGGGCCGACCAGATGCCGGCGGCGAGCGGCAGCTGCAGCAGGCAGACGCACAGCACGCCGGCGACGAGCAGGACGAGCAGCCCGACCAGCCCGATCCCGAACGACGCCCCGAGCCCGTTGCCGCTCGCGGTGCGCTCGAGCGCCCCGTCCACGAAGGGCCGGAAGAACAGGAGCAGCGCAACGCCGGCGACGAGCGCCACGACGGCGAGATAGCCGCGCCAGAGCGCACGCATCCCGAAGCCGCTCCCCTCCGCTTCGGCCGCCGGGTCCGGCGTCTCGCCCGCGCCCGGCTCGGGCCCCTTCGTCACCGCCCCGGCCACGATTCCCTGCGGCACGGCGACCTCGTTGCGCGCGGAGTAGGTCAGGCGTCCGCCGATCCGGGCGAGCGGGCCGAAGGACAGCTCGTCGCAGCGCACGTCGACGTCGCCGTCGACCGGTCCGTTGATCTCGACCTTGCCGGAACGGGCGACGAGGCTCCCGCCGATCGCTCCCTCGATCGTCGTCGCCCCGGCGTAGGCCGCGACCGACCCCGCGATCCGGCTGCCGGGATCGAGGCGGAAGTTGCTGGCGAAGATCATCGCGTTGCGGCCGACGCTCCCCCGGATCACGATCTTGTTCGCGGCCGCACGGACCCCGCCCGTCACGCTGCCGTCGATCGAGACATCCTCGGTGAAGCTCATCAGGTCGCCCTCCACGGTCCCGGGAACGTGGACGGTGACGGCGAAGGTCGCGACGTCGCCCTGGAGCGTGCCGTCGATCCGGGTCGTCGTCGCGAAGGCGTAGAGGTCGGCGGCAGTCGCCTGCCCGGCCGGCACGTCGACGCGCCCCCCCTTGACCATCCAGATCCCACCGAGCTTCAGTTCCTGCGGCGGGGGCGACGGTGGCGATGGCGGCGGCTGTTCCCCCGGTGCGTCGGCGCCCCGCGCCGCGCCGCACGTCGCGAGCGCGACGGCGGCCCACGCGGCCGCTCGGACGATCCTGGGGATCACGACGGCCTCCTCTCTCGCGCTCTTTTCGCCATTCGCGGACAAGCAAACACCTCGTTGCCTCCGCCGTCTGCCGCGGAGCGGCGAGCGGTGCGGAAAGCGGTCGCCAGCGGTCGAGCCGCGGCGTCCGGCGGTCTCCGGCTCAAAAGCCGATCTCATTGCGCAGGCCGCGGGCGCGGCGGCGCGAGAGCGCGATCCGGGTGTGCTCGGGGTCGTCCAGCTCCAACTCGAAGTTTCCCGACTCGGCGGGCTGCACGGAGGCGATGTGCGCCAGGTTGACCAGCGCGCCGCGGTGGGTCCGGCGGAAACCGTGCGGACCGAGCAGGTCCTCCAGTTCCTGGAGCGTGCGGGGCACGAGGTACGAGTGCCCCTCCTTCCAGGCGAAGACCAGCGTGTGGTCGGCGGTGACGTGCGTCACCTGCCCGGGGTCGAGCAGGATGATCCGGCCGCGCCGGCGGGCGACGACCCGCGGCGGCATGCCGGGCTGGGCCGTCACGATCCGCGCGATCGCCTCGGGCGCCTGCTCCTTCTCGATCCGCCGCGCCAGGCGGCCGAGCGCCTCGTCGAGCCGTTCCTTCGTCACCGGCTTCACGAGGTAGTCCACGGCGTCGGCCTCGAAGGCGCGCACCGCGTAGTCGTCGTAGGCGGTGACGAAGACGACCTCCGGCAGCTCGTCGAGCCGCCGCAGGACCTCGAAGCCGTCGCCGCCGGGGATCCGGATGTCGAGGAAGATCGCGTCGGGGTCGAACTCCCGGGCCTTGGCGAGCGCGTCCCGGACCGTGTCGGCCTCGGCCACGACCTCGACCTGCCCCGATTCCTCGAGCATCCGGATCAGGCGCCGCCGCGCGGGCGGTTCGTCCTCGACGATGAGAGCGCGGATCTTCGGCATCAGTCCTCCTCTTCGGTTCCGGCGTCGCCGGGTGTCGCCGGCGGCAGCACGATGCGCGCCAGTGTTCCCGGTCCGTCGGACGCCCGGTCGATCTCCAACCATCCGCCACGCGTCGCGGCGACGCGGGCGGCGATGTTCTCGAGCGCGTGGCCCCGCGGCAGGGCCTCCCCGACCCGGCCCGGCCCCGGCCCGTGGTCGCGCACCTCCAGCACCAGCGCGTCGCCCCGCCCGCGGTAGGCGCGCACGTAGATCCGCCCCTCGCCGGTCTCCGGATCGCGGCCGTGGAGCACGGCGTTCTCGACCAGCGGCTGGAGCAGGAGCGGCGGCACCGGCTCGCCCCACACGTCGGGCGCGGCCTGGACCTCGCAGCGCATGCGGTCGCCGAAGCGGGCCCGCTCGATCTCGAGGAAGTCGCCGATGAAGTGCAGCTCCTCCTCCAGCGGCACCGAGGGTTCGCCGCCGCGGCGGAAGGCGTAACGGAACAGGTCGGCGAAGCGCTCGAGCAGGTCCTCGGCCCGACGCGGGTCGTCGCGCACGAACGCCGCCGCGGTGTTCAGCGCGTTGAAGAAGAAGTGCGGGTTGATCCGCGCCTGGAGCGCGAGCAGCTCGGCCCGCGCGGCCCGCTCGCGGGCCTGCGACTGCGCCAGCCGCGCGGCGGCGAGGATCTCGTTCGCCCGCGCCAGCCGGTGGTGCAGGTCCTCGTAGGCGAAGACCAGCGTCCCCGCAACCAGCGCCAGCAGGCCGTTCATCGAGCCCACGAGCAGCACCGAGCGGCCCGCGTGCACGCTGAACGCCGGATCGATCAGGAAGCCCAGGAAGGTCGCGCCGAGCGCCCCGCCGACGAGCGTGAGCAGCACCATCGCCACCCGCGCCGGGAGCGAGAAGCCCGACAGCCGCGGCAGCACCTCGCGGCCGGCGACCGTAGCGATCACGCCGGCCAGCAGCCCGGAGGCGGCGCCGACGAGCACGAGCGGCCGCTGGAACGCGCCCGCCTCGAGCAGCGCCGCGAGGAAGCCGATCACCGCCCCGCTGACCGCCCCGGCGAGTCCCGCCAGCGCGAGCTCGGTCAGCATGTTGACCAGGTAAGAACGGCCGCGGCGGCGGCCGAGCCAGTCGTACGCGGGGGGCGGCGGCAGCGCCATCTCGGTGACGTGGAAGATCACCGGGAACCGCATCGGCTTCCGCCGGCGGGCGGGGGCGTCGGAGCGCGTGCTCATGACGCCCGCTCCACGCAGCGGCGGACGACGACCAGCGTCGTGTCGTCGGCCAGCGGCCCGTCGCCGGTGTGCGCCGCGTGAGCCTCGAGCAGCAGGGCCAGGAGGTCCCGCGCCGGCAGCGCGTGGCCGCGCCGCAGGATCTCCGCCACCCGCGCGCGGCCAAACTCGTCCGCGGAATCGTTCGCCGCTGGCGCCTCGACCAGGCCATCGGTGTAGAGCACCAGCGTCTCGCCGGGCTCGAGCGTCGTCTCGCCCGAGCCGTAGGGGATCCCGGGCGCCATCCCCAGCGGGAGCCCGCCTTCCTCGAGCGCGCGCACGCCGCGGGGACCGGTGACGAGCGGAAACGGGTGGCCCGCCAGCGAGTACGACAGGCGCCCGGTCGCCGGCTCGAGCGCGGCGTAGGCGAAGGTCACGTAGCGCCCCGAGCGGGTGCGCGACGCCACCGCGGCCGAGAGCGCGGCATTGAGCCGCGCCGGGTCGGGCTCGGCCATCGCCAGCGACTCGAAGAGGGTCTGCACGCCGGCCATCATCAGCGCCGCGGAGACCCCCTTCCCCATCACGTCGCCGATCGACAGCGCGATCGCGCCATCGGGCAGCCGGACGAAGTCGAAGGTGTCGCCGCCGAGCATCCCCGCCTGCCGCGAGCTGAAGACCAGCTCGTAGCCCGTCAGGTCCGGGGCGGCCTTCGGCAGCAGCTCCTCCTGCACCTGCCGCGCCAGCTCGACCTCACGCTCGATCGTCTCCTTCCGGCGCAGCTCGGCGATCGTCCGCTCCAGGCGGGCCTGCAGCGAGTCCCACGCCACGATCGCGCCGCCTACCAGCAACGCCAGCGCGGAGTTGGCCCCGAGCTGCCAGAAGACGGCCGCCGGTCGGGAGTAGACGACCCCCAGCCGGTCGGCGATCGAGACCCCGGTCGCGGCGATCGCTCCGCCCACCAGCGTGAGCAGCATGACCCCGTAGCGGAGCGGAGCGGGCAGGCCGGAGAGCAGCGGGATCGCCAGCCGGGAAGCGACCAGCGCCGACGCCAGGACGGTCTCCGCGACCAGCACCCCCTTGCGCACGAACCACCACTCGACGCCGGTGCCGGAGGCGACGCCGACGGCGGCACCGATCATCGCGCCGGTCGCGGCAGCGACCAGCACCCAGGCACCGAGCAGCCGCACGGAGCGGCGCCGGGCGAGGCGGGCGGGCTCGGCATGAGCCGACACGGCGGGTCCGTTCCTCCGGGAGGTCTCGGTCACGGTACTACAACCGTTCGTTGCGGACGGCGGGCCCGGGGGCCTCGAGCGGTCGTTCCCGGGCGACGAGCGGCTGTCGTTGCCCGCCGCGAGGAGCGGTGGAACACTCTCCGGCCCGCCGGAGCCGGCCGGAGGGCTGGCCGGGTGGCACGGGACCGGCGAACGGCGAGGACGCGATGGGCAAGCGCAGGGACACGTCGCAGGCGAAGAAGTCCAAGGAGGCGCTCGACCGCAAGACGGTGACCGCGATCGTCGGCGCCGCCGACCGGGTCTACGACCGGATCATGGAGGGCCAGAAACCCTCGATGTCGTTCCCGCTGCGGACGCTCTCGAACGTCCGCTACGACAAGGACCGCGGCTATTTCGAGATCGGTCGCTCGAAGAAGAGCCGCACCATGACCGTCTCCACCGTCCGGACCTTCGCCCAGACGCTGCGGATGATGTCGCTCTCCAAGGAACTGGTCGAGACCGACGACTTCGCGACCAAGCGAGACGCCTACTACCAGTCCAAGAACTGGGCCGACGCCGCCTTCGCCGAGCAGGGCGAGTCGGACACGGTGATGGACGACATCGAGGCACTCTTCTCGGTCGAGGGGATCAGCCGCGAGCAGCTGCGCTTCGTCCCCGACGAGCACGGCGGCGCCGTCGCCGGCCGGCTGGTCGTCTTCGATCCGGACTACGCCACCGGAGAGGTCCACCGGATCGACTGCACCCAGTTCGGTTCGGGGGCCTACAGCATCCCCTCGCTCGTGGAACACCTCTCGTTCGAGACCGACGCCAGATTCGTGCTGGCGATCGAAACGGGCGGCATGTTCCAGCGCTTGCAGAGCCACCGGTTCTGGGAGAAGGCGAACTGCATCCTGGTCTCGATGGCGGGCGTCCCGACGCGCGCCACACGCCGCTTCATCCGCAAGCTCTCGGACGAGTGCAAGCTCCCGGTCTTCGCCTTCGTCGACTGCGATCCCTACGGGATCTCGAACATCTACCGCACGCTCAAGGTCGGGTCGGGCAACGCGGCGCACATCTCGCGCTTCTTCTGCGTCCCGAATGCGCGCTACCTCGGCGTCACGCCGCAGGACATCGTCGACTACAAGCTGCCGACCCATCCGCTCAAGGACGTCGACGTCAAGCGGGCCAAGGACGCCCTGAAGAACGACCCGTTCTTCAAGGCCTTCCCGGTCTGGGCGAAAGCGATCGAACAGCTGCTGAAGATGGGGGTCCGCGCGGAGCAGCAGGCGCTGGCGAAATGGGGCCTGAACTACGTCCTCGACGAGTACCTGCCGCGCAAGTTGGCCCAGCCCCAGCAGTTCCTCCCCTGAGGGGGCCTCCTTTCCCTGCGGCGAGGCGGCATTCGGCGTATCTTCTCCGGCGCCGCTCGACCGGGGTCAAGCGGGAGCGGCCGGGGCAGGACCCGCGGGTCGGCCGCCCGCGGGTGGCGAGGATCGGATGTCGGAGACGGGTACACGATTCCTGCTGCGCGGGATGGGTGCGGCATTGCCCACCGGGCGGCTGGACAACGAGCGCCTGGGCGAGGCGCTCGGCATGGACGCCGAGTCGATCCTGTCGCGCACCGGGATCGTCGAGCGTTGCATCGCGGCCGCCGACGACACGGCCTCGTCGCTCGGTGCCCGCGCGGCCCGGGCCGCGCTCGAGCAGGCGGCGGTCGACCCGGCCGAACTCGATCTTGTCCTGCTCTCGACCTACACCCCCGACCACTGGCTCTGCCCCACCGCACCGGAACTGGCGCGGCAGATCGGGGCGACCCGGGCCGGCGCGTTCGACCTCAACGCGGCCTGCTCGGGCGGGAACACCGCGCTCCTGACCGCAACGTCCCTGATGCGGGCAGGCGTCTTCCGCACCGTTCTCGTCGTGACCTCCGACCTGACGACGCGCTACGTGCGGGCCGACGACCCGAAGACCCGGCTGGTCTTCGGCGACGGTGCCACGGCGATGCTGATCTCCGAAGCCCGCGCGGACGACCCGCGCGCCTGGACCATGGTCGCGTCGACGATGGGCGCGGACGGCGCCGGCGCCGACCTCTTCTGGGTCCCGCACGGCGGAACCGCCACGCCGCCGGTCAACGGGCACCGCTTCGAGGAGGTCCGGACAGTGGAGATGGACGGCCGCGCAGTCTTCCGTTTCGGCATCGAGCGCGGCCTTCAGGTGATCGAGGAGCTCTGCCGGCGGGCCGGGCTGGCGCCGGGCGACGTCGCCTGGGTGATCCCGCACCAGGCGAACCTGCGCATGATCTCGGCGCTCCGCGACCGATGCGCGATCCCTTCCGAGCGCTTCGTGGTCAACATCGACCGCTACGGGAACACGGCCTCGAGCTCGATCCCGCTCGCCCTCTCGGAACTGCTGGCGTCGGGACAGGTGCGACGGGGCGACACGCTGCTGCTGGTGGCGTTCGGGGCCGGCCTGACCTGGTGCGGCCTGGCCCTCCGCGCCGGCGGGTAGGATTCAGCCGGAACGCCGTTTCGGCGCCTCGTGTTTGATCCGCGCTAGAATCCCCCGCGGTGAGTGTCCACCGCCCGCAGGTCGTTGTTGCCCTCGCGTTGATCCTCTCCGCGACCGCGTCGGGCCGTGCCCACGCGCAATCCAGCCTGCTCGACGACTACAGCGCCGCCGCCCAGCTCGCGCGCGGCGGGCAGGTCGACACGGCGTGCGACCGCCTCGCGGCCTTGGCGGTCGAGCACCCCTCCTCGGTCGCGGTCCATCGCGCGTGGGGCATGCTCGCGGTCCCGGCCCAGCGGACCGGGACGGTTGAACCGCTGCTGCGGGCCCGCGCCGAGCGCGGCTCGAGCGACTGGGCGGCGCAGGTCGGGCTGGCGGCCCTGCTGGCTGCGCGCGGGCGAAAGGCGGAGGCCTGGCGCTTCGTCTCCGGCGCCGTCGTTGCGGGGGAACGCGACCCCCTGATCGTCCCGCTCCTGCTCGATACGGCCCCGGGAACCGACGCTGCGCTGCGCTTCGTCGACGCCGAGATCGCGAAGCACCCGCGCGATGCGCTGCTGGCCGCGCTCGCCGTCCGCGCCGCGCTCACCGCCGGCCGGATCGTCGCGGCGCGGCGTACGCTCGATGAGGCTCTCGAGCGAGGCCTCGAGCACCAGGAGCTCTCCCTGCAGCACGCGATCCTGCTGCGCGCCGCGGGGCGGGAGCGGGCGGCGTGCGAGGAGGCTACCCTCGTCGGCTCGGTCGTCGGCTCGGTCGTCGGCCCGGAGCTCGAGGTCCCCGAGCTCCGCGTGCCGCGCCGCGTCGCCCTGGCTCGGATCCTGATCGCCTGTGGCCGCACGGAGCCGGCCCGCCGCGTGCTCGCGGCGCTGGGCCCGGCCGTGAGCTTCCCGGGTGAGGTCCCGCTTCGACCGCTTGCGCGCACCGCCGACGCCGAGTGGGCCCTGTCGCGCGAGGATCCGCTCGGCGCGCTTGCCCTGCTCGACGAGACCCCCGGCCTCGACGAGGCCCCGGCGGTGCGCGAGTACGCGCTCGCCGTCCGCGCCCGCGCCCTCGCGCTGCTCGGCGAGATCCCGGCGGAGGTCCGCGAGGCGGCGTTCGAGGCGCTTCCGGACGGGCTCGCACTGGCCGACCGGTCGGCCGCGCTGGCCGCGATCGCCGGCGACAGCGCTCCGCCGGGCGCGGCCCTGCTGCCGACGCTCGACGGTCTCGCCGCGCGGCTGGAGAACGAGGGGTTCGCCGAGCGCGCCGCGCGGGTGCGCACGCTCGCCGCGTGGCGCCTGGCGGACGACGATGCGCCGGGCGCGCGCCGGGAGCTGCGCCAGGCACAGGCGCTGTACGCGGGTCGGGAGGACTCGGCCCAGCTCGCGCTCGCGGTGGCGCTCGTTGAGGCCCGGATGGCCCGCCGGGCCGGCGATCCGGCCGCGGCGCTGCGCGCGCTCGAGTTGGGTCGGACGGGTACGGCCGGGGTCCCGGGCGCGCTGCTCGCCGCGGCGCACGTGGAAGCGGCGCAGGCGGCACTCGCGTCGGGCGACCCCGCGCGCGCACGGGGCCTGGCGCGCGAGGGGATGCTCGACGTCCAGGAGGCCGCACGCGGGGGTCTGCAACCGGCCGTCGAAGCGCTGGCCCTGGCCGGCAATCCGGCCGAGCGGGCGGTGGAGCTGGCCGGCCTGCTGTTCCGTGCAGCTCTGGCCCTCGGCCGCGAGCCGCGGGAGGCCGCGGGGACGTTCGTCCACAACCTGGGGCGCGCGGCCCGCAGCTGGTCGTTGCTGGAGGCGCCGTGGCCCGACGACCTGGCGAAGCTCGCGCCCAGCATTCCGCGAGGCGGCTGCGCGGTCTTCGCGGCGCTCGGCGAAGGAGCGCCGGCGCTCGCGGTCGGATTCGGCGGCGAGTTCGAGGTCTCGACGCCCGGCGCGGCATTCGGCGCCGCGCCGTGCGCAGGGGCGAGCACGATCTACTGGGCCGGCCCGGCCCCGGCCGAAGGCGGCCTCGCCCCCGCACCCGGCGACCGGCGGTTGCTGCTGCGCTGGATCAGCCCCGTTCCGCAGGGCGAGGGGTTCCCGGCCAGCCTGCCGGACGACGGCGACGAGCCGGCGCCGGCGGTCGGACCGGGACCCGAGCGGCCGCTGCGCCGGTTGGTCGAGCGGCTGGCCGGAGCGTCGCCGTCGCAGGACGGCGAAGCCGCCCCGGTTCCCGGCCCGGCGGAAAACGGCACGGCGCGCTGGCCGATCTTCGCCGGAGCGGGCCTGGCCCCCGCGCGCGCGCCGCTGTCGGCGGGATGGCTGGTTCCTCCCGGGTACCTGCGGAGCTCGGGGTGGCTCGGACCGGAGTCGATCCAGACGATCTCCCCGTCCCGCGGCCCGGGCCTGGTCGCGGTCGGCCTGCGCGCGATGCCCGAAGGACGGGCGCCGGAGAGCGGCTTGTCGGTGCTCGCCGATTCCGCACTGGTGGCCGGCTGGCGTTGGGCGCTGCTGGCGCGCACTCCGCTGGCCGCGGAGGAGGTGCAGGCCCTTCGCGCGCGCCTTTCCGCCTGGTCCTCGAACCCCTACAAGGAATCGCGCCGGCTGGCAGGGTCGTCCCCGGCGACGGCCGCCAAGCTCACCCTCTGGACCGTGCCGGGCCGGCGGAGCGCGCGCGACATCGCGGCCCGCACGTTCGGCCGGACGCTGGCACTGCTCGGCGCGGCGTCGATCGTCTCGGCCGTGCTGTGGGCCGTCGCGCTCAGGCGACGACGTTCAGGCGGCCGCCCTTCTCGCCGCCGGGCCCGGCGTGACCGTTCGAGGTGACCGACTGGGCCTTGCCGTCGCCTCGCACTTCGTTCCGCTCCCCGCCGCGACGGGGCCGCTCCAGCGGCTGGGCCGCGTGCTCCTGGGCGGCGCGGGGGACGTCCGCCGTGCCGACGAGCGGGGGAACCGCCGTAGTGGACACAGGATCACCTCGTGGGTCGTTCGCTCCCCGGGGAGGCCTGAGGCCGGACTCCCGCTCATCACCCTCATCGGCCGCCGTTGCGCGAACTTGAGCTCGCCCGGGCGCGGTGCTCCTCATCGGCCCTTCGGGCGGATCGCGGATCCCGTGGTAAACCATTGAAAAGAAGACGCTTGATGGATACCGGATGAAGTGAGCGGGGGGCCTGCGGGGGCCGGTCAGGGAGCCAGGCGCACCTGGCTCCAGCCCCCGTCGTCCCGGCGCGCGTACCGCAGCCGGTCGTGCATCCGGCTCGGCCGCCCCTGCCAGAACTCGAGACAGTCCGGCCGCAGCCGGTACCCCCCCACCCTGGCGGCCGGGCCACGTCGCGTTCCGCGAAGCGCACCGTCGCGTCCTCCAGGCGGCGCTCGAGGTCGTCGCGGGACGGGACCGGCTCGCTCTGCGGCGAAGCCCAGGCGCCCAGTTGGCTGGCGCGCGGGCGGCGGGCGAAGTAGAGGTCGGCGACGGCGTCCGCCGTGCGCTCGACCCGGCCTTCGACCCGAATCTGGCGCTCGAGTTCGAGCCAGACGAAGCAGAGCGCGGCGGCCGGGTTCGCGGCCAGCTCGCGACCCTTGCGGCTGGCGTCGTGCGTGAAGAACACGAACGTCCCCTCGTCGACAGATTTCAGCAGCACGGCGCGCGACGACGGCCGCCCGTCCGGGGTCGCCGTGGAGAGCACCATCGCGTTCGGATCGGGAAGCCCGGCCTCGATCGCGTCGTCGAGCCAGGCCCGGAACAGGCGCAGCGGATCGTCGCCGGCGTCCGTCTCGGACAGTCCGCGCGCGCGGTATTCGCGCCTCAGATCGGCCAGTTCTCGGTCCATCAGCGCGGCCTCTCCCTTGCCTCGTCGGCCGGGGCGGCCTCGGAAGACGCCCCGCTGTCCGGCGCACCGTCGGGCGTCTCGGCCAGCGCACGCAGTCCGGCCTGGGCCCGGCCTGCAAGTCTATCCGCTTCGCCGCACTCGGAAACGACCGTCGCGAGCTCCGCCGCCGCGTCCGCGCGTCGTCCGCCGCGCCGCAGCGCGTCGGCGCGCTCCAGCCGGATGCGGCAGGCCGCGAGCGGCGGCACGCCGCGCAGGTGGAAGTCGGGGCGCCCCGCCGTGCGGGGGTGGTCGGGGTCGGCGTCGAGGGCCTGCCGGTAGGTCGCGGCGGCCTCGTCGAAGCGCCCCAGGGCGGCGAGGCAGCGCGCCGTCGAGCGCGTCGCTGCCAGCCGCCAATCCGCCGAGACGTCGGCCCGCGCGGTGACCCGCGCGTAATGGTCGAGCGCCTCGGCGCATGCCCCCTGCACGCGCAGCGTGTCGGCGAGGCGGATCCGGACCATCACGTCGTCGGGGTCGCGTTCGGCGGCCCGGCGGCGCCAGGCGAGCGCTTCGGCGGAACGTCCCGCGTCGGCCGCCGCGTCGGCCAGGTTCAGTTCCTCCGACGGCGGCAGCTGCGTGTGCGCCGGGATCGTCGCCGACGCCACGACCGCCAGCAGCAGGGCGAGTCCGATCGCGAGCGCGACGCGGCGGCGCCCGCCCTCGCGCCAGAGCGCGGGGGTCCGGACCCAGCCGGCGGCGGCCGGGGCGAGCAGCAGGACGACCGCCGGGAGGCGGAAGCGGGCGGTGTTGAAGAACAGGATCGGCGTCACGGCCCAGGCCGCCGCGAGCACCAGCCACGGCGCGGCGGCGGCCGCGCGCCGACGGTCCAGCAGCGCCAGGCCGGCGCCGATCAGCGGCGCGAGCAGTCCGAACGGAAGCGCCAGCCTGCGCCCCTGCACCAGCAGCGCGGCGAGCAGCGGGGAGTGGCGCGAGGCGTCCTCGAAGCGCTGGTTGTTGGCGATCTCGTAGCCCGAAAGCAAGAGCACGGCCTTGCGACCGACGAGCCCGAGCGCCGTCGCCGGGTGCGCGGCCGCGGCGGCGAGCGCCTGGCGCACGAAGAACCGCTGGTGGTCCGCTCCGCGGGTCAGTCCGAGCTCGGCCGGCGCGTCGTAGAGGCGCATCCACGCGAGATCGGGATTCCAGTTCCCCGACGCCTGGTCGAAGCCGGGATCGTTGCCCATGAAGAGGTTGATCCCGCCGTTCCACGAGATCAGCACCGGGTCGTTCGCCACCAGCACGTTGCGCGCCGTCGCCGGCAGGACGACGGCGAGCGCCGGAACCAGGACGAGCGCCGCCGCGCGCACCGGGCGCAGCCCGCTCCAGTCGCCGCGCCGCGCGCCCGCCGCAGCCCAGCCGGCGGCAGCGAGGACCGCGAGGAGCCCGTCGGCACGCGTCAGCGCGACGAGTCCCAGCAGCGCGCCGCCGATCGCCAGCGTCCTGGCGCGCGCTCCGTCCTGGAGCCTCTGCGCGTCGGCGAGCCGGCTCGCCGCGAGAAGCAGCAGCACGGCGGTCAGCGAGACCGGGAGCAGCACCGCGTCGTAGAAGAGTGCAATGCCGTTCAGCGCGAGCGCGAGGCCCGCCGCCCAGGCCGCCGCCGGTCCGCCGAGGCGCTCGGCCGCGCGCGCCACCAGTCCGACGGCGACCACCCCGAGTCCGACCGACAGCAGCCGCCCGGCCACGACGCCGCCCACGGGCCCGAGCAACGCCATCAGCGCCGCCAGCAGGTAGGAGTAGAGCGGCCCCTTGTAGAACGCGGCGCTCCCGGGAAGCAGCCAGCCGGTGTCGAGGATCCGCAGCGCCTCCTTCGCGTGAAACAGGCTGTCGACGACCGGGACCGCGAACAGCGGGTCGCGCGCGGCGAGCAGGCCGAGATGGGCGAGACGCAGCACCGCCGCGACCGCGACGGGAACGGCGATGCACGCCGGCAGGCGGAGCTGTCGCGCGGGAGCGGTCATGCGGCGCGGATTCTAGCGCGGATCATCCGGAGGGAGCCGATGCGGTGCCGCGACGTGGGGGGCGGGGAACGGCGCAGCCCGGACGGGCCGCCCCACCGTGGCGGCGCCTGCCGGACGGCAGGCCCCGGGGATCTCCGCCGCGCCGTCCCGCTCGCGGGAATCCCGCAGCGGGGAGGAACCGCCCCACTCCCACTTTCCATTTCTCACGTCGGGGCCGACGATCATCAGGAGACAAGGAGGACATGCCATGACAGGATTTTCGCTCGCCCTTCCGCTGCTCATGCTCTCGCTCGCGCCCGCTCCCCCCGCCGATCACACCACCCCCACCTGTCCGGCGCCCGGCGCCGCGCGGCTGCTCCTCGATGCGCGGCTTCCGGCGGCGGACGACCCCCGCCTCAACGGTTCGTGGCTCGACTGCTACGTGGCGTGCATCGAATCCCAGTGGCCGGGGTGCGTCAACCAGTGCGGCTCGCACGACCCGATGACGAACCCCTGCCTCGCGGTCTGCTACGACTCGATCGCGCTAGGCTGCGCGATCGGCTGCACGCACTGGGGGGGGGTGCCGAACGCCCTCGACGCGGGGACCCCCTGACCCGAGGCGGAAACGCCCGGACGGCCCGACCGCTTTTCGGACGCGCCGTCCGGACGGAGCTCGCGCCGGAGGCTGCCGTCGACGGCGCAAGCCGTTGACGCACCGGTGCTTGGCGCGTGGCACCGGGATCGCATGGGTGATCGGCACAGGAGGCCGCCGCAGCCTCTCCTCCTTCCTCCTCCGAACCAGGCCCCGGGCCGGGCTCCCGGGTGCACGCGGCGGCCAGGGTGGACTCATGGGGAGCGGGACGCCGCTCCCCGACTTTTTCCTCCGCCCGCGGGGCGGGCTAGACTGCCGGCATGCGCCGCATCGCCCGGGCTTCCCTGCTCCCCGCACTCTGCGCTCTGCTGCTCCTCGCTCCCCTCGCGCGCGGCCAGCAGCCGCCCCCGCCCGCCGCGCCGCCCCCCGCTCCTCCTCCCGCCGACTCCGAGATCGAGGAGAAGGTGACCGTGCGCCTCGCCGAGGTGCAGATCCTGGTCACCGGCCGCGACGGCAACCCGATCACCGACCTCAAGCCCGGTGAGGTCGAGGTCCGCGAGGACGGCGAGTCGTGCAAGGTCGCCTACCTCGAACCGTTCTCGACCGCCGGTTCCCTGAGCAAGGCGATCCCCCAGCCCACTCCGGTCGCCGCGCCGGGCGAGAAGGCGGCCGCCCCGGAGGTCCCGGTCGCGATCCCCAACCCGGCGCCCCAGCGCTGGGTCGTCATCCTGTTCGACGTGCTCAACTCCCGCACGATGGACCGCAAGCACTGGGTCGCCGCGTCCCGCAACTGGGTCGCCACCGAAATGCGGCCCGAAGACCGGGTGGCCCTGATGGTGCTCGAGAGCCAGGGTGCGGTGCGGGAGCTGGTGCCCTTCACCGGCGACCGGGAACTGCTCTCGCACGCACTGGCGGAGGACACGCTGCTCGACGGCTATCCGCACCAGGACTACACCAACGACATGCGGCGCATCGTCGAGGACCTGACCGAGACCTGCGGCGAGTCGCGGGATCCCCAGGCCTGCATGAGCGGGGCCACCGACCCGATCGTGTTCGAGTGGCGCGGCCGCGGGGAGCAGACCCTGCGCGGCCTGACGCGGCTCTCGGGCAGCCTGGGCGCGATCCCGGGACGGAAGGCGGTCCTGTTCCTCGGCCCGGGCATCGTCGCCGATCCCCGGCTGGTCGCAGCCAACGCCGCGGTCGCCGTCTTCGGCATGGACCGTCTGAACGTCAATTCGGCCCTGCTCGCGCGGGACGCCGACCTCAACCAGCTGCTGCTGGAGATGACCCGCATCGCCGCCACCGCGGACGTCAGCTTCTTCACCATCGACAGCCGCCCGTCGTCGTTGCGCGACCAGTCGACCAGCGTCGAGCAGAGCGACGGCATGGCCGAGCGACGGCTGTTCGATCCGTTCCAGCAGATCTTCGACACGACCCGCGGATCGCTCGACACGATCTCGATCCGCACCGGGGGCCGCTCGCTGCACGGCACCGCGCTGGACAAGAACCTGCCGATCCTCGCCCGCTCGGTCGAGGGGACGTACAGCCTCGGCTTCTACCGCGATCCGACCTCGTCACGACGGCCGAACGTGAAGGTCAAGGTGGCCCGCCGCGGGGCCGTGGTCACCTTTCCCGACCGGTACGACTCGCGCCGTGACGAGCCGACCACGATCCCGGTCGAGATCGCGATCGGCAAGACCGAGGGGCTGGCCGGCGGCATCCTGGTGCCGGTCGTGATCCAGGCCCGCGCTTCGGCGCTGACCTTCCAGGAGGAAGAGGGGCAGGACATGGCGCGCCTCTCGGTCTACGCCGAGGCGATCACCCGCGACGGGAAGCGCGAGGCTTCGGCCTACCAGCAGGTCGAGGTCCGGCTCGACATCTCCCGGCGGGCGGACCGGGCCCGCATGGCCTTCTCTCACGAGGTCCCGCTGGTCCTCCCCCCGGGTGGCTACCGGATCCGGGTCCGGCTCTCGGAGGTCAGCTTCAAGCACGTGTCGGACAGGTCCATCGACATCACCCTGAACAGCGACGGAACGGTGACGCCGGGCATCCAAAAATCCGTACCAATTCAAGGATCCGAGCGTCCCGAGCCCCCCCCGGCAGCCGCTGAGCGGCCGTTCTGACCGTCGAAGTATCTCTTAATGAGAGAGTTGGCCCTCCTAACGTAACTTGGCAGGCATTTTGCCTATGGTTCGGGTGGAAGGGTCCGCCCAGCCGGGGTTGCTTTGCCCGGTTTGGCCGGGCGGGGTGTCCCGGTAGGGTGCTTCCCGGCGTTCCCACCCGGCGTCGGGGGCTTCGGAGGCCTGGAGGTCCGGCCGCGGCGAAGTCGCCTCGGCCCCCAGTGCCCTGGGGTGCACCCGAGGCGCCCAAGGAGAGACGGGATGTCGCGTGATGGTTCGGGATCCGTTCGCAGCGCGCTGCGACTGCTCGGGGTCGGCCTCGTCCTCGGCGCCGCGGTGGTCGGCGCTGCGCTGGCCCAGGAGACGCTGCGCATCGCCGGGGACGTCGCGAACCCGGGCGGGGAGCCGGTGGTCGGCGCGGAGGTCCTCCTGTCGCCCTCCGCCAACGGTCAGCCCATTTCCGGCGGCGTGCCGCAGCGGGCCAAGACCAACAAGAAGGGGCACTTCACGATCGCCTTCGCCCGCCCCGGCGAGTACCTCATGTCGGTCACCGCGCCCGAGCTCGTGCTGACCAAGCTCTCGATGAAGATCCGCGACGCGTCGAAGAAGCCGATGACGCTCGCGGACGGCACGGAGCTGAAGGACATCGTCGACGCCGCGGTCGACCCGGCCCGCAAGGAGATCCCGATCGCGATCCCCAAGAACGCGTTCTACGTCGACTTCGTCCTGGTCCTCGGCCCCCCGCAGGCGGCCCGCGCCGCGACGCGCGCGACCGACCCGGCGGCGGTGGCCGCCGAGGCCACGATCAAGGAGCTGATGAAGGCGCGCGACGACCTGATCGCCGGGAACTTCGAGATCGTCGTCACGGGAATCGACAGCGCCCTGGAGAAGAAGGAAACGCTCGCGGACCCGAAGGACCTCGCGATCGCCCAGTACATGAAGGGCTACGCGCTGTTCAAGCTCGGCCGCGCGCCGGAAGCGGAAGCCGCGCTGGGCGAGGCGATCGCCGCCGACCCGACGATGACGGACGCCTACGTGATGCGGGCCGGCATCCTGGTCGAGTCCAAACGGTTCGACGAAGCGGCCGAGGCGTTCCGCAAGGCGCTCGAGCTCAACACCGACCCGGCCCGGCGCCCGGCCCTGCTCGCCAACCTCGGGAAGGCACTGATCGAGGCCGGCAAGGTCGACCAGTCGGTCGTCTACCTCGAGGAAGCGCGCACGCTCGCGCCCGACGACACGGACGTGATCGTGAACCTCGTGGATGTCTACACCCGGCTCGGCCGGGCCGACGACGCCGAGGCGCTGATCTCCGACAAGCTGTCGCCCAAGGACGCAGCGACGCTGCACTTCAACATCGCGGCCATGAATGCCAACGCCAAGAACTACGCGGAGGCCGAGCAGCACTTCCGCCAGGTGATCGCGCTCGACCCGTCCCTCGTGACGGCCCAGCGCTACCTGGCCGAGGTGCTCCTCGCACAGGAGAAGCGCGAGGAGGCGCTCGCCGAGTACGAGAAGTACCTGCAGGTCTACCCCGGCGCGGAGGACGCGGCCGAGGTGAAGCAGATGATGGACGCCCTCAAGAAGTCGATGCCGAAACCGGGGGGCGCGAAGAAGAAGTGACGCCGGCGCACGATGCTCCGGCGTGACCATGGGAGCGCCGGGGGCCGCGTGGGGCGGTTCCCGGCCGGAACGGACGCTGGCCGCCACCAGAGCGACCAGCGAGGGAAACAGGGAACAGAGGAGGCACAGACATGAGGAAAGCGATCCTGATCGTCGCTCTGGCGATGCTCGTCGCGATCCCGGTGGTCCTCGCCCAGCAGCCGACCACGGGGACCCTCCAGGGTCTCGTCGGCGAGCAGGACGGGAAGCCGCTGCCGGGCGCGACGGTCGTCGTGAAGGGCCCCCTGGGCGAGCGCGCTGCGCAGACCGACGCCAAGGGCCAGTTCGAGTTCCGCTTCCTGCCGGCCGGTACCTACACGGTGCGGGCGGAGATGCCGGGCTATTCCACCGTCGAGATCGGTGGGGTCGACATCAACGCGGCGGGGCGGACACGTCTGCCGATCACGCTGCTCCCGGGCCAGACCGCGGAGATCACGGTCTCAAGCGCCGCGCCGCTGCTCGACGTGAAGCGCACGACCGTCGCCACCTCCTTCAAGTCGAAGTCGCTCGAGACGCTGCCGATCGGCCGCAACTTCACCGACGCGGTGTCGTTCGCACCGGGCGTCGTCTCCGGCCTCGGCACCGGCCAGGGGAACTACTCGATCGGCGGCTCGTCCGGCCTCGAGAACAGCTACATCATCGACGGCGTCAACATCACCGACAGCGGCTACGGCGGCGTCGGGACCTACTCGCTGGTCTACGGCTCGCTGGGCACCGGCATCACGACCGACTTCCTCGACGAGGTCGCGGTCAAGACGGGCGCCTTCGACGCCGAATACGGCCAGGCGCTGGGCGGCGTCATCACCGGCGTCGTCAAGTCCGGTACCAACGCCTTCAGCGGCGCGCTGCGCGCCTACTACAGCATGTGGAACGAGGGCAAGAACGTGTCGCTCCCGACCGGCGCCACGAACACCGGCTGGCAGGACTCGGACCAGTGGGACGCCGGCATCTCGCTCGGCGGCCCGATCGTCAAGGACAAGCTGTTCTGGTTCGTCGCCTACAACCCGGTGAAGACGACCACGAACTTCACGCGCCAGTCGGTCCAGAACCCGATCTTCGCGCTCAGCAACCCCCTCGGCCCCGGCATTCCCTCGATCTACGACAGCGAGCAGGCCTTCCCGGCCTCGCAGACCGGCGGCGTCAACATCGAGCGGACCAACCAGAACTACGCCGCCAAGGTCAACTGGCAGATCACCCCGAGCCACCGGATCGAGCTCACCGGCTTCGGCGACCCGTCGGACGGCGACGGCCGCACCGGCATCACCTACAGCACGTTCAACATGACCGGGCGCCAGAGGGCCCTCGGCGCGGCCCCAGTTTCTCGCTCAATGTCGAGAAGACGGCGGAGGGCTTCGGCTCCGGCGGCAAGTCGAACATCGACTACGGCGCCGACCAGTACTCGCTCAAGTACTCCGGCCTGTTCGGCAGCGACTGGTTCGTCGAGGCCCAGGTCAACTACCGGAACAACGAGTTCACCGAAACCCCGGTCGACAACGACTACGCCTACACCGACACCCGCATCGCGCGCGAGTGGACCTTCGGCGGCACGCTGCCGTACTCGGTCTCCCCGAACTCCGGCGGCCCGGGCTACATCGGCCCGCAGACCGACAAGAGCTGGGACTACGCGCTGAAGGTCTCCAAGGTCTTCGGCAACCACGAGCTCAAGGCCGGTGTCCAGTACTTCGACCTCGAGTACGCGCAGACCTCCGCCTATTCCGGACCGAGCGGCGACCTTCAACTTCCCGGCCGACTTCAACGGCGACGGCACTCAGGACGGCTTCGTTCCGCTGCAGTCCGCCTCCGGCGCGACGGTCTCGATCCGCGGCGGGTTCGACTACCGCGATGCGGAAGGGGACCTGGTCGTTCCGTGCACCGGCTGCTCGTTCTCGCGCGGCTTCCCGAGCTACCGCACGACGCGCGCCCGCTTCAACCCGGAGTCGCGGCTCCGACCAAGGCGACCGACCTGTCGTTCTTCCTCCAGGACACCTGGACGATCAGCGACTCGTGGATGGTGAAGGTCGGCCTGCGCACCACGACGCAGACGCTCGAGGGCTCCGGCGCCTTCACGCTCGGACTTCGCGCGCGCCGGCACCGTCGATCCCGAGTACCTGAGCGCCCCGACGTTCGACGCGGGTTTTACACCGACACCCCGACCACCTACGCGCCGAACAAGTACGATTTCAGCCACCGAGTGGTCGCCGCGCATCGGCGTGACCTGGGACCCGGGCGCCGACGGCAAGTCCAAGATCGCCTTCAACTTCGCGCGCTACTTCCAGCGCGTCCCGAACGACCTGGCGGTCCGTCAGTTCTCGAACGAGGTCGGGACCACGACCTTCACCTTCACCGACCCGTACCTCACCACCCCGACCGCGACCAACGCCCCGAACGTCCAGGGGATCGACCTCGGCGTCGTGGCCAACGGCACCAAGCTCCCGTACGTCGACGAGTACGTCCTGGGCTGGCAGCAGCTGATCCGGCCCGACCTCTCGATCGAGGTCCGCGGGATCTACCGCGACCAGGGCCGCGTCCTCGAGGACACCCAGAGCGGCACCGTCGAGGGGATCAAGAACTCCTACTACGGCGTCCGACGATCGACCCGGACGGGGACGGTACGTTTGATCAAGTGGACGGCGACAGCATCAACTCAGTCCCGTTCCCCGGCTTCGGCTTCGACGTCTTCGGCGCCTACGTCCTGTCCAACCCGGGCGAGAACGCGCCCGGCGGCTTCACGGCCCCGATCCGCAAGTACAAGGCCCTCGAGATCGCGCTGACCAAGCAGCTCTCCAACAACTGGCAGTTCGCCGCCAACTACCGCTACGCGCGGCTGCGCGGCAACTACGAGGGCCTGTTCCGCAACGACAACGGCCAGTCCGACCCGAACATCACCTCGCTGTTCGACTTCCCCGACTCGCCGCTGATGCGCGGGCAGTTCGAGACCGGCCCGCTCAACTCCGACCGCCCGCACGTCTTCAACATGTTCGGAACCTACTTCTTCGACTTCGGCCTCGAACTCGGCGGCGCCTTCCAGTGGCAGTCCGGCGTCCCGCGGACCGCGCTGCTGGCCCACCCCGAATACCTGAACGCGGGCGAGATCCCGGGCCAGGACCCGCTCTATACCTTCTACCAGGGCGATCCCGCAATCGACGGCCAGTGGGTGCTTGGCCAGTGCGACGCCCTCTCCGCAGCCTCCGGCCTGTGCTTCCTCGGCGCCTACACCGACGCGCCGCGCGGCAGCATCGGCCGCACGCCGGACTTCGCGGCGATGGACCTGCACATCGGCTACGCCCTCAAGATCTCCGACATGGGCCTCAAGTTCGTACTCGACATCCGCAACCTGTGGAACGCGCAGGAAGTGACGTCGCTGTCCGACATCGTCGAGTCGCAGGCCGCCATCGGGAATCCCAACTTCAACAAGATCACCTCCTACCAGGAGCCCCGTCAGTGGCGCTTCGGCGTCATCTGGGACTTCTGATCGACACCCGCCGCCCGGGCCTCACGGCCCGGGCGGTCACCTGATCCGACCGCGGCGCGGGGCCCTTGCGGGCCCCGCGCTTTTTTGTCCGCGCCCGCGACAGTGGCAGAATCCCTCTGTCCCCGGGAGCCCCGCGTGCCGAAGCGAACCGTCCTCGCCGCCTCCGTCGCCCTGCTCGTCGTCGCCGGCGGCACCGCGCTCGTCTGGCGAGCCGCCCCGTCGGCGCGCGAGGGCGAGCTCCTGGTCCTCGCGGATCGCGCGTGGGCCGGCCCGATCCGCCTCTTCGTCTCTCCGCTCGCGGAGCGCCGGACGGTCCCGGCGCGCTGGCAGCAGACGATCGAGATCCCGCTGCCGCTCGGCGAGGGGGCGAGCTGGCCGCTCGCGGTGCAGGTCGAGGCGGCGGTCGATCCGGCGGCCCTCGACGCCCGCGGCCGGCAGGCGCTGCTCGACGGAAGCGCCCAGCGGCTGATCGCCGAGGCGGCGCAGCAGGCCGCGGAGGCGGCTCTTCGCGTGACTCCGAGCGATCGCGTCGTCGGGCGCCCCGCGGCGCTGGCCGACCCGATCGCCCGGCAGCTCGGCGCCACGCTGCCGCCGGGCTTCTCGGTGCGGGAGATCGTCGTGCGGGTCGACGTCCCGCCCGAGCAGGCCCGCGCCGCCGCGCTCGCCGCGGTGCGGCGCGCCACCGTCCCGCCGCTCGCCCGCGTGCTCTACATCGGTCTCGACGGCATGGACTGGGAGATCCTCGGGCCGCTGATCGCGCGGGGCGAGGCCCCCCACCTCGGCCGCCTGGCGCGCGAAGGGGTCCGGGCCGAGCTGCTCGCCTACGAGCCGATCGTCTCTCCGCTGCTCTGGACGACGGCGGTCACCGGGCGGACTCCGGACGAACACGGGGTCGCTGACTTCGTCGTCGAGAACGCCGCGGGCAAAGCGATCCCGATCCCGTCCGGCTTCCGCAAGGTGCCGGCCCTCTGGGAGATCCTCGGCGCGGCCGACCAGTCCACGGGATTCGCCAACTTCTGGGCCACCCAACCGGCCGAGGAGGTGCAGGGGGTCCTCGTCTCCGACGTCGCCGACCGGGTCCTCAGCGAGCCGGGGAGGAAGCCGACGCTCCCCGCGGGAACCGCCTCGCCGCGCAGCTTCCTCGAGCAGCGGATCGGGTCGTTCTACACCACCGACACGCTCCCGGCGGAGCGCGTGCGGGCCTGGGCGCCGTCCCTGACCGACAGCGAAATCGACGACGCCCGCCGCTACTGGCGCGAGCACGCGCTGCGCGACGCGTGGGAGAAGGCGCACCCGGCCGACGGCGACCGCAAGACGCCGATCCCCGCCTTCCTGCTCAGGAACGCGACCCACGTGGCCAACATCGAGCGGATCGGGCTGGCGCTGCTGGAGGACCGGTCGCTGGGCGCGGTCGGCCTCTACTTTCGCGACCCGGACGATACGGGACACAGCTTCCAGCACCTCGCTCCCCCGCCCCATCCGCTGGCGCCGCCCGACGAGCGGGCCCGCTATGCCGAGACGGTGGCGAACAGCTACCGCGCGCTCGACGGCGTGATCGGCCGGCTGGTCGCGGCGGCCGGGCCGGAGACCGCGGTGATCGTCCACTCCGACCACGGCTTCCGCTGGGGAGCCCGGCGCCCGGTGGAGGTGATGCCGTTCGCCAAGGGGCAGCCCGTCGAGTGGCACCGCCTGCAGGGGGTCTTCCTCGCCGGCGGCGGCCCGCTGCGGCGCGGCGTCGACGTCGCGCCGGTCACGCTGTTCGAGATCACGCCGACGATCCTCGCGCTGCGCGGCGTGCCGGCCGACGAGTCGATGCCCGGCCGCGTGCGCGACGACCTGCTCGAGCCGGCGGCGGCGGCGCGCCTGCCCCACCAGCGGATCCCGTCCTGGGCGGCGCTCGTCGCGCCCCGGCGCTACGAGACCGCCTCCGGCGAGGAGCTCGCGGCTGCGCAGGAGCAGATGGTCGAGGCGCTCAAGGGGCTGGGCTACGTCGACGAGCGCGAGCGCCGGCCGGGCGCCGCCGCCGCGGCCGGCGGCACCGTCGAATCGGCGGCCGGCGGCGACCATCCGACGGTGATGTACCACCGCAACCTCGCGACGTTCCTGATGAACGAGGATCGCTTCGCCGATGCCGAGCGCGAGCTGCTGCTCGCCAACGCGGTCGAGCTGCAGCCCAAGACGTTCTGGCTGCTCTCGGAGGCGCGTGCGGCGCGGGGCGACGTGCGCGGCGCACGGCAGGCGCTGGAGGACGGCCTCGCGGCGCTCCCCGACAAGACCGAGCCGAGCACCGTGCTCTGGCTGGTCGAGCTGGCGCTGCGCGAGGGGGACATCGCCGGCGCCGAGGCGGCGCTGACGCGCCAGGCTGCCCTCCTCGCGCCCGAGCCGGCGGTCCGCGCGACGGCGGAGGGCCGGATCGCAGAGGCGAAGGGGGATGTCTCCGGCGCGCGCACGCGGTACTTCGAGGCGCTCCGGCGCGATCCGCGCCAGAGCCGCGCCGCCGAGCGCATCGCCCTGCTGTCGACCACCCCGGCAGAGCGCGCGGCGCTGGTGCCGTTCCTGGAACAGGCCCTGGCCCGCGACCAGCGGATCGAGCTGTACTGGAAGATGCTCGGCCTGATCCGCCTCGAGGAGGGCAACGCGCCCGGCGCGGCGGCCGCGCTCGGCCGCGCCGCCGAGCTGGAGCCCGCCGACGAGGAGCTCGCGATGACCCTCGCCACCGCGCTCATGCGCGCCGATCGCACGGCGGACGCGCGGGTCGTGTTCGAGCGGATGGCGGCAACGGGAACCCGGCGTGCGCCGGCGTGGGTCAACCTGGGAAGCCTGCGGGCCCAGGCCGGCGACTGGCGCGGGGCGCGCGCAGCCTGGGAGCAGGCGGTCGCCCTGGGGGCCGACAGCCCGCAACTGCGGGACGGGCTGGCGGAGGCGCGGCGCCGGACGGGAGGGTAGCGCGGCACGGTCCTCGCGGACACGCCGCGGTGCGCCGCGCTCAGCGCAACCGGTCGCGGAGCGCGATCCCGGGCCGGAACGCCGCCGCGCGCCGCGCCCCCACGGTGCGGCACAGGCCGGTGCGGGGGTCCCGGATCGTCCGCTCGGCGCGCTCGCGCACGACAAACGTGCCGAACCCCGTCACCGCAACCCGTTCGCCGCGGTCGAGCGCGTCCGCGATCATGCCGTGATCGCGCTGCGAGCCGAACAGCGCCTTCACGACGCGTCGCGCGGCGGCCTCGGGCAGGCCCGTGCGCGCCGCGAGCCCCTCGATCAGTTCCTGACGGTTCATCCGGTCCCCTGGGGGCGCTTCGGCGCCGCTCCCGAGAGGTGTACGCCGACCGGTCGCCTCCCGCCCGCCCGGGCAGAGGCGACACGACAACCGTCTTGCACCGGCAGGAGGAGGGGGCGCGATAATGGCCGCGGTGCGACAGCACCCGGGGGTGCCCGCGTGGAGAACAAGGTCGTCGCCCACACGCTCGACGGTCAGGTGCACAAAGGGATCACGCACGACTTCGATCCGGGAGCGGAGTTCTTCCACCTGCTGCCGGCGGAGGGCGGCGGGGTGCCGGTGCGGCTGCGGCTGCGCGAGCTCAAGGCGCTGTTCTACGTCAAGGACTTCTTCGGCAACCGGGACTACAAGCCGCCGCTCGGGTTCGGCAGCTCCTCGGGGCGCGGCCGGCGCTGCGTCGTCACCTTCCATGACGGGGAAGTCGTCTTCGGCACGACGCCGGACTACGTCGAGGGGGCCACCGGGTTCTCGCTCTTCCCTTCCGATCCCGAGGACAACAACGTCCGGCTGTTCGTCGCGCAGCGGGCGGTTCGCGAGATCCGCTTCCCGTAGGCCCGTTACAGGCAGCGCGCGGTCACGCCCCCGTCCACCGGGATGATCGCCCCCGTCACGTAGCTGGCCTGCTCCGAGCAGAGGAACGCGACCGGCGCGGCGATCTCTTCCGGCGAGGCCAGGCGTCCCATCGGCACCATCGCCTCGAGGGCGCGCACCCGCTCCGGGGTCGCGGCGAGCTCCTCGATCCGCGCCGTCCGCGTCATCCCCGGGCAGACCGCGTTGATGGTGATCCCGTGGACCGCGTTCTCGCGCGCCAGGTCGCCGATCAGTCCCGCCACCGCGGGGCGCAGCGCGTTGCTGGTCGTGAGCCCCCCGAGCGGCTGGCGCGCCGTGAGGGACAGCACGTGGACGATCCGGCCGAAGCGCAGGTTCCGCATCCGCGGCAGGACCGCGCGCGACAGGCGGATCGCGGGCCAGAGCACGCTGTCGATCGCCTCCCGCCAGGCCGGCTCGTCGAGCGCGTCGAAGTTCCCCGGCGGCGGTCCGCCGACGTTGGCCACGAGCAGCTCGACCGGCCCCAGCTCGCGGGTCACTTCGGAGACCGCGCGAAACGGCGCCTCGGGGTCGGTCAGGTCGCCGGGCACCGCCAGCACCGGACGCCCGCAGCTCTCCGCGATCTGCCGCGCGGCGCCGGCCAACCGCTCGGCGTCCCGCGAGAGGATCGCCACCCGCGCCCCGGCTCGCGCCAGCGCGCGGGCGCAGGCCAACCCGATTCCCGAGCTGGCGGCCGTCACCAGCGCAACGCGCCCCGGGATCGCGTACATCGCCTCGTCGATCATCCCGCGGCCTCCCCCCGCATCAGCCGCAGCGCGGCGCGGAGCATGATCTCGACGCCGATCGGAAGGACTTCGTCGGCGACCCGGAAGCGCGGGTTGTGGTGCGGGTGGATCGCACCCTGCGCCGGATCGCGCATCCCGAGCAGCATGAACGCCCCGGGCCGCTGCTGGAGGTAGATCGCGAAGTCCTCCGCCGCCATCGTCGGTGGCCCCTCGCGCACCGCGCTCTCGCCGAGCACCGCGCGCGCCGCCTCGCGCAGCACGCGGGCGACCTTCGGATCGTTCACGGTCGGGGGGTATCCGGTCCCGAAGTCGACCTCGACCGAGACGCCGTGCGCCAGCGCGATCGCCTGCGCCAGCTCGCCGATCCGGTGCAGGATCCGGCCGCGCACGACGCCGTCGGGCGCGCGGAACGTGCCGTGCAGTTCGCCCCGCTCCGGCAGCACGTTGCAGGCGTGCCCGGCCGCGATCTTGCCGACCGACAGGACGGCCGGCTTGAGTGGGTCGATCTCGCGCGCCACCACCTGCTGCAGCGTGACGACGAGGTGCGAGAGCGCCAGCACGACGTCCTGCGCCTCGTGCGGCAGCGCGCCGTGCCCCCCCTTGCCCGAGATGGTGACGTGGAACTCGTCCGACGACGCCATCACGTGGCCGTCCGGGATGATCGCCTGGCCGCGCGGCAGGAAGCTCCAGAGGTGCAGGCCGAGCACGTAATCGACCCCCCAGGTGTCGAGCACTCCTTCCTCGACCACCCGTGCGGCGCCCGGGCCGTTCTCCTCGGCCGGCTGGAACAGCAGCACGATCCGCCCGGGAAGCGTCCCCGCGCTCCCGGACTGCGCGCGCGCGATCGTCTCGGCCACGCCGAGCAGGATCGCCATGTGCCCGTCGTGACCGCAGGCGTGCATGAAGCCCGGACGGCGCGAGCGGGGGGCGTGCTCGGGATCCTCTTCGATGGGCAGCCCGTCCATGTCCGAGCGCAGCAGCACGGTCGGGCCGGGGCCGGCGCCCGGGAGCTCGGCCACGAGCCCGGTGCCGGCGACGCCGGTCCGGGCCTCGATCCCGCACGCCGCGAGGGCCGTCCTCAGGTACGCGGCGGTCTCGTGCTCCTCGAAGCCTCGCTCGGGGATCTCGTGCAGCGCGTGGCGGTGCTGGACCACCGCCGCACCGGTCGCCCGCGCGCGGCACGCCAGGTCCTCGTCGAGCGGGGACCCGGTCCCGGGAACGTTCGCTGGACTCATCGATCCTCCGCGGTCAGGGGGTCCTGAGCCCGACGTCGACGCGCTCGGCGACGAGGCGCGGCGGGTTGAGTGCGCGACCCGCGGTCATCCCATAGCTCTTCGAAAAGACGATCGCGCGGCCGGCTGCCTTGCGCGTCGCCCCGTAGTCGATCGAGCGCTTCATGAACTCTCGCGACGCGACCGGCGTCTCCGGATCCTTGCGCGTGTCGAGCTCCCACTGCCCTTCCCACACCTTGCGCGGGCGCGACAGGTCGTCGAAGACCCAGATCTCGCCCCAGCGATCGACCTTCTCGGCGCTGAGCGAGCGGTCCCAGGTCAGGATCAGCTCGTTGCGGCGGTCGCCGTCCAGGTCCGCGGCCTGCAGGTCGCCGCCGTGCGCCGGCCGGCCGGTCGTCGCCGCGAGGTGCCGCGTCCACAGCAACGCACCCTTCTCGGCCGGCGCCTTCCCTTCGATCACGCCGACGATCACCTCGGTCCCCTTGGCCGGGTCCTTCTCGCGCGTGATGGCGGTCACGATCACGAGCGTCTCCGGTACCCCGTCGCCGTCGAGGTCGGCACTGCTGCGGGTGTAGTTCATGCGGGCCCCGACCGGGACCTGGCGCGGATCCTGCGGAACGGTGGCCACGGACTCCGCGGCCAGGGCGATCCCTTGGCCCGCGAGCAGAACCGCCAGGAACCGAAGGGTGAGGGCACGATTCGGGGTCATCCAGCCTCCCCGCCGCCTCGGCGACGGACGGTCAGGATAACCCGGGCGGCGCGTCCGCCGGGGCCTGGCCGCCCGGTCCCTGCTCAGGCCCTCAGGAGCCCGCGGGGGCCCCGGAGCCGCCCCCTGCGGCGGGTCCCTGCGCGGCCGGAGGCGGGGTCACCTGGAGCCGGACCGGAACCTCGAGCCGCGGCGCCTTGGGGTGGGAGGTGGTCACCACCAGCGTCCCGAGGTGGACCCCGGGCGCCAGGGCGGGGCCGCGAACCGCGATCTCGATCGGATGGACCCCGGCCGGGCCCGCGTTCAGGGAGCGCGCGGTGGCGCCGGCGAGGTCGCCTTCGACGGCGAGCCCGGTGACCTCGAACTGCTGGGCCCCGCTCGCCCGGAGATCGACCCGGCCGTAGGCCGCCACGGCGGCGCCCTGGGCGACGATCGACACCGCCGGCGGGTAGGCCTCGAGCGGCGCTGCGACCCGGATCCAGACCGGCAGGTTGATCGTGGGGCGCGCCGGGTGGTTGGTCTTGAGCGCGAGCGAGGCGTTCTGCTGCGTCGCCGCGTCCGCCGGACCGAAGCTCAGGGTCGCCTTCACATCGCCGGCTTTCGTTCCGCCGGGAACGCCCGGGGTGCCCGGGTCCGCGGCCGTCACCGGCTCGAACCGGGCCTCGACACCGGCCGGAAGCGCCGCGCCGTCGGCCAGTCCGACCTGCAGCGGCTGCCCGTCGTCACGCCGGAAATAGACCGAGGCGGTCGCCTTGTCACCGATCGTGGTCGGGAGGGCGATCGTCCCCGGCGGGAACTGCGCGACCGGCATCTTCACGTCGAATGCGATCGTCAGGTACGGATTCGGTTGCGCCGGATCGTTGGTCGTGACGGCGATCGACTTCGTGACCCGCCCCTGGTAACCGCGGGTGTGGACCTTGGCGACGATCTTCCCCGACCCACCGGGCGGGATGGCCGAGTCGTACTCGGCGACGGTACAGCCTCACCCAGGCTTCACCTGGAGCAGCTTGAGCTCCGCGTTGCCGGTGTTCTTCACCACGAAGGTCCCGACCGCGTCATCCCCCTCGGGGATCGAGCCGAGATCGACGTTGAGCGCCTCGAAGGCGGCGGCGGGCGCGGGCGCTCCGGGTGCAGCCACGGGGACGACGGCCGGCGCGGGGGGCGCGCCGGCGGCCGGCGCCTTCTCCGCGGCCGGCACGGCGGCGGCGGCCATGAGGAGCGGCAGGAGCACAGCGAACGGGCGGCGGCCCATCGAACCCTCCACGAGAGGCTGGGGATTGTACGGTGTGTGGGGCGCCGCGCCCACCGTGGCCGAGACGATCCGGGCTAGCGACGCCGGGTGCCGCCCGGCGAGACGAGGGTCTCGATGAAGATCGACAGCATCTCCTGGTCGAAATGCGCGCCCATCTCGCGCCGCATCAGCCACAGCGCCTGGAACCCGGTGAACGCCGGACGGTTGCGGAACGAGGTCGTCAGGGTGTCGAAGGCGTCGGCGATCCGGACCAGTCGGGCGGCGAACGGGATCGCGCGACCGGTGAGCCCGGCCGGGAAGCCGCTGCCGTCGGCGTTCTCGTGGTGATGCGCGACCACCTCGAGGCAGGTCCGGTCGTCCCAGCCGGCCTCGCGCAGCAGCGAGGTGCCGCGCATCGCGTGCTCGCACCACTTCGGGTAGTCGGGGTCCCCGGGCGGGCAGTCCTTCTCGGTGATCGAGCGCGGCAGGCCGGCCTTGCCGATGTCGTGCAGCAGCGCGGCCCGCCCGATCCGGGCCACCTCGTCGAGATCGCCGACGCCGCAGGCGAGCGCCAGCTCGGTCGTGTAGAACGCAGCGTGCTGGCAGTGCGAGAGCGAGTTGTAGTCCAGACGCATCAGCTGGACCATCGTCCCGTAGGCGGCCGGCTCGTCCATCAGGAAGCGCCCGGTCGCCTCCGCGACGTGGTGCACGCGCTCCGGTAGCCCGGGCGAGGCCAGGTCGGCCATCGCCGCCTCCACCACGCGGCGCGAGACGCCGAGCAGCGCGACGCAGCGCTGGTCGACCGGCCGGCAGGGATCGCCGAGGACCTGCGGCAGCCGGGCCTCGTCGGGCGGCAGCGGCGGTGCCGGTGGGACGGCCGCGGGGGGCGGGCCGAGCGGCGCCTTGTTGTGGCGGACCCGGTAGCTCTCGAACACCCCCATCTGCCCGGCCGGGACGAGCAGCCGCTCGACCCCGTTGGCGATCAGCCGCGCCTGGATCTCCGGCGTGAACTCCATGTCCTTGTGGCGGTAGTGCAGCGGCTTGCGCCCGGGGTGCCAGAGATAGAGGTCGAAGTCGAGCACCGTCGCCGGCTCGAGGTGCTCGAGCTGGATCGCGAAGAAGTTCGGATCGACGGCCACCGACTCCACGGTCTCTCCCCTCCGGCGCCGCAGCGGGTTACCGCTCTCATCGGCCGCGGACGGCGGCCCTTGAACCGGGAACGGGGGATTCATGCGGGAGCAGCGGCTGGCGGAGGGGGCGGGATTCGAACCCGCGGTGGCTTGCGCCACGCCGGTTTTCAAGACCGGATCCTTAAACCGCTCGGACACCCCTCCGGCTGCTCCATTGTAGAGGGGACCGGCGATCGGGCCCGCGGTCCGGCGCCGGGGACTCAGACCCCGACCGTCTCGTGCGCCGCGGCCACTGCCGGACCGGTGACCGTCCGCCCGCTCTCGATCGCGACCCGCTGCGCGAGCCGCACCAGCGCTTCGGCGGCCGGCGCGCTCGGCGCGAGCGCGATCAGCGGCTGCAGCATCCGCATCGACATCTCGACCTGCGGGTCGTCGGGAACCTCGGCCAGCAGGGGCAGCTCGAGCCCGCCCAGCTGCTGGGCCAAGGAACGCAGGTGCTGCTCGGCGCTCACCCCCGTCCCGGGGCGACAGCGGTTCAGGATCAGAGCCGGGCGCAGCGTTCCGCGCTCCACGGCCGACTCCTCGCGCAGTGCGTTCATGTCGCGTACCAGGTCGTCGAGCGAGGTGTAGACGCGCGGCCGGCGCGGCGACTTGCCCCGCTGCCCGCGCGTGGAGCGGCGCACGCGGGCCAGCGACAGCAGGCGCCGGGCGTCGGCCAGCGAGACCGGGTCGGGCGTGGCGACGACGACCTGCTGGTCACCGGCCAGGAACAGGTCGAGCACCTGCGGCGTCACGCCGCCGGGCAGATCGACGACGACCACCTCGGCGTCGAGCTGCCTGAGGCCGTGCGCCAGCTGCACGATCTCGGCCCCGGTGAGACCCGACATGCGCAGCGTCTCGCCGGTACCGGGAACGAGCGACAGCAGCGGGTGGCCGGCGACCGGCATCACCGCGTCCTTCATCGCGGCGACCTCGCCGCGGAGCAGTTCGAGCAGACCGCGCTGCGGCGAGAGCACCCCGAGCATCAGGTGCAGGTCCGCACAGCCCAGGTCGAGATCGACGAGCGTGGTGCGCACGCCGGAGTGCGCGAGCGCCAGGCCGAGGTTGGCCGCGAGGAACGACTTCCCCGTTCCACCCTTTCCTGAGCCGAGCGTGATGACGCGCGCCACACGTTCCTCCCGATCGGGAAGATGGGGAATGCGCGGCGACGAAGCAACGGTTTTCGCTCGTCGTGCGCGGGTTTCCGCGAACCTTCGCCGCAAACGAACGGGCGCGGAAGAACCCGGCGGAAGCGGAGCGGCCGGTGTTCAATCCCTGAGCACCTGGCCAAACGCGTCGCGGTCGATGACGCCGACCAGGAGCAGGATCCCCTCGATGAAGCCCCACGCTCCGGCGATCAGCCAGGTCAGGCCGCAGGTCAGGGGCGAGAGCACGGTGAGCAGCAGCTGCGCGAGCCCGATCCCGACGAAGCCCAGGTAGAAGCGGTGCACGCCGAGCGAGCCGAGGAAGATCCCGAGCAGTCCCGCCCCGAGCCGCGACTTCGTGTGCGGCCCTGCACCCGGCACCCCGGTCGCGACGGGATCGGCACCCGCGGCTCCCGGCGCGGGCGCGCCGCAGCCGATGCAGACCACCGCGTGGGGTGCGAGTTCCTTGCCGCAATACGAGCAGTACATGCGTCCTCCCCTTTCCGCGGAATGGTACGAGAGCGCGGCCGCGGGGGTTTCACCGGGACTCCGAACGGGCGCCCGCGGGGGGGCGAGCGGTCGCCGTCAGGCGCTCGGGCGCCGGCCGGCGCGCGCCACCATGCGGACCAGCGGCCTCACGAAGGACCGTTCGAGCCAGAACCAGCGCAGCCCCAGCGCGATGTAGATCGCGCTGAAGATCCACTTCTCGGTGTTGAAGAGCTGCTGGTGCTGGACGGCCGGGGTGAAGTTCTCGATGAACACGGAGGCCGCGAACTGGGCGACGAAGAGCACGAGCAGCCACATCGCCTCGCCGATCGCGAAGCGCCGGTTGAGCACGATCGCCAGCGCGAAGAACGACTGGGCCGAGGTCAGGAGCAGCTCCCCGGTCTGGCGCGGGTCGAGCGGGAGCTGGTGCCAAGGCAGGCCGTGGTAGACGAGCGCCGTCGCGTAGGCGATCGGGACCATGCTGACGAGCAGCGTCCACTGGTTGACCTTCGACGACACCAGGGTTCCGAAGCCGGCCGCCGCCTGGCCGCGCAGCGCGAAGATCAGCACGATCAGGAACTCCGGCGACTCGCTGGCCAGCGGCGCGAGCCACTGGATCAGCAGGAACTCCGACACCCCCCAGGCGTGGCCGGTCAGCTTGAGCCCTTCGGCGAACGGCTCGGCCGAGGCGAACAGCACCGCGCCGGCGTACGCGAAGAGCGCCCCGGTGACCAGCCGCCGCGCCGCCGTCGGCAGGCCACCGACGATCCCGACCGGTCCACCTTCGAGTTCCGGCTCGTGGACCTCCTGCCGCGTCACGTAGCGCAGGTAGAACCCGAAGATCGCCAGGAACACGACCGAGTCGAAGAGGTTCAGGCTCCCCTTGAGCGGGACCACGAACGAATAGAGCGTGGCCAGCGCGAGGAAGAAGGTCTCGCCCCACCGCGAGCGTTCGATGCGGATCAGCTTCTGGCCCCGCGTCCAGAGCACGGCGAGCGCGATCGCCGGCCAGCCGATGCCGATCAGCAGCCGGTTGGCGCCGGTCATGTTGGCCAGCGCCAGCGGGGCGTTGGCCGGAACCGTGGCGGCCGTCCACGCGAGGTAGATGTCGACCGTGTACTCGGGGAGCACCGCCAGCAGGGCCACCATCGCCGTCGCGAGGTTGCGGCTGACGTCGAACTGCATCAGCTCCGCCGCCCAGGAGACGACGAACGCCCCCGCGAGCACGCCGATCCCGAAGACGAGGCTCGCCATCGGGGCGCTCAGCTGGCCGCCGCTCCACGCGATCGTGCCGCTCGCCTCGTCGGGGCGCGCGCCGGCCAGGCGTAGCAGCAGCGCCGGTAGCCCGGCGGCGAGGGCGACCAGCATCGTGAGGAGCGCTCTCTGCATGGGATCCCCGGCGTCGCGCGGGCCGACAGCAAGCGGGCGGGCCCGAAGACCCGCCCGACTCGGAACGATAGCACAGGGGGCGGCGCCGGGGGCGCCGCCCGGGCCCTCACGAGAGGTACTGGCCGAGCCGCTCCGTGAGGTCCACCACGCGCTGCGAGTAGCCCCACTCGTTGTCGTACCAGGCCAGGCAGCGCAGTTCCTTCGGCCCGACCATCAGGGTCGACGGCGCGTCGAAGATCGAACTGTGCGGGTTGCCGATGATGTCGGACGACACCAGCGCCTCTTCCGAGTACTGGAGCACGCGCTTCAGGGGCCCGAGCGCGGCAGTCTTCATCGCCGCATTGACCTCCTCGGCGGTCGTCGTCCGGTTCAGCCGTACGACGAGGTCGACGACCGAGCCGTCCGGAACCGGGACGCGGATCGCGGTGCCGTCGAGCCGTCCTTTCAGTTCCGGCAGCACCTTGCCCACCGCGCGCGCGGCCCCGGTCGTGGTCGGGATCAGGTTCTCGGCCGCCATCCGGGCGCGCCGGAAGTCCTTGTGCGGGACGTCGGCCAGCCGCTGGTCGTTGGTATAGGCGTGGACGGTCGTCATGAAACCGCGCTCGATGCCGAAGCTGTCGTGCAGCACCTTCGCAACCGGGGCGAGACAGTTCGTCGTGCACGAGGCGTTGCTGACGATGTTGCTTCCCGGCCCCAGCACGCCGTCGTTGACGCCGAGCACGACGATCGCGTCGACCTCGTCCTTCGGTGGCACGGTCAGGATGACCTTCCTGGCCCCCGCCGCGAGGTGCGGCTCGAGCTTCGCGCGGTCCCGGAAGATACCGGTCGCCTCGATCACCACGTCGACGCCGACCGCCTTCCAAGGCAGCTTCGCCGGATCCTTCTCCGAGGTCAGCCGGACCTTGCGCCCGTCGAGGATCAGCGCCCCGTCCTCCCAGCTGATCGTGCGCTTGAACGGCCCCATGACCGTGTCGTAGCGCAGCATGTAGGCCAGCGTCTTGGCGTCGAACAGGTCGTTGATCGCCACGACCTCCATGTCGTCGCGGTGGCTCATGATCCGGAAGACGGCACGGCCGATGCGCCCGAATCCGTTGATTCCGACCTTGATCTTCGTCATGCCCGCACCTCCGGGAGCTTGCCGTCCTGCCGACCGCAGAGCCGCACGAGGTCGGTGACGCGGTTCGCGTAGCCCCAGCTGTTGTCGAACCAGAGCAGGACCTTGGCCAGGTTCCCCTCCTGGACCATCGTCGCCAGCGAGTCGAAGTGCGACGAGTACGGGCTCTTGAGCACGTCGCTGCTGACGATCGGGTCTTCGAGGTACTCGAGGATGGCGCGGTAGGGCCCGGCGGCGGCGCTGCGCATGATCTCGTTGATGCCGTCCTTCGTCACCGCTTTGCCGAACCAGAGCGTGAGGTCGACGATCGAGCCGTTCTGCACCGGCACCGAGAGCGCCGCGGCCGTCAGCTTCCCCGCGATCGGCGGCAGGACCTCGCCGATCACCGCGGCCGCATTCGTCTCGGAGGGGATGATGTTCTGCGCGGCCGCGCGGGAGTTGCGGAGGTTGGTGCCCGCCGGCACGTCGGCCAGGCGCTGCGCATTGGTGTAGGCGTGGATCGTGGTCAGGTGCGCGCGCTCGATCCCGAAGGCGTCGTTCAGCGCCGCCAGGGCCGGCGTCGTGGCGTGCGCGGTGCACGAAGCGGCGCTGATCACCTTGTGCGCCGGGCTTCAGCACGCGGTCGTTGACGCCGTAGACGATGTACGCGTCGGGGTGCTCGGCCGGCGTCGGCGGCGCGCAGAGGACCACGCGGCGGGCGCCGGCGTCGAGGTGCCGGCGCAGCGCGCCGACGTCGCGCGGCTTGCCGGTGGCTTCGATCACGTAGTCGACGCCGTAGTCGCTCCAGCGGATCTCCCCCGGCTCTCGGGCGTTGAGCAGCGGAATCTCGCGGCCCCAGGTGTAGAGCTTGCCGTCCCGGTGGCGGACTTCGTCCTCGAAGCGGCCGAAGGTCGTGTCGTAGCGCAGGAGGTAGGTCAGGGCCTCCGGGTCGGCGATGTCCGAGATCGCGCCGATCCGGATCTCCTCGCTGCGGGCGAGGAGCCGGAAGACGTTCCTCCCGATGCGACCGAAGCCCATGAGCCCGATCGTAATCGGCATGTGCGGTGTCCCCTTTCTGCGTGGACTGCGTGGTCCGGCCTGCGGCGGGCCCCTCGCCCGCGGCACGGCCGCAAGGGTTCATATTATGCCGCGGCGACCGGAAGGCTAACCGGTGGCTAAGGTTTCGCCGCGGGCCGGCTCCTCCCCGGAGACCCCGCCAGCAGCACCGCGGCCACCAGCAGGAGGCCCCCGGCCAGGGTCGGCCAGCCGAGCCGCTCGCCGAAGACCACCCAGCCGAGGAAGGCCCCGAAGACCGTCGTCAGCGGGTTGGCCAGCGTCGCTCGCCCGGCCGGCACCCGGTACAGCCCGCGGGTCAGGAAGATCTGCCCCAGCTGGCCGGCGAGCGCGATGAACCCCAGGCCGAGCCACTCGGCGCCACTGGGCCAGACCGGCCCGGCGGCGACGGTCCCGGGCACCGCCAACACGACGCTCACCGCGGGGAACCAGAAGACGAGGGCCATCGGGTGCTCCGTGCGCGACGCGTCGCGCACCGCGACGTAGGCGCCGGCGCTGAACAGCGCGCCGCAGAGCGCGACCAGCACGCCCCAGCCGCCGACGAACGACGCCGCCGCGCCGGGCTGCACCAGGACCGCGACCCCGGCGATCGCCAGCGCCAGCGCGGGGGCGAAGCGGCGTCCCGGCGGCTCGCGCAGGAACAGCCAGGCGAAGGCGGCGGCGAAGACCGGGTGCGTCTGCTGGATCAGGATCGCCTCGGCCAGCGGCAGGTGGTGCACCGACCAGAAGTAGCAGGAGAGCGCCGCGTAGCCGAGCGCGCCGCGCAACAGCAGGATGCCGGGGCGACGCCCGCGCCACGACACCCCGGCAGAGGAGAGCCACCAGAGGGTCAGCAGCGCGCACAGGACCCCCCGCACGAGGACGATCTGCTGCATCGGCACCCGCTCCCCGACGATCTTGGCGGCCGCCGCCATGACCGCGAAGAAGAGGGACGAGAGGACCATCTCGCGCATGAGCGGATGAGGATATCCGGGATCGAGCGTCGCAGCGGGCGCCCGATCCTCGCCGAGCGCCGGAAGGGCCCCGGCCCCGCGCTTCACGGATGATCCGGGCTAAGATGCGCCGGTGCAGGGACCCGGCGGCGCTGCCGTACGAGGGCCTATTGGATCGGTTGACGCGACGGACGGTGGTGCGGCTCGCGGTGCTCGCGGGGCTGCTGCTGCTGTTTCCGGCCGCCGCGATCCTGCTCCACGAGACCGGATCGCCACCACCCCGCCCGACCGCGTTCGCGCTCACGGGCGCGCTCGAGTCCGCAGCCGGCCCGTCCGGTTCGATCGAGTACCTCGTGCGCCTCGAGCTCCGGAGCCGGGCCGGCGTCCCGTGGCGGGTCGACCAGGTCTTTCTCACGCTGCTCGACGGCGAGCGTCCGGTCTCGACGCTGATCGAGGACCCCCCCGCGCTCGCGGCGCACCACCCCGGCGCAGTCGACGTCCCGGCCGGCGCGCGCACGCCGCTCGGAACGTTCGCGATCGTGGTCCCGGAGGGGGCGGGCGGCGACGTGCTGCTGGCGACCGTCCGGCTGACCGAGCCGGCGTCGGGAGGCTCGGCTACGGTGCAGGTGGAGCTGCCGGTGGACCCGGCGAAGCCGCAGGCGGAGACGGGCCGCTGAGCTGGGCCAGGCGCTGCCGCGCCCGCGTGACGAAGCCGTCGGAACGCGGGTAGACGCGCTCGGCCTCGTCGAGCTGCCGGCGGGCCGCCTCCAGTTCGCCCGCGTCCATCAGAAGCTGCGCGTAGAGGGCCCGCGCGCGGCGGTTGCAGCCGTTGGTGGTCACGGCTTGCTCGATCATCGCGCGCGCCTGGGCGCGGTCGCCGCGGCGCTGCCAGTAGACCGCCAACGCCTGCCACCCGGCGTCGGCCTCCGGCGCCAGCGCGACCGCGCGCTCGAGCTGGGCCCGGGCCTCCTCGGCGCGCTCCAGCTTGCCGAGCACGAGGCCGAGGTAGAGCGCGATGTCGGCATTGCCGGGGGCGCGGCGCGCGGCCTCGGCCAGGAATGGCAGCGCATCGGCCGGGCGCCCGTCCATGTCGAGGTCGACCGCGATCTCGTAGAGCGTCTCCCCGGCCGGGATCGGTGGAATACCGTGCGGCACCAGCGACACCGCGAGGGCCGCCGCGCCCGCGACGGCCGCGGCCACGGCGTGGCTGCGGACGCGCGGCAGGCCGGCGGCAGCCAGCACGATCAGCAGCGGGATCGCCGGGGCGCGGTAGCGCGCGGCCGGGAAGAAGACCACCGAGACCGCGAGCACGCCGATCACGACCAGGAACGGCAGCAGCGGGTCGCCGCGCAGCGCGCGCGAGCGCGCGAGCACCGCCGTCCCCGCCGCTGCAAGCGGGAAGAGCACGACGAACGGAAAGCCCCACGGCCAGAAAAGGAGCCGCGCGACGAGCGACTCGTCACGCGCATCGTACTCGTCGCGGTTGCGCCCGATCTCCTGCGCCGTGACCGCGGCCGCGGTCTTCCACAGGACGTTCCCGGCGAAGTCCAGCGGGTCCCCCAGCGCGTAGCCGCGGGCCCGCGCCGCGAACCAGGCCGATTCGGCGGCGCGGGTCGCCGCCCCGGACTCGCAGCGCGGCGCCTCCATCAGCCGCGTCCAGCGGACGCCGGGCCGGATGCCGACCGTCGCCGGGTAGTCGGGGTTGTTGCCGATCCAGAGGTTGGTGCCGCCGTTCCACGAGACCGGCACGATCGACCGCTCCCAGGCCCGGTTGCGCAGCGTCACGCCGGCCACCGGAAGCAGTGCGATCAGCCCGACGAGGAGCGCCGGGCGCCACCCCTCGCGCCGCGCGAGCCAGGCCAGCGCGAGCGCCGCCGCGAGACCGAGCGGGGGGAGCAGGATCCCTGCCGCCCCGAGCAGGACTCCGGCGGCGGGGAGCCGCAGCCGCCGCCACCACCTGCGCGAGCCGCGGCCTCCGGACAGGAGCAGAACCAGCACGAACGCGCTCACCAGGAAGGTCGCCAGGCTCGCCGGCAGCAGCTCGGCGTCGAGCGTCGCGAGCGGCGCGTAGAGGGCCGCCGCCACCCCGGCCGCGGCGGCGGCCCGGGGGCCCGTGCAGCGCCGCGCGAGCAGCGCGGTGAAGACGGCGGTGAGCGCGCCCAGCAGGGCTTGCACGACCCGCGCGAGGAACGGGCTGGGTCCGCCGGCCAGCGCGTAGAGGCCGCGCAGGAACCACGGATAGAGGGGCGGCTGCCAGAACGGCTCGGCCGGGTCGCCGGTGACGGCGATCCGGTGGTAGGTCGCCGCGTCGAGCACGAGGAAGCGGTGGTACGGCGCGTCGGCGCCTTGGACGATGATCGCCAGGCGGATCGCCAGCGCCAGGACGAAGACGCCGAGGAGCGCGAGACGCCACCAGCCCGGGTCGGCGCCCGGCTCCGGCGAGCCGTGGGACGACCCGGGTGCGGTCCGCTTCGCCTTCGCCGGGGCGATCACGCGGGGTCCGTCAGTCGAGGGTCATCGAGACGAGCTTGGAAACACCCGGCTCGGCCATCGTCACGCCGTACAGCAGGTCGGCCATCTCCATCGAGCGCTTGTTGTGCGTGATGACGATGAACTGCGTCCGTTCGGCGAACCCGCGCAGGGCGTCGGCGAAACGGCCGACGTTGGCGTCATCGAGCGGGGCGTCGACTTCGTCCAACAGGCAGAAGGGGGGCGGCGCGTAGCGGAAGATCGCGAAAAGTACCGCCGTCGCCGCCAGCGCCTTCTCGCCACCCGAGAGCAGCATCACCGACTGCAGTTTCTTCCCCGGCGGCTGGCAGACGATCTCGACCCCCGACTCCAGCGGGTTGCTCTCGTCCTCGAGCAGCAGGTCGGCCTTGCCGCCGCGGAAGAGCAGCGCGAACTGCTCGCGGAAGTGGCGGCGGATCTCGACGAAGGCCTCGCTGAACCGCTCCTTGCTCTCGCGATCCATCTTCTTGATCGAGTGGTTGAGCTCGGCGATCGTGGCCTCGAGATCCTGCTTCTGCGTCGACTGCGTTTCGAAGCGGGCCGACAGCTCGTCGAACTCCTCCTCGGCCAGCGGGTTGACCGGCCCGACCCGGTCGCGCCGCGCGCGCGCGTCCGCGATCCGCCCGGCCAGAGCCGCGTCGTCGTCGAGCATCTCGAGTCCCTCGAGCTGCGGCGCCTCGGAGGGGAGTTCTCCGGGCAGCGTGTCCAGCTCCTCGCGGCAGGTCGTGACGAGGTGCTCGAGCTCCAGCCGCGAGCGCTCGAACTCCATCGAGCGCTGCTCGCGCCGGGCCCGCGCGTCCTCGAGTTCCTGGAGCACCAGGTCCAGCCGCGACTCCGCTTCGCGGACGGCGCTCCCCTCGTGCGCCAGCCGCTCGCTCTCGACGGCGGCGGCCGCCTCGGCCGCGGCGCGCGCGGAGCGCGTCCGTGCGAGCTCGATCTCCCTGTCGTCCGCGCGCAGGCGAGACTCGCGGGCCTCGGCCAGCGCCCGCCGGCCGGCCTCGACGCCGCGCTCGCCGCGCTCGGCCAGCTCCGCCAGCTCGCGCGTCAACCGCTCGAGCTCGCGGGCCTGCGCCGCGCGCCGCTCTTCCTGGGCGCGCACCTCGGTCATCAGCCCGGCCAACGCCAGCGAGGCCCCGCGCACCGCGTCCTCGTGCCCGAGGACGCGCTCGCGGGCGGCCTCCAGCGCGAGCCGGTCGGCGGCGATCTGCTCGTCCGCGCCGGCCACCTGCCCCTCGAGCGACTCCGCGCGGCGCATCGCGTCCTCGCGCCCGCGCTCGGCCGCCTCGAACACGCCGCCGATCAGCACCGCCTCGCGCGCCAGGCGCTCCTGGTCGCGCCCGGCCTGCTCCCACGTCATCTTCGCGGTCGCCGCGCCGCCGCGCGCCTCGGCCAGCGTCTCCTCGGCCGAGGCTCGGGTTTCGCGGGCCGCCTCGAGCAGGCCGCGCGCCGCTTCGAGCTGCGCCGACGCCTCCTCGCGCCGCGCGCCGAGCAGGCCGACCTCACGCACCAGCTCGTCGCGGCGCCGGGCTCGCGCCAGGAGGCCGAGGCCGGCTTCCGTCGCGCGCCCCTCGATCGCCACGATCCCGTCGCGGTGGACCGCGTGCCCCTCCGGCGTCAGAAAGTGGAAGCGCGTGAAGCGGCGGTGGAGTTCGAGCGCCGTCGGCAGGTCGTCGACCAGAATCGCGTCCTCGACGCGCTCCCAGACCGCCGCGCCCCAGCCCGGCCGCGGCCGGACCCGCGCCGCCAGGCGCCCGCGCACGCGCGGGTCGGCCAGCAGCTCGGCCGGCAGCTCGGGGCGGGCCTCGGCACCGTCCGGCGCATCGAGCGGCAGGTAGTGCACGCGGCCGGCGAGGCCCAGCGCAGCCGCGCGCAGGACGTCGGCCTCGCCATCGACCACCACGCCCGGCAGGAGCGCGCTCAGGAAGGCCTCGGCCGCCCGCTCGACCTCCGGGTCGACCTCGAGCGCGTCGGCCGCGACGCCGCGCGCCTCGAGCTGCGCCTCGCGCGCCCGCTCCAGCGCTTCGCGCGCCGCGTCGGCCCCGGCCAAGCGCACGGCGAGCGACGCGAGCGCGGCGCTTTCGCCGCTCTTCTTGTCCAGCTCCGAGGCCAGGGCGGCCTCGCCTCGGCGCGCCGCGTCCAGTGCGGCCGCCGCCTCGGCGTCGGCCTGGCGCGCGACCTGGACCGCCTGCTGCTGCGCCAGGACTTCGGCCTCGGCCGCGTGCAGAGCACTCCACGCCGCTTCGAGCAGCGCGTCGGCCTCGGCCCGCGAAATGCCGATCCGGGCCCCGGCCGCGCGCGCTTCCTCGGCCCGCAGCCCCTCGCGCGTCAGCGCCTCCCGGGCGGCCGACAGGCGGGCCACGACCTCGGCCCGCTGGTGCAGGCTCTCGTACAGCCCGCGCTCGAGCCGCGTCGCCTCGTCGGCCAGCGCGCGGTGCTCCTGGCGCGTCCCCTCGGCGTGCGCCTCGGCCGTCGCGACGCCGGCGGCGAGCGCGGCCAGCCGGCCGTCGAGCCCCTCGACGTCGCGCGCGAGCGAATCGCGCTCGGCGACGCGCGCGGTGCGATCGAGCGCGAGCCGCCGGCCTTCGTCTTCCTGCCGGCCAGCCTCTTCCTCGAGCGTTCCGGCGCGCGCGCGCGCCGCTTCGATCTCGGCCACCAGCCGCTCCTCCTCGAGCTGGCGCCGGTGCGTCTCGTCCACCGCCGCGGTGCGGGCCGCGTGGGCCGCCTCGAGCTGGGCGCGCACTTCGGCAACGACTCGCGCCTGACGTGCGCGCTCGGACTCGAGGTGCTCCCCCTCGCGGTGGGCGACCGCCGCGAACTCCGACGACTCCTCGGTCCGCCGCTCGAGCAGGATCGCCCGCCGGCGGTACCAGAGCGTCCGCAGCGCGCGCAGTTCCTCGTCGAGGCGGCGCGCCCGGCGGGCCAGCGACGCCTGGCGCTGGAGCGAGCGGCGCTGGCGCTCGACCTCGCGCAGGATGTCGTCCACCCGCAGCAGGTTGGCCCTGGTCGCCTCGAGCTTCATCTCGGCCAGACGGCGGCGCTGGCGGTAGCTGGCGATCCCGGCGGCGTCCTCGATGAACTGGCGCCGCTCCCGCGGCTTGCTGGTGACGAACGAGCCGACGCGCCCCTGGTCGACGATGGCGTAGGTCCGCTCGCCCGCCCGGACCTGCTCGAGCAGCCCGCGGATGTCGGTCAGGCGGGTCGGCCGCCCGTCCATCAGGTACTCGCTGTCGCCGGTCCGGTAGAGCCGCCGCGTCAACGTGACCCGGTTCCGGCCGCCGGGGAGCAGGTCTTCGCGGGCCGACAACTCGAGCGTGACCTCGGCCATTCCGCCCGGTCCGCGCCCCTCGGTGCCGCTGAAGATCACGTCTTCCATGCGGCCGCCGCGCAGGGCCCGCGCCGACTGCTCCCCGAGGACCCAGGAGATCGCATCGACGATGTTGGACTTCCCGCTCCCGTTGGGTCCGACGACGGCGGTCACGCCGTCCGGAAAATCGACGACCGTCCGCTCGGGAAAGCTCTTGAAGCCGACGACCTCCATGCGCTCGATCCGCAGCATCGGACCGTGTACCTCCGTGGTCTCAAAACGGCGATGGTAGCACCCCGATCAGCGATCGCGGTCGAGGATCGTCAGCGGCAGCTCCAGCAGCACGTCGCGATACGGCCCGGGCGCGAACCCCTCGATCAGCTCGCGGGCCTGCTCGGCGTACTGCTCGGCCAGCGCGCGGCTGCGCGCAAGGCACCCGGTGCGTTCGAGCGCGGCCCGCAGTTCGGCGAACGGCAGCGTCTCGAACCGCCCGCTGGACAGCACGGCGAGCACCGCGTCGCGCTCGCGCGGGGCGCCGTTACGCAGCAGGTCGATCCAGGGAAGGGTCAGCCGTCCTTCGCACAGGTCCTGCCCGACCGGCTTTCCCAGCGTCTTCTCTTCGGCGGTCACGTCGAGCAGGTCGTCGACCAGCTGGAAGGCGAGCCCCAGGGCCATCCCGTAGCCGGCCAGCGCTTCCTCGACCTCGGCGCCGCGGTGGCCGAGGATCGCCGGCACGCGGCAGCAGGCGGCGAAGAGCCACGCCGTCTTGCGCTCGACGATCGCCAGGTGCTGGGCCTCGGTGACGTCGGCGCGGGAGCGCAGGTGGTGGCCGAGGATCTCGCCCTCGATCATCCGCTCCGTCGCCTCGGCCAGGACGTCGATCACCCGGATCTCGCGCGCCGCCAGCGCCATGTTCATCGCGTGGATGTAGAGGTAGTCCCCCAGCAGAACCGTGAACTGATTGCCGTAGACGCGGTTCGCGGAAGGGAGCCCGCGGCGGGTCTCCGCCTCGTCGATGATGTCGTCGTGGACCAGCGTGGCGGTGTGGATGAACTCGAACACCGCGCCGAGCGTGATGGCGTGCTCCCCCTCGTACCCGACGAGCCCGGAGGAGAGCAGGACGAGCGTCGGCCGCAGCCGTTTGCCGGCGCCCTGCGCCAGGAAGCGGCCAGCGTCGTCGATCGGGTCGAACTGCGAGCGCAGGTGGGACTGGATCGTCTCCTCGACCCGGGCCAGCCGCGGCCCGACCAGGGTGTTCACCTGGGCGAAGAGGTGCTCGGCCGGGATCCCCGCCGCCGCGGCCCGGCGCGCGTCGCCGCTCACGGCTTCGGCCCCGCCGGAAGCGGACCCTCGACCAGTTCGGGGCCGCGGAAGCGGTAGGCGGCGTCCGGGTAGCGCCACTCGACCACGCCGTCGACGAGCGTGACCGTCTCGGGCGGCAGTCCGCGCGCCCGGAGCACTTTGCCGCGCGGCGTTCTCAGTCCGCCGGCCTGGTTGATCTCGCGGGCCAGTTCGGGCCACCCCGCGGAGTCCGCGAGCACGCAGTTGACCACCGCGGCGCGCCCCTTGCGGATCCGCGCGGTGACGTCGAGCTCGGGCGGCGGAGCGTACCGGATCGAGTCCCAGCGCGCCGGATCTCCGCAGCGCAGCAGCAGCGCCCCCTCGAGGTCGGCGTCTTCGAACGCCAGCGTGAAAAAGCCGCTGGCGTCGCTGACCGCACTCGCGACCACCCGCTCGCTGACCTCGACCGGCTTCCAGGGCAGGGACGCCGACTCGACGCGCAGCGTCGCACGCACGGCGAGGCCGGCGAGCGACGCGCCGGACCGATCGAAAGCCTGGCCCTGGAGCGCGGTCTTCGGCGCGGCCGGCGCCTTGGCCGGAGGCTGGGCCTGGGCCGTGGCCTGCGCGGGCGCGGGCAGCGCCGCGAGCGGGCAGAGCGCGAGCAGCACCCCGGCGAGGCGACACGAAAGGCGCGTCCGGGAGTCTCCCGGGCCAGCAGAACGGCGGTCAAAACGCACGATTTCGCGAGGATAGCACCCCCCCCGGAAGCGGGACAACAAACGGCGTTCCGGTCCGCATGGACGATCCGGACTAGCGCACGAGCGTCCAGCCGGGCGGCACCTCCACCCGGAAGGAGCCATCCGGCAGCGGCGTCTCGCGCTCGGGGACGCCGAGCTCGAAGAGCATGCGGCCACCGAGCGGATCGCCGACCTCGACGCGGCGCACGTCGCCGGTCGCGGGGTCGATCTCGAGCCGCAGCCACTCGATGTCGTCGCGCGGCCGCTGCGGCCAGAGCTCGACCAGCAGCCGGCCGGGCCCGGTCGGAAGGGCCGAGTCCGGCGCGCGCGCGACGAAGAGCTTCAGGAGGTCACTGCGCCCGGCGAGCAGGTCGGAAAGCGGGCTGTCCTCGCCCGGCTGTGACTCGCGCATCTGGACCTCGCGGTCCTCCGGCACCACGAACCACCAGGTATTGCCGTCGAGCACGCCGCGCTGGCCCTTCGGCTCGACGTAGTCCCACAGCATCCGCTGCGGCGGCGAGACGTGGATCGTGCCGTGCGCCTCGTCGCCGGCCCCGAACGCCGCCGACTCGAACGACTGCCGGAATGACGCGCGGAACGAGCCGCTCCCGCGGTAGCGCGCCTCGGCCTTCCGGAGCAGGGCCTCGATGGCGTCGGGAGGCAGCTTCCGAGCGCCGGCCGGCGGCGGCGCCACGGCCGGCGGCGGCGCCACGGTCGGCGGCCCGGCGGTCGCGCCCGCGATCGCTCCCGCCGCGACGGCGAGCGCGAGCAGCGCGGGGGTGGTTCGACGACGCCGCGCGGACCTGGGGGGGATCATCGCTTGCCTCCGGGAACCGATTATCGCGGTCGGTCACCCCCTCGGCCACGCCGCTCGAGTCGCGCTATCGTGGGCATCCCTTGCAGGAGGATCCCGTGCGCCCCAGTCGGCTCGTGTTCCCGGTCCTCGCCGGCCTCGCCGCCGTCCTGTTCCCGGGCGGCCCGGCGGGTGCGCAGTCCCCGGCCGACCCCGCCGGCATCGCCGTGCCGCCGGAGTCGTCCCTCGTGGTGAATCGCGCCGCCCAGGCCTACGAGAACGGGCGCTGCACCGAGGTGCTGGAGGCTTTCGGCACGCTCCCCGCCGGCGCGGCCGCCGCGCTCGACGGGATCTCGCTCTATCGCTGGGGCTTCTGCTCGGGCAGCGCGGGGGGGGCCGACGCGTTCGACTACTACCGCCGCGCGGCGGAGAAGCTGCAGGGCGCCACTGCGTCGCCCGGGGCACCGCTCGACGCCTATTTCTATCGCGTGAACGCCCTCCTGAACCTCGATCTGCAGCCCGAGGCGCAGGCTGCGGCCAAGCTCGCGGTGGAGCGCTTCCAGGCGGGGACCCTGACGGTGCCGCAGGACGACCCTGCGGCCTGGTTCAGGATGGGGAAGCTCTTCACCGATGCGGGCGACGCGCAGGGGGCGATGGGACCGTTCGGCCGGGCGCTCGACGCGGCCGCGGCGAAGCCGGGCTCGCTGCGCTCCGCCTACCTCGAGCGGATCGCCAACTACGCCCGGCAGGCCGGCGACCCCGCGCTGGCCCAGCGCGCGAACGCGATGCTGCTGGCGGCGGGCGCCGCGACGCCGGGCGCGGCGTCGGACAACCCGCTGCAGCGCATGCGGGCGCTGGTGCGCGCCGGCCAGTACGAAGAGGCCCGCGCGGCGCTGGAGACGCTGGCCCGCGACCGCGGGGACGTCGGGATGGTGGCCCAGTACGCGCTGGGGGCGCTCGACCGCGTGCGCGAAGTCGAGACCCAGGGCGGCAAGCCCGACCCGCGCGCGACCATCGGTGGCGAGGGGGGCGGCTCCTACCCCGGCAGCCTCCCGCTCGAGGAGGCGCTGGCCGCCACCGGCCGCGAGGCCTGGGGGGCGATCGGCGAGGGGCGGGTGGTCGAGGTGCCGCGCAAGAACCGGACCCTGCCCGGAACGCGTCCGGCCGCGTCGACCGAGACGCTCGCGCGCCTGCTGCCGATCGAGTCACGCTTCGCCGGGCTGCTGCTCGACGCCGTCGCCACCGGGGCTCCGCTGCGGGAGTGGGCGGTGCAGGCGGGCTTCGCCCCGCTCGTGCTCCAGCCGTGGGAGCGGCTCGTGATCGATCGCGATTCGGCCGCACGCCAGGCCGACGTGATCGACCTCAAGCAACCGTAGGGGGGCCCCCTCAGCGGTGGGCGACGATCGCGACGATGGCCCGCTCGGGGAGCACGCTCGCGAGCGCCATCAGCCGGCGCGCCCGCACCTCCGGCGTGTCCGCGGGCCAGGGCTCGAAGAGCACGACCGGCCACGGTGCGGGCAGCTCGCGCTCGACCCGCTCCGCGATGCGCGCCAGCGAGGCAGCGGCGCGGAGATCGCTGCCGGCGCGCGCCGCAGCGACCTCGAACGGCCAGCCGGCCGCCTCGTCGGGGTTCTCGATCGCGAAGCTCCGGGGATCGAACGGCCCCGGCGGCACGACCCCGATCGCGATCGCGATCCGCTCCGCCCAGCCCAGCGTCTCCGGCCCCGGCGCGAGCTGCGCCTCGATCGCGCGCCGTCGCGTCCCGGCCTGGTCGATCCGCGCGGTCAACCCCCAGGGGTCCTCGGCGCCCAGGCGCGAGGCCGCCGCGCGCGCGCGCCGTTCCAGCTCGTCGTGACGCGCTGCAAGGTGCGCCAGCCGCGCCGCGCGCACCGAGCGCCGCGCGGCCAACCCCCGGGCGCGACGCCGCCCGGCGGCCCACGTCAGGGCCAGGGCCAGGGTGACGGTGCCGGCCGCGAGCATGAGCGCGGGCTGGCGCCAGCGCGCCGCGGCGAGCCCCGCGCCGACCGCCAGCAGCGTGGCCGCGGCGGTTGCGAGCGACCATCGGTTCCGCACCCGCAGCGCCTCGTCCAACTGCCACTGCGCGCTCTCGAGCCGCCGCCGCCAGGCGGCGATCGCGCGGCGGCGCCGCGGGTAGATCCGCAGCGCCTCGAGTTCCTGCGGGCCTAGCGTCTCGAGCGCTCGGGCGTAGAGCCTCCCCGCGGCGGCCTCGTCCGCGGGCGGCAGCGGCGGCCAGCCGGACGGGCCGGTCAGGATCGCCGACGGTAGCGCGCCCGAGCGCGGCCAAGTTGCAGGCACGTCGACGAAGACCTCGACCTCGCCCTGTCGGATGCGGACCCGCGTCTCGCGCGACGAGGCGGCCCGGTCGAGCGCGCCGAGCAGTGCGACGAGCAGGTCCTTCGCCACGGGACCGGCGCCGACCAGCAGCGGTTCCCCCGCCGTCGGGCCGAGCGGCAGCTCGTGCACCATCCCACCGGCGCTCCAGCGCAGCCGCGCCTCAGGCGGGCCCGGAGCGCCGGTCCGGGCGGGCGGAGAGGAGCCGGGAATCGCGTCCGGAACGGCAACGCGGTTCCGGTCGAGGCGCTCGGTCCCCTCCACCACCGTCAGTCCTCGTCCGCGAGGTCGGCCAGCCACGGAACGCGATAGCGCTGGCCCGCGAGCGCCCGCTCGATGCAGAAGCAGAGCACGACGAAGAAGCCCAGGAAGACGAAAACCTCGGCCGCGTGGAACATCCGGCCGAGCAGCGGGATCATCGAGAAGAGCCAGTGGAATGGCGTCAGCAGCGCGATCAGCGCGACCAGCGCGAGACCGAGCATCGTCCCCTGCCGGGCGTGCCAGCGTACGAACGGCTCGCGGCTGGCGAACAGCGGGATCAGGCTCAGCGGGCCGAGGTAGGCGAAGACGAGCATCAGCCGGTCCTCGTCGCGCAGCGCGTGCGCGACGTGGCTCGCCCCGTTCGAAGCGTCGAGATCGGTGCCCTGCTCGTCGAGATCCGTCATCCGCCTGCTCCGGGTCGGCCCGGTGGCATCCCTTGTACCGACCCCGTGGACCGATTGTCAACATCGCCGGCCTTTTCGGGTACCCTTCCGCGCCGTGAAGCCGGACGATCCCATCGCTGCAGGCGCCGCAGGCGCGCTCGCGCCGGACAGGCTGACGCCGATGTTCCGCCAGTGGCGCGAGGCCAAGGCGCAGCATCCCGATGCACTGCTGCTGTTCCGGATGGGCGACTTCTACGAGCTGTTCTTCGACGACGCGAAGACCGCCGCGCCGATCCTGGAGATCGCGCTGACCGCGCGCGGCAAGGGGACCGCGGTCGAGGCGCCGATGTGCGGCGTGCCGCACCACGCGATCGACCAGTACGTCGCCCGGCTGGTCGAGCGCGGGCTGAGGGTCGCGATCTGCGAGCAGGTGGAGGACCCGCGCACGGCGAAGGGGATGGTGCGCCGCGAGGTGGTGCGGGTCGTCAGCCCGGGGACCGTGACCGACCCGGAGCGGCTCGACCCGGCCTCGTCCAACTTCCTGGCCGCCGTCGGCGCGGCCGCGGGGGGCGGGTTCGGCGTCGCCCTGATCGACCTCTCGACCGGCAGCGTCGTGCTGGCCCGCGCCGGCGACGGGGGCGAGCTGGGCGACCTGCTGGCGCGGCACGAGGTGCGCGAGGTCCTGCTGGCCGACGCGCAGCGCGGCGCCGTGGAGCCGTTCCTGCCCGAGATCGCCGGCCGGTGCCCGCTGGTCACGCCGCTCGCGGCAGAGCGCTTTCACCCCGCGCTGGCCCGGCCGCGGGTGCTCGAGGCGCTGGGCGTCGCGACCCTCTCCGGCTTCGGTTGCCCGGACGATCACCCGGCGCTGCCCGCCGCGGCCGCCGGGCTCGCGCACCTGGCGGCGACGCAGCGCGTGAGGCCGGCGCATCTGGACCGGTTGCAGGTCGACGACCCGCGGCGGCAGCTGCTGCTCGATGCGGCGACACGGCGCAACCTGGAGCTGGTCGCGAACCTGCGCGACGGCACGCGCGCCGCGACGCTGCTCGAGACGCTCGACCGCACGCGCACGCCGATGGGCGCGCGGACGGTCCGCGCCTGGCTGCTCGAGCCGCTGGCCGACCTGGAGCCGCTGGCGCGGCGGCATGCGCTGGTCGCGGAGCTGCTCGAGCGCAGCCTCGCGCGGCGCGGGATCGTCGAGGCGCTGGCCCGGGTGCGCGATCTCGAGCGGCTGCTCGGACGTGCCGCGCTGGGAAGCGCGAGCCCGCGCGACCTGCTCGCGCTGCGGCACTCGCTCGAGGCGCTGCCCGAGGCGCGGGCCCGGCTGGCCGAACTGGCGACGGCGGCGGCCGCCGCGCTCGCTGCGCGGATCGATCCGCTCGAGGACCTGGCGGCGTTGCTGGCGGCCGCGCTGGCCGACGATCCCGGCGCGCTGCCGGGCGAGGGGCGCGTCATCCGACCCGGGCACGACCCCGCGCTCGACGAGGCGCGCGAACTGGCGCGGGGCGGGAAGCAGCTCGTCGCCGAGATCGAGACGCGGGAGCGCGGGCGGACCGGGATCGCCTCGCTGAAGGTCCGCTACAACCGCGTCTTCGGCTACTTCATCGAGGTCAGCAAGAGCAACCTCGCGCGCGTCCCGGCGGAGTACGAGCGGCGCCAGACGATCGCCACCGGCGAGCGCTACAACACCGCCGAGCTGCGCGCGCTCGAGACCAAGATCCTGTCGGCCGAGGAGCGCCTGGCGGCGCGCGAGAACGAGCTGTTCGAGGCGCTGGTCCGGGAGGTCGCGGCGCGGGCCTCGCGGCTGCGCGAGACGGCCGCCGCGGTCGGCGAGCTGGATGCGCTGGCCGGGTTCGCGGAGGCCGCGGCGGAGCATGGCTGGACGCGGCCGGAGATCGACCGCGAGGACCGGATCGAGCTGGCGGAGTCGCGGCACCCGGTGGTCGAGCGGTTGATCCCTGCCGGCCGCTTCGTGCCCAACGACTGCCGGCTCGACGCGGCGCAGCGGATCCTCGTCGTCACCGGTCCGAACATGGGAGGCAAGAGCACCTTCCTGCGCCAGGTCGCGCTGGCGATCGTGATGGCCCAGGCCGGGTCGTTCGTGCCGGCGCGGCGGGCGGCGATCGGCCTGGTCGACCGCGTCTTCTGCCGCGTCGGGGCCTCGGACAACCTGGCTGGCGGCGAGTCGACCTTCATGGTCGAGATGACCGAAACCGCGAACATCCTGCACAACGCGACCCCGCGGAGCCTCGTCATCCTCGACGAGATCGGCCGCGGGACCGCCACCTGGGACGGGATGGCGATCGCCTGGGCGGTGGTCGAGGCGCTGCACGACGATGCGCGGCTCGCGCCCAAAGCGCTGTTCGCGACCCACTACCACGAGCTGACCGAACTGGCCTCGGTCCTGCCGCGGCTCGCGAATGTCCACATCGCGGTCAAGGAGCACGGCCACGACGTGCTGTTCCTGCACCGGGTCGAGCCCGGCCCGTCCGACCGCTCGTACGGGATCCACGTCGCGCGGCTGGCCGGCCTGCCCGACCGGGTGGTCGGACGCGCGCGGGAGATCCTCGAGCACCTGACGGCCGAGCACCCGCGCCCCGCGGTCCTCGCGCCGCGCGCCGACGGCGGTCCCGTGCCGGGCCGCCAGCTCGGGCTGTTCGGGGAGACCGCGCCGCGCGACCCGCGGGAGGAGGAGGCACTCGCCGCGCTGCGGGCCCTGGACCTCGACGCGCTCTCGCCGCGCGAGGCGCACGCGCTCCTGGCGCAGCTGCTCGAGCGGCTCCGCAGGGGCTGACCCGCCCCGGTGCAGCTACTGCGCGGCGCGGGCGACCGCGGCGTCGAGATCGTCGAGCACGGGGACCAGGATGTCGACGCGCGTCAGGGCGATCAGGTCGCGCGGCTTGCCGCGCGGGCGCGCCAGCACGAGCGAGCCGCCGCGCTCGCGGCAACGGCGCCGCGCGGCGACGATCTCGCCGAGACCGGCCGAGTCGAGGAAGTGGACCGCCTCCAGGTCGAGCACCAGGCGCGCCACGCCGCGGTCGAGTACTTCCTGCACGACTTTCCGGAAGTCGTCGGCGTGCGGTCCGGCGTCGAGGCTGCCGGCGATCGAGAGGATGCCGACCTCGCCGCGCTCTTCGAAGCGGGCCTGCACCGCCCCCCCACCTAGGCGCTGGCGCCCGCCGCGAGCGCGGGGCGGCGCTTGACGAGGACCAGTTCCATCCCCGGCGACCGGCGGTGGAAGCGCACCTCGTCGACCAGCGTGCGGATCAGGAACAGGCCGCGGCCGGAAGACTTGAGGATGTTCTCCGGCTGCGTCGGGTCGGGCACTGCCTGCGGGTCGAACCCGTGCCCGCGGTCGCGGACCACGATCGTGACCCGCTCGACCGACCCGGTGATCTCGACGTCGATCGGCAGGCGCGGATCGAGCCCGTTGCCGTGTTTCATGGCATTGACGGCCCCCTCGCGCATCGCGAGGCCGATGTCCATCTGGCCGTCCTCGGCAAAGCCGCACAGGCGAGCCACGCTGACGGCCACGTCCTGAACGAGGTCGAGGAACTCCGGCCGGCTGGGGAGCGACATCGTGATTCGGATCGGCTCCTCGAACACGCGGGGCTCCCTGGGGGGGTCGGGGATGCTATCGACGGAAATGTGACGCGGTCAACCGAAAAAGTTGCCGGTCCGGGGCGATTCCCTGTCCTGTGGGCACGAGCAAGCGGCCGGCGGTCGCCGCGCTCCGGTCACGATCCCCCACCCGCGGGAGCCAGGGCCGCCACTCCGACGAGCACCGCCGACAGCGCGGCCTCCGGCCGCGCCCACGAGGGCCCCTCGATCCGCGCCAGGATCTTCTCGCCCCGCCTGACCAGCGCCACCGGCACCCCGCTGATCTGGTACTGGCGCGCCAGGGGGTCGTCGGCGAAACGCTCCGAAAGCCCGTGGTAGCGGAAGGTCAGCACCGGCGAGTTCAGCTCCTGCGCGACCTTGATCAGGCGCGGAAGGTACTGCTCGCAGTGCGGGCACCAGGTCCCGAAGAAGACGTCGATCTCGGCCGGCTCGGAGATCGTCGCCAGCAGGCGCAGGTCACCCTTCCCCGGCGTGTAGGTCTTCGCGTTGCGGCGGTACTCGGGGATGGCCGCCAGCAGCTGCTCGGCGGTGAGGTCCCCGGTCAGTTTCGGAGGGCGCGATTCCAGGACCACGGGCTTGCCGGCCACCGAGAAGCGCAGCTCGAGCCCTTCGATCGTCAGCGGCACGCCGGCGGCGGCGCCGTCGACGTCGACCAGGATCGCATCCGGGTCGTCGGGGCTGGGCTGCACGCGGGCGGCGTCGAGGACCGTCGCCGTCTTCTCCCCGCTCGCGACGTAGACCGGCGCGCCGAGCACGGGCGAGAGGATCACCGCGCGGGGCGTTCCGACCCCCATGTACACCCTGGCCTTGTCGTCGATCGTGCCGGCGACGCGCACGACCCGCTTGCCGGACAGGTAGTACGGCTGCGGAGCGTCCGCCGCGACCGCTCCCGCCGTCGCCAGCGCGCCGAGCAGCACGGCCGCGACGCCCCACGCCCGCGGGTTCACGGCATGCTCCCTTCGGCCAGCGCGACCAGCACTTCGTCGCCCGGAATCCCCTGCCAGACCTTCACGATCGTCCCGCCCTCGACCAGGAAGCTGCGCGGCAGCCGGCGGTAGAACGGCTTCAGCATCGACTGCGGCGCGTCGCGGACCTCGAAGGCCGGTCCGGCCGTCCACTGGAACTCGTTGGCCAGCGCGTCGTCCTTCTTCGCCAGCCCGAAGACCGCGTCGGGACGGGCCAGCGCCAGCTTCTCGTTGACTCGCCCGATCTCCGCGCGCGTCCCCTCGTCGGCCCGGTCGACCAGCAGCACCAGCCGCGTGCCGTCCTGCAACTCGGGGATGATCTCGTCGATCCGCAGCGAAGCGACCGTGACGCCCGGCTTGAGCCGCGTCGCCAGGTCGTCCAGCGGCAGCGATGGCGCGGCCAGCGCGAAACCGCCGAACGCGACGGCGGCGGCGGCGGCGAGCAGGCGGCGCCAGCCCGTGCGCAGCTCCCGCGGCCGCCCCAGGAGCGCGAGCAGCGAGAGGCCGAACAGCACCGCGTCGCGGGCCAGCGCCTGTCCCGGCGAGGAGGCGATCAGGTTGCCGAAGCAGCCGCAGGAGGAGGCCTCCTGCGACGGGTACAGATAGGCCCAGACCGAGAGGGCGAGGAAGAAGAGCATCAGGAGCGCCGCCGGCACCAGCACGAGCGGGCGACGGAAGTTCAGGACGAGGCAGACCCCCAGCGCGGCCTCGAAGGCGATCACCGCCACGCCGGCCCAGAAGGCGAGCGAGGCGGGCATCAGGCCGCGTTCGACGATCAACTGGGCGAACCCTTCGGGATCGAGGGCCTTGGCCCAGGCCGAGAAGATCAGCACGAGGCCGAGCAGGACGGCGCTGACCGCCCCCACGATCGCCGCCGCGCGCGAGCGCGTGTCGTCCGTCACAGGAAACCTCCGCCGGGTGGCCCGACAGGGTACGGCGCGCCCCCGGGGCGCGGCAAACGGCGGGCCCCGGCGCGGTCGCCCGGCCCCGCGGCCGGACCGCCTCACCCGCTGCGGTCCAACTGCCGGTAGGAGACCGCCTCGGCGACGTGCCCCTGCGCGATCTCCGCGTGCCCTGCGAGGTCGGCGATCGTGCGCGCCACGCGCAGCACGCGGTCGTGCGCGCGGGCCGACAGCCCGAGCCGTTCCATCGCGTCCTCCAGCGTCGCCCGCGCGGCCGCGCCCACCCCGGCGCAGCGTTCCAGCGCCCGGCTGCGGAGCTGGGCGTTCCACGCCGTACCGGTCTCGGACGCGCGCCGCTCCTGCGCCGCCCGCGCTTGCGCGATCCGGGCCCGCACCACGGCCGATCCCTCCCCCGGCGCCGTGCGCGCGAGCTCGGCGGGGCGCACGGCCGGGACCGCGACGTGCATGTCGATCCGGTCGTACAGCGGCCCCGAGATCCGCGCCCGGTAGCGCTCCTGCGCCGCCTCCCCGCAGCGGCAGCCCCGCGTGCCGCTCCCCTGCCAGCCGCAGGGACAGGGGTTCATCGCCGCCGCCAGCAGGAATCGGGCCGGGAAGAGCGCACTGCCGCGCGCCCGCACCACCGCCACGCGACCATCCTCCAGCGGTTGCCGGAGCGCCTCGAGCGCGCCGCGCGGGAACTCCGGCAGCTCGTCGAGGAAGAGCACGCCGTGCGTCGCCAGCGAGACCTCGCCCGGGCGCGGCGGGCTGCCGCCGCCGACCAGGCCCGGGACCGAGATCGAGTGGTGCGGAGCGCGGAACGGCCGGGCCTCGATCAGCCCGGACCCGGGCGCGACGAGGCCCGCCGCGGAGTGGATCCGCGTCACCTCGAGCGCCTCCTCCCGCGTGAGCGGCGGCAGCACGGATGGCAGACGCCGCGCGAGCATCGTCTTGCCCGCCCCGGGCGGCCCGACGAGCAGGATGTTGTGCCCCCCCGCGGCGGCGATCTCCAGCGCGCGGCGCGCGGCGTACTGCCCCTTCACCTCCGCCAGGTCGGCCCCTTCCTCCGCGGCGACCCGCACGCCGGGCGTCCACGGCGCGAGCGCCGCGCGGTCGCCGCACGCGGCGCGCACCGCGTCGCCGAGCGTGCGCACCGCGAGGACCTCGATCCCGTCGACCTCGGCCGCTTCGCGGGCCGCCTCGGGCGGGACCAGGATCGCGGCCAGCCCGCGCCGCTGCGCGGTGAAGGCCGCCGAGAGCGTGCCGCGCGCCGGGCGCAGCTTCCCGTCGAGGCCGATCTCGGCGTAGGCCAGCAGCCGGCGCAGCGGGGCCACCAGCGCAGGCCGCTCGAGCGCGGCGACGGCCAGAGCCATCGGCAGATCGAGCCCGGCGCCGCTCTTGCGAAACCCGGCCGGAGCGAGGTTCAGGATGACCGGCTGCTCGCCCGCCCCGCGCGGCCACAGCCCCGCCGACTGCAGCGCGACCTTCAGCCGCTCGCGGGCCTCGCGCACGTCAGCCTCCGCCTGCCCGACGATCGCCGAGCGCGGGACACCGACCGCGTGCGCCGCCTGGACTTCGACCAGCACGGCGTCGATGCCGAGGAGCGCGGCGCCGTATGAGCGCGCGACGATCAGTTCGCTGGCCATGCATCGAGCGTAGGGCCGACGGCGGGAGGACGCGCCCGCGGACGGGGCCGACCGTCCCGGACGCGGGAGCGGCGGCGTACAATCAGGCGGTCCGGCAAAGGGGGAGTCGTGTCCGATCAGGCCACGGGGTTTGGCAGCCTCATCCTGTTGGCGGCGCTTTTCTTCCTCGGGCGTTACCTCTGGGAGTTCTACCGCCCCAAGCCGCCGTCGATGATGCCCCTCGCCTCGCTCGCCGACGACTTCGGCACGCCGCTGCCGGATCCATCCTCCGACCCCGCCACCCCGGACCCGGCCGCGCGCGCAGCCCGGCTCGATGCGGCCCGTCCTGTGCTCACCCGGGAGTTCGAGCAGATCCAGACGCTCGACGAGTTCCTCGACCGGCCGCCGGTCGTCGAGGTCGTCCAGTGGCTGGGCTCGCCGGACTGGAGCGCCGAGGAGCTGTTCGAGCTCTACACCGGCCAGCACCTCCTCATGGCCTGCGCCGCGACGCGCGCCCTGGCCCTGCGCCCCGACGGGGCGACGGTCACCGGGCGGATCCGCGACACGATGAGCCGCTATCACAACTGGACGCGCGTCCTCGCGCTGCGGCTGCTCGACACCCACGTCCCGCCGCCGACGCCGCTGGTCGGGCCGATCCTGGCGACGATCGACGAGAGCTGGAGCCACGACGACGGAATCGGGCTGCTCGCCAGCTACGCCCGCTCGCGGGCCGCGCGCGGCGAGTGGCTGACCTTCGGCGGCGCGCTCGACGGGGCGACGCGGAGCCGGATCGAGCTCGCCGCGCAGTACGCCGAGAAGCTGGGCGAGGTCGCGGAGCCGCTGCGCGAGGAGCTGCGCGCCGTGCGCGCCCAGGTCGTCGACGAGGCCTTCCTGGAATCGTTCGGCCGGATCTGGCCCCGGGGCGGCTCGCCGACCGGCCCGGCGATCGTCCAGCACGACGCGCTGGCGGCCGAGGCCGAGGCGATCGAGCGCGCCCTGACCGCCGATCCGCCGCGCTCGGTCCTGCTCGTCGGCGAGCTCGGGGTCGGCAAGACCAGCCTGGCGCGGGTCGCGCTCGAGCGCCTGCAGCAGTCCGGCTGGACGGTCTTCGAGGCCGCCCCGGAGGAGCTGAACGCCGACCAGAAGTTCGTCGGCGCGCTCGAGGGGCGGGTGCAGCAGCTCGTGCGGGAGATCGACCGGCGCAAGCGCGTGGTCTGGCTGATCCGCGACTTCCCCGCCCTGACCTGGACCGGCGTCTCGATGCAGTCGGCGACCAGCGCGCTCGACATGCTGCTGCCGGTGATCGAGCGGGGCGACATCGTCGTGCTCGGGACCGCCGGGCCGGCGATGCACGAGCGGATGCTGCTGGCCAAGCCGCGGGTGCGCACGGCGGTCGAGGAGCGGCGGATCGCTCCGCTCGACCGCGAGGCGACGCTCGAGCTGGTCGGGTCGTGGCTCGCCGCCGAGCGGGCGCGCGGCGCCGCCCCGCCGGTCCCCGACGCGCTGCTGCACGAGGCCTGGAACCTGACGCGGCAGTACGTCGCCGAGGCCGCGCCGCCCGGGAACCTCTTCCGCCTCGTCCACGGGGCGCTGCGGGGCCGCGCCGTCCGACGCGCTCGGTCCCGAGGCCGCGCCGCTGGCGCCAGGACGAGCTGATCGCCGCGCTGTCCTCGATGACCGGGCTCCCCGCGGCGCTGCTCGACGAGCGCGAGCGGCTCGACCTGGCCGCGCTGCGGCAGCATTTCGAGGAGCAGGTCGTCGGCCAGTTGGAGGCGATCGACTGCCTCGTCGAGCGGCTGGCGATGGTCAAGGCCGGCGTGACCGATCCGACCCGCCCGCTCGGGGTCTTCCTCTTCGTCGGCCCGACCGGCACCGGCAAGACCGAGCTGGCGAAGGCCCTCGCGGCGTTCGTCTTCGGTGACGCCGCGCGGATGATCCGGCTCGACATGAGCGAGCTGGCGCACCACGACGCGATCGGCCGGATCGTCGGCGAGCCGCACCCCGATCCGGCCCAGCTGGCGCTGGTCGACCAGGTCCGGATGCAGCCCTTCTCGCTGCTGCTGCTCGACGAGTTCGAGAAGGCCCACCCCGCGGTCTGGGACCTCTTCCTGCAGGTCTTCGACGACGGCCGCCTGACCGACCGCCGCGGCCGGATGGCCGACTTCCGCCACACGATCATCATCATGACCTCGAACCTGGGGGGCCAGATCCCGGCCGGCTCGACGGTCGGCTTCACCGACGACAGCGGGCGGTTCAGCGCCGCCTCGGTCGAGCGCGCGGTGGCCCGCGCCTTCCGCAAGGAGTTCCTCAACCGGATCGATCGCGTCGTGGTCTTCCGCCCGCTGACGCGCGAGACGATGCGCGAGGTGCTCAAGAAGCAGTTGCGCGAGAGCTTCAACCGCCGCGGCCTGCGCAACCGCCAGTGGGCGGTCGAGTGGGACGAGGCGGCGCTCGAGTTCCTGCTCGAGCGCGGCTTCACCGTCGATCTCGGCGCGCGGCCGCTGCAGCGCGCGATCGAGCGCTACGTGCTGGCCCCGCTGGCGCGGACGATCGTCGATCGCGAGGTGCCGCACGGCGACCAGTTCCTGTTCGTGCACCGCGAGGGGGACGGCCTGTCGGTCGAGTTCGTCGACCCGGACGCGCCGGTCCCGCTGGCCGCCTCGGAAACGCGCGCCGGCGCCGGTGCGGCCCCCGGCGCGCCGGCCGACGAGACCGACCTCGAGGCGCTCGGCTCGCGGCTGGAGGCCCTCACCGACCGCGTACGCGGCACGGCCTGGCGCAACGCCCAGCGCGGCGAGCTCGAGCTGACCGGGCTCGACGCCTTCTGGACCTCCCTCGAACGCTTCGCGATCCTCGACCGGATCGAGTACCGCGACCGGATCGGCCACGCGCTGCAATCGGCCCAGTCGCTGCTCTCGCGACTGCGCGGCAGCGGCGGGACCGGGCGCGGACGCGGCCCCGCGCCGCAGGTCGAGCGGCTCGCGCAGCGCCTGCGGCTGCTCGAGACGGCGTGCGACGACGTCGAGCAGGAGCGCCCGCACGACGCCTTCGTCTCGATCGAGGCGACCTCCGACGCGGGACGCAGGCCACCGCCCGAGGCGCTCGCCTTCGCCCGGCGCCTGGGTGAGATGTACCGGCGCTGGTCCGACCGCAGCGGGATGCGCCTGGCCGAGCTGGACCGCGCCCCGGACGGCGCGGCGGGCTACCGGCTCGTGCTCTCCGTCTCCGGTCTCGGGGCCCATGCGCTGCTGGCGCCGGAGGACGGCTGGCACCTCTACGAGGTGCCGTCGGGCAAGGGGCACGAGTTCGACCGCTGGCCGATGCGGGTCCGGATCGCGCCGCAGCCGCCCGAGCCGCCGCACGCGCGGGGGATCGACCTCGCGGAGCAGGCGCGCCGCGCGCTGGCCGAGGCGCCGACGGTGACCGGGACGATCGTGCGCCACTACCGCGAGTCGCCGTCCCCGCTCGTGCGCGACCACGTCCGCGGCTATCGCACCGGGCGGCTCGACTTCGTATTGGCGGGAGAGTTCGACCGAGTCGCGTCGAACGAGGACTAGCGGCTACTTCGCGATGTTGAGCGCGGTCCCGGGGGTCAGCACGGTGTCGCGCGCGATGTCGTTGGCGGCGCAGATCTTCTCGATCGTCGTGCCGTAGCGCTGCGCGATCCGGAACAGCGTCTCGCCCTTGCGCACGACGTGGACGGTGGCGACGCGCGTCTCGGCCCGCCGCTCGCTCGCATCGGCCGGCGCCACGTCGGACCGCCCGCTTCCCGGCACGGTCAGGCGCTGGCCGACCTTGAGCGTCGACCTCGCGGTCAGCCCATTGGCTTTCAACAGCTGGTCCACGCCGACGCCGTAACGGCGCGCGATGGCCGAGGCGGTCTCGCCCGGCACCACCCGGTGGCTCGCGCCCCGGCCCGCGGCAGGAGCCGATTTCCCGCGCGAGCCGCTGCTCGATGCGACCGCCGTCCCCGGCGCCGAGACCTTCAGGCTGTGCCCGGCCACGAGCTTGGTCGAGCTTCCCATCCCGTTCCAGCGCTGCAGGCTCCTCACGCTGACGCCGTAGCGCTGCGCGATCGTGCCCAGCGTCTCGCCGGAGCGGACGCGATGCGTGCGGGACGGCCCGCGGACCGTTTCGGGCTCGTCGTCGGCCAGGCTCGCGACGTCGACGCTGCCGCGCGGGACGACCAGCACCTGACCCGCCGCGAGGCGCGATTTCTTCCCGAGGCCGTTGGCGGCGCGCAGCGCGCTCGTGCTGACCCGGTAGCGCCGGGCGACCGACGAGACCGTCTCGCCGCGACGGACCCGGTGCTCGAGCTGGGCCACGCGCTGTTCCGGAGGGATCTGCGCCAGGCGCTCGGCGAAGCCGGCGCTCGCCCCGACCGGCACCTTCAGCAGGTAGGTGCGGCCCGGGGGGGTGACGCCGCGCCGCAGGTCGGGGTTGAGGCCGCGCAGCGTCGCGGGATCGGTCTGGGCCACGCCGGCCAGCGTCTTGAGGTCGGCCGAGAACGGGACCGGGACGACTTCGTAGACGACCGGGTCCTGCAGGTCGACCCAGGCGAAGCCGAAGCGTTCGGGATCCTTGGCGATCACGGTCGCGGCCTGGATCGCCGGGACGTAGTTGCGAGTCTCGGGACGCAGCGTGCTGCGCTGGATGAGGATCCAGAAGTCCCGCGTGCCGGTCTGCGCGATCGCGCCGCGGATCCGCCCCTCGCCGGCGTTGTAAGAGGCCAGCGCCAGGTTCCAGTCGCCGAACTCGGCGTAGAGGTCGCGCAGGTAGCCCGCTGCGGCGCGGCAGGCCTTCTCGGGGTCGGCCCGCTCGTCGAGCCAGGTGTCGATCACCAGGCCGTACCGCCGGCCGGTCCCGGGGATGAACTGGAACATCCCGCGCGCCTGGGCCCGCGACAGGGCGTGCGACTGAAAGGCGCTCTCGATGTGGGCCAGGTAGACGAGGTCCTGCGGGACCCCCTCCTCGGCGAAGATCTGCCGGAAGCGGTCGACGTAGCCGCCGGAGCGCTCGAGGCTGCGGGCGAACCAGTCGCGCAGCCGCCCGGAAGAGAGCGCCTCGAGCCAGGCGACGGTCTTGTCGTTGAGCTGGATCGGCCAGTCGGGCTGGACGCCGCGGGCGGCCTGGTCGACCTCGCCCACATGGTCCGGGTCGAGCGAGGGGCCGGGGCCGTCGAGCATCTCCTCGCGCTCGGCCGCCAGCTCGCCGTCCGACTCGGGGAGCGAATCCTCGTGCAGCGCGGCGTCGGCCTCCGCGCGGTCCTGCTCGGCCGCGATCTGCTGGATCCGCTCGCCGAACGACGGGTCGTCCGCGGCGAACGGGGCGAGCGCGTCCATCGCGCGGTCCCACGACTGGGAGGCCTGATCGATCAGGCCGAGCCGGGCCTGCTCGCGGGCCAGAAGCACGAGGCTGGCCGCGTCGGACAGCGCGTCCTCGCGCGTGGGGGCCGGAGCGCTGACGCCGGTGCGGGAGGAGCCGGCGTGGGGCGCACTCCCGGCGCCAGGAGCGACCCGCGGTCCGCTGGCGCAGGCGGCGAGAAGCGACAGGCCCGCGATCAGGCCGGAAGCCCGCGTCAGCGTCCACGCCCTAGCGGCTCTCCTGCGCGATAGAAACAATGCCCCTCATCCTGGTTTGTTGCGCCAGAATGCGTGCCCGGATGTGGGTAATGTAGGCGACCCGTTCCCGCGGTGTCAACAAACCGGACGCCTTTTCTGCGCCGCGAGTTGACCCTGTCTCCCGGCCCGCCTAATCTGGCCGCCGCCCGTAACCCGGGCAGTCCGGGAGGATCCATCCGATGAACGCGCCCAAGAACCCCCTCGGCCTCGGCGGGCCGGCGCCGTCCGAGACGGCCGGCAAGGACAAGGTCTCGACCCTGCGGAACACCATCGACCAGATCGAGAAGCAGTTCGGCCGGGGCTCGATCATGCGCCTCGGCAGCACCGCCCACGTCGACGTCCAGGTCATCCCGACCGGCTCGATCTCGCTCGACTGGGCCCTCGGGATCGGCGGGATGCCGCGCGGCCGGGTGGCCGAGATCTTCGGGCCGGAGTCGTCGGGCAAGACGACGCTCGCGCTGTCGGTCGTGGCCAACGCCCAGAAGGCCGGCGGCTGGGCCGCGTACATCGACGCCGAGCACGCGCTCGACAAGGACTACGCCGCGCTGCTGGGCGTGGACGTCGACAACCTGCTGGTCTCGCAGCCCGACAGCGGCGAGCAGGCGCTCGAGATCACCGAGATGCTGATCACCTCCGGCGCGCTCGACGTGCTGGTCATCGATTCGGTTGCGGCACTGGTGCCGAAGGCGGAGCTGGAAGGCGAGATGGGCGACTCGCACGTCGGTCTGCAGGCCCGGCTGATGAGCCAGGCGCTGCGCAAGCTGACCGGCGTCGTGGCCCGCTCGAACACCTGCCTGATCTTCATCAACCAGCTGCGCGAAAAGATCGGCGTGATGTTCGGCAACCCCGAGACCACGACCGGCGGGCGGGCGCTCAAGTTCTACGCCAGCCAGCGGATCGACATCCGCCGCATCGGCTCGATCAAGGAAGGCGAGGACGTCACCGGCAGCCGCACCAAGGTCAAGGTGGTCAAGAACAAGCTCGCCGCGCCGTTCCGCCAGGTCGAGTTCGACATCATGTTCGGCGAGGGGATCTCGCGCGAGGGCGACCTGCTCGACCTCGGGATGGCCCACAAGGTCGTGGCCAAGTCCGGGGCGTGGCTGTCGTACGGCGAGACGCGGCTCGGGCAGGGACGCGAGAACGCGCGCCAGACGCTGAAGGACAACCCCGAGCTGGCGCGCGAGATCGAAACGAAGCTGCGCGACATCCTGGGCCTCGTGAAGAAGCCGGACGCGGGAGCGGCCGGGACCGCTGGAGCCGTGGGAGCCGCCGGAGCCACGGGAGCGGACGCCGCGGCCCGCGTGGACGCCAAGACCGAGGCCCGCGCGGACGCCAAGACCGAGTCCCGCGCTGCCGCCGACAAGCCCACGCCGCCGGCGCCCGAGGCACCGCGGCGCCGGCCCGGAGCCAACGCCTGACGCGGGATCATCCAGCCCGGAGCGAAGCGGGGCCGCGTCTCGTGCCGCGGAGCGTGCGGGCGCGCCTCGCCCTGCTCACGGTCCTGGTCGGCCTGGCCGCGCTGGCGGCGATCGGCGGGGCCTGGCAGTACTTCTTCGCCGAGGACGGGTCGGCCACGCTGGGCTTCGTCGCCCAGCCGGTGGGTGGCCGCTTCGTCGTCACCGAGATCGCGGAGACGACGACCTGGAAGCGGCCGACCCAGGCCTCGGTCGCGGGACTCCGCCCGGGCGACGTCCTGCTCGCGGCCTACGACGCCGACGGTCGCGGCGGCCCGATCCGCGGGCTCGCGGCGCTGGGCGACGTGGTCCGGCGCACCGGGCTGCGCGCGTGGACGCTGATCGTCGCGCGGCCGGACGCGTCGAACACCCCGCGCGAGGTGACGCTCTCGCTGGTCCCGACCGCGCCGCCGCGCAGCTTCACCCGACTGCTGCTGCTGGTGCTGCTGCGGCTCGTCGTCCCGCTGCTGACGATCGGCGGCGCGGCCTTCATCGGCTTCTCGCGCCCGGGCAACGACCTGGCGTTCCTGGCCAGCCTGGTGCTGCTGGGGACTGCCGCGCTGGTCGGGGTGAACGCCTTCTCGCTCCCGCCGGGGCTGCGCGAGGCGGCGCTGGTCTTCAGCGCCGTGGGGTTCTTCGCCCCCTTCCTGCTGTTCGCTTTCTTTCTGCGCTTCCCGCGCCGGGTGCGCCTCGACGAGCGCTGGCCGTGGCTCGAGGTCGCGCTGTTCGCGCTGGTCGGGCTCGAGGTCGCCTATGCCCTGGTGCGGACGGCCTTCGTCAGTTACGACGTCGCGCGGGACCCGCTGGCCGGGCTCGGCCCGCGGGTGCTGACCCTCGAGGAGACGATCGGCCGAATCTCCACCGCGCTGACGGTCCTGCTGATCGGGCTCTCGGCGGGCGTGCTGGTCAGCAACCTGCGGCATCTCGAGAGCCCGGGCGAGCGGCGCCGGATGCGCGTCCTGCTCGTCGGTCTGCTCGCGGCCTTCGTGCCGCTGGTCGTGCTGACGACGTTCCAGGCCGTCACCGGCGACGCCCCGACCTGGACCGTCTTCGTCGCGGTGGCGACGATCTGGCTCTTCCCCGCCGCGCTGATCTACGTCGTGCTGCGCGACCGGGTCTTCGGCCTGCGCCGGATCCTGCGGCGCGGCCTGCAGTACACGCTGCTCTCCTCCGGCATCGTGCTGCTCGGCGGAGCGATCTTCGGCCTGACCTACGCCTTCGCCGCGCCCTGGATCGCGCACCAGCTCCCCGACACCTGGACGGGGATCGCCTCGGGCGTGTCGCTGCTGTTCGCGACCGCGGTCGCGCTCGGGATGCGCGGGGTCTATCGCCGCGTCATGCCGTCCGTCGACCGGGCCTTCTTCCGCGACCAGTACAACGCCCAGCGGGTGCTGGGGGAACTCGGGGCCGCGGCCCGCCAGCTCGTCCCCCAGCCGGGGCGCCTGCTCGAGACGGTCGCGGAGAAGATCCAGGACGCGCTGCACCCCGACCACGTCGCGATCTTCCTGCACCGCGACGCGACGCCGTGGATGGCCAACGGCACGGGACGCGCGCCCGCGGTGGATCACGACGCGGTGCTGTGCCTGATTCACGCCACCGCCTCGGCCGAGGGGCGCTGGGTCTTCCGCGGCGAGGACCTCGACGCCGAGGACGCGCAGCCGGCGCCGCCCCCGCTCGTCGCCGCGCTGGAGACGATTCCGGCCGCCGAGCGCGACGCTTTCGACATCACCGCGGCGGGGAGCGCGTGGCGTCGCGCGCGCGGGCAGGCGGCGCTGAACCTGCCGTCCGAGGACGCGACCACGCGGTTCCTGGAGCGGCACAACGCGCGCGTGATCGTCCCGCTGGCGACGAGCGAGCGCGTGATCGGCTTTCTCGTGCTGGGCGAGAAGCTGTCCGAGGAGCCGTACACCCGCGACGATCGCGAGCTCCTGTCCGCGGTCGCGGCGCAGGTCGCGATCGCGCTCGACAACGCGCGCCTGGTGGGCGAGGTCGCGGAGCGCCAGCTGATGCGGCGCGAGCTCGAGATCGCGCAGGAGGTCCAGGCCCAGCTCTTCCCGCAGTCGCGGCCGGAGCTGGCGACGCTCGACTACAGCGGCCTGTGCCGCGCGGCCCGCGGGGTCGGCGGCGACTACTTCGACTTCATCGCGGTCGCGCCGGGCCAGCTCGGGCTCGCGATCGGCGACGTCGCCGGCAAGGGGGTCTCGGCGGCGCTGCTGATGGCGACGCTGCAGGGGGCGCTGCGCAGCCACGCGCCGCTGCGCGGCCTGGCGCTCTCGGAGTTGCTGGGCGACGTCAACCGGCTGATGTACGGCTCGGTTGCCGGCGGCCGGTTCGCGAGCTTCTTCTACGGCGTCTACGACGACGCGCGCCGCGCGCTGATCTACGCCAACGCCGGCCACAACCCGCCGCTGGTCGTGCGGCCCGCGCGCGCCGGCCGGCCGGCCGAGCTGCTGCGGCTCGAGCCGACCGGGATGGTGCTCGGGATCCTCCCCGACGAACGCTACGAGCAGCGCGAGCTGGCGCTCGCGACGGGCGACACGCTGGTGGTCTACACCGACGGCGTGACCGAGGCGCAGCGCGCGGACGGCGAGCAGTTCGGCGAGGAGCGGCTGGCCGAGCTGGCGACGGCGCTCGCGGAGCGGCCGGTCCGCGAGGTGACCGCGGAGATCCTGGCCGCGATCGACGCCTTCGTCGGCGACGTCCCGCAGCAGGACGACATCACGCTGATCGTCGGGCGGGTCTGCTGACGGCTCCGCTCGGT
>CAVPCQ010000006.1:0-445013 GCA_963702425.1 uncultured Acidobacteriota bacterium
CGGAGCCGCGCGAGTTCCGGCGCGGCCCGGAGGAGTACCTCGACCACATCCGCAAGGCCAAGGAGGCCCTCGACGTCCCGATCATCGCCTCGCTCAACGGGCGCTCGCCGGGCGGCTGGACCGAGTATTCGAAGAAGTTCGAGCAGGCCGGTGCGGACGCGATCGAGCTGAACATCTACTTCCTTCCAACCGACCCGCACCAGCCGCTGTCCGAGATCGAGGGGATCTACGGCGACGTGGTGCTGGACGTCAAGAAGGAGGTGAAGATCCCGGTCGCGGTGAAGATGCACCCTTACTTCACCTCGATCCCCTTCACGGCGCGCGACCTGGTCGAGAAGGGAGCGGACGGCCTGGCCCTTTTCAACCGCTTCTACCAGCCCGACATCGACCCCGAGAACCTCGAGGTCTTCCCGAACCTGCAGCTCTCGACCCCCTGGGATTCGCGGCTCGCCACGCGCTGGCTGGCGATCCTCTACGGCCGGGTGCGGGCCGACCTGGCGGCGACCGGCGGTGTGCACAGCGGGCGCGACGCCGTGAAGATGCTGATGGCGGGCGCGTCGGTGGTGCACATGACCTCGGCCCTGCTGAAGTACGGCGTTTATCACCTGAAGCGGGTCGAGGAGGAGCTGCGGACCTGGATGGAGGAGAACGAGTACGCGTCGGTGAAACAACTGGTTGGGACGATGAGCCAGAAGTCTTCTCCCGATCCGGCGGCGTTCGAGCGGGCGAACTACATCAAGGTCCTGCAGTCCTACAAGTAGCTTTCCGGGGTTCGTTCCTCGAGCGGGCGCGCTGCAGCCGACGGGCGCTGTGCGCCCGCGGCTGAGCGCTCCGGGGCGGCTACCGAAGCTGCCGGTTCGCGACGTGGGTGAGATGCTGTCCTGGCCGCGCGCGCGTCGCGCGTGCCTTCCCGGGTGAGTTCATGAATCGTCCGCTGGCCTTCGTTGCTTGCCTGTTCGGGTTCACCGCCGTGGTGGCGGGGGCGTTCGGGGCGCATGCGCTGAAGGACGCGATACCGGCCGATCTGCTGGCGGTCTTCGAGACGGGGGCGCGCTACCAGATGGCCCACGCCGTGGCGCTGCTGTTCGTGGCGATTGCCGGTGAGGCGCGCGGCGCCCGGGTGGCGCGGGTCGCCGGGTGGCTCTTCGTCGCCGGGATGGTCGTGTTCTCGGGGAGTCTCTATCTGCTCGCACTGACCGGTGTTCGCGCCTGGGGCGCGGTGACGCCGCTCGGCGGGGTGGCGTTCCTGGCGGGATGGGCGCTCCTGGCGTGGGCGGTGGCGGGGCCGGCGAGGCGTCCGCCCGGGTCGTAGCCCCGGCGGGACGGCGTCGATTGACCCTCTCGCGGGGCGGGTGCTAACCTCAACCTTACCGGTTCCTAAGACGACGATCGCTCCGCTCGTTGGCCCAACGAGGAAGGGTGCCATGCTGCGTCAGGTGCGCATCGAGAACCTGGTTCTCGCCCGCGAGCTGCTGCTCGAGTTCGACCCCGGGCTGAATCTGATCACCGGCGAGACCGGGGCCGGCAAGTCGCTCATCGTCGGCGCCATCGCTCTCGCGCTCGGGGGGCGCGGCGAGGCGGCGATGGTGCGCCAGGGCGAGGAGCGCGCGATCGTCGAGGCGCTCTTCGACGTCAAGGAGCGGCCCGACCTCCAGCACCGGCTCTCCCGAGCCGGCTATGACGTCAAGGGGAACGAGATTCTGGTCCGGCGCGAGGTCGGTGCCGACGGCCGGTCGCGCGGCTTCCTCAATGGCGCCTCCGTGACGATCGCCCTGCTGAAGGACCTGCTCGCCGGACTGATCGAGATGCACGGCCAGCATGAGCCGCAGACCCTGTTCCAGCCGGAGCTCCACCGCGCGATCCTCGACCGCTTCGGCGGCCACGAAGAACTGCTGGCCGAGGTCCGGCGGGAGTCGACCGCGATCCGCGAGATCGACCAGAAGCTCGGCGAGCTGGCCGACCGCGCTGCGCAGCGCCAGGCGCGCATCGAGCTGGTGAACTTCCGCCTCGCCGAGTTCGACGCCGTGCGGCCGCTGGCCGGCGAGGAGCAGAAGCTGCGGGCCGAGCGCGAGCGGCTGCGCCACGCCGAGTCGCTCGGCGAGGCCCTGCGCGCGGCATTCGAGCTGCTCTACGAAGGGGAGGGGGCGGCGGTCGATCGGGTCCACGCCGCGGCGCGTCGGCTGCGGCCGCAGGGGACCGTCGACCCGTTGTATACCGACCTCGCCGACCGGCTCGACGACGTCCGCTCGCAGCTCGACGACGTCGCGGCCGACATCCGGAGTCAGATCGACGAAGCCAGCGCCGATCCCGGGCGCCTCGAGCAGCTCGAGGAGCGGTTGGTCGCGCTCGAGCGGCTGCGGCGCCGGTTCGAGGGCGGTTCGCTGGAGGACATCATCAGCGGGGCCGAGGCGATGCGCCGCGAACTGGCGGAACTGCTCGGCCAGGGCGACTCGGTGGAGCAGCTGGTCCGGGAGCGCGAGGTCCGAGTGGGCGTCTACGCCGCCGCGGCCGGCACGCTGTCCGCCGCCCGGCGCGACGCGGCGGAGCGGCTCGCGGCCTCGACCGGCCGGTTGATGCGCGACCTGATGATGCCGAGCGCGAAGCTGGAGGTGGAGTTCCAGCCCGGCCGGGTCGAGGAGCTGGCCGGATCGCCGGCAGGCGCCGAGGGGACCGAACAGGTCGAGTTCCTGCTCGCCGCCAACCCGGGCGAGCCGGCGCGTCCGTTGCGAAAGGTGGCGTCGGGCGGCGAGCTGTCGCGCGTGATGCTGGCGCTCGATCTGTCGCTGGAACGGGGTCTGCCGCGCCGCACGCTCCTGTTCGACGAGGTCGACCAGGGGATCGGCGGCGAGGCGGCCGACGTGCTGGCGGAGTTCCTCTCCAAGGTCGCGCAACGCCACCAGGTGATCTGCATCACGCACCTGCCGTCGATCGCGGCGCGGGCCGAGCGCCACGTCGCGGTGACGAAGAAGCTCAAGGCCGGGCGGACCCACGTCGTCGTGAAGGTGCTCGACGACGGCGACGACCGGGTGGAGGAAGTTGCACGCATGCTTGGCGGCACGATGGTGACCGATACCGCCCGGCGCCACGCCGAGGCGATGATCAAGGCCTCCCGGGGGGAGGCGTGAGCCCGCGCGAGGTGCGGGCGATCTATCCCGGGACGTTCGACCCGGTGACGCACGGGCACCTCGACCTCGTGCGCCGCGCCGCGGGGATGTGCAGCGAGCTCGTGGTCGCGGTACTGCGTAACACGGAGAAGGCGCCGCTGTTCGACGCCGACGACCGCCGCACGATGTTCGAGGAGTCGCTGGCGAGCGCGGGGCCTCCCGGCATCCGGGTCGTGGCCTTCGAGGGCCTGCTGGCGGACTACGCGCGGGCCGAGCGCGCCACGTTCGTCGTGCGCGGCCTGCGGGCGATCTCGGACTTCGAGTACGAGTTGCAGATGGCGCTGATGAACCGCCGCCTCGACCCCGGCCTCGAGACGGTGTTCCTGACCCCGGGCGAGGATGTCTCGTTCATCTCGTCGCGGCTCGTGCGGGAGATCGCGCGGCTGGGAGGCGACGTCTCGCGCCTGGTGCCGGCCCCGGCGCTCGACCGGCTCGAGCGCCTGTTCGGGCCCGGGGTGCGCGGAGGGCGGCGATGAGCGGCGGATCGAAGGCGGGGGCGTGGGCCGCGATCGGGCTGGTGCTGGCGATCGGAGCCGCCGACGCGGCCACCCCGGGTCGACGCGAGCTGACCAAGGCAGAGAGGCTCTACCAGGCAGGCCTCGAGAAGGAGAAGCAGGGGGACGTGCAGGGCGCTCAGGCCGATTTCCTGGGAGCGCTCGAGGCCTACCCGAACTACGGGCTGGCCCAGCTCGAGATCGGGAAGCTGCTGCTGGCCGAGAAGAAGTTCCCGGAGGCCGTCGCGGCCCTCAAGCAGGCGGAGGTACTCTTCAAGAAGACGGCCGACGAGCGGCACAAGGCGGCCATGAAGAACTACCAGGACGCGCAGCGCGAGATCGTGGCGCAGCAGGAGCAGATCCGCGCGCTGCAGAACCCCGGTTCGATCACCAACAAGATGAACGAGACGCAGGTCACGACCGACATCAACAGCCGCCAGGACCGGATCAAGCAGCTGCAGGCGATTCCCTCGCCGTCGGAGGGAGACTTCCAGAAGGCGCCGGGAGACCTTTACTTCTACCTGGGCAACGCCTACCTCCGCGAGGATCGGCTGGACGAGGCGCTGGAAGCCTGGGAGGCCTGCCGGAACCTGTTGCCGAACTTCCCGGCCGTATACAACAACCTCGCCTTCGCCTACTGGAAGCGCGGCCGGATCGACGAGGCCCGGACGGCGCTGGCCAAGGCGGAGGAACTCGGCGCACCCGTGAACCCGGAGTTCAAGGCCAAGCTGGAGCAGGCGGCCGGCCGCTGAGCCGCACCCCGACCGGCACGGGGATACAATGAGTCGATGAGATTCTCCTGCCTCCGGCTCCTCGTCGCGCTGGCCCTGGCCGGTGCCGTGTCCACCGCCCTCGCTGCTCCCGTGGTCCGAGTCCACCGTCACGACGGTGTGATCCACGGCGTTTCGGCCGACATCCTCGAGCGGGTGCTGGCGGACGCCGCGCGCAACGGCGACACGCTCGTGCTCTTCGAGCTGGATACCCCCGGCGGGCTGGTCGACGCCGCCGAGCGGATGGTTCAGCAGCTCCTGAACAGCAAGGTCCCGGTGGTGGTCTTCGTCGCGCCGAAGGGGGCGCACGCCGCGTCGGCCGGGTTCTTCCTCCTGCTCGCCGGGGATGTCGCGGCGATGGCGCCCTTCACCCGCACGGGCGCCGCCCACCCGATCACCGCGGGAGGCGAGAACCGGGAAGGCGATATCGCCCTGAAGAAGTCCGCGGAGGACCTGTCGGCGCTCATCCGGACCACGGCCCGGGCCCACGGCCGCCCGCCGGAACTGGCGGAGAAGGCGGTGAGGGACGCGGTCTCCTGGTCGGCCGAAGAGGCGCTCGAAGCCCGGCTGATCGACCTCGTCGTGGCCGACCGGGAGGCGCTGGTGCGGCAGCTCGACGGGCGGGAGATCGTGCGGCCCGACGGGACGCGCGTCACCCTCGACCTGGCCGGCGCCACGCTGCAGGACCAGGAGCTGGACTGGGTCGAGCGGATGAAGAGCGTCGTGCTGCACCCGGTCGTGATGGCGCTCCTGCTGTCCATCGCGGCGCTGGGGATCTACATCGAGTTCACGCACCCGGGGCTGATCCTGCCCGGGGCGGTGGGAGCGGTCGCGCTGCTGGTGTTCCTCTACGGCTCGCGGGTGCTGCCGGTCAACTACCTGGCCGCGGCGCTGGTCGCGGCCGGAATCGTCTTCTTCATCCTCGAGATCAAGGTGACCTCCTACGGCATGCTCGGCGTCGCCGGAACGGCCACGATCGCGCTCGGGCTGTGGCTGCTCTTCCCCGGCACGGTCCCGGGGCTGAGGCTGCCGCTGTCGATGCTCGTGCCGATCGTGTTGTTCATGGCGGCGGTGCTCGGCGGCGTGGCGCTCGTCGTCTCGCGGGCGATGCGCCGGCGTCCGACCACCGGGCGCGAGGGGATCATCGGGTCGATCGGCCGCGCGACCGAGCCGGTCGCTCCCGAAGGCTGGGTTTTCGTCTGGGGCGAGCGCTGGCGCGCCCGCAGCCCGCGGCCGATCGCGGCCGGCCAGGCGATTCGGGTCACGGGCTCGGAGGGGTTGGTTCTCCTCGTGGAGCCGGCGCCGGACGGCGCGAAGGCCCCCGAGGACGACAGGGAGGCACCGTCATGATTCCAGGGATTTCCGCCGGCGTCCTGGTCGTCGTCGTCTTCGTCATCTTCCTGTTCACCCAGGCCGTCAAGATCCTGCCGGAGTACGAGCGGGGCGTCGTCTTCCGGCTCGGCAAGCTGCAGCCGCACGACTACGGCCCGGGACTCGTGCTGATCATCCCCTTCGTCGACCGGATGATCCGCGTCTCGCTCCGGACCGTCGTGCTCGACGTTCCGCCGCAGGACGTGATCACGCGCGACAACGTCTCGGTCAAGGTCAACGCGGTGATCTACTTCCGCGTCTTCGAGCCGCGCAAGGCGATCGTCGAGGTCGAGAACTACATCTACGCGACCAGCCAGCTGGCCCAGACCACGTTGCGCTCCGTGCTGGGCCAGGTCGAGCTCGACGGGCTGCTGGCGTCGCGCGAGCAGCTCAACCACCAGCTCCAGTCGATCCTCGATGCCCACACCGACCCCTGGGGGATCAAGATCTCGGCGGTCGAGGTCAAGCACGTCGACCTGCCCGAGGAGATGCGCCGGGCGATGGCCAAGCAGGCCGAGGCCGAGCGCGAGAAGCGGGCCAAGATCATCCACGCCTCCGGCGAGTTCCAGGCGGCGCGCGAGCTGCGCGAGGCGGCCGACGTGCTGGCGGAGGCCCCGATGGCGCTCACGCTGCGCTACCTGCAGACGCTGACCGAGATCGCGACCGAGAAGAACTCGACGATCATCTTCCCGCTGCCGATCGACCTGCTCTCGCTCTACCTGAACCGCTCGGGGCGCGCCGCGGCTCCATGACGACGGCCCCGCACCCCCGCGGCGCGATCCTCGACGCCGCCCTGGCGGCGACGCGGAAGCTCGACCGCGAGGGCTGCTTCTCCGCGGTCGCCGAGCACTCGCTCCGTCTCTTCGGGGGGCTGTTCGCGCTCGGCTTCGTGCTCGGTCCGGGGGGCGAGGACTACGAATGCTGCGCGGCCGCCGGACTGGTCCCGGCGGAGCGGATCCGCAGCGCGCTCGCGATCCTCGACGCGGGGCTGGTGCGCCGGCTCGCGGGGGGCGGGCCGGCGCTGATCGACGACGCCGAGATCCTCCTGCCGACCGGCGAGCAGGAAGGCCTGCCGTCCCTCGGCGCGGCGCTCGTCGTGCCGCTGGCCTCGGCGACGGGCGCGGCGGGCCTGCTCGTCACGATCGCCGCGCGCGGAGAGCTGCTCGCCGCCGAGGCGCCGCGGGTCGCAGCCGAGCTGGCGCGCGAGCTGGGCCCGGCCCTCGAGAACCTGCGCACCGTGGAGGCGCTGCGCGATCTCGCGATCCGCGACGACACCGCCGACTGCTTCAATCGCCGCCATCTCGACCAGTCGCTGGACGACGAGGTGGAGCGTTGCCGGCGGTTCGGCGGCGGGTTCGCGCTGATCTTCCTCGACATGGACAACCTCAAGGACGTGAACACGACCCACGGCCACGCCGCCGGCTCGCGCGTGCTCTACGAAGCATCGGTGCGGATGGCGCGCTCGATCCGGAGCATCGACCGGCTCTACCGCTACGGCGGCGACGAGTTCGTGATGATCCTCCCCGGGACCAGCCTCGAGGGGGCCCGGGAGGTGGCGGACCGGATCCGGCGCGAGCTCTCCCGCGCCCCCTACGAGGTGACCCCGGGCGGGTCGGTGCGGCTCAGCGCCTCGGCCGGCGTCGCGGCCTGGCCCGATCACGGACCGAGCGCCCGCAGCGTGATCGAGGCCGGGGACGGTGCGATGCGCCTCGTGAAGGACGCCGGGAAGGACGGCGTCGGGGTGGCGCGGCGGGGCGGGTCCTCGGAGGACCGGGGATGACGCGGCGCGAGGGGCCCCGCGTGATCGAGTTCGAGCTCAACCTGGCGCAGCGTGGCGCTGGGTGCGGCCGTCCTGCTGGCGCTGCTGGGCGGGGCGTTCCTGCTCGGCCGCAGCTCGGTGCCGCAAGCCGCGGGGCTCTCCGGCCCCGGCCGGTCCACCTCCCGCGACGGCGGCGGCGCGGCGGGCGGCGGCGTCGAGCAGCTGGGCGCGGCGACCGTGTTCGACGACGCAGGCGAGGGCGAGAAGAATCGCGCCCCGCAGTTCCAGGTGACGCGCGAGGCGTCGCGCTCGGGGCGCTTCGCGCTCGAGATCGGGCGGGCCTCGACGCGGGTCGTCGCCGGCCAGCTCGAGGAGGCGGCGCGCAGCGCCGGCGTCCCCGCGGCCGTCGTCGCCGACGGCCGGGGAGGTTACCTCGTCACCGGCGGGCCCTACACGACGCGCGTCGAAGCCGATCGCGCGGGGGCCCGGCTCGGGAAGCTCCTCGGCCGGGCGGTGACCGTGCACGAGACCGGCACGCGGCCGTGAGCGTTCCACCGCCCGGGAGGGCCGGTGCGGTCCGCGACCCGCGCCGCCTCGCGCTCGCCGCGCTCGCCGGCCTGCTGGCGGGGCTCGCGTTTCCGCGCCCCGGGTGGGGACCGCTGATCGTCCCCGGCCTCGCGCTCGTCTTCTTCCTCGCGGCGGGGGCCGGGGGGACTCGCCGTGCGGCCTGGGAGGGGGGCGTCTTCGGTTTCGTCTCGACCGCGCTCACGCTGCGCTGGTTCGCGACGCCGATCCTGCTCTTCTCGTCGCTCGGAGCCTCGATCGCCTGGACCGCGGTCGTGCTCTCGGCCCTGACGCTGGGACTGCTCTGGGCGGCGATGGCCGCGTTGATCGACGCCTGGTCCCGGCGCTGGGGCGCGGCCGCGGCGCTGGCGGGGGCGCCGCTCCTGGTCACCGCCTACGACCTGGTCCGGGAGCGGTTCCCGTTCCCGTTCCCGTGGGGCTCGGCGGCGGCGGCGCTCGTCGACTGGCCGTGGGTGCTTGGCGCTGGTCGGCGCGGTCGGCGCGGCCGGCGTCTCGTTCCTGCTCTACGCGCTGGCCGCGATCCTGGCCGGCGCGGCGCTCGTGCCGCGCCGGGTCACGGTGCGGCGCGGCCTGCTCTGGTTGGGCGCGCTCGCCGCCGCGCTTGGGCATGGCGGTGCTGGAGGCGCCGAGCGGGGCCGGAATGGCCCGCGTCGCGGTCGTCCAAGCCTCGCTGCCGCGCGACGCGTCGCCGCAGGAGGAGTGGGAGGCCTACCGCAGCCTGACCGAGGAGGCCGCGCGGGCCGGGGCGGAGATCGTCGTCTGGCCCGAATCCGCGGTCTCGTACACTTTCCGCGACGATGGCGCGTGGGCCGCGCAGCTGGGGGACCTGGCCGCGCGCCACGGGATCGACCTCGTCGTGGGCGGGCTGACCCGCTCCCCCTCCGGGAAGTACGAGAACAGCTCGGTGCTGGTGCGGGCCGACCGCGGGATGACCGCCAAGGCCCCCAAGCGCGAGCTGGTGCCGTTCGGCGAGTACATGCCGCTGCGCTGGCTCTTCGGCCGGATCCCCGCGCTGGCCAACGAGGTCGGCGAATTCGAACCGGGAACGAACACCGTGGTGTTCGAGGGGCGAAGCGCCAGGATTGGCCCCCTGGTCTGCTTCGAGGCGGTCTTTCCGGGGCTGGGGCTCGACTTGGTCCGCGGGCGGGCCCAGCTCCTGGTCAACCAGACCAACGACAGCTGGTTCGGCACCACAGGCGGGCCGGAGCAGCACCTCGACCACGCGCTGCTGCGCTCGGCCGAGACCGGGCTGCCGATGGCCCGCGCCGCGAACAGCGGGATCTCGGCCCTGGTGCATGGCGGCGGCCACGTCGCGGCCCGGCTCGAGACCGGCCAGCGCGGCGTCCTGGTGGCCGACCTCGCGTTCTTCGACCAGCCCGCGCCCGGCGCGTCCCGGGGCCGCGCCGTCGCCTGGACCGCGCTGATCTTGACAGCCGGGCTGGCGGCGGGCATCGTCCCCCGGCGCCGCGCGGCCCCCGCCGCAGCCCGGCACGCCCCGCGAGAGCCCTCCCGATGCGTGACGACCTCCTCCAGCAGTGGCAGATCCTGAAGCGCCGCGTCGAGCCGCTGCGGGGGTACCTTTGACGTCCCGACCCTCGACCGCCGCGTCGCCGAACTCGACGACCAGCTCGCCGACGGGGCGGTCTGGAACGATCCCGAGCGGGCCGCCGACCTGAACCGCCAGCGCGCCGTCGTCGCCGTGCAGCGCAACCGCGACCGGCGCCTCGAGACGCTGGTCGCCGACGCCGAGACGCTGCTCGAGCTGGATCGCGAAGGGGAAGGGGTCGACGCGGAGTTCGAAGAGACGCTCTCCCGACTGGAGCCGGCGCTGACGGAGGTCGAGGTCGGGACGATGCTCTCGGGCCCCGAGGACCACAACAACGCGTTCCTCGAGATCCATCCCGGTGCGGGCGGGGTCGATGCCCAGGACTGGGCCGAGATGCTGCTCCGGATGTACGTCTACTGGGCCGAGAAGGGAAGCTACCAGGCGGAGCTGCTCGACCGGCTCGAGGGCGACGGGGCCGGGATCAAGAGCGCCACGCTGCGGATCGTCGGACCCGACGCCTACGGCTGGTTGAAGGCCGAGCGCGGCGTCCACCGGCTGGTCCGGATCAGCCCGTTCGATGCCCAGGCGCGGCGCCACACCGCGTTCGCGTCGGTCGACGTCATCCCCGAGGTCGACGACACGATCAAGATCGACATCCAGGACAAGGACCTGAAGGTCGACACCTACCGGAGCTCCGGCGCGGGGGGGCAGCACGTCAACGTCACCGACAGCGCCATCCGGATCACCCACCTTCCGACCGGCATCGTGGTCACCTGCCAGGACGAGCGCTCCCAGCCCCGGAACCGGGAAAAGGCGATGCGCGTCCTCCGGGCGCGGCTCCACGAGCGGGAGCGGCAGAAGCAGGAGGCCGAGCGGCAGGCCAAGGCCGGGGACAAGAAGGACATCGGCTTCGGCAGCCAGATCCGCTCCTACGTCCTGGCCCCTTACAGAATGGTAAAGGACCACCGGACCGACTACGAGATGGGGGATGTCGACCGGGTCCTGAACGGCGATCTGACCGGGTTCATGAAGGCCTGGCTGCTCGAGAAGGCCAAGTCCTGACCCGCCGGCGGGACGCTCTGCGAACGAATCCAAACGCGAGCTTGCATCCCCGGACGCCGGTCCCTATAAATCCAGCAGGAGCTTCATCTTCCGACCGAAGCCGGGGGAGAGGCGTGTGACGCTCGACCAGAGGGCCGTGGAGGTCCTCCGCATCGTCATCGAAGAGCACGTGAAGAGCGGCGAGCCCGTCAGCTCGCGGCGCACGGCCCGGCTGCACGCGGAACAGCTCTCCCCGGCGACGATCCGCAACATCATGGCCGACCTGACCGACGACGGTTACCTCGAGCAGCCGCACACCTCTGCCGGCCGCGTCCCGACCGACCGCGGCTACCGGTTCTTCGTCGACGACGCGCTCGGGAACAAGATCCGCCTGCCGGCGCGCGAGGTGCGGCAGATCAAGGACCTGCTGGCCTCGACCCGCGAGCTGGACGAGCTGCTCTCCCGCGCGACACGCCTGCTGGCCGACATGACCCACCAGGTCGGCGTCGTGCTCGCGCCGGACCTCGAGCAGGCGGTGCTCGAGCACGTGGACTTCGTCCGGATCGGCCCGCACCGCCTGGTGGCCATCTTCGTCAGCCGCACCGGGATCGTCACGCACCGCGTGCTCGAGCTGGACGAGGACCTGCCCCAGGACGGGCTCGATCGCCTGGGTGCCAAGCTGCGCCAGCACCTCGTCGGCTACACGCTGCCCGACGTGCGGCGCCGGATGATCGAGCTGCTGCGCGAGGACCACGAGTGGGCGCGGCGGATCGGCCGCGAGGCGGTCGGCCGCGTGATCGGGTTCCTCGAGAAGCCGTTTCCCGAGGAGGCCGGCGAGCTGCGCCTCGAAGGGAACCTCGAGCCTGCTCGAACTGCCGGAATTCGGGGACGTCCAGCGCCTGCGCGACGCGCTGCGTACGCTCGAGGAGCGGACGCAGCTGGTCCGTCTGCTCGACCGCTGCCTCGCGTCGCCGGGGGTCCGGGTGATCATCGGCGCCGAGACGGAGGATCCGTCGCTGGCGCTGATGGCGGTCGTAGCCAGCCCCTATCGCGCGGGACGGACGGCCCGGGGTCTCGTCGGCGTGGTCGGGCCCCGCAGGATGGAATACGCGCGCGCCGTCGCGATCGTCGACGAGCTGGCGCGCACGATCACCGAGATCCTCAACGCGGAGGAGCGCGAGCGGGGACCGGAACAGCGCCAGCCCGGAGCGGAGGAATGATGAATCGCGGCGAAGACGATGCGAGCTCCGGCGTCATCATCGAGTTGATCGGCGACGAGCCGGTAAACGCCGCGCCGCGGACGCCGCCGGCACGCCCCGCGGACGGTCCCACGGTCCGCCCGGCGCGGCCGCCGGGGCCGAGCATGGTCCGCGCGCGTGAAGAGTCCTACCGCGACGGGATGCGCGCAACGCTGCGCCAGATCCTGCCGGCGCTCGACTCGCTCGAGTCGTGCTACCGCGAGGCGGCGGACCAGGAATCGCTGCAGCAGGGCGTGCGGATGGCGCTGCGGGAACTGTGGGACGTCTTCCGCGCCCACGAACTCGAGCGGATCGAGGGCGATGGCATCGCGTTCGATCCCGGCCTGCACGAGGCGGTCCAGGTCACCGCGAGCGACCGCGTGCCGCCCGGCACGGTGCTCGAAGTGATGCGCGTCGGATACACGCTGGGGGGCGAGTTGGTCCGTCCGGCGATGGTGAGGGTCTCGATCGCATGCGACGGGTCGATGGCAAGCGACCCGTTCCAGGAGGAAGACAGATGAGCCGGATCGTCGGCATCGATCTCGGCACGACGAACTCGGTCATCGCGGTGATGGAGGACGGCGGGCCCGTCGTCATCCCGGCCCGCGAGGGGAGCCACACCGTGCCGTCGATCGTCGCCTTCTCGCGGCGCGGCGAGCGGCTGGTCGGCTCGCTCGCCAAGCGGCAGGCGGCGACGAATCCCGAGGGGACCTTCTATGCGATCAAGCGCCTGATCGGGCGCAAGCGCAACGACCCGCACGTCGACGAGGCCTCGCGCCACGTCCCGTACCGGATCGCGGCCGCCGCCAACGGCGACGCGCACGTCCAGGTCGGCGAGAAGATCTTCTCGCCGCAGGAGGTCGCCGCCGCCGTCCTGTCGCACCTGAAGGAGATCGGCGAGGAGTACACGGGATCGCGGATCTCGGACGCCGTGATCACCGTGCCGGCCTACTTCGACGACAGCCAGCGCCAGGCGACGCGCGATGCCGGGCGGATCGCCGGGCTGAACGTGCTCCGGATCCTCAACGAGCCGACCGCCGCGAGCCTGGCCTACGGCACGATGCGGGAGGGGACCGATGAGCGCGTGATCGCGGTCTACGACCTCGGCGGCGGGACCTTCGACATCTCGATCCTGCGGTTGTCGCAGGGCGTGTACGAGGTCCTGGCGACGGCCGGCGATACCTTCCTCGGCGGCGAGGACTTCGATCAACGGATCATCGGCTGGCTCGCGGGCCAGTTTCACGACGAGACCGGCGTCGACCCGCTGGCCGACCGCCTCGCGCTGCAGCGGCTCAAGGAAGCGGCGGAGAAGGCCAAGTGCGAGCTGTCACGCCAGGACTCGGCCGACATCCAGCTGCCCTTCCTGGCGACCACGCCGAAGGGGCCCGCGCACCTCTCGCGGACGCTGACCCGTGACGCCTTCGAGGAGCTCGTGAAGGACCTCGTCGAGCGGACGCGCGGGCCGTGCGAGGAGGCGCTCTCGGCGGCCGGCCTGGCGCGCGAGCAGATCGAGGACGTCCTGCTCGTGGGTGGCCAGACCCGGACGCCCCTGGTTCAGGAGACGGTGCGCCAGATCTTCGGCCGCGAGCCGAACCGGCAGGTCAACCCGGACGAAGTCGTCGCGCTCGGCGCCGCGATCCAGGCCGGCGTCCTGCGAGGCGACGTCAAGGAAATCGTGCTGCTCGACGTCACCCCGCTCTCGCTGGGCGTCGAGGTCCGGGGTGGCGCGTTCGTGAAGATGATCGAGCGCGGCGCCACGGTCCCGTGCCGGCGCACCCGCGTCTTCACGACGACGGCCGACAACCAGAGCAAGGTCGAGATCCACGTGCTGCAGGGCGAGCGCGAGCTGGCGACCGCGAACAAGAGCCTGGCGCGCTTCGACCTCGTCGGCATCCCGCCGGCGCCCAAGGGCACGCCGCAGATCGAGGTGGCGTTCGACATCGACTCGAACGGGATCGTCTCGGTCTCGGCCCGCGACCTGGCGTCGGGGCTGGAGCAGCAGGTGGTGGTGACGCCGACGACCGGCCTCACGCCGGACGAGATCGATCGCGCCATCGGCGAGGCCGAGTCCTACTCCGAGGAGGATCGGCGGCGGATCCTCTCGACCCGGACGAAGGCCAAGCTCCAGGGACTGCTCGCAACCAACGAGAAGTCGTTCGCGGAGTTCGCCTCGCTGCTCCGTCCCGACCAGCAGGGGGAGATCCGCGCGGTCTTCGACGAGTGCCGCCGGGCGCTCGCCGCCGACGAGGTCGACGCGCTCCAGGCCGCGCTCGAGAAGCTCAGCGGGGTCGCGCGGACGATGGCGGACCTGGCGATGTACGACCCCAACACCCTCTGAACCGGCGCGCGCGCCGCGGCGTGAAGCGGCGCGCGCGACCGGGTATAGTCGCGGGCCGTGACGACCAAGAAACGTGACTACTACGAGGTCCTGGGCGTGCCGCGCAGCGCCGGCGCCGAGGACCTGAAGAAGGCGTACCGCCGCCGCGCGCTCGAAGTGCATCCCGACCGCAACCCCGGCGACCCGCATGCGGAAGAGCGCTTCAAAGAGCTGACCGAAGCGTACGCCGTGCTGGGGGACCCGGCGCGCCGGGCGCGTTTCGACGCGGGGGGGTTCGACGCCGTCGCGGGCACGCCGGGATTCGATCCCTCGATCTTCGAGGGGGTCTTCGGAGGACAGGGGTTCTCGTCGCTGGACGACCTGTTCGAGCAGTTCTTCGGGGGCGGTGCGCCGGGAAACCGGGGCTCCGGCCCGCGGCGCGGGGACGACCTGCGTTACGGGCTCGAGATCGCACTCGAGGACGCCGCGGCGGGGACCGAGATCAAGCTCCGGCTCCCGCGCTCGGAGGGGTGCCCGAAGTGCGAGGGGACGGGGGCCGCCCCGGGCGGCCTCGCGACCTGCGCCACCTGCCACGGCCGGGGCTCGGTGGTGGCCCGGGTCGGGTTCGTCCAGTTCGCGCAGACCTGCCCCGCCTGCGCGGGGCGGGGGCGCACGATTCGGAAGCGCTGCGCGGAGTGCGACGGCGACGGGCGGATCGCGACCGAGCGGACGGTGCGGGTGCGCATCCCCCCCGGGGTCGACGACAAGACCCGCGTGCGCGTCGCGGGAGAAGGGGACGGGGGCACCCTCGGCGGCCCGCCGGGTGATCTCTACGTCGACATCACGGTCAAGCCGCACGCGGTCTTCTCACGCGACGGTGCCGACATCCACGCCACGCTGTCGGTCGGATTCCCGGACCTCGTGTTCGGCGGCAGCTTCGACGTGCCGACGCTCCACGGCCCGGCGCCGGTCGAGATCGCGCCGCGGACGGCACCCGGGACCGCGATCGTGCTGCGTGGTCGCGGAGTGCCGCGGCTCGGCCGAAGCGGCCGAGGCGACCACGTCGTGCACGTGACCGCCCGCCCGCCGGAGGAACTGGATGCGCGCGAGCGCGCGCTCTGGGACGAGTTGCACGCGATCGAGCGGGCACGGCGAGCAGCTTCCGGAGCGGCCGGTCCGGAAGCTGACCGCAACCTGTTTGAGCGAGTCAAGGACTTCCTCGGTGGCGAACGATAGGCTCCGCATCCCCGGCACCTGGTACCGCGTCCGGGCGAGCCTGCCGCGTGCGGCCGAGGATGCCGCGCTCGGGGCTCTGCACTGGGCCGGGGCGACCGGCTCGGCGACCCGCCCCGCTGGCCCGCGGCGCGTGAGCTGCGAAGCCTGGTTCGAGGACGCGACGGCAGCCGCGGCGGGCCGCGCTGCGCTGGGTCGCATGGCCGGCACGAAGCTCGACGGCGACGGCCCGGAGCCGGTGCACGACGACGGTTGGCTCGACGCGTCGTTGCGCCGCCGGCCGCCGCTTCTCGCCGGGCGCTTCGCGGTCGTCGACCGGCGGCCCGACGAACTCTCCGACGCCGACACGCTCGGCGACCGCGAGCTGCTCGTGATCCCCGCCAGCCGCGCGTTCGGCACCGGTGAGCACGCGACGACGCGGCTTTGCCTGGAACTCCTGTCGGAGCGGGTCCGGCCTGGCGATGACGTGCTCGATCTGGGCACCGGGTCGGGAATCCTCGCGATCGCGGCGGCGCGGCTCGGAGCGCGGCGCGTGCTGGCACTCGACATCGATCCGGCGGTGCTCGAAGTGACGGCGGAAAACGTCGCGGCGCACGGTGTCGCGGGGGTGGTCCAGCCGGCCGCCGGGAGCTGGAGTGCGCTGGCGCCGGCCGCCCTCTACGATGGGCTGGTCGCCAACATCCACCGCACGGCGCTGGTGCGGGGGGCGCGTGGTCTGGCCGTGCATCTGCGCCCGGGCGCCTTCGCGGTCCTCTCGGGTTTCCTGCACGGGGACGAGGACAAGGTCGAACGGGCCTGGTCCCGCGCCGGGCTGCAGCGCGAAGCCGTGCGGCGTGACGGGGAGTGGGTCGCGATCGCGGCGATCAGGGAAGGGGCGGAGCGGTGAGCGGATCGGCGAGATCGGGCATGGGCGGGCTGCGGATCCTCGGCACGGGGTGCCTCGTCGGGCTGCTGCTCGCAGGCTGCGGCGTCCGCTCGGCCGGGCCGGACGATCCGGTCGACCTGGCCGCGGCACGCGCGCAACTGGAGGCGGGTGACGCGCTGGGCGTGGTCGTCCTGCTGCGCGACCGGGCGGGTCACGATCCCGAGCGCGTCGAGCTGCTGGCCGCGGCCTACGAAGCGATTCCCGGTGCAGACATCGAGGCCGCGGCCCGCTTCGCGCCGCTCGGCACCGCGGACGATCCGCGACTCGTCCTCGTTGCGGCGCGCGCCGCGGTGCGCTCCGACGGCCTCACCGAAGCCGAGACGATGCTGAAGCGGCTGCTCGCGAAACAGCCCGGGGCCGAGGAGCTGGCGATCGAGTACGCCAAGCTCCTCGGACGCATGGGACGCCACGACGCTGCGAACCGCGTGCTCGAACCGTTCGTGCGCGACGAGCCACGGATCCTCAACCTCCGCGGCTATTCCGAGTTTCTCGCCGGCCGGCCCGAGGCGGCACGCCCATTGTTCGAGCGCTCGGCGGCCGTAGCCCGCGCCGCCGGGCAGGACTACGCCCCCGCGCTCTACCACCTCGGTCTCTACTACCGCTGGAAGGGCGAGCCGGCCGCGGCGCTCGACCTCTTCCGGCGCGCCTGCGGGGCCAGCCCCTCGCACCTCGCGGCGCACTACCAGTGGATGGCCACCGCCGAGCAGCTGGGCCTGGCGGACGACGTCGCGATCGCGCGGGGCGCCTTCGGACGGATCTACCGGACGACGCTGACCCGCGCCGGGGCGTTCAAGGAACCGAAGGCCCCCGATCCGGGCGCCGTCGAGCGGACGACGAAGATCGAGTCGCGTCCCGTGGCGGAGGGGACGTCCTTCCGCCGCCGCTTCCCGGCCGGCGTGTCGCTCGAGATCGCGTGCCGCACGCCGGTCGCCGGGACAGCGCGTTACCTCGCGCGGATCGAGAGCGGTCCCGGAGCGGGGACGAGCCTGCTCGACGTCGTGCACGCGAGTGGCCCGGACGGACAGATCTGGGTCCCGCACAACGTCTCGATCCCCCCCGGCGCGGCCGGAGCCGAGGCTGAGCTGCTGTTCGAGATCCGATCCACGGCCTGGCTCGCCGGATGGCGCGGGCTCGCGCCGGCGGCCGACGCAGCGTTCTCCGAGCCCCAGAAGACGGCCGGCGCCGGGCCGCGCTCGGCGGACCCCCGCCCCAACGTGCTGCTGATCTCGCTCGACACCCTGCGCGCCGATCGGTTGGGGCACTACGGCAGCAGTCACGAGACCTCGCCGGCGATCGACGCACTGGCCGCACAGGGCGTGAGCTTCGAGCGGGCGGAGGCGCCGTCGAGCTGGACCCTTCCGTCGCATTACTCGATCTTCTCAGGCCTCACCCCTGCGGCCCACGGCGTGATGCCGGACCTCGAAGCGACACGGGGCTTCATGTGGGCCGATCGGATGGTCGAGCTTCGCGGCTCGGGGCGCGAGGTGATGGTCACCGAAGCCTTCAAAGAGGCCGGGTACCGTACGGTCGGCGTGACGGAGAACGGCTGGCTGGCCGGGCGCTTCGGCTTCGGCCAGGGATTCGACGTCTACCGCGCCGACATGGTCGGCAACCTCTGGCGGACGCTCGGCGCGACGATGGCCGAACTCGAAGCTCACGGCGAAGGGGGGCCCTGGTTCCTGTTCGTGCACACCTACACGCCGCACCAGCCCTATCACGCGCCGCGTTCGTTCCGCCTGCGCTGGGCCGACCCCGAATCGGGTGGGCTGGCCTGGCCGGATGCGCTCGTTCCGATGGAGGAGTACCTGCGCTTCAGGACGGAGGTGTTCCAGCCCGCACCGTCCGACATCCTCGCCTTCCGAGACCTTTACGACGGCCAGGTCGCGTGGTCCGACTCCCTCGTCGCGCGGATCCTCGGGTGGCTGGACAAGCGCGGCCTCGCCGAGCAGACGATCGTGGTGCTGCTCTCGGACCACGGCGAAGAGCTCTTCGAGCGTGGCGAGTTCGACCACATCAACTCGCTGCACGAGGAAGTGACCCGGGTCCCGCTCGTCATCCGCGCACCCGGGCGCGTGCCGGCCGGCCGCGTAGTCACGGGCCCGGTGTCGTTGATCGACGTGCCGGCGACGATGCTCGACCTGGCGGGCCTCGGCGATCGGCTGGGGCTCGGGACCTCGCTCCGGCCGGCTTGGGGCGACGGGGGGACGTTGCGACCGGCCTACGCCCAGACGATCGGCCGGCAGAGCGAGCCACTGGCCGCGGTCTGGGACGGAGCGCTCAAGTACCTGCGGCGCGAGCGGACGGGAGGCGTCACCGAGAAGCTGTTCGATCTGGACCGCGATCCTTCCGAGCAGCGCGACCTCGCCGCCGTGCGACCCAACGACGTTGCGCGGCTGCGCGCGCTGCACGAAGCGCACGAGCGGGACGCCGCGACGATTCGCAAGGACCTCGGGACAGTGACCGAGCAGCTCGATCCGGAGACCGTAGAGCGCCTGAAGAGCCTCGGCTACGCCCGGTAAGTGGGGCCAATGCCGGCGCCGGCCTCCAAGGCCGGGCCGGCACAGAGGCCGGCGCCGGCCTCCAAGAGCCGGGCCGGCACAGAGGCCGGCTCCTACGGTTTCTTGGTGTTGAGCCCGTCGAGCGACTTGCGGGCCGAGGTGCGAACGAAGGCGGCTTCGTCCTTGAGCAGCGCCTCGAGCAGTTCCTTGGCCTTCGGTCCGCCGATCTTGCCCAGCGCCACCGCCGTCGCCTGCCGCACGCCCGGGTCCGGGTCTTTGGCGAGCTTCGCGAGGGCCGCCAGGGCTTCCGCACCCCCGATGCTCCCCAGCGCTCCCGCGGCCGCGATGCGGACCTGCTTCGCCCCCTTGGACTTGTCCTCCGCCGCCTGCACGAGGACGGGCACCTGCTTGGGGCCACCGATCTGGCCGATCCCCTCGATCGCCATCGAGCGCACGTTCGGATCCGAGTCGGAAGCGAAGGCGACGAGCGCATCCGCGGCCGCCTTGCCGATCCCGGCCAGCGCGCCCGCCGCTTCCAGCCGGACCGACGCATCGAGGTCGCTCGTGAGGGCCGACAGGTCGGCCACGGCGCGCTCCCTCGACAGGTCGGCCAGCACGGGGACGGCCGTCGCGCGGACAGCCGAGTCCTTGTCGTTCTTCAGCGTGTTGCGCACGGCCTCGGCGACCGTGACGTCACCGACCTTCGTGTCGGGCTTCGCGATCTTGTCCAGGGCGCGGAGCGCGGTGCGACGCAACCGGGGATCGGGGTCCGCAAGCTGCTTGACGAAGAGCGGCACCGACTGCTCGTCCTTCATGTCGACCAGCCCCTGGGCCGCGCCCAGCCGGACCGCGAGCGAGGGATCGGACATCGCGGCCCTCAGGACCGGCAGCGCCTCGGGATTCTTGATCCGCGCGAGCGCGCGCGCGGCGCCGGCGCGGACCGCGTCGGAAGGGCGTCCCTTGTTGGCCTTCAGCGCCTCCTTGCTCGGCATGGGGACGATCAGGATCAACTCGCGCACGGCCTCGGGGGTGCCGATCGTGGCCAGTGCCTCGGCGGCCGCCGGTTCCGCCGCGAGATCGCCCATCGTGCGCGCGATCCGGCCGAGCTCGGCGACCGACTGCGGGTCGCGTGCCGCCTGGCAGGCGAGGACCGCGGAGCGGACGACGCTCTCCGACGGGTCCTTGAGCGCCTTCCGGAAGAGCGCGTTCGCCTCCGGGTCGCGGGGGAATCCCTCGCGCAGGGACTGGATCACCTCGATGCGCGCTCCGAAGTCGGGATCCTCGGACGCGGCGCGACAGAGGTCCCTGGGCCGCGACTTGTCCCACATCCGGCACGCGGCGCGGATCGCCCCGTCGCGGACGATGGTGGAGTCGTCGTTGTAGAGCTTCTCGAGCAGGTCGGTCCCCTTGTCGCCGAGGATCTCCTGAACGGCCCACACCGTCTCGGCGCGCACCTCCGGCTCCGGATCGGTGACGAGGACCTCGAGCAACGGACGCGCAGCCGCGGGAGGCGGCTTGAGGCGCATCAGTTCGCGCACTCCCGTGATGCGCTCCTGCTTGGTGTCGGAGGCGAGTCGCTTCTGCACCGGCTTCAGGTCCACCTCGGCCGCCAGAAGCAGCCCCGCAGGGAGAGCCAGAGCCACGACCATCGCCAATCTGCGCCCACCGCCCGTCGTCATCATCGAAGTCCGTGCCTCCCCGGGAACCCGTGCCGCCACCGCCGACATCGATTCGGCGCGACGAGCGGGAAGAGACTAGCGGCGCCTCGAAGGCGGCGCCAGCACGCGGCGGCCGTCCCTCGGGGCGGTCTCCGCCCTTGTCCGCAGACCTCTTCGGCCGCCCGGGCCGTTTGTTGACCCCTGGGAAGGCGCCGTGATAGGTTCCGAGCGGTCCGGCGGCGCGCCGGCCCCCGGGCGGGCGCCGTGACCGGCCCCGCGCGGGCACGGGCGAACGGGCGCGCGGTGCCGGGTCGCCGGACTCGCGAGCCCATGAACCTCCCGACCAGTCTCACCCTGCTACGCATACTCTTCGTGCCGCTCCTCGTGGTGGTGCTGCTCGCGCCCCCGTGGCACTGGACGACGGTCCTGTTCTTCGGCGACGGCGGGCCGCCGGCACGCGAACTGCTGGGCGTGCTGATCTTCCTCGTCGCGACGATCACCGACATCCTCGACGGCTACCTCGCGCGCCGGCGCAACGAGGTGACGACGCTCGGCACCCTGCTCGACCCGATCGCCGACAAGCTCCTGATGTCGGCCGCCTTCATCTCGCTGGTCGAGATGAAGCTCGCCCCGGCTTGGATGGTGGTGATCATCATCGGGCGCGAGTTCCTGATCTCCGGCATGCGCTCGATTCTCGCGACCCGGGGCTTCGCGCTGCCCGCGTCGGCCTGGGGCAAGGCCAAGACCGCCTCCCAGGTGATCGCGATTCTGTTGCTGATCCTGACCGACACGATCCACCGCCTGTCCGGTTTCGACTGGCTCGGGATCGGCGCGCTCTGGATCGCGATGCTGCTGACGATCGGCTCGGCTGTCGGGTACGTCGGGGAGTTCGTGCGACTCTACCCCTCGCTCGGGGCCGGTCCGCCGGACCCGCGGCCGGATTGAGGCCACGGCATGGGCTGGGGGGCGCACGTTCGACGACAGCTGCTCGCGGGCTTCTTCTTCCTGCTCCCGTTCGGCGTCTCGATCTGGTTCTTCTTCTTCATGATGTCGCTGATCGATCGGCTCGCCGCGGACGAGCTGCGCGGCCTACTCCACGCGCCGGGCGAGTCGACGCGGGTCGAGGTCTGGGTCACGCGGCTGCTCGCGTTGCTCTTGACGCTCTTCGTGCTCTACCTGGTCGGCCTGTTCGGCACCCACGTCATCCGTCCGCAGCTGATGGAGGCGGGCGATCAGTGGATCTCGCGCGTGCCCTTCTTCGGCACGGTCTACCGCGCCACGCGCCAGATCTCGGACGCCCTGCGGGCCGGCGGCTCGGGCACCTTCCGCCGCTGCGTCCTGATCGAGTACCCGCGGGCCGGGATCTTCACGATCGCGTTCGTCAGCAACGCCCGCACGTTCGAGGCCGGGCAGCCGCCGCGCCGCGTCCTGCCGGTCTTTCTCCCGACCACCCCGAACCCGACCTCCGGTTTCTTCCTGCTCGTCCCCGAGGAGGACACGATCCCGCTTGCCCTGACGGTCGAGGAGGGGATCAAGGTGATCGTGTCGGGCGGGATCTTCATGCCCGACCGGCTCTCGGTTCGCGGAGCGGACGCGCGCGGAGCAGAAGGAGGCGGAAGGATGAGGGTTCCGCAGGCCAGCCTGATCGCGATCGGCGACGAGCTCGTTTCGGCACGCCGGCCGGAGACGAACGGCCAGGTGATCGTCCCCTGGCTCGAGGCGCTCGGCTGCGAAGTCCGCGCGCGCCTGCTGGTGCCCGACCGCGTCGACGCGATTGAGGCCGCGGTGGCCGCGGCGCTGGCCGGCGGCGCCGAGCTGGTCGTACTGTCGGGTGGACTCGGCCCGACCCACGACGACGTCGCGCGGCAAGGGATCGCTGCCGCGCTCGGGCTCCCGCTGGTTCTCGACGGGGCGGTTCAGGCGTCGATCGAGAGCCGGTTCCGCGAGCGTGGTCTCGAGATCCCCTCCGAGGTCGCGCGCCTCGCGCTGCGCCCGGAGGGGAGCGAGCTGGTCCCGAACCCGGTCGGGATGGCCCCCGGTTTTGTTGTGCGCCACGCCGGGGCGACGATCGTTGCCCTGCCGGGGGTGCCGCGCGAGTTCGAGACGATGTTCGAGCGCAAGCTGCTCCCGGAGCTGAGGCGCTCGCTCGTCGGGGCACTCGCGCGGCGCAGCGAGACGCTGCACGTCGTCGGGCTGACCGAGGCGGAGGTCGACCAGCGCGTCGCCAGCGCGGTCGAGACCGGCCCGCGGCTCTCCGTCAGCTTCGCCTCTCAGCGCAGCGAGGTGGAGGTCCTGGTCACGGCGCGGGCCGAGACGGAAGCGGAGGCGGCGCGCGCGCTCGAGCGGGCCAACGCGCGGCTGGAGGAAGCGCTGGGAGACCTGGTCTACGGGCGGGGCGAGGACACCCTCGTCGGCGTCGTGGGACGCCTGCTCAGCGCACGCGGCTGGATGCTGGCGACGGCCGAATCGCTCTCCGGCGGGCTGCTCGCCAAGCGCATCACCGACCAGCCGGGGTCATCCCGGTTCTTCCGCGGCGGCGTCGCCGCCTACCACGACGACCTGAAGCGCTCGCTGCTCGACGTGCCGGCCGAGGTGCTCGAGCACTGCGGCGCGGTCAGCGGCGAGACGGCACGCGCGATGGCGGAGGGGGCGCGTCGCCGGATGAACTCCCCGGTCGCGGTCTCGACGACCGGGATCGCCGGACCGACCGGGGGCTCGATCGATCGCCCGGTCGGGCTCGTCTACCTCGCGGTGGCCTGGCCGGAAGGGCTGCGCGTGCTGCGGTTTCTCTTTCCCGGGAACCGGAACGAGATCCGCAGCGCCACCTCGGCGGCCGCACTCGACGAGACGCGGCGCGCTTTGGCCGGATTGCCGCCGCTGGGCGTGACGGTCGAGGAACGCTGCGGAGCCACGGGTTGATCGGGATGAGGCTCTTCTTCGCGGTCCCGGCCCCCACCGCCGTACGGGCCGCCCTGGCCGAGTGGGGGCGCGAAGCGCGCCGGCGCGCGGACGGCTGGCGGTGGGTCGATCCGTCGACGATCCACCTCACGCTGCGGTTCCTGGGGGAGACCGACGAGGCGCTCGTGGCACCGCTGGTCGAGGCGGCGCGGGAGATCGCCAGCCGGGAGCCCCGGCACGCGGTGACCGTCCGGGGCTGGGGCGTCTTCCCGAACCCCTCGCGGCCGCGGGTGCTCTGGGCCGGACTGGCCGGCGAGACATCACACCTCGCCGCGGATCGCCGCGGCGTTGGAGTCGGAGGCCCGCGAGCGTGGCTTCGCGCCGGAGGAGCGTGGCTTCCGAGCGCACCTGACCCTGGCCCGCGCGGCGCGATGCACGGCCGCGGCTGCCGGGCCCGCCCGACGACGAGCAGCCCGACTTCGGGCTGTTCCCGGTGGCGGAGATCGTGCTCGTCCGCAGCCACCTCGGGCAGGGGGGAGCGGTCTACGAACCCCTCGCCCGCGTGCCGCTCGGTGACGCGACGCCGTGAGCGCCGCGCTGGCAGCGGCCGCGTCGTTTCTCGCCGGCTACCTTCCGGGCTCGATCCCCTTCGGCCTGCTGCTGGTCCGGGCGGTCCGGGGGACCGATCTCCGCTCGCACGGCTCGGGCAACATCGGGGCGACGAACGCGCTGCGGACCGCGGGGCGGGGGCTGGGCTTCGCGACCCTCGCGCTCGACGTGCTCAAAGGGGTCGTCGGCTACTACGTCGCACTTCGCGCCGGGCAGGCGCTCGGGGCGCCGTGGCCCCAGTTCTGGGCTGCACTCGGCCCGATCGCGGGCCACTGCTTTCCCGTCTGGCTGCGCTTCGCCGGGGGGAAGGGCGTGGCGACGGCGCTCGGCGTGCTCGCCGTCGCCGACCCGAGGGTGCTCGGCCTGGCGGCGCTCGTCTTCTTCGCGCTCGCCGTGCCGACACGCCGCGTGTCGCTCGGCTCGATCGGCGCCGCCGTCACTGCGGCGGTCGCGGCCTTCACCCTCCCGGGCCCGGGACCGCGCGGTGGCCTCGATCCGGGGCTGGCCTACGGCATCCTCGCGGCAACGGCCATCGTGGTGTTCCGGCACCGGACGAACATCGGGCGCCTGCTGCGCGGCACGGAGCCGCCGATCGGGCGCAAGGCCGACGGGCTCGACGAGGATCGGGCATGACCGAGAAGGCGGCGGTACTCGGGGCCGGTTCCTGGGGGACCGCGCTCGCGGTGCACCTCGGGCGGCGGGGGCCGGTGGCGCTCTGGGCCCGCGCGGCGGACGATCCCGAGCGGATCGCGGAGCACGGCGAGAATCGCCGCTACCTGCCGGGCGTGCCGCTGTCGCCGGGCGTGACGGTCACCGGCGAGGTGGCCCGGGCGCTCGACGGTGCCGGCGTGGTGGTGCTGGCGGTCCCGACGCAGTTCGTGCGGGGCTTCCTCGCCGAGCATCGCGCTGCCGGGTCCTGGCAGCCGCCGATCGCGATCGCGGCGAAGGGGATCGAGGTCGGCACGCTGGCGCTCCCGTCGGCGATCGTCGGCCAGGTGCTGGGCGAGGATGCCGCGGCGCGCTCGGTCGCCTTCTCCGGGCCGTCGTTCGCGCGCGAAGTGGTCGCCGGCGAACCGACCGCCGTCGTCGCGGCGTGCGCCGACGCGAGGCAGGCCGAGCGGGTGCAGCAGCTCTTCAGCCACGACAACCTGCGCGTCTACACCAGTCCCGACGCGGTCGGAGTGCAGCTCGCGGGGGCGCTCAAGAACGTGGTCGCGATCGCGGCCGGCGTGCTGGACGGCCTCGGGAACGGGAGCAACGCGCTGGCCGCGCTGATCACGCGCGGGAATGCCGAGATCTCCCGCCTCGGCGTCGCCATGGGGGCGCGGCGCGACACCTTCATGGGCCTGGCGGGGATGGGCGACCTGGTCCTCACGTGCACCGGGACACCTCTCGCGCAATCGCCTGCTCGGGCGCGAGCTGGCGCGGGGCCGGTCGCTTGCGGAAATCGTCGGCGGGATGAACATGGTGGCGGAAGGGGTCGAGACGACCCGCGCCGCGGCGATGCTGGCGCGCAGCCGGGGGATCGAGATGCCGATCGTCGACCAGGTCCACGCGATCCTCTTCGAGGGGATGGAACCGCGCCGGGCGCTGGCGGCACTGCTGGCGCGCCCGCTGAAGGCCGAGACCGAGGATCCCCGCCCGTGATCGACACCCACTGCCACCTCCTTCCCGGCCTCGACGACGGTGCGCCGGACGACGCCGTCGCGCTCGCCATGGCGCGTCTGGCCGTCGCCGACGGCGTGACGGCGATCGTCGCGACGCCGCACATGCGGGAAGGGGACTACCTCAACGAGCGGCCGACGGTGATCGAGGCGGTCGAGCACTTCCGCGAGCTGCTGGCGCGCGAGGCGGTGCCGCTCGCGATCGAACCCGGCTCCGAGGTGCACCTCTCCGCGCGCCTGGTCGAGCGGATCGTCGAGCGCCGGATCCTGGCCTACGGGGACCGCCAGCCGGAGGCGGGGCGGCCGGCCTACCTGCTGCTCGAGTGCCCCTACCGCAACCGCCCGATCCGGCTCGAGGAAACGGTCTTCGAGCTCCTGCTCGGAGGGATCGTGCCGGTCATCGCCCACCCCGAGCGGATCCGCTGGTTCCAGGAGGATCCGACGCGCTACGAGGCGCTCGTCACGCGGGGCGTTCTCGGGCAGATGACCACCTCGAGCCTGCTCGGCACGTTCGGCAAGTCGGTCCAGACGCTGGCCGAGTCGTTCGTGCGGCGCGGTCTGGTCCACCTGCTGGCCAGCGATGCGCACGACACGGAATACCGGCCGCCGCTGCTCGCGGAGGGGCGGCGACGGTGGGCCGAACTGGCCGGGGAGGCGTCGGCCGAGTCGGCGACTGCCGGGATCCCGCGCGCCCTCGTCGAGGGGCGCGCGATCGAGGTGGCGCCGCCGCGCGCCGAGCCGCGGCCCCGCGGCCTCTGGGAGCGGCTGCTCGGTGGCCGCTGAGCGATCCGGTATCCTCCCCAGGTCCAGGAGGGTTCAGATGGGAAGATGGTCCGTGGCCGCGCTCGCCGCTCTGGCCGGGCTGGCGGCCGGATGCGCCTCGTCGAGCGCCCCGGCGCCGACCGAGTCCGGCCCGCTGCAGCACTACCAGATGGCGCGGATGTACTTCGAGCAGGGGCGGACCGACGACGCGCTCAAGGAGATCGACCTCTCGCTGCGCAAGGACGACGCGCTGCCGCAGGTCCACTTCTACCAGGGGTTCATCTACTACAGCCTCGGCGACCCGGCGAAGGCCGTCCCGTCGTTCGAGGCGGCGATCCAGCGTGACCCCTACTACACCGATGCGCGGATGTACCTCGCCGCCTCCTACGAGGAGCTGGGGCGGCCGCAGGACGCCCTGGCCGAACTCGACCGGGCGCTGTCCAACAGGACCTACCCGACGCCGGAGAAGATCCTGGTCAACAAGGCGCTGATCCTGGCCCGGCAGGGGCAGTACGAACCGGCCCTGGCGGCGCTGCGCCAGGCGATCGATCTCAAGCCGCGCTACTACCGCGCGCACTTCGAGACGGCGCAGATCCTCGAGACGACCGGCCGCGGGAAGGAGGCACTCGCGGCCTATGAGACCGCTGCGCCGGGGTACGTCGAGGACGCCGCGTTCCACCTCGCCTACGGGAGCGCGCTGTTCCGCGCGCGGCGCGAGGCGGAGGCGAAGGTCGAGCTGAAGCGCGCGATCGAGCTGGCGCCCGGCTCGACGGTCGCGGCCAAGGCGAGCGAGCTGCTGGGGATGATCGACTGATGTTCGGACGGTTGCGCCAGAAGATCGTCGACGGGCTGAAGAAGACGCGGGACGCGATCACCGACCGCGTCGAGCGGATCGCGTCGGTCGGTCGCCCGGTCGACGACGCGCTGCTGGACGAGCTGGAGGAGGTGCTGGTCGCCGCCGACCTGGGCCCGGAGCTCGCCTCCGAGCTGCGCGGGCGGATCGGGACCCGGTTGCGCGGCCAGGCGGTGGACGGGCCGGCCCAGGTGATCGCCGTGCTGCGCGAGGAGATCCTTGCGCTGCTTCCGCCGCAGATGCCCGAGGCGCGGCCTGGAGCGCCGCCGCGCGTGACCCTCGTCGTCGGCGTCAACGGTTCGGGCAAGACCACCACCGCCGGGAAGCTCGCGGCGCTCTGGGGCCGCGAAGGGCGCAAGGTGGTCGTTGCCGCGGCCGACACGTTCCGCGCCGCCGCGGTCGAGCAGATGGCGATCTGGGCGGAGCGATCGGGGGCGGCGGTGGTGCGCTCGCAGCCCGGCGCGGATCCCGCATCGGTGGCGTTCGATGCCGCCCGCGCGGCGCGCGCCCGCGCCGCCGACGAACTGCTCGTCGACACCGCCGGCCGCCTGCACAACAAGAAGCCGCTGATGGACGAGCTGGCCAAGATCGCGCGCGCCGTCGCGAAGGAGGTTCCCGGGGCGCCGCACGAGACGCTCCTCGTGCTCGACGGCACGACCGGTCGCAACGCGGTGATCCAGGCCCGCGAGTTCACGCGCGTCGCCCCGGTCACCGGCCTCGTGCTGACCAAGCTCGACGGCACCGCCCGCGGCGGCGTGGCGGTCGCCATCGGGCGCGAGCTCGGGATCCCGGTCCGTTACATCGGGGTCGGGGAGGGGGCCGAGGACCTGCTCCTGTTCGACCCCGAGGAGTACGTGCAGGGCCTGCTCGCCCCGGCGGGCGCGAGGGGCGAATGAGCCGATCCGCCGCCGACGCGTGGCTGGCTCGCGCGTTCGAGCTGGCGGAGCGGGGAGGCCGCGCCACCGCCCCCAACCCGCGCGTCGGGGCGGTCGTCGTGAGTGGCGGAGAGGTCGCCGGCGAGGGCTGGCACCGCGCCTGCGGTGGCCTGCACGCGGAGGCCTGGGCGCTCGACGCGGCCGGGGAGCGGGCGCGCGGTGCCACGCTCTACAGCTCACTCGAGCCCTGTCCCCACGAGGGGCGCCAGCCGCCGTGCGTCGAGCGGATCGTCCGGGCGGGCGTGGCGCGTGTCGTGGTCGGCCTCGTCGACCCCGATCCGCAGGTTTCTGGAGCGGGGATCGCGGCGCTGCGCCACGCAGGAATCCAGGTCGCGCTGGCGGAGGGTGCGTTGGCCCGCGCCGCGGGACGGCTGATCGAGGACTACCTCGTCCACCGCCGCGAGGGCCGGGCCCTGGCCGCACTCAAGATCGCGGCGACGCTCGACGGCCGGATCGCCGACCGGGACGGGGCGTCGCGCTGGGTGACGGGGGAGCCGGCCCGTGCCGCGGGGCGCGCACTGCGCTCGCGGTACGGGGCGATCCTCGTCGGCGTCCGCACCGTGCTCGCGGACGACCCGCAGCTGCTCCCTTCCGACCTCGACGAGGGCGGGCCCTTCCTGCGCTGCGTGGTCGACGGTGCACTGTCGGTTCCGTCCGTGGCACGGCTCTTCGCGCATGAGCGCGAGCGGGCGCCGGTCCTGGTCTACACGGCCCCGGACGCCGATCCGGCGCGCCGCGCCGCGCTCGAGCGGGCCGGGGCGCTCGTCGTCACGCTCGGGCCGCCGGGAGGGCCGGTGCCGCCGGGCGAGATCCTGCGCGACCTCGCAGGGCGCGGGATCCTGGGGGTGCTGGTCGAGGGGGGCGGCGCCACGCACGGGCACTTCGTCGAGGCCGGGCTGGCCGACAAGCTCCATTGGTTTCTTGCGCCGCGCCTGCTCGCCGACCCCGCGGCGCGTCCGGCGGTCGCCGGCCCCGCCCGAACCCTCGACCGGACCTGGGAGGGTGCCTTTGCCGAGGTGACCCCGCTGGGGGAAGATCTGCTCCTCACCCTCTATCCGCGCGGAGCGCAGGCGTGTTCACCGGACTCGTAGACTCCCAGGGGCGACTGCTCGCGACCCGCCGCCAAGGCAGTGGGCTCCAGCCTCGGCGTCGCGCACGCCCTCCGGGGCGGGCCGCTCGAGCCGGGTGAGAGCGTGGCGACCGATGGGGTTTGCCTGACGGTGACCGAGGTGGGGCCGAAGCGCTTCGCGGCCGAACTGTCGCCGGAGACGCTGGGGCGCACCGGCGGCTCGGCGCGCTGGCGGGCGGGCCGCCCGGTCAACCTGGAGCGCGCGCTCGAGGCGGGAGGACGGATCGGCGGACACGTGGTGCAAGGACACGCGGACGGCCTGCTGCGCATCGTCGGATGGCGGCGGCTGCCGGGGGGGTGGGTCGAGGCCCGCCTCGAGCTGCCGGCCGCGGCGCGCGACTGGATCGTGGAGAAAGGCTCGGTTGCGCTCGACGGCGTGAGCCTGACCGTCTCGCGGGTTGGCGGCGCCTGGTTCGAGTGCGCGCTGGTCCCCGCCACGCTGGCGGCCACGACGCTCGGCGCGCGGCGCCCCGGCGACCGGCTGGTCGCCGAGTTCGACGTCCTGGCCAAGGTGGCTGCGCAGGCCGTGGCGCGCGGCGGGGGGCGGGCCTGATGCTGTTCGCACCGATCGAGCAGGCGCTGGCCGAGCTGCGCGCCGGGCGGATGATCGTCGTCTGCGACGACGAGGACCGCGAGAACGAAGGCGACCTCACGATCGCGGCCGAGAAGGTCACCCCCGCGGCGATCAACTTCATGGCCACCCACGGGCGCGGCCTGATCTGCCTCGCGATGACGGAAGAGCGGCTCGACGAGCTCCAGGTGCCGCTGATGGTGCGCGAAAACCAGACCCGGTTCCAGACCGCGTTCTGCGTCTCGATCGAGGCGAGGAGCGGCACGACGACCGGGATCAGCGCGGGCGACCGCGCGGCGACGGTGCTGGCCGCGATCGATCCCGCGACGCGGCCGGAGGACCTGCTCCGGCCAGGGCACATGTTCCCACTCCGCGCGGTCCGGGGCGGCGTGCTGCGACGGGCGGGGCAGACCGAGGCGGCGGTCGACCTGGCGCGGCTCGCGGGGATGTACCCGGCCGGCGTGATCTGCGAGGTCATGAACGGCGACGGCACGATGTCCCGCGTGCCCGACCTCGAGCGGTTCTGCGCCGTCCACGGCATCCAGATGATCACGATCGCCGACCTGATCCGCTATCGGATGCAGCACGAGCGGCTGGTCACGCGGATCGCCGCGCCGACGCTGCCGACCGACATGGGCGAGTTCCAGCTCTACGCCTACGAGAACATGCTCGACGGCCAGACCCACCTGGCCCTCGTGCACGGTCAGGTCCAGGGCGGCGAGCCGGTGCTGGTGCGGGTCCACAGCGAGTGCCTGACCGGCGACGTCTTTCACTCGCGGCGCTGCGACTGCGGCGATCAGCTCCACCGCGCGATGGAGGCCGTCACCGCGGCCGGGTGCGGGGTGATCGTCTATCTGCGGCAGGAGGGGCGCGGCATCGGGCTAGCCAACAAGCTGCGCGCCTACGAGCTGCAGGAGCAGGGGCTCGACACGGTCGAGGCCAACCTCCAGCTCGGGTTCGCGGCCGATCAGCGCGAGTACGGCGTCGGGGCCCAGATCCTGGCCGACCTCGGCGTGCGGCGGCTGCGGCTCCTGACCAACAACCCGAGGAAGTTCGTCGCCCTGTCCGGGTTCGGGCTCGAAGTCGTAGAGCGCGTTCCACTCGAGGTCGCGCCGCACGCGGTGAACGCCCAGTACCTCCGGACCAAGCGCGAAAAGCTGGGGCACATCCTGGGCCAGGGCTAGGTCCCGTTCCCGGCGGGAAGTGCTTGACCGGGCGGGAGATTCCGCTAGTCTTAGTCGTTTGCGCGCGCCGTGGCGGCGCGGGGGATAGAGCTTTGTTCGACGCCCTCACCGAACGCCTTCGAGGCGTTCTGGACAAGATCCGCGGAGGCGGAAGGGTCACCGAGGCCGATCTCGATGCGGCGCTTCGGGAGATCCGGGTTGCCCTCCTCGAGGCGGACGTGTCCTTCAGGGTGGTGAAGGACTTCCTGGCCCGGGTCCGCGAGAAGGCGCTCGGGGCGGACGTCATGCAGAGCCTGACACCCGGTCAGCAGGTGATCCGGGTGGTCCGCGACGAGCTTCTCGGGCTGCTCGGGGGCGGGGCGGCGACGCGTCCGCTCGCGATCTCCTCCCGGCCTCCCTCGGTCTACATGCTCTGCGGCCTGCAGGGCTCGGGCAAGACGACCACGATCGGCAAGCTGGGGCGCTGGCTGAAGAAGCAGGGGCGGCACCCGCTGGTCGCGCCGGTCGATCTGCAGCGCCCGGCCGCGGTCCTCCAGGCGATCCAGGTCGCGAAGAGCGCGGATCTCGCGGCCTACGAGCACGACGGGACCGGTTCTCCGGTCGAGCGCGCGCGCGAGGCCGTGCGCCACGCGCGGCAGAAGGGGTTCGACGTCGTGCTGCTCGATACCGCCGGGCGGCTCCACGTCGACGAGGACTTGATGGAGGAACTCGCCGCGCTGCGGACCGCCGTCGAGCCCGCCGAGATCCTCTACGTGGCCGACGCGATGACCGGGCAGGACGCCGTCCGCTCGGCCGAGGCGTTCAAGGCCCGGGTCCCGCTGACCGGCGTGATCCTGACCAAGCTCGACGGCGACGCCCGAGGCGGGGCTGCGCTCTCGGTCGCCGCGATCACCGGAGTCCCGGTCCGCTTCGCGGGGGTCGGCGAGAAGGCCGACGCGCTCGAGGTCTTCGATCCCGAGCGGATGGCCGGCCGAATCCTCGGCATGGGCGACGTGCTCGGCCTGATCGAGAAAGCCGAGGAAGCCTTCGACGTCGAGTCCGCGAGGAAGCTCGAACAGTCGCTGCGCAAGAACCAGTTCTCGCTCGAGCAGTTCCGCGACACGCTGCGCCAGGTGCGCCGGATGGGGCCGCTCGAGTCGGTGATGGGGATGATCCCCGGCGTCCGGCTTCCGGCCGACGCGAAGGTCGACTCCCGCCGCGTCGTGCGGATGGAGGCGATCGTCGACTCGATGACGCCGGGCGAGCGGCGCGACCACCGGGTGCTCAACGGTTCGCGGCGCAAGCGGATCGCGCGCGGATCGGGGTCCTCGGTGCAGGAAGTGAATCAGTTGCTGAAGCAATACCTGGAGATGCGCAAGCTCTTCCAGCAGATGGGACCGTCCCCCAGCAAGGGGCAGCTTCGCCGCCTGCTCGGCCGCTAGGCGCCGCGCACCGGCATACGGAGACGTCATGCTCAAGATCAGGCTTCGCCGCGAAGGCTCGAAGAATCACCCCTACTTCCGGATCGTCGTCTCCGACTCGCGGAACACGCCGACCGGGCCGATCGTCGCGACGATCGGGCACTATGCACCCAAGCGCCAGCCGGCCGGCGTCGAGCTCGACCTCGAGGCGTACGACGGCTGGATCAAGAACGGCGCCCATCCCTCCAACACCGTGCGCGTGCTGGCCGACGCCCGGCGCCGCGGTTCGACGATCGGCTGAGGCGGCCGTGAACCAGGACCTCAGGATGAAAGCCTTCCTCGAGCAGCTCGTGAAGGCGCTCGCCGCGCACCCCGAGCAGGGCGAGGTGCGCCTGCTCGACGGCCGCCGGGCGACGCGGTTCGAGATCCACCTGCCGGCGGGCGAGCGCGGCCCGCTGATCGGCAAGGAAGGCTCGACCATCAAGGCGATCCGCACGCTCGCGGCGATCTCGGCCCACCGGCACCGCCGGCGCTTCGAGGTGGAGATCGCGGGACCCGGAGAGTGAGCGCTGCATGAGCCCGTCCAGGCTGGTGATCCTCGCGCGCGTTCGGCGGCCCTGGGGGCTGCGCGGGGAACTCCTGCTCGAGCTCCACACCGACTGGCCCGAGGATCGGTTCGTCCCGGGGGCCGAGATCGAGCTGGCCTGGGACGACGGACGGACCGCGCGGGCGACCGTGCGCGAGTTCCGGCAATCCGGGGTCGGTCCGCTGCTCTCCCTGCGGGGGGCGGACGGGATCGGCGAAGCGCGCGTCTACGCCGCGGCCTCGATCGTCGCCGACGCGGAGAGCCTGCCGCGGCTGGCCGGCGCAGGGGACTGGCAGCACGCCGACCTCGTCGGGCTGACCGTCACCCTGCGCGACGGGCGGCGCGTCGGCGTCGTGGAACGGATCGAGGAGGGCGCGGCCTCGGACTTCGCGGTGGTGCGGCTCGACGCGAGGGGGCGAAGCGCTGCTGCCGCTCGTCCCGGCCATCGCGGTCGCGATCGACCCGGAGCGGGGCCGGCTGGTCGTCGATCCGCCGGCCGGCCTGCTCGATCCGGAGTCGGTCGAGGCCGCCGACACCGGCCGCGCGGCACCGTCGCCGCGGGTGCGGAGGCCGGCGTGACCCGCTCCGCCCCGTTCGAGTTCGTCGTCGTGACGATCTTTCCCGGGATGTTCCCGGGTCCGCTCGAGTCCGGCGTCGTCGGCCGCGCGTTCGCGCGCGGCGACCTCGCGCTGCGGACGATCGACCTGCGCTCGTTCGCGAACGGCAGCTACCGGCAGGTCGACGACGCGCCGTTCGGCGGCGGGGCCGGGATGGTCCTGATGGCCGAGCCGATCTACGGCGCGGTCGAGTCGATCCGGGCCGAGCGCCCGGAGTTGCGCACGCGGGTCGTGCTGCTCGACCCGGCGGGGCGCCGCCTCACGCAGCCGGTGGCGCGCGAGCTGGCCGCCTGGGACAGGCTGGTGCTGCTCTGCGGCCGCTACGAAGGGGTCGACGAGCGCGTCCGCGCGCTGGTGGACGAGGAGATCTCGATCGGCGACTATGTCGTCTCGGGGGGCGAACTCCCGGCGATGGTCGTCATCGATGCCGTGGCGCGCCTGGTGCCGGGCGTCGTGGGAGAACCGCAGTCGGTGGTGAGGGAGTCGTTCGAGGAGCGGCTCCTGGACCACCCGCAGTACACCCGGCCCGCCGAGTTCCGCGGGATGAAGGTGCCCGAGGTCCTGCTCTCGGGTCACCATGCCGAGATCGAGTCCTGGCGGCAGCGGATGGCGTTCGAGCGCACCCGCGAACGGCGGCCGGACCTGCTCCACGAAACGACGTGTCAGAGGCCCCTTGCGGGCGAGAGCGAGGCAGAGAGATGAGCGACCAGTTGATTCGCAGCGTCGAGGCACCGTATCTCAAGGACGAGGTGCCGGATTTCAGCTCCGGCGACACGGTGCGCGTTCACGTCCGGGTCCGGGAAGGCGAGAAGGAGCGGATCCAGGTCTACCAGGGCGTCGTCGTCGGCCGCAAGAGCGGCAAGCACACGACCCGCGCCTCGTTCCGCGTGCGCAAGATCAGCAGCGGCGTCGGCGTCGAGCGGGTGTTTCCGCTGCACTCGCCGCTGGTGGCGAAGATCGAGGTCGTGCAGCGCGGCCTGGTCCGCCGCTCGAAGCTGTACTACTTGAGAGGGCTCTCGGGCAAGGCTGCGAGAATCCGGGAGCGCCGCCAGGCCTGACCGGTGGCCGACGACCGCCGCCAGCTCCTCGAGGAAGCCGAGCGACAGGCTCGGAAGGGGGACCTGTCCGCCGCGGCGACGTGCTACCGCAAGCTGCTCGAGAAGACGCCCCACGACGCCGGCCTGCTGCAGCGGCTCGGGGACGCGCTCGCCCGCAGCGGACAGGAGAGCGAAGCCCGCACGACACTCCGCCGCCTGGCCGACCTGCACTGGAAGACGGGGCTGCGGTCGCGCGCGATCGCCTCGCTGCGCCGCGCCGTGCGGCTCGGGCAACCCGACCCCGAGGCGCTGGAGCTGCTGGGCGATCGCTGTCTCGAGGCCGGACTGGCAGCGGACGCCCGCGAGCCGCTGCTCGAGGCGGCCGCGCTCCGCGAGCAGGCCGGCGAGGTCGCCGAAGCGTCGGCGATCCTGGAGAAGCTGATCCAGGCGCTGCCGCGCGATCTCACGGTGCGCGAGCAGCTGCTGCGGGTCACCGCCGGCCACGGCGCCCCCCGGCTGCACGTGCGCGCACTCTGCCTCGCGGCGGAAGGGCGCGCGCTCGCCGGGCAAGCGAACGAAGCGCTCGAAGCCCTGGCGCAGGCGCTCGACCACGGCGGAGAGGATCTTCCGGCGCTGGAGTTCCTGCCTGCGATGATCCCGGCGCTCGCCACGCTGCCCGCGTCGGCGTTCCCCTCGCGGCTGGGCGGGGTCGGCGGCTCCGCCGCGGCGGCCTGGGTCGTGCTGCGCGCTGCCGCGCTGACGCAGCTCGGCGACGCCGGCGCGATCACGGAACTCCGCGACGCGACCGACGGCGGAGACCCGATCCCGGCGCGCGCCCGGCTCTGGGCGGGTCGCGTCTTCCTGTCGCATCTGATGCTCTCCCACGCCGAGACCTCCATCGACGGAGCGGCGGCCGAGCTCCAGGACCGGACGGAGCTCCGTCAGGAAGTGCTCGACGCGCTCGGCGCGCTCCTGTCGCGCAGTCCCGGGAACGAGCTGGCGGAGGCCTGGAAAGCGCGCTATGCCCCGACGGAACGCGTTCCGGCGGAGCGCAAGAGAACGGGGCGCACCGTCCGCCACGCGGAGCCCGCACCCGTCGCGCCACGCTCCGAGGAGCCGCTGCCCCCGGAGATCATGGCGAAGCTGGTCGAAGCGCGTTCGTTTCTCGATCACCGCCTCCCGGAGCAGGCGCTCGAGACGCTGACCTCGATCCCGGCGGCGTGGCGCGAGCGCGAGGACGTGGCCACGCTGATCCGCACCGCCACCGCGGTGGCGACGCGCCGCTCAGAGTCCGGCGTCGCCGGCAGGACGCGACCCGAGCCGACGCCGCCGCTGCACGCGGATCAGGAGGCAGACGAGGACGGCTTGCTGCTGGTGCTCGACCTGGACGGCAACGCTGCCGGCGCCGCACCTCTTGCCGCCCAGGCGTCCGCCGCACCCGATCCCGGCAGCCCCGACCTGGGCGAACTCGATCGCGCGCTTCGCCAGTTCATGTCGGAGGAGGACGCCGAGACCGAGTACCAGATGGCAATCGGTCTGCTCGAGATGGGACTGAACGACCAGGCGATCCCGCTGCTGGAGAACCTCCTGACGAGCCGCGACCGCGCGGCGGACGCCGCACTCTCTCTGGTCCGGCTTCACGAGAATCTCGGCGACCTCGAGGCTGCGGAGCGGGCCGCGCGGGCCGGGCTCGAGGTGACGGGCGACGACCGCCCCTCGCAGCGCGGCCAGCTGCTCTCGGTCTACGCCGAGCTCTGCGAGGGACGCGGGGCCGGCGAGGAGGCCGCCGCAGCCCGCGACGAGCTGGCGGCGATCCTCGAGGCCCACCCCGACCTGCGAGGGCCCGGGGCGGCCGGCCCGTGACTCGCGCCGCGGTCCGTGCGGGCGACTCTCGATGACCGAAGCGCCGTTTCTCGCCGCGCTGGCGGGCGGTCCCGAGGAGGGGGCCCGCGCGATGGCGCGCGACGAGAGCCTGGTCCGTCACCTCACGCGCACCGGAACGCCGGCGATGGTCCTGCGCGGGCACGGATGGCTGCGCCCGACCATCAGCCTGGGACGAGGGCAGGCGCTCCCCCCGGGGCTGCTGGCCGAGGCCGCGGCGCTGGCGGTCGACGTCGTACGCCGGCCGACCGGAGGCGGGTGGCTGCTCCACCTGCCGGGAGACCTGGCCCTGACGACGGCGCTGTCCGGCCCCCTCCGGACCGGGGACTTCCGTCGCGCGGCGCGCTCGACGTCGCAGGCGATCGCGCTCGGGCTCGCGGCCTGCGGTCGCCCGGCACTCGTCTTCACCGGGTTGTCCCGCCCCGCCTCGCGGGCCGAGGTCTGCTTTCAGCGGGCCGATCGCGACGAGGTCGTGATGGGCGCGACGAAGGTCGCCGGCGTCGCGCTGGCGCGCTTCGGTCAGGCGGCGCTGGTCCAGGCCGCGTTGCCGCTGGCGGCGGCCCCGCCGGAATTGGGCGGATTCGCCCGGCGCTGGGACGCGAACCGCGCCTCCGCCGCGGTCGAGTGCGTCGGCATCGACCGCGAGGCGCTCTGGCGCGGCACGCTTGACGCATTGGCGCGCATCGTCGACCTGCGGGTGGGCGCGTGGCACTGGCCGGGGCCCGTCCTTCGCGACGCGGAGGACCTGCGCGTCCGCGTCTATGCCGATCCCTCCTCGCGCGGACGCATGGAAGCGGTGACTCCGGAGGGCGACGTGGGCGGCGGCGCGCGATGAACCGGCGCACGGCCGCCGGCGCGCTGGTTGCGTTGCTGGCGCTTTCCTGTCGCAGCCTGCCCGAGAAGGCTCCCGACGGTCCCGGCGCGGCGCCACTGCAGGTCGTGCACCGCGCGGCCCGCAGCGCGTCGGGAGCGCTCACACCCGCGGCCGCAGCCGCGCTGGCGGACGCCGCGGCGCTTGCCGCCTTCCCGGAGCGGCTGCCGCTGGACGCCTGGGCCGCCGTGGTGCGCGGCCGCGGCCCGATCGCGCTGATCGCGTCGCCGTCGAAGGGCGAGATCGCGCGCGCGATCCTCGACCGGCTTCGGGCCGCCGCCGCGCCTCGCGCGATCGTGGTCCATGACTCGCCTGCCGAGATGGACCCGAAGACGCTGCGCCGCGCGGCCGTCGTGCTCGTGGTGGCGCCGGCCTGGAAGGATGGGGACGTGGTGCCCGATCCCCAGCAGGTCGCCGCCGAGGTCGCCCGGCTCGGCGGAGCGCGTCTGCGCCTCGTCGTCGCGGACCTGACCTCGGTGCGCGTGGGGGAGGAGACCTGGCCGGCCGACCTGGTGGTCGCCGGTACCGACCCGGCGCGGGTCGGGCTGGTGACGGAGTTCGTCCTCGCTGCGCGCGCCGCGCGTGCGCTCCCGGACGCCAGTGCGATCGCACGGCGACGGGGTCTGCCCGAGGCGGCGGCCGACTGGGAAGTCGCAGTGATCGCGGACTGAGCGCCGCCCGCGGGGCGCGGCTCAGCGCAGGTCCAGTCCCTCCTCCAACGGTTGGACCCGCCTCGAGCGGTTGACCGGGATCGCCCGCGCGGTCCCCGTTCCGACGCTCCCTTCCTCCCGCTCGAGCTGTGCCGTCTCGCGGGCCAGGGGGAGTCGCGTGACGTAGCGCGCCCAGCCGTCCGCATCCCATCCGAGGGGGAGGGAGGCCACGGCCAGCAGCGGCGCCGCGGCGCCGGCCGATCCCGCGGCATCGCGACGGGTCGCCGTCCAAGTCAGCGACTGCCCTCCCGGCGCGACCGAGAAGCGGTCGGGCGACTGCGCGACCAGGCGCGCCGCCTCCTCGGGCGAGAGCGCGAGCGATCCGTCCGCACGCAGCGCGTAGCGCTGCAGCTGGAGCGGCAGGTCGACCCGCGCGAGGTCGCTGCTGCGGCACTCGCGTGTCGGTTCCTTGCCGCTGGGCAGGAGTTCCGTCACGGTGGCGCTGCACCCCGGGGTCGTCCCCGGCAACAGGCCGGTCCGGCCGTTGAGCGCGACCGACGCGAGGCCGGCCGGCACGGCGAATCGTTCGACGGGCGCGTCAGCGAGCGCTTCCTTCAGGAAGGCGGTCCAGATCGGTAGCGCCGCCGTCGCCCCCGTCTCGCCGCGCCCGAGCGTCTTGCGCTGGTCCAGTCCGACCCAGACGCCGACGACGAGGCGCGGCGTGAAGCCGACGAACCAGGCGTCGGAGTAGTCGTCGGTCGTCCCGGTCTTGCCGGCGACCGGGAAGCCCAGCGCAAGCGCGTCGCGCGCGGTGCCCCGCTCGACCACCCCGCGCAGCAGCGAGGTCATCATGCCGGCGACCTCCGGCGACAGGACCTCGGTCGTCTCGGGCTTCACCGGACCAGGCGGTGGTTCCGTCGGGGTTGACCACTCGCCGCACGAGCTGCGGCGTCACCAGCAGGCCGCCGTTGTCGAACGCGCCGTAGGCCGCGACGAGGTCGAGCAGCGTCACCTCGAACGCGCCGAGCGCCAGCGAAGGGTAGGGCTTGAGGTCGGTCGCGATCCCGAGCCGGCGCGCGAGGTCGACCGCGGGGTCGTAGCCGAGAGCGTTGAGCAGCTTGACGGTCGGGATGTTGCGCGAGTGCTCGAGCGCCGACCGGAGCGTCACCAGCCCCTCGAACTTGCGGTCGTAGTTCTGGGGCGCGTAGACCCCCGGCGACCCCGGGTCGGAGAGCACGATCGGTTCGTCGAGCACCAGCTGGTCGGGCGTGAAACCGTTCTCGAGGGCCGCCGCGAAGATGAACGGCTTGAACGCCGAGCCGGCCTGGCGCTTGGCCTGGACCGCGCGGTTGAACTCCGAGCGACTGAAGTTCCGCCCGCCGACCAGCGCCAGGACCTCCCCCGTCGCCGGATCGAGCGCGACCAGCGCCGCTTCGACCTCCGATTCGCCGGCCAGCCGCGCTTTCGTGATCTGGCCGCCCGGGGTCGCCTCGAGGACCCGGATCTTCGTCAGCGTGAGCGCCGGGAGGGCGCGCTCGAGGCGCGTGATCCCGCTCCACGCCACCTCCGGCATCCCGAAAGTGAGGCGCTGGTCGCCGACGCGCAGCAGCGCCGACTCCGCGCTCGAAGAGAGCACGAGGGCGGGGAAGACGTCGCCCGCGCGCGGGGTACGCTGCCACGCCGGGTCGTCGAAGCTGGCGGGATCGGCCCCTTCCGGCAGCGGGACGCGCGGTGCGGGGTGCTTCCAGCGCTTGGCGTACGACTCGAGTCCGGCGGCGACCGCCCGTTCGGCGGCGGCCTGGAACGCGGGGTCGAGGGTCGTCTCGACCACCAGTCCGTCGCGGTAGAGCGCGTTGTCCCCGAACTGGCGCGCGATGCGGCGACGCACCTCCTCGACGAAGTAGGTCGATTCCGCCGGCCGCAGTCGGGGCTTGACGACGCCGAGCGGAGCCTTCTTCGCGGCCGACGCGAGGCGTGCGTCGAGATAGCCCTCGCGCACCATCCGGTCGAGAACGTGATTGCGGCGCCGCATCGCGCGCTCGGGGGACTTGAGCGGCGAGAGCGCCTCCGGGCGCTGGGGAAGGCCGGCCAGGAGCGCCGCCTCGGCCAGTGAAAGGTCCGCCGTGCCCTTGTCGAAGAAGAAGCGGGAGGCGGCCTCGAAACCGTAGTTCCCGTGGCCGAGGTAGATCCGGTTGGCGTACAGCTCGAGGATCTCGTCCTTGGAGTACTGCTTCTCCAGCAGCGCGGCCAGCACCGCCTCGCGGAGCTTCCGGCTGACGGTCTTCTGCGGGTGGAGCCAGATCCCGCGCGCCAGCTGCTGCGAGATCGTGCTCCCGCCCTCGGCGCCCCAGTCGAACGAGAGCGCGCTGTTGACCAGCGCGCGCGCGATCGCCTGCGGGTCGATCCCGACGTGGTCGTAGAAGCGCGGGTCCTCGGTCGCGAGCAGTCCCTTGATCAGCCACGGACTCATCCGCGAGAGCGGGACCGAGGTCCGGCGCTGCTCGGCGAAGCTGGAGTAGCGCTCGCCGTTGCGATCGAGCAGGATCGTCGACTGCGGCAGCTCCAGCGCCGAGAGCTGCTCGAGGCCCGGAATGTCGCGCGACAGCACGATCGCGAACGCGACCCCGCCGAGGACCGCGATCGCGTAGAGCGCGGCGAAGAGCAGCAGGGTGCGGCGCGGCGGCAGGCGCATCGCTTGATTCTAGCGCCGGCGGCCGAAGGTCGCCGGGGGGCTTTACAGGCCGCCCGCCGCGTGCGAGAACCGTCGCCTCGCGCACGGGCGGCGCGGAGGGGCAGGACTGCATGGGGCGCAGGGCGGGGAAGGTCGACCGGCGCACGGTCTGGTCGTGGGCGCTCTACGACTGGGCCAACTCGGCCTTCGCGACGACCGTCGTCGCCGGCTTCTTCCCGGTCTTCTTCAAGGATTTCTGGAGCGCGGGGACCGAGCCGACCGTCAGCACCTTCTGGCTCGGCGTGACGCTCTCGCTGGCCGGGCTGACCGTCGCCGTCACGGCGCCCGTGCTCGGCAGCTTCGCCGACGGAGGGGGGGCACGAAAGCGCTCGCTCGCGCTGTTCGCGGCGCTGGCGATCGCGATGACGGCGATCCTCCCGGCGATCCCGCGCGGCGCCTGGCCGGCGGCGGCGACGGTCTACGGCCTCGGGTACGTGTTCTGGCTCTGCTCACTCGTCTTTTACGACTCGCTCCTCCCGTCGGTCAGCAGCTCCGAGAACGTCGATCGCGTCTCGAGCCTCGGCTTCGGCCTGGGGTACCTGGGAGGCGGTCTGCTGTTCGCCTTCAACGTGCTGATGACGCTCCGGCCGGAGCTCTTCGGGCTCGTCCCGGCCGGCGCCGACGACGCGGCGCGCGCCGGCGGGACGCTGCGCGCGGTCCAGCTCTCGTTCCTCACCGTCGCCGCCTGGTGGGCGCTGTTCTCGATCCCGCTGTTCGTCGCGGTGCCGGAACCGGGTGACGCCGGGCGCGTTCCCATGCGCGAGGCGCTGCGGCGGGGCCTCGCGCAGTTGCGCGACACCTTCCACGAGGTGCGCCGCTACCGGGTCGTCTTCGGCTTCCTGGTCGCCTACTGGCTCTACATCGACGGCGTCGACACCGTGATCACGATGGCCGTCGACTACGGCAAGTCGCTCGGGTTTCCCACGGCGACGCTGATCAGCGCGCTGCTGCTGGTCCAGTTCGTGGCCTTTCCGTGCGCGCTGGCGTTCGGCTGGGCCGGCCAGCGCTTCGGGCCGAAGCGGCCGATCCTGGCCGGGATCGGCGTGTACATCATCGTCACCGCGCTGGCCACCCAGCTGACGGTCGAGCCGTGGCTGGTGGGTGGCGTCTCGATCAGCCCCTTCTACGCGCTCGCGATCCTGGTCGGGACGGCTCAGGGCGGCGTTCAGGCGCTGTCGCGCTCGCTGTACACCCGGCTCATCCCGGCCGAGCGCACGGCGGAGTTTTTCGGCTTCTACAACATGGTGGGGCGCTTTGCGGCGATCATCGGTCCGTTTCTGGTCGGCGTCGTCGGCCGCTTCACCGGCAGCCCGCGAGCGGGCATCGGCTCGATCGCGCTGCTGCTGGTCGTCGGCGGCGCGCTGCTGGCCCGCCTCGACCTCAACAAACCGTAGGGGCCGCCCTCTGTGGCGGCCCGCGCCTCCGCCCCCCTACGGGTGTCCCCAGCCCAGCTTGCTGCGCAGCACGCTGAAGAACGAGCGCCCCGGCCGGCGCACCAGCGTCGTGGCGAAGGGGGCGCGTTCGACCGTCACGCTCTCCCCGGGGAGGAGCGGGAACGCGACCTGACCGTCCATCGTGACCTGGACCGTCGTCCCCGGGCGTCCCTCGGGAAGCACGACCCGGATCCGGGTCGATCCGGGCAGCACCAGCGGCCGCTGCGACAGGGAGTGCGGGCAGATCGGCGTGACGAGCAGGGCGTCGACCGAGGGGACGACGACCGGCCCCCCCGCCGACAGGCTGTAGGCGGTCGAGCCGGTCGGCGTCGACAGGATCAGGCCGTCGGCGCGGTAGTCGGTCACCCACTCGGCATCGATGTAGAGCGAGAGCGTGAACAGCCGCACCGCGCTCGAGCTGGAGATCACGACGTCGTTCAGCGCCAGGTGCTGGTCGCGCGGCAGGTCGTCGTTGTGCGAGACCGCCAGCATCGGACGCCGCTCGAGCGGTGCCCGCCCGGCAAGGGCGGCCGCCAGGACGTCGTCGATCTCGTCGCAGCGCAGCTCGGTGAGGAACCCGAGATGCCCTAGGTTGATCCCCAGGATCGGGGTCTCGCGCGCCCCGATCGTGCGCGCCGAAGCGAGCAGCGTCCCGTCGCCCCCGATGACGACCGCGAGGTCGGCGCGCCGCGCTCCTTCCTCGCGCGACACGAACGACGGCAGGCCGAGCGTCCGGGCGGTGTCCTCGTCGGCGAGCGGCTCGCAGCCGAGTCGGTCGAGGCTCGAGAAGACGCGCCGCAGGACGGCCGGCGCGTCGGGGTGCGGCTTGCTGAAGACGGCGACCGCACGCTGGTCAGCTGGCATCGCGCCGGACCTCCTCGTCGACCAGCCTATCAAAGGCCGCCGTGCCGAGTCCGGGACCCCGGGTGGCGAGCAGGAAGACCTCGCGGTTCCCCTTCGGGCCCGCGACCGGCGAGGAGGCCGCGGCGGCCGGCCCCCAGCCCCGCTCCTCGAGGAAGTGGCCGACCCGCAGCACGGCGCGGCCGCGAAGCTCCGGATCGCGGACGACCCCGCCCCGGCCGACGAGCGCGGGCGAGAGCTCGAACTGCGGCTTGACCAGGAGCAGCAGCCGAGCCCCGGATCCGAGAAGGGGCAGGACCGCGGGCAGGACGAGGGTCAGCGAGATGAACGACAGGTCGGCCGTGGCCAGGTCGTAGGGGGGAGCGACCTGGCCGGCGCCGAGGTAGCGCGCATTGCAGTGCTCGACGACGAGGACCCGGGGGTCGGCGCGGAGCCCGGCGTCGAGCAGGCCGTGACCGACGTCGACCGCCGTGACGTGGGCCGCGCCGCGGCGCAGCAGGACGTCGGTGAAGCCGCCCGTCGAGGCCCCGAGGTCGAGGCAGCGCCACCCGGCCGGGTCGAGGCCGAGCCGGTCGAGGACCGGGGCCAGTTTGAGGCCGCCGCGCGACGCGTAGAGCCGGTCGCCCTCGGTCAGCGCGAGTGCGGCGCCGGCGGGGACGGGAGTCCCCGGCTTGTCGACGCGCCGCCCGTCCACGAGGATGCGGCCGGCGATGACCAGCGCCTGCGCCTTCTCGCGCGAGGGAACGAGCCCGGCCTGGACCAACGCCAGATCGAGGCGCCGCCGGGGAGGCCGGGGCGCCCCGCCCATCAATGGCTCCTGTCGACGGCCGCGCGCACGAGGGCGAGCACCGGATCCGCCGCCGGCCCGAGGGATGCCAAACCGGCGAGCGCCTCGTCCCGCAGCGCCGCCGCTCGTCGCAGCGCCGCGTCGAGCCCGACCAGCGCCGGCCAGGTCGCTTTCCCCTGAACGAGATCCTTGCCGGCCGTCTTGCCGAGCTGCTCGGTGGAGGCCGTGAGGTCGAGGATGTCGTCCTGGATCTGGAACGCTTCGCCGACCAGCTCGCCGCACCTCACCAGCCGCGCACGCACCGGTTCCGGAGCCGCGGCCGCGAGCGCCCCGAGCTCGAAGCAGGCGGTCAGGAGCGCACCGGTCTTCATCCGGTCGATGCGGGCGACGGCCCCGGCGTCGGCCGGAGTTCCGGCGGCGGCGAGGTCGAGCGCCTGGCCACCGGCCATCCCGGCCGGTCCGGCCGCAGCCGCCAGCGCTACGACCTGCGCCGCGACCGTCGCTCCCGGGACTGCGCCGCGGGCGAGCACTTCGAACGCCCGGGTCTGCAGCGCGTCGCCGGCGAGGATCGCCATCGCCTCGCCGTAGACCTTGTGCGTCGTGGGCCGCCCACGCCGCAGGTCGTCGTCGTCCATCGCCGGCAGGTCGTCGTGCACGAGGCTGTAGGCGTGGATCATCTCGATCGCCACCGCCGCCGGCAGCGCCGCCGCGGTCGTTCCGCCGCAGGCGCGGCAGGCCGCGAGCGTCAGCAGCGGGCGCAGCCGCTTTCCCCCGCCGAGCAGCGCGTAGCGCATCGCTTCGAGCAGCTCCGCGTCTGCGCCCGCGAGCTCCTCCGGCGCGGCCAGGGCGTCCTCGAGCCCACGCTCGACCTGCTCGCGCCAAGCGGCGAGCGCGTCGGTGCCGGGCTCGGCGGCACTCACGGCGCGTCCGTCGGCGGCTCGAACGGCACGGCGAGGGGCTCGCCCGCCGTGCCGCGGACGAGCGCCTCGACCTTCATCTCCGCGGCTTGCAGCTGGGCCTCGAGCGCGCGGGCCAGCGCCACCCCCTCCTCGAACAGCGCCAGGCTCTCTTCCAGCGGCAGCTCGCCCTGCTCCATCGCACCGACGATCGCCTCGAGCCGCGCGAGCGAGCGTTCGAACCCCTTGTCGTCGCCGGCGGGCGGCGCCGCCGATCCGGTCCTGTCGACCATGCCTCCTCCTCGTCTCCTCGTCCCCGGCTCGACGCGGCCGCTCCCAGTCGTCATGGTCGCTCGTCGATCGGGCCGTCCACCGTCGCCGCGAACGCGCCGCGGCCCAGCCGCACCGCGACGCGCTCCCCGGCCACGAGCGACGCCGCGTCGCGCACCACCGCCGCCGGCCGGCCGGCCCGGGTGACGAGCGCGAAACCGCGGGCCAGCACCGCCAGCGGCGACAGCGCGTCGAGCTGCGCCACCAGCGCGGCGCAGCGGCTGCGGCCGGCCGCGAGCCGCCGCGCCACGGCGACGCGGAGCGCGGCGCGGGCGACGGCGAGGCGGTGACGCCGCCCCGCGAGCCGCGCGCGCTGCCCCTCGGGAGCCAGGCGTGCGACGAGCACGCCCAACGCGCGGCGCCGGCGATCGAGCACGGCCCGCTGCACCAGCTCGAGCCGGCGCTCGAGATCGGCCGCGTGGGCCGCCAGCCGGCTCAGCGCCCGCGGAACCGACCCCAGGGCGCGGGCGCCGGCGAGCGGTGCGAGGCGGGCGCGGGCGCGATCGATCCGGCGGCGCGCGGCCTGGGCCAGGCGCGATGCTCCGGAAGCGACGCGAGCCGCCATCTCGATCTCGGCCCGGACCACGACCTCGGCTGCCGCCGAGGGGGTCGGAGCGCGCAGGTCGGCGGCGAAGTCGGCCAGCGTGGTGTCGATCTCGTGGCCGACGCCGGTCACGACGGACGTGCGACAGGCGACGATCGCGCGCACCACCCGCTCGTCGTCGAAGGCCGCCAGATCCTCGCGCGCCCCGCCGCCGCGCACCACCAGCAGCAGGTCGAGGCCGCACGCGTCGGCCGCTGCGAGCGCGGCGACGATCTCCTCGGGAGCCTTCGCCCCCTGCACGGTCGCCGGCACGACCAGCACGTGCAGGCCCGAGACGCGGCGCGCCAGGACGCGCAGCACGTCGCGCAGCGCCGCGCCGTCGGGCGAGGTCACGACACCGATCCGGCGGGCCAGCGCCGGCAGCGCCTGCTTCCGCTCGGCGTCGAACAGCCCTTCCGCGGCGAGCCGGGCCTTGAGCTGCTCGAAGGCCAGCGCAGCCGAGCCGGCCCCGACCGGCTCGAGCGCCGAGACCGCGAGCTGGAACCGGCCCTGCACCGCGTAGACCGAGGGGAGCGCCAGCGCCAGCACCTCGAGGCCGTCCCCGGGCGTGAAGCGGACGCGCAGGTTCTCGCGCCGGAACATCGCGCAGGAGATCGACGCCCGCCCGTCGGTCAGCGAGAAGTACCAGTGCCCGGAGCCGTGCGCGACGAAGCGCACGATCTCGCCCGCGACCCAGACCGGGCCGATCCCCTCGCGTAGCTGCGCGTCAGCCAGCTCGTTGAGCTGCGTGACGGTCAGCGGCGCGAGGCGTGAGCCAGGGAGGGGATCGTCACCACCCGGCGTGTGCGCGCCGGAGCGCATCAGGCGCCCCCGGCCCCGCGCGCGAGCCGGCGCACCGCCGTCGCGCGGCCGCTTCCCTCGTCGATCTCGAACAGCGCGCCGCGCAGGCCGGGCTCGCCATCGGAGGGGTCGGCGTGTCCCGGGCGGCCGGTCAGGAACCGGCGCAGCGCGGCCTCGCGCTGCATCCCGATCACGCCGCCGTAGGGGCCGGTCATGCCGAGGTCGGTGATGAACCCGGTCCCTCCCGGGAGAACCCGGGCATCGGCGGTCTGGACGTGGGTGTGGGTCCCGAACACTCCGGCGACGCGGCCGTCGAGGTAGGTGGCGAGCGCCAGCTTCTCCGACGACGCCTCGGCGTGGAAGTCGACGACGATCGCGTCGGCCCGGCCGGAGAGCTGTTCGAGAACGCGGTCCGCGGCGCGGAAGGGATCGTCGACCGGCGGCATGAAGACGCGCCCCTGCAGGTTGACGACCGCGATCCGCAGTCCGGCCAGCGACGGCGCGACGAGGAAGCCGCGGCCGGGACAGGGTTCGGGGTAGTTGACCGGCCGCAGCAGGCGCGGCTCGCGCTCGAGCAGCTGGTCGTGCCCCTTTTGGGCCCAGACGTGGTTGCCGGACGTCAGGCAGTCGGCGCCCGCCTCGAGCATGGCGCGCGCTCCGGCCGCATCGACTCCGCGGCCTCCCTTGATGTTCTCGACGTTGACCACGACGAACGCCGCGTCGTGTTCCTCGCGCAGCCTCGGCAGCCACTGCGCCACCGCGCGCCGCCCGGTCTCCCCGAAGACATCCCCGATCGCGAGCAGGTTCATGGCGCGCCGCGGTCGCGCTCAGACCGCGTAGCTGACGGCGCGGGTCTCGCGGATCACGACGACTCGGATCTGCCCGGGGTAGTCGACCGTCTTCTCGATCTCGAGTGCCAGGTTGCGGGCCAGGAGCAGCGCCTGCTCGTCGGAGGTCGCCTCGGCCCTCACGTGGACCCGCAGCTCGCGGCCGGCGCGGACCGCCGTGGCGCGCTCGATTCCCTCGTGCGCCAGAGCCATCCGCTCGACCTCTTCCAGGCGGTCCATGTGGCGCTGCAGGTTGTCGTTCCGGGCCCCGGGGCGCGAGACCACGATCCGCCGGGCGGTGGCGAGGACCACCCCTTCCGGCGTGCGCGGCGCGTCATTGGGTTGCGCCAGCAGGCGAATCGGGTGCGTGACCGCGGGCTGCTCGCCGAAGCGGGTCGCGAGATCGGCGCTGGCGATCGCCGGGTGCTGCAGCAGCGGCACCTTGTCCGCGCGGGCGACGTCGTGGAGCAGCCCGGCGCGCCGCAGGGCGTCGCCGGACAGGCGCATCTCGTCGCCCAGCTCGCCCGCGATCAGCGCCACCTCGCGCGCGCGCTGGAGCAGGCTCTGCCCGTGGTCGCTGGCGAACGACAGCCGACCGAGCAGGAGCACGAGGCGCTCGTGCAGACCGGTGATCCCGAGCTCGAAGATCGCCGCCTCGCCCCGCTCGCGCGCTTCCTCGTCGGCCTCCGAGCGCGACTTCTCGACGACCTCCTCGATCCGCGCGGGGTGGATCCGGCCGTCTTCGACCAGCTTCTGCAGCGAGCGCGCGGCGATCGTGCGCCGCAGCGGGTCCCACGACGCCAGCAGGATCGCGTGCGGCGTGTCGTCGACCAGAAAGTCGACTCCCGTGGTGTGCTCGAGGGCGCGGATGTTGCGTCCCTCGCGCCCGATCACGCGTCCCTTCATCTCGTCGCTCGGCAGCTCGACGAGGGAGATCGTCCCTTCGATCGCGACCGACCCGCGGACCGACGCCATCGCGCGCAGGACCAGTTCGCGCGCGCGCTCGTCGGCGGCGAGCCGGGCGCTCTCTTCGGCGCGGGCGACATGGCGGGCGACTTCGCCCGAGAGCTCCCGCTCCAGGGTGGCGATCAGGCGCTCCCTGGCCTCGTCGGCCGAGAGCCCGGCGACCTGCTCGAGCCGGCTGCGGATCTGGTCCTCGCTGCCGGCGATCCGCGCCTCCCGCTCATCGAGCCGCGTCGAGCGGGCGTCGAGGGCGCCGGCCCGCTCGGCCATCTCCTCGGCCTTCGCGTCGAGCGTCGCGCCGCGCTCCTCCAGCTTCTGCCGCCGGTCGGCCAGCTCGGCGGACCGGCGAGTGACCTCCTCGGTCTTGCGCGCGGCCTCGGCCTCGCGCTGGGCGATCCGTTCGCGGAGCCGTCGCTCCTCGTCGACGACCCGCCGGCGGACCTGCTCCTCCACCCGGCGCTCGAGTTCGAGCTCGAGCTGGGTGAGGCGCTCGATCTGCTGCGAGAGCTGGCGCGAGCGCCGCGCGGCGAAGATCGCCAGACGCGGCCACGACGACCACGAGAGCCGCGTCCAGCATTCCGAGCCAGAGCAACGGGTTCATGCGGTCCGCCGGTCGATCGATCGAAGTGGCCGGCAGATCGGGGCGGTGGGCGGATGCGGGATTGATGCCTGGAGGACCAGGTGGGTGCCCTCCCGCGGGCTTAGGCTTCCTTCAGTCGTGGCGCGCAAGGCGCCGAGAAGGCCTGCACACCCTCCGCGGAGTCCAGGCTCCCGAGGTGGTGCTGTTGGCTCAAGCGCGATCCGCCGGCACGTAAACCCGTTCTGCCGGTCGGGAGCAGTATGCGGGGCTGTGGCGGGGGGGTCAACCGCCACCGGCACGCGAGTCAGCCGCGTGGCTCGTCCACCGGCTCGATCGCCGCGGCGAGCTGCAGCAGGCTCTCCTCGAGGCGCCGCGCGCGCTGCCCCACGGCGCGCGCGCGCACCAGCCAGGCCTCGCGCCGCTCCTCGTGCTCCGAGGCGAGGTTGAGCGCGGCGAGCACCGCGACCTTGAAGTCGTCGCGCAGCCCGGACGCGCCCGCCACCTCGGCCAGCGCGTCGTCGACGCGGGCGGCCAGGGCGCGCAGCAGCGCCGGGTCCTCGCCGCGGAGCCGGTAGAGCCGGCCGGCGAGTTCGACCTCGACCACCTGCGCCGCCGGCCGGGCCGGGGGAACTCCGTTTTCCGGCATCACGCGAACGGTCCTCCGGGGAGGGGATTATACGGGGTCGGGGGGCGAGCCCGGGGTCGGGGATCGAGGATACAATCCGCCGTTCTGCGCGGCAGGCGCGGGAGGTCGGCGTGGGTGCGGTCTTGCGCGAGGTCGAAGTGCGGGTGCTGGAGGCCCTTCCGCCGGACGGCGGGGCGCTCGGGGTCGAGGATCTGGCGCGCCGCCTGGGGCTCGACCAGAGTCCGGTGGCGGGCGCGGTCGCGACGCTCGCCGAGCGCGGCCTGGTGACCGTTTCGGAGGAGTCCGAGGACGAGTACCGGGTCGGCGCCGAAGGCGGCGGGCTGGGAGCGGTTGTGTCTTTCCGGAGCGGCGGGTCGCGCGGGCCCTCGCGGTGGCCGGCGGAGAGGCCGAGATCCCGACCCTCGCTGCGGCCTCGGGGTTGTCGACGAAGGAGATCGGCGAGTCGCTGCGCTGGTTGACCCAGCGCGGCTGGGCCGCGAAGGACGGCGCACGGCTGCGTGCGACGGAGGCCTGGGCGGGCGCCGAGCCGGCGGCCGAGCCCGACGAGCGCCTGCTGCAGTTCCTCGTCGATCACGGACCGGCGCGCCGGGCTGCGGTGCTCGACGCCGGCGAGGCGCTCGATGCCGCGCTCGAGCGCCTGGCCGCGCGCGCCGGGGTCGTCGAGCGCCGCGAGCGGCGCCGGCGGCTGGTCGCGATGACCGTTGAGGGCGCGGCGCTCCGGGCGGGAGGGGTCGAGTCCCGCCGCGAGGTCAACGAGCTGACCACCGAGCTGCTGGTGTCGGGACGCTGGCGCGAGGTCGCGTTCCGCGCCTACGACATCGGCCTGCCCGGCCCGGAGGTGGTGCCGGGCAAGGAGCACCCGTTTCCGGCGGATCCTCCACGAAACGCGGCGGGTCTTCCTCGAGATGGGTTTCGAGGAGACGAAGAGCCCGTGGGTGGAGTCGGCCTTCTGGGACTTCGACGCGCTGTTCCAGCCGCAGGACCACCCGGCGCGCGACATGCAGGACACCTTCTACGTCGCGCGACCGGAGCGGGCGACGCTGCCCGATCCGGCGCTGGTCGAGCGCGTGCGCCGCACCCACGAGGACGGCGGCGACACCGGCTCGATCGGCTGGCGAACGCGGTGGGACCCGGCCCTGGCCGAGCGCTGCGTGCTGCGGACCCACACCACCGCCGCGACGGTGCGCGCGCTCTACGCCGACCCGCGGCCCGCCGCGGCGCGTCTTCTCGGTCGGCCCGGTCTTCCGGCGCGAGACGATCGACTACAAGCACCTGCCGGTCTTCCACCAGGTCGACGGGATCGTGATCGACGCCAACGCGTCGTTTGCGATGCTGCTGACGCTCCTGACGACCTTCTACCGGAAGATGGGCTTCCCGCGGATCCAGTTCCGGCCCGCCTTCTTCCCCTACACCGAGCCGTCGGTCGAGGTCTTCGTCTACCTCGAGTCGCGCCAGGACTGGGTCGAGATGGGCGGGGCAGGGATCTTCCGGCCCGAGGTCACCGAGCCGCTCGGCTGCACCGCGCCGGTGCTGGCCTGGGGCCTCGGCCTCGAGCGGGTGGCGATGTTCCGCTTCGGCCTGTCGGACATCCGCGAGATCTACCTCGCCCACCTCGAGTGGCTCGAGGAGACGCCGCTGTGCCGATCCTAGGGATCCCGCTCGACGAGCTCTTCGCGCGCTACGGCGCGACCATCGAGCCCGCCGAGCTCGAGCACGAGCTGCACCGCTTCGGCTGCTCGGTCGAGGGCTGGGCGACTGCCTATCGCTGGCGCTGCCCGTCATGCGGCACGCTCTCGGAAGGGGGCGAGGACGCCGCGCCGCCGCCGGCCTGCGAGGGTTGCGGGGTCGAACTGCGCTCCGCGGCAACGCTCGGCGTGCCGGCAGGCGAAGTCCGGGTGCTGCGGATGGAACTGCTCGCCGTGCGGCCCGACCTGTTCGGCCCGGAGGGGCTGGCGCGCGGGCTGCGGGGCTTCCTGCGCCGCGAGTCGGGTGCGCCGCGCTACCGCCTCGAGCCCGGGAGCTTCACGGTCGACGTGGATCCCGCGCTGGCCGGGCCGGGCGTGCACCGCCCGCGGATCGTCGCCGCGATCGTGCGCGGGCTGACGCTCGACGACGCGCGGCTGCGCGGCCTGATGAAGCTGCAGGAGAACGTCCACTGGGCGCTGGGCCGCGACCGCAAGCTGGCCTCGATCGGCGTCTACGACCTGGCGACCGTCGCCGGTCCCGCGCTCTCGTACCGCGCGGTCGAGCTGGACGGCGTGCGCTTCGTGCCGCTGGGCTTCGATCCGGCGCAGCCGCACGCCGCGCTGACGCCGCGCGAGATCCTGCAGAAGCACCCCAAGGGGACCGCCTACGCCTGGCTGCTGGAAGGGAACACCAGGGCCCCGCTGCTGGCCGACGCGAAGGGGAGCGTGCTGTCGATGCCGCCGATCATCAACAGTGAGGCGACGCGCGTCACCACCGCGACGAAGGACGTCGTGATCGACGTCACGGGTCTGGCCGACCGCCACATCGACAAGGCGCTGGCGATGGTCGTGACCAGCCTGCTCGAGGCCTGCCCCGGGGCGCACGCCGAGACGGTCACGGTCCGGTACGCGGACGGGGCGCGCGTCACGCCCGACCTCGCGCCGCACGAGGTCGTCCTCGATCCCGTCGCCGCCGGCCGGTTGATCGGCGTGGCGTGGACCGCCGAGGACGTCGCCGAGCTGCTGCGCTTCATGCGCCACGACGCGACGGTGGTCGACGGCCAGGTGCATCGTCCAGGTCCCGGCGTGGCGCTCGGACATCCTGCATCCACGCGACCTGGTCGAGGACGCGGCGATCGCTCACGGCTACGACCGGATCCCCGCGGTCGGCCTGGCGGCGGCGACGATCGGACTGCCCGAGCAACGGGAAGAGGACGCCGCGCGGGCGCGCGAGGCACTCGCCGGGATGGGTTTCCTCGAGGTCATGACGCTCGCGCTGACCTCGGAGGAGGCGACCTACCGCAAGACCGGACTGCCCGACGACGACCGCCAGGTCACGATCGAGAACCCGATCTCGATCGAGCAGACGATGGTCCGGATCTCGGTCGTGCCGGGACTGCTGGAGACGCTGGCGATCAACCTCGGCCACCCGTATCCGCAGCGGATCTTCGAGGTCGGCCTCGTCGTGCACGCCGACGCGTCGCGCGAGACCGGCGCCGCGGAGACGATGGTCGCCGGCTGCGCGCTGGCGGGCGACGGATTCGGCTATGCCGACGCGCGCTCCGCGGTCGACGCGCTGCTGCGCGAGACCGGGCGCGACGGCGGCGGGACCAGCTTCCGCGCGCTCGACTGGCCGCTCTTCATCCCGGGCCGCGGGGCCGAGATCCTCGACGGGGCGGGGGAGCGAATCGGGGTCGTGGGCGAGGTCCACCCCGAGGTGCTGACCCGCTACCGGATGATCCACCCGGTCGCGCTCGCCGAGATCACACTCTAAGCGCGGCGCGCACCGCGTAGACCAGCAGCCGGGCCTCGACGCCGCTGACCGTCAACGGGATCCGGCGCTCGGCCTTGAACCCGAGGTGCCGGGTGATCGCGGCGTTTCCGGACAGCGCGGCCAGCGTCCAGCCCGCCAGCCGTTGACGCGCCAGCGTTCCGAGTCCGCGCCACGCGCCGGCGGCCTCGTCGGCGAGCCGCAGCCCCCACGGCGGGTTGGTCAGGACGAGGCCCGGCCCATCCGGCGGCTCGACCGTCTCGATCTCGGCGCACTCGAGCTCGACGTGGCGCCCGAGTCCCTGGCGCGCGAGCGCGGCGCGCGCCTCGGCCAGCGCGCGCGGGTTGCGATCCGAGGCGAGGAACGGGGCGTGCAGCGGAATCCGTTCGGGGCGCAACTCCTGGGCGATCGCCTCGAGCGGGAGGCCCGCGAACGGGAGCAGGGTCGAGACGGCCAGCGAATCCGGCGTTCGCTGCGGCGGGATCCCGAGCGCAAGCGCCGCCGCTTCGGCGACCAGGGTTCCCGTTCCGCAGAACGGGTCGAGCAGCGGGCGCTCGGGATCGACGCCCGCCAGCAGGGCGATCCCCGCCGCGACGTCTTCCCGCAGCGGAGCGATCCCCTGGCGGCCGGTCCCCCGCGCGTGGAGGCTGTGACCGCCGAGGTCGATCCCGGCCGACGCCGCGCCGCGCTCGAGCCGGAAATCGACCAGGATCCGCGCCCCGCGCGGGTCGACGGGAGGGCACGCGAGGCCCCGCGCGGCGAAGCGGTCGCGGACCGAGTCCTTGACCAGCCGCGCGGTGTGGAGCGGTGAGCGCAACTCCTCCGTGGTGCCGGTGACGCGGACGGCCCAGCCGACCTCGCGCGGCAGCCACTCCTCCCAAGCGATCCGGGTCAACTCGGGCTGAAACCCCTCGGCCTCCTCGGGGAGCCCCGTCGCGAGTTCCAGGATCACGCGCGGCGCCGAGCGCAGCCCGAGCGTCAGCCGCGCCCCCAGCAGCAGGTCGCCCGGCACGCGCACGGCGCCTCGGGCCGCGGACAGCGGCTCGGGGCCGCCGAGACGGCGCACCTCGTCCGCCACCGCCGGCTCGAGGCCGGCGGTCACGGCGAGGCGGAAGACGAGAGGGGCCGCCGTAAAGCTCAGGCGAGCGCGGCGCGCGCCTTGTCGACGAGCTGCGTGAAGGTCTGCGGCTGCTGCAGCGCCAGGTCGGCCAGAACGCGCCGATCGAGCTCGATGCCGGCCCTCTTCAACCCGTCGATGAAGCGGCTGTAGGAGATCCCGTTGGCGCGCGAGGCGGCGCCGATGCGGGTGATCCACAGCGCGCGGAAGTGGCGCTTCTTCTGCTTGCGCCCGGCGTAGGCGAAGAGCAGGGAGCGATCGACCTGCAGCTTCGCGATCCGGTAGCAGTTGTGCTTCGAGAGGTAGTAGCCCTTGGCCCGGGCCAGGATCTTGCGCCGGCGGTCGCGCCGGTTGGTACCCCGTTTCACGCGCATGGTGCGTTCTCCTTTCTCACCCTGGCCGGACGGGGAAGACCGGCTTCAGGTGACGCGGCGAGCTGGGCTCGGCCGTCAGGGGCGCCCGTAGGGGAGCATGCCGTTGAAGTTCTTCTCGTCGGCCTTGGAGATGAACGTCTCGGTGTCCAGGTGGCGGCGCCGTTTGCTGTCCTTCTTGGTGAGAATGTGACTCTTGTTGGCCTTGGAGCGCTTGAGCTTGCCGGTGGCCGTGATCCGGATTCTCTTCGCGGCGCCCCGGTGGGTCTTCATCTTCGGCATGGCGGACTCCTGTGGGTGCCTTCTCGTGCGGTTTCAGGGGGTCAGACTGCGGGATGAGATCGCGACCTTCGCCCGTTCGAGGAAGGCCGCGACGGGGATCGATCCTTGATCGCCCTGGTGATGCACGCGCAGTGAGACGGCGCCGGCCTCCGCTTCGCGGGGGCCGACGACGAGCATGTAGGGGATCTTCTCCAGTTCCGCGTCGCGGATCTTGGCGCCGACCTTCTCCGGCCGGCGGTCGAGTTCGGCGCGCAGCCCCGCCGCGACCAGCGAGCGGTGCACCGACTCGGCGTAGTCCATCACCTTGTCGGAGACCGGCAGGACCTTGGCCTGCACCGGTGCGAGCCAGACCGGGAAGCTGCCGGCGAAGTGCTCGACGAGGATCCCGAAGAAGCGCTCGATCGAGCCCAGGATCGCGCGGTGAACCATCACCGGCGCCTTGTGCTGCCCGTCCTGGTCGACGAACGAGATGTCGAACCGTCCCGGCAGGTTGAAGTCGAACTGGACGGTCGAAAGCTGCCAGGGCCGGCCGATCGCGTCGACGACCTTGACGTCGATCTTGGGGCCATAGAACGCCGCCTCGCCCTCGAAGCGCTTGTAGGCCAGCCCACGACGGCTCAGCGCCTCGAGCAGCGCGGCCTCCGCACCCGACCACTGCTCGGCGCTGCCGATGTAGTTCTCCGGGTGCTTCGGGTCCCAGATCGACAGCTCGTAGTGCAGGTCGGCGAAGCCGAAGGTCCGGAAGATCACCTCGACCAGGTCCAGGCAGTCGTCGACCTCGTCCACGATCTGGTCCGGGCGGCAGAAGACGTGGGCGTCGTCCTGGGTGAAGCCGCGCACGCGGAACAGGCCGTGGACCACGCCCGAGCGCTCGTAGCGGTAGACCGTGCCCAGCTCGGCCATCCGGATCGGCAGTTCGCGGTACGAGCGGCCGCGCGAGCCGTAGATCAGGATGTGGCCGGGGCAGTTCATCGGCTTGAGGAAGTACTCCTCGTCGTCCGCCGTCCGCAGCATGTACATGTTGTCGCGGTAGTAGTCGGCGTGGCCGGAGGTCTTGAACAGCGTGTCGCGCGCGATGTGCGGGGTGTTGACGAAGACGTAGTTGCGCCGGGTGAGTTCTTCGCGCAGGAACGTCTCGATCTCGTGCCGGACGACGCTGCCGCGCGGGTGCCAGAAGACGAGCCCGCTGCCGGCGAGCTCCTGGATCGAGACCAGGTCGAGCTCGCGGACCAGGCGGCGGTGATCGCGCTTCTTCGCCTCTTCCAGGCGCGCGAGGTGGGCGTCCAGCTCCGCCTGGGTCGGGAAGGCGGTGCCGTAGATCCGCCACATCGTTTCGTTCTTCTCGCTGCCGAGCCAGTAGGCGGCGGCCACCGAGAGGAGCTTGAAGGCCCCCAGGCGCGCGGTGTTCGGCAGGTGCGGGCCGAGGCAGAAGTCGCGGAACTCGCCCTGCTGGTAGTAGGACGCGACGGGCCCGCTCTTCTCGCGCACGAAGTAGAGCTTGTAGGGCTCGCCCTCGGCTCCGAAGATCTCGAGCGCGGCTTCCTTGGGCACTTCGTGGCGGCGGATCGGCAGGGCGCGCGCGACGATCTCGCGCATCCGCGCCTCGATCCGCGGCAGGTCCTCGTCGGTGAACGGCTGGTCGCGGCGGAAGTCGTAGTAGAACCCCTCCTCGATCGCCGGCCCCTGCGCGATCCGCGCGTCGGGGAAGAGCTCCTTCACGGCCTGCGCCATGACGTGGCTGGTGGTGTGACGGACGATCTCCAGCGCGTCGGGGTCGGAGGGGAGCACGAAGGAGAGGTGGGCGGCGCCGGAGAGGGGCGCGTCGAGGTCGCGCAGCCGGCCGTCGATCCGCACCGCGATCGCGGCCCGGCCGGAAGCCGTGCCGAGCTGCGCCGCCAGGTCGGCCCCGCTGCTTCCGGCGGGGACCCGCTCGACCCGGCCGTCGGGCAGCGTGATGTCGACCTGTGCGCTCACCCTACCGCTCCCTTGCTCCGTCTTCCGCGTGGCGCAACGGCCGCGCGAACGGCGCCGCGGCCGCCCGGTTCGGCCCAGCCCGCGGCTGCGTCCCCGGTCTTCCGATGGGGAAGGCCCGTCCACCGGGCCCCGGGACTGGTAGGCGCGGGCGGTTTCGAACCGCCGACCTCTACCGTGTCAAGGTAGCGCTCTCCCACTGAGCTACGCGCCTGTACGCTTGCCGCCGCACACCGGCGGGCGGCACCTCACCCAAGCGGCGTTCGCACGCCGGCAGGGGCGAAGTCGGGGATGCTAGCAGCCCCCCCAGGGGGTGTCAATCCGCGCCGGGTCAGCAGTTACGGGAATTGCCCGTGCTGGTTGCCGCGGGCCGCCGCCGTCCGCTAACATTCAGCGGTTCGACCCGCGCCGGATCTCACTTCGCCTGACTTTCTCCTGCCGCCGGGACGGCGCGCCGGGACCGGAGCACTCGATGGAATCCATCCTCGCCCTCGAAGACGGCCGTGTCTTCCAGGGGAAACGGTTCGGTGCGGTCGGCGGGGTCAGTGGCGAGGTCGTCTTCAATACCGGGATGACCGGCTACCAGGAGATCCTCACCGATCCGTCCTATGCCGGCCAGTTGGTCTGCCTCACCGTGCCCCACGTCGGGAACACGGGCGTCAACTCCCAGGACCCCGAGGCCGACCGGATCCAGGCGGCCGGCCTGATCGTCCGCGAGGGCTCGACGACCGCCTCGTCCTGGCGCGCCGACGGCGACCTCCCGCAGTACCTCGTCTCGGCCGGCGTCGTCGGCATCAGCGGGATCGACACCCGCGCGCTGACCCGCCACCTGCGCTCGGCCGGCGTGATGCGCGGCCTGCTCGCGACCGACGGGACAGGTGCCGAGGAGGCGGTCGCCCGCGCCCGCTCCGCCCCCGCGATCGGCGACGTCGACCTGGTGGGACGGGTGACCTGCGCCCGCTCGCACGCCTGGCGCGAGGGTCGTTCCGGCCTGCTCGGTGCCTTCTCCGAGGCGCCGGCGATGGGACCGCACGTCGTCGCCTTCGACTACGGGATCAAGCGCAACATGCTCCGGCTGCTGGCCGACTCCGGCTTCCGGCTGACCGTGGTGCCGGCGCACACCTCGGCCTCGGAGGCGCTGGCGCTGCGTCCGGACGGGATCTTCCTCTCCAACGGGCCCGGGGACCCTGCGGTCTGCCGGTCCCAGATCGAAACGATCCGCGCGCTGCTGGGACGGGTGCCGATCTTCGGGATCTGCCTCGGCCACCAGCTCGCGGCGCACGCGCTGGGAGGAATGACATTCAAGCTCAAGTTCGGCCACCGCGGGATCAACCATCCCGTGCGGGACGAGCGCACCGGCCGGGTCGCCATCACCTCGCAGAACCACGGCTATGCCGTGGCCGACGAGGGGCTGCCGGACGCCGTCGAGGTCACGCACCGCAGCCTCTACGACGGGACCGTGGAGGGCCTGGCCCACCGCGAGCTGCCGTTCTTCAGCGTGCAGTACCACCCCGAAGCGGCGCCGGGTCCCCACGACGCGTGGGACCTCTTCGGCCGCTTCGCCCAGATGATGGCCGCCGGGCGTCCGCATGTTCCGTCCGTGCGGTTGCGCTCGGCATGAGCGCCTTTTCGCGGAGAGGGTAAGGATGGCCGACTGGAAGTCGCCGATGCGTGCGGATCCCTCCGAGTGGCTGGTGCTCAACGCCGGGGCGCCACTCAAGTACCGCCTGCTGACCGAGCTGCACAACCTCACCGTGGCCGACCCCAACGTCGCCAAGCTGCGGCAGGAGTGCATCGCCTGGCCGGCGGCGAAGCAGGAGATGCGTTACCAGCGCCAGGACGGCTCGTGGGGTGGCGTGGCGCTGGGGGGCGATCCGCGCAAGACCGAGCGCTCGACCGAGCGCACGCTCTGGTGGCTCTACGAGCTGACCTGGGACCGCGAGTCGAAAGAGGTGCGCAACGCGGCCAAGATGCTCAAGAGCTTCCTGACCCACAAGAAGGACATCCCGCTCTTCGAGTTCAAGACGCAGGTCAAGCAGGACCCGCTGCGCGAGCGGCACTATCGCTGGCTGCTCAAGATCGCGGCACTCCCGCTGCTGGCCCGCGGCGGCTACCTCGAGGACAAGGTCCTCGACGCGGTCGAGGAGCTGATGAACAACGTCATGTCGTTCGTCAGCGACCCGGTCTCGCGCCGCCCGGTCGAGCACGTCGGCGTCGGCCTGCCGCAGCTCCGGCCGGAGGCGTTCCGGCAGCACTACGTCTTCATCCCCGACATCTACATCCTGCGGACCTTCGCCCACGTGCCGATGATGCTCGACTCGCAGCGGGCGCGGAACATCCTCAAGAAGATCTTCGACTACGTGCTTTCGCCGGACTACCAGGACCTCGGCTACGACATCGGGTCGATCCGGACGGCGCGCGGCTCGATTCCGCGGAGCTTCGGGATCCAGCTGCGGCCGATCGAGGAATACACCGAGAAGGGGAACCTCGAGGAGCTGTTCTACCTGCTCGAGCAGTTCGCGCGGCTGGGGCTGATCAACCGCTACCCGACCCTGATGGGCTACCTCGAGTGGCTGCTGGCCCAGCAGCAGAAGGACGGGCGCTGGGACCTGCCGCAGAAGTACTTCGGCGGCAAGCCGCTCTACCAGTCGTGGGTCCGGCTCGAGAAGGACTGGAAGAGCCCCAACCGGCGGATCGCCGACGTGACCTTCCGGATCATGCTGATCCTGCGCTACCAGTGGGAGCGGCAGATCAAGATGCTCGACCGCGGCGCCGACATGTATGCCTTCTGACCGGCCCGCCGGCGCGCCGGCGCTGCTGGTCTCGCGCGCCGTCCGGCGCCGGGCGCACGAGGTGGCGATCGGGAACGTGACCGTCGGCGGGCGGTACCCGATCGCGATCCAGTCGATGACCACGACCCGCACCGCGGACGCCGCGGCCACCGCCGCCCAGGTCGCCGCGCTGGCGCGCGCCGGCTGCGCGATCGTGCGCGTGACGGTCCCCTCCAAGCCGGACGCCGAGGCGCTCCCGGAGATCCGGCGCCTGCTGGCGCAGGAAGGGGTGACGGTCCCGCTCGTCGCGGACATCCACTTCACGCCGAACCTGGCGCTCGCCGTGGTCGACCTGGTCGAGAAGGTGCGGGTGAACCCCGGGAACTTCGCCGACCGCAAGAGCCTGAAGGGCGAGGCCTACGACGACGCGCGCTGGGACCAGGACGTGCAGCGCCTCTACGAGCTCTTCGCGCCGCTCGTCGACCGCGCGCGGGAGCGGGGCGTGGCGCTGCGGATCGGCACCAACCACGGCTCGCTCTCCGACCGGATCGTGCACCGCTTCGGCGACAGCCCGCTGGGGATGGTCGAGTCGGCGCTGGAGTTCGTCCGGATCGCCGAGGACCGCGGCTTCGACCGGATCGTGATCTCGATGAAGGCCAGCAACCCGCAGGTCATGGTGCGCGCCTACCGGCTGCTGGTGGACCGCCTCGACCGCGAGCACCGGCCGTACCCCTTGCACCTCGGCGTGACCGAGGCCGGAGGGGGCGACGAGGGGCGGATCAAGTCGTCGGCCGGGATCGCGACGCTGCTGGCCGACGGGCTGGGCGACACCGTGCGGGTCTCGCTCACCGAAGACCCGGTCAACGAGGTGCCGGTGGCGCGGGAACTGGTCCGGCAGTTCGGACTGGGCGGGACTCTGCCCGCAGCGGTCGTTGAGACGAGCGGGTCCGCTCGAGCGCGGCGGGAATCCGCGGGTCGAGGTCGTGGAGACGAGGGATCCGCTCGACCCGGTGCGTCGCGCCGCGGCGCGGATCGAAGCCGGTCCGATGGCCTTCGGCGGCGACGAAGTGCCGCGCGTCGAGCTGGTCGTTCCGGCCGGGGGCGCGCGCGAGGTGGCGGCCCTGCTGGCGCTGCGGCCGCCGGTCGAGGTGGTCGACGTGCCGGTGGAGGATGCCGCCGGGCTCGACGCCGCCGTCGCCTTCCTCGTGCAGTTCCCGGCGGGGGTCGTGACGCGCTCGCTCACGCTGGAGAACGCGCAGGCCCGCGCTGCGGCGTTCGCGCGCCGCGCGGCGTGGGCCTTCCGGGTCGACCGGCTCACGCTCGTGGTCGATGAGGACGAGTCATTCGGCGCATCCCTCGCAGCGACCGGCGGCCTGCCCGTCCTCGTCCTGCTGCGCACGGACGGCGCGCCGGGAGCCGCGGGGACCGAAGCGATCGCGCGCTTTGCGTCGGCCGTCGCCGGCCTCGCCCCGGGCGTGATGGCAGGATTGCAGCTCGGAGAATGCGCCGCGCCGATCGAATCGTTCCGCCTGCTGGCCGCGTGCCTCGACCGGGCCGGCTCGCGGGCTGCCGATCGTGCTCGGCGATCGTCCGTCTGCGGCCGGCGACGACCGCCGGATCGGCGTCGCGGGGCGGCTCGGCTCGCTGCTGCTGGACGGGATCGGCGACGCGGTGCGGCTCCCCGCGGCACCCGACGCCGCGGCGACGGCGAAACTCCTGCACGACGTGCTGCAGGCGGCGCGCCGCCGACTCGAGCGCGCCGACTACATCGCCTGCCCGTCGTGCGGACGGACGCTCTTCGAGCTCGAGGAGACGACCGAGCGGGTGCGGCAGCTGACCGCGCACCTGAAGCTGAAGATCGCGGTGATGGGGTGCGTCGTGAACGGGCCGGGCGAGATGGCCGACGCCGACTTCGGCTACGTCGGGTGGGGCGCGGGGAAGGTGGCGCTCTTCGTCGGCCGCGAGCTGGTCGAGCGCGACGTGCCGTCGGCCGAGGCGCCGCAGAAGCTGGTCGAACTGATCCGCGCTCGCGGGCGCTGGACCGACCCGGAACCCGCGCCGGAAACCGCTCCGTAGCCCGCTTCGGTCCGGATCCGGTCTCGGTCCGGCCAGCGTCCGGTCGAGCTGGCCGATCGTCGGACAGCGTGACCCGCGCCTCGCTTCCGGCCGGTCGGCAAGCGAAGCCCGAAGTCACGTTCTCGCTTCGACTTGCCGGCGTGTACCCGGCTGGCACGGGGGTTGTAATAGGAATGTTCGCTACCGAGAGCCGCCCTCACGAAACCGGAGTGGCCCGACCCTCCGGACTCGCGGCTCAGAAAGGACTCGCGCGCCCCTGACCCTCTCCTCTTCGGGACCTCCGCACCCTCGGGGCCCTGGCCGATCCCCCCGGCCAGGGCCCCAAAATCTTCCGTGGACCTCCTGGAGTCGCTGCGGGGCGCCCGCGCCGGCGATTCTGGCCCCAACGCGGCTCAGCTCGCGCTTCCCATTTCCCCACAGCTCCTTCGCGGCTCGCATGTCCTCTTGGCACTCACGACAGAGGTCCCGCACGAGCCTGAACGTGAACAAGCCTCTCAGTACGGCGTAGGCCACTGACCGTCCGGTTGGAGGAGCCAGGATGCAATCAGGGTTTCTGCAATGCCCTCCAAGCACACCGATATCGTAGCAGTGGGCCGGGTTCGTCCCCAGGCCCAGTACGTGCGCGAATTCGTGTTTCAGTGTTCGCGCCTCGAGATACTCGCCCGGAACCCTGTCCTGCGCGACGAAGATCCCGAAATATGCCCCCTCACCGCACCCCTCCGCCTCCACACGTTCCATGAATGCATAACTTTCATCGTGACCGACATACCTCACGAAGACATGTCTATTCCGCGTTGGCCATTGCTTCCGACACGTCACAACCCCCAGATTGTCCCACTCCACCTCTTCCGCGACCGACTCGCCCCACACCCAGCGACAACTCACCCCTGAGTACTGCGCGCAGAACTCCGTGAGCTCGTCGAGGGCCCTCTCTGAGGGCTTCTCTCCTTCCGCGTGATAGACGACAAACACCACCGAGACGGCTGCTGGCGCAAAGTACTCCTCGCGGAGGCCCCACGGAGCACTGCTTGTTGCTGTCTGCACCTCCGGTAGTGGATGTCGTAGAACGGTCCGGCAGCCAGTCACGACGCCTCCGACCGAGCACGCACACGCGACCAGCCAGAAGCGTCGGTACATCATCAACGCACCCGCGTGCCAGCTCGCGTCAGCAACAGGACGCCACATCCCACCAAACACAACGCTATCGCCGCCAGCTGGGCTCGGTTGACATCTGTCAGGCCGGTCGGACCGTCAAGCCGAAGGTACTGCAGCGCGAACCGGATCGCTCCGAAGGAGAGCAGGTAGAACCCGGTTGCGAACCCATCACCGATGCGTTCACGCCGAAGAATCAACACGAGGAGAACTCCGGCCACGGCCGCCGCTTCGTAGAGCTGTACTGGGTGCAGCGGGATTGGGCCCACCAAGAGAGCGGCTGCGCTTGCCGGTGGCGGTCTCATGCCGAGGAAGAACGTCGTCGGGCGCCCCAGGCAACATCCGTTGACGAAGCAGCCCAGCCGCCCGACGACCTGACCGACACTCACAGACACGAAGGCGCAGTCCAGCGCTGTCAGAAATGGAACCCTCACAGCGGCCGCCCCTAATGCAACCCCACCGATCCCGCCGACCAGACAACCGAGAATGGTCGCCGGAGCACGCAACGGCGACGCCAAGAGACTTCTAGCCGCCGTCAGGAAGCCAATACTCCCGTGCCCAAATAGCACTGGCTCGAGAAGTACTCCTCCGTACGAACCAAGTACGAGCGCTGGTACGACTACCGCGATCGCCCTCGGTCCGGCCCGTAGCCACAGTAGCCAGCCGCATACAGCGGCGCCGCACAGGGTCGCTGCCAGGTACAGGGAAGCCGCCATGGATCGACGCCAGGGCTCACGCTATCGCGCTCACTCCTCGCGCTCGTGCGCGACACCTTTCACGATCATCATCGCGGTCGAGGTTGTGGGATTGATCGTTCCCTCCAGATCGATCGTCACCGGAATCTCGCTGCCTTCCGGATAGTAGTCGTTCCTTAGCTGCGCCGAGAGGCGCAAGGTGACCTCGCCTGTCACGATGTTTATCTCCCCCCGACTGAGAAACCCTCCCCTAAGCGAGTACACGTTCACACCGGTCGCATTCGGCGCCGTCGCGGAATGCACCAGCGACGGCACTGTTGCGGTGAAGCTCTTCACGCGCAACTTGCGCAGATTCGGCTGATCTCCTGCCTCTATCGCAAACACAATTCCAACTTCCGATAGTTGCAGGCCAAGACTAATCCCTGTCCCCCATGCATAGAAGTTCTCGATGTCGAACGACGGCACTCCAGTTGAAACTCCAGCGTATTCGGCACCGACAGCCCAGAAGTTCCCCGGAGGCCCTGACACCCGGCTCAAGCTAGCGGTCATGTAGAGGAGGCTCGCCTCCCTACAGGCGATCGAGATCCCCGGGTTCCTGCATCCGCCTTGGTCTCCGCAGTACTGGTTACACTGCCCGCAGTTGTCAGTCCACCACTTCACGCCGTCTTTGATTGTATACCAGCAATCGCATACTTGAGCCCATCCAACGGTCGGCACTACGAACATGAGGAGCAACAGCGCCAAGCATGCTCTTCTCATCGTCTCGTTCCTCCGTTATTCGGTACGAATTGCTCGATTTCCTCAGCAGTCCACCCGTATCCTAAGAACACGCCGTCGGAAGATGCGACAAGAGCAATGGGAAAGGTGATTATGCAGCCCAAGTATTTCGGCAGCGGTCGCTCGACAACAAAAGCATCGTCGGTCTTGCGAAGGTAGTCACGAACCTTGCCGGGCTGCACGTCATACGACACCAGCAAGAGCCTACTCGGCACGGTTGCGGAAACAACGAGTGCTCTCACGCGATCAACCCAGTCGAGCACGCCGGCATCGAATGACGGAATCAGAGCTACCACGGTTACCTGCCGGTAGTATTCGGACAACGGATGCGTCGCGCCTCGAATAGGCGTGAGCCGGAGCGCAGGCAACGATTCCCCGATGTGTTCGCGAAGTCGCTCGCCGGTGAATCGCATCGCCGCTTTCACTCCTTGAGCTGCAGCGATCCGGGCCACTTCTTTGGAACACTCGTTGTCATGGCGCGCGGCTCCAGAAGATGCGCATCCACCTGCAACCAGCACGACTAGCGAAGCTACCAGCGATCGCCGTAGGCTATTCCCGAGGGCGGATCTCATCTCCAGCTCGGAAAATGAAGGAGAGTCGGGACGGAGCCGGCAGGAACTTCTCGCCGCGTCTCAGCCACACGGCCAGAATCCCAGTTTACGCCAAGAGGGTGCTCGTTACCCCTGGGAGGAGCCGTCTGAGAAGGAGGCTGCGGCGCGAATGCGGGTGCGCCATCGACCGAGGTCGAGATTGCCAACAACACGCCCGTCATGTAGCAGCAGGAAGAACCCTGCTTCTCGCGCTTCGTGATCATCGTCCCTCCTCGTGTTCGGCAGACCGAGCGTCTGGGCCAGCGTGACGATGGTCGAAGCTCGACCCGCTCGGGGGTGCACGGCCGCAAGGTTGTACGGCGCAGTGCACACCGGCTCGTCCTCCGGATGGACGGACTCCGTGGCGTTGGCAACTTCGGGTCGGGAGGAACGAGCGACGGATCTTGGAGACGAGGCAGCGCCGGCGAGGCCGAGGAGAATCGTCCCTCGAAGGCTTGCATGCTCCCGCCCGGCGCACCGATCCACGCCTCCTCCTTGGAGCGGTCGACTCTGGCCACGGGAACCGGCGCGAGTGACGTCCTTGTCGAGAGCACCCAGACCGTTCAGCCGGAGCCAGCGAACCGGCCCAATTGGCGCGAGTCCTCAGTTTCACTGGCACAGTAGATACAGCTCGACAAGCGAAGTCAACACACTCTCGCTCGCGATCGGCGGGAATCATACGTTGTGACGCTTACTGCACCGGGTCGGTCGGACAGCCGGCGTGAGAAGCCGGCGCGGATCTGTCCCACCCACCGACGACGGTCTCCCCGCCGACGACCTCGTACCCAAGGCGCTCTCCCGCGCCACGGGGGCTTTCCGGGGACGTCTCCCGCTGCGGCGCCGGCGCAGGAGCGCTCTCCCGTGCCACGGGAGGTTCTCCGAGATGCCGGAAGGGGCTTCATCCGGCGCGCGGCCTCCCAAAGCCGCCAGAAAGGAGCGACGCGACCGTCACGACGAATGGGTCTGGTATCGCGCTGATGATCCCGCGGGGCTGAACGAGCCTGGCGGACGGCGAGTTCTTTGCGACGGTCTCGGCCGGGCGGTCGTGGTTTCGGTTCGACGACCTGCTGCGGCCGGGGGGGCTGATCGAGGACGTTCGGGCTTTGGCGCGCGCGGGTGACGTGCGGGCCCGGTCAGTCCAGCGGCTTCGCCTCGATCGTCAGGCTCGTCACCACCCCCTTCGTGTCCGAGAAGCGCGCCACCGTCAGCGGCTTGCCGGGGACGAGCAGCACGTTCAGGTCCTGGCGGAAGGTCGTGACGATCGGCTGCTCGGGGGCGCCCGGGGCAGGACCGCGCAGCGAGGAGTCCTCGCAGGAGCCTTCGACCGCGATCCGTCCGTCCTTCAGTCGGTCGCACCTCAGATCCGCCATGAACCCGACGTTCTGGTAGCTGAAGCTGGTGACCGGAACGTGGACCCCTTCTCGGACGCCGCATTGAAGGTCGTCGCCGGGATCGGGAAGCGGGTTCCGACCGTGAGCGTGGTCCGCTTCGCCGGAGCGACAGACCATCGAGAAAGTCCTGGCCTGCTCGGGCTTGCCGTCGCGCTCGGCGCCGACGCTGATCGTGAGCTGGATGTTCTCGGGGGCGGGAGAGGATTGCGCGAGGGCGAGGGGGGCGCAGAGTGCGGCGAAGAGCAGGGCGAGCACGGTCGCGCGGGTCGGCATCGTCGAGATCCTCCAGCGCGCGTCCGGCGCGCTCGATGAGTCTACGGACCGGCGCCGCGCCGCGTCTAGCTCGAGCGGCTCAGGCGCGCCGTGCCGTCGCCGCGAGCCAGGCCGCGCCGCGCACCCCGCTGGCATCGCCGTGGATCGGCGGCAGCAGGCGCGTGTCGACGCGGTCGGAGAAGACCCACTGCGACCAGAGCGCGGGCACCCGCTCGGTGAGCTGCGGCAGCCGCGACAGCCCGCCGCCGAGCACGATCGCATCGGGATCGAGCAGGTTGACGACGTGCGCCAGCGCGCGCGCGAGGCGCTCGGCGTGGCGCTCGAGCGCGAGCGCGCACACCGCATCGCCGGCCGCGGCGCGGGTTGCGATCTCGGCGGCGGAGAGCGCAGCGCCGTCCGCGCTCCCGGTCGCCCGCGCGTGATCGCGCGCGAGCCCGGGTCCGGACAGGAAGGTCTCGATGCAGCCCGCGCGCCCGCACCAGCAGGGCGGGTGGGGCCGCTCGTCCTCCCGCGGCCAGGGGAGCGGATTGTGGCCCCACTCGCCCGCGATCGCGTTCGGGCCGGCGAGCAGCCGCCCGTCGACGACGATCCCGCCGCCGACGCCGGTCCCGAGGATCACGCCGAAGACGACACGCGCCCCCGCACCCGCACCGTCGGTCGCTTCCGACAGCGCGAAGCAGTCGGCGTCGTTGGCGAGCGCCACCGGCCGGCCGAGCGCGCGCTCGACGTCGCGCCGGAAAGGGCGTCCGTTGAGCCAGGTCGAGTTGGCGTTCTTCACCAGCCCGGTTGCGGGTGAGATCGCCCCCGGCATCCCAATCCCGACGCGGCAGCGCGCCATCACCGCGTGCTCGAAGCCGTGGACCAGCTCGGCGATCGAGGCCAGCGTCGCCTCGTAGTCGCCCCGCGGCGTCGGCACGCGGCGCCGCGCCAGCTCGGTCCCGTCGGGGGCGAGCGCGATCCCCTCGATCTTCGTGCCTCCGAGATCGATCCCGACCCGGTTCATGCGACGAGCCCTTCCCGCGCCGCTGCCGCCCGGGCGGCGGACGCGAACGCGCGGACGCGGTCGAGACTCTTGCGTCCCGCGGCGTCCTCCACCCCGGTGTGGGCGTCGACCCCGGCCGGTCGCACTGCGGCGACCGCCGCGGCCACGTTGCCGGGGGTCAGCCCTCCGGCGAGGATCAGCGGGCGCGGCGAGCGCGCGGCGAGCCGGGCGCTCACGCCCCAGTCGTGCGTCCGGCCGGTCGCGCCGCGGGCGCCACTGGCGGGATCGAAGGTGTCGGTGACGAACGCGTCGACGAGCGGGGCGAGGCGCGCGACGCGCTCGGCGAGCATCGCTTCCGGCGCCGCGCCGATCACGAGGCTCTTCCAGAGCGCGAGTTCCGGCGCGAGCCGCCGCAGCTCGACGATCTCGTCCCTCGCCGGCTCGCCGTGGAGCTGGACGGTGCGGGCCCCGATCGCGTGCGCCAGCGCGGCGATCTCGTCGGCGCGCTCGAGGTAGGTGATCAGCACCGCTTCGACCGCGGGAGGGAGCGCGGCCGCGAGTTCCGCCGCCGCGCGCTCGTTGCAGTCCTCGGCGTGGACCGGCAGCCGCAGCGGGAAGCCGACGTGTGTCGCGCCGCCTTCGACCGCGGCGCGGAGATCGGCCGCGTCAGCGATCCCGGCGACCTGGATCACGAAGCACCCGCCGGGCAGTGGCACGTCAGCGGCCCGGTGCCGCCGCGTCGGCGGACGCGGGCGGCTGGGAGGTGACGAGCGGCGCCAGGTGAGGCACGACGTTCCGCGCCACGATCCGCTGCCCCTCGGCGGTCGGGTGGATCCCGTCGGCCTGGTTGAGCTCGGGATGTCCGGCGACCCCCTCCAGCAGGAACGGCACCAGCGGCAGCTCGAGCTGCCGGGCCAGCCGCGGGTAGATCGCGGCGAAACCGCTGGCGTATGCGCCGCCGTAGTTGGGCGGCATCAGCATCCCGGCCAGCAGCACCCGGGCCCCGGCGGCGCGCGCCTTGGCGACGATCGCGGCCAGGTTGGCTTCGATCGCCTCGAGCGGCTGCCCGCGCAGCCCGTCGTTGGCGCCGAGCGCGACCACCACGACCTGCGGCCGGTTCTTCAGGGCCCAGTCGAGGCGCCGCAGGCCGCCCGCCGTGGTGTCGCCCGAGACGCCGGCATTGACCGCGCGGATCGGCGTGCCGCGCTCGGCGAGGGCGGCGGCAACGAGCGCCGGGAAGGCCTCGTCCGCGGCCAGGCCGTAGCCGGCGGTCAGGCTGTCGCCGAGAAAGACGACGACCGGCGGCGATCCGGCGGCCGCGGCGGGAGCGGGAGAAGGCGGCGCCTGGGCGGTCGCGAATCGGGGCGCGAGGCCCGGCGCGAGGGCGGCCGCGCCGGCCAGGCTGGCGACGATCGCGAAGCGGCGATACAACATCCAGCCCTCCCGGAACCCGTGACGATGAACCCCGTGCCGCGCCTCGAACTCCGCCGCCTGACGCGCCGCCTGCCGTCGGGCGGGCGCGAGCTGACGATTCTAGACAGCGTCGACCTGTCCATCGACCCCGGCGAGTGCGTCGCGATCCTCGGGCCGTCCGGGAGCGGCAAGTCGACGATGCTGGCCCTGATGGCGGGGCTCGACCGGCCCTCCGCCGGCGAGGTCCTGATCGACGGCGCGCCGATCCAGGATCTCTCCGAGGACGCCCTCGCGCTGCTGCGCCGCCGGACGATCGGCTTCGTCTTCCAGTCCTACCAGCTGCTCGCCAACCTGACCGCGCTCGAGAACGTGATGCTCCCGGTGGAACTCGCCGGCGCCTCCGACGCCCCCGCGCGGGCCGGCGCCCTGCTGGCCGAGGTCGGGCTCGCCGAGCGGGGGCACCACTATCCCTCGCAGCTCTCGGGCGGGGAACAGCAGCGGGTCGCGCTGGCCCGCGCCTTCGCCGCCGCGCCGCCGCTGCTGCTCGCCGACGAGCCGACGGGAAACCTCGACAGCGCGACCGGGGCCCGCGTGCTCGACACGCTGATGGCGCTGCGTGCGCAGCACGGCACGACGCTGGTGATGGTCACGCACGACCCCGCGATCGCCGCCCGCGCCGACCGGCAGGTTCATCTGCGCGACGGCCGGATCGAGCGCATCACGGCGGGCGGCGCGGCGTGAGGCTGCGCGCGTTCGGCGCCTACGCCCGGCGCGAGGCGCGCGGCGCCCTGGGGACGGATGGTCTTCTTCGCCGCCTGCCTGTCGGTCGGCGTGGCGGCGATCGTCGCGGTCGCGGGGCTCTCGCGTGGCCTCGCCGACGGGATCCGGGGCGAGGCCCGCGCGCTGCTCGCGGCGGACCTCGTCGTCTCGGGAAGCCGCCCGATCCCGCCCGAGCTCGATGCGCTGCTCGCCGGTACGCCGGGGGTGCGGCGCGCCGACGTCCGCGAGCTGGCGACGATGGTGGCGGCGCCAGGGGTCGACGGCGTCCCCGGCCGCAGCCTGCTGGTGCAGCTCAAGGCGGTCGACGGCGAGTACCCGTTCTACGGCCGGCTCGAGCTGGATCCGCCGCGGCCGCTCGGCGAGCTGCTCGCCGCCGACGCCGCCGTGATCGGCCCCGAACTCGCCAGCCGGCTCGGGCTCTCCGTCGGCGACCCGCTGCTGCTCGGCGGGGAGCGGTTCCGCGTCGCCGGGATCGTCCGCTCGGAGCCCGATCGCGTCGTGGCCGGCTTCTCGATCGGGCCGCGCGTGTTCCTGAACGGCGCCGGATTGACCCGCGCGGGCCTCGACACGCGCGGCAGCCGCGTCGAGCACAAGGCGCTGCTGGCGCTGTCCGGCGACCCGCCCGAGGCAGTCGACGCGCTCGCAGCGCGAATCCGGTCCGGGCTCCCGGGCGCGACCTGGTACGACGTCGACACCTACCGCGAGGGGCAGCCGGCGCTGCGCGAGGGGCTGAAGCGCGCGGAGCGTTTCCTCGGGCTGGTCGCGCTGCTGTCGCTGCTGGTCGGAGGGATCGGCGTGGCGCAGGCGGCCCGGGCCTGGATCGCCGGACGGCTGGACGCGATCGCGGTGCTGCGCGCGCTCGGCGTGCGGCCGCGCGAGGTCTTCTCGATCTACCTCGCGGAGGCGGCGCTGCTCGGGCTCGCCGGGAGCCTGGCCGGGGCCCTGCTCGGGCTGGGCTTTTCGGCGCTCGCGCCGGTCCTGCTGCGGGACCTGCTGCCGGCGGTGCCGGTGCGCTTCTTCAGCCCGCTTGCGATGCTGCGCGGCGTGGCGCTCGGGACGATCGTCGCGGCGGCCTTCAGCGTGCCGTCCCTGGCTGCCGTCTGGCGCGTGCCGCCGGTCCGCGTGCTGCGCCGCGATGCCGAGCCGCTGCGCACGCCGTGGCCGGTCCGGCTGGCGCTGGGAGCGATCGTGCTCGGCGGCGTCCTCGCGGCCGCCTGGGCGCAGGCCGGCTCGCTGCGCACCGCGGCGGCCTTCACGGCCGGGATCGCGGCGACGGTCGCTGCCCTCGCGGCCGGCGCGTGGGCCGTCGCGCGCCTCGTCGGACGCGGGCCGCGCGGAGCGGCGCCGGTCTGGGTGCGCCACGGCCTGGCGGCGCTGGCCCGGCCGGGCGCGGCGACGCTGGGGGCGATCGTCGCGCTCGGCCTCGGCGTGACGGTCGTGCTGGCGATGCAGATCGTGCAGTCGCGGCTGGCGGGGCAACTCGGCGCGGACGTCCCGACCTCGGCCCCGACCGCCTTCATCGTCGACATCCAGCCCGACCAATGGGGCGCGCTCCGGGCGCAGCTCGAGAGCGAGGGGGCGGAGGGGATCGAGAGCGCGCCGGTCGTCGTCGGGCGCCTCGCGGCGATCGACGGCAAGCCGCTCGCGGAGATCGCCGATCCGAAGACGAAGCCGAGCGACTGGGAGGACGGCCGGCGCCGCTGGGCGCTGACCCGCGAGCAGCGCATCACCTACCGTGCCGCGCTGCCCGAGGGGAACGAGCTCGTCGCCGGCACGCTCTGGTCCGATCCGGACCACCCGGAGCTGTCGGTGGAGGAGGAGTTCGCGCGCCAGCTCGGCGTCGTCGTCGGGTCCTCGCTCACGCTCGACGTGCAGGGGGTCGCGCTCGAGTTCCGGGTGACGAGCATCCGCCGCGTCGAGTGGAAGACCTTCGGCATCAATTTCTTCCTGCTGGCCGAGCCGGGCTCGCTCGACGACGCGCCGCAGTTCCGGCTGGCGACGCTGCGCCTGCCGGCGGATCGCGAGCTGGCGGTGCAGGACCGGCTCGCCGCGGCCTTTCCCAACGTCACGCTGATCAACGTGCGGCAGATCCTGGACCGGGTCTCCGCCGTGATCGCGCGGATCGGCCAGGCCGTCCGGTTCCTCGGGCTGTTCACCGTCGTGGCCGGGGTGCTCATTCTGGCCGGGGCGGTCGGCGCCACGGCGGCCCGGCGCGCGCAGGAGGTGGCCGTGCTGAAGACGCTCGGCATGACCCGCGCCGGCGTCGCGGCGGTCTTCTCGCTGGAGTACGCGCTGGTCGGGCTGGTCGCCGGGACGATCGGCGCGGTCGGCGCCGCGGCGCTGGCGTGGGCGGTGCTGACCCGCGGGATGGAGATCGCCTGGCGCTGGCCGTGGGGCACGCTCGCCGCGGGAGTGGTCCTCGCCGTGCTCCTCTCCGTCGTCGCCGGGCTGAGCGCCAGCCGCGGGGCGCTGGCCCGGCGGCCGATCGAGGTCCTGCGCGCGGAGCTGTGAGCCGGCTCAGGTCTCGATGTCGTCCAACCGGTTCTCGAAGCGCGTGAACTGCTTGACGAAGAAGAGCGGGACGTAGCCGGTCGGGCCGTTGCGCTGCTTGGCGACGATGATCTCCGCCATCCCCTCCAGCCCCTTCTCGACGACCTTCGCGTCGTCCTTCTCGTAGACCTCCGGCCGGTAGATGAAGACCACCACGTCGGCGTCCTGCTCGATCGCGCCCGACTCGCGCAGGTCCGAGAGCTGCGGCTTGTGATCCCCCTGGCGCTGATCGGGCGCGCGCGAGAGCTGGGAGAGCGCGATCACGGGGACGTTCAGTTCCTTGGCCAGTCCCTTCATCGCGCCGCTGATCTCGGAGATCTCCTGTTGCCGGCTTTCCACCCGCCGCTCCGAGCGCATCAACTGCAGGTAGTCGACGACGACCAGGTCGAGGCCGTGCTCGGCCTTCAGGCGCCGGGCCTTGGCCCGGATCTCCATCGGCGTCACCGCCGAGGAGTCGTCGATGTAGAGCCGGGTGCGATCGTAGGTCTCGAACGCGGCGACGAGCCGGTCCCACTCCTCGCGGTTGAGCCGCCCGGTGCGCAGCTTGTAGAGGTCGATCCGGCCCTCGCCGCAGAGCAGGCGGTAGAACAGCTGCTTGGCCGCCATCTCCAGCGAGAAGATCGCGACCGACGCGCGCTCGTGGACCGCCGCGTGCTGCGCCATGTTGAGCGCGAGCGTCGTCTTGCCCATCGACGGCCGCGCGGCGAGGATGATCAGGTCGCCGCCCTGCAGCCCGGCCGTCATCTGGTCGAACTTGGTGTAGCCGGTGGCGAGGCCGGTGATCGCCTCGCGCTTCTCCGCCATCTCCTCGATCGAGCGCAGCGCCTCGTGCGCGATGCTCTGGACCGGCACCAGCCCGCCGCGCCGGCCGGTCTCCTGCAGCCGGAAGAAGCGCTGCATCGCCTCGTCGAGGATCTCGACCGCCGGGCGGCCGGCGGCTGCCGACTCGGCCCGCAGCGAGTCGGCCAGGAAGAGCGTCTGGCGCAGCAGCGACCGGTCGTGAACGATCCGGGCGTAGACCGCGGCGTTCGTGGCCCGCGGCAGGCCGTCGATCAGCGAGGCGACGTAGGCCGAGCCCCCGGCCCGCTCCAGCGTCGACTGGCGGTCCATCTCGGCACAGACGGTGACGGCGTCGATCGCCTCGGCCCGGCGGGACAGCGCGACCATCGCCTCGAAGACGCGGCGGTGGGATTCCCGGTGGAAGTCCTCCGGATTGAGGATCTCGAGGGCCGGATCCAGCGCGGCCGGCTCGAGCAGCACGGCTCCGAGCACGGCCCTTTCGGCCTGCTCGTCCCACGGGAGTCGAAGGTCCCCGCGTTCGGCGGCGGGGCCGCCGGAGGGTGTCGGTGACGGAGCGCTCATGATCAAACCGTGACGCCGCCGGGAGAGAATCGGCGGACGGCATAGAATACCCCTGTCGAGCGGAGCCGGGGAGAGGATCGCGGACCGGCCGCAGGGCCGGGCCGAGGAAAGTCCGGACTCCACAGGGCAGCGCGCTGGGTAACGCCCAGGCGGGGCGACCCGACGGAAAGTGCAACAGAGAGCAGACCGCCAGCGGCCGCGCTTCGGCGCGGTGCGGGCAAGGGTGAAACGGTGGGGTAAGAGCCCACCAGCACTCCGGGTGACCGGGTGGCTCGGTAAACCCCGCGCGGAGCAAGGCCAAATAGGGGAGCGATGGCGTGGCCCGCGCCGCTCCCGGGTAGGCTGCACGAGGCGGCGGGTAACCGTCGTCCCAGAGGAATGATCCTCCCCCGCAAGGGGAACAGAATCCGGCTTACGACCGGCTCCGCTCGACACCTTTCGCCGGCCGGGATCTCGGGGAGAACCGCGATCGCCATGATCGATCTGACCACGCTGTACGACGACGTCGCCGCGGAGGTGGCGCGCCAGGCCCCGCGGCTGGCGGGGCTGGCCCGCGACCTGCACCTGTCGCCGGAGCTGGGCTGCAGTGAGTTCCACGCGGTCACGCTGCTCTCGGGGACGCTCGAGGAGGAGCGGTTCCACGTCGAGACCGGGATCGCCGGGCTGCCGACCGCCTTTCGTGCCGAGCGGCGCGCCGGCGAGGGGCCGGCCGTCGCGTTCCTGGTCGAGTACGACGCCGTGCCGGGCCTCGGCCACGCGTGTGGTCACAACCTCATCGGGGCGGCAGCGTGCAGCGCCGCGATCGGGCTGGCCCGGGTACTGGGCGCGGTCCCGGGGCGGGTGCTCGTGTTCGGCGCGCCAGCCGAGGAAACGATCGGTGGCAAGGTCGTGCTGGCCGCGCGCGGCGCGTTCGAAGGGATCGACGTGGCGCTGCTGGCCCACCCGGGGAGCGAAGATCGGGCCGCGGTGACGAGCCTCGCGTCCTGGTCGGTCGAGGTCACCTTCCACGGCCGGTCGGCCCACGCGGTGGCGTCACCGGAACAGGGGATCAACGCGCTGGACGCGATGATTCAGCTCTTCATCGCCCGCGACGCGCTGCTCAAGGCGCTGCGGCCCGAGGTCCGGATGCCGGGTGTGATCCTCGAAGGGGGGGTGCGCGCGAACGTGGTTCCGGACCGCGCGCGCGCGCGGTTCAGCCTGCGCGCGGCCGATGCCCGTTATCTCGTCGAGACGGTCGCCGCGCGCTTCCGCGGCGTGGTCGACGGGGTCGCCCGCGCGACCGGTACCAGCGCGACGATCGTGCCGATCGACAACCTCTACGATGAGATGGTGAACAACCCGGTGCTGGCGGCGACCTATGAGCAAGAGGCCCGCCGGGCCGGGCTCGATCCGCGTCCCGGTCCCGGCGGGACGATCGGTTCCCTCGACATGGGGACGCTCTCGCACCTCGTGCCGGCGCTGCACCCGACCTTCCGCATCACCGGGTCCCCGGTCCCCACGCACACCCCCGAGTTCACCCGGGCCGCGGGCACGCCGCAGGCGATCGAGGCAACGGGCCGAGCGGCGCTGGCCCTGGCCCGGACGGGCCTGGCGGTGCTGAGCGACCCGGACCTGCTGGCGCGGGCGCAGGCCGCGCACCGTGCGGCGATCGGAGCCTGGCGCCGGATCGACGCGCCGGTGATCACCGAGCAGGGCGGACCGTGAAGCGACGCGTTCCGCCGCCGGTCCCGCGCGGGGGACGGATCGCGGTCGTCGCGCCGGGATCGTCGCTGCGGGACCCGGACGCGGTGCGAGCCGGGATGCGGCGCCTGGCGGGCTGGGGCTACGAGCCGGTCCCGGGACGATTCCTCCTGGCGCGTCACGGCGACCTCGCCGGCCGTGACCGGGACCGCCTGGACGACCTGATCTGGGCGCTGACCGACCCGTCGATCGACGCAGCCTGGGCGGCGCGCGGAGGCTGGGGGACGGCGCGCCTGCTGGCGGGCCTGGATCTCCGCGCGCTGGCCCGGCAACCGCGCTGGCTGATCGGGTTCTCAGATCTCAGCTCGCTCCAGCTCGCGCTCTTTCAGCGCGGCGTCGCCTCCTGGTATGCGCCGACCGTGGCCGACCTCGCGGACCCGCGGCGCTACGTCGCCGCCGACCTGCGCGCGATGCTCGCTTCGCCGCGCGCCCCGCGCTGCCTGCGCGGCCGGGTGCTGGCCGGCCCCCGGAGACGGGTCGCGGGCCCGCTGGCCGGCGGCTGCCTCTCGCTCCTCGCCGCTGCCGCGGGCACCCCGTGGCAGCCCGACCTGCGGGGCGCCGTGGTCTTCCTCGAGGAGGTCGGCGAGGCGCCGTACCGCGTCGATCGCCTGCTGTGGCAGCTGCGCTCCGCGGGGATGCTCGACCGCATCGCCGGGCTGGCTCTCGGGCAGTTCACAGCCTGTGATCCGCTCCCGGGCCGCGCCTCGCGGCCGCTCGCGGCCGTGTTGCTCGAGCACGCCGAGGCACTCGGCGTGCCGGTGTTGGCCGGGTTGACGGTCGGCCACGGTCCGCGCGCCCGCGCGGTGCCGATCGGCTATCACGCGACGCTCGATCCCGGCGCCGGGACCCTGAGCCTGCGCCCCCCGCGCTGACGCCCGATGCAGAGCGACGCGGCGGTCACCGCGCTCGTGGTCGCCTACGACGGCCGACCGTTCGCCGGCTGGCAACTCCAGCCCGACGCGCCGACCGTGCAGGGAACGCTCGAGTCGGCGCTGGCAACGATCCACGGTGCCCCGCGAAACGCGGTGGCGATCGTCGGCGCCGGCCGCACGGACAGCGGCGTGCACGCGCTCGGACAGGTGGCGACGTACCGCGCGCCGAACCGGCGCGAGTTGCCGGAGCTGCTGCACGCGCTCGCCGGGCTGCTCCCGGACAGCGTCCGGGTCGTCGAAGCGCGCCGCCTGCCCGCTTCGTTTCACGCCTGTCGCTCGGCTACCGGCAAGCTCTACCGCTACCGGATCGTCAACCGCCGGATCGCACTGCCGTTCGAGAGCCCCTGGGCCTGGCTCGTCCGGCCGCCGCTCGACGTCAAGGCGATGCGCGCGGCGGCTGCGGCGCTCGTCGGTCGGCACGATTTCTCCGCCTTCGCGTCGGCGGGGTGGCAGCAGGAGCGCGGCCTCCGCACGCTGTTGCGCCTCGATCTGGTCGAGCGCCCGGGCGACACGCTGGAGCTGGATGCCGAGGCCAACGGGTTCCTCTACCGCATGGTCCGCAACCTCGCCGGCTTCCTCGTCGACGTCGGCCTCGGCCGCCGCCGCCCGGACGAAGCCGAGGCTGTCCTGGCTTCGCGCGACAGGCGGCGGGCCGGCGGCACCGCGCCCGCGCAGGGGCTCTGCCTGGTGCGGGTCGCCTACGGTCCGGAGTGGGACGAGGCCGAGGGCGCAACTCTCCTGTTTTGAGCGGGTTCCGAGGGATGCTACATTCCCCGGGGCCGAGCCGGGCGGGGCGAGGAGTCCGATGGTGCTGAAGCGGGAAACGCGGGGCGGGGGACGACGCGCGAGGGCCAGCGACGACGCGCCGGAGGACCCGCTCGCGCTGATCGACTTCACGCGCCTGCCGCGGCACGTCGCCGTGATCATGGACGGCAACGGACGGTGGGCCGGGGCGCGGCACTTGCCGCGGATCGCCGGCCACCGGGCGGGCATCGCGGCCGTCCGCGAGGTCGTCGAGGGGGCCGCGCGCCTCGGGATCGAGGTCCTGACGCTCTACGCGTTCAGTCGCGAGAACTGGAGCAGGCCAGCCCCCGAAGTCAACGCGCTGATGCGTCTGCTGCGGGACTACCTCGACGCCGAGCTGGCCACGCTGCTCGAGCGCAACATCCGCTTTCGCGCGATCGGCCGGATCGAGGAGCTGCCGGCGCCGGTTCGGACCGCGCTGGCCGAGGCCGAGGAGCGGACCGCGACGAACACCGGGATGCTCTTCCTGATCGCGCTCTCGTACTCCGGCCGCGCCGAGCTGGCCGATGCGGCGCGGGCGCTCGCCGAGGACGCGGCGGCGGGCCGCCTCGACCCGGCCGCGATCGACGAGGCCGCACTCGCGGCGCGACTCGCCACCGCCGATGCGCCCGACCCGGACCTGCTGATCCGCAGCTCGGGAGAGTTGCGCCTGTCGAATTTCCTGCTCTGGCAATTGGCGTACGCGGAGATCTGGGTCACCCCCGTGCTCTGGCCCGACTTCCGGCGCTGCCACCTCCACGAAGCCGTCGTGGATTTCCAGCGCCGCGAGCGGCGCTTCGGCGGCGTGGTGCCCGCCGTGATGCGGCCCCGCGCGGCCCGCGGGCGCGTGCTCTCGTGACGCGCATCCTGACCGCGCTGGTCCTCGCGGCGATCGTCGTCCCCGCCGTGAAATGGGCCCCGCCGTGGGCCTGGTGGGCGCTCGTGCTGGTCGGAGGCCTCGGAGCCGTCGTGGAAATGCAGGCGATGCTCGCTCGCCTGGGACGGACACCCTGGTTGGCGCTGAGCGCGGCCGGGACGGTCGCCATCGCCCTGTCGATCGGCTTCGCGCCGGCGGCCACGCCGCCGCTCCTGACGGCGCTGGTGCTGGTCACGCTGCTCGTCGCGCTGGCGGCCCGCGGCCCGCTGGCGCCGCGCGTCGACCGCGTGCTGGGGACGCTGTTCGTCGTCGCCTACCTGGGACTCACCGGCGGCTATCTCGGCGCGCTGGGGACGATCCAGCTGCCGGGAGCGACCGATCGCGGCGACATGCTCATCCTGGCCATGGTCGCGGTCTACGTCGGAGACATCTCCGCCTACTACGGCGGGCGGACCTTCGGCCGCCACAGGCTGGCCCCCGTCATCTCGCCGAAGAAGACGTGGGAGGGGCTGCTCGCGGGCCTGGTCGGCTCCGTTGCGGGAGCCCTGCTCGCCCCCTTCTGGTTCGCGCGGGCGCTGCCGGTGCGCCACGCGATCGCGCTCGGGCTGCTCCTGGGCGGCGTCGGAGTCGCCGGCGACCTGGTCGAGTCGCTGCTGAAGCGCGCCGCGGAGGTCAAGGACTCGGGGACGCTGCTGCCGGGTCACGGCGGGATCCTCGACCGCATCGACAGCCTGCTTTTCGCGGCTCCGGTGCTGTACTGGTACTACCTCCTCTTCCTGGCTGGGTGAACCTCCGGAAGCCCTCTACAATGAACCTCTTGGGAGCCTGACAGGTCCCGGAGAGAACCGCGTGCCCCGTCGCGTCGCCATCCTCGGCTCGACCGGATCGATCGGGCGCAACACGCTCGACGTGATCCGCCGCCACCCCGGCCGCTTCGAGGTCGTGGGGCTGGTCGCCGGCCGGCAGGTGCACCGCCTCGCGGAACAGGTGCGGGAGTTCCGCCCCCGCGCGGTGGCCGTCGCCGACGACGCGGCGCGGCGGGAACTGGCCGGGCTGCTTGGCGACCGTGTCCCGGAGATCCGGGTCGGGGAGGCGGGTGCCGCCGAGGTGACGGTCGGGACCGGTGCGGAGGTCGTCGTCGCGGCGATCGTCGGGGCGGCCGGGCTGGTTCCCGTGCTCGCCGCCTGCTCGGCGGGCGTCGTGGTGGCGCTGGCCAACAAGGAGGCGCTCGTCGTCGCCGGCGAGCTGATGGTCCGCGCGGCGCGCGAGAACGGCGCCACGATCGTCCCGGTCGACAGCGAGCACAGCGCGATCCACCAGTGCCTGCGCTCGGGCGGGCACGGGGAGGGCCGGCGGGTCGTGTTGACGGCGTCGGGCGGCCCCTTCCGCGGGTGCCGGCGACACGAGCTCGAGCGCGTCACGCACGCCGAGGCGCTGCGCCATCCGACCTGGCAGATGGGCCCGAAGATCACGATCGACTCGGCCACGCTGATGAACAAGGGGCTCGAGGTGATCGAGGCGCACTGGCTGTTCGGGATGAGCCCGACGCAGATCGACGTGCTCGTCCACCCGCAGAGCATCGTCCACAGCATGGTCGAGTTCCGGGACGGATCGGTGATCGCGCAGCTCGGGCTCGCCGACATGCGGGTGCCGATCCAGTACGCGCTCGACTGGCCGGCGCGCCGCGACGGGATCACGGAAACGCTCGATCTCGCGGCGATCGGGACCCTCACCTTCGAGCGGCCCGATCGCGAGGCGTTCCGCTGCCTCGATCTCGCCTACCGCGCGATCGAGGAGGGCGGGGACGCGCCAGCGCGCCTCAACGCCGCGAACGAGGTCGCGGTCGATGCGTTCCTCCACGGGCGGATCGGCTTCCTGGACATCCCGCGCGTCATCGAACGCGAGCTCGATCGCGCCCCGGCCGAGCCGGTCTTCGAGCTGGCAGACCTGGTCAGGAGCGATACGCACGCCCGGCGCGAGGCCCGCGCCCTCATCGAACGGGAGCGGAGCACACCGTGATCGACATGCTGTTGCGCGCCGCCGCGCTGATCGTCGTGCTGGGGATCCTGGTCTTCATCCACGAGCTCGGCCACTTCCTGGCCGCGAAGCGGTTCGGGGTGCGGGTCGATGTCTTCTCGCTCGGATTCGGTTCGCGCGTCGTCGGCTTCCGGCGCGGCGAGACCGACTACCGCCTGTCGGCGATCCCGTTGGGCGGCTACGTCAAGATGCTCGGGCAGGCCGACATTCCCGACCAGGAGGCGGCGGCGGTCCAGTCCGCGCTCGATCCGCACTCCTACCTGGCCAAGCCGCGCTGGAAGCGCCTCGTGATCCTCTTCGCCGGACCGGCGATGAACGTCCTGCTGGCCCTTCTGATCTGGTGGGGCCTCTTCATGGTGGGGACCGAGACGCTCGACATCCCGGAGGGGCCGCCCCAGGTCGAAGCCCTCGAGACGGGGTCCCCGGCCGAGAAGGGCGGCCTGCTGCCGGGCGACCGGATCGTCGCGATCGCCGGCAAGCCGGTCAGCTCGGTCGACGACTACGAGAAGGTCGTGCTCTTCAGTCCCGGACAGTCGCTCTCGTACCGCATCGAGCGCGGGTCCGAGACGCTGACGCGCGAGGTCACACCCCAGACCCATCCGGTGTACGGCGTCGGCGTCGATGGCGTGCGGATCCGGATCCCGATCCTCGTGCAGAGCGTCGTCCCGGGTGGGCCGGCGGAGCAGGCGGGCTTCCGTGCGGGGGACCGGATCCTCGAGGTGAATGGCCGGATTCCCGGCGGGCAGAACGCCGTCGCGACGCTGGTCGAGGAGTTCAAGGGGAAGCCGGTCCAGGTCTCGCTCCTGCGCGACGGGGCCAAGACGATCGTGGAGGTCGTCCCGCAGGCCGCCGACGGCGGCCGGGCCCGGATCGGCGTGATGTTGACCTATCCCAGCAAGCGGGTGCAGTTCGGCCCGCTCCGTGCGGCCGAGGAGTCGGTGAAGCTGGCGTGGCAGAATGCCGGCCTGCTCTTCGAGACGCTGTCGAAGCTGTTCACGGGCGCCGTCGGACTGCAGGTGATGTCGGGGCCGATCGAGATCGCGCGGATCTCCAAGGAACAGGCGTCGCTGGGCTTGCAGCCGTTCCTTTATTTCCTCGCCTTCATCAGCCTGCAGCTGGGCATCTTCAACCTGCTACCGATCCCAGTGCTCGACGGTGGGCACATCCTGATCCTGCTCGTCGAGTCGGCGATGCGTCGCGATCTCTCGATGCGGCTGAAGGAGCGCGTGCTGCAGGCCGGCTTCGTCTTCCTGATCGTCTTCGCAGTGGCGGTGATCGGGATGGACTTCCTGAAGAGCTACCGCCGCACCGTCGCGGAATCGCCGCGACCCGCGGCCGAGGCTCCAGCCAGGCCGTAGGGGCCGGCCTCCGTGCCGGCCCGCATCGCGACGATGTGACATGGGGGCCGCCACAGAGGGCGGCAACAACCGGGCCGCCACAGAGGGCGGCAACAACCGGGCCGCCACAGAGGGCGGCAACAACCGGGCCGCCACAGAGGGCGGCAACAACCGGGCCGCCACAGAGGGCGGCAACAACCGGGCCGCCACAGAGGGCGGCCCCTACTTGCGGTTCTTGAAGTCGCCGAGGACGATCTTCTCGTTCCCCTCGGCGGCGCGCATCAGCTTCACGGCCCAGCCTCTCCCCTCGGCGATCCGCCGCGCGATCGGCTCCGGGTACTCTTCCTCCAACCCGCGCCGCACGTAGGGGAAGTCGAAATCGGCGGGGAGCGCCTCGTCGAGGAACCAGAGCAGGAACTCCAGCGTCAGCCGCTTCTCGAACCCCTCCTCGGCGCGCTCCTCGGTGCGGTACTCGGCGCGCGAGAGGACGTCGCGCTCGAGCAGGTGGCGCAGGATGAACAGGAGCTTGTCGCGGGAGTACTGGAACTCTCGGTCCATGGCTGTTCCCCGGGGCAGGATAGCGCGGAGCGGTGTCCGGCGGCGGACGCGCTGTCCGGGGCGACCGGCCGCCGCCGGACAGGGAGTGAATGCAGCCCCCCCCGCTGCGCCGTCTTCCCGCGGCACGCGGCTTGCCTCTCTCGTGCCGGGCGCGCCCATGCGCCCGGGAGGTAGACGATGAGCCGAGCGATCCCTGCCGCGTTCCTGGTGTTCCTTGCAGTGAGTTGCACACTGGTCCTCGGCGGTCCGACGACCGTCGCCCGGGCGGCCGAGGCCGCGCCTTCCGTCGCTCGCACCGCACCCCCCGCCGGAGCGGCAGTGAACGTCAACACGGCCGGGGTCCAGGAGCTGATGAGCCTTCCCGGCGTGGGTCCCGCGCTCGCCGGCCGAATCGTCGAGCAGCGGAAGCAGAGCGGTCCGTTTCGCCGCGCGGAAGACCTGCTCGCCGTGCGCGGGGTGGGCCCCAAGCTGCTGGCGAAGATCAAGGATCGGCTGACATTCGACGCGCCGGGCACCCCCCGGTGAACGGCCCGCGCGGCGCTCGAGGCCAGACCCTGCTGGGAGTACTCGTCACCGTCGCGGCCCTCGCGCTCGTCGCCGGAGTGGCCGCGGATCGGCTGCGCCCCGCCGTTCAGGGGCGCGCAGTCGAGGGAGCCGCCCAGACGCTGGCGGCCCGCATGCGGGCACTCGCGCGCGCCGCGCAGCGCGACGGGCACGCCCGGGCGCTGGTCTTCTCCACGGCGGGAAACGGGGAGCCGGTCCGCGAGGCGTACGACGCCGCTGGCGACGGCATCCGGCGGCGCGGCGTGGCGGATGGACGCGATCCCGCGGGCGCCGGCTACCGCCTGGCGCGGGACCATCCCGGCGTGCGGCTGGGCCGTCCGCCCTGGCCGCGCATTCGCGAGATCCCGCCTGCGGGCGGCACGATCGGAGTCGAAGAGCCCTCCGTGCGCTTCGGTGCTGGGAGAATGACCGTGTTCGATCCAGCGGGTCACGCCACCGCAGGCTCGCTGTTCGTCTCGGACGGGACCGATGCCCTGTGCGCCGTGGTGGTCTATGGCGTGACCGCACGCGTCCAGGTCTGGTGCTACGAGCGGGCCCGGCGCACGTGGACGCGGCGTTGATCGCGCCTGCGCCGGGGTGCTAGCATCGCCGAACCCCACCCGGGGACGAGTGTGCCGCCTCTCCGCCCGCCCGAGCTTCGCGGGCGTGGTTCTTCCGATTCGTCGATGGCGAGGTGGTACGGCAGGCGAGGTGCACTGTGGCAGGCGACGCGACCGGCGACGTTCCGATCAAGCGGACGCCGCTCTATGAAAGACACCGGGCGCTCGGGGCGAAGCTCGTTCCGTTCGCCGGCTACGAGATGCCGGTGCGTTACCGCGGCGACATCGAAGAGCACCTCGCCGTGCGGCAGCGGGCGGGCCTGTTCGACGTCAGCCACATGGGCGAGTTCGAGCTTCGCGGACCGGATGCCGACGCCTTCGTGGACTACGTCTCGCCGTCACGCCTCTCGGCCCTGCCCCACGGCAAGATCGCCTACTCCGGCCTCACGACGGGGCAGGGGACGTTCGTCGACGACATCCTCGCCTACCACCTCGGCGAGCGGCATTTCATGTTCGTGGTCAACGCCTCGAACAAGGACAAGGACCTCGCCTGGCTGCGCGAACACGCGGCGGGGTTCGACGTCCGAGTCGACGACCTTTCCGACGAGACGGCGCTGATTGCGGTCCAGGGGCCGCTCGCGCGCGGGCTCGTGGCACCGCTGACGGAAGGGTTCGACGCGCTCCGGGTGCCGTACTACCACCTCGCCGAGGGGAAGCTGGCGGGGCGCCCGGCGCGTTTCAGCCGGACGGGCTACACCGGCGAGCAGGGGTTCGAGATCTTCCTGGCCAACGCCGACGCACCCGGCGCCTGGGACGCATTGCTCGAGGCGGGGACCTCCCAGGGCGTCGTTCCGGCCGGGCTCGGGGCCAGGGACACGCTCCGGCTCGAGGCCGCGCTGCCGCTCTACGGGAACGACATCGACGACACCATCACCGTCCTCGAGGCGGGGCTGGATTTCATCGTCGACTGGACCAAGGACCGGTTCCTCGGGCGGGACGCGCTGGTGGCGCAGAAACTGACCGGGCCGGCCCGCGTGAGGGTCGGATTCGAGGTCCGCGGCCCGGGAATCGCCCGCCACGGCCAGGGGGTCCTCGTCGATGGCCGGCCAGCCGGGTTCGTGGCCTCCGGCAGCATCGCCCCCGCGCTCGGTAAGGCGATCGGGATGGCCTACGTCCCCACTGCCGTGGCCGCGCCGGGGAGCGAGATCGAGATCGACGTGCGAGGCCGGTGCGTGCCGGCGGTCGTGGTGGAGATGCCGTTTTATCGCCGACCCAAGGCGAAGCAGGGCGCCTGAGCGGCGCCCGTTCGAGAGGAGATCGGAGCATGCCGAGGCCGGAAGACTGCCTTTTCACGAAGACTCACGAGTGGGTGCACCGCGAGGGCGACGAGGCGCAGATCGGGATTTCCGACTTCGCTCAGCAGGAGCTGGGCGACATCGTCTACGTCAACCTGGGCGAGACGGGCCGCAGCCTGAAGCTGGGAGAGCAGCTGGGCGAGATCGAGTCGGTCAAGGCCGTGGCGGAGGTCTATGCCCCGGTCTCGGGCAGCGTCCTGGCCGTCAACGGGGCGCTCGGCGACAGCCCGGAGAAGGTCAACAAGGACCCTTACGGCGACGGGTGGCTGGCGCGCGTCAAGCTGCAGTCGCCCGCGGAACTGGACGGGATGATGAACTTCGCGGCCTACGCGAAGTACATGGCGGAAGAGGGGCACTAGGACCTGCCGCGGCGGGTTGTCGTGTCGGTGTCCCGGCCGTCAGTCCGCCGCGCGCAACGGAGGGAGGGGGAGTGCGGCCTCGCTGAACAGTCTCCGGACCTCTTCGAGGGGCAGACCGACGACGTTCGTCACCGAGCCGCGCACCTCCGCGACGAACCAGGCCGCGGTTCCCTGCAGTGCGTAGCCCCCGGCCTTGTCGTACGGCTCGGTGCCTGCCACGTAGCGCGCGATCTCCTCCGCGTCCAGCGTCGCGAAGCGGACCTCGGTGCGGGCCAGCGCCTCGAGCACCGGCCCGGAGGGCAGGGCCAGCGCGACGCCGGTCACGACGTCATGCCACCGCCCGGAAAGGCGACGGAGCATCGAACCCGCGTCCTCGATGTCGCGCGGCTTGCCCAGCGCCACGCCGCCGACCACGACGATCGTGTCCGCGGCGAGGACCGGGCGACCGCCTGCCGCGGGGCGAGCCGCGAGTGCCTTGGCGCGCGCCAGCCGCAAAGCGGTCGCAGACGCCTGCTCGCCGGGAAAGGGACGCTCGTCGACGTCCACGGCCAGGACCTCGACCGCGAGCCCGAGGCCGGCCAGGAGCGTTCGGCGGCGTGGCGACGCCGACGCCAGCACGAGCGCCTGCGGCGAGCCGGGGGTGCAGGGTGGCACGGAGCTCCTCTTCGTCGCTTTGCGAATCGCGGGCCGACTTCCTATTCTCTTCGGGTGATGGGCCGATCGGCAATCCGTTGGGCAAGGCCGGCGAAGCTCGCGGGACTCACCGCCGCAGTCGCGCTGGGCTGGTCCGCCCTTGCCGCGCGCGGGGCCCCGGCGGCGGCTCCGGCGGTGATCCTGAACGTCACCGGGGCGGTCCACGGCTACCTCGACGTCTGCGGCTGTGAGACCTTCCCCCTCGGGAGCCTCTCGCGGCGCGCAGCTCACATGAGCTCTGACCAGCGACGCTGGCCGGCGGCGAGTTCGTTCGCGGTGGACGCCGGGGATTTCTCGGATCTCCCGGGACCCTCCGGCGAGGTCAAGACGCGCGCCCTGGTGGAGGCGATGAACCAGCTCGGTTACCGCGCGGCGGGCATCGGCCAGCGCGACCTGGCGCTCGGGCCCGCAGCACTGCTCGAGCTTGGGAGGCTGGCCCGCTTTCCATTCCTGTCCGCCAACCTGGTGCGGGTCGGGCAGGGGACCAGCTGGCTTCCGGCGAGCCAGGTGGTGGAGGCTGGCGGGCTGAAGATCGGGATCGTGGCGGCGATGAATCACGACCCGATCGCGAGCTGGGCGCTTCCGGACGGCTCCAAACTCGTCACGATCGATCCGGTCCCCGCGGTCGAGCGCGCGATGAAGGGCCTTCGGGGCAAGGCCGACGTCGTCGTCCTGCTCGCCACCATGCCGTTCGAGGACGCCCGCTTCCTGGCCCGACGGGTACCGGGAATCGATCTGGTGTTCGGCAGCTTCGGAGAGCGGGTCACGCTCACGCCGGAAGTCGAGGGCGCCACCCGAATCCTGTACCTCGAGGACGAAGGGAAGTTCCTCGGCCAGGCGACGATTTTCCGGCCGGGCGAGCCGGGCGGCCGCCCGACGGTCGAGGTTTCGCGGCACCAGCTGGGCGCCGACGTCGGCTCGGATCCCCGCTGGGAAGCCTTCACGGTCGAGGCCATGGCGCGGGCGCAGCAAGCGGACGACGACGCGCGGCGCCTGGCCGATCCGGTGGCGGAAGCACGCTACGCGGGAGCGGGAGCCTGCGCGGGGTGTCACCTCTCGATCGTCGAACAGTGGTCGAAGACCGCGCATGCCGAGGCCTGGCGAACTCTCGTCCGCGCCGGCAAGAAGGCGCAGGCCAGCTGCATCCCGTGCCACGTCACGGGCCATGGCCAGGCGGGGGGCTTCGTCGACGAACGGACGACGCCTCACCTGTCCGGCGTGGGGTGCGAGGCCTGTCATGGTCCCGCGGCGCAGCACCTCGCCGATTCGGCCCGCCCTTACGGTCGGACCGGCCTGGCATCGTGCACGTCGTGCCACACCTCCGAACAGGACCCGACCTTCAACTATTACCAGGATCGACAGCGCGTGATGCACGGCTCCGGTTCGCCCTGAGCCCGAACAAAAAGAACCCGCCGGCGAACCGGCGGGCGGGGTGCCATGGGAGGAGGTCGGTCAGTGGGGGGAGGGGGAGTTGCTCCTCCCTCGGGGCCGGCGAACCGGCCCCAAGCACCACACTTCGTCAGGACGGAGAGAACTGGAGCTGCGAGCGCAGGGAGCCGAGACGCTCGCGGAGCTTCATCTTGGCTTCCTTCTCGAGCTGGCGGACGCGCTCGCGGGAGAGTCCGAGGATCTTGCCGATCTCCTCGAGGGTCATCTCGTCGTTGCCCATCACGCCGAAGCGCTTCAGGAGGATCAACCGCTCCCGCTCCGGCAGCTCTTCGAGCGCCCGACGGGTCAGTTGGACCAGCTCCTTCTTGTACACGTCGTCTTCGGGACGCACCGAACCGGGGTCTTCCATGAGCTGGGAGAGCCGGGTCTCACCCTCGTGATCAACGAAATCGTCGAGGGACTTTTCCTTCATGAGCCAGGGAATCCACATGGTCGGTTCCTCGCTTGGACCCACGAATAAGCAAGGGTCGTGCCACCTGTAAACGTCTGAAAAGGGGCAGTTTTTCGCTTCCGTGCTACGTCAGTTTGGCGCAGGCCGCCTGACTGGCGCAGGAGTTGGGTCAATCCCGCCCCCGTTTCTTGGCCCGTCCGCCGCTCGGCTGTACCCTGTCGCGCGATGGGTCGCGTCCGAGTCCTTCCCCCCGACATCGCCGACCGAATCGCCGCAGGCGAGGTGGTCGAACGTCCGGCGTCCGTTCTGCGGGAGCTGCTCGACAATGCCCTCGATGCGGGGGCCCGCCGGGTGGAGATCGAGCTGGCCGGCGGGGGGCGCGACCTGGTATCGGTCGCGGACGACGGCTGCGGGCTCGACCCCGACGATGCCCTGTTGGCTTTCGAACGCCACGCCACGAGCAAGATCCGCACCGGGGACGATCTCGAAAAGGTACTTACGCTCGGGTTTCGCGGCGAGGCTCTCGCCGCGATCGCTGCGGTGTCCCGGGTCGAGCTCCTGACCTGCCCGGCCTCCGGCGGGGAGGGGACCCGGGTTCGGATCGATCGGGGACGGCTGTTGGGGGTGGAAAGGGCGAGCCGCGCGCCGGGCACGACAGTGCAGGTCTGGGAGTTGTTCCTCGGGATCCCGGCGCGGCGGAAGTTCCTGAAGTCGCCCGAGACCGAGCTCGATCACTGCCTGCGGGTCGTCACGCGGGCGGCGCTCGCGCGCTCGGAGGTTGGTTTCTGGGTCCGGCAAGGGGGGCGCACCCTGATCGGTTCACCCGCGGCGGGAGAGGCGGCAGGCCGGGTCGCGGACCTGCTCGGATCGAGGCTGGCGGCAGGGCTCGTGCCGATCGTGGGGGACGGCGGCCGGGTCGCGGTCAGCGGGTGGGCGGCCCGCTCGGACCTCCATCGGCCGACTCGCGACGACATCCATCTCTTCGTGAACCGCCGGCCGGTGCGCGATCCGCTGCTGGTTCGCGCCGTGCTCGACGCCTACCGTCCGGGCCTTCCGGGCGGGCGCTACCCGGTCTCGGTGCTCTTCATCGACCTCGCGCCCGAGGACGTCGACGTGAACGTCCACCCGGCAAAGGCCGAGGTTCGGTTCGCGCGACCGCAGGAGGTCCGGGCGCTGCTCGTCGGGGCGATCGGTCGGGCCCTACGGGGTCGCGCCGCGCTGCCGGTCTTCTCCGCTGTTACCGGTGGGTCGCCTGAGGGAACCCCGCCGTCCGGCATGGCCGCCGCTGCGCCGGCGTCGATCGAGGCCGTGATCCGGGATGGCGCGGCGTCGAGCTGGGTCACCGACGCGGGCTCGCCGACCCCGGCGCGCCTCGCCTTCGAGGGGACGGACGCCCCCGCCGCGCGGCCACTCGCCCAGTACGCGAACTGCTACATCGTTGCCAGCGACGAACGCGGGCTGATCGTGGTCGATCAGCACGTGGCGCACGAGCGGTTGATCTACGAGCGGCTGATCCAGGAGGCCGAGAGCGGTCCGATGGCGCGACAGCTGTTGCTCTTCCCGCAGACGATCGAACTCCCACCCGGCGGGGTCGAGTCGCTCGAGCGGGAACGCGCGCTCTTCGAGCGCCTCGGGTTCCGCTATGAAGCGTTCGGCGGCAACACGGTGATCGTGCGCGAGGTGCCCGCGGTCCTCGGGCGGGAAGCCCGGCCCGCGACTCTGGCCGACCTGGTGGCCCGCACGACCGAGGGGGACCGGGCGGGGGCGGAGGCGATGTTCCCGCGCCTGCTGGCCACCGTCGCGTGCCACAGCGCCGTGCGCAAGGGGATGCCCCTCTCGATCGATCAGATGGGCTACATCCTGCGCGGCCTGGCGGCGTGCGAGATTCCGGGCCACTGCCCCCACGGCCGCGTGATCTCGCTCCGCGTCGATCTCGCGGCGCTGGACCGCGGTTTCGACCGGGCCTGACGGAACCGGCCCCGGCTGGTACCTTCTTCCCTGGGCCTGCCGTCGGGGCGGATCGGGCCCGGAGACCGATCCTGACCGTGCGCCGTTTCGCTTTGACGCCGCTCGTCGCGCTCGCTGCCGCCGTCGCGGTGGGGGGGGCTCTGCCCGCGCGTGCCGAGCGGTTGGTCTTCTCCGACCTGCGGACGCTGGAGATCGAGGAGTTCTCGCTCGACGGAGAGGAGCTCGTCGCGGTTCTTCCCGGCGGCACGCAGCTTCGGATCGCGATCGAGGCGGTACGCGAGATCCGGCCCTCCCTCCCGAGCCTCCCGCTCGACGCCGGTCCCAAGCGGGCCAACAGCGGGAGCTGGCGCAAGGAAGCCGGGGACTACGCGCGCCACGTTCGGCGCGCGGCCCGGCGCTGGCGGATCGACCCCGAACTGATCGTCGCCGTCGCGCAGACCGAGTCGCGGCTCAATGCGACGGCGGTCAGCCCCAAAGGGGCGTTGGGCGTGATGCAGCTCATGCCATCGACCGCGCGGCTGATGGCGGTTCACGATCCCTTCGATCCGCGCCAGAACATCGACGGCGGCGCACGCTGGCTGAGGATGATGCTCGACCGGTTCAAGGGGGACGTGGACCTCGCGCTGGCGGCCTACAACGCGGGACCCGAGACGGTGAAGCGCTACGGAGGGATCCCTCCCTACGCCGAAACCCGGCGCTACGTCCGGCAGGTCCGGGAGAAGATGGGCCGGATGAGGCCGGTCGCCCCGAGCGGGGCCTAGGCCGGGCGCGGCTGGACACCCTTCCGGCCGCTTGCTATCATCCGCGCCGCCTCGAGGGGGCACGATGCTCTTCGACATCAGCGATTTGGCCCCCGGCGGGGTCGCTATCGAGGCGGCCATCCCGATTCCCCCGTTTTCCTGGGAGGGTGGCCAGGTGGTGGCGTGCGAGCCTGCACGCCTGAGGGGCAGCATTCGCCCGACCGGGCGCCGCGTGGAGCTGCGCGGTCGGTACGGCACGAAGGTTCGCCTCGTGTGCGACCGATGCTTGACTGGGTTCGACCTGCCCCTGGAGGGCGAGTTCCGCCTCTTCCTCGTGCCGGCGGCCGGCGCGCGGGAGGCGGACGAGTTTGAACGGCGCGCGGAGGAGGATCCCGACGCGGTCGATCTGTACCCCCTCGAGGGACAGGTCGTCGACCTCGTCGAGGTTCTCCGCGAACAGGTGGATCTCGCGCTGCCGTATCGCGCGATCTGCCGCGAGGATTGCCCCGGGCTCTGTCCCGGGTGCGGAGCCGACCTGAAGAGCGAGACATGCCGCTGCTCGGCAACATCCGGTGACGAGCGCTGGACCGAGTTGGCCCGGCTGAAAGCCGCGCTGGAGCAGCGGGGGGGCGACACGCCCACCGAAGGGAGATGAACGCATGCCGAATCCAAAACGGCGGCATTCCAAGGCTCGCCGCGACAAGCGGCGCGCCCACGACGCCCTGGCGATCCCGGGGATGTCGCGCTGCCCGAACTGCCAGGAACTGAAGCTTCCGCACCGCGTCTGCCCGTCCTGCGGCCACTACAAGGGTCGCGAGATCCTCGAGACGAACCAGGAGGTCTGACCCCTTCCCGCTGGACGCGCGGCCCTCCTGAGGAGGGCCTTCCGCGACGCGCCCCAGCGGGTTGCGTGCGCGGCACGGGGGCGCCCGAGTTGACCCAGCTGAAAGCACTCGCACTGGACGCGATGGGGGGCGACTTCGGTCCGAACGAAGTCGTGCAGGGTGGGGTGGACTATGCCCGCGCCACGGGGGAGACGGTTTTCCTGGTCGGCCGCCGCGAGCCGATCGAAACCGCGCTCCGGGCCTGCGGCGGCGAGGATGCGCCGGTCAAGGTCGTTCCGGCCGCCGACGTCATCGAGTTCTCCGACAAGATCAAGATGATCCGGGCCAAGCGCGACTCGTCGATCCACGTCGGCGCGCGGCTCGTGCGCGACGGTCTGGCCCAAGGGTTCGTCTCGGCCGGTCACACCGGCGCGGTGATGTTCGTGTCGAAGGTCGTGTTCGGCGTCCTCGAAGGGGTGGATCGTCCGGCCCTTCCCGCGCCGCTGCCGCGGATCGGGCCCGGCTATACGGTGCTGGTCGACGCCGGGGCCAACGTCGACTGCACCACGGAGCAGCTGCGGCAGTTCGCGGTGATGGGGACGCACTACGCGCGCCGGATCTTCGGCGTCGAGAATCCGCGCGTCGCGCTGTTGTCGATTGGCGAGGAGGACAGCAAGGGGAACGAGATGCTGCGCGCGGTCGCTCCGGTCCTGCGCGAGGCCAACGTGAACTTCGTCGGGAACATCGAGGGCAACGACCTGTTGACCGACAAGGCCGACGTCGTCGTCTGCGACGGGTTCGTCGGCAACGTCGCGCTGAAGGTGGGCGAGGGGATCGCGGAGTCGATCATGCACATCATCCGCGACGAATCGGCCAAGCACCTGACGCGCCGGATCGGGGCGGCGCTGATGCTGCCGGCGTTCAAGTCGCTGAAGAAGAAGATCGACTACGCGGAGACCGGCGGCGTCCCGCTGCTCGGATTGAAGGAAGTGAGCGTCGTGTCGCACGGGCGCTCCCGGGCCAAGGCGATCAGGAACGCCCTGCGCGTGGCCCGCGAGGCGGTCGCCGGGAATATGGTGGCCCACATGGAAGACGAACTGCGGCTGCTGCACCAGGCCGAGTGCCGGCTGGGCGGCGTGATGGAGCGAGGGGAGGAGGGATCATGAGCCGCGATGACACGCGCTGGGTGGCGCTGTTCCCTGGTCAGGGAAGCCAGGCCGTCGGGATGGGCCGCGAGCTGGCGCAGGCCTATCCCGAGGCGGCCGAGGTCTTCGCCATCGCCGACGACGTGCTGGGCGAGAACCTCAGCCGGCTCTGTTTCGAGGGGCCGGAAGAGGCGCTCACGCTGACGCGCAACACACAGCCTGCGCTGCTGACCGTGGCGGTCGCGGCGTGGCGGGTCTTGAAGGAGCGCGTTCCGCCCCCGGTCGCTGCGGCGGGACACAGCCTGGGGGAGTATTCCGCGCTCGTCGCCGCCGGAGTGATCGGCTTTTCCGACGCGCTGCGGGCGGTCCGGCTCCGCGGCAACGCGATGCAGGAGGCCGTTCCGTTCGGCGAAGGCGCGATGGCGGCGATCATTGGCCTCGAGCCCGCCGCGGTGGAAAAGCTCTGTGCCGAGTCGCGAACCTCGGGGGAAGTCCTGGTTCCGGCGAACTTCAACGCATCCGACCAGACCGTCGTTTCGGGGCACAAGATCGCAGTCGACAGGCTGGTCGGACTGGCGCCCAAGGCGGGAGCGCGCAAAGCCGTGCTGCTGCCGGTCAGCGCCCCGTTCCATTCACCGCTGATGGAGCCGGCGGCGGAGCGGATGGAGGAGTTCCTGGAGGGGGTCCGCTTCCGCGAGCCGGCCTTCCCGGTCGTGGCGAACGTCGACGCGTCACCGGTTCGGGACGGCGAATCCGCGCGGCGGACGCTCATTGCGCAGGTCGTGTCTCCGGTGCGCTGGGTCGAGACGATGAAGCTGCTCGAGGACGAGTTCCGGGCCGTCTCGGGAGTCGAGTTCGGTGCGGGTCGGGTGCTCGCGGGGCTGTCGCGCCGGATCAACGAGAAGCTGCGGATCGTGCCGTTCGGCGCACCCGACGAGTTGGACGCGGCGGTCGCGGCGGTGACCGCTGCCGCCGCGCCGCGGTGACGCCGTGACCGCGATGCCGTGGCCGGGGATGGCGGGCCGCCGAATTCTGGTGACCGGGGGGTCGCGCGGGATCGGCCGGGCGATTGTCGAAGAACTCGCCGGGGCGGGGGCGGAGGTTTTCCTGACCGCCCGGTCCCTCGAGTCAGCGGAGCAGGCCGCGGGCGAGATCCGGGCCGCCGGAGGCCAGGCTCGCGGGGTCGCACTCGACCTCTCGGACCCGGCGGCGACCCAGGCTGCGCTGGACGCTCTGGTCCGCGAGACCAGGGAGACCGGCGGGATGCACGGGGTCGTGCTCAATGCGGGGATGACGCGGGACACGCTCCTGATGCGCATGTCGCTCGCCGACTGGGACGCCGTGATCCAGGCGAATCTGACCGGGGCGTTCCTGGTGACAAAGGCCTGGGTCCCCGGTATGATCCGCAACCGTTTCGGCCGCATCGTCGCTGTCAGCAGCGTGGTGGGGCGGATGGGGAACGCAGGGCAGGTCAACTACGCGGCGTCCAAGGCGGGGTTGATCGGCTTGGTGCGTGCGCTGGCCCGCGAGCTGGCGTCGCGCAACGTGACGGTGAACGCCGTCGCGCCCGGTTTCATCGATACGGACATGACGCGTGCCGTGCCGGAGGAGGCGCGGAGGAAACTGCTCGATACCGTTCCCCTCGGCCGGCTCGGAACGCCGGGCGATGTGGCAACCGGGGTCGCGTTCCTGCTCTCGGACGCGGCCTCGTACATCACGGGTGCCGTGCTCGATATCAACGGCGGCATGGACATGTAACGCAGGACCCAGGAAAGGGAGGATCCGACCCGATGGCTTCGAAGGATGAAATTCGCGCGAAGGTGGTAGATCTGATCGCGAAGAGCTTCAAGCTCGATCCCGAGACGATCACCGACGAGAAGTCGTTCACCGACGACCTCGGCGCAGACTCGCTCGAGACGGTCGAGCTGGTCATGGCGCTGGAGGAGGAATTCGGGATCGAGATCTCGGACGAGGATGCCGAGAAGATCCGCACGGTCGGGAACGCGGTGGAGTTCATCGCCCAGCACGCCGGACAGGCCTGAGCGGAGCCGTTCGTGCACGACCGGCTGCGACGGGTCCTCGTCACGGGCGTCGGGGCGGTCAGCCCTCTCGGCCTTGACGCGGAATCGACTTGGCGCGGCCTGATCGAGGGCCGCTCCGGGATCGGTCCGATCACCCGGTTCGATCCCGCCGGGTTCCCGTCGCGCATCGCGGGCGAAGTGAAGGGGTTCGAGCCGGAGCTCTGGCTCGATTCGCGCGACGTCAAGAAGTTCGATCGCTTCGTCCACTTCGCCGTCGCCGCGACGCGCATGGCGATCGGCGACGCCGGACTCGACCTCGATGCGGTCGATCGCGACCGCGTCGCCGTCGTCATCGGGTCCGGCATCGGCGGCATGCCGCTGTTCGAGCGGGAGTACCGCGCTTACCTCGAGCGGCTGATGGCCGAACCGGACCGCCCGGACAAGGCCGTGCGCCGGATCACCCCGTTCTTCATCCCGGGGATCATCATCAACATGGCGAGCGGCGTCGTCTCGATCGTCTTCGGCCTGCGCGGTCCGAACGTCGCGACGGTCACAGCCTGCGCGACGGGCAACCACGCGATTGGCGACGCCTTCCGGATGATCCAGCGCGGGGAGGCCGACGTCGCGGTCTGCGGCGGTTCGGAGGGTGTTATCACGGAGATGTCCGTCGGCGGTTTCTCCGCGATGAAGGCGCTCTCGACCCGGAACGACGAGCCCGAGCGGGCCTCGCGGCCGTTCGACCGGGATCGCGACGGGTTCGTGATTGCCGAGGGGTGCGGCCTGCTCGTGCTGGAGGCCGAGGAGCACGCTCGCGCCCGCGGGGCGCGGGTGCTGGCCGAACTCGCCGGGTTCGGGATGAGCGGCGACGCACACCATATCTCGGCGCCGCCCGAGGATGGCAGCGGTATGGTGCGCGTCATGACCGCCTCCCTGGCGGATGCCGGCCTGGTCCCTTCGGACATCGATTACGTCAACGCCCACGGCACGTCTACTCCGACCGGCGACGTGATCGAGGCACGGGCGGTGCGTGCGGTGTTCGGAGCGCACGCCGACGGCATGCTCGTCTCTTCGACCAAATCGGCGACGGGCCACCTGCTCGGTGCCGCGGGAGGCCTCGAGGCGATCGTTTCGGTCCTCGCGATCGCGCGGGGCGTGGTCCCGCCGACGATCAACCTCGAGAACCAGGACCCGGCGGTCGACCTGGACTGCGTCCCGCACCGGGCGCGCGAGCGCCGCGTTCAGGCGGTGCTCACCAACTCCTTCGGGTTCGGCGGCACGAACGCCACCCTCGCCTTCAAACGGCCGTAGGGGCCGCCCCCTGTGGCGGCCCGAACCGGCCGACGAGCGGGCCGGTGCAGCGGCCGGCCCCTACACCTCGTTGAAGAAGAACGGCTTCAGGGCCTGGATCCGGGCCTCGTAGGTTGCCGGATCGAGGAACCAGCAGGTCGCGGCGACGGAGGAGAGCAGCGGGTTCCCGTCCTGGGGCGTGAAGCAGAATCCCTTCACCTCGTATCCGCGTGGCGTCTCGCGGACGGCGAGCGTCTTCCGCACGATGACCGTCTGGTTCAGGATCCGGCCGAAGTGTCCATGGTCGCGCCCGAACGAGAAGACGGTATTGGCGCTCTTCTTGTGGGTCAGGGCGATCCGGTCGTCGGCTTCCATCCGATCGAGCACCGCGTCGACGGTCGTTCGGTTGCGGACCAGGATCGAGAACCAGATCGTGTGCATGTACTGCGTACTCACGATCATTGCCGAGCTGTAAAGCGACAGCTCGTAGCCGAGCGTCTTGAACAGGTGGTAGGCGTCCCGGGCGTGGTGGGTCCCGAAGCGCTCGTCCTTGTGGCTGCCGACCTCCGGGGCGGGGACGAACTTGCCGTCCTGGCTGATGTCGTTCGCCCGGCGGACGCAGACGAACTGGCCGTCGACGAGATTGCCCGGACCGCCGTCCTCGAGGGCGATCGTCTTGACCAGCACGGAGAGGTTGTGCGTGTTGCAGGAGACGATCTGGACGTACCGGTCTTCCCCCGGGCGCAGCGCCGCGTCGTTGATTCCGCGCGCGTAGGGCTTGCCGAACCCGAACTCACTCCCCTGTGCGAGGAACCCGCGCGCCGTCTTCTCGTACTTCGTGTAGAGTTGCTGCTTGTTGTCGTTTCCGACCGGCGTGCAGTCGATGACGACGGTCGCGCGCTCGAGGGCGCCGATTTCGTCGTATTCGGGGTTGAGGCCGATCTCGCGGAAGCCGTCGACCGAGGACCTGTCCGCGACGAAGTGGGCGCCGCGCCGCACGAGGCTGAGGACCTTGGAGCGGTCGGTCAGCAGCGGAGTCCGCTTGTGGAAGGTCACTTCGTCGATCCCGAGGGGCTCGCGATATTCGGAGAGGATCCCGATGAGCGGCTCTCCGATGGTCCCGGTTCCGATGACGTGGACGACGACCTTGTTCGCCATGGCTCGAGGCTCCTGATCGGTTCCGGGGGACGCCGCCCGCGCGGCGTTCTTGACGCCCGGAAACAGGCTGCCTAGCATACATCTCGCGCATGCCGTTGGTAAGAGTGGAGGGGAGTTGATCGGGCCGCCACGAGGCGCTCCAGAGCTGAACGTGGGCGAGTTGCTGCTGGCCGTGGGCGAACGGCTCGACGCGGTCGTCCGCGTCGGTCAGGACCAGCTCCAGCGCCCGATCGCCAGCCAGGCGATCCAGAAGCCGGGACTCGTCATGGCCGGGCTCTGGAAGTACTACCATCCCGATCGGCTGCAGGTCTTCGGCAAGAGCGAGGACGACTTCCTGCGGCACCTGGCGCCGGCGCAGGCCGCGGAGGTCGTGGCCCGGCTCTGCGAGGGGGCGGTCCCGGGGTTCGTCATGGCGTACGGACTCGAACCGCCCGCGCTGCTCCTGTCCGAGTGCAGCCGCCGCGGCATCCCGATCCTGGTGACCCCGCAGCCGACCGATCGGGTGGTCGAGATCCTGGTGCGCTACCTCGCGATGCGCCTCGCCCCGTCGGTCCGGGTCCACGGCGTCCTGATCGACATCTACGGGCTGGGGGTGCTGATCCTCGGCGAGTCGGGGATTGGAAAGAGCGAGTCGGCGCTGGAGTTGATCACTCGCGGTCACCGCCTCGTCGCCGACGACTCGGTCGAGATCCGGGAGGTCGACGACCAGCCGGTGGGGAACTCGCCCGGGCTCACGCGGCACCTGATGGAGGTGCGCGGGCTCGGGATCGTGAACGTGGTGGAGCTGTTCGGCGTCACAGCGGTGCTCGAGAGCAAGCCGGTCGAGCAGGTGGTGCGGCTGTTCCGCTACGAGCCTGGCATGACCGTCGACCGCCTCGGCGGCCGGCACGAGACCGAGATCCTGGCGCACCGGCTTCCGCTGATCGAGATCCCGGTCGCCCCCGGACGCAACCTCGCGGTGCTGCTCGAGATGTCGGCCCGCCTCCAGCTGCTCAAGGGGCACGGCCGCGACGCGTCACGCGATCTGCAGGCGGAGATCAACCGGCTGATCGGGGCCCAGTCCGGCGAGACGACGCCATGACGCGGCTCGTCGTCGTGACCGGCCTCTCGGGGTCGGGCAAGACGCAGGCGCTGCGCTGCCTCGAGGACATGGGCTACTTCGCGGTCGACAACCTGCCGATCCCGCTGATTCCGTCCTTCGTCGAGCTGCTCGGGCGCAGCCAGGGCAGGAGGCGCGCGGCGCCTTCGTCGCCGACGTGCGCGACAGCGCCAACCTGGCCGACCTCCCGGCGGTGCTCGACGACCTGCGCGAGCGCGAGGGGCTCGAGCTGCGGCTGCTGTTCTTCGAGGCCCAGGAAGAGGCGCTCGTGCGCCGCTTCTCGGAGACGCGGCGGCCGCACCCGCTCGACAAGGAGAGCGAGACGGGGATCGCCGACGCGATCCGCCGTGAAGCCACCCTGCTGGGAGAGCTGCGCTCGGCGGCCGACGCGGTGATCGGGACCGACGCGATGTCGCCGCACGAGCTGCGGCGGATCGTCCAGAACAGCCTCGATCCGGGACGCGAGGCCTCGCCGCTCCACGTGCGCGTCGTTTCCTTCGGATTCAAGTTCGGCCTGCCGCGCGAGGCCGACATGGTCTTCGACGCGCGGTTCCTGCCCAATCCGTACTTCAAGCCCGAGCTGCGCGCGAAGGACGGGCGCGACGAGGCGGTCTCGTCGTACCTGGAGCAGCAGGAGGGCTACCGCGAGTTCGCCGAACGGGTCGAGGACCTGCTCGACTTCGTGATGCCGCGGTTCGTCGGGGAAGGGAAGAGCTACTTCACGCTCGGCATCGGATGCACCGGCGGCCGGCACCGCTCGGTGGCCCTCGCCGAGCGGCTCTCCGCCTGGCTCCGCGCCGCGGGCTACCAGGCGACCGTGACCCACCGCGACCTCGTACGCGACGCGGAGCGACCCCGATGATCGGCATCCTCGTCGTCACCCATGGGAACGTCGCGGCCGAGCTGGCCGCGGCCGGCCGGACGATCGTCGCGCGGGAATCGCCGCTGGTCGCGCTGACGCTGGACTGGGACGACGACGTGACCGACGCGCGCGGTCGCCTTGCGGAGGCGATCGCGTCGATCGATCGCGGTGCCGGCGTGCTGATCCTGACCGACATGTTCGGCGGGACCCCGACCAACCTGGCCATGACCTTCTACGCTCCCGGGAAGGTGGAGGTGGTCACGGGCGTCAACCTGCCGATGCTGGTCAAGGCGCTCACCCTGCGGGAGGACGCGGCGCTCGCGGAGGCAGCCCAGCTGCTGGCCGAGAAGGGGCGCAGCGCGATCAGCGTGGCGGGCTCGCTGCTCGGGACCCACGGCGAGGCCTGAGGCCGTGCCGGAGCGCACGGTGCGGCTGGTCAATCGGCTCGGCCTGCACGCGCGAGCCGCGGCGCGTTTCGTCGATCTCGCCGGCCGTTTCCGATCGTCGATCGTCGTCTTCATGGGAGGGGTCGGCGTGGACGGCAAGTCGATCCTCGGCATCCTGACCCTGGCTGCGCCGTGCGGCTCCGAGCTGCGGCTCGTCATCGACGGCGACGACGCCGAGGCGGCGCTCGCGGCGCTGGCCGAGCTCGTGGCCGCGGGGTTCGGGGAGGAGCACGGATGATCGCCCTGCAGGGGATCGGCTCGAGCTCCGGAATCGCGGTGGGACAGGCCCTGGTCGTGGGCCGGCACGAGCTCCACGTGCCGCGCTACCGCATCCGGGCGGACGAGATCCCGCGCGAGCTGCGCCGCTTCTGGACCGCGCGGCGCCAGGCGCGCGAGGAGATCCTCACGCTGCGCGAGAACGCGGCGCGCAAGCTGGGGGCCAAGTACGCGGGCATCTTCGACGCCCACCTGCTGATCCTCGAGGATCGGAAGCTCGGGCGCGAGACGGTCGCCCGCGTGCGGCACCGCCGGCACAACGTGGAGTGGAGCCTGGCCGCTACGGTCAACGGGCTGCTGACGACGCTCGACGCCGTGGAGGATCCCTATCTCCGGGAGCGCGGCGGCGACATCGTCGACGTCCACGAGCGCCTGCAGCGGATCCTCGCCGGCGCCGCGAACCGCCACGAGGGGCGCCTCGAGCTGACCGAGGACGCGGTGATCCTCGCGCACAGCCTCTCGCCGTCCGATGCGATCTGGCTCAACCAGCCGCGGATCGTCGGGATCGCGACCGAGAAGGGCGGACCGACCTCGCACACGGCGATCCTCGCGGCGGCACTCGGGCTCCCCGCCGTGCTGGGGGTCGATCGGCTGCTCGAGACCGCCGGCGAAGGCGAGGCGGTGGTGGTCGACAGCGTGGCCGGGACCGTGCTGCTTCAGGCCGGCGAGGCCCAGCTGGAGGAGTTCCGCGCCCGGGGCGCCGAGCTGCGGCTCCGCGCCATGCGGACGTCGCCGCGCGGACCGCTCCACACCACCGACGGGATCGAGGTGCAGGTCGCGGCCAATCTCGAGTTCCCGGAGGAGATGGCGGTGCTCGAGCGGGTTGGAGCCCGCGGCGTCGGGCTGTTCCGCACCGAATTCCTGTGGCTCGCCCGCGGCGGAACCTCACCGGACGAGGAGGAGCACCTCGCGGCCTACCGGCGCTTGCTGGCGATCGACCTGGACGCCCCGGTCGTGATCCGGACGCTCGACCTGGGCGGGGAGAAACTGCCCGCCACCGAAGCCCGGCGCGAAGAAGAACCGAACCCGGTGATGGGCCTGCGGGCGGTCCGCTACTGCCTCGCGCACCCGGGCGTCTTCCGGACGCAACTGCGCGCGATCTTCCGCGCCGCGGCGGAGACGGAACGGGTCTGGATCATGGTGCCGCTGATCTCGGGGCTCGAGGAGTGGCGCTCGGTACGCCGTTTCGTGGAGCAGGTCCGCGAGGAGGTGACCCGCGAGGGGCTGGTGGTCCCCCGCGTCCCGCTCGGCTGCATGATCGAGGTCCCCTCGGCGGCCCTCGTCGCCGACCGGCTCGCCCGCGAGGCCGACTTCTTCTCGATCGGGAGCAACGACCTGATCCAGTACGCCCTGGCGGTCGACCGCGGCAACAGCCGCGTCGCCTACCTCCACGACCCGTGGCACCCGGCGGTGCTGCGCCTGATCCGGATGGCGGTGGAGGCCGGCGCGCTGGCCCGGATCCCGGTGACCTTCTGCGGTGAGATGGCCTCCGACCCGCTCGGGGCCCTGACCCTGCTGGGCCTGGGGCTGACCCGCTTCTCGTGCACCCCAGCCCAGATCCCGATGGTGCGGGAGACGATCGCGGCCGCCTCCGCGCGCCGCTGGTCCGAGCTCGTGGACGAGGCCGCGAGCCGGCCCACGGGGCGGGAGATCCGCGAACGCCTTGACGCCGAGGCGGCCCGGCTGCTCCCCTGGCGGCAGGAGCGGTTCGAGGCCTTCCCCCCCGGCGCCGGCCCGGCGCGTTCCTAGGTGGCGGGGCCTGTCGAGCGCTCTGCTACAATTTCGGCCCCCGGGGAGAGAACCAGGTGTCGACCCAGCGCGCCGACAGCGAGCCCGAGTTGGTCCGACCGGCCGACGTCTGCGCCCGGCTCGATATTCAGCCCTACATCCTGAAGTTCTGGGAAAGTGAGTTCCCCCTGCTCGGGCGCCGGGTCGGTCCGAAGCGCCTCTACGACGGGCCCGCGTTCGAGATGGTCCGCGAGATCCGCCGGCTCGTGCTCGACGAGCGGCACTCGCTGGCAGAGGCGCGGGCAACGCTCGACGTCCGGTTCGCCTCGGAGGCGGCGCCCGCGGCAGCGCTCGAAGCGCCCGGGACGGGACCGGCCGCGGAGGTAGGGAACTCGTCGCCGGAAGCGTCGGCCGACCAGCTGCGCCGCGCCGAGGAACGGGTCGGCCTCCTCGAGCGGGAGTTGGGGGCGGCCCAGGACCTGCTGCGGAAGGTCCAGGCACTGAAGGGGCGCGTTGCCGAGCTGGAGGATGCGCTCGCACGCGGTGAGGCCGACAAACGCGGCGCGCTGGCCGCACAGGCCGCCGAGCTCAACGCCGACCTGGGGAAGGCCCGGGAACTGGTGCGCGGGCGGGAAGACGACCTGCGCCGCGCACGCGAGGAAACGGCCGAGGCGCGGCGGCAGCTCGACGAGGAGAAACAGGTCCGACTCAAGGCGGCGACCCAGGCCGCGCGAGTTCCGGAACTCTCCGACCAACTCGCCCGGCTCGAGCGCGAACTCGTGGCCGAGCGCCAGCGCCACGCCGAAGCTGCAGCCCTGCTCGACGGGCTGCGGGCCCGACAGGTCGAGGCGGGGCAGCGCGACCTGGAGTGGCGGACCGAGGCGTCGAGGACCATCTCCGCCGCGCTGCGCGAGGTGCGCGAGATCGCGTTCCACGCCGAGGGCCTGGAGAAGGCGCTGGAGCCGGTCGAGAGCCGTCCCCGGCGCGCCGCACCCGCCGCCGCGGCTCCGCTTCCCGAACCGCCGGCCGACATCGAGGAACTGGCGGCGGAGGCCCTCCAGGAGAGCCTCGCCGGGGCCGACCCGCCGGACGACGACTCGGCCGCGGGTGCGACGCCGGCCGCCGAGAACGAGCTTGGGACGACCTGAACCGGCGGCGCGCAACCGGGGCCGGTGCTAGAATCCCGTGTCGACCGCCCGCTGGGCGGTCGTTGCGTGTCCAGCCGGTCGGGGCGTGGCGCAGCCTGGTAGCGCACTTGCTTGGGGTGCAAGTGGTCGCCGGTTCAAATCCGGCCGCCCCGACCAATCAGACCATCGAGACGGATGACCTCGCTCGACACCCGCGCGTGCCCCGGTGACGGAGCCGGGCCGGATCAGTTGAGGTCCTTGTCCTTGTAGTACTTCGTTCCCTTGGCCGTAAGCTCCAAGGCCAGGCCGGCGTCGGTGAGCTGGTAGAGCCAGACCCCGGGCGAAACGGACAACGCACCCTGGAAGGAGGAGCCCGTATTGCCGGCCTTGGCGGCAGCACTCGCCTGGCCGCCGAGCTCCCAGCCGGAGTCGACGAATGTCGCGAGCGACTTCGGCGTTTCGAAAACCCAGACCAGGCTGAACTTCTTCGCGCCGAAGCCGAGGCCGGCCTGGACCTCGACCATCTTCATGAACGTTTCCTTCCCGGTCTTGTTGTCCACGGCAAGGCCTTTCCCCGAGCCGCCGCCCGCCACGAGGATCTTCATGCCGAAGTTGTTGAAGACCGCGTAGCCGGCCGCCTTCTCGATGGCGGCTTTGGCGCGGGGTTGCGTCTTGTAGAGCTGTGCCAGGGTCGCCTGCGCTGCTTCCCGGATCTTCTGGCGTGTTCCGTCTGCCTTCGACTCCTGCGCCAGGGCCGGGCCGAAGGAGCCGAGACCGATGGAGAGGAACAGCACGATCAGAACCTTGCTTCTGCACATGGTGGCTCTCTCCCCGCTCGAACGAACACGACGGTTACGCTGCGGCTCCGGTCATCCCGGAGATAGCGATCAGGACCGATCATACACGCGGTTTCCCGACGGTGTGAAGTGCTCCGCCCGGCAGCGCCAGCCGGTCCTCGCACGGTCGGCGAACCCGGTCGGCAGCCGCTCCATGGGAGACCTCCGGCCGCGCTTCAGAAGCTCCGCGAGTAGTTGTAGAGGAACGCGACCTTCCGGCAGTCCCTCACCGGCGCGACGAATCGGATCCGCTTGACCTCCGCTGTCGCCAGTTCGGCGAGCGCTGCGTCGCCCGTGCTGTTCTCGATCACCTTCGTCGAGACGACCGCCCCGTCGGCGGCGACGTGCGCCTGGATCACGACCCGGCCCCGGCTCGCGCCGGTCGCGTCGAAAGCGAGCGGCGGCGCGTTCAGGAGCTGCGGCGCGGCGTCGGGGAGGCACGGCTCCTCCTTCCGAGCGTAGCGCGCGCTGATCCAGCCCTCCCTGCCGCCCGGCAACCCCACGCGGTACCACTCGGACCGTTCCTCGAGCAGTGCCAGCTTCTCGCCCTTTCTCACCTTCCCCACGATCACCGCGCCGGCCGACGATTCGCTCCGGACGTTGACCGTCGATCCGGTGACCCGCACGAGAGTGGGGGGAGGAGGAGGCGGCGGCTCTGGAACGCGGACCGGCTCCACCACTTCGGGCGGCGCGGGAGGCGGCGGTGGCGGGGGAGCGGCCGAGCGGCATCCGGCCGGGACCAGGAGCCCTCCCAGTGCTGCCAGTGCCAGCAGGAGCGGACGGCCGCGGCCGACGATGCGCGTCATGGGGTCTCCCGGGTGCCGGCGCGTTCCGGGCCGCCGGCGAGGCGGATCGTAGCACCCGGGAGAAGGCGGTCCGCGACCGCACGCCCCCGCCGGGAGCGGCCCGGCCGAAGGCTCGGGGTGACCGCTGGGGACCGATCGGCGACCATCGGTCGACCCGTTGCCACCCTGGAACCCCCTCTTTCGTATTTCTGGCGACGGCCGGCGGAGGACCGCCCGGCCGGGGCGCGCGGATCCCCGCGGGAGGTCTCATGGGCAAGCTGATCAGGCTCCTCGTCATCCTGGTCGTGGTCGGGGCCGGCGTCGTCGGCGTGTACGCCTGGCTGCGCGGCAAGGACTCGGCCGGCGACGGGCTGAAGACGGTCGACGTCACGACCGGTGCGATCACCGAGAAGGCGATCGCGGTCGGCCAGATCAAGCCGCGGCTGGAGTTCAAGGTGAAGTCGAAGATCCCCGGGATCGTGAAGCGCTGCTTCGTCGAAGTCGGCGAGCGGGTGCGAGCCGGCGATCCGCTGTTCGAGATCGCTCCCGACCCGACCCCGAGCGAGCTGGTGCAGGTCGAACGCGAGGTCGAGTCGCGGCGCGCCGCGTTCGCTCGTGCCAAGGCCGACTTCGACCGCCTGAGCCAGCTCCACACCGAGGGGATCGTCGCTCGCGGCGATCTCGACGCGGCCCGCGAGTCGTTCGACCGCGCGCGGATCGAGCTGGCCCGCGCCGAAGACGGGCTCGCCCTGACCCGCAAGGGGCGGATCGAGGGGCGCGGCAGCGAGATGGAATCGATCGTCCGCGCGCCCGCAGGCGGGGTCCTGCTCGCGCGGCAGGTCAACCCCGGCGACCCGGTGGTGCCGCTGACCTCGTATCAGCCGGGGACCGACATGGCGACCGTGGCCGACATGTCCGACCTGATCTTCCAGGGGACCGTCGACGAGATCGACGTCGGGAAGCTGCAGGCCGGGGTCGAGGCGCGGATCAAGATCGGCGCCCTCCCCGACAAGCCCGTCACCGGACGGATCAGCCGGATCGCACCGCAGGCCAAGGAAAAGGACGGGGCTCGCCTGTTCGACATCGAGCTCGAGCTCGATCCCGCGGCGAGCCTCACCCTGCGCGCCGGGTACTCCGCCAACGCCGACCTGGTGATCCGCGAGAAGACCGACATCCTGGTGATCCCCGAGCGGCTGGTGACCTTCGAGGACGGCGGCAAGAAGGCCTTCGTCGAGGTCCCGGGCGACGCGCCCGGCGCGGACCCGAAGCGGGTCGAGATCACGACCGGACTGTCGGACGGCCTCAACGTCGAGGTGGTCTCCGGGCTCTCCAAGGGGGACAAGGTGATCCAGCGTCCGCCCAAGGAGATCAGCGGGCTGCCGGGCTAGGCGGCGCGCACGGCGGCGGGAGGCGCGATGGGCATGGTCATCGGGATGCGGCAGCTCTGGCGCGACCTCGCCAGCCAGAAGCTGCGGACCTTCCTCACCGCCTTCGGCATCGTCTGGGGCACCGCGGCGATCAGCCTGCTGCTCGCGTTCGGCGAGGGGTTCCACAAGCAGATCCTGGTGAACTCCGCCGGCCTCGGCGAGAACATCGTGATCGCCTTCCCGTCGCTGACCTCGATCCCGTTCGAGGGGCTGGGGAAGGGGCGACGGGTCCTCGTCGGCGAGGAGGACATCGACCTGGTGGAGCAGCAGGCGCAGGGGCTGGCCGGGATTTCCGGCGAGTACGCCGACACCTTCCGGGTGCTCTACAACGCGCGGACGCTGCCGGTCGACGTCTCCGGCGTCCGCCCGGTCTTCGGCGAGCTGCGCAACCTGATCCCGCAGGAAGGGGGGCGATTCGTCAACCTCCCCGACGAAGCGGGCCAGCGCCGCGTGATCTTCCTCGGGAACGAGCTGGCCAAGGAGATGTTCGGCAGCGTCGACCCGGTGGGGAAGACCGTCATGCTGCTCGGCTCGCCCTTCACGGTGATCGGCGTCCTGAAGGAGAAGACGCAGGACTCGAGCTACAGCGGCCGGGACAAGGACAAGGCCTTCGTCCCGGGCTCCACCTTCCGCGCGCTCACCGGGGCCAAGTACGTCGACAACCTGATCTTCAAGGCCAGCAGCAGCGGCGCGACGGAGGGGCTGAAGAGCGACGTCATCCGGGTGCTCGCCGGGCGCCACCACTTCGACCCGAAGGACAAGGAAGCGCTCCAGATGTGGGACACCACCGAGGGCTTCCAGTTCATCGACACCTTCATGCTCGCGTTCCGGGCCTTCCTCGGGATCGTCGGATCGCTGACGCTGGTCGTCGGCGGGATCGGCGTGTCGAACATCATGAACGTCGTGGTCGAGGAACGGAGCCGCGAAATCGGGATCAAGATGGCGCTCGGGGCCCGCTCGAAGTCGATCCTGCGGCAGTTCATGGCCGAGACGATGCTGGTCACGCTGGCCTCCGGCGCGGTCGGGCTGCTGGTCGCGGCCGCGATCTGTGCGGTCTTCCCGGAGGGGTTCCGGGAGTACGTGGGGAAGCCCGAGATCTCGCCGAGCGTGGGCCTGCTGACGGCGGGGCTGCTGGGCCTGATCGGGTTCCTCGCCGGGTACTTCCCGGCCCGCGACGCGTCGCGCCTCGACCCCGTCGTGGCGATGAAGCTGTAGGGGGAGCGATGCGCCTCGGCCTGGTCTTCCAGCTCTTCCTGGCCTCGTCCCGCGTGCAGAAGAAGCGCGCCGTGCTGACGATCGCGTCGATCGCCTGGGGCTCGGTCGCGCTGCTGCTCCTGCTGGCGTTCGGCGAGGGGCTGAAGCAGCAGCTCTCGCGCGGCAGCGCCGGGATGGGGACCAACCTGGCGGTGCTCTGGATGGGCGAAACGAGCAAGCCCTGGCAGGGGATGCCCGTCGGGCGGCCGATCCGCCCCCGGGTGGACGACGTCAACCTGCTGCGCGAGCGGATCCCCGGCCTCGTCGGAATCGTCGCCGAGCTGCGCAACTGGCGCACCGCCTTCACCTACGGCACGAAGACCGTCAACGGCCGCCTGACGGGCTCCTCGCCCGAGTACGGCGAGTTGCGGAACTACTACGCCGAGCCGGGCGGGCGGTTCACGAACGCGCTGGACGAGGCCGAGAAGCGGCGGGTGATCTTCCTCGGCAACGAGCGCGCCAAGGAGATCTTCGGGGACGAGGACCCGGTGGGGAAGACGCTGCTGGTCAACCAGACGCCCTTCACCGTGATCGGCGTGATGAAGCGCAAGATCCAGATGGGGACCTACGGCGGACCGGATGCGGAGAACGCGCTGATCCCGCTCTCGACCTTCGTCGCGATGAACGGCTCGGACCGGATCGGGAACATCGTGCTGAAGCCGGAGCAGGCCGCGGAGATGCCCCGGGTGCTGACCGACCTGCGCAAGATCATGGGATCCAAGTACGGCTTCGACCCGACCGACGAGAAGGTCTTCCCGACCTGGGACACCGTCGAGACCGGCTCGGTGATGCGCAACATCCTGATCGGGATCCAGCTCTTCCTGGGCGTGATCGGGGCCCTGACGCTGATGATCGGCGGCGTCGGCGTGGCGAACATCATGTACGCCACGGTCAAGGAACGGACGCGCGAGATCGGCGTGAAGATGGCGCTCGGTGCGCGGCCGTCGTGGATCGTCGGGCCGCTGGTGCTCGAGGGTCTGCTCTACACCGTGGTCGGGGGGGCGATCGGCCTGCTGCTGGGCACGACCCTGATCGTGCTGATCGGGCTGATCCCGACCGCCGGCAACGACGCGCTCGAGTTCCTCGGCAAGCCGACGCTGTCGCCGCTGATCGGCGTGGCGACGGCCGGGATCCTCGGGCTGGTCGGTCTCCTGGCGGCCTATTTCCCGGCGCGGCGCGCCGCGTCGGTCGACCCGGCGCAGACGCTGCGCTACGAGTGAGGCCTGGATGAGCAGCTTCCCGCGGCGAAGGAATGGACAGCAGGCGGCGGACGACGGCGTGGTCATCCGCATGGCCGGAATCCGCAAGGTCTACGACACCGGCAAGGTGAAGGTCGAGGCCCTGCGCGGGATCGACCTGGTCGTGCGGCGCGGCGAGTTCGTGGCCGTGGTCGGCCCGTCGGGCTCGGGGAAGTCGACGCTGATGAATCTCGTCGGGTGCCTCGACACGCCGACGGAAGGCGAGTACGAGCTGTGCGGCCAGCCGATCGCGTCGCTGTCCCGCGACGGGCTGGCCGACGCCCGGAACCGGCGGGTCGGCTTCGTCTTCCAGAGCTTCAACCTGCTGCCGCAGATCTCCGCCTTCGAGAACGTCGAGATGCCGCTGCTGTTCGGCGGGGTCTCGCGCCGCGAGCGGCAGGAGCGGGTCACGGACCTGATGGCGCGCGTCGGGCTGGCCGACCGGATGGACCACAAGCCGACCGAGCTCTCCGGGGGCCAGATGCAGCGCGTCGCCATCGCCCGGGCGCTGGCGATGGACCCCGACATCGTCCTGGCGGACGAGCCGACCGGGAACCTCGACACCTCCTCGGGCGGCGACATCATGGGGCTGTTCGAAGAGCTCTGGGGCCAGGGGCGGACCCTGGTGGTGATCACCCACGACAAGGCGCTGGCCCGGCGGGCGGGCCGGATCGTGGAGGTGACGGACGGGCTGATCCTGCGGGACGAGCCAACCGGGGCCGCGGACCCGGCCGCGCTCGTGCGGGAAGCCGCAGGGTAGTCGGGCGCGAAGGGGACGGGTGCAACCCTTCGGGGGCCCCGGGCGTCTCACGGATGAGAACCACGGGAGGAAGACGACGATGCGCATCAACCGTTCGATCCTGATCCTGGCCGGCGTGCTCGCCGGACTGCTGGCTGCGGCGGCCATCGAGGCCTCCGCCGAGACGAAGATCGAGAAGGAGTTCCCGCTCGCCGCCGGCGGTGCCTTCGTGCTGGAGACGGACGGCGGGGCGGTCTCGGTCCGGGGCGGGGACCGGGCGACGGCCCGGATCGTCATCACCTCGAAGGCCGACGACGTGGAGAGCCTCTACGACTTCAAGTACGAGACCACGCCGCAGCAGGTCAAGCTGGTCGTCAAGCGCAAGGGGAGCGCGATCGGCTCCTGGTTCTCGATGGGCCGGAACGACGGGCTGGGCTTCGAGATCCAGCTGCCGCGCGGCGCGCGATGCGACGTCGGGACCGCGGGCGGACCGATCACCGTGGTCGACATGGCGGCCGGGGTCAACGCCGACACCTCCGGCGGTCCGATCGACGTGCAGCGCGTGAAGGGGGCCGTGAAGGCCGACACCTCCGGTGGTCCGATCTCGATCGAGGAGGTCGACGGACCGGTCGTGGCCGACACCTCCGGCGGCCCGATCCACATCGCCAAGGTCACGGGCGATATCTCGGCCGACACTTCGGGCGGAGGGATCGACATCGTCGACGCCGGTGGGAAGGTGACCGCCGACACCTCGGGCGGCCCGATCTCGGTCCAGTTCGCCCGCGGGAACGCGAAGGGCGGCTCGCTCGAGACTTCCGGCGGCGGGATCACCATCACGGTCGACGCGACCGCCCGGCTGACGATCGACGCCTCGTCGAGCGGCGGCAACGTGACCTGCGACCTGCCGGTGACGGTCGTCGGCGAGCGGGATCGCTCAGAGCTGAAGGGCGACGCCAACGGCGGCGGCGCGCTCCTGCGCGCGAGCTCCTCCGGCGGCGGGATCCGGATCGTCGCCCGCTGACGGGCGCCCGGATCCGAATCGGGTCGCTGGCGCAGGCAAGGGGTTTCGTAGGGGCCGGCCTCCGTGCCGGCCCGTATCACTCAAGGCGCCGTTCGGGCCGGCACGGAGGCCGGCCCCTACAGGGCATGCCAGTCCGGCGGGCCGCCAACTACCAGATCCCGAGCACGTCCTTGACCTCGTCGGAGGCCATCAGCGCCGGGTTCCAGGGCGGCTCCCAGACCAGCTCGACCTTGACGTTCTCGACCCCGGGGATCAGCGCCACGACCTCGTGGACGGTCGAGAGGATCATCGGGCCGAAGGGACAGCCGGGGGAGGTGAGCGTCATCTTGACCGTGACGTCCTTCCCCTCCGCGCCGATCTCGGCGTCGTAGACCAGGCCCAGGTCGACCACGCCGAGCCGCAGCTCGGGGTCCTGGATCGGCTGGAGCGCCTCGAAGACTCGGTCCCTGGTGACGGCGGTTTCGTTCATGTCGATTCCACGCGGGACAGCGCCTGTTCGAGCGTCGTCCACGGAAGGAGCGCGCACTTGATGCGCACCGGGAAATTCTTGACCCCCTCGAGCACCTCGAGGTCGCCCATCTCGACGCCGTCGCCCCGGGCCTGGCCCTGCATCATCGCCTTGAACCCGGCGAGCAGGTGCCGCGCGTCCGCGACCGTCCGCCCGCGCAGCGCCTCGGCCAGCAGCGAGCCGGAGGCGACGCTGATCGAGCAGCCCCGGCTCCGCACCGAGAGATCGCGGATCACCCCCTCCTCGACCTCCAGTTCCAGCGTCAGCTCGTCGCCGCAGAGCGGGTTGAAACCCTCCTCCCGAACGTCCGGGTCGGCGAGGGGCTTCGCCCCGCGCGGCGAACGGTAGTGGTCCAGGATCACTTCGCGATACAGGTCGTCGAGCTCAAGCGACATGTCCCAGGTACTCCCGTGCGTGTCGGATCGCCTGCACCAGGAGATCGACCTCGTCGCGCGTATTGTAGATCCCGAAGCTGGCCCGGGCGGTGGCCGGGACGCCCAGCCGCCGGGCCAGCGGCATCGCGCAGTGGTGGCCGGCGCGCACCGCCACCCCTTGCTGGTCGAGGATCGTCGCCAGGTCGTGCGGATGCACGTCGCGGTCGAAGAACGAGACCAGCGCGACCCGGTCGGCGGCGGCGGGCGGCCCGTAGACCGTCAGCGAGGGGATCGTCGCCAGCCGCGCGAGCGCGTACTCAGCGAGGCACTCGGAGTGAACCCGAACCGGCTCCATTCCGACCAGGTCGAGGTACTCGACCGTCGCGCCGAGAGCGACGGCGTCGGCGATGTTCGGCGTGCCGGCCTCGAAGCGGTGGGGCGGCCGGGCGAAGGTCGAGCCCTCCTTGGTGACGCGGTCGATCATCTCGCCGCCGCCGAGGAACGGCGGCATGGCCTCGGCCAGGGCCTCGGTGACCACGAGGCAGCCGATCCCGGTCGGCCCGTACATCTTGTGGCCCGAGAAGACCATCGCGTCGCAGTCGAGTTCGCGGAAGCGGACCGGCATCTGCGGGACCGTCTGGGTCGCGTCGAGCACTGTCAGTACGCCCGGGCTCACGCTGCGCGCCTCGGCGAACAGCTCGGCGACCGGGTTGATCGTCCCGAGCACGTTGGACGCGTGGATCAGCGAGACGACCTTCGTCCGGGGGGAGAGCAGGCGCCGGAACGCCTCCCGGTCGAGTCGCCCCTCCTCGTCGATCGGCGCCCAGCGCACGACGATCCCGCGCTCGGCGGCCAGCATCTGCCAGGGCACGATGTTGCTGTGGTGCTCCATCTCGCTGATCAGCACCTCGTCGCCGGCGGCGAGGTGCGCGCGGCCCCAGGCGAACGCGACGAGGTTCAGCCCCTCCGTCGCGTTGCGGGTGAAGACCAGCTCCTCGGGGCGGTGGGCGCCGACGAAGGCCGCGATGCGGCGCCGGGCCTGCTCGTAGAGATCGGTCGCCTCCTCGGCCAGGGTGTGAATGCCGCGGTGCACGTTCGCGTTGTGGCGCTCGTAGAACTCCACCAGCGCGGCGATCGTGTGGCGGGGTTTCTGCGTCGTGGCGGCGTTGTCGAGGTAGACGATCGGCCGGCCGTGCACCAGCCGTGCGAGCACGGGGAAGTCGGCGCGGATGCGCGCCGCATCGAAGTCCTTTCCGCAATCCACCCGGCAGTTGAAGGACGGGAGGGGAAAGCTGATGGACATGGACCGCCTCCTTTCCGCGCCACCTATCGCGACAGCCGCGCCTCGACCCGGCCGCGCACTTCCTCGCGCACGGCGTCGTCCGGGATGCGCGCGAGAAGCGGCTCGAAGAAGCCGCCGACGATCATCCGCTCGGCCTCGGGCCGCGCCAGGCCGCGCGCCGCGAGGTAGAAGAGCTGCTCCTCGTCGATCGGGCCGACGGTGGCGCCGTGGCTCGCCTTGACCTCGTCGGTCAGGATCTCCAGCTCGGGGATCGAGATCGCGTGGGTGGTCTCGTGGAGCAGGAGGTTCCGGTTCTCCTGGTAGGCCTCGGAGTGGACCGCGTCGTGCGCGATCCGCAGCATTCCGGTGAAGGCCGAGCGGGCCCGGTCCCGGAGCGCGACGCGCAGGTTCAGGCGGCTCGTCGTGTGCGGCGCGAGGTGCTCGAGGACGGCGTGGTGGTCGAACTGCTGCCGCCCCGTGCCGAAGACGACCCCCATGAACTCGACGTGCGCCCCCTCGCCGGCCAGCTCGGCGGCGAAGTCGGACTTGATCGCGGCGCCGCCGAATGCGGTGAAGACGATCTCCATCGCGGCCTGCCGGCCCAGCCGGGCGCGCGCGGTCGTGGTGCCGGATGCTCCGGCGGGCAGGTCCTGGAGCTGGACCAGCGTCAGCCGGGCGCCGTCGCCGACGACCCACTCGAGCGTGCGGTGCACCAGCGGCGCGTCGGCGGCGTGACCGTCGTCCGCGAGCTGCTCGTCGATGAAGACCGCCTCGGCCCCCTCGCCGAGCACGCAGAGGGTGCGCGGCACGACGACCCCGTCCCCGGCGTAGCGCCGCAGCCGGACGATCGGGCGGCCAGCTTCACGCCGGCCGGGACCTCGAGGTAGAGCCCGCCCGACCAGAGCGCGGCGTTGAGCGCGGTGAAGGGCGAATCGTCCGCGGGGACGAGTGTTCCGAGCGCCGACCGGACGGTTTCGGGGCGCTCGGCAGCGGCGCGGGAGAGGTCGATCGCGATCACGCCGGCGCGCTCGGCCTCGGGATCGAGCACGATCCCCCGGGGATCGAATGCGGCGTGCGCCAGCGCGCGGTCGCCCGGGAGCAGCCTCGCCGGGTCGGTGTAGCGCCAGCGGTGCCGCGCCCGGTCGGGCAGGGCGGCAGCCTCGAACGCGCCCCACGCCGCGGCGCGCGCCTCGCGCAACCAGGCCGGCTCGCCGGCTGCCAGCTCGTCGATCGTGCGGAGGCCCGGGTGGGCCAGTGCGTCCTTCGTCACGGGTCCCTCCGGTCTAGCCGACCGAGCCTTCCATTTCGAGCTGGATCAGGCGGTTCAGCTCCACCGCGTATTCCATCGGCAGCTCCTTCGTGAACGGCTCGATGAAGCCGTTGACGATCATCAGCGTCGCCTCCTCGGGAGTGATGCCGCGGGTCATCAGGTAGTAGAGCTGCTCCTCGCCGACCTTGCTGACCGTCGCCTCGTGCTCGACCCGCACGTCCTGGTCGGCGATCTCCATCGTCGGGTAGGTGTCCGAGCGCGACTCGGGGTCCAGGATCAGCGCGTCGCAGCGGACGTTCACCTTGCAGCCGTGGGCCCCGGGGTGGACCTTGACCATCCCGCGGTAGGAACCGCGGCCGCCGTCCTTGGAGATCGACTTGCTGGTGATGGTCGAGGTCGTGTTCGGCGCCGCGTGGATCACCTTCGCGCCCGCGTCCTGGTGCTGCCCCTTGCCGGAGAAGGCGACCGACAGGACCTCGCCGTGGGCCCGCTCGCCGACCAGGTAGATCGCCGGGTACTTCATCGTCAGCTTGGAGCCGAGGTTCCCGTCGACCCACAGGACCCGCGCGTCGGCGTGGGCCATGGCCCGCTTGGTGACCAGGTTGTAGACGTTCTTCGACCAGTTCTGGATCGTCGTGTAGCGGATCTCGGCGCCCTTCATCGCGATCAGCTCGACGACCGCGGAGTGGAGCGAGTCGCGGCTGTAGACCGGCGCGGTGCAGCCCTCGATGTAGTGCACCGAGGACCCTTCCTCGGCGATGATCAGCGTCCGCTCGAACTGGCCCATCGCCTCCTTGTTGATCCGGAAGTAGGCCTGCAGCGGGATCGCGACCTTGACCCCCTTCGGCACGTAGACGAACGATCCGCCCGACCAGACCGCGGTGTTGAGTGCCGCGAACTTGTTGTCGTGCGGCGGGATCACCGTCGCGAAGTACTTCTGGACGATCTCCGGGTGCCGGCGCAGCCCGTCGTCCATCGACATGAAGAGGACCCCCAGCCGCTCCAGCTCCTTGTTCATCGAGTGGTAGATGACCTCGGACTCGTACTGGGCGGTGACACCGGCCAGGAACTTGCGCTCGGCCTCGGGGACGCCGAGCCGCTCGAAGGTCTCCTTGATCTCGCTCGGGACCTCGTTCCAGTCGGTCGACTGGCGGTCCTCGGGACGCAGGTAGTAGGTGATGTCGTCGAAGTGGATGTCCTGCAGGAGCGCGGTGTTGCCCCAGGAGGGCATCGGCTTGTCGAGGAAGACCTGGTAGGCCTTGAGCCGCAGCTCGGCCATCCAGGCGGGCTCGCCCTTGATCGCCGAGATCTGGCGGACGACGTCCTCGGTCAGGCCGCGGCCGGTGTCGTAGACCTTCCGCTCGGGCATCGAGAAGCCGTACTTCGCCTCGTACCCCTGGTTGAAGTCGAGGTCCTGGCGCGGGGTCGTGCTCATCGTGCCGCCTCCTTGACGCCGAAGTCCTCTTCGAGCCACTCGTAGCCGCGCTCCTCGAGCTGTTGCGCAAGGTCGGCCCCGCCCGTGCGCACGATCCGGCCCTCGATCATCACGTGGACGCGGTCGGGCACGACGTAGCGCAGGATCCGCTGGTAGTGCGTGACCACCAGGAAACCGCGCTCGGGCGAGCGCAGCCGGTTGATCCCTTCCGAGACGACCCGCAGGGCGTCGATGTCGAGCCCGGAATCGGTCTCGTCGAGCACCGCGAGTGTCGGCTGGAGCAGCGTCATCTGCAGCATCTCGAGGCGCTTCTTCTCGCCGCCGGAGAAGCCGTCGTTGGCGTAGCGGGTGGCGAACGCGTGGTCGACCCCCAGCTCGTCCATGGCGGTCGTCACGGTGCGGCGGAAGTCCTTGAGCGGGGCGTCGGCCCCGCGTGCGGCACGCACCGCAGCGCGCAGGAAATTGGCGACGGTCACGCCGGGGATCGCCATCGGGTACTGGAAGGCGAGGAAGATCCCGAGACGGGCCCGCGCGTCGGTCGCCAACTCGGCGAGGTCCTGCCCCTGGAACACGATGCGGCCGCCCGTCACCTCGTAGCGGGGGTGGCCCATGATCGCGTTCGAGAGGGTGCTCTTGCCGCTCCCGTTGCGTCCCATCAGGGCGTGGACTTCGCCGCGGTTCACGGACAGATTCACGCCGCGCAGGATCTGCTTGCCCTCGACGCGCACGTGGAGGTCTTCGATCTGGAGCAGCGGGGCGGTGGAGGGGTGGCTCATGGCAGGATCCTTCTCAGCGGGATTCGGCGACCGAAGCGGGCGCGGCCGGCAGCCGGCGGCCCGGGGGGAGGGCAGCGCCGGCCGCGATCTCGCCGGCGATGCGGCGCATCCGGTCGTCGACGTGCGCCTCGGAGATCGCGACGATGTCGTCCAGCGTGACCGCGGACAGGAAGTTGTGGATCAGACCGCCGAGCTGCTCCCAGACCGGGCGCAGGCCGCAGCCGGCGTCGTGCACGCAGCCGGCGCCGTCGACGCCGCTCTTGCAGCGCTCGAACTCGAAGACGGCGCCGTTCATCCCTTCGATGATCTCGGAGACGGCGATCTCCTGCGGCGGGCGGGCGAGGAGGTAGCCGCCCTCCTTGCCTCTCAGACTGGTGACCAGTCCGATCGCACGCAGTCGGGACAGGATCTTGGCGGCGTTCTCGAGCGACAGGCCCTCGGCCGCGGCGATCTCGCCGATCGTCAGCTTGCGCTGCGAGCGGGCGAGCTGCGCCAGGCAGCGGATCCCGTATTCCTCGAGGGTGCTGATCTTCATCCAGACTTCTCCCGTGACGAGGCGTCGATCGGGAGCATTGTACTTAATCTGGAAACAACAGTCAAGTTTATCTAAACAGTTATTTCCCTTGGATTTGAGGGGGGCCTGCGCCCCCTACGGGCAGGTGCTCCCCGGGATCCGGGCGGCCCCGCTCGAGGATCGCCCCAGCGACCCGGCGCCACCCGGGAAGTCACCCGAGGCAAGGTACCCGAAGGCGCTCCCGGCGGGCGGGTTCTCGGCCACCGGCGTGTACAGCGTGCGGACGTTGTTGTGGTAGCACTCGCCGGCGTTTGGCGGCGGGCCGGGCCCGGTCAGCGTGCTGCGGTAGACCTGGTAGGAGAGAGCGTTCTTCTCGACCTCCCAGAGTACCCAGTCCCACGGCGCACCCTGCGTCCCGCGGGGGCGCATCACCAGCCGCTCGTTCAGCCGGTCGTCGCCGTCGCAGACGTTGCCGGTGGTGTCGCCATCGTCGTCCGCCTGGCTGCGGTTGGGGGCCAGCGTGCAGTTGTCGTCGCAGTTCTGGGTCTGCCCCGGCAGGCAGGGCTTGTCGCCGATGCGGCCGCTGTTGTCGCCGTCGTTCCTGATCCCGTCGTTGTCGGCGTCCGGGTCGGAGTTGTTGGGCGTCCCGTCGCCGTCCTCGTCGGGGTCGCAGCGTCCCTGCTTCCCGTCGCCGTCGATGTCGGGTTCCCCGAGATTGGCCGTGGTCGGGCAGGTGTCGCAGACGTCGCCGATCCCGTCGGCGTCGGTGTCCTTGTTCGTCGGGTCGGCGACGAAGGGGCAGCGGTCGAGCTGGCCGCAGAGCCCGTCGCCATCCCGGTCGTTGAATGCGTCCTGCGCGCAGGTGTCGCAGCTGTCGCCCTTGCCGTCGAAGTCGGCGTCGACCTGCGAGGGGTTGGCCGCGCTCGGGCAGTTGTCGGCGCAGTTCCGGATTCCGTCCGCGTCGGTGTCCTGCTCGGTCGACGGCACGGTCGGCCATGCGGGGTCGCTGCAGTCGTTGTTCTTGCCGTCGCAGAGCTGCGGCGCGCCGGGGAAGACCGAGGGATCGGCGTCGTTGCAGTCGCCCCCGGGCTGGCAGGTGGCACTCCTCACGCCGTCGCCGTCGGCGTCCGGGCACGCTGCGCACTCAGGATCAGCGGCGTCGGTCAGCGTGTCGCAGTCGTCGTCCAGCCCGTTGTTGCACACCTCCGGCACGCCCGGCCGGATGTTCGAGTTGGCGTCATTGCAGTCCCCTTGGCACTCGGCGAGGCCGTCGATGTCGTTGTCGACCTCGTTCGGCGGGACGGTCGGCCAGGCGGGGTCGCTGCAGTTGTTGTTCTTGCCGTCGCAGAGCTGCGGCGCGCCGGGGTAGATCGAACCGTCGGCGTCGTTGCAGTCGCCCCGGCACTCGGAGGTGCCGTCGGCGTCGTTGTCGACCTCGTTCGGCGGGACGGTCGGCCAGGCGGGGTCGCTGCAGTTGTTGTTCTTGCCGTCGCAGAGCTGCGGCGCGCCGGGGTAGATCGAGCCGTCGGCGTCGTTGCAGTCGCCCCGGCACTCGGACGTGCCGTCGGCGTCGTTGTCGACCTCGTTCGGCGGGACGGTCGGCCAGGCGGGGTCGCTGCAGTTGTTGTTCTTGCCGTCGCAGAGCTGCGGCGCGCCGGGGTAGATCGAGCCGTCGGCGTCGTTGCAGTCGCCCCGGCACTCGGACGTGCCGTCGGCGTCGTTGTCGACCTCGTTCGGCGGGACGGTCGGCCAGGCGGGGTCGCTGCAGTTGTTGTTCTTGCCGTCGCAGAGCTGCGGGGCGCCGGGGTAGATCGAGCCGTCGGCGTCGTTGCAGTCGCCGCGGCACTCGGACGTGCCATCGGCGTCGTTGTCGACCTCGTTCGGCGGGACGGTCGGCCAGGCGGGGTCGCTGCAGTTGTTGTTCTTGCCGTCGCAGAGCTGCGGCGCGCCGGGATAGATCGAGCCGTCCGCGTCGTTGCAGTCGCCGCCCGGCTGGCAGCTCGCGCTCTTCACTCCATCGCCGTCGGCATCGGGGCAGGTGGGGACGCACTCCGGATCGGCCGCGTCGGTCAGCGTGTCGCAGTCGTCGTCCAGCCCGTTGTTGCAGACCTCCGGCCTGCCCGGCCGCACGTTCGGATTGGCGTCGTTGCAGTCCCCCTGGCACTCGGCGAGGCCATCGATGTCGTTGTCGACCTCGTTCGGCGGGACGGTCGGCCAGGCGGGGTCGCTGCAGTCGTTGTTCCTGCCGTCGCAGAGCTGCGGCGCGCCGGGGTAGATCGAGCCGTCGGCGTCGTTGCAGTCGCCCCGGCACTCGGAAGTGCCGTCGGCGTCGTTGTCGACCTCGTTCGGCGGGACGGTCGGCCAGGCGGGGTCGCTGCAGTCGTTGTTCCTGCCGTCGCAGAGCTGTGGCGCCCCGGGGTAGATCGAGCCGTCGGCATCGTTGCAGTCGGCGCAGGCAGGGTAGGTGTCGCCGTCTCCATCGGTCTGCGTGCCCGGAAGGTAACGGCTGCCGCTTGCCAGTGTGCTGCCACCGAGGCCGCCCCACGCGATCATCGCGCTGCCGGTCCATGCCGCGGCGTGGAGGTGGCGCGCGGCCGGCGCCTCGACGAGCGTCGTGGGGGACCAGATATCACCCGCGAGCCCGTAGCGGCCGCCGCTTCTCAGGCTCCCGCTCCCGAGCCCGCCCCAGACGATCATCTCGCCGCCCGCGAGCACCGCGGTGTGGTAGTAGCGCGGGGCGGGGGCGCCGACGGTTGGAAGAGCGGTCCAGCTGTCGTCCGCGGGACGGTAGCGGCTGCCGTCGCCCAGCTGCCCGGCGCCGTAGCCGCCCCAGACGATCATCTCGGTCCCGGTCCAGACCGCGGTGTGGTGGTAGCGCGGCGGCGGGGCGCCGCCGTTCCGCATCGAGCTCCAGCGGTCGGCGACCGGATCGTAGCGCCGGCCGTCGCCGAGGATCTCGGCTGCCTCGCCGCCCCAGACGATCATCTCGCTGCCGGTCCAGACCGCGGTGTGCCAGCGCCGGAACGAGGGCGCGGTGCTGGTGTTCGTCGGCAGCCAATTGTCGGCGACGGGGTCGTAGCGGCCCCCGGTGTCGGTCGGGATCCCGGTCTCCTTGCCGCCCCACACGATCATCCGGCTGCCGGTCCAGACGGCGGAGTGGCCCCAGCGCGGGGTCGGCACGCCGTTCGACGACGTCGGAGCCCAGGAGTCTCCCGGCCGGGTCGTAGCGCGCACCGCTGTTGAGCCGCGTGTCCTCGGCCTGGCGCCCGCCCCAGACGATGAGGCGCGAGCCGGTCCAGGACGCGGTGTGATCCTTCCGCGGGACCGGAGCGGAAAGGGCGCTCATCGAACGCCACGTGTCGGTGGCGGGCTCGTAGCGTGCGCCGTCGCCCAGGTCCACTTCGTCGGAGCCGCCCCAGACGACGAACTCGGCGCCGGTCCACGTTCCGGTGTGACGTGAGCGCCGGAGCGGTGCCGACCCCTGCGAGGTGGGCTGCCAGGAGACCGTCTGCGGGTTGTAGCGGCCTCCGCTGTGCTCGTAGCGCGTCGCGCTGCGACCGCCCCACACGATCATCCCGCCACCGCCGAAGACCGCTGCGTGAAAGCGACGCGCGGCCGGGGCGCCGGTCGCGGGCAGATCGGCCCAGGTGTCCGTGAGCGGGTCGTACGCCGCGCCCGTCGCGAGCAACTCGCCCGCGCTCGACGACTCACCGCCCCAGACCAGGACACGTGAGCCGGTCCAGACCGCCGTATGAAAGCGGCGGCCGGCCGGCGGATTGGCTTCGTTGGTCGGCAGCCATGCGTCGGCCACGGGATCGTAGCGTCCGCCCGAAGCGAAGTAGGTGGTCGCATTGGCACCGCCCCAGACCACCAGCGCGGCGCCGGTCCAGGTTGCCGTGTGCTGCCGCCGCGGCGCGGGTGCGTTGAGTCCGGAGAGCGGACGCCACGCGCCTGTCGCCGGGTTGAACGCGGCGCCGTCACCGAGGTAGGTGCCGAGGTCGAAGCCACCCCAGACCAGCAGCTCGGTCCCGCTCCAGGCGCCGGCGAAGTCCTTGCGCGGGGCGGGGGCCCCCGAGGCCGTCATCGCGGACCAGGTCCCGCCCGCCGGGTTGTAGCGCGCCCCGTCGTTGAGGTTGCTGAAGCCGGGACCTTCGCCGCCCCAGACCAGCATCTCGGTGCCGGTCCAGACCGCGACGTGGCGCGAACGCGCGGCGGGCGCGCCCGCGATCGGGATCGCGCTCCAGCTGTCCGAGGCCGGGTCGTAGGTCGCGCCGGTATCGAGCGGGTCGCCCGCGATGCCGCCCCAGACCAGCATCCGCGAGCCGGTCCAGACCGCGGTGTGCCACGAGCGGGGCGTCGGGGCGCCGGCCTGAGGCAAGGTGCGCCAGCTGTCCGTGGCTGGATCGTAGCGGCCGCCGGTGCCGAGCGGCTCACCCGCGCGCCCACCCCAGACGATCATCTCGGCCCCGGTCCAGACCGCGGTCGGCCCCTCGCGCGGATCGGGGAGATCGTCGAGGCTTCCGCCGCTCCAGGACTCGTCGCATCCTCCCGGGCCATCGGGACCGAGCGGCGCGGGGAGGGGAAGGTCGGCCAGCATCTCCCGCGTCAGGAGCGGGCGCGACGGGGACGGCGTCGTAGGCCGCCGCCGCACCGGACCACCAATCCGGGAAAGTGACCGCAGGAGCCGCGTAGCGCGCGACCTCGACCGCGCCGCACTCCCGTTGCGCGAGCCGGACCTCGAACAGCACGGCGCTCGGGGTCGGCACGACCGGGCCGGGCCGGCCGTCCTCGGCCCAACGGCCACGCAGTTCCTCCCAGCGAGCCGGGTCGTCGACGAATTGCGCGTCGTCACGCCCCAGGAGCGTCGCCGGGCACGACGACGTCGACGACGGAGGGAGGTAGAGGACCGACTCACGCCGTGGGTGCGGGGCGCGGGGATCGAGGGTCCCCGCGTCGAGCGCGGCCCGCAGCCCTTCGATCTCCGCGCGCGCAGCGCTCGAGGCGGGCTCTCCCGCTTCCCAGAGGGCCCGCAGGCGGCGCTCGACGAGCGCGGGGCGCGCGAGCGTCTCGACCAGCGCCAGCCGATCGAAGTCGAGCGCCGCGGCGAGGGCCGCGAGCCGCGCCGGGTCGCGCGAGCGCTCGACCATGCGGGACCACTCGCGAGCGATCGCCTGAGGCTCGAGCGGCGCGCCGGTAATCCCGACCAGCGCCTGCTCCATCCGGCGCTCGTCGGCGACGCGGCGGGTGATCTCGTCGACGGTGGGGGGGGCCGCGGCCGGGCCACGCCAGGTCGAGCGGGCGGTCTCGACGCGGTGCAGCCAGTCCGGCCGCGGGTCGGGGTCGGAGGCGGGGGCCGCAACGACGACCCCGATCGCGGCGAGGAGCGATGCCACGCCAAGCGCAGCCCGCGCGGCAGCGCGGCCCACCCTCGCCCGGCCTCGCCCGGGGAACAACGCCATCTCGCTCATGCCCTCGCCCGCAGCCGCCCGCAGCGCCGTCGGCGGGCGCCGGGGCCGCTCAGGCCCTGAGTCCGTCCCCCGGCCTCGCCTGAAGCTACCGTCAAAGCCGGGAAGAGCAACCGGGCAGATTGACCCGCCCCCCGGCGCGCCCCTAACCTCGGTCCCCCCGGCGGCGCCGGGCGGAGGCGGGCGGTGACAGCGGGAGAACGGCCACGGATCCTCGTGACCAACGATGACGGCGTGCGCGCCGCGGGACTTGCGGCCCTGGCGGCGGCGCTGACCACGGTCGGCGAGGTCGTGGTGGTGGCGCCGGAGACCGAGCAGTCGGGGGTCGCGCACGCCTTGACACTGCGCGGTCCGCTGCTGGTGCGCGATGAGCGGCCGGGGTGGTACGCGGTCGAGGGGACTCCTACCGACTGCGTGAACCTCGCTTTTCTGCACCTGCTCGGCGCTCCACCCGACCTGGTCCTCTCGGGGATCAACAACGGCTACAACCTGGCGGACGACGTCCTCTACTCCGGGACCGTCGCCGCGGCGCTCGAGGGGCGCACCCTGGGCGCGCCCAGCCTCGCGGTATCGGTCGACTTCGGTGCACCCGCGGCGGTCCGCGCGCGTGCCGCCGAGGTCGCAGCACGCATCGCGCGGATGGTGCTCGACCGCGGCCTGCCGGCCGACGCCGTGCTCAACGTGAACGTGCCGCCCGACCCGCGCGGGGTGCGCATCACGCGCCAGGGACGGCGCTCGCTGCGCGACGGCCTGCTCGTGCGCCGCCACGGCGCGGCGAACGGGTTCGAGTGGGTCGGGCTCCCGCCGACGGAGTGGCTGCCCGATCCGCTGGCCGACCACCAGGCGATCGCCGACGGCCTGGTCTCGATCACGCCGCTGCACTCCGACCTGACGTTCCACCGCGCGATCCCCGGTCTCGAGGCCTGGGAGTTCGGGACGGCGCTCACACCATGACGGGCCGCCCGTCGACCGCCGCGGTACGCCGCGCGCGGATGGTCGATCGGCTGCGGGCGCAGGGGATCGCCGACCGCCGGGTGCTCGAGGCGATGGCCGCGGTGCCGCGCGAAGCGTTCGTCCCCGACGCGCTCCGCGGCCGGGCCTACGAAGACGAGCGGCTGCCGATCGGCGAGGGGCAGACGATGAGTCAGCCCTGGACGGTCGCCCGGATGTGCGAGCTGCTCGGGGCCGTCCCGGGGGCCAGGGTGCTCGAGATCGGCTCCGGCAGCGGCTATCACGCCGCGGTCCTGGCGGCGATGGGGTTGATCGTCTTCTCGGTCGAGCGCCACGCGACGCTGGCCCGGGAGGCGGCGCAGCGGCTCCAGTCGCTGGGCTACCTGTCGGCGACCGTGAAGCACTTCGACGGAAGCTACGGCTGGGCGGCGCAGGCGCCGTACGCAGGCATCCTCGTCACCGCCGCCGCCCCCGGGATCCCCTCGGCGCTGATGGGCCAGCTGGCGCCCGGCGGGCGGCTCGTGCTGCCCCTCGCGCGCGAGCCCGAGGGGCGCGAGCAGCGCCTCGTCGTCGTCACTCTCGACGCCGGGCGGCTGGTCGAGCAGGACCACGGTGAGGCCTCGTTCGTGCCGCTGATCGGTCGTTTCGGCTATCCGCGACGCTCCGGGCTTTGACACCGCGCCCCTGATCGGCTAGTTTCCTGCGGCTCAATCGGTCGGGGTGTAGCGCAGCCTGGTAGCGCACCTGCTTCGGGAGCAGGGGGTCCCGAGTTCAAATCTCGGCACCCCGACCAGTTCATATCTCCTCCTCACACCTCACCCGCCCGCCGCCGCGTCTTCTTGCCCGGCCGCGAGTGTTCGGCAACACCCCTCTGGTGCGCGCGCCGCGGTTGTCGGCGGAGCGAGGCGCGGTTGCCGAGCTCGTGCTCGAGCCCGAGTTCTTCAATCCGACGGCGAGCGTGAAGGATCGCATCGGGGTGAGCCTGGTCTTCGCTCTCGAAGCCGAGGGGAAGATCGGGCCGGGCTCGATGCTGATCGACGAGATCGTGACCGTAACGAACGAGGATGCCGTTCAGACGGCGGGGAAGCGGGCGATGGTTCCCTCCTTCGCCGAGCGCCACCTCTCGACGCTCCGGTTCGAAGGACCGTCGGCCCTTCCCGGGCCGGCTCCCGCGGGAGGTCGGACGCCCCGGGACCAGGGCGGCAGGGGCATTCCGGTCGGGCGGCACCGTCGTACCGCGATTCACCGTATGTTTTCGCAAAGCGTGCCGCGGGGCCGCGCCGGGATCGAACTTCCGTCGCCACCGCCCGGGTGCTACGCTCGCCGCTCTGCCGGACGCGGTCTGGGGATCCCGTCCGCCCCGCGGTTGCCGACGATCGGAGGCCCCGTGATCGCTTGGATTCGCTTGTCGCGTGGCGTGCCATTGGCGGGCCTGGCCCTGGCGCTTACCGCTTGGGCGAGCCCGGCCGCGGCGCAGTGTGGAACACGTTGGATCGCCAAGAGCGGGAGCGACGCGGGGAACGACTGCCTGTCGTTCGCCTCGCCCTGCCTTACCATTAATCGGGGCATCTCCATCGCGTGTGCCAACGATGCGGTCGAAGTCGGCGAGGGGACCTGGGCCGAGGACGTCCTGATCGACCGGGCCGTCTACGTGAACAGCTCCGGAAACAACGCGAACACCATCCTCCGCGGCACCGGCGCGACCGACAACGTCCGCATCTTCGCCGCAGGCGCACAGCTCAACGGCTTCGCGGTGAGCGGTCCGAACGCGGGACACGCTTGCGTGCGCGATCGGCGACGCGGCACACCCCGGCCTGCGGACGATCCAGCTCACCAACCTCACCGTGTCCGGCTGCACCACGGGCGTGATCGTCGATTCGATCGGGGCGACGGGCGACTGGGTCCGCATCAACGGAAACGCGATCACGAACAACGTCGCCGACGGTTCTCCGAACGGAGGGGTCGGGGTGCTGATGACCGGCGGAGTCGGCCGGATCGAGATCCGGCAGGACACGCTGACCGGCAACGGCGGCCCGGCCGTCAAGCTGCTGGCCGGCGCCAACGGGACCCTCGAACTGGCCGGCAACACGGTCAGCAACAACGGACTCGCCCTCCTGGCGAGCGGCCACGCCGCGTTCGAGCTCCACGGGGCGACCGACCTCCGGATCGAGGGCAATCTCTTCACCGGACAGACGGGTCTCGCCGCAGTCGACGACGGCCGCGGCGTGTGGATCGACGGTGCCAACGGTGTCGAGTTCTTCTGCAACGAGATGCACCACAACGACGGCGGACTCTCGGTGACCGGCACGGTGACCGGACTCGCCGCGCTGCAAAACCGCTTCTTCAGCCAGACCGGGCGGGCCGTCGAGATCGGCCCCGGCAGCGCGTCCGGCGTGAAGCTCAACGAGACGATGATCTACTCGAACGGCAGCGGCGTCGTGAACCAGGACGCCGTTCCGGTCGACGCGAAGCACAACTGGTGGGGCTCCGCGAGCGGCCCGACCGGCGCGGGCGGGTCGGGCGACACGGTCGTCGGCCCGGCCGACGTCGGCAACTTCATCCCGCGCACGCTGCAGCCGGTGCTCGCGCGGGCGCCCAAGACCTCAGGCTGGTCGCGGGCCACGGGGGCCTGCTACGACACGCTGCAAGGCGCGCTGAATGCCGCCCCGACCGGCAGCCTGGTCCTGATCGGCGCCGGCGAGATCCGGGGCCACGCCACGATGTCGCGCGCGATCGACCTCGAGGGTGTCCCGGGCGAGATTCCGCTTCCGTACTGCGACCGCTGCTATCCGTCGATCGTGGACGGCACCCAGCTTTCGGGCCCGCGCACACCGGCCCTGACGATCACCGGCGTCAGCGGCATCACCGTGAAGTACCTCACCTTCCACGGCGCCGGCCTCGGCACCCCGGCCTGCTTCGGCGGCCACCAGGACGGCGAGGTCGGACTCGATCTCGTCGACGTCCGGGACTCGCTCTTCCAGTCGATCGACCTGCGCGAGAACGGAACGACCGATGTCCGCGTGCGCGGCGACTCGGACGGCAATACGTTCGACGACTTCTACATCGACGGGATGATCCGCGACGGTGACAACGAGGACCGCTGCGGCCACCGCTCGCGCGAGGGGTTCCTCTTCGACGGCGGCGCCCGCGTGTGCGAGGGGGGCGCGGGGGCGACCGTCGACCACAACCGCATCGTCAACTCGCAGACGTACCACATCACGCGCTCGATCAAGATCCGCTACGGCAACTTCACCGAGATCGCGCACAGCCGGATCCACGGCGTGCCGAGCGACGAGTGGCCCGAGCCGGACGCCCAGAACGTCTGGATCGAGGCTTCGAACGACACCTGGATCCACGACAACCCGGAGATCGGGAACCGCGGTGTCAGCAAGGCGATCGCGATCATGGGCAGCCGCTCATGCGAAGCGGCCGACAGCGCTCGGACCCGCATCGAGGACACGACGCTCGACCTGATCGACAACTCCGGGACCGGCATCCATCTGATGCACGCGGTGGGCGACAACGGCGCGCCGGTCGACACCGCGGTGTCCTGTTCGACGATCCGGGGGGCCTGGAAGGGCGTGCTCGCCGACTGGGTCGGCGGCGCGCAGATCACACTGACCGACATCGTCTCAGACACGTTGGGCGTCATCAACAACACCGCCGACACGCTCTCCGCGACGCGGAACTGGTGGGGTTCGCCCAGTGGCCCGTCGGGCGCCGGACCGGGAACCGGTACGAGCGTCTCGACCGGCGTCGACTACTCGAACTTCCTCGCCTCGCCGTCTCACGACGACACCGACCAGGACGGCGCGACGGAGTGCCAGGGAGACAGCGACGACGCGAATCCGCTGGTCCACCCATTCGACGGCTGCGACGGGTTCGACAACGATCTCGACGGCACGACCGACGAGGACTTCCAGCCCGCGGTGACGCAGTGCGGGCTCGGTGTCTGCGCCGCCTCGGGCGCCAGCTCGTGCGTGGCGGGCCAGATCCTCGACGGCTGCCAGCCGCTGCCGCCCCAGTCCCCGACCGACGCGACTTGCGACGCGGTCGACGAGGATTGCGACGGAGCGGTCGACGAAGACTACCCCGCGACACCGACGTCCTGCGGAGTGGGCGTCTGCGCGCGAACGGGCGCGATCTCCTGCGTCGACGGCACCGTCCAGGACACCTGCGCACCAGGCAACCCGATCTCTCCGACGGATGCGACCTGCAACGGGCTCGACGACAACTGCGACGGCCAGGTCGACGAAGGGTTCGTCGCCGGGCCGTCGAGCTGCGGACTCGGCGCTTGTCTCTCGTCGGGCGTCACCTCGTGCACCGGCGGCGTGCCGGGCGATTCGTGCGTCCCCGGCCCGCCGATCGCCCCGAGCGACACGACTCTGCGACGGCGTGGACGACGACTGCGACGGCCAGGTCGACGAGGGGTATGTGCTCACAGGTCGACATCGTGCGGCCCGGCGTCTGCCAGCGCGCCGGCGCGACGTCCTGCGTGTCGGGGCAGGTGCTGGACAGCTGTGTGCCCTACCCGCCGGGCGCGCCGGACGATCTCTCGTGCAACGGGCTCGACGACGACTGCAACGGCCTGGTCGACGATGGATACGTCGATCAGCTGACCGTCTGCGGGCGCGGCGTCTGCGCGGCGCTGGGCAGCATCGCCTGCGAGTCGGGGCAACAGGTCGAGCACTGCACCCCGGGCCCACCCGGCGAGGAGACCTGCAACGGCCTGGACGACGATTGCGACGGCATCGGCGACAACAACATCCCGGCGCCGGTCGGGCCGGTGCAGATCACGGTGAACCGTGTTCCGAACTCGAACTCGGCAACGATCCGTTGGGACGCAGTGGCCGCCGCGCTGATCTACGACGTGCAGCGCGGGATCGTGAAGCCGCTCGTCGAGGGCGGCGGAGACTTCACCACCGCGACCGACGACTGCATGGTCGACAACGTCGACCTGACGTCGTGGAACGCGGAGGATGTCCCGGCTGTCGGAGATTCTTTCTGGTACCTGGTTCGGGCCGCCAACTGCGTCGGCGTCAGCAGCTACGACGCGGGAGAAGCCGGTCTCGCCGCGCCACGCGACGCCGGGATCGCCGCGTCGCCGAACGCCTGCCCCTGAGGGGGCTCCCCGCGGGGGCGGAGACGGTGCTAGCCCGCTGCGCCTCCCCGGCGGAGCGACCGCCGCATCCAGAGCTTGTAGGCCGCCGGGAAGACCAGCAATTCCATCAGGAACGAGGTCGTCAGGCCGCCGATCATCGGCGCCGCGATCCGCTTCATCACGTCCGAACCGGTCGCGGTCGAGAACATGATCGGCAGCAGGCCGAGCACCGCGGCCGCCACGGTCATCATCTTCGGTCGGGCGCGCTTGACGGCGCCGTGGAAGATCGCTTCATCCAGCTCGCGCACGCTGGAGAGCAGGCCGCGCCGCCGTGCGTCGTCGATCGACAGGTCGAGGAAGAGCAGCATGAAGACCGCCGTCTCGGCGTCGAGGCCGAGCAGCGCGATCATCCCGACCCAGGCCGCGATCGAGACGTTGAAGCCGAGCCAGTGGAACAGCCAGATCGCGCCGATCGCGGAGAAGGGAACGGTCGCCATCACCAGCAGCGACTTGAACGCGGACCGCGTGTTCAGGAACAGCAGCAGGAAGATCAGCGCCAGGGTGACCGGGATCACGATCTTCAGCCGCTCGCGCACCCGGAGCATGTTCTCGTACTGGCCGCTCCAGCCGAGCACGATCCCGGGCGGCAGGGCGACCTGCTCCCGGACCGCGCGCTTGGCGTCGTCGACGTAGCTCCCGATGTCGCGGCCGGCAATGTCGACGTAGACGTAGCCGGTGAGGAAGCCGTCCTCGTTGCGCAGCATCGCTGGTCCCGACACGAGCCGGACATCGGCCACCTGGCCGAGCGGAACCTGGACCCCCGAGGGGGTCGCCACCAGCACGCGAGAGAGCGACGAAACGTCGTCGCGCAGCTCACGCGGATAGCGCAGGTTGACGGTGTAGCGGGCCCGCCCCTCGATCGTCGTCGTCACCGTCTCGCCGCCGATCGCGGTCACGATCGTGTCCTGCAGGTCCCCGACGGTCAGCCCGTAGCGCGCCAGGACGTCGCGGCGCGGCTCGATGTCGACGAAGTAGCCGCCGGCCACGCGCTCCGCGAACACGCTTCGCGTGCCGGGGACCTGGCGCAGGACCTGCTCGAGGCGCCCGCCGAGCGTCTCCATTGCGGCCAGGTCCGAGCCCTGGATCTTGATCCCGACCGGCGTGCGGAAACCGGTCGACTGCATGTCGATCCGGGCCTTGATCGGCATCGTCCAGGCATTGGTCACGCCGGGGATCTTCAGTGAGCGGTCCATCTCGTCGACCAGCTCGTCCCAGGTGATCCGGTCGGGCCAGAAGGGGCGCATCAGCCCGGCCAGCCAGGCCGGGGCCCAGTCCGAGTACCACGCCGCCCGGGCCCGCCACTCCGCTTCGGGCTTCAGGACGACGACCGTCTCCATCATCGAGAGCGGCGCCGGGTCGGTCGAGGTGTCGGCGCGCCCCGCCTTCCCGAAGACGCGCTCGACCTCGGGGAACGAGGCCAGGACGCGGTCCTGCGTCGTCATCAGCTGCTGCGCTTCGCGCACGCCGATCCCGGGCAGCGTCGTCGGCATGTAGAGGATCGTCCCCTCGTGCAGCGGCGGCATGAACTCCCGTCCGAGCTTGAAGTAGACGGGAAGGCTGACGGCCAGCAGGGCGACCGCGATCCCGACCGTCACCCAGGGCCGGCGCAGAGCCAGCCGGCAGGCCGGGGTATAGACCCGCTCGATCGCGCGCGAGACCGGGTGGCGCTCCTCCGAGACGTAGCTCCCGACGAAGAGCTTCGTGGCGCACCACGCCAGCCAGCGCGGGCGGAAGGTAAAGGGATCGATCCGCGCGAACATCATCCGCAGCGCCGGGTCGAGCGTGATCGCGAGCAGCGCCGCGATCGCCATCGTCAGGTTCTTCGAGGTCGCGAGCGGCTTGAACAGCCGGCCTTCCTGCTCGACCAGCGCGAAGACCGGCAGGAAGGCGACGGCGATCACCAGCAGCGAGAAGAAGACCGAGGGGCCGACCTCCTTCAACGCCGCCAGCCGGACCGCGTCGAAGCTCCCGGGCCGCCCCGCCTGCTGCCAGTGGTAGATCCGGTTGTAGGCGTTCTCGACCTCGACGATCGCCCCGTCGACCAGCACGCCGATCGAGATCGCGATCCCGGCCAGCGACATGATGTTGATCGTCAGCCCCGAGGTGTAGAAGGGAATGAAGGCCAGCAGCACCGCGATCGGGATCGTCAGGATCGGCACGATCGCCGAGGGGAGGTGCCAGAGGAAGACCAGGATCACGAGCGAGACGATGATCATCGCCAGCACGAGTTCGTGCCGGAGAGTATCCAGCGCCGAGAGGATCAGCTCGGAGCGGTCGTAGACCGGAACGGCCTCGACCCCCGCCGGGAGCGACGGGGCCAGTTCCGCGAGGCGGGCCTTCACGCGCCGGATGACGTTCAGCGCGTTCTCGCCGTGGCGCATCACGACGATTCCGCCAACGGTATCGCCGCGGCCGTCGAGGTCCGACACGCCGCGCCGCATCTCGGGCCCGATCTCGACTCGCGCGACATCCCCGAGCAGGACCGGGACACCGTTCGCACCGGTCTTCACGACGATCGACGCGAAGTCCCGCGCCCCTCGGGCGTAGCCTCGGCCGCGGACCATGAACTCGGCCCCGGCGATCTCCAGCAGCCGGCCGCCCGTCTCGTCGTTGGAGCGGCGGATCGCCGTCGCGATCTCGTCCAGGGAAAGGCCGTAGGAGAGCAGCCGATTGGGGTCGACGGTGACCTGGTACTGCTTGACGAAGCCGCCGATCGAGGCAACCTCCGCCACCCCGGGGACCGACTGCAGGGCGAAGCGCACGGTCCAGTCCTGCAGCGAGCGCAGTTCGTCGAGACCGAGGCGCTCGTTCCGGTCGACCAGCGCGTACTGGTAGACCCAGCCGAGACCGGTCGCGTCGGGGCCCAGCTCGGTCCGGACGCCGCCCGGAAGCTGCGGCGTGATCTTCGACAGGTACTCGAGCGTGCGCGAGCGCGCCCAGTAGATGTCGGTGCCGTCCTCGAAGATGACGTAGATGAACGAGAAGCCGAAGTCGGAGAAGCCGCGCACCGCCTTCACCCGCGGCGCTCCGAGCATCGCCGAAACGATCGGGTAGGTGACCTGATCTTCGATCACGTCGGGCGAACGGTCCCAGCGCGAGTAGATCGTGACCTGGGTGTCGGAGAGGTCGGGCAGCGCGTCGAGCCGGCTGGCGTCGAGCAGCCGCCAGGCGAGCAGGCAGAGTGCGAGCGTGGTCAGCAGCACCAGGAAACGGTGCCGGGCCGAGAACTCGATGATCCGCGCGATCACGGGGTGTGTCCCTCGTGGCCGCCGCCGGTCGGCCCCGGAGCGGGCGACCCGCCGGGTGCCGGCTGGGCCCCGGCGAACGCGGCGCGCAGCCGCGACTCCGAGTCGAGCAGGAAGTTGGCCTGGACGGCGACCTTCTCGCCTTCCCAGAGGCCCGCCAGGACCAGCACGTCGCCCTCGCCGCGCGCCCCGAGCGTCACGGTGCGCGGCACGAACGAGGAGTCGACCGACTCGATGAAGACGACCTGCTCGCGCCCCGTGTCGAGCACCGCCGAGTCGGGGATGACGAGGCCCTCGGCCCTGGCGACGTCCAGCGTCACCTGCGCGAACATCCCGGGCCGCAGGGCGAGCCCGGGGTTCGCGAACTCGATCCGGACGGGGAGGGTGCGGGTCGCCGGGTCGAGCGTCGGCGACAGAAAGACAACCCGCCCCTCCAGCGTCCGCGAGGGGTCGAACGGTAGCGTGACCTGCGCGCGCTGGCCGACGCGGAGCCGCGGGATGTCGGCTTCGAACAGGCTGGCGTCGATCCAGACGCGCGAGAAGTCGGTGACCTGGAACAGCTCCGTGCCGGGCTCGACGCGGTGCCCCTCGACGACGTTCTTGACCGTCACGTAGCCCGAGACCGGCGCAGCGAGGGTGACCGTTCGCTGCGGTGGGCCGCCCGACTCCAGCGCCGCGATCGCCGCGGCCGGAACGTCGAGCAGTTGCAGCCGCCGCCGCGCCGCTGCGAGCAGTTCCTCCGACGCACGCCGGACCTCGGGGAGTGACGACGACGACAGGCGCGTCACGCTCTCGCGGGCGCGCAGATACTCCTCCTGGCTGGCGAGCAGTTCGGGCGAGTAGATCGTGAGCACGGGCGCGCCGGCCCGCACCTCCTGGCCGGTGAAATTGACGAACAGCCGCTCGACCCAGCCCTCGACCTTGGTGTGGAGGTGGCGGACCCGGGTCTCGTCGGGCACGACCGTGCCCGCGGTGCGCAGCGCGGTCGCGATCGTCCCCCGGCGCACCGGCACGGTGCGCACGCCGGCGAGCCGGACACCGCTCTCGCCGAGCTCGGCGGTGGCGCGGGGCTCGGCCACGCCGGCGTCGCCCGACGCCGCGGGAGCGCGCTCGACCGGCACGAGGCGCATCCCGCAGATCGGGCAGTCGCCGGGCTGGTCCTTCACGATCTGGGGGTGCATCGGGCAGGTATGGAGCACTCCCGAAGACGTGCTCTTCGCGTCGCGGGCGCCGCAGCCCGGGATCGAGGCGATCACCGCAAGGACCAGGCTCAGCACGACGAGCGCAGCGGGGCGGTGTCTCATGGCGTCTCTCCGAGGAGCGCGCGGTCGTCGGCGCCCGGCACGAGAGCCTGGATGGCGGCCCAGGCGGTGTAGCGATCGGCTTCGCGGCGCGACAGCAGGATCCGCGCCTCCAGCCAGGCGTTGAGCTCCTCGACGACGACGGAGAACTCGCCGCGCCCCGCGACGTACGCGGCGCGCGCGGCATCGAGCGCGGCGGTGGCGAGCGGGAGGCTTCCCTCGCGGACCCGCACGAGCTGGCGTTCCGCCTGTCCGCGCAGCGCCTCGGCGCGCGCCGCAGCCGCGCGCGCTTCGGCCTCGGCGGCGCGCAGGTCGTGGCGTGCCGCCTCGCTCTCGGCTTCGGCGGCAACGACCCGGGGGCGCAGCGTGCTCTGCTTCCAGGCCGGCCACTCGACGCCGAAGCGCACGAGCACGACCGGATCGAGCGATCCGCGGTAGCCGGCCCCGCCGCCGACCGACAGGTCGGGCCGAAGCTCCTCGCGCGCCGCGACGGCGCGGCGCTCGGCCGCGTCGACCGCGGCCTGCGCGGCGGCCACCGCCGCGGCCTCGCGGACCGCGCCGGGAGGCCAGCCAGGAGCCGGGAAGGCGACTTCCGGCAGGGCCACCACCGGCGGGATCGCCAACCCCTCCGGGGCATCGACCAGCCGCTCGAGCCGGGACAGGACCAAGGCCCGGGCCGCGTCGAGATCGATCTCGCGCTCGACCAGGCGGGCGCTTTCGAGCCGCGCCCGGATCGCGCCGGCGAGATCGGTCCCACCGGTCGCGTAGCGCGAGGCGCTGACCTGGCCGAGCAACTCGAGCAGCTCGGCGGCCGAAGCGAGCGTGGATCGCTCAGCGTCGATCGCGTACAGCACGGCCCACGCCTCGCGGATCTCGGCCAGGATCTCGCGCCGCCGGACACGCGCCTCGGCGGCCACGAGCGCCTCCTCGGCCGTCGCCGCGTTGCGCCGCGCCGCGCGCTTGCGCGCGCTCGGCAGGCTCTGCCGCAGCTCGACCGCGAGCATCGACATCTCCTCGTCGCCGAGGGTCAGCCGGTCGGCTCCGACGTTCTGGAGCATCGATTCGAGCATCGGGCCGGGCAGCGCTCCGGCCGGTTCGGCGGCGGCACGGGCGGCGATCAGGCGCTGGTCGAGTGCGGCGAGGGCGGGGCTACCCGCCAGCGCCATGCGGGCCAGTTCGTCGGCGTCGTGCGGTGCGACCGGGTGCGGGCTCTCTTCGGCCGCGGCGGGCAGCGCCAGCGCGACGAAGAGCAGCACCCCAAGGGGAGTCATCCTGTCCACTGTCGTTCCTCGTCCGCGGCGGCACGCGCGGCGCCGCCGCGTTTCGTGCAACACGGCTCCACCCCGCGCTGGCGCGCGGAGTCGTCACGCGGTCACGAGGTCGAGGTCAACAGCGAAAAGTGCAGCAGACGAGGAACAGCGACGGCGCGGCGGCCGCCAGGGCGTTTGGCGCCGTCGCGAAGGACGGGACGCCGGCGGCCGCGTCCGGGACGGTCGCGGGGACGGGGACGGGTGCAGCTAGGGAATCGTGCGCGCCCGGCCCGGCGGGGGGGGTGGCGGGCTGGGGCCGCTCCGGCGCCTCCGGCGCCCGATCCCGGGCGCAACAGCAGCCCGACGGGCCGCAGGGGTCCGTTCCGGGTGCGTCGCCGTCGCCGCCGGAACAGCGGCAGGCTGCCGGGGCCGCCGTCGCGGCGCACCGCATCCCCGCTCCAGCCGGCACGGCCAGGGCGGCCAGCAGGAGGAGCAGGACGGCAGCCCGGAGGAATCTCATCGAGGACTATCTTCGCCCCAAACGGCCGCGGGGGCACGGGGTTCGGCGAGGTTCGCTAGAATGCCCGTCCGAAGCGCCGACTGGCGCGGGAGGCCCGGATGCCGGCGAGGCGCTTCACGGTCCGCGGAAAGGTCCACGGAGTCGGCTTTCGGTCGTTCGCCAAGACCTGTGCCGACGCCCTCGGCGTGACCGGGTGGGTCTGCAACCGGCCGGACGGCACCGTGGTCGTCCACGCAGAGGGCACGGAGGAGCAGCTCAACGAGCTGGCATTCGACCTCTCGCGCGGGTCCCGGTTCGCCCGTGTCCAGGGGATCGAGCCCTCGGAGGCTCCTCCCGAGACCCCCACCGCCTTCTCCATCCTCCGACAGGAACCGCCTCGATGAGCAGCGCAGCGCTGAAGGCCCACATCCGCGACATCCCCGACTTCCCGAGCCCGGGAATCCTCTTCCGCGATCTCACCCCCCTGCTCGCCTCTCCGGAGGCGCTCGCGGCCGCTGTCGACCAGCTCGAAGCCTGGGCCCGCCCCCGCCGGCCGGACGCGATCGTGGGGGTCGAGTCCCGGGGCTTCCTGTTCGGCGCGCCGCTCGCGCTGCGGCTCGGCGTCGGGATCGTGCCGGTGCGCAAGCCGGGCAAGCTGCCCTGGAGAGACGCTCACCGAGAGCTACTCGCTGGAGTACGGCCAGGGCCAGCTCCAGATGCACGAGGACGCGATCGCCGCGGGTGCCCGCGTACTCGTGGTCGACGACCTGCTCGCGACCGGCGGGACGGCAGCGGCGACGATCCGGCTCGTGCAGCGGGCCGGCGGTCGGGTGGCCGGGGCACTTTTTGTGGTCGAGCTGAGCGCCCTGAAGGGCCGCTCGCTGTTGGACGGGGTCGAAGTGCACTCGCTCGTGACCTACTGAGCCGAGGGGGAACCGTCCGGCGCGGCCACCGGAGCCGCCCCCCGCGGCGGCGAGGCTGCCGGGGCGCTGCGCGGGGGCGGGGCGACGATGTGCCCCCAGCCCCCGCCCGGGTTTAACATGGCCGGCTTTCCGGGCGGGCCCGTAGCTCAGGTGGATAGAGCAACGGTTTCCTAAACCGTGGGTCGGGGGTTCGAGTCCCTCCGGGCCTACCACGCCCGGCCGCGGACGGTTGTTGGCAATCGGGCGGCGCTGCGGCGCCGCAGGAAGTCGGAGAGAGAGCGATGGACCGGATCGAGCGCAAGAAGATCAAGCAGGACGAATTCGTTTCCGAGGGGATGCGCATCTTCCAGTGGATCGAGGATCACCCGACGATGCTCCTCGCCGGCGCGGGGGCGTTCGTTGCGCTGGTGCTCGCGGCGTGGGGGGGCTCGGCGTACATGCGCTCGCGCGATCAGCGCTCGGCCGACCTTCTGGCCCGCGGCCAGGCGGCTTTGAACGCGCCGGTCATCCCGACCGGGGCCAAGCCGGATGATGCCTACGCGCCAAGCTTCGCGAGCGCCGCGGATCGGTCGCGCGCGGCGACGGAGCGGCTGGGCACGGCGGCGGCCGCAGGGGGCAAGCCGTCCGCCCTGGCGTCCTACCTGGAGGGTATCGCGCTGCTCGAGAAGGGCGACCCCGGTGGCGCGATCGCGACGCTCGAGAAGGCGGCCCCGGCGTTGAAGTCGGACGCGACGGTGCGGCCCTTGGCCGACGCCGTCCTGGCTTCCGCCTACGACCGGGCCGGACAGCGCGAGAAGGCGCTGGCCGCCTGGCGGCAACTCGGCGAGAAGGACTCCGGGTACCCCCGCGATCTCGCGCTCGTCGGTCTGGCGCGGACGCTGGAAGGAGCCGGGCAGAAGGAGGAGGCCGTGAGGGCCTGGCGAGAGATCGTCGATACCTTCCCGGATTCGCCGGTTCGCGAGACAGCGACCGCCGCGCTGGGTCGGCTCGGAGCGTAGCAAGCCGCGCCGCCGGCCGCGCTGCGGCGTCAGCGCGGGCGTTCGGACTGGTTCAGTCGCCGCAGGTAGTCGGGGTCGGTGAGTTCGTCGAGGTTCGGCGTCTCCACCGCCGACTCCGGGTCGCCGATCCGGAGCGGCCGGCGACGTCCTTCTTCGTTCCCCACCTGATCGACGGCGTTGACGAAGTAGAACACGATCCGCTCTGCGGCCACGTCCTCGGGGTTCGGGGGCGGCTCGAACGCGGCCTGGGTGTCGCTCGTTTCCTGGGCGATGTAGCGGGTCATCAGCGGGAAGCGCTTCAGCGTCTTGTCGAAGCGGTAGACGCGGTAGCCGGCCACCTGCTCCATGTCGTCGCTCATGTCCCGCATGACGGGGGTCCACCAGAGCTGGAGCGTGCCGTCCGGGAGCCGCCGCAGCCGCAACGAGTCGACGGGGGCGGGCGGACGGGTGTCGATCTCGAACTGCTGGACGCCGTCGAGCGGCAACCAGCCGCCGTTGCCCCGGGCCTTCGCGGCGCGCCAGAAGTACGTGCCGTCGACCAGCTTGCCGTTGACGCGGTAGTGGATCCCCTGGTAGTTCGTCGGGAGGTACTTCGCCGGCACGTCTGCGACATTGTACGAGTCGCCGAGCAGCCAGCCGACCTTCTCCTTCTTCCCGTCGAACGTCGCCACGATCCGGTCGAAGTCCGAGTCGAGTGCGACCTCGATCCGGTAGTACTCCTCGGGAAGGGGACGCCCCGAAGCCTCGATGTAGAAGCTGACGGTCGAGGAGACGATCTCGCCCCGGCCGGGCGCGGCCGGCCGCTCCCCCTCGAAGGCCCAGCTTGCCGGAGTGCCGGAGGCGGCGGCAAGCGCGAGCACGGACAGACGCAGAACGACGGGACGCAGGGGCATCGGGGCTCCGGGTGGCATTTCTCTTATACCGCCCACCCCGGGGCGCGGCAAACCAAACCGCCCCGGGCCGGCGGGGATTACCCACCGCGGTCGCGGGGCGCCGGGACTCGACCGCCCCGCGGCGGTCAGAACGGGATGTCGTCGTCCTGGATCGGGTCCTGGCCCTGCAGCTCCGGCGGCGGCCCGCCGGGTCCGCGGTCCATCCCCTCGCCGCGGCCTCCGAGGAGCTGGATCTGGTCGGCGCGCACCTCGAGGCTGGTCCGGTTCTTCCCGTCGCGGTCGGTGTATTCCCGCACCCGGAGGCGGCCGTCGACGTAGACCTGCTTCCCCTTCACCAGGTATTGCTTCAGGGACTCGGCCTGCTTGCCCCAGACATTGATGCGGAACCAGGTGGTCGTCTCCTGCCCGCCCGCGTTGCGGTCGCCCGAGCGCTCGTTGACGGCGAGCGTGAACTCGAGCACGGCGGCACCCGAGGGCGTGTACTTCAGCTCGGCATCGCGACCGAGGTTTCCGACGAGGATGATCTTTGCGAGCGACGCCATCCGTTCTCCCTCCTCCGCGCAACCTGAACTCCCGCGGGCAGCGCGTGAGATTGTCACGCGCGGCGCAGGGGGTCAACCCGCCGCGACGAGGACCTGTCCCGGGCCCGGGAAGTGCGCATAATGCGCGGCGTGAAGGTCCTCGTACAGCGCGTGGCCCGGGCGTCGGTCGCGGTCGAAGGGGAGGCGCTCGGCGCGATCGGTGTCGGGGCGCTCGTGCTGCTCGGCGTCGAACGCGGTGACACCCCCGAGCTGGCGGGATGGTATGCGCGACGGCTCGCGTCGATGAGGCTCTTCCCCGGCGACGGGGCGCTCTGGAGCCGCACGCTGGCCGAGGTGGGCGGGGCCGTGCTCGTCGTCTCCCAATTCACCCTGGCCGCCCGGACGCGCAAGGGGCGGCGCCCGTCGTTCGACGCGGCTGCGCCCCCGGAACTGGCCGTCCCGCTTTGTGCGACCTTTGCCGAGACGCTGCGCGGCGAGGGGCTTCGCGTCGAAGAGGGGCGCTTCGGCGCGATGATGCAGGTCGAGTTGGTCAACGACGGGCCGGTGACCTTCCTGCTCGACGGGCCCCTCGCGCCCGGAAGCGCGCCGTGAGCGACGCCGGCCCGTCCGTCGCGGCGTTTCTCCAGGACCTCGTCGCCGTGCGCGGGCTGTCGGCCCGGACCGTCGATGCCTACGGACGCGACCTGGCAGCCCTCTCCGACTTCCTCGCCGGGCGCGATGGCGCCGACCTCGTCGCGGTGGACGAGGACTCCCTGACAGCGTGGTTGAGAGCGCAGAAGGCGGCCGGGCTCTCGCCCGCCACGCGGGCTCGGCGGCTGGCGGCGGTCCGCGCGTACCTGCGCTATCTGCGCGAGGAGCGGGTGCGCGACGACGATCCCGGCCTCCGCCTCCCGGCCCCGCGGAAGCGGCGCCCGCTGCCGCGCGTGCTGAGCGAGTCCGATGTCGAGCGCCTGCTGGCCAGCCCGGAGACCGCCACGCCGCGCGGCCGGCGCGACCGCGCGATGCTCGAGCTGCTGTACGCCTCGGGGTTGCGCGTGTCGGAACTCTGCGCGCTGCGCACGGGGCAGCTCGACCTGCGCCGCGGGCTGGTGCGTGTGATGGGAAAGGGGAGCCGCGAGCGGATCGTTCCGGTCGGCGCGAAGGCGCTCGCCGCGCTGCGCGACTACCTCGAGCAGGGCCGGCCGGCATTCCGCCCGCGAGGGGACACGCTGTTCCCGGGGCGCGCCGGGCGGCCGATGACGCGCCAGAACTTCTGGGTCCAGCTCCGGCGGCTCGGGCAGGCTGCCGGGATCGACGCCTCGCGGCTCTCGCCGCACGTCGTGCGCCACTCGTTCGCCACCCACCTGGTCGAGCACGGAGCCGATCTGCGGACGGTGCAGCAGTTGCTGGGACACCGCGACATCTCGACCACCGAGATCTACACCCACGTCGCACGCGAGCGGTTGCGCCGGCTATACGACGAGCACCACCCCCGGGCGTGACGGCCCCCGCGTCGGGCGGGTATGCTGAGGCCTGGCCCGGGAGAGACGCCGTGACCGACGACAGCTTCGAAAAGCCGATCCTCGAGCTCGAGCAGAAGATCGAGGAGCTCGCCGGGCTCGGCAATCCGGCGCTCGACGACGAGATCGCGAGTCTGCGCGACAAGCTCGACGCGGTCCGGCGCGGGATCTACTCGCAGCTCGACCCGTGGCAGAAAACGCAGGTCGCGCGCCACGCGCGACGGCCGTACACGCTGGATTACGTCGGCGGCCTGCTCGAGGACTGGATCGAGCTGCACGGCGACCGGCGCTTCTCCGACGACCACGCGATCGTCGCCGGGCTCGGCCGGTTCCGCGGCCGGCCGGTGGCCGTGGTGGGGCACCAGAAGGGGCGCGCCACGCGCGAGAAGCTGCAGCGCAACTTCGGCATGCCGCGTCCGGACGGCTACCGCAAGGCGCTGCGCGTGATGCAGATGGCGGAGAAGTTCGGCCGGCCGGTTCTGACCTTCATCGACACGCCGGGGGCCTATCCGGGGATCGACGCGGAGGAACGCGGACAGGCGGAGGCGATCGCCTTCAATCTGCGCGAAATGGCGCGGCTGCGGGTGCCGGTGATCTGCACCGTGACTGGCGAGGGCGGCTCGGGCGGCGCGCTGGCGATCGGCGTCGGGAACCGCGTCAACATGCTCGAGTACTCGATCTACTCGGTCATCAGCCCGGAGGGCTGTGCGTCGATCCTGTGGCGCGACGCGTCGAAAGCGCCGGAGATGGCGCAGGCGCTGCGCCTCACCGCGCCCGATCTGAAGGAGCTCGAAGTGATCGACGAGATCATCCCCGAACCGGCCGGGGCGGCACACTCCGATCCGCAGGGGACGATCGACGCCGTCGGCCGCGTGCTCGAGCGCCAGCTCGACGAACTGGCGGCGCTCACTCCGGAGGAGTTGCTGGAAGACCGCTACCAGCGCTTCCGGCGGATCGGCAGGTTCACCGAGCTGCACGTCTGAGCGGTCAGGCGAGGCGCTTGGCGGCGTTCCAGCGCCGGTCGAGCTCTGTCGCGTCGAGATCCTCCAGCCGCACTCCGTCTGCGGCCGCGCGCCCCTCGACCCGCCGGAAGCGCTCGGCGAACTTCGCGGTCGCGCGCGCGAGCGCCCCTTCGGGGTCGAGCTTCAGCTTTCGCGCGAGGCTGGCCGCCGCGAACAGGAGATCGCCGAGTTCCTCCTCGACCCCGGCCCGGTCGCCGTCGACAAGCGCGGCCCGCAACTCGGCGGCCTCCTCCATCAGCTTGTCGACGATCCCCTCCGGCCGCGGCCAGTCGAAACCGGCGCGGGACGCCTTGTCGGCGACAGCCGAGGCCCGGCCGAGGGCCGGCAGCCCGCGCGGAATACCGTCCAGCCGGGAGACCGGGGCGGTTCCGCCGCCGGCTGCCGGGCCCCCCGCCTTCTCGGCGCGCTTGATCTCGTCCCAGCGGCGCCAGACGTCCTCCACCCGGTGCGCCTCGGCGTCGCCGAAGACGTGGGGATGCCGCCGCTCGAGCTTGGCCGAGATCGCGTCGGCGACGTCCTCGAACCGGAAATGCCCCTCCTCCTCCGCGATCCTCGCCAGGAACGCCACCTGCAGCAGCAGGTCGCCCAACTCCTCCCGGAGCTCGTCCCAATCCCCGCCGTCGATCGCTTCCACGACCTCGTGGGCCTCTTCCAGCACATAGGGGCGCAGCGTGCGCAGCGTCTGCTCCCGGTCCCACGGGCAGCCGTTCTCGCCGCGAAGGCGGGCCATGATCGCGATCAACCGGTCGGTGGCGTCCACGTCGGCGTCTCCCTGGGGGGCTCGACCCCCGTGTCCTCGGTCGTTCGAGGCAATCCGCGGAGGTTTGGAACCGCGGAAAGGGCGGGTACTATTCTCGCCGAGGAACCACCTTCTCCAGAGCGGAGATCCCAGACCGATGACCGATGCCGACGACTGCCGGAGAGCCCCCGGAGCCGGCGGGGGAGAGGACGTGCCGCTCCCCGGCGGCGGCGTGATGCATCGCGAGCCCGCTTCCGCCGATCCGCGGCCCGAGCCGGACCTTCCTGTCACCCTCGAGACGATCGTCAAGCCGTTCTTCCTGATGGGGCTGGCCGCGTTGGGCGTGATCCCCCACCCCGATCACGGCGGGTCGCAGGTCGACCTCGCGGCCGCCCGCCTTGCGATCGCGGCGCTCGAGCTGCTCCGGGAGAAGACCTCGGGCAACGCCTCGGACGAGGAGCGACGCCTGATCGAACAGGCGCTGCTCGACTTGAAGATGCAGTACGTCGAGGTGCGGGGCAGCTTGTGACGCGCGGACTGTCGAAGAGGGGCCTCGCGGCCGCTGCAATCGCGGCGGTGGGTTTCGCGATCTGGGCCGGGGGAACGGCCCGGGCGCAGCAGGCCCGGCCCGAGAGCACCTCCGCGCCGGCGCCCCCCGCGGCCACCGCCACGCCCGAGAGCGACGCCAACTTCGCCACATCCCTCACCAACCGCGTCGAGGGACGCTGGCTGCGGCGCCGGGGCCTGCTGGCGCAGGGGAACGCCTCCGAGGTCGCGCAATCGTCGCAGGAGCTGCTCGATTTCCTGCGCGAGGAGGGGATCGGCCGTCTCGAACCGGTGGCAGACGCGGCCGTGCTCGAAGCGCGGCGCGAGCTGCAGGTCGGGAATCTCTCCGCGGCGCGCGAGACATTCGGGCTCGCGGCGCAGCTCGACCCCGAGCAGCCGGCGGCGATCTGGGGCGTCGCACGGACGCGCTGGCAGACCGAAGGGGGGATCGGCGCGCTCGTCTCGGGCGGTTTCCAGGCTCTGCGCGCGGGGGCCCGCAACTTCTGGACCGTCTACCGCGACCTGGTCCAGTCCGGGACCTGGGTCTTCCTCGCCCTGCTCGCGACCGGCGCCGGTCTCGTCGTCGTCCTGCTGATCAAACACGGCGGCGAACTCGCCCACGAGGTCGACGAGCGGTTGCCGCGCAGCTGGATCCCGGCCTGGCGCCGCGTCATCGCCTGGGCCGTCATCCTCTCGCCGATCGTGCTCGTCGTGCCTGGCCCGTGGGCGCTGCTGCTGTGGGCAGTCGCGCTGGCGATCGTCGCGGAGCGGCCCGCACGGTACGCGCTGCTCACCTGGCTGGCCGTGCTGGCGCTCGCGGTCCCGGCGTCGGCCGTCGTCGGGAACCTGGCCGGCGTGGCCGCGTCGCCGGCTGCTCGGGCGGCGGTGGCCTCGGCCGAGCGCTCGCTGCAGCCCGACCTGCTCGTCGAACTGACCTCGATGATCGAAGCGGAGCCGCGACAGGCCACCTGGAAGGTGCTCGCCGCACGCCACCTCGCCGCGCATTACCCCGACCGCGCGGTCGAACTGCTGCGCCAGGCCGCAGCCGAGGCACCGCGCGACGCGCGGACGCGAGTGCTGCTGGGGAACGTCTTCTACCGCGCGGCGCGCTACGAGACGGCCGGCGTGGAGTACCGAGCGGCGGCGCAGCTCGATCCGAAGGACCCGCTGGCCTGGTTCAACCTGGCGCGGGTCCGACTGGCCACCTTCCAGTTCCCGGGAGCCGAGGAGGCGATGCGGCAGGCCCGGACCCTTTCGAAGCGGACGGTCGCGCGGCTCGAGAGCGAGCTGCCGCAGGCCGAGGTAGCCGACCCCGAGTTCGGCGCCGTCGAGGTGGCCCGGCAGGTCCTGGCGGGCCGGAGCGTGCCCGGGACATGGACTGCCATTCGCTTCGGCAACCCGCTCACGCTGGCCGCCATCGCGGCCCTGCTGCTGGCGATCGCGCTGCGGATCCGCACAGGAGGCGCACGCTCGATCGCCTGCCCGCGCTGCGGTCACCCCACCTGTCCGCGCTGCGCCGCGCGGATCGGCGAAGACGGGACCTGTTTCCGCTGCGGCCAGCTGCTGTCGCGGCGCGAGGGGCTGGATCCCGACGCACGCCGGGAGCAGGCCCAACGGATCGAGCGTCACCTCCGCCGGCGCAGCCGCCTGCTGACCGGGCTGCACCTGGCGTGGCCGGGCCTCTCATGGGTCTACGAGGGGCGGGTTTGGACGGGACTGGCGATCGCTGCGACGTGGGCGTTCCTCTTGCTCGGCGCCCTCTTCCCCGAGCGTCTGCTCCCGGTCGCCTCCGCCGCCCCACCCTGGCGGACCGGGATGCCGATGGCGCTCGCCGCGGCGGGCTTCTGGATCGTCATGCAACTCCCTTGGCTGCGCCCGCGCCGGGCGGGGGGAGGTAACGTGGCGCTGCGCGGCACGCTCGGCGACTTCTCGCTCGCCGACATCCTCCAGCTGATCGGGCTGCAGCGGAAGACCGGACTGCTCGTCCTGCAGCGCGACGAGGAGCAGGTGCGGGTCGGCTTCGAGAACGGGCGCGTCGTCGCCGCCGAGACCTCGTTGCGCCCACCCGAAGGCCGGATCGGGCAGTACCTGCTGCGCTCCGGGAAGCTCACCGAGCAGCGCCTCGAGGCCGCGCTGCGCGAGCAGGATGCGTCGCTCCAGCGGCTCGGGCACCTGCTGGTGGAGAAGCGCTGGGTCGATCGCGAGACGATCCGGCAGATCCTGACGCTGCAGGTCAGTGAGACGGTCTACGACCTGTTCCGGTGGCGGGATGGCGAGTACGACTTCCAGCCCGGTGTGACCTCCGCCTGGGACCGGGAGTTCGTGGAGCCGATTGCCTGCGACACGCTGCTCATGCAGGGCGCGCAGATGGTCGACGAGTGGCCGCTGATCGAGCGCTACATCCCGTCGGGCGCGGTGGTGCTCCGCCCGACGCGCGAGGCGGCGAGTTTCCTCGCGACCGGCAGCGAGGCCCAGGAGGGGAAGGGTACGGTCTACGAGCAGGACCTCGACTTCGGCTTCATCCCGGCCGATCCGCTTCACGAGGGGGACGGCGGTCCCAGGCTCGGGGAGCGTGAGCGAGGCGTGCTGCGCTGGATCGATGGACAGCGCACCGCCGGCGAGGTCGCCGAACTGGCCGGGCTGGGGACCTTCGAGTCGTTCAAGACGCTCGCCCACCTGGTCGAGCTGAAGATGCTGGAGCCCGTGGCGACCGAGGCCGTCGCGCCAGAAGCGACGGCTCCGGCGCTGATGCGTTCCAAGCTGGCAGCGCGGGTGGCGGCCTTCGCGGTCGCGGCGCTCGCGGTGCTGGGCGCGCTCGCGGCCGGCCAGGCCCTGGTCCGGGCCTTCTTCCCCGGGACCCGCGCCCTGCCGCTGCCGGCGACCGCCGCTTCGGCGGCCTGGATCGGCCGGACCGCGGGCCTGGACGACGTCCGGCGCGCGGAGAGCGCGGTCCGCATGGCGCGCGTCGAGCGCGGCGTCCACGTCTACTACCTCGACACCGCGAATTGGCCGCGCACGCTGGCCGAGGTCGTCGAGCGCGGGCTTCTCCCGCGCTCCCTGGCGCGGGACCCGTGGGGCCGACCCTACCTCTACGAAGTGCTGCCAGAGAGCTTCCGGATCGCCGAGGCCGGACCGACGGCCGGCCGGCCAGCCCAGGTGATCGAGCGCGCCCTCACCCCCCTCGAGAAGTCCGCGTCGGGCGGCCGCTGAGCGGTTTCCCCGGGGTGGCCCATCGCCCGCGGCCCCCGATTGACACGCTGCACACCCGGTCTTAGAAACGCGGCGCAACCGGGGCGACGTGTGTCCCCCGGCGGGCCCGAGGCCGGCCCGGCGCAGCGCGCCGGGGCGCGGCAGGCCCCTCGAGGAGAGCCAGATGGCCAAGATGATCGGAATCGACCTCGGCACCACCAACTCGGTGGTGGCCGTGATGGAGGGCGGCAAGCCCGTCGTGATCGCCAACGCGGAGGGGACCCGCACCACCCCCTCCGTCGTGGCGTTCAAGGACAACAACGAACGGGTGGTCGGCGTGCAGGCCAAGCGCCAGGCGGTGACGAACCCCGAGCGGACCGTCTTCTCGATCAAGCGCTTCATGGGCTGGAAGCACCGCGACCTGAAGGGCGAGGAGAAGCGGGTCCCCTACAAGGTCGTCGAGGCCGAGAACGGGGACACCCGGATCCAGATCGACGGCCGCGTCTACTCGCCGCCCGAGATCTCGGCGATGGTCCTGCAGAAGCTCAAGGCCGACGCCGAGGCCTACCTCGGCGAGAAGATCGACCGCGCCGTGATCACGGTGCCGGCCTACTTCAACGACGCCCAGCGCCAGGCGACGAAGGACGCCGGCCAGATCGCCGGCTTCAAGGTCGACCGGCTCGTGCCCGAGCCGACCGCGGCCGCGCTGGCCTACGGCCTCGAGCGGAAGAAGGACGAGAAGATCGCGGTCTACGACTTCGGCGGCGGCACCTTCGACATCTCGATCCTCGAGGTCGGGGACGGCGTGGTCGAGGTCAAGTCGACCTCCGGCGACACGCACCTCGGCGGCGACGACATCGACGCCCGGCTGATGGAGTGGATCGCCGACGAGTTCAAGAAGGAGTCGGGAATCGACCTGTCGAAGGACAAGATGGCGCTGCAGCGGCTCAAGGAGGCCGCCGAGAAGGCCAAGATCGAGCTCTCCACGATGATGGAGACCGACATCAACCTGCCCTTCATCACCGCCGACGCCTCGGGCCCCAAGCACCTCACGATGCGCCTGACGCGCGCCAGGTTCGAGCAGCTCGTGGGCGACATCATCCGCCGCACGATGCCGCCGCTCGAGCAGGCGCTCAAGGACTCCGGGCTGTCCGCGAAGGAGATCCACGAGGTCATCCTGGTCGGCGGCTCGACCCGCATCCCGATGGTCCAGCAGCTGGTCACCGAGTTCTTCGGCAAGGAGCCGAACAAGAGCGTCAACCCCGACGAGGTCGTCGCGGTCGGCGCGGCGATCCAGGCCGGCATCCTGGGCGGCGAGGTCAAGGACGTCCTGCTGCTCGACGTGACCCCGCTCTCGCTGGGGATCGAGACCTACGGCGGCGTCATGACGACGCTGATCCCGCGCAACACGACGATCCCCTCGCGCAAGTCGGAGACCTTCTCGACCGCGTCCGACAACCAGACCCAGGTCGAGGTCCACGTGCTCCAGGGCGAACGCCCGATGGCGCGCGACAACAAGTCGATCGGGAAGTTCGTGCTCGACGGCATCCCGGTGGCGCCGCGCGGCATGCCGCAGATCGAGGTGACCTTCGACATCGACACCAACGGGATCCTGCACGTGACGGCGCGCGACAAGGCGACCGGCCGCGACCAGCGGATCACGATCCAGGCCTCTTCCGGCCTCTCCGACGAACAGATCAAGCAGATGGTCGACGAGGCGCAGCGCAACGCCGACTCGGACAAGGCCCGGCGCGAGACGGCCGAGAACAAGAACCGGCTCGAGCACATGGCCTGGCAGATGGAGAAGACGCTCAAGGACGCGGGCGAGAAGCTGACGCCGGCCGAGAAGGGCGAACTCGAGGCGGCGCTGGCGGAAGCGAAGGGCGCCACGGCGGGAGACGATGCCGGGCCGGATCACGGCGGCCTACGATCGGCTCACCCGGGCCGGCCACGCCGTCGCCCAGCACCTCTACCAGGCCGGCGGCGCGGCGGACTCCGGGCCAGCTTCCGGCGGGGACGGGGCGGCGGGCGGCTCCGCGTCGGCGCCGCACGACGGCGTCGTCGATGCCGAGGTCGTGGACGACCCGGGCTCGGGCAACCGATAATCCCGCCGCCGGTGGGCGGCGAGGCACGCGCCACGATGCGCGACGAGGCGGCGCCCCCCGGCGCCGCCTCGTCTTTCACCCGGCGGGCCGAGGGAGTGTCGATGAAGAGCTGGGACCCGTTCCGCGACCTGCTGACGATCCAGGACCGGATGAACAAGCTGTTCGAGACGGTCCTGACGGGGCCGGTTCCGACTGGACAGGACGGGGAGGGGATCCACTTCTGGCGCCCGGTCTCGGAGGTTCTCGAAACGCCCGAGGCGCTCGTCGTCGAATGCGAACTCGCGGCGCTCGAGCGCGAGCAGATCGAGATCCGGGTCGACGAGCTGCTGCTCACCGTGCAGGGCGAGCGGGCGCGGCCCGAGGACCAGGAGGACTGGACCTTCCACCGCCTGGAGCGGCCTCGCGGCAAGTTCGTGCGGAAGTTCGAGTTGCCGCTGGGGCTCGACCTCGACCGGGTGTCCGCGCAGCTGGAGGGGGGCGTGCTGCGCGTCATCCTTCCGAAGCGGCCGGAAGCGCGGGCCCGCGCGGTCCCGGTGGCGCGAACCCCCGGGCGCGACAACTGATCCGAGGGGTGGGCGGCGCGCGAAGCTGCCCCTATCATGTCGCGTCCCCGCCGGCCGATGAGTCGGCTCGCGGGGTCGGGGAGCGAGCCGCGGAGGGTCGGATGCCGGCGGAGTTCGGGGAGGGGCGGTCGGAACAGCAGGGGCGGGGGCCGTCGTCTCCCGAGTCGCTGCGCAAGTACCTCAAGGAGATCGCGAAGCTCCCGCGGATCACCGTGGAGGAGGAGCGCGATCTCGGCCGCAAGATCCAGAAGGGCGACCGGGCGGCGATGCAGAAGCTCGTCGAGGCGAACCTCCGCTTCGTCGTCTCGTTCGCCAAGCGCTACCGCGGCTGCGGACTGTCGTTCCTCGACCTGATCAACGAGGGGAACGTCGGCCTGATCGAGGCGGCCAAGCGCTTCGATCCGACCAAGAACGTCAAGTTCATCACCTACGCGGTCTGGTGGATCCGACAGTCGATCATCCACGCCCTGTCCGACCAGAGCGGGCCGTTCCGGCTGCCGCAGAAGCAGGCCAACCTGCTCTACCGGATCGGCAAGACCCAGTCGGCGCTGATGTCCGAGCTCCAGCGGCGACCCTCGGTCGAGGAGATCGCGGAAGCGATGGACGTCGATCCCGAGGACGTGACCACGCTGCTGCAGGTCTCCGACGAGAACATCTCGCTCTCCGAGGTGATCGACGAGGAGCACGAGTTCCACCTCTCCGACAAGCTCGAGCAGGAGGTCATCCCGTCGGCCGACGCGGTGATGCTGCGCGGGGCGCTGAAGACTCACATGCGGCAGGCGTTGACCGACCTCGATGACAAGGAGCGCCGGGTCATCCTGCTGCGCTACGGCCTGACGGGCGAGGAACCGAAGACGCTCAAGGAGATCGGCGAGGTGATGAACCTCTCGCGCGAGCGGATCCGGCAGATCGAGGCCCAGGCGCTGCGCAAGCTGCACCGTTCCTCGAAGTGCCAGCAGCTGAGGAGCTACCTGAACTGATGGCCGAGGAGGGGCGCGCGGCGGGCCGGTCACCGGAGCTCGAGGCGGCCTGCCCCCGCTGCGGCGGGACAGGGTTCGTCGTCGAGAGCCGGGAGGGCGCCAGCGGCGCCCGGCCGTGCGACTGCCGCACGGCCCGACGCGGCGAATTGCGCCGCAGCTCCGCCCAGGTCCCCGAGCGCTACGCCCAGTGCTCGCTCGACAGTCTTTCCAGCACCTCAACAACCCCATCCCTGCAGCGCGCGATCGAGATGGCGCGCAAGGTCGTCGACCTCTACCCGTTCGAGCGAGCGCGGCCTGCTCCTGATGGGCCCCTGCGGGCTGGGCAAGACCCACCTCGCCGTGGCGGTGCTGCGCGAGCTGGTCGAACACAAGGGGGCCTGGGGGCTCTTCACCGAGTTCTCGTTCCTGTTGCGCCGGATCCAGGACACCTACGACCGCCGCTCGGAGACGCCGAGCTGGGCGGTGCTCCAGCCGGCGCTCGAAGCGGAAGTGCTGGTGCTGGACGACCTCGGCGCGACGCGCGCGACACCGTGGGTGCTCGAGACGCTCGGCCTGATCCTCAACGAGCGCTACAACAACCGCCGCCTGACGATCGTCACGACCAACCGGCTCGACGCACCGCCGCGCCCCGAGGAGTCGCTCGCGGACCGGATCGGGGAGCGGCTCTCCTCACGCCTGGCCGAGATGTGCTGGACGGTGCGCTTCGACGGGGCCGATTTCCGCAAGACCTACGGTTCCGCGATGTTTCACCTCTGAGCCTCCCGCGCCGCCGGCCGCGCTCGGCGGGGGTGGCTGCCCGTCTCCGGCTTCGATAACCTCCGGGCGAGGAGAATCCGATGGCCGATGGCACGCTCGTCCTCCGGGAAGCGTCCGACGGGGTGACCCGTCTCACCGTCAATCGCCCCGACAAGCTGAACGCCCTCAACGTCGAGGTGCTGGCCGCCCTGCGCGCGCGCTTCGCCGAGGCCGGCTCGGATCCCGAGGTCCGTGCGGTGGTCCTGACCGGCGCCGGCACCAAGGCCTTCGTCGCCGGCGCCGACATCGCCGAGATGGCCGCGACTCGCCCCCGAGGCGGCCCGGACCTTCGCTCGCTCCGGCCAGGCCGTGGCCGACGCGATCGACGCCGCCGGCAAGCCGGTCGTCGCCGCCGTGAACGGCTGGGCGCTGGGCGGCGGGTGCGAGCTGGCCATGATGTGCCACCTGCGGGTGGCGGCACCGACGGCGCGGTTCGGGCAGCCGGAGGTCGGGCTCGGCCTGATCCCGGGGTTCGGCGGGACCCAGCGCCTGGCGCGGCTGGTCGGCGAGGGGCGGGCGCTCGAGATGATCCTCGGGGGGAAGCCGATCGACGCCGAGACGGCCCTCGCCTGGGGCCTCGTCAACCGGATCGCGCGCGAGCGGGACGCGGTGGAGGAGGCGACCCTCGTGGCGCGGGAGATCGCGTCCCAGGGCCCGGTCGCGGTCCGGCTCTCGATCGCCGCGGTGCGCAGCGGCCTCTCGATGCCGCTGGGCGAGGCGCTGGCGCACGAGGCCGCGTTGTTCGGGGTGGCCTTCGGCACCGAGGACATGCGCGAGGGGACCACGGCCTTCCTCGAGAAGCGGAAGCCAGCCTTCCGCGGGCGCTGAGCCCCGGCGGGACGGATGGCGCGGCTGCGGAAGTCGACGGTCTTCTCGCTGCTGGTCCTGGCCGCGCTGCTCGCGGCCGTGATCGCCGAGAGCCTGCGTCCGCGCCCGCCGGCCTCCGCGTCGATCAACAGCCAACCACCCGAGCGCCCCGACGAGGTCACGCGGCTCGAAGGCGGCTTCTCGTGGTCCTCGTCCGACGGCAAGCGGCGGCTCTTCGAGCTGTTCGCCGAGAGCCTCGTCGGGACGGAAGGGGGGGCGCACTTCCTCGAGAAGGTCTCGCCCCTCACCCTGCACCTCGAGGACGGGCGCAGCGTGACGGTGCACGCCCGGAACGGCCGACTGCAGGAGCGCGAGGGCGGAGCGCGGCGGGAGGCCGAGATCGGCCTCGCGGGCGAAGTGGTCGTGCAGGATCCCGACGGCGTCACGCTGCGTTCGGAGAGCCTGGCCTACGACACCGTGAGCCGGCTCGTCAGCTCCGAGAGCGGGGTCCGGCTCGAAGGGCAGGGGATCTCGGGCCACGCGGCCCGCGTGCGCTACTACCCCGACCGGCGCGTGATCGAGGTCGACGGGCGCCTCGAGGTCGATCTCGAGCGCGGCGCCCCGTGGCAGATCGACGCCGCGGGCGGGATCTATCGCCTCGATGCCCGCGAGATCGAGCTCACGACCCCGTTCGTGGCGCGCATGCCGGGGCAGACCGTCTTCTCCGGGCCCGGGATCGTCCGGCTCGCCACCGACGAGCGCCCGGTCTCTTTCACGGGGAACGCGCCGGTCCAGGTCTCCGGGCCGCGCCAGGGCGGGACGTGGCAGCTCGCCGCGTGGCGCGTCGAGGCGGTCGCGACCGCCGGCAGCGGCGCGCGGCTGGCCGGGATCGAGGCCTTCGGTCCGACGTCGTTCGTGATGCGGAGGGAGGCGGCAGGCGGCGGCGAGGAGCGCGGCGTCGTTCACGCGCCGCGCTGGACGATGACGCCGCGGGGCAGCGGATGGCAGGCCGTGGGCGGGCCCGGCTTCGAGGCCGAGTTCACGGTGCCGCGCCAGCCGGCGGGGTGGAAGGTGACCGGCGGGACGATGGAGGTGCAGGGGGACGGCGGCGACCGGCCCGAGCATCTCGTCGGTCGCGGGGGCGTCGTCGCCCGCGGTCCGGACGACCTGGTGGCGGAGGCCGAGACGGTCGAATGGGAGTCGGCCGAACCGAACGTGCTGCGCCTCGAGGGGAACCCCCGCGCGCACCCGGCAGCGCGGCGACTCGATGGAAGCGCCGGTTCTCCGCCTGCTGCGCGAGCAGGCGACGCTGATCGCCGAGCGCGGGGTCGTGGCCGAGGTCGCGTCGGTCGCCTCGTCGTCCGATGCGATCTTCGGCGGCAAGGAGCCGGTTCACGTCAAGGCCTCGAGCGCGACGGTGCCGCGCGACGAGCGGCAGCCGATCGAGTTCTCGGGGCCGGTCCAGGCCTGGCAGGGCGGCACGATCCTCCGCTCCGCGCGGCTCGAGCTGCTGCGTGCCGAGAGCCGGTTCGTCGCCGACGGCGAATTCGTGCTGCGGATCGAGAACGAACGCCCCGGCCAGCCCCGCCGGACGATGCGGCTCTCCGGCGTGCGGCTCGAGTACCGTTCGCGGGAGCGCACCGCGCGCGTCACCGGCGACGCGCGTTTCGTCGAGGGGCCGATGACGGTCGAGGCGCGCGAGCTGTGGATGCGCGGCGCGCCGGGCGGCGGCGTCGAGCACCTCGAGGGCGAGGGGGGCGTGGTCCTGTCGTCCGAGAAGGGGACCGCGACCGCCGACCGGCTGGTCTGGGAAGGGGGAGACAAGGGGACGATCCTGCTCGTCGGCGAGAAGGAACTCGTGACGCTGAAATCACCCGAGGGCGCGATCACCCGGAGCGAGCGCGTGCGCTACTATCTCGCCGACGGCCGGTTCCAGACCGAGGGCGAGTCGGGACGAGCCCTGATCGAAGGTAAGCCGACGGCACGCCCGCGGCCCGCGAACGACGAGAAGAAATGAGCGCACCCGATTCGACCGAACCGAGCGCCGACGCACTGGAGGCGAGCCACCTGCTGAAGGTCATCCGCGAGCACCGGATCGTGGACGACGTGAGCGTCCGCGTTCAGCCGGGTGAGATCGTCGGGCTGCTCGGCCCGAACGGTGCCGGAAAGACGACCACCTTCGCGATGATCGTCGGGCTGCTCGAACCGGATGCCGGGTCGATCCGGCTCGGCGCGCGCGCGTTGACGGAGGAGCCGCTCCATCGCCGCGCCCTGGCCGGGATCGCCTACCTGCCGCAGGAACCGAGCGTCTTCCGCCGGCTCCCGGTGCGCGGGAACCTCCAGCTGGTGCTCGAAGCGCTGGGCTGCTCGGACGCCGAGATCGACGCGCGCTGCACCCGGCTGCTCGAGGAGTTCGGCCTGACGGCGATCGCCGAGCGGCCGGCGTACCTGCTCTCCGGCGGGGAACGGCGGCGCTGCGAGATCGCGCGCGCGATGGCGATCGAACCAAAGTACCTGCTGCTGGACGAGCCCTTCGCCGGGATCGACCCGATCGCGGTCGCCGAGATGCAGCGGCTGGTCAAGTCGTTGGCCGGCAGCGGGATCGGCGTCCTGATCACCGACCACAACGTCCGGGAGACATTGCAGATCACCGACCGTGCCTATATCATTCGAACAGGGAGGATCTTCCGCAGCGGATCGCCGGAGCTCCTTGCGGCGGATCCGGAGGTGCGGGCGATCTACTTGGGCCAGGACTTCAAGCTCGACTGAACATCACCTCGCAACGCGGACCGGCGGCCGATGCCCCAGCTCGAACAGAGACTTCAAACGCGGCTGGTGCAGAAGCTGATCATCACGCCTCAGCTCCAGCAGGCGATCAAGCTGCTCCAACTGTCCAAGCTCGAGCTCCAGGAGGAGATCGCCCAGGAGCTCGTCGAGAATCCCGCGCTCGAGGAAGCCACCACCACGACGGAGAAGTTCGAGGAGAAGGAGCAGTCTCCAGCCAACACCGAACGCGAAGTCACCGTCGGCGAGAACGCCGAGCGCCACGACGAAGATTTCGACTACGGCGCTTTCTTTCGCGACCTCGAAGACAGCTACGAACCGGTACGCGGCACGCGGGAGTACCAGCCCGAGGACCAGCCGACATTCGAGCAGGTCGCGGCGACGCAGGCCCACCTCGCCGATCATCTCACCTGGCAGCTCGAGATGAGCGCGATCATCGGCCGTGCCCGGCGGATTGGCGAAGCGATCATCGGCAACCTCGACGAGCGCGGCTACCTCGAGGCGACGGGCGAAGAGCTCGCCGCGATGGCGCCCTCCGGCGAAACCTGGAGCGTGCACGAGATCGAGAAGGTCCGGACCCAGCTCCAGCTTTTCGATCCGGTCGGCGTCGCCAGTCGCACGCTGCAGGAGTGTCTGCTCGTCCAGCTCGACTTCCAGGAGCTCGGCGACTCGCCCGCGGCCGTCGCGATCCGGGACCATCTCCCCCTGCTCGAGGCGCGACGCCACACCGAACTGGCCGCGGCGCTCAAACTGTCACCCGAGGCGTGCGACGCCGTGATGGAGGTCATCCGGCACCTCGATCCGCAGCCCGGCGAGAAGTACAACCCGCGCGAGACGACGTACATCATTCCCGACGTTTTCGTGGTCAAGGACGGAGACGAGTACCGCCTGATGCTGAACGAGGAGGGCCTCCCCCGGCTGCGGGTCTCGCCGACCTACCGGCGCTTCTTCGAGGAGGCCGGGCGGGGCGCCACGAGCGACGCCTCGACCCGCGAGTTCGTGCGCGACCGCGTGCGGGCCGCGTTCCGGCTGATCCGCTCGCTCGAGGAGCGTCAGCGGACGATCTACAAGGTGGCCGCCAGCATCGTGAAATTCCAGCGCGCCTTCCTCGACGAGGGGATCAACGCGATTCGGCCGCTGGTGCTGCGAGACGTGGCCGAGGACATCGGGATGCACGAGTCCACGGTCAGCCGCGTGGTGAACAACAAGTACATGCACACCCACCGCGGCCTGTACGAGATGCGCTTCTTCTTCCACAGCGGCCTGGCCGTCGCGGACGGGGAAGCGATGTCGTCGCTGACGGTGAAGGAGAAGATCAAGCGCATGGTGGCGGACGAGGACCAGAAACACCCGCTCTCGGACCAGGCGATCGCCGAGAACCTGCGGCGCGACGGCTTGCAGATCGCGCGCCGCACGGTCGCCAAGTACCGCGAAGAGCTGCGGATCCCGCCGTCGACGCAGCGCCGGACGCACCACCGACCTGACGCCCGCTGAGCGGTTGCCGCCGGCGCGCGTCTCTCACCCTGGGAGGGACAGGATGACCATCGAGCTCACGGCGCGACACATCGACCTCTCGCCGGAAGACCGTGCATACGCGGAGGACAAGCTTCGCAAGCTCGGAAGGCTCGTGGACAGTCTCGACATGCACGTTACGATCGAGGCGGAAAAGCACCGCCAGACCTGCGCGATCTCGGCGTGGGGCAAGGGTGCGTCCTACTCGGTCGAGGTCACGGACGACGACCTGAAGGCCGCGATCAACGAAGCCGTCGACATCCTCGCCCGGCAGCTGCGGAAGGACAAGACGAGCCGGCTGGCGGGCCGCCGGGAAGGGGCGGAGACGATCCGCCGTCCCAAGAAGGCCGGCGCCTGACCCGGGCCGGCGGGCCCGGTTGCCGGGCGCGCCGCCGGGATTCAAGGGCCCGCCGCCCCCCGCTCCCGGTGGAGCGGAGGGGGTCTCGCGGTATGCTTATCGGCCCTCTGCGAGGGTAACGCGCAGACGGCCGTGGCAGGCGACGCGAGGAACCCATGCGCTCGAAGAAGCTGAAGGACTGGGAAGAGACGACCCTCGCGCGCGCCCTGGCGCGCGCTCCCGAGGAGCGCGGCCCGTTCACCACGGTCTCGGACCTCGAGGTTCCGCGGCTGGGGGCCCCCGACCTGCTCCCACCGGGCTGGGATCCGGCCGAGAAGCTGGGGTTCCCGGGTGAGTTCCCGTTCACCCGCGGGATCCACCCCACGATGTTCCGCAGCCGGCTCTGGACGATGCGGATGTTCGCCGGCTTCGGCACCGCCGAGGACACGAACCGGCGCTTCAAGTACCTGCTCGGCGAAGGGCAGACCGGCCTCTCCACCGCCTTCGACCTGCCGACCCTGATGGGCCGCGACAGCGACGACGCGCTGGCCGAGGGGGAGGTCGGACGGGAGGGGGTCGCGGTCGACACGCTGGCCGACATGGAGATCCTCTTCGACGGGATCCCGCTCGGCGAGGTCTCGACCTCGATGACGATCAACTGCTCGGCCCCGATGCTGCTCGCGATGTACCTCGCGGTGGCCGAGAAGCAGGGCGTGCCGTTCGATCGCCTGCGCGGCACCGTCCAGAACGACATCCTGAAGGAGTACATCGCGCAGAAGGAGTGGATCTATCCGCCGGTCCCGAGCCTGCGGCTGATCGTCGACATGATCGAGTACTGCTCGCGGCAGGTCCCGCAGTGGAACACGATCTCGATCAGCGGCTACCACATCCGCGAGGCCGGCTCGACCGCGGTCCAGGAGCTGGCCTTCACGCTCGCCGACGGCTTCGGCTACGTCGAAGCCTGCATCGCGCGCGGAATGGACGTCGACGACTTCGCCCCGCGGCTGTCGTTCTTCTGGAACTCGCACAACGACTTCTTCGAGGAGGTCGCGAAGTTCCGCGCCGCGCGGCGCATCTGGGCCACGCGGATGCGGGACCGGTACGGTGCGAAGGATCCGCGGTCGTGGATGTGCCGCTTCCACACCCAGACCGCCGGCTGCTCGCTGACCGCCCAGCAGCCGCTGAACAACATCGCGCGGGTGACGATCCAGGCGCTGGCGGCGGTGCTCGGCGGCACCCAGTCGCTGCACACCGATTCCTTCGACGAGACGCTCTGTCTCCCGACCGAGAGGGCGGCCCGCGTGGCGCTCCGGACCCAGCAGATCATCGCGGAGGAGTCGGGGGTGACGAACACGATCGATCCGCTCGGCGGCGCGTACTTCGTCGAGGCCCTGACCGACCGGATGGAGCGCGACGCGCTGGCCTACATCGACCGGATCGCCGAGATGGGCGGGATCGTCGCGGCGATCGAGCGGGGCTACCCGCAGAAGGAGATCGCCGACGCCTCGTTCCGCTACCAGCAGCAGGTCGACCGGGCCGAGAAGATCATCGTCGGCGTCAACCGGTACCAGATCCCGCCCGGGGAGGACACGCCCGGTCGAGATCCTCCGGATCTCGCACGAAGTCGAGGAACGACAGCTGACGCGACTGGCCCGGGTCAAGGCGAGCCGTGACCCGCGCGCGGTCGAGGCCGCGCTGACTCGCTTGGCCGAGGCCTGCCGCGGCGCAGCCAACACCTTCCCGCCGATCCTCGACGCGGTGCGCGCCTACGCCACCGTCGGTGAGATCGCGCAGGCGATGACGGCGGTCTTCGGGACGTGGGAAGAGACCTCCGTGCTTTGATCCCCCGGGCGCGGAATGCAGGAGACGGACGGGCCATGGACAAGGATTCCGGAAGGCGGCGCCTGTTGATCGGCAAGGTGGGCCTGGATGGGCACGATCGCGGGGCGAAGATCATCGCCCGGGCGCTGCGCGACGCCGGGCACGAGGTGATCTACACCGGCCTGCACAAGACCCCCGAGCAGGTCGTCGAGACCGCGATCCAGGAGGACGTCGACGCGATCGGGCTGTCGATCCTCTCCGGGGCGCACATGACGCTGTTCCCCAAGGTGATCCGACTGCTGCGCGAGCGCGGTGCGGGCGACGTGGTCGTCTTCGGCGGCGGGATCATCCCGGAGGAGGATCTCGCGCCGCTCCGCGAGGCCGGCCTGGCCGAGATCTTCCGCCCCGGAACGAGCACCGAGTCGCTGGTCGGCTGGGTCGCGGAGAAGATCCCGGCCCGGCGCTGAGCCGCGTGCACCGTCACCTTTGACACCCCTCCGAGCGGGGTGTTACGGTTCCGTTCTTTTTCCGGCCGCGGGGGCCCACGCGATGCCCACGATCCTCATCGCCGACGACAGCACGACGATCCGCAAGGTCGTGCAGAGCGTGCTCGGTGCGGCCGGACACACCGTGCTCGGTGCCGTCCACGGGCGCGAGGCGCTCGAGCTGGCCCGCAGCCACCGTCCGCAGCTCGTGCTGTGCGACGTGCTCATGCCGGAGCTGACCGGCTACGAGGTGACGGAGGCGCTGAAACGCGACCCCGCCCTGCGGTCGATTCCGATCGTCCTGCTCTTCGGAGCCTTCGAGCCGTTCGACGAAGAGCGCGCCGCTCGCTGCGGCGCGGTGGGACACCTGGCCAAGCCCTTCGACCCGCGGCAGCTCCTGCGGCGCGTCGAGGAGGTCCTGGTCGCGTTCCCCGCCGGGGCCGCCGAGCCCCGGTCCGACACGCCGCACCTCCCGGGCGGGGACGCGATCGAGCGGGAGTCCGAGGGGGAGGGCCTCGAGGGTCTCCGCGCGGAGGCCGCTCCGTCCGGCCCGATCCAGGATTTCCCGCTCGAGCTTCCGCCCCCGCCCGCCGCGCCCTGGAACCAGCGCGTTCCGCTGCCTGGCGAGGAGGGCTTCGATCTCGCGCCGCCGCCGCTCGAGGATCTCCCCCCGGGGGTGGCACCCGACCTCGCGGTCCTGCTCCGAGAGGAGGTGCGCCGCCGGCTGGCGGAACTGGCGCCGGAGATCGTCCGCGAGGTGGCCTGGGAAGTGGTTCCCGACCTGCTCGAGCGCCTGCTGCGCGAGGGTCGACCTGCGACGCGCCAGGCCGAGCCGACCGGAGATCCGACGCGATGAGCAGCCTGGAGAAGGCGTTCAACCCGGAGGCTTACGAAGCCCGGGTGGGGGCCGCGTGGCGCGAGGCCGAGCTGTTCCGCGGTCGCCCCGAAGCGGCGGCCGCACGCTTTTCGCTCGTCATCCCGCCGCCGAACGTGACCGGCTCGCTGCACATCGGGCACGCGCTGGACTACACGCTGCAGGACATCATCGTCCGCTGGCACCGGATGTGCGGGAAGGACGCGCTCTGGGTCCCTGGCTCGGACCACGCCGGGATCGCGACCCAGGCGGTCGTCGAAAAAGCGCTGCGCCGCGAGGGCAAGGACCGACACGCGATCGGCCGCGAGGCGTTCGTCGAAGAGGTCTGGAAGTGGAAAGAACTCTTCCACGGGAAGATCGTCGGGACGCTCGACCGGCTCGGGTGCTCGTGCGACTGGTCGCGCGAGCGCTTCACCCTCGACCCCGGCCTTTCGCGTGCGGTGCGCGAGACCTTCGTGCGACTGCACGAGGACGGTTTGATCTACCGCGGGATGCGGCTGATCAACTGGTGCCCGTCGTGCCGGACCGCGCTGTCGGACCTGGAGGTCGACCGCGACGATCCCGAGCCGGGCGAGCTCTGGTCGTTCGCCTACCCGATCGAGGGCGGGGGAGAGATCGTCGTCGCCACGACGCGGCCCGAGACGATGCTGGGGGACACGGCGATCGCGGTTCACCCGGACGATCCGCGCTGGCGGAGGGTGATCGGCAAGCGGGTGATCCACCCCTTCTTCCCGGATCGGGTGGTCCCGATCATCGCCGACCCCCTGCTCGCCGACCCCGAGACCGGCACGGGTGCGGTGAAGGTGACGCCGGCGCACGACCCGAACGACTTCGCCTGCGGCAAGCGCCACGGTCTCCCGGAGATCTCGATCCTGGCCGAGGACGGCACGGTGAACGAGGCCGGCGGCCCCTTCGCCGGGCTCGACCGTTTCGAGGCTCGCGAGCAGGTGAAGGCGGCGATCGCCGAGCGCGGTCTCGACCGCGGGCGGAAGGACCACTTCTACGCCCCGGGCCGCTGCCAGCGCTGCCGCACGATCGCCGAGCCGCTGATCTCCACGCAGTGGTTCCTGACGATGGAGCCGCTGGCGCGGCCGGCGCTCGAGGCGGTCCGCGACGGCCGGATCCGCTTCGTGCCCGACACCTGGGAGAAGACCTACTTCCACTGGCTCGAGAACATCCAGGACTGGTGCATCTCGCGCCAGCTCTGGTGGGGGCACCGGATCCCGGCCTGGTACTGCCCCGACGGGCACGTCACCGTCACCCGCCAGGATCCCGCGGCCTGCACCACCTGCGGCGCGACCGCGCTGACCCAGGACCCGGACGTCCTCGACACCTGGTTCAGCTCGCAGCTCTGGCCGTTTTCGGTCTTCGGCTGGCCCGACGAGACGCCCGACCTGAAGCGCTACTACCCGACCGACGTCCTCGTCACGGGCTTCGACATCATCTTCTTCTGGGTGGCCCGGATGATCATGGCCGGGTTGCGCCTGACCGGCGAGGTCCCGTTCCGGACGGTCCTCTATCACGGCCTCGTGCGCGACGCGCACGGCCGCAAGATGTCGAAGTCGAGCGGCAACGCCCTCGAGCCCGAGGAGGCGATGGTCCGCCACGGCGTCGACGCGCTGCGCTTCACGCTGGCCGCGCAGGCCAGCCCCGGCTCCGACCTGTCGCTCTCGGAGGAGCGGCTCGCCGGCTACCGCGCGTTCATGAACAAACTCTGGAACGCGACCCGCTTCATGCTGATGCGGTTGCCGGAGGACCCGTCCACGGCCCGCACCGACTACGCGGCATCCGACTACGACGACGTCGATCGCTACCTCGCGGCGCGCTACCTCGATCTCGTCGACGACGTCGACCGCGCGATGCAGGGCTACCGCTACGACCACGCCGCGGAGGCGATCTACCACTTCCTGTGGGGCACCTACTGCGACTGGTGCATCGAGCTGGCCAAGCCGGACCTGGCCGAGGGAGCCGACCCGCACCGATCGGCCGTGCGCCGCGCCCTGCTCTTCGACGTGCTCGACGGCGCGCTGCGGCTGCTGCACCCGATCGCGCCGTTCATCACCGAGGAGCTCTGGCAGAACCTCCCGCGCCGCGCCGGGGACCCCGCGTTCCTGGCCGTCGCGGTCTACCCGGTCCCGAACCGGCCCGGGATCCCGGTGCCGGACGGCTTCGACCGCGCGGCCGCGGCGGCCCGGGTCGAGCGCTTCCTGATCGCGCCGGTTTCGGCGGCGCGCGCACTGCGCACCGGCGCCAACGTGCCGCCGTCGCGCAAGATCGTCCTCCAGTTGCGGCCCCGCACCGCCGACGCGGCGCGGCCGCTGGCCGAACTCTCCGCGCGGATCGGGCTCCTGACCAACGCCGAGGAGGTCACCGTGCTCGACGGCACGGCCGACCCGGGCCCGGCGCTGCGGCAGGTGCTCGACGACCTCGAAGTCGTGATCCCGCTCGCCGGCGCGGTCGACACCGTGGCGGAGCGGGCGCGCCTCGAGAAGGAGCAGGCGAAGCTGGCGAAGGACCTCGACGCGATGCGGACCAAGCTCGGGAACCCGTCGTTCGTCGAGCGCGCCCCGGCCGAGGTGGTGGAGAAGGAACGAGGGACGCATCGCCGCGCTGGAAGGGCGCCTCGCCGAGATCGCCGGGCTGCTGGACGGGCTGCGATGAGCGCCCCGGTCTTCCCGCTCGAGGCGGCGCGGGAGGCGGTGGCGCGCGCGCTCGACGAGGATCTCGGCCCGGGAGGGGACATCACGACGCGCGCCGTCGCCGGGAGCGGCGGGCACGCCGTGGCGGAGATCGTCGCGCGCGAGCCGCTCGTGGTCGCCGGGCTTCCGCTGGTCCCGCTGGTGTTCGAGGAGATGACTCGCCGCACGGGTCTCCCTTCGCGCGTCACGCTTCATATTCCCGATGGGACCGCGGTGGCTGCCGGCACGGCGCTCGCAACCGTCGAGGGGCCCCCGGCGGTCGTGCTCGGGGGGGAGCGCGTGGCGCTCAACTTCCTCGGCCGCCTCGCCGGGATCGCGACGCTGACCGCGGAGGCCGTCCGCGAGGTCGCGGGGACCGGCGCGCGCGTCTCCGATACCCGCAAGACGACTCCCGGGCTGCGCGCGCTCGAGAAGTACGCCGTGGCTGCCGGCGGCGGCGAGAACCACCGGCCGACGCTCGACGCGATGGTCCTCCTGAAGGACAACCACAAGCTGATCGCGGGGGGGATCCGGGAGGCGCTGCGGCGCACCGAGGCCGCCGGCTACCCCGCGCGGGAAGTCGAGGTGGAGGTCGAGACGTTGGAGGAACTCGACGAGGCGCTGGCCGGCGGCGCGGGCTGGATTCTGCTCGACAACATGCCGCTCGGCGCGATCCGCGAGGCGACGCGGCGGAGCGCCGGACGGGCCCGCCTCGAGGTCTCCGGCGGCCTGCGCCCCGGCCGGCTTCGCGCGCTCGCCGAGGCCGGCGTCGATCGCCTCTCGCTCGGGGCGCTGACTCACGGCGCACGCTCGATGGACGTCGCGCTCGACCTCCGGACGTGAGCAGGGCGGAGGACCTCGAGCGGTCGATCGCCGGCGCGCTCGCGCCGGGCGGGATGGGCGGCCCGCTGGTCGTATTGGAAACCTGCCCGAGCACGATGGACGAGGCCCGGGAGCGGGTCGCGGCGGGCGCCGGGCCGGGCCTGGTCGTCATCGCGCTCGAGCAGACGGCCGGGCGCGGGCGCCACGGCCGGATCTTCGTCTCCCCACGCGGCGGCCTTTACCTGACCGCCGCCGTCCGGCCCCCGGCGGATCCCGCCCTCGCCTGGCGCCTGGGGTTCGCTGCGGCCCTCGCCGCGCGCGACGCGGTCGCGGCCGCGGGCGCCCCTCCACCCGGATTCGAGTGGCCCAACGACCTCGTCCTCGGGGGACGGAAAGTCGGCGGCGTTCTGGCCGAGTTGCTCGGCCGCGGCGGCCCCTCGGGGAGACCGATCGTGCTGCTCGGGATCGGCCTGAACCTCGGTCCCGACCCGCGCTTGTTCGACCCCGGGCGGGCCGGACCGGCCGGCCCGATCCCATTCCCGGAACCGGACCGCGCGCTTCCCGCCGTGGCGGTCGCCCTGCTCGAGGCTTTGCCCAGGTGGGCGGCGGCCGTCGGCGACGAAGCGGGCTGGACGGATGCGCTAGAATCAGTGCGTGCCGCGTCGGCGGCGTCGCGCGGGGCGCCGGTTCGTGTCCAGGAGCCGGACGGTCGCGTGGTCGAAGGGGTGGGAGAGGGGATCCGGGACGACGGGGCGCTGTTGGTCCGCATCGCGCAGCGCGCGGGCGGAGGGATCGTGGCGGTCCGGTACGGAGAGCGCCTGTGGGGGTGAAGGCGTGCTGCTCGCGGTCGACATCGGGAACACCAACATCGCGATCGGCTGCTTCGAGGGGGAGCGGCTGGCCCACTCCTGGCGGCTCTCCTCGCGCCGCGACCTGACCACGGACGAGGCCACCCTGACGCTGCGCGGGCTGCTCGGCGCAGCCCCGGTGCGCGTCCGTTCGGGCATCGTCGCCTCGGTCGTTCCGCCGCTGACCGGAGTGCTGCTCGAGGCGCTGCGCGGGCTCGGAGTCTCGGACCCGCTCGAGGTCGCTCCGGGGATCCGCACCGGGATCCGGATCCGCTTCGACAATCCGCAGGAAGTCGGCGCCGACCGGATCGTCAACGCGGTCGCGGCCCACGCGCGCTACGGCGGCCCGGCCGTGATCGTCGATCTCGGCACCGCCACCACGCTGGACGTGATCACCGCCGACGGCGAGTACATCGGCGGCGTGATCTGCCCCGGCCCCCTGCTGGGCGCGGAGGCGCTCGCCGCGCGCACCGCGCGCCTGCCGCGCGTCGACCTCGTGCTGCCGCCGCGGGTGATCGGCCGCAACACCGTCGACTCGATCCGCTCCGGCCTCGTGTTCGGCCACGCGGCGATGATCGAGGGGCTGGTCCGGCGGATCGAGGAGGAACTCGAGACCTCCGTGAAGTTGATCGCCACCGGCGGGCTCGGGCACGCGCTACACTCCGTGCTGCCGCGGATCGACAGCTTCGACCCGGATCTCACGTTGGATGGCCTGCGGTTGCTCTGGGAACGCAACGCACCCCGATGAAGATCCTCTTCGTCTGCACGGCGAATGTCTGCCGCTCCCCCGTGGCCGAGCACTACCTGCGCCGACTCGTCGAGCGCCTGGGGCCGAGCGTGGTGGAAATCGCCTCCACCGGGACGCACGCGGTGAGCGGACTGCCGTCGGACGGGATCGCCGCGCGGCTCGCGGCCGACCGGGGTTGCGATCTTGCGCAGCACCGCAGCCAGCCGATGCTGCCGCAGGACGTCGCGGTCGCCGACCGGATCGTCGTGATGGAGCGCCGCCACCGGCAGTTCTTCGCCGAGTACTACCCCGACGCGTTACCCAAGGTCCAGCTGCTGCTCGCCGGGCCGGACGGAACGGGAGGGCGCGATCTCGCCGACCCGACCGGTGGCACGATGGCGGACTACAGGCGCTGCTTCGACCAGCTGTTCGACGCGATCGAGCGCATGGCGCTCTCGTTCCGGTTCCCGCGGTGATCGACGAGGAGGGCGATCCGCCGCAAGTGCTCCCGCCCGGCACCGCCGAGGAGATCGAATACGTCCGCGCGGTGGAGGAGCGGTTCCGGGCGCTGCGCGAGCGACCGCTGATCCTCTCCCCTGAGGATCTGGCGCGGGTGGTGGCGTGGCATCGCCGCGGCCTGCCGCTGTTCCTCGTGATCGACACGCTGGAAGAGGTCTTTCGCGAGGCGGCCGCGAGGCGGCCGCCGCGACGGCCCCGCTCCCTCGCCTACTGCGAGCCGGCGATCGAGGAGGCGGAGCAGGCGTGGCGCGAAGCGGTCGTGGGTCGGCACACCGACTCGGCAGCGGCCATCGACGCCGCGACGCTCGCGATGCGCGCGGGGTCCGCGCTGGCTACCTCCGCCGCGCCGGCCGGGCTCGTCGCGCAAGTCCTGGCGCAACTCGCGAGGAGCGGAGAGGGTGGTCTCCCGGCCGTGCGCGTCGCGGCCCTGCAGCGGGAGCTCGTCGACGGCTGCGCGGCAACGCTCGCAGCGACGGAGCGTCAGGAACTCGAGGCCGAGGTCGAGCGGCTCGTCTCCCCCTACGCGGGTGGGATGCCCCCCGAGGTCCGGGAGCGCACCCGGGTCGCGCTGCGCGACCGCCTCCTGCGGCGGCGTTTCCGCCTGCCGGACCTGACCCTGCTGGCGCTGGTCGAGGCACCGTTCCCGGGCCCGGGAGACTCCCCTTCGGTGGACTGAGCGGGCCGTCCCCTCCGGCCTCAGGCTGACCGGATGGGACAAGCGACGGGTCTGCTCCTCCTGGCTGCCGCGGCGCTCTGGTCGGGAACGGCGTGCGGTCCCGCTGCGCCGGCGGCCGCGGCAGGGCCGCTGGCGCTCGCCGCCGGCCTGGCCGCCTGGTGCGCCGCGCGGCGGCGCGAGGGTGGCGCGATCGCGTGGGCACTGGCCGGGTTCGCGCTCGCGGGCGCAGCGCTCGGCGCCCTCGATGCCGGGGAACGGACCGTGTCCGAGACTGCCGGTCCCGCGCGCGGACGGTGGATCGACGCGCGGCCGGTGCGCGGGGGGACCCTGGTCGTGCTCGACGGCCGGGGCCCGGAACGCGTGTTCGTTCCGCGCACGGGCCAGGACTGGCTCGACCGCCTTCCCGACGGTGCCGCACCCGGGGCGACGATCGAGATCCCGCTGCGCCGCGCGGAGGGAACGGGCACGCCGCGCGCACTCTCTGCGTCGTCGATCGTCGTCCGCACGCCGGCGCGCGGTCTCGCACGGCTCACCGCCCTCGCCGCGGCGGCCCGCGCCGGCTTCCTGCGTCGCGCGACCGAGCGCCTGGTCAGGGCCGCGGACGAGGAGCAGGGCGACCCGGCCGGAGCGCTCCTGCTGGCAATGGTCGCCGGCGAGCGCGATGCGCTCGCGGCGGGAGACTGGCGTGCGCTCCGTGCCTCGGGCCTGGCCCACCAGGCCGTCGTCTCCGGCGTCCAGGTCGGGCTGATGGTCCTGGCCGCGGCGTGGGCCCTGGCTCCGCTCGGCGGCCCCCACGGCGTCGGCCGGCGCGTCGTCGCGCTGGCCGCGGCGGCGGCGGCCCTGCTGCTGCTCCCGGCCGAGCCGCCGGTCCGGCGAGCCGGCGTCGCGGTGCTGGTCGCGCGCGCGGGGCGGCTCGCGGGCCGGGGCTCCTCGCCGGCGTCGGCGCTCGCCGGAGCGGCCGCGGTGCTTCTGGCGCTCGATCCGTCGCTCGCGCGCTCGCTCTCCTTCGCGCTGACCGTGGCCGCCACGGCGGCGATCGTGTGCGGGGCGCGCGGCACGGGCTGGGGTCCGCGGGTGAGGCTCTTCTTCGGCCCGATCCTCGCGACCTGGCCGATCCTGGTCGCGATGACCGGCTGTGCCGGCGTCTGGTCTCCCGTGGCCAACCTGCTCGCCGGTCCGGCCGCCGCACCGGCGCTGCTCTTCGGCTGGCTCGCGGTCCTGCTCCCCGCCGGATCGACGCCGGCAGCGGCGGCCGAGGCGATCGCACGCCTGGGTGCCGAGTGGTTCCTGGTCGTCGCGCGGGCGGTCTCGGCATGGCCCGGCTCAGGGCAGATCGCCGCCCCCGCCGGCTTGGCGTGGCTCGTGCTCCACGAGGTGCTCTCGTTCGCCTGGCTCGCCGCCCGGGGACGCGCTGCGATCGCCCTCGGGCTGCTCGCCCTGGCCTCCTTCGGGTGGCCGCTGCGCCCGGCGGCCGCGCCCCCGCCCGGCGCGTCGCTCGAGGTGCTCAACGTCGGCCAGGGCCAGGCGGTGCTCGTGCGCTCGGGACCGCACGCGCTGCTGATCGACTCGGCCGACGACCGCGCTCGCGACGGGACCCGGGCCCTGGTCCACGCGCTGCGCGAGCGCGGCGTGTCGCGGCTCGATGCGCTCGTGCTGACGCAGAACGACCGCGACCACGCGGGGGGAGCGCTCGAGCTGCTGGCGGCGGCACCGCCCGAGCGCCTGCTTGTCGGTGAGAACCTGCTCGACGATCCGGAACTGCGGCCGCTCTACGCGGCGGCGGCGGGTCGCGCGGTTCCGGTCGTCCCGCTCGCCACCGGGGCGCGCTTCGAGCTCGGCCAGGTCGAGCTCGCGGTGCTCCATCCGCCGCCCGGCGTCTTCGTCCGCGACAACGAGCACTCGCTCGTGGTGCGCCTCGCCGGCGAAGGGCTCGACGCGCTGGTGACCGGCGACGCGGGGCTGGCGGCCGAGCGCGTGATGCTCGCAAGCGGCCTGGTCCGACGCGCGCCGGTGCTCGTGGCGGGTCACCACGGCTCGAAGGGCTCGACCGGCGACGCGCTGCTCGAGGCGCTCGCCGCCCGGGTCGCGCTGATCTCCGCCGGCAGGGACAACAGCTTCGGTCACCCACACCGGGAGACGCTCGCCCGCCTGGCCGCGCGCCGCGTGCCGTGGCTGGTCACGGCCCGCGACGGCAGCCTCGCCGTGCGCGCCTGGGCCGGCACGACGACGGTCCGGGGCGCGAACGAAGCGCCAGGCGCGGAGCTCAGGGTACGAAAGTGAGCGGGACCGGCATGAAGCTCAGCACGAGGATCAGCAGCGCGACGAGCGCCAGCAGCGAACGGCCCGGCCCGAGTTCGCTCTCCCACGCGCCGGGCGGCGGGTGCCGGCGCCCGAACAGCAGGATCAGCGCCGACCAGGTCGCCCAGAGGATCACGGTCGTCCACTCGCCGTAGAGCAGGACCCGTGTTGCGGCGATCGACAGGAGGAACGCCGGAACGAAGTAGGCTGCGCGCGCGTGAACCCGCGGCGATGCGGCGTAGAGGATGTGGCCACCGTCGAGCTGACCAGCGGGCAGCAGGTTGAGCGCCGTTGCAAAGAGCCCGACCCAGCCGGCGAGGTAGGTCGGGTTCAGGATCAGCACCGCGTCCCGGGCGTCGGGCCTGAGCATCCAGGCGAGGAGCCAGGTGAGCAGGGAATCGCCGAAAAGGAGCGCACCGCGGGGGATCGGGGCCGCCGGCTCGGCGGGCGCCTGAAGGACACCGGCGATCACCAGCGGAACCGCCACCACGAACCCGGCCAGCGGTCCTGCGATCCCGATGTCGAACAGCGCACGGCGCGACGGGATCCGTCCCCGGATCCGGATCACGGCGCCGAAGGTCCCGATCAGCGAGATCGGGGACGGGGCCGGGATGAAGTAGGGGAGCGTGCAGTCGACGCCGTAGTGCCGGCAGGCCAGGTAGTGGCCCATCTCGTGGGCCATGAAGAACCCGAGCAGCGCGACGACGTACGGCAGGCCGCTGAGCACGAGCGGGAGGAGGATGTCAACCAGTCCCGTGCGACCGCGCATCCACTGGTCGATCAATTCCTGGCCGCGGAACGACGTCTCCGCCCCGACTTCGAGGGTGGTCAGCACGGTCAGCCCGAACATCACGATCGCCAGCCACGGCAGGCGAGTTCGCGGGGCCGGTGCCGGCGAGGAGGTGGGAACCTCAGGCGGGACGGGACGGAACTGGGGGGGGGCGTACGGTCCGCTCACCAGTCCCTCACGGACCGATGTCGCGCAACTCTTTGCCCGGCTTGAATCGCACGGTGCGACCCGGCGGGATCTTGACCTCGCGCCCGGTCCGGGGGTTACGACCGACACCGCGTTTCCGGGGCTTGACCTGGAAGACCCCGAAGCCGCGGAACTCGATCCGTTCGCCGCGAGCCATCGCGTCCTTGAGCGACGCGAAGAGGGACTCGACCGCCTCGACCACGAGCCCATGTGAGACGCGACGTGCCCCCTCGGCAGGTTCCTCGCCAAGGGGAAGCTCGTGCCGGCCTTCGCGCTGGTGCTCCAGCAGGGCCTGATGGACGCGATGGATGAGGTCCGCCTTGACCATCGAGGGCATCTCCGCCGCCGGATCGGTCGCCGGGGCCGGGGAAGTCTAGGGGGAACGCTCCTCGTGGTCAAGGTAAAGTCTGGAAACAGAGGGGCTTGCGCGACCGGGCCTCGTGGCGCGGAGGCCCCCGGGGGATTAGGCTCCCCCGGCCTCACTTGGAGAACCCCGATGTCCGACCGCGAAAGCCCCGGCCGCCCCCGCGCCCTGCCGCGCGTCGCGATCGTCGGTCGCCCGAACGTCGGGAAGTCGAGCCTGTTCAACCGCCTGCTGCGTCGGCGCGAGGCGATCGTGCTCGACCGACCGGGCGTGACACGGGATCGGCTGGAGCGTGACGGGCGGCTGGCCACGCGCCGCGTCGTGTTCTTGGACACGGGCGGAATCGTGCCCGGGTCCGAGGACGACCTCTACAAACAGGTCTCGCGGCAGGCTGTGGCCGCGCTCGACGGAGCGGACGTGATCGCGCTGGTCGTCGACGCCCGGGCCGGTGTGACCCCGCTCGATGAACAGGTCGCCGAGGTCCTGCGCCGCGCGACGGTGCCGGTGGTCCTGCTCGCGAACAAGGTGGACAGCGAGCCGCAGGAGGCACTGGTCCACGACGCCTGGCGCCTGGGGTTGGGCGAGCCGATCCCGGTCTCCGCCGAAACGGGCCGCGGGATCGAGGAGTTCGCGGAACTGGTCGAAGCGCTGCTGCCGCCGCTCGCAGAAGGAGAGACGGTGGCCCCGGAGGCCGATGACGAGAGACTTCCCGATCCGAGGGAGGAACTCTGCGTCTCGGTCGTGGGGCGGCCGAACGTCGGCAAGTCCTCGCTCGTCAACCGGCTCGCGGGCGAGGAGCGGGTCACCGTCAGCCCCGTTCCGGGGACGACGCGGGACGCGGTCGACGTGATCCTCCGGCGCGATGGCCATCGGATCCGGCTGGTCGATACCGCCGGGATCCGGCGCCGCGCCAAGGTCGATTCGCGGGACGAATCGGTCGGCATCCTGATGACGCGGCGGCGCCTGGCGCGCAGTCACGTCGCGGTTTTCGTCGTCGACGCGATCCAGGGGATCACGAGCGGCGACGTTGCGATCGCGGGAGAAATCCTCGAGACGGGCCGCCCGATGGTGCTGGCGCTGAACAAGTGGGACCTCGTCACGGACCCGGAAACCCGGGTGGGCGAGCTGGACGCGGAGCTGGAGCGGCGGCTGGCCTTCGCCCCGAAGATCCCCCGGGTGACGGTGTCGGCCACCTCCGGGCAACGCGCCTTCAAACTCCTCGACCTGGCCCGCGAGCAGGCCCTGGCGGCGACCCGGAGGATCCCCACCTCCGAGCTGAATCGTTTCCTCGAGCGCTCGCTTGCCGAGCTACTGGCCGGGGGCGGCTCCACGACGAAGATGCTCTACATCACCCAGACCGGGACTTTGCCGCCGCGTTTCGCGATCTTCTGCCGCGACCCGGAGGGGGTCGACCCCTCCGTCCGACGCTACCTCGAGAGCCGGATCCGCGAGGAGTTCGACCTCGGCCCGATCCCGGTCGTGGTCGACCTCAGACTCTCGCCGCGCCGGCGCTGAGGGTCCCCGGGACGGTCCGGAGGGGGTCCGGAAGGGCCGGGCCGGTCCCCGGGCCTTTCGATGCTGGTCGACCCCGTTTTGACACCGCCGCTCCGACAGCCCTATGTTTGCCCCGCCGGCGGGAAGGCCCCCTCGACGGGAGCCGACCTGCGCGAGCCACTCCCGTGGAGCACCGGACATGGTGGTCTTCAACTATTCGACTCGCGAGCTGACGACGAAGGTCGTGTTCTACGGTCCCGGCCTGTGCGGGAAAACGACCAACCTGCAGTTCATCTACGACCACATGCCGCAGGGCGTGCGCGGCAAGATGCTGTCGCTCGCCACGAAGAGCGACCGCACGCTGTTCTTCGATTTCCTGCCGATCGACCTCGGGCAGATCCAGGGGATGAAGACCAAGGTCCAGCTCTACACGGTCCCGGGCCAGGTCTTCTACAACGAGACGCGGCGGCTCGTGCTCAAGGGAGCGGACGGCGTCGTCTTCGTCGCCGACACCCAGGAGAACATGGTCGAAGCGAACATGGATTCGTTCCGCAACCTCGAGGAGAACCTCGCGGCGCACGGGATGTCGCTCGAGGACACGCCGCACGTCATTCAATACAACAAGCGCGACCTGCCGAACGCGATGCCGATCGAGCCGATCAACGATCGGCTCAACAAGTACAACGCGCCGTTCTACGAGGCGATCGCCACCACCGGCGTCGGGGTCCAGGAGACACTGCGTCACATCACGAAGCTGGTCCTGCTCAAGCTGAACGAGCGCTACGGCGCGGAGCGACCCGGCGCCGCCCGGCGCGAGCCGGCGAAGCCGCCCGCCGCCGCGGAGTTCGTGCCGGCCCCCGCGGCCGAGGTGTTCGCGCCTCCGGCGCCGCCGCTTGCGCCGACGATCGAGTCGCCCGTGGCTGCGGTCGCGGCCGGGGCGCCGTTGTTCGACGAACCGGTCGAGCGCTTCGAGGCGCCGGTGGCCGCCGAGCCGGCCGAGTCGTTCGCGATGCCGAGCGGGCAGGTCTTCGTCGCACCGGCGTTCGCCGGGCGACCGGCGATGCCGGTCCCTCCGGCTCCCGTTGCCGCACCGGCAAGACCGCCCATCGAAGCCTTCGCTTCGGCGGCGTCCCCGATGAGCGAGGCTCCTTCCGAGTTCGACTTCTCGATCCCCTCGGAGCGGGTCCGGACCGAGATGCCGACGCTCGCCACGCCGCAGGCCGTGATGCGCGCAACCGTTGAGACCACGGCGGCTCCCGCGCCCGCCGCTTCCCCGGCGCTCGAGTCCGAGCCGTTCAGCCTGCCCGCCCGTCCGGAGCGTCCCGGTACGGCAGCCGTGCTCGAGGAAGAGGACGTGCTCGGGCTCGCGCCGCCCGCCGCCGCGCCCACGTCGACCGTGAAGATCGACCGCGCCGTGCTGGATGCCGCCGTTCCGGCGGGAGCAGCGTCGAGGATGCCGGCCAGCCCGACGGCGCTCGCCTCCGCCCGGATGATCGAGGTCGGCGCCGCCGACGCGCTGTTCGCCGACGACTCGGTCGAGCTGACGCGGCTCGCGGTCGGCGATCCGCAGGAGATCCTGGTGCCGCTCGAGTTCGCCACGGCGACCGGGACGCGGCGCTACCGACTCGTCATCCGGCTGGAACTCGCCCCGTGAGCGCGGGGTTCGCGCGCGGCTCGCGGCGGCGCTTCGTCTCGGTTCCGGCCGGGACCTACCCCGCACCCGCGCCGCCCTCCGCTGCACCGCGCCTCGAGGACGACCTCTTCGCCAGCCCGGCGAAGCGGGCATCGTTCGGCGACCCGCTATTCGACGACGAGGGCGGGATTTCCTTCTCGCCCGCCGTGGCGTCCGCCGTCGCGGTCCGCGGGGCCCCCCCGGCGGCTCCCCTGGAAGCCGAGCCGTACGAGGACTTCGCGTCGAGCGCCTTCTCCACGACCGAGCCGGATTCTCCCGCGGAGCCGGCGCCGCGCCGTGCTTGGGCCGCGGGGCCGACAGCGCGGGGAACACTCGGTATCCTCGTGGGGGCCGCGATCGGGGCGATCGTCGGACTGATCCTCAGTACGGCGATGCTGGCGCTGTACGCTCCTTCCGACTTCGCCCAGGCGATCATGGACCCGGTGGCGCTGTGGACCGAAATCGACGACTGGAAGGTCTTGGCGGGCGCGCTCTTGATCGCCATCGGTTTCGCCGTGCTCGGAGCCGGGCAGGGAGCCCAGCAGCGCGCGGCGCGCGCCTGAGCCGCTCACAGCGCCCGCTCCGGGCGATCCTCGCCGTTCTCGTCGGGCTGGTGAGTGGCTTCTCGCTCATCGTAGTGGGTCCCGTGCGTGCTGCCGCGGACGACGACCAGCCGGCTCTTCCACGCGATGGTGCCGAACTCCTCACGCGGATCTCCGCCGGACCGATCGTCGTCCTGGCGACCGTCATCCGGGTGGAGACCAAGGCGGCATTGACGGTGCGCGAGGTCCTGCGCGGCGGGAGCCTCCCGCCGACGATCCGCCTCGCTTACCGCGGCAACAACCTGATGCGGCAGCCCGGCAGTGCGCCCTTCGCGACCCGCGACGGCGAGACGGCGGTCTTCGTCCTCACCCCGTGGGTCGACTCCCGTGGCCGCCAGCCGAAAGCCGATCTCTTCATGCCGGCCGGCTTCGCGGGGGCCAGGATCCCGCTGCCTCCCGAGGGCGGGGACGCGCTGCTGGAAGCGGTGCGGGGGATCGTGGTCCACGAGGACGATGTGGAGGCGGGGCAGGAGGCCCGCGTGCTGCGCTGGATCAGCGGGCCGAACCCGTGGCTGATCGACGCCGGACTGGTGATCGCGGGCCAGTTGGTCATGGCCGACGAGGACTGGGTCCCGGTGCTGCTCGAGCGGCTGCGGGACGTCCGGCCGGAGCGGCGCTTGCGGACCGTCGACGTGATGGCCGGGGCGATGGCCCGCGGGCGGATCGGGGACCCCGCCGGCGACCTGGAGATCGACGAGCGGGTGGAGGCCTGCCAGGAGGCGATCGTCCGCCTGGCCCGGACCGACCCGGAGTTCGAGATCCGCGCCGCGGCGGTCAAGGGCCTCGCCAAGGCCGGGATCCCGGGGGCTCGCGAGATCCTGGCGACGATCGCCAAGGACGACCCCAGCCAGGACGTCCGCTACGAAGCCGCTGCGGCGCTGGTGAAGGGGGTCCGGGGCGATCCGTCCCGTTGACCCTATTGCCGCGGAAAACCTATATTCGCCGTGACTTCGCGGTTTCTCCCGAGTCGGGCAGAAAGCCCGCTGTGGGGACTGCGGCGTGCGCGCGAGCGTGACGGATCGAGCATGGCGACCGATCCCCTGAAGGCTCTGGCCGTGAACTACCTGGCCGGCGAACGCATCGTCGCCGCGGCCGAGGCGGGGGCTTGCATGTTCCTCGTCCAGTCCGGGAGCGTGCGCCTCTCGCGTCCGGCGAGCGGCGGCAGCGCTCCGGTGGAGATTGCGACGCTCGAGAAAGGCGACTTCTTCGGGGAACGGACGCTGCTCGAGGGCGGGACCTACGGCGTCAACGCCGAGGCGCTCGACGCCTGCGAGATCATCGAGATCGGCCCCTCGACCTTCCACCGCCTGCTGCGCGCCCACCCCGAGATCTCGGTCCGTCTGCTGCGCAAGCTCGCGGCCCGGGTCGAGCGCCTCGAGCGCCGCCTGTCGACCGAGGGGGGCGAAGAGACGCTGGTGGTCGCGCGGCCAGCGGTGGCCGCTCCGGTCCGGCCACACGCCGCTCCGGCGCGCGGTTCCCGTGCGTCGCTGATCGTGGAGGGTGGGGGACCGGTCTTCCCCCTCGTCGGCGAGGAAGTGCTGCTCGGCCGGTACGACCCCGTCACCGAGATCCAGCCGGAAATCGACCTCACGGACATCGATACGAAGCGCTCGGTGTCACGTCGTCACGCGCGGATGACGCTGCGCGACGGCGCCTGGTACGTGGCGGAAGAGGTCGGAGCGCTGAACGGGACGTTCGTCAACGGGACCCGGCTGCTGCCAGGCCGCGGCGCCCCGCTCTCGCCGGGCGACATCGTCAGCGCCGGCATGGTGCGCCTGGTCTTCCGCCTGGAATAGAGTAGCGGGGTGAAGCAGCTGCTCCTCGCGCTCGCGCTCGTCGCTTCCGGAGCGGTTCCAGCCGACGCCCCGGCCGCGGAGGAGCGTGTCCCTGCACAGTTGACGGTCACCGCCGTCCGGGGCGTCCCGGATCTCGAGCGCCTGCTCCTCGAACGCGAGATCCTTCGGCGGGTCGAGGCCCGCAGGTGCGGCCTGCGCCTGCCACGGCCGGACGAGACCCCGGCGTGGCGGGTCGAGGTCGCGCTGCTCTACTGGCGCGAGAGCGAGAGCCCCGGCGGCGTGCCGGTCTTCGATCCGAGCCGCGGGACCTATCTTCCCGGCCGGCGGCGGGAGATCGAGACGGTCTACACGCTGCGCGTCTACCGCAGCGAGACGCCCCCGCCGCCCGACTCTCCGGTCAAGCAGCACACACTGCGGGTCCACGCGGAGAGCAAGCCGAACATCAGCTACGAGCCGCGCGAGCAGGCCTCGCGCATGCTCCGCGAACAGCTGGGCGAGGAGGTCAGCCGCGGCGTGTGCCGCGCCGTGCGCGACTGAACCTTGCCGCGCGCGGGCCGCGGGTGCTAGGCTCGCTGGCTTTCTCGCCCCGGAGGGTCTGCGCACGATGTCCGAGTCGGGGTTCGGCGACGAGTTCCTCGCCAACGGCGAGCCGCCGCCCGTGGTCAACACGGGGCGGGCACCCCTCACCCTGACGCTGCCGCAGTTCGAGGGGCCGCTCGACCTGCTCCTGCACCTCGTCCGTTCGAACGACATGGAGATCCTCGACATCGCGATCGTCGAGATCGCGCGGCAGTACAACTTCTACCTCGACCAGATGCGGGAGCTCGACCTCGAGATCGCCTCCGAGTACCTGCTCATGGCCGCGACGCTCGCGCACATCAAGTCGCGCATGATGCTCCCGCCCGATCCGAGCGACGAGATCGAGGATCCGCGGGCCGAACTGGTTCGCCAGCTCCTCGACTACGAGCGCTACCGCAAGGCAGCCGAGGGGCTCGCAGCGCTCGAGAGCGGCCGGGACCTCGTCTTCTCGCGCCCCGGCCCGGCGCCTGCGGACCTGGCCGGCTACGAGACGATCAAGGCCGATCTCGGGGACCTGGTCAAGGCTTTCGAGCGCGTGCTCCGGCACCTCGAGATCGAGGAGCGGGTCGAGGTCATCCGGCGCGAAGACGTCAAGATCCAGGACATGATGCAGCGTCTGCTCGACGCGGTGGAGTCCGGCCGGTCGCTGTCGTTCCGCGAACTGCTGCTGGCCTGCCGCACGCGCCTCGAACGCGTGGTCCTCTTTCTCGCGCTGCTCGAGCTGATCCGCCTCGGGGCGATCGATGCCTGGCAGAGTGCGGCGCGGGAAGACATCACGCTCGAAGGGCGGGCGGGCGTTGCCATCGATCTGGCAGCGGAGGAGTCCGAGAGTGAGCACTGATCGCGCGACCCCGGGGTCGGAGTCAGAGCCCGAGCAGGAGGCCGAGGGCCTCCGCGTCCTGGCCGTGCTGGAAGCGATGCTCTTCGCCTCGCCGGAGCCGCTCAGCCCCGAGGAGATCCAGGCCGGTCTGCCGCAGATGCCGCGCGAGGAGATCGAACGCGGACTGGACGCCCTGGCGCGCGCGCTGGGGCACCCGGACCGCGGATTCCGGCTGGAACGCGTGGCGGGCGGCTTCCGGCTCGTGACCCGGCCCGACCTGGCGGAGCCGCTGCGGGCGCTCTTTCGCTTCCGCAACCAGCGCCGGCTCACTCCGGCTTCGCTCGACGTGCTGGCGATCATCGCCTACGCCCAGCCGATCACCGCTCCCGAGATCCAGGACATCCGCGGGACCGACCCGGCCCACTCGGTGCGGGTGCTGCTCGACCGCAAGTTGATCCGGATCGTCGGCCGCAAACGGGTGGTCGGTCGCCCGATCCTGTACGGCACGACGCGCGAGTTCCTGATCCACTTCGGGCTCGACAGCCTGGAGGACCTCCCGCCGGTCGAGGGGTATGGAACGCGCGTCGTCCCCGCGCAGGGTCGGCTCTTCCCGGTCACCGCGTTTCCGGCCGACGAGTTCGACCCCGAAGTGGGCCCGGAGATCGAGTTGTTCGAGGGGGAAGGGAACGGGTCGAGCGGTGCCGGAGAGGCCGCTCGGGGAGACGCCTGAGATGCCGGAAGAGCGGTTGCAGAAGATCCTCGCCCGCGCCGGCATCGCGTCGCGGCGCGCGGCCGAGCAGTTGATGCGCGAGGGGCGGGTAACGGTCAACGGAAGCGTGGCCGACCGCCTCGGAATGCACGCCGACCCCGAGCGTGACCACATCAAGGTCGACGGACGACGGCTGCGCCCGGCCAGTCCGGTGCGGCACTATCTCCTGGCGTTCAAGCCGCGCGAGATGATCACCTCGCTGTCCGATCCGGAGGGGCGCACCACGGTGGCCGATCTGCTCTCCGCCCACCGCGTGCGGGCCCGGGTCTTCCCGGTCGGGCGGCTCGACTGGGACGCCGATGGCCTGCTCCTCCTGACCGACGACGGCGACCTCGCCCACCGCGTGATGCATCCGCGGAGCCACCTGGCGAAGAGCTACCGCGTCAAAGTCCGGGGCCTGCCGGACGACCGGGCGATGGACCGAGTCCGGCGCGGGGTCGTCATCGACCGCGGGATCCGGACCCTGCCCGCCGAGGTCGCGATCGAGGAGGAGGGGGAGAACGCGAGCTGGCTCAAGGTGGTCCTGACCGAAGGGCGCCAGAACCAGATCAAGCTGATGTTCGCCCGGGTCGGCCACCCGGTGCAGCGGATCCGGCGGACGGCGATCGGACCGCTCCGCCTCGGCCGGATGAAGGTCGGGGAGTTGCGCCAGCTCGCACCGGGCGAGTTGGACGCCCTGCGGCGCGCCCTCGACGCGGCGGAATCCCGGCCGGCCGGGGGCCGGGGGAGGGGCGCCGAGCCCCCCCGACCGGTTCGGGCCCCGGCCGGGCCCCGAACCGGGCCGGCCCGCGGGCGGCGAAGCGCCGGAAAAAGAACCACTTGACCGGCCTGCAGAGCACTCCTAACATGCGCGGTTCGCGGGTGTGCCATGGAATCGCTCGCTGAAGCCTCGACGAGGTGATGGGGGGGTGCGCCCCCCCGGACGGGTGGTCCGGCCAATCCAAGACCCGCAGTAGTTCGGAGGTAGCGCCTAGTCATGGAGATCCAGACCGGTTCAGCGCAGCAGCAGCCAGTCAGTGTGCCCGACGCGGAGCTCGACTTCGCCGCACTCCTCGACGCCTACAGCCCCTCGGCCGAGGTCCGCGAGGGAGCCGTCGTTCACGGCCGCATCGTCAAGGTGCTGGCCGAGATCGTCCTGATCGACATCGGCTACAAGAAGGAAGGCTCGATCGCGAAGAGCGAGTTCGTCGCAGCCGATGAGGCCGCGAAGCTCTTCGTCGGGAACACCATCGAGGCGGTCATCGAGTCGCTCGACGAGGCGGACGACTACATCCATCTGTCGAAGGACAAGGCCGAACGCCTGAAGGTCTGGGAGAAGATCGAGAACGCGTATCGCACGGGCGAGACCGTCGTCGGCCGGGTGATGGACCGCATCAAGGGCGGCCTTTCGATCGATATCGGCGTCCGCGCGTTCCTGCCTGGCTCGCTGGTCGACGTCCGGCCGGCCCGCAACCTCGAGAGCTACAAGGACCAGGATGTCCGGGTCCGCGTGATCAAGATGAACCGCCGGCGCGGCAACATCGTGGTCTCGCGCAAGCACGTGCTCGAGGAGGAGAACGCCGAGAAGAAGAAGGTCACGCTCGAGACAATCGAGGAAGGCCAGCGGATCCGCGGCACGGTGAAGAACATCACCGAGTACGGGGCATTCGTCGATCTCGGCGGAATCGACGGCCTGCTGCACGTGACCGACATGTCGTACCGCCGGGTGAATCACCCCTCCGAGGTGGTCAACATCGGCGACGAGGTCGACGTCACGGTGCTCAAGTTCGACCGCGACAAGGAGCGCGTCAGCCTCGGCATGAAGCAGCTCCAGACCGATCCGTGGGAGAACGCGGCCGAGAAGTACCCGATCCTCTCGCGCGTGCGCGGCAAGGTCGTCAGCCTCACCGACTACGGCGCCTTCGTCGAGCTGGAGGAGGGGATCGAGGGGCTGATCCACGTTTCCGAGATGTCCTGGACCAAGCGGATCAAGCACCCGTCGAAGATGCTCAACCCCGCCGACATGATCGAAGCCGTGGTACTCGAGGTCGACGAGGAGAACCGCCGGCTCTCCCTGGGCCTGAAGCAGACGACCCCGAACCCGTGGTCGGTGATCCAGGAGAAGTACCGCGTCGGCGACATCATCAAGGGCGTGGTCCGCAACATTGCTGACTTCGGCGCATTCATCGAGGTCGAGGAAGGGGTGGACGGCCTGGTCCACATCTCCGACCTGACCTGGAACCGCCGCGTCAAGCACCCGGCGGAGATCCTGAAGAAGGGACAGGAAGTCGAGGCCAAGATCCTGAAGATCGACACCGAGAACCAGCGGCTGTCGCTCTCGGTCAAGGACCTGATGCCGGACGTCTGGCAGGAGTTCTCGCGCCGCTACCGCGTGGGCGACATCCTCGAGGGCAAGATCGTGCGGCTCGCCGACTTCGGCGCATTCGTCGAGCTGTCGGAGGGGGTCGAGGGCCTGGTCCACATCTCAGAGATGGCTCACGAACGGCTCGAGAAGCCCGGAGACAAGTTCCAGCCGGGGCAGTCGGTGCGGGTCAAGATCCTGCGCGTCGACCCTGAGGAGCGGAAGATCGGCCTCTCGGTCAAGGCGGCCCAGGACGAACTCGGCTCGGGCGACCTCAAACAGTACCAGAGCGCTCGCCAGGAAGAGGCGTCGCGCTCCTCGATCACGCTCGGCGACGTGGCCGGCGACCTGTCCGCGCTGCGCGAGCGCGCGGCCCAGCGCCAGGCCGACGGCGAGCCGGCAGGCGAGCCGGGCGACGAGAAGGGCTCGGAGGGCTGATGACCCGGGCCGAGCTCGTCGAGAGGCTGGCGGAGTCCGTCAACCGCTGGATGCTCGAGGAGAAGCAGCGCCGGGAAGGCATGGCCGGAGAGGCGAACGAGCTCGGACCGCGCGAGAAATTCACCCAGTCCGAGGCCGAGGTCGTGGTCAACACGGTGGTGGAGTCGATCATCGAAGCCCTGCGGCGTAGCGAGAAGATCGAGCTGCGGGGCTTCGGCTCCTTCCGCCTGCGAACGCGACGCCCGCGGCAGGGCCGGAACCCGAAGACGGGCACGAAGGTCGAGGTACCCGGGAAATCCGTGCCCTACTTCAAGCCGGGCAAGGAACTCCGCGAGCTGCTCAACCCGGCGGGCGCGGCGAACGGGCCGGACGACGAACCAGCCCGGGATTGACGTGGACCACGTCTTCGCGCCCTGGCGCCGCGCGTGGGTCACGTCGGCCGCCGCGACCGCGGTCGGAACGCCGATGCCGTGCCTTTTTTGCCGGGTCTGGGACGAGTCCGAGCGAGACGAGGAGAACCTCGTCGTCACGCGCGGCGAGCGGTGCCTCGTCATGCTCAACCGCTACCCCTACACCGGCGGCCACCTGCTCGTCGCGCCCCGCGAGCACGCGGCGTCGGTTTCGGCACTCGATCCCGACACCCTGGCGGAACTGATGCAGGCTTCCGCGCGCGCTGTGGCGGTGCTGGAGCGGGTGTTCGGCGCGCACGGGTTCAACCTCGGGATCAACCAGGGCCGCCCGGCCGGCGCGGGGATTCCCGACCACATCCACCTGCACGTGGTGCCCCGCTGGTCCGGCGATACGAACTTCATGACCACCGTCGGCGAGACGCGCGTCGTCTCCGAGGACCTCGCGACGGCACGACGGGCGATCCGCGACGGATTCGATACCCTCGCGTCGCGTGCCGGAGACGGCCCTCGATGAGTCGTCTCTATTGGATCGAGACCTGGGGCTGCCAGATGAACGAGCACGACTCGGAGAAGCTCGCCGGGACCCTCGAGGGGCTCGGGTACGAGCCGGCTCCCAGCCTCGGCGCCTCGGACATCGTGCTCCTGAACACCTGCGCGATCCGCGAGAAGGCGGAAGAAAAGGTCTACAACCTGCTGGGGCAGCTCGCGCCGCTCAAGGCGAAGCGCCCCGGAATGGTCGTCGGGGTCTGCGGCTGCGTGGCCCAGATGACGGGGGAGGGGGTCCGCGAGCGCGCACCGCTCGTCGATCTCGTCTTCGGCCCGCGCGCCGCAAGCCGGCTTCCGGAACTGCTCGCGCGCCTCGAGGAAGAGAAGGGCGTCGTCGACACGACGCTCTACCAGGACAGTCTCGTCGAGGCGGCCAGGGCGGTGCGCGAGACCCAGCGCGCCAAGGCCTGGGTCACCGTGATGGAGGGCTGCAACAAGACCTGCACCTACTGCGTGGTCCCGGCGACGCGGGGTCGTGAAACCAGCCGACGCCTCGCGGAACTGCTTGCCGAGGCCCGCGAACTGGCGGGGGCCGGATTCCTCGAAGTCGAGTTTCTCGGCCAGAACGTGAACGCTTACCGTTGCCCGGAGACGAAGGCGGGACTTTCCGACCTGCTTCGCGCTGCGGGTCGCGTACCGGGGCTGCGGCGCCTGCGGTTCACGACCTCGCACCCGCTTCATCTGCGGAGCGACATCATCCGCGCGATGGCGGAGGTCCCGGGCGTCTGCGATCACCTGCACCTGCCGGTCCAGAGCGGATCGTCGCGGGTCCTGCTCGCGATGCGCCGCGGCTACGACCGCGAGAAGTACCTCGCCAAGGTCGACGAATTGCGGCGCGAGGTCCCCGGGATCTCGCTCTCCACCGACGTGATCGTCGGCTTCCCCGGCGAAACGGAAGACGACTTTCAGGAGACGCTGACCCTCGTCCGCGAGGTGCGGTTCGACCAGATGTTCTCGTTCGTCTTTTCCGCGCGTCCGGGAACGGTGGCCGGATTGCTCGCCGATCGAACGCCCGGCGAGCGCAAGATCGAGCGCCTGATGGAGCTCCAGGCCCTGCAGAAAGCGATCCAGCTGGAGTCCAACGCGCGGTTCGTCGGCCGCGTCGAGGAGGTCCTGGTCGAGTCCCCAAGCCGTCGCGCCGCCCACGAGTGGGCCGGGCGCACGACGAGCAATCGCGTGGTCAACTTCGACGCACCGGGTGCCCGACCCGGGGAGTTCGTGCGAGTCCGGATCACGGCCTCGGGGGCCAACAGCCTGCGCGGCGTTCCGCTCGACGGCGCTGCCGAAGGGCCCTCGGTGGCCCTCGTGGGGTAGCCTCCCGGCCGTTCGAGGCCGTTGTCTTGACTTGACTTCGGGCGGTCAGTATTGTCGCACTTGGGTCGACGGAACGGATCGTTCCTCGGGAGGCGGTGCGCCATGCCGGTCGAAATGCGGATCCAGGGCCTCATGCTCGACCCCATCACGCAGGGTCCGCTCATCGTGCTGCGCGACCCCCGGACGGATGCCAAGCTCCCGATCTGGGTCGGCGCGTTCGAGGCCAACGCGATCGCCACCGAGATGGAGCGGATTCGCATGCCGCGGCCGTCGACGCACGATCTCCTGCGCGACGTGATCCAGGAACTCGGTGCGCGGCTGACGAAGGTGGTCGTCACGGACCTGCAGGACAACGTGTTCTTCGCGAGCCTCTTCCTCGAGACCGCGACAGGGCCGAAGCAGATCGATGCGCGTCCCTCCGACGCGATCGCGCTCGCGCTGCGTTGGGACGCTCCGATCTTCGCGACGCCGGAAGTCATCCAGGCGGCCCAGGACATCGACCTCACGCAGGGGTACAAGGACACCGAGCGCTTCCGGCAGTGGCTCGAGAGCCTGGACGAAAGCGACCTCGGCAAGTATGAGATCTAGGCGTCTGCCTGCTTCGTCGCGCGTCTCGCTGCACTGTCGTTGATTCGCCCCCTCAACTCGCCTACGATAGCCGCAACGCGGGGCTGTTTCGCTTTTTATTCGCTTCGGGGCTCCTTGAGAACAACATGACCGCGTTCAACTTCTCCGGTTACGCCCGTTCCGGGCCGACCGGATCACCTCCATGGGTGCCGCGGAATGATCATCGCGATCACGAACCAGAAAGGCGGTGTCGGGAAGACGACCACCGCAATCAACCTCGCCGCCGCACTCGCTCAGAAGGGCTCGAGCACGCTCCTGATCGACCTCGATCCGCAGGGCAACGCGACGCTTTCCTTCATTGATCTGAGCGCGATCGGGCGGTCGATGTACGAGGTCTTCGTCGATCCGGCGCTCGCCCTTCTGGACGTCGTCGTCCCAGCGCAGCAAGCGAATCTCTCGGTCGCCCCGGCGAGACTGTCCCTGGCGAAGGTCGAGCCGTCCCTGGCCGGGCAGCTCGATGCGCATTTCCGGCTGAAGGACAAGATCGGCCCGGCCCAGGCCGCCTACGATTTCATCGTCATCGATACGCCTCCGACACTCGGCATGCTGACGGTCAACGCGATGATCGCGGCGACCCACCTTCTGGTCCCGATTCAGCCCTCCTACTTCGCGCTGGAAGGGACCGACGACCTGGTCGAGACGTACGAGCGGATCCGGGTCCGAGCCAACCCCGACCTGCAGTTCCTGGGAGTCGTGCTGACGATGTACGACCGGCGTACGATCCTGGCGCGCGACATCGAGCGGCAGATCGGCGAGGTCTTCAAAGAGAAGTTGTTCCAGACCCGCATCAGCAAGAGCGTCCGGCTCGAGGAATCACCCGCCTACAAGGAGTCGATTTTCACGTTCGCGCCCTCGTCGAAGGGAGCGGAGGAGTACTATCGGCTTTCCGAGGAGGTACTGAAGCGTGGCTAAGGGAAGGGGACTGCCTCCCGACGTAAGAACCCGGGCGGACGCGCACTACGTGGACGCGATCACGTCCGGGCGGATGGGCTCGGTCGGGCGAATGATCGACATCGAGCGCCTGGTGCCAAACCCGACCCAGCCTCGCAAGAGCCTGCGGGACATCGATGCGCTCGCCGAGTCGGTCCGGGAGCGTGGAATCCTCGAGCCGATCCTGGTCCGTCCTACGGAGGACGGCCGTTTCCAGATCATCGCCGGCGAGCGGCGGTTTCATGCAGCCAAGCAGGTCGGCTTGACGATGGTGCCGTGCGTGGAGCTCGACGTCGACGAGCGGGGCTGCCTCGAGATCAGCCTGATTGAGAACCTCCAGCGGCGGGACCTGACGCCGTTCGAAGAAGCCGAGGCGATCGCGAGGCTCGTTGAGGACTTCCAGTACACACACGAGCAGATCGCCCGGAAGCTGGGGCGATCGCGCAGTTCGGTGACCGAGCTGCTGAGCCTCAACCGGATGCCCGAGTCGGTGAAAGAAGCATGTCGGCGCGCCGACATCATGACGCGGACCGTCCTGATGGAGATCGTTCGCCAGGAGTCTGAGGAGGACATGCTGGCACTGGTGGACGCGGTCTTGTCCGGGAGCTTGACCCGGGATGAAGTGCGGGAGCTGAAGCGGAACCCGGGGGCCAGCGCGCCAGCCCGAGACGATGCGCGCGGACGTCCCTATGTGTTCCGCTACCGCCCGCCGAACCGCGACTTTCAGTTGAGCCTCCGGTTTGAGCGCGAGGTCGTCGAGCCGAGGGAGCTGCTCGATATCCTGGAGCAGATCGTTTCTGACCTGAAGTCCCAGGTCGCCGACGAGCGGCCCAGGGTCTCGACACCGCGTCCGGCCAGCATTTCCAACGAAGACGCGGGCGGGGCTGCGGCGAGCGGGAGAGGTCGCGTGTCGGTCGGTCCCGAGACCTCCCACTAGGATCGGTTCAGAAGGAGGGACGAAGCGTCGTCACCCTTCTCTTTGCTGGCTTTCATTATTTGACATAATCATCATTATCGGACATTGTGGAAAACGGTGCAGGGCGGTGACCTGCGGTAGAATCCGGGTCCCCCGAGGCATGCGATGAGGCTCTGGACGCGGCTCGACCGCTACGTGACCCGCGAACTCGGGCCGCCGCTCCTACTCGGCTTCGCCGGTTTTACCCTGGTCCTTCTGCTGCAGGCGCTCTTCATGATCGCCCGCCAGACGATCGAGAAACGCGTCCCGTTCAGCCTGCTTCTGGGCTTCGTCGTGGCCGAGTTGCCCCGGCTCTTCGCCTTCACGATCCCGATGGCGATCCTGCTGGCGGTCCTGGTGGGGATCGGCCGGATGGCATCCCAGGGCGAGATCACGGCCCTCCGGGCGGCGGGCGTCGGCCCGTCGCGGATCCTCCGCCCGGTCCTCGCCGTCGCTTCGCTCCTCGTGCTGCTCTCCCTCGCGAACGCCCACTATCTCGTGCCGATGGGCCAGATGAAGCGCCGCGCCCTCGTCCAGGAGATCGTCCGCGCCCGGGACCTCTCCCGCGAAACCGAACCGGGGGTCTTCTATCGCGGCCTCCCCGGGGCCGTGCTCTACGTCCGCTCCGTCTCCCAGTCGACCGAGGGGCCCGTCTTCGAAGGCGTCCTCCTCCAGCGACAGACCAACGAGTCGTCCGACTTGATCGTCGCCCGCCGGGGCCGGCCGATCTTCGACCGTGAATCCGGGCGGATCAGCTTCCTCCTCGACGACGGCGAATGGCACATGTCCCGCCCCGACCGACCAACGACCTACAGCCGGGTGCGATTCGAACGTCACACGCTCACTTTCCCGCCCGACCCGGCTTTCCGCGCTTTCACCCGCTCGCGCTTCGAGGACCCGGGCACGCTCGCCGGGCCCCAGCTCTACGAGCAGGTGCGGGAGCTCGACGCCCGGGCCGCCGCGGCGACCGAGACGGGCGCGCGGATCGCCGCAGAGCGCAAGGGACGGCTGACTCGGATCGAGTGGCAGCGTCGCTGGGCTATCCCGCTCGCGTGCCTCGCGCTGGCCTTCGCCGCTTTCCCCCTCGCGATGCGTCACCGCCGCGGCGGCATGTTCGCTGGACTTTCGCAGACCATGATCGTTATCTTCTTCTACTACCTCGTGTTATCGACCGGACAGGGGTTCGCGGAACAAGGCACCTGGCCCCCGTGGCTCGCGGCCTGGATACCAGACATCGTTGCCGTCGGATTCGGACTTCTCGCGTGGCGTGTCGCGGCACGGCCGGAGCGGACCCGCTCACTGGCCGGAGCCCTTGCAGACCTATTCAGACGCCGCCCCAGGGAGACCCGTCTCCCGGGCGCCGTCGAGGCCACGAAGGCGGCCTCGGGGCCGCAGAGTCCTCCCCCGCCCGCCCCCGAACGGGCGACCGCTCCGCCCCGGCGTCGCCCGCGCTTCGGGCTTCAGACCATCGACCTCTACCTCGCGGGCAGCTTCCTCCGCATGACCGCCGCGGTCCTGTTCGTGCTGCTCGTCCTGGCGCTGGCGATCGAGTTCAAGGGAGCGGTGGACAACGTGCCCGACGACGCCAAGGACTTCCCCTGGCGCTCCGTCCTGGCCTACGTCTTGCTCTCGATCCCCGGCCAGCTCCGCCTCATGGTCCCGATTGCGGCCCTCGTCGGGGTCTCGATCGCCCTCTCAGCCCTGGCGCGCGCCAACGAGCTGATCGCCATGAAGGCCTCGGGAATCGGTCCGGTCCGGATTGCGGTTCCGATGGTGGTTGCGGCGGCCGGGATCTCGCTGCTGCTGGTCGCGGTCCAGGAGCGCATCATCCCCGCCGCGGAACGCGAATCGCGCGCGGAACTCGACCGGATCGCCGGCAAGTCGAGCGCCCGCGAGGCCGACGGAGGGCGGCGGTGGATCGTCGGCCATGACGATCGTCTGTGGGCGTATCTCGATGTCCCCGCGGGAAGCGCGGCCCTGGTCGAGCCCGGCGTGGTGGCCGTCGACTGGCCCAACGCGAGAATCCTCGAGCGAATTGAAGCCCGCGAGGCGAACTACGCCGACGGAACCTGGGACTTCCTCCAGGGCTGGCGCCGCTCGTTCGATGCTCAGGGCGCCGAGAGCTACGAAGCCTACCCGCGCTGGCGCTCCCGCGACACCGAGTCGCCCGAGCTCTTCGGAGCGGTTCGGAGCGGGATCGTCTTCGGACGCCGGATCGCCGACCAGATGAGCTTCCAGGAGCTTCGCAGCCATCTCCGCCGGATGGCCAACGCGGGCTACGACGCCGCACCGCTGCTCGTCGGCCTCAACGAGAAGCTCGTGATGCCGTTGCTCCCGATCGTCCTGGTGCTCGTCGCGATCCCGCTGACGGTATCCGGCTGGTCGCGGCGCGGCTCTCTGGCCGGGTTCGGCTACGCGCTCGTCATCGTCTTCGTCTTCTGGGTGATGTGGGCCGTTTCGACTTCGCTCGGGAGTGAATCGATCATCGACCCCGTGCTGGCGGTCTGGAGCCCCCCGATCCTGGTCGGCGTGTTCGGGATCTGGCTGCTCGGTCGCGCCCGTTGAACGGATCTAGGGCCGGCCGTAACGCGCCCCGTGGGGCCCGAGCAACTCCTCCAGTGCAGCGACCAGGGGGCGTCCGGCGCGGACCCGGCGGTGCTCGTCGGCCTGTAGCACGACGCGGTAGGCGCCCGGCCGGATGACTTCGAAGAAGACCGGCACCGGCCCCGGGTGGTCGGCCAGGATCTCGTTCACGCGCCGGAGCCGGTCGTCGCCGACGAGCGCGGCATCGATCCGGATCGTGAAGGCCTCGATCGGCCGCAGGGTCGCTGTGTCGAGCGGGACCACCCCCTCGGCGAGCAGCCGGACGGGCCCCTCCTCCCCGTCCGCCCGCCCGCGCACCACCACCGCCCGTTCGTCGGCCAGGGCCTCGCTGACGTCGCGGTAGAGCTTCGGGAAGACGACGACCTCCACGCTCCCCGTCATGTCCTCGAGGTGGAAGGTCGCCATCCAGTCGCCCTTGTTGGTGCGCTTGCGCTTGAGCCCGGCGATCAGGCCGCCGACGGTCACCTCGCCGCCGCCGCGCAGCGCGGAGACGGTGTGCGTCGCGACCTCCTCCAGCCGCTCGCGCAGCGCGTCGAGCGGGTGTCCCGAGAGGTAGAAGCCGAGCGCCTCCTTCTCCCCGGCAAGCCGGTCGCGGTCGGGCCACGGCGGCACCTCCGGCAGCCTCGAGGCCGACGTCGGCGCCAGCGGCTCGTCGCCGCCGAACAGGGAGTGCTGCCCGGTCGACCGCGCGGCCGCGACCCGCGCGGCGCGCTCCATCGCGGCCTCGACGGCGGCGAAGAGCCGCGACCGCTCGCCGAGCGCGTCGAGCGCGCCCGACTTGATCAGCGCCTCGAGCGCGCGCCGGTTCAGCAGGCGCCGGTCGACCTCCAGGCCGAGCTCGTCCAGGCTGGAGAAGCTCCCCAGTCGCCCGCGGGCCTCGAGGATCGCGTCGACGGTTCCCTCCCCCACGCCCCGCAGCGCGGCCATCCCGAACCGCACCGCCTCCCCCTCGACCTCGAAGTAGCGCCCCGAGCGGTTGACGTCGGGCGGAAGGACCGGGATGCCCATCTCACGGCACTCGCCGAGGTACTCGACCAGCTTGTCGGTGTTGTCCTTCTCCGTGGTCAGGAGCGCCGCCATGAACGCCACCGGGTCATGGGCCTTCAGGTACGCCGTCTGGAAGGCAACCAGCGCGTAGGCTGCCGAGTGCGATTTGTTGAAGCCATAGCCCGCGAAGTGCTGCATCAGGTCGAAGACGTGCGCGGCGTCATCCGTCCGGACGCCCTTCCCCCCCGCCCCCTGGACGAACCCCTCGCGCTCCGACGCCATCGCCTCGGCCTTCTTCTTGCCCATCGCGCGCCGCAGCTGGTCGGCCTGTCCCAGCGAATACCCGCCCAGGACCGAGGCGCACTGCATTACCTGTTCCTGGTAGACCATCACGCCGTAGGTCGGCTTCAGGATCGGCTCGAGCAACGGGTGCGGATAGGCCACCTTGACCCGGCCGTGACGCCGCTGGATGAAATCGTCGATCATCCCGGCCCCGAGCGGCCCGGGGCGGTAGAGCGCGTTCAGCGCGATCAGGTCGTCGAAGCGCTCCGGCTGCATCCGGCGCAGGATGTCGCGCATCCCCGATGATTCGAACTGGAACACGCCCGCGGTGTGCGCCGCGCGAAACAGCGCGAAAGTCTTGGGGTCGTCGAGCGGCAGGTGGTCCACGTCGGGGGGCGTGCGGCCAGTCTTCGCGATCAGCGCCACGCAGTCGGCGATGAGCGTCAACGTCTTCAGGCCGAGGAAGTCCATCTTGAGCAGGCCGACGGCCTCGATCTCGTCCTTCGCCCACTGGGTGGTGATCTCGTCGCGGTTCGACTGCGTCGACAGTGGTGCGAACTCCACGACCGGACGCGGCGTGATGACGACTCCGGCCGCGTGGGTGCTGGCGTGCCGCGACAGCCCCTCGATCCGCAGCGCAATGTCGAGCAGCTCCTTCTCCCGGCCTTCACCCTCCTGCAGCAGCTTGAGCCCCGGCACCTCGCGGATCGCGTCCTCGAGCCGCTTGCCGAGCTCGTCGGGCACCAGCTTCGCGATCCGGTCGGCGTCCGCGTACGGGAAGCCCAGCACGCGGGCCGCGTCGCGGATCGCGGCCTTGGCGGCCATCGTGCCGAAAGTGATGATCTGGGCCACGTTCTCGCGGCCGTACTTGCCGCGGACGTAGTCGATCACCTCCTCGCGGCGGCGGAAGCAGAAATCGATGTCGATGTCCGGCATCGACACGCGCTCGGGGTTCAGGAAGCGCTCGAACAGCAGGTCGTACTGCAGCGGATCGATGTCGGTGATTCGCAGGCAGAACGCCACCAGCGACCCGGCCGCCGAGCCGCGTCCGGGGCCGACCGGGATCCCCTGCTCGCGGGCATGCCGGATGAAGTCCCAGGTGACGAGGAAATAGCCGGCGAACCCCATCTGGACGATCGTGCCCATCTCCCAGGCCAGCCGCTTCTCGTACTCCTCGAGCGGGTGCCGCAGCAGCCCCGCCTGCTCCGCCGCGTGCCAGCCCGGCCGCCGCGCCTCGAACCCGCGCCGCACCTCGGCCCGGAAGGCGCTCTCGAGCGTCTCGCCGGGCGGGACCGGGAAGTCCGGCACGAGCGTGCGTCCCAGATCGAGCTTGACGTCGCAGCGTTCGGCGACTTCCAGCGTGTTCTCCAGCGCGTCCGGCCGCCAGGCGAAGCACTCTCCCATCTCGTCGGCGGTCTTGAAGTAGTGCTCGGTCGTGTAGTGCATGCGGTCGGTATCGTCGCGCTTCTTGCCCGTGCCGATGCAGACCAGGACGTCGTGCGCCGCGTGATCCTCGCGCTGCAGGAAGTGCGTGTCGTTGGTCGCGACCAGCGGGAGTCCGGTCTCCTCGTGCAGTCTGACCAGCCCCTCGTTGACGATCTTCTCCTCGGGGATCCCCTGGTCCTGCAGCTCGAGGTAGACGTTCTCGGGGCCGAAGATCCCCACCAGTTCGTCCAGCGCCTCGCGGGCGCGGGCGTGGTCGCGCTGCCGCAGGTAAGTCGGGACCTCGGCCGCCAGGCACCCCGAGAGCGCGATGATCCCCTCGGCGTGCTCGCGCAGCAGCTCCTTGTCGACGCGCGGGCGGTAGTAGTACCCCTCGAGGTAGCCGAGCGTCGAGAGCCGGGTGAGGTTGGAGAAGCCGGTCGAGGTCGCGGCGAGCAGGGTGAGGTGGTAGTAGGGCTTGCGCCCCGGACCGCCCGGCGAGCGGTCGAAACGGCTGCCCGGCGCAACGTAGACCTCGCAGCCGAGGATCGGTTTGATTCCGGCCTTCAGCGCCGCCTGGTAGAACTTGATCGCGCCGTGCAGGTTGCCGTGATCCGTCATCGCGACGGCCGGCATGCCCAGTTCCTTGGCCCGTGCCACGAGCCGTCCGACGGGCTGGGCCCCGTCGAGCAGGCTGAACTCGGTGTGGTTGTGCAGGTGGACGAAGGAACTCACGGCGCTCTTCCTGAAGTCTTGACTGTAGGGCCGCCCTCTGTGCCGCCGCTCGGGCCGGCACGGAGGCCGGCCCCTACATCCGTCTGCCGCGGCGGCCGGCCTCGTGCACCTCGGGCGCAGGCCGCTACTCCGGGCCTCGGCACGGAGGCCGGCCCCTACATCCGTCTTGCACGACCGCGGGCCGGCACAGAGGCCGGCCCCTACTCCCACTCGATTGTAGCAGGGGGCTTCGAGGTGATGTCGTAGACCACGCGGTTGACGCCGCGCACCTCTCCGACGATGCGTCCGGCCGCGCGCGCGAGCAGATCGTGCGGCAGCCGCGACCAATCGGCGGTCATGAAGTCGTCGGTGTTGACCGAGCGCAGCGCGATCACGTGCTCGTAGGTCCGGCCGTCGCCCATCACGCCGACCGTCTTGAGCGGCAGGAAGACCGCGAAGGCCTGCGAGGTTCGGTCGATCCAGCCCGATTCCTGGAGTTCCTCGCGGAAGATCGCGTCGGCCTCGCGCAGCATCAGCAGCCGCTCCTCGTTCACCTCGCCGATGATCCGCACCGCGAGCCCCGGCCCGGGGAAGGGGTGCCGGTGGACGAAGGCGTGGTCCAGCCCCAGCCGCTCGCCCAGCTCGCGCACCTCGTCCTTGAAGAGCCACGCCAGGGGCTCGATCAGCCCGAGCTTCATCCGCTCCGGCAGGCCACCGACGTTGTGGTGCGTCTTGATCGTCGCCGAGGGGCCGCCGCTGACGGTCTTCGACTCGATCCGGTCGGGGTAGATCGTCCCCTGCGCCAACCACGTCGCGCCGCTCCGCGCGGCGTACTCCTCGAACACCGCGACGAACTCGCGGCCGATGATCCGGCGCTTCTGCTCGGGCTCGGCGACGCCGGCGAGTGCGTCGAGGAAGCGCTTCCGTGCGTCGGCCCGCTGGACGTGCAGCCCGTAGCGTCCGCGGAAGGTCGAGACGACCTGCTCGGCCTCCGCCTTGCGCAGGAGGCCGTTGTCGACGAACACCGCTTCGAGCCGCTCGCCGATCGCACGGTGGACGAGCAGCGCCATCACGGACGAGTCGACGCCGCCGGACAGCGCGCAGACGACGCGCCCCTCGCCTCCGACCTTGCGCTGGATCTCCGAGATCGCCTCGCGCTCGTAGGCGGCCATCGACCAGTCGCCCGAACAGCCGCAGACGTCGAGCGCGAACCGCCGCAGGAACGCGCTGCCGTGTTCGGTGTGCCGCACCTCGGGGTGGAACTGCACGGCGTAGCGGTGGCGCCGGGGGTCTTCGGCCGCCGCGAACGGCGTGCTCGAGGTCCTGGCGACAGCGTGCATCCCGGGCGGGAGGGCGGTGATGCTGTCGCCGTGGCTCATCCAGACGACGCTCTCACGCGGCCAGTCGGAGAAGAGCACGGAGGGCGCCCCGTCGAGCTCCAGCGTGGCGCGGCCGAACTCGCGCTCGGGAGCCGGCTCGACCCGTCCGCCGCAGCGGTGCGCCAGGATCTGCATTCCGTAGCAGATCCCCAGCACCGGCTTCCCGGTCGCCAAGACCTCGTCGGTGACGGTCGGGGCGGTCGGCTCGTACACCGATGCGGGGCCGCCGGAGAGCACGATGCCCCGCACTTCCGGCGCCGCGATGCGCGCCGCCGCCTCGGCCGGCGGAACGACGACCGCGAACACGCCTGCCTCGCGGATCCGGCGGGCGATCAGCTGCGTCACCTGGCTGCCGAAGTCGATCACCAGGATCGTTTCGTGGAGCGCCACGTCCTCACCTCCGCGGCAGCGCGAACGCCTGCACGACGCCCGCGAGCGCCTGCCAGGCGTCGCCGCCGGACTTGAGCCGCCCATCGGCGGCGACGCAGGCGGCCATCGCGTCGCCCGCCCGCGCGCCGACCTTGCGCGCCGCCTGCGCGTACTTGCCCGCCGTGAATGGGTGGCAGCCGAGCGCCTCCCGCACCTCGTCTGCGCCGCCGCCGCGCCCGACGACGTCGTACGCGGCGGCGAGCCGCCTCGAGATCGACGCCAACTGGCCGAGCAGGACGAGCGGCGCGCTGCTATCCGTCCCGACCAGGCGCCGCCCGAGGATCTCGACAGCCCCCGCGGCGTCTCCCCCCAGGAGAGCGTCCTCGAGGGCAAAGGCCCCGACCGCTCGCCCGGGGCCCAGCATCTCCTCGACCGTCTCGACGCCGATCCCCTTCCCCGCCGCCGAGCCGGAAGCGCCCGAGACGAGCGCAAGCTTGTCGAGCTCCCGCTCGGCGATCGCGGTGTTGGTTCCGACCGCCTCGGCCAGCGCGCGGGCCGCGGGTCCGGTCAGCTTGAGGCCGCGCTCCGACGCCTTCGCGGCGACCCAGGACGCCATCTCGCGCTCCTTCGGGAGCGGGCAATCCACCACCAGACCGACCGCCTCGAGACGCTTGATCACCCTGAGGCGCCGGTCCGTCTTCTCGACGACGAAGACCAGCGTGGCGTGCGGCGGCGGGCGCTCGAGGTACTGCTCGAGCGCCTCCTGGGGGTCGATTCCGCCGCCACCGCTCGCCGCCAGCCCCTGGGGCTCGACGGCGATCACGATCCGCCGGCCCCCCAGCAGCGTGCGGGTGCGCGCGGCATCGAGCGCCCGCGCCAGCGGCGCGTCGGTGAGACGGTCGACGCCGGTCAGCCGCTCGTCCTCGGGCAGCCCCGCGACCAGCGTGTCGACCACGTGCCGCGCGGCGACCTCGTCCTCGCCGACCACGAGCACCACGGGCGGCCAGCGGCCGGCCGCGAGTTCTCGTGCGAGCGGACTGCGCGGCGCTGCCGTCACGGTCAGAACCCCTCGAGGATCGCGGTCACGACCGACCGCGCGAAATCGCGTGCGATCTGGTCGGTGGCCACGATCACCTGATCGACCGGGGCGTCGGGAACGCTGGGAATGTCGTACTGCTGCGTGAAGACGAAGTTGTCGCGGCTCCAGAGGACCTTCTCCGGCACCGTCTGCACCAGCCGCATGCGGGCCGTAATGACCACCTCGGAGCGCTCCGACCGGCCGCCCTGCGAGAAACTGATCGGGTTGGTGCGGAAGGAGAGCACCACCCCCTCGAGGACGACCTGGGCGTCCTTCTCGTCGGGTACTGCGCGGTAGCGGCCGCGCACCACGAACTCGTTGATCAGCGCCTCGGTGACGCGCTGCGCGATCTCCGGGCGGGTCGTCTCGTTCTCGACCAACGGGATCGCGATCGTTTCGGTCCCCGGCGGGATCACCGACTGCACGCCGCCGGTCCCGGCGAGGCGATAGCCGCAGCCGGCGCCGGCCAGCGCGACGAGCCCGGCGACGGCGACCAGGCCGCGGCCCCGCCGCGCCTCCCGCGGCCGCGGGCTCGCGGTAGGCCGGTCCCGGCAGAGCGTGCTGGAGAACGCGTTCATGGGCGGCATCGACCCCGAAGCCCCGACGGCGCGCGAGCGCCACGCGCGGCGGGAAAGGGTCACGATAGCCGCCCGGGAACGCCGTGCCAAGCCCCGCCGGGTATACTCCCGCGCCATGAACCGATACGACTTCCAGGCGATCGAAGAGAGGTGGCAGGAGCGCTGGAAAGAGCGCGCGGCCTTCCGCACGCTCGCCCCCGGCGACCCCGGCTTCGATGGTTCGCGGCCCAAGTTCTACGTGCTCGACATGTTCCCCTACCCGTCCGGCGCCGGCCTGCACGTCGGCCACCCGCTGGGCTACATCGCGACCGACATCGTCGCCCGCTACAAGCGGATGACCGGGCACAACGTGCTCCACCCGATGGGCTTCGACGCTTTCGGCCTGCCGGCCGAGCAGTTCGCGGTCGAGCACGGGGTTCACCCGCGGATCACGACCCGGGCCAACATCGACAACATGCTGCGCCAGCTCAAGCGGTTCGGGCTCTCGTACGACTGGGACCGCGAGCTGGCAACGATCGACCCGGAGTACGTCCGCTGGACCCAGTGGATCTTCCTGCAGCTGTTCGAGAGCTGGTTCGATCCAGGCCGGAACGCTGCACGGCCGATCGCGGAACTCGTCGCGCGGCTGGAGCAGGGAGCGCTGTCCGTCGGGCACGGCGGTACGCCCGTCGAGTCCGGGGGGAGGGCATGGGACGCGCTGCCTGGATCCGAGCAACGCGCGGTCGTCGATGGGCAGCGTCTGGCCTACGTGGCGGAGATCAACGTCAACTGGTGCCCTGCCCTCGGGACCGTCCTGGCCAACGAGGAGGTCACGGCCGAGGGCCGCTCGGAGCGCGGCAACCACCCCGTCTTCAAGCGCCCCCTGAAGCAGTGGATGCTGCGCATCACCGCCTACGCCGAGCGCCTGCTGTCCGATCTCGAGCTGGTCGATTGGCCCGAGCCGATCAAGCTGATGCAGCGCAACTGGATCGGCCGCAGCGAAGGGGCGCTGGTCGACTTCCCGCTCGACCCGGAAGCGGCGGCGCGAGCCCGGGTGGGAACGCCCGCGATCCGGGTCTTCACGACCCGCCCCGACACGCTGTTCGGCGCCACCTACATGGTCCTGGCGCCGGAGCACCCGCTGGTGGAAGCGCTGACTGCGCCGGGCCGGCAGGCAGCCGTCGCCGCCTACCGCACCGCCGCGGCCGCGAAGAGCGAGGTCGACCGCCAGGCCGAGGTCAAGACCAAGACCGGCGTCTTCACCGGCTCGCATGCGGTCAATCCGGTCAACGGCGAGCGGGTCCCGGTCTGGATCGCGGACTACGTACTCACCGGCTACGGCACCGGCGCGATCATGGCGGTCCCGGCCCACGACCAGCGCGACTTCGAGTTCGCGACGACCTTTTCGCTGCCGATCCGCGCGGTGCTGATGGCGGACGACGGGTGGCTGGCGGAGCACGCCGCCGCGGCCGGGATGGACGGGGCGCCGATCGAGACGCTGCGCGCGCGCTACGTCGCGGAGCCGGCGCCGTTCGGCGAGGCCTTCTGCGACGACGCCGTCAACATCAACTCCAGGAACTCCGAGATCTCGCTCGACGGTCGCCCGACCCCGGAGGCGAAGGGTGCGATCACCGGGTGGCTGGCCGCGCGCGGGCTCGGCGAGCCGAAGGTCCAGTACAAGCTGCGCGACTGGCTCTTCAGCCGCCAGCGCTACTGGGGCGAGCCGTTCCCGATCCTGCACGGCGAGGACGGCGAGGTCCGCGCGGTCGACGCCGCGGAGCTGCCGGTGCTGCTGCCCGAGATGGAGGACTTCCGGCCGCGGGTCAGCGACGACCCGAACGCACCGCCGGCGACCGCCCTCTCGCGGGCCCCGGAGTCGTGGCGCGTGGTCGTCCGCGACGGCAAGCGCTACACCCGCGAGCTGAACACCATGCCGCAGTGGGCCGGCTCATGCTGGTACTACCTGCGCTTCATCGACCCGAGGAACGATCGCGCGCTCGTCGACCCGGAGAAGGAGCGCTACTTCATGGCGCCGTCGGGGGTCGACCTGTACGTCGGGGGGGTCGAGCACGCGGTGCTGCACCTGCTCTACGCCCGCTTCTGGCACAAGGTGCTGTTCGACCTCGGGCACGTCTCGACGGTCGAGCCCTTCGGCCGGCTGTTCAACCAGGGCTACATCCTGGCCCACGCCTACCAGGACGAGCGCGGCACCTACGTCGACGCCGCCAAGGTCGAGGAGCGTGACGGCGGCTGCTTCCTGGACGGACGGCCGCTGACCCGCAGCTACGGCAAGATGGGCAAGTCGCTCAAGAACGCCGTGACCCCCGACGACATGTTCGTCGAGTACGGCTGCGACACGCTGCGCCTCTACGAGATGTACATGGGGCCGCTCGAGACGAGCAAGCCCTGGAACACCCGCGACATCGTCGGCGTGCACCGCTTCCTGCAGCGGGCCTGGCGGGCCTTCGTCGACGAGGACTCGGGCGCGCTCCGCGTCGACGATGCGCCGGCGGCGGACGGGTTGCGCCGCACGCTCCACCGGACGATCAAGGTCGTCACCGAGGACATGGAGCGGATGAGCTTCAACACCGCGATCGCACGCCTGATCGAGCTGAACAACCAGCTCGTCGGGCTGCCGGCGGTCCCGCGCGAGGTGGCCGAGCCGTTCGTGCTGATGCTGGCCCCGCTCGTCCCCCACTTCGCCGAGGAGCTGTGGGAGCGGCTGGGACACGCCGAGTCGCTGTCCGCCGCTCCCTGGCCGATGGCGGACGGGCGCTGGCTGGTGGAGGACACGGTCGAGGTCGTGGTCCAGGTCTCGGGGAAGGTCCGCGGCCGCGTCGTGCTGCCCGCGGGGGCCGACGAGGCGGCCGCCCGCGCCGCCGCGCTGGCCGATCCCGCGATCGCGAAGCACCTCGAGGGGAAGCCGGTCCGGAAGGCGATCTACGTGCCGGGGAAACTGCTGAACCTGGTGGCAGGCTGAGGCGCGCCTACCGCCGCACCAGTTCGCCGCTCTCCAGCCGGCGCCGGATCCCGTCGACGAGACCGTTGACGAAGGCGCCCGACTCCGGGCCGCCGAACAGCTTGGCCAGCTCGATCGCCTCGTCGAGGATCACGGCGGCCGGGGTGTCGGGCTCGTCGAGCAGCTCGAACAGGGCGATCCGCAGCACGTTGCGGTCGACGGCCGCCATCCGCTCGAGGCGCCAGTTGGTGGAGCCGGCGCGGATCAGGCCGTCCAGCTCCCCCATCCGCCGCACGACGCCGCGCACGAGGTGCTCGGCGAAGCGGCGCGCCTGCGGGTCGAGCTTCTCCTCGGCCAGGCCGCCCTCGAGGTAGCTGGCGATCACCTGCTCCGTCCCGTCGCCCGAGAGTTCGCGCTGGTAGAGCATCGCGAGCGCGGCCTCGCGGGCCTGGGTCCGGGCGCGCATCCGGCTCAGCCGGCGAGCTTCTTGAGCTGCGCCATCTCGACGGCGGTCAGCGCCGCCTCGAACCCCTTGTTGCCCGACTTCCCGCCCGAGCGCTCCATCGCCTGCTCGAGCGTGTCGGTCGTCAGCACGCCGTCGGCGACCGGGATCCCGGTCTCGGAGGCGACCGCCGCGAGGTCGCGCGTGACGGTCATCGCCAGCTGGTCGAAGTGCGGCGTCTCGCCGCGGACCAGCGCCCCGAGCGCGATCAGCGCGTCGGGCGCGCTCTTGCCGCGCGCGAGCATCCGCAGCCCCTGGGTGATCTCGAACGACCCCGGCACGCGGACGACGGTCACGTTGTCGCGCGACCCGCCCAGCCGCGTGATCCCGTCGAGCGCCCCGTTCAGCAGCACCTCGGTCACGCGGCTGTTGTAGCGCGAGAGGACGATCCCGAACGTGAGACCCTTGGCGTCGAGCTTGCCGGCCAGTTCCTTCATCGACATGGTTGAACCTCACCGGGGCCAGAGCGGCTTCGGGCCGGGCCCACGAGCGGGCGGAGTCTAGCACCCGGGCCGGGGCTCCACGAACCGCCCCGCCTCAGATCTCGATTCCGGCGGCGCGCCGGAGCAGCGCGGGCCAGTGGGGCGCCAGCAGACCCTTCAGGACCAGGTCGGCCCCCCACAGCGCCGCGGCGAACGCCAGCCGTTTCCGCTCCGCGTACAGCCAGGCCGGCGGCGGCATCCGCTCCAGGAGCAACCGCGACAGGCAGACCCCCAGCAGCACGAAAGCGGCCACGCGCAGGATCGACCAGGGGTGCCAGGCAAGGGCGACGGCCGCCAGCGGCCGCTCGGCGAGGCTGGCCGTCATCCCGACGTAGAAGGACATGAAGCCGAGCAGGTAGGCGCCCAGCACGAGCCCGCCCCAGCCGCCGGTCACCGCGGCCAGGACGACGAAGGCGACGAGGTGCAGCAGATGCTGGGGGACGAAGGCCGCCGGCGAGGCCTCCGGGCCGACGCCCGTCTCGAGCCACGGGCGCATCTCGTTCCAGTAGCTGCGCGCGTGCGGAATGACCCGCGCCGCGGTCTCGGGCGCGGCCGCCGTCAGGGCTACGAACGACAGCGAGAGCGCCGCCGCCCACGCCAGGAGCCAGCCCACGAGGCCGGGCCGGGTCCGGTCGCGGCGCGACGCGAGGAACCAGAAGGCCAGCGAGCCGGCGGCCAGCGGCGCGCTCCAGCGCCAGCCGGTCACGAACGGCAGCGCCGCGGCGAGCGGCGCGGAGAGCACCAGCCAGGCTCCCGGCTCGCGCTTCACGCGTGGTGCGCGAGCAGCGGGCCGAGCCGCAGGACCGTCGCCTCGGGCCACGCCGCACGGGGGGTGATGATCGCGAACCGCAACGCGTCGGCACATCCGCAGGACCGGGCCGCCGGCAGGTCGGCCGCCAGGGTGCGGACCGCGTCCTGCGCCCGCTTCGCGTTGACGTGCAGCCGGTCGACGATCTGCTCGACCGAGACCGGCTCCTCGTCCGTCTTCCAGCAATCGTAGTCGGTGACCAGCGCCATCGAGGCGAAGCAGAGCTCGGCCTCGCGGCAGAGCCGGGCCTCCTGCATGTTCGTCATCCCGATCACCGAGGCGCCCAGGCTGCGATAGAAGCGCGACTCGGCCCGCGTCGAGAACTGCGGCCCCTCCATGCAGACGTAGGTTCCGCCCTCGTGGACGGTCGCCCCGGCGCCCCGGGCCGCGATCCCCAGCCGGCCCGCGAGGTCCGCGCAGACCGGGTCGGCGAGCGAGACGTGGGCCACGATCCCGTCGCCGAAGAAGGTGTCGGGGCGGTGCCGGGTGCGATCGAACATCTGGTCGGGCACGACGACGTCGAGCGGGTGGATCTGCTCGGCGAGCGACCCGACCGCCGACACCGCCAGCACGAACTCCACGCCGAGCGACTTGAGCGCCCAGACGTTGGCGCGGAAGTTGATCTCGGTCGGCAGGATCGTGTGCGACGGGCCGTGCCGCGCCAGGAACGCAACGCTCGCGGGACCGAGACGGCCGACCACGATGGGCGAGCTGGGCGCACCGAACGGGGTCTCGACTCGCAGTTCCTGGGCGCTCGCGAGCCCTTCCATCCGGTACAGGCCGCTGCCGCCGATCACTCCCAGTCGCGCCCGCCGCTCGCCCCCAGCCCCGCTCATCGGGGGATGCCCGGGCGTCCGGCGCCGGCCTTGGGAGGCGGAGGTGCCTTGGCGTTCCGGGCCGCGACGACGCGCTCCCGCAGGGCGGCCAGCGCGCCGCGCACGGTCGCCGGGTCCGTCAGCCGCGGCGACTCGAGCCCCTCGTAGAGCGCCATGAGCGCGGCGCCGGGGGTGATCGCGAGCCCGACGGATCGCATCCTCTCGGCATCGGTCGCGGGATCGAGGGTCAGGATCGTGACGAACGGGAAGTCAGCCCCGAGCGCGGCGCGGCGCAGGGCGTCCCCCGCCGGTTCGCCCGCGCGAGCGGTGACGACCACACGGATCGGCGGAGAGTGGTACTCGTAGGCCGCGAGGCCATACGACGGCATGAGCAGCGCAGCCCGCCGGTAGGACTCGGCGAACGCCCGCAGAATGTCCCGGGCCGCGTCGGCATAGCGGCGCTCCCCGGTGAGCCAGAAGAGCCGGACCAGACCCCGTACCATGTGGCTGTTGGCCTCGAGCGGAAAGAGCGGGTACCGCAGCAGCCCCGGCTCCGCGGGGTCGCTCACCCGATCGGCGAGCGCTCCGGTGCCCGCCTCGCGCAGATTGGTGACCGCCACCTTGGCGACGTCCGCCGCCGCGTCGAGCCAGGCCTTCTGCCCGGTGATCTCGTACGCGCTGATGAACGCCATCGTCACCTCGGCCAGGTCCTCGAGGTAAACCGTCAACACGCCTTCACGGTCGACGACCGCGTGCGCCACCCCCCGGCCCGCGCGCCAGCGCTTCTCCTTGAGGAAGCTCGCCGCCGCGACTCCCCGCTCGACGAGCGCCGGCTCCGCCAGCGCCGCACCGGCCCGCATCAGCGCGGCGGCCGCAACGGCGTTGGCGCCGGACAGGACCGTTTCATCGCGTCCGCCGGGACAGGCCGCACAGAGCGCCGCGGCGAAGGACCCGTCGGCGTTCCCCAACGAGCCGGTGAGGAAGGCCGCGGTCCTCAGCGCCTGGTCCCGGACCGACCGGCGCCCGTTGGTGCGGAAAGCCAGCGTCTGGAGCTCGAGCAGCCTCGCGTTCCGGTCGAGCAGCTTCTCCTTCTGCGGATCGCTCCAGTCGAGTCCCGACGCCATGCGAAAGAGCCCGCCATCGGCCGGATCGGTCAGTTTCGTCGTGAGCGTCTCGAGCGATGCCGAGCCCATCGTGCGCCAGGGCTCGCCCCGCTCCGCCCCGAACTCGATCATGAACTCGATCAGGTCGAACCGCGGCAGCCGCGGAGGCCCGCCGAAGTAGCGCGCCTCCGGGTCGAAGGTCGACTGGAGCTGGGTCGCGATTCCCAGCGTCATCGCGTCCTCGATCTTGCCCGAGGTCGGGCGGGCGGTTTCCCTGATCTGAGCGACCTGCTTGCGCGCGATCTCGACCGCGCGCGCTCCCTCGACCTCGTAGTAGACGCGGGCCTCGTTGAGCAGCTGTGCCATCGCTTCCGGCCGCAGCAGCGTGGCGGTCATCCGGCGCGGCTCCCCCTTCCCTTCCTTGGGCAGGAAGAACAGCGGCGTCCCGTCGGGCAACAGGATGTTGATGTCCGGCCAGGCCTCGGCCGGATAGCGTGCGCGCAAGTCCGGACGGATGTCGGCCCGGACCCGGACCGGAAGATACCCGGCGCGAACCGCCTCGATCACGGCCGCGTCGGTGAAGACCGTCTCGTTGGCGGCCTTCACCGCCTCGCTCCACGGGACCTCGAGGACCATCAGCAGCAAGCGATCTTCCGCCAGGGCGCGTCGGATCGTACCCGGCGCCAGGTCGAGCCATTCGATGCCCGCGGCGAGGGGCGGAGCAGACGGAGCGGGCGAGGAGCTCGTCGCCGCGACGGCGGGCAGCGCCAACGCGAAGAGCAGACAGAGAGACGTCAGGACCGAGCGGGAAGACATCGAGGGCCTCGCGTGGCGCACGGCATCAGGGGGCCGCGCCGATAGTGATCGTCATCCGGGTGTCGCCGACGCGGATCTCGTCCCCGTCCTGGAGTTGGCAGCTCGAGCTGCGCCGCCCGTTGACCCAGGTGCCGTTCGTGGAGCCGAGGTCCTTGAGCAGGACGCAGGTGGCGCCGTAGATCTCGAGGCTGGCGTGACGGCGCGAGACACGTGGGTCGGAGAGCGGCACCTCGCAGCCCCCGCGACCGATCAGTACGCGCGAGCGGGTGACGCGGTAGTGCGCGCCGGACTCGGCCCCTTCGACCACCTCCAGCAGGATCTCCCACCCGGACGGCAGCGGGACCCGGGCCAGGTCGTCACCCGACGGTTCGGGCGCGACCCCTTCCGGTTCGCTGCCTGGGATGCGCACGATCAGCGTCTTGCTGCGGCGCGGCCCGGAGGAGGCGTCGCTGCAGACGCCGCACACGCCGGTCTCCTCCAGCGGTCCCCCGCAATCGGTGCAGCGCGTGCGGTCGTTCATGGAAGATGACCCTCCCCCGCGAGCGCGTCGAGCAGCGGCACTCCGGTGCGCTCGGTGAATTGGCGGCCGAACGACGGGAGGTCGGGCGCGTCGTCGTCGGCTTGCAGCTTCTCGACCCGCGCCAGCGGGAAGAACTGGAGCGACGGCGTGAGCGGCCCGCGCTCCCGACGGGCCCACTGCGCGACCCAGTCGTCCCAGGCGTCGAGGTCGAGCCCGAGCAGCGCCACGCCGACCCCGTCGAGCGACCGGACGGCGCCGATCATCCGGGCCCGCGGCTCCTTCACGTAGAGCACGGCCAGCGTCCCCGTCGCGAAGGGGTGCGCGTCGGCGGCCTCAATCGCGTTCCCCTTCGCGCCGGGCGGGCGCTCGGACAGCTCCAGCAGCACGCCGCCGGTGTCCTTCGGGTGCAGGAAGGCGACGCGGCAGCCGCCGGCCCCGGGCCGCGCTCCGCCACCGATCGCCTCGATCCCGTGCGCGGCGAGCCGCGCCAAGGCGGCCGCGATGTCGTCCACCGCCAGGCAGAGGTGGTGGATCCCCTCGCCCCGCTTCTCGAGCGCGCGCGCGACCGGCGAGTCGCCGGAGAGCGGCTCGAGCAGCTCGATGTGTCCGCCTCCGAAGTCCAGGAACCAGGTCCTGACCCCTTCGGTCGGGACGACCTCGGCCCGGTCGAGCGGCAGCCCCAGGGCCTCCGCCCAGAGCGGCAGCCGCTGGCGGGGATCCCTGACCGCGATCCCGACGTGATCCAGACCGAGGACCCTGCCCTTCATCTCACGCCTCCCGGCGGGCGACCGTCGGTCCCACCGCGCCGCTCGCGGCAAGCACCTCGTCGGCTGCGCTGTAGGGATCGATCTCGCGCGCCGCGAGGCGCTCGATCGTGCGCTCGAAGCCCGCCTCGCCGAGACCCGTCTCGATCGTGCGGCGCAGCAGGGCCCGGACCAGGATGTCGGTCAGCCGGCCGCGCGCCCGGGCCCGCGCGCGGTCCGCCCGCCGGGCCCGCGTCTCGGGCGCGGTCCCCTGCTTCTCGATCGCCTCGACCAGCTCGTCGACGCCGTCGCCGCGGATCGCGACCGTGCGCAGGATCGCCGGCCGAGGCCGCGCGTCGTCGACCAGCGCCATCATCTGCCGCAGCTCGGATTCCAGCTTGTCGGCCCCGTCGCGGTCGGCCTTGTTGATCACGAACAGGTCGGCGATCTCGAGGATCCCGGCCTTGATCGCCTGGATGTCGTCCCCCATCCCCGGCACGAGCACGACCAGCACGGTGTCGGCGAGCCGCGCGATGTCGACCTCGGCCTGCCCCACGCCGACCGTCTCGACGATCACCACGTCCTTGCCGCTGGCGTCGAGCAGGTCGATCACGTCGCCAGTGGCGCGCGACAGCCCGCCCAGGAAGCCGCGCGTCGCCATCGAGCGGATGAAAACCCCGGGGTCGGAGGTGTGGCGCATCATCCGCACCCGGTCGCCGAGGATCGCGCCGCCCGAAAACGCCGAGGACGGATCGACCGCGACCACGCCGACAGTCCGGCCACGCGTCCGCAGCGACTCCACGAGGCGGTCGACCAGGCTCGACTTCCCCGCCCCGGGCGCCCCGGTCACGCCGATCGTCGCCGCGCGGCCGGCGCGCGGGTAGAGCTCGCGCAGCACCTCGACCGCCAGCGGGTGGTCGTTCTCGACGTGGCTGATCGCGCGCGCCAGCGCGCGCACCTCGCCCGCCTGCACCCGCTCCGCGATCTCCCGGCCGCTCGTCACTTCGTCCTCAGTGCTTGTCGAGCCGGCCGAGCAGCTGGCGCGCGATCACCATCCGCTGGATCTCCGAGGTCCCCTCGCCGATCGTGCAGAGCTTGGCGTCGCGGTAGTACTTCTCGACCGGATAGTCCTTGACGTAGCCGTAACCGCCGAAGACCTGGATCGCGTCGTTGGAGACGCGGACCGCGACCTCGCTCGCGTACAGCTTGGCCATCGACGACTCGAGCGTCGTCGGCTTCTTCTGGTCCTTCAGCCACGCCGCGCGATAGGTCAGGAGACGCGCCGCGTCGGTCTCGGTCGCCATGTTGGCGAGCATCGCCTGCACCGCCTGGAAGGCGCCGATCGGCTGGCCGAACTGCTTGCGCTCGCCGGCGTACTTGATGGCGTGCCCCAGCGCCCCGGCCGCGATCCCGACCGCCAGCGCGGCGATCGAGATCCGCCCGCCGTCGAGCACCTGCATCGCCTGCTTGAAGCCGGTGCCGGTCTCGCCGATCAACTGTCCCTTGGGAATCCGGCAATCCTGCAGCACGACCTCCGAGGTGTCGGAGGCGCGCATCCCGAGCTTGTCCTCGTGCTTGCCGACCGAGAACCCGGGCGTCCCCTTCTCGACGATGAAGGCCGAGATCCCGTGGTGGGCCTTGGAGGGGTCGGTCGAGGCGAACAGGACCGCGACCTGGCCGACGCCGGCGTGGGTGGTGAAGGTCTTCGAGCCGTTGAGCACCCAGTGATTGCCGTCGAGGACCGCCGTCGTGCGGGTCCCGCCGGCGTCGGAGCCGGCGGTCGGCTCGGTCAGGCCCCAGGCCCCGATCCACTCGCCCCGGGCGAGCTTCGGCAGGTACTTCCGCTTCTGCTCCTCGCTCCCGAACTGCAGGATGTGGCCGGTGCCGAGGCTGTTGTGGGCGGCGATCCCCAGGCCCACCGAGGGGTCGACGGCGCTGACCGCGTCGATCACGGCGACGTACTCGACGTAGCCCAGGCCGGCCCCGCCGTACTCCTCCGGCACCAGGATCCCGAGGAAGCCGAGTTCGCCCGCCTTGCGGTAGACGTCCATCGGAAAGGTCGCGTCGCGGTCCCACTCCCGGATGTGGGGGGCGATCTCGCCCGCCGCGAAGTCGGCGGCGGCCTTGCGGATCTGTTCCTGCTCCTCGGTCAGTCGAAAGTCCACGGCGTCCTCCGGCGGGCGTCGAAACGGGGCGACGGCTCTGTCGGTGCAAGAAGGGATGGCGGCGGAACGGGGGATGATACCGCCGCGGGCGGCCGTCCGCCGCGCTCAGAGCAGGTCGACGAAGAGCTCGTCGGCGATCAGGAAGCCGGCCGCGGTGAGCCGGACCCGGGTCCCGTCCCGAAACGCCAGGCCGAACCGTGCCGCCTGCGCCAGCGCCCCTTCCCGCGCCCCGATCACGGCGTCCCCGTAACGCGCCGCGAGCGCCGCGAGGTCGACCCCCTCGGCCGTTCGCAGGCCGAACACGAGGGCCTCCCCGGCGCGCCGGTCGGGGTCGTACGGCTCGGCCGCGGGCGGCGGGAAGCCGGCCCGCGCGGCGGCCTCGTAATCGGAGAAGCGGCGCGGGTTGGTCCAGCGCATCCCGTCGACGTACGAGGCCGCCGACGGCCCGAATCCGGCGTACGGCAGATCACGCCAGTAGCGTAGGTTGTGGCGGCTCAGGCGGCCCGGGAGCGCGAAGTTCGAGATCTCGTAGCGGGCCAGGCCGGTCCGCTCCAGCGCGGCCACGGCGGCGTCGTACATCTCGGCCATCAGGTCCGGATCGGGGCGCGGCAGCGCGCCCCGCTCGATCGCTCGGACCAGCGGGGTGCGGCTGGTCGTCTCGAGCGCGTAGATCGAGACGTGGTCCGAGCCCAGCTCGATCGCTTGGGCCAGCTCGCCGGCCCAGCCCGCGAGCGACTGCCCCGGCCAGCCGAAGATCAGGTCGATCCCGAGCGACGGGATCCCCGCGGCGCGCGCCGCGTCCACCGCCCGGATCGACTCCGCTGCGCTTCCCGGCCGGCCCAGCGCCGCCAGCCCCTCCGCGGTCAGCGACTGGATCCCGATCGTCAGGCGGTTCACCCCCGACGCTAGCCACGCCGCGAGCGTCTCCGCCCGCACGTCTTCGGGGTTCGCCTCGAGGCTGACCTCGCCGCCCTGGTCGAGCCGGAAGGCGCCGCGCACCGCCTCGAGTGTCCCCGCGATGACCGAGGGTGGGACGCGCGACGGCGTCCCGCCGCCGAAGTAGACGCTGTCGGCCGGGCGGGTGCCGAAACGGGCGCCGAAGGCGGCGATCTCGGCCGCCAGCGCGTCGGCGAAGTCCGGCACCCGGCGGTCCTGGCCGGTGACGATCGCGAAGTCGCAATAGGCGCAGCGCTGGCCGCAGAACGGCACGTGGAGGTAGACGCCCAGCGAGCGGTCGTCGCGCATCGGGCCGCCATTGTGCGCGACAATCGCGGCGATGCCCGCCGACTCTCACCCGAACCGCCCGCTCCGGCGGTTCGGCCAGAACTTTCTCTCGGATCGCGTGCTGGCCGAGCGGCTGGTCGAGCTGTTCGACCCCCGCCCGGACGAGACGGTGGTCGAGATCGGGCCGGGAACGGGCGCGTTGACCGGGTTGATCGCGCCGCACTGCGGGCGCTTCGTCGCGCTCGAGCTGGACGAACGGCTGGTGCCGGGGATTGCGGAGCTGCTCGCCGGGCAGCGGGGGGCCGAGGTCCGGCGGGTCGACGCACTCTCCGTGAGTTGGGACGCGCTGGCGGAGGAACTCGGCGCGGCCCGCCTGCGCGTGATCGGCAACCTGCCCTACAACGTCGCCACGCCGATCGTGCGGCGGCTCCTGGCCTCGGACCGGGTGGGCGACCTGCAGGTCGTGCTGCAGCGCGAGGTCGCCGACCGCTTCCTCGCCGGCCCGGGAACGAAGGACTACGGCCCGGTCTCGATCGTCGCCGCGCTCCGCGCGGAGGGCCGACGCCTGATCACGCTCGGGCCCGGCGCCTTCCGGCCCCGCCCGAAGGTTACCAGCACCGCGATCGCGTTCGCGCGGCGGGACGGTCCGACGCTCCCGGCGGCCGAGATCCCGGCGCTCGAGCGCTGCCTGTTCCGTGGTTTCGGACACCGCCGGAAGATGCTCGCGAACAACTTCGGCGCCGACGGCGCGCGCGTGCGCGCTTTCCTAGCCGGGCACGGCCTCTCGCCCGACGCACGCGCCGAAGCGGTCCCGGCCGCGGTCTGGCTGGCCCTCTCGCGGCACCTATAATCCGCGACGATGCGCGGAGCCGACGACGTCGAGATCTACTCCCTCGGGGGCTGCGGCGGCTTCGGCATGAACGCCACGCTCTACGTCTGCGGCGACGACGGGCTGCTGGTCGACTTCGGGCTGGGGCTGCCCAAGAGCCCGTCGCTCGGCGTGAGCCAGATCGTCCCCGATCCCTCCCCCCTGCTCGCGCGCTGCCCGCGGCTCGTCGCGGTTCTCCTGACCCACGCCCACGACGATCATGTCGGGGCGCTGGCGCACCTCCCCGTTGCCTGGCGGACCGCCCCGGTTTACGGCCCGGGGCTGGCCATCGACGCCGCGAAGGACCGGCTCGATGACGCCGGGGTCCCGGCCCCTCCCCTGCACGCGGTTGCCGCGGGCACCCGGCTCGAGTTGGGGCGCTTCAGCGCGACGCTGGTCCACGTCACGCACTCCGTCCCGGAGACGCGGATCGTCGCGCTCGACACCCCGGCCGGCCTGGTCGTCCACCTGAGCGACTTCAAGCTCGACCCGACGCCGGTCCAGGGCCCGCCGACCGACCTCGCGGCGCTGGCCGAGCTGGGGAAACGCGGCGTAAGGCTGGCGCTCTTCGACAGCACCGGCGCGCTGCGCGAGGAGCGCACCGCGAGCGAGCGGAGCGTCGTCGGGCCGCTCGAGTCGGTGATCCGCGAATGCGACGGGCAGGTCGTCGTCTCGACCTTCGCCAGCCACCTGCACCGGATCCAGTCGCTCTGTGCGATCGCCGCGCGCGGCGGCCGCCGGCCGGTCCCGATGGGCCTGCGGATGACGCGCACCGTGCGGCACGGGCTCGACCGCGGCCTGTTCGACGCCCCGGCCGGGCTGCTGCGCGACCGCGACGAGCTGCCGCAGATCCCCCAGCGCGCCCGTCTCGTGATCGCCGGCGGCTGCCAGGGGGAGCGCGACTCGTCGCTCAACCGGATCTCGCTCGAGAACGAGCCGCGGATCGCGCTCGGCCACGGGGACCTCGTCGTGATCTCGGCCAGCATCATCCCCGGCTGCGAGGTGAACGTCGGCCGGATGACCGACCGCTTCCTGCGCCGCGGCGTCTCGGTCGTCCACGCCGCGGAAGTCCGCGACCTGCACGTCTCCGGCCACGGCGGCCGCGAGGAGATCCGCGAGGTGCTCGCGCTGCTGCGGCCCGAGGCGGCGGTCCCGATCCACGGCGACCGGACGCATCTCGAGACGGCGGCCCGGCTGGCGGAGCGGCTCGACGCGCCGCCGCGGCAGGTCGAGGTGATCGAGCTGGGCGAAGGGCTCCGGCTCGGCCCGCGCGGGCTCGCACGGGGTGAGCGGATCGAGCTCGTGCCGCGCTACCTCGACGAGACCGGCCGGCAGGTCCCGGGAGAGGTCCTCAAGGACCGCTTCCGGATGTCGGAAACGGGGGCGGCCACCGTCTTCGCATCGCTGCGCCGCGGCCGGGACGGGACCCCCGAGGCGGAGGTCCGGATCGCGGCCCTGGGGGTGTCGGGCTGGACCGGCGACGGGAGCCGCCGGGTGCGGGAGCTGGAGGAGGCGGTGCGGCGGCTGCTGGTGCGGCTCGGCACCCGTCCGGGGAACGGAGAGAAGGTCAAGGACGAGATCGCCGGCCTGGTCGCACACGCACTCCGCGAGGGGAGCCGGCGCAAGCCGAAGGTGGTCGTGCTGCTGGACGACACGCGGGAGCGCCCGTGAGCGCGCCGGGACCGCTCGGGCCGCTCGAGGCCGCGCTGCTGGGCTTGGTCGAGGGCCTGACCGAGTTCCTCCCGGTCTCGTCGACCGGGCACCTGATCCTGACCTCGTGGCTGCTGGGACGGACCGGCGACGCGGGCCTCGAGGCCTACGAGATCGTGATCCAGTCGGGTGCGATCCTCGCGGTGCTCGGGCTCTACCGCGAGCGGGTGGCGGAGATGCTGCGCGGCCTCGCCGGGCGCGACCCGGCCGGCCGGCGGCTACTCGTGAATCTCGCGGTCGGCGTCTTCCCCGCCCTGGTCCTCGGGGTCCTGCTCAAGAAGCCGATCGATCGCTGGCTGTTCCACCCCGGCCCGGTCGCCGCGGCTCTCGCGATCGGCGGGCTGGTGATGCTCGCCTGCGAGCCGCTGCGCCGCCGCCGGGTCGAGGACGGGGTCGGCCTCGAGCAACTCGGCTGGCGCCAGGCGCTGGCGATCGGGCTGGTGCAGTGCGTCGCGATGTGGCCTGGAACCTCGCGCTCGCTGGCGACGATCCTCGGCGGGCTCGCGGTCGGGCTCCGGCCGCCGGCCGCGGCGGAGTTCTCGTTCCTGCTGGCGCTGCCGACGCTGCTGGCCGCGACCGGCTACTCGCTGCTCAAGGACGGCCCCCTGATCGCGGCCTCCGTCACCCCGCTCTCGGCCCTCGTCGGGATCGTGGTGGCGATGGTCAGCGCCGGTCTGGCCGTGAAGGGGTTCGTGCACTGGCTGGGCCACCACGGGCTCCAGCCCTTCGCCGTCTACCGGATCCTGCTCGCGGCGGCGGTCCTTTTCGCCCTGCACTAGGCCGCTGCCCCCTACCCATCTGCTGTTTACGGCGTTACCATCGCGTTCGATGCTGCGCGATCTGCTCGACGCCCCGCGGGGCCGGGAAGCGGTGGGGATCCTGTTGACGGGGGCCGCGGTGCTCTGCGCGCTGGCCCTGTCCACCTTTACCCCGACCGACCCCTCCTTCTTCGCCTCCAGCAGCACCGGCGCGACGCACAACTGGATCGGACCGGCAGGAGCCCAGGTCTCGGCCGCGCTCTACGAGACCTTCGGCCTGGCCGCCTGGTTCCTGCCGTTGATCCTGATCGCTGGGGCGCTCCGGCAACTGCGGCGGAGCAGCGAGACGCTGCGCGGCTCGGCGGTGCTGGGGCTGGTCCTGGTCGGCCTCGCGACCGCGATTCTGATGTGCCTGATCGCCGGCCGGATCCGGCTGCGCGGCGCGTCGATGATGGCCGGGGGACTGGTCGGCAGCCTGTTCTCCCAGGGCCTGACCGCGATCGCCAGCGACGTCGGCGCGGTGATCGTGGCCGGGACGATGCTGCTGGTGGGCTTGGCGCTGGCGGCCCGCTCGTCGCTGGCCGACTCAGCCGAAGACGCGAGCCGGGTGGTGCGGCGCGCCGTTCCCAAGGGGACCGGCCCGGCGCTCCGTCGCGGCGCGTGGCGCGTCACCGGATCGCTCGGGAGCGGCCTCGCGGGGGCGGGACGGGCGCTCGCCCGCCTGCGGCCCGCCCGGCCGCGGCCCGCGGTCCCCGTCGCCTCGATCGAGCCGGAGCCGCTCGACCTCGGCCCGGTCGCTGTGCTCGCCTCGGCGCTGCCGAGCGCGCCGGTCGCGGACGAGCCGGTCCTCCTGCCGCCCGACCTGGCGCTCCCGGAGGAACCCGCCGACGAGGACCTAGATGACGCGACTGCCGCGGCTGCGGCCCCGGCCGGCCGGCGTGCCGCGAAGCGTGCCGGCCACCGGAGCACCCAGGCCTCGCTGCCGGTCGACATGCCCCTGGCGCACGCCAAGCTCCCGCCGCTCGAGCTGCTCGGCTCCCCCCCGCCGCAGGCCCCTCCCGACCGCCAGGAACTGCTCGCGATCGCGCGCCACATCGAGCGCCGCTGCGCCGAGTTCCAGGTCGAGGGGCAGGTCACGGAGTTCCACCCGGGCCCGGTCGTCACGACCTACGAGTTCCGCCCCAATGCCGGGATCAAGCTGGCCCGGATCACCTCGCTCTGCGACGACCTGGCGCTGGCGCTCGAGGCCGACAACGTCCGGATCGACCGGATCCCGGGGCGCCCGACGGTCGGGATCGAGGTCCCGAACCGCCGCCGCGAGCTGATCGCGCTGCGGCCGCTGCTCGAGCACGAGAGCTTCCGCCGGCCGAACGACCCGCTGACGATCGCGGTCGGGCGGACGCAGGAGGGCGAGGTCTTCGTCACCTCGCTGTCCAAGATGCCGCACCTGCTGGTCGCCGGCTCGACGGGGTCGGGCAAGAGCGTCGGGCTCAACACGATCATCACCTCGATCCTCTACCGCGCCCGGCCGGACCAGGTGAAGTTCATCATGGTGGACCCCAAGATGCTCGAGCTGGGGATCTACCAGGGGCTGCCGCACCTGCTGGTCCCGGTCGTCACCGACATGCGGCTGGCGACCAACGCGCTCAAGTGGGGGGTGCGCGAGATGGAGCGGCGCTACCGGCTGCTCGCTTCGTGCAACGTGCGCGACCTCGAAGGGTTCAACCGCCACGTCGAGGAGGACCCGGAGGGCGTCCGCAAGGCGATCGAGAGCATTCCGCGCCGCGGCGAGGGGGAGCGCTTCGAGGTCAAGACGCTCCCCTACATCGTGGTCGTGGTCGACGAGCTGGCCGACCTGATGATGACCACCGGCCACGAGGCCGAGGAGGCGATCGCGCGGCTGGCGCAGAAGGCGCGCGCGGTCGGGATCCACCTCGTGCTGGCGACGCAGCGCCCGTCGGTCGACATCCTGACCGGCACGATCAAGGCCAACTTCCCGGCCCGGATCGGCTTCCGCGTCGCCTCGCGCATCGACTCGCGAACGATCCTCGACGGCTCCGGCGCCGAGCGCCTGCTGGGCCAGGGCGACATGCTCTTCCGGCTCCCCGGCAGCTCGCGCCTGCAGCGCGTGCACGGCGCCTACGTTTCCGAGGAAGAGGACCTCCGGATCGTGCGCTGGCTGCAGACCCAGGCCAAGGCGGAATACGACAAGAGCGTGCTCGAGGATCAGCCCGAACCGGCCTCCGAGAACGGTGGCGGGCTGGGCGAGGCGTTCAACCCGAACGACCCCGTCTACCGCGACGCGGTCCGGCTGGTCGTGCAGTCGGGGCAGGCCTCCACGTCGTACCTGCAGCGCCGGATGAAGCTCGGCTACTCCCGCGCCGCGCGGATCATCGACCAGATGCAGGAGGACGGGGTCGTCGGCCCGCCGGACGGCAGCAAGCCGCGGCAGATCCTGGTCGAGACCGACTACCTGGAGCGGTTGAACGACCCGCGCAACGACCTGTAGCGCGCCGAGCGTTTCGCGTCAGTAGCCCGCGATCGTCGTGTCCGGTCCGAGGTCCTGCGGCTTGACGCCGAGCAGCGGCGTCCCCTCGACGACCAGCACCGAGCCGACCGGCCACCCCTTGGCGAGCTGCAGGTAGGCCTGCACGGCGTAAGGGGCCAGGATCGCGACGTTCGCGGTCCGGCCGGTGAGCCGGCGCTGCGGCTCCGCGGGCTGGAACGGGAACGGGTCGATCATCGCGCTCGCCGATTGCGGCCCGAAGGCTTCGGCGACGATCTGGAACCGGCCGACCCGCCGGTCCGCGCGGCCGTGCGCTTCGAAGGCGGACGCCACGGTGGCGCCGGTCGCTTCGAGCACCGTGCTGGCCGCGCGCCCGGCCATCTCCCACTGCGGGTAGCGCCAGAGCAGCGGCGTGCCGGGCAGGAGCGCCAGCAGCAGGCCCAGCGCCAGCAGCAGCGCCGGCGCCTTGCGCAGCGTCGCGCTGCGCGCGGCCGGATCGGTCGCGGCCGCGCGCGCCGCGATCAACGCTGCACCGACGCCGGCCCCGGCGAACACGGCCAGCGGGGCGAGCAGCCCCTCCCCGTAGCGCAGCCGGAAGACGGGCGCCGCGATGAAGCTCGCCGTTCCGAGCGCGAGCCAGACGAGACAGGCCTGCCGCACCGGGACCCAGGTCGTTGCCGGCGCGGGGACGACGGCCGCCCGCCGCATCACCAGCCAGAGCAGGAAGGCCGACGTGAGCAGAGCGGCGACGGCCGGTGCGAGACCCCAGCGCTGGTGGTCGAGCAACCCGGCCGACAGCTCGCGCACGGTCTCCCGGAGCGGCATCGGCAGCTCGCGTTCATAGCGGCCGATCGTGCCCAGCAGCGTGATGCGATACAGGAGGTGCGCGCCGAGCCCGACGGCGAGGACCGCGCTCGCGCCGACGGCCGCGCGGCGCCCCGGCCGGACGCGCCAGGGCTGCAGCACGACGATCGCGAGCAGTGGCGCGAGCAGCGCGGGCTCCTTGACCGTCGGGGCCAGCAGCGCCAGCGCCACGCCGAGCGCGAGCCGCCCCCGTCCGAGCGGCTCCGTCCCGGTCAGGGCCACCAGCGCGCCCAGGACCAGCGCCGTCGCCAGCGTGTCGGCGTCGCGCGAGGTCACGGGGACCGTCTCGGCCTGCAGCGGGTGCAGCGCGTAGACCAGCGCGGCGACGGTCCAGGCGAGCCGCGGCGCGGCGCCATGGCGCGCGGCGAGCGTACCCGCCAGCGCCGCTGTGGCGACCAGCAGCGCCAGCCGCGCGAAGTGATAGCCGAACGGCTGCTCCCCGAACGCCGCGAACTGCAGCGCCGTGAAGGCGGTGAGGCCCGGGCGCCAGAACCGCGCCCCTTCCCAGAGCCCCTCGAGGTAGCGCTGCGTGAACAGAATCGACGGGTCGGCCAGCGCGGCCTTGGCTTGCGCCAGGATCGGCCAGACGTCGACGCCGGTGAGCGGCATTCGCAGCGTGGACCCCCACGCCACGGCCACCAGCACGAGGAGCAGCGCTGGCGGCAGCAGGCGCGCTGCGCGCGGCCCGGTCGGGCCGCCGCTCAACGCGCGGTTCCGGAGACCGCGGCCGCCGCCACGGGGTTGCCGGTCAGGGGATCGATCGGAAACGCCCCTTCCACCGTCACGGCGCTCGCCTCGAGCAGCGTTCCCGTGCGGTCGAGCGCGACGCGCCCGAGCTGCTGGCCGAGCAGGCCGACCCACAGCGTCGGCGCATCGAACCCGGCCTCGGGCCGCGTGCTGATCGTCGACCCGCTGCTGGCGAAGACGGCGTCCACGCCGGGCGCCGCGCGGAGCAGCTCGGCCAGATCGGTGTAGCCGGCGTTCGAGAGCAGCACGACGCGCGCGCCCTCCCCTTGCAGCCGCGCGACGAGCGCCGGAACGATCTCGCGCGCGTCGACGGTGACGACGGTGCCGGTCCGCGGGCCGCCCCAGACCGCCGTCAGGTCGTGCGCGATCACGCCGATGAAGGCGATCTTCCCGGACGGGGTGTCGAAGATCGCGGCCTCCTCGACCAGCGGGCGGCCGGTCTCGAGCACGCGCAGGTTGGCGGCGAGCAGCGGAAACGGCGCGGATTTCGCCGCCGCCGCGATCCCCTCGGCCCCGACCGCCTCGAGATCGAACAGCCCGACCGCGACCGCTGCATAGGGGACGGTTCCGTAGAAGGCGATCATCCCGGAGAGCGGAACCTGCTCGTCGACGGTCGGGTCGACGAGGTTCCCGGTGCTCACCCAGAGCGGCTTCGCCTCCGGTTCGGTGTCGCGCAGCCACTCGGTGAACGCGGGCCGATAGAGCGCGCCCCCCATCCGCCCCTGGCACCCCTTGGGGTGGATGAACCCGGTGTCGCCACCGGTGGCCAGAAGCACCGTCGCAGTCCCGCCGGGGAGCGGTTCCCAGGCCCCCTTCCCCGCCGCCGCGACGGGCGGGCCGGCCAGGGCGAGGATCGCGACGAGAGCGTGCAGGCGGCGCATCGGAGAGAGCATAGTCTCGACCGCCCGGGCGGCCAAAAGGCCCGGGACGCGCGCACTTGGGCGGTCTGGCGGCATGGTACGATCTGCGCACCGGATGTCGCCCCGATCGCGCCGGTCAGGATGTCCCGCCGTGCCGAAGTCCAAGGGGGAGGGTTCGGATACTCTCGGCGCCATCGAGCGTGCGCTGGGGTATTCCTTCGTCGATCGCGAGCTGCTGGAACGCGCGCTGACGCACCGCTCCGCGGCACACGAGGCCCGGTCCGTCGGCCACAACGAGCCGCTCGAGTTCCTGGGCGACGCGGTCCTCAGTTTTCTGGTCGCGGACCGAATCGTGCGGCGCCGCTCCGACCTCGACGAAGGGGCGATGACGCGGCTGCGGGCGTCGATGGTCAACACGCACCGGCTGGCGAAGGAGGCCGAGCGGCTCGACCTCGGTCTCGCGGTGCGCCTGGGCAAGGGCGAGGACCGCTCGGGCGGCCGCCGGAAGCTGTCGATCCTGGCCGACACGACCGAGGCGGTGATCGGGGCGATCTACCTCGACGGCGGGATCCGACCCGTGCGCTCGCTGATCCTGCGGCTGTTCGGCAAGGAGATCGACAGCGCGGGCACGCGTCCGGCCGGCAACTGGGACCCCAAGACGCGGCTGCAGGAACTGGTGCAGTCGCGCGGCCTCGTCGTGCCGGAGTACCGGCTGGTCTCCGAGACGGGACCCGATCACTCGCGCGAGTTCGTGATCGAGGTGCTGGTCGAAGGCGAGGTGATCGGCCGCGGAACCGGCTCCGCCAAGAAGCGCGCCGAACAGGACGCCGCCTCCGAAGCGCTCCGCACCCTCAAGCAGGCCTGACCCGGTCGTCCACCGCCCTGTGGGGGCCGGCCTCCGTGCCGGCCCGGAACGCGTGACGTCATGCACCTGTAGGGGCCGGCCTCCGTGCCGGCCCGAAACGCGCATCGGCGTCGGACGGGCCGGCACGGAGGCCGGCCCCTACGGCAGCCGTTGGAGGCAGCGCTGTGGACCGTCCGGCGCGCAGGGCTGAAACACCTGCAGGTCGCCAAAGGCGTCGTGCTTGTACTTCGTCGGGTCGGGCAGCGCTTCGCAGACGATCTCCGCCCCCTGGCTCGCCTGCCCTTTCGGGGCCTGCACGTAGCCGATCGAGCGCAGCGCCGCTTCGGTCTCGTCGATCAACTCCTGCGGGAGCATCGCGTGCGGGACCTTCGCGGCGGCGATCGCGTCGAGACGCCCGCGAAGAGTCGCCCGCATCGCGGCCAACGCCTGCGATTCCCGGGGCGCGACGTCGCTCGTTTCACCGGGGTCGGAGGAGAGATCGAACAGCGTCTCGCCGCAGGTCCGGTGGTCGAGCTGGTACTTCCACTTCCCCTGGACCAGCCCGGTGTAGCAGCCCATGCGCAAGCGTCTGGGTCAGGGCCGTGGAGTCCTGCGACCGCGTCCGCGGGCGCGAGCGGCAGCGGCTTGACGAGCCCGAAGTCCTCGTACGGGAGCCCGGCCAGCTTGAGCAGCGTCGGCCCGATCTGCGCGATCTCCACCGCCCCGCCGATCTCCGCCGGCGCGAGGTGGCCGGGCCAGCGGATCATGATCGGCACGTGGGTCATGTCCTGGTCGACGCGGATCGTGTGGCCCAGCCAGCCGTGTCCCTGGAACGACTCGCCGTGGTCGCCGAGGATGACGACGATCGTGTCGTCGGCGCGGCCCAGCTCCTGCAGGTGCTCGAGGATCTCGCGCACGAACTTGTCGGTGTAGGCGATCTCGCCGCGGTACTGGCCGTGGAGGTAGAGCGCTCCGTCCGGCGGGAGCGGGTTCTCGATCCACTTCAGGCACTGGACGTCCTGGCGGGCCGGCTCGACGCCGATCCGGAACTGCTCGTCGTACGGCGCGGGCGGGATGTAGTTGTAGTGCGGGTCCCAGAAGTGGACCCAGACCAAGAAGCGGTCGTCCTTGTAGCGGTCGAGCAGGTGGAGCGTCTTGCCCGACAGCTTGGGCGAGGTGACGACGTCGTGCCCGAGCGGCTCGAACTCGTAGTCGTCGAAGCCGCGCGCGAAGCCGTACTCGGGGCGCAGCGTCAGCGCCGGGGAGACCGCCCCGGTCCGCCAGCGGGCCTTCTGGAGCCGCTCGGCGAGCACGGGGACCGACGGCGCCAGCGCGCGATCGTGCTCCTCGACGCCGTGCGCGGGGGCCGGGAGCCCGGTCATCACCGCCATCATCGAAGGGGTCGTCCACGGGGCGGCGGAGAGCGCGTTCGGGAAACGGACCGATTCGCGTTCGAAGGCGGCGAGAGTGGGCGCCACGGGGCGGCCGTTCTCGACGCGAGCGACCTCGTCGGCGCGCAGCGAGTCGATCGAGATGATCAGGATCGAGGGCTTCGGCTTCTTGCAGCCGGTACAGGCGAGGACGGCGACGGCCACCAGGGCCGCGACGGGGACGAGGGCGGCGCGCTTCGGGAAGGTCACGGCGTCCCCGCCTGTTTCCCTGCGACGCTGCGCTGCGTCGGGGGCTTCACGCGCGCCTCTCCGCGCCCCTCGAACGCCTGCGCCCGCCGGGCGAGCGCGCTCTCCGGGCCTGCCTTGGCGAAGACCTTGTCCGCCCGGACCGTCTCCGTGACCTGCGGGCCGGCGATCGGCTCCGCCTTGTCGAGCGCCGCGATCGCAGCGGTCTCGTTGCCGGCTGCGGCCTCGACGCGGGCCAGCTCGACCCAGGCCTGGGCCACTCCGGGCTGCGCTGCGAGGATCGCCTGCAGGCGCTTGCGGGCGTCGTCGTGCCGGCCACCCGCGCCCATCATCCGCGCCAATCCGAGCTGCAGCGCGAGGTTCTGCGGGTCCTTCGCGAGCGCCTCGTCGACGATCGTCGCGCCGTAGGCGAGCAGCCCGGCGCGCTCGAGGACCCGCGCCTGGTTCAGCGCGTCCTGCGCCGGGTCGCCCGTCGCGCCGACCGACTTCAGCAGCGCGGTGGCGGCCTCCCCTTCCTTCCCCTGTGCCAGCAGGATCTCCGCCGCGCGGGTGTAGGGGTAGCGGTAGGACGGGTCGAGCCGCGTGGCCTCGGCGTAGCGGGCGAGTGCGGCATCCTTCTCACCGAGGTCGACCAGCGTGTTGCCCAGCTTGGCGACGAGGCCGGCCGAGCGCTGGCGCGGCGACTCCAGCGCCTTCTCGTAGGCGACGCGCGCGCGGTAGGCGTTCTGGGTCTGCATGAAGAGGTCGCCCTGCCATTCGTACAGCTCGGGCGCGTCCTTCTCCTCGTTGATGAGGAGCTGGACCTGCTCGATCGCGGCCTCGGTGGCGCCGATCGTGGAGAGCTGCTCGGCCACGGCGACGCGCTCGCCCGGGGTGAGCCGGCCGGCCAGGAGTGGGTCGAGGAACGCGCGGGCTCCCGCGTCGTCCTCGGCCCCGGTCAGCGTGCGGGCGACGTCGATCCGGCGAGCGACCGACTCACCGGCGATCGCTTTCAGTTCCTCGAGGACCGGGGGGCGCTCCGTCGGCGGCAATAGCTGCACGAGGAGCGCGCGTGGAGCGATCGCGGCCGGTGCGAGACGCGCCGCCTCGCGCAATGCCGCGACGGCGTCTGGAAGCCGGTCCGCGGCGAGTGCCTGGTGGGCCTCCCCCATTCTGGCGAGGACCTCGGCCGGAGCGGCGTCGCCGGCGTTGGAAATCAGCGGGGGTGCCGGTTCGCCGGCAGCACGGCGCAATCCCGGCCAGCCATAGAGGCGCTGCGGGAGGTTGGTCACTGCGACCGCTTGCGACGCCCCCGTGCGCGGCGCCCTGCCGGCATCGATGCCGAGGATGTCGAGGACCGCGTCGTGCAGGCCCGCCAGCGAAGCCGGTGGGGTGACGCGCCCGGCTCCGCTGCCGAGCAGCGTCACGGTCTCGAGGGCGACGGGATCGGAGAGGGTCAGCCCGAAGCGCTGCTCCCCCTGCTCACCCAGCCCCATTCCGTACAGCGGTGCGACGACCATCGTCGTGCGCCCGGCGAGGCCGTAGGAGTCGAGCGCGTCGCGCAGCAGGCCGATCGCTTCGTTGACGTCCTTCAGCGCCGCGTCGTACGCGGCCCGGGGTTGGCCCGGATCGAAGCGCCCGGCCGGGTCGCCGAGGTGGATCCAGACGAAGAGCGGGTTCTGGTTCGGTCGCGAGCGCAGATAGGAGAGGAACTGCGAGGCGACCTGCTGGGCGGGGACGAATCCACCGCGCCAGGGCCGCATGCGGCCACTCTCGTCGGCGGCGATCGCGGTCAGCGTCGGGCTGGAGGGACTCTCGAAGACGTCGAAACCGCGCGAGAGACCGGAGAGGGTCGAGATCGAGCCCTCGCCCAGGTAGGCGCGGGTCTCGTAGCCCTCGCGCTTCAGGATCTCGGCCAGTGTCAAGGCACCGGGGGGGACGCGCGCCATATCCCCTTCCCCGGCCCAGGAAGGGGTGCCTGGCAGCGCGCCGGTCATCACCGCGGCCGCCGCTCCGGCGCTGTCGGGGACGGGGCTCAGCGACTGCCCGGCCTTCGGAGCGGCCCCGGCGCCGGCGACGATATCCGCGCCGCGGGCAGCCCCGACGGTGACGAGGAGGACCGACTCCCTGGGACGGCTGCAACCGACCGTGAGACCGGTGAAGAGGGCGAGGATGAAGAGGAGGGTCCGCGTGGCACGAGGCATCTTGGGGGTGTCCGAGCTCCGTTTGGAGGCCGGTAGCTTAGCGTCCCTTGACCGGCGGCGCCCCCGCCCCTTCCGCCCCGGTGAGGTCCATCAGCCAGATGTCGGCCTCGTTCTCGACGACGGTGGTGAAGGCGTCCCCCGTCTTGCGATCGATCGACAGGGCGGCAGAGAACTTGCGCGGTGCGACGTTGGCCAGGACGCGGGTCTTGCCGGTCGCCGGGTCGAGGGCCTTCAACTCCGAGCCGTCCGTCACCCACAGTTCGCCGGATCCGGTCCAGGCACCGCCCTGGGCTTTGCTGGGCAGCTCCGTCTCGTGGCCCGTCCGGAGGTCGAGCAGGCTGGCGTAGCGATCGCGGCCCACGAGCAGGAGCCTTCGACCGTCGGGGGACCACGCGTGCGGGACCGCGACTGGGTCTTTCAGGCTACTCGTTGCGAGCAAGATGCGCGGCGCACGGGGCGCCGGCGCGGAGGGGGCGATTTCGAGGATCCCCTGTCCTCTCACCCCGTACGCCAGCCGGCTCCCGTCCGGCGACCAGACGGGCGACAGGGCGCTCCCCTCCACCGTCTCGGTCAGCCGCTCGGCCCCCGTGCCATCGGGACGCATCCGCCAGAGCTCGAAATTCCCGGTTCGGTCGGAGGCGAACGCGATCCACTGAGCGTCGGGCGACCAGCGCGGGGTGCGCTCCTCGTACGTGTCCTGGGTCAGGTTCCGGCGGTCGCTGTTGTCGGTGCGGACGAGGACCAGGTCGGAGGGGCCATCCTGGACCGAGAGCGCGAGCCAACTGCCATCGGGGGAGAGGTCGGGGGAGGATTCGACGCGAGTGTCGCCGGTTACGGCACGCGGACTGCTCAACTCACTCGACCCGGATGACACTCGGTACGCCCCCTCACCCCGTTTCCAGCTAACAAGTGCGAGGTGCTGTCCATCCTTCGAGATCGACGGATTCTGTTGCGCCTCCGCGAGGGAGCGAACCACCGGGAGTTGCTCCCTGCCGCAAGTACCGCTTCGCTCGTCGATCGCGATCGCGCGAATATCGCTCGCTCCGCTGAGTCGACTTGTCACGACAAGGCTCTTTCCTGAGCGCGACCACACGGGATCCTTCAGAAGGCCTTCGATCTCGGCGCAGAGCACAACGTCATCGCCGTTCGCGCTGGAGGTCCACAGTCCCATAACCCCTTCTTGCCGACCAACGAAGGCAATTCGCGTCCCTGCGGGTGACCATGCAGGCTGCACTGCGTCCGTCGCTACTAGGCGCGATGATCCTCGAGAGGCGACATGGACGGTCCAGATCTCGCTATTGAAGTTCCGTGGCGAGCGCCCAACCCCGAATACTTGCTCTGTAGAGACTGCTACCGACTCTCCATCAGATGACCAGTTCGGGTGATACCCAAAGTCGAGGAGCTTCTGGACCTGCCGCGTTGCAAGATCGATCATGAAAATTCCGCCCCCTTCTCGCTCCGAGCGGAACGCGATCATCCGCCCGTCCGGAGAGAAGGCCGGTTGAGCGTCCGCAAATGTCGAATCTTCGGTGAGATTCTCTGGGCGCTGTTCTCCCGTCCGATCTAGGTAGATATCCCAGTCGCCGTCGATTTCGCTGGCGTACGCGATCCAGGTGCTGTCTGAGGACAAGGACGGCGAGACTTCGATACCCGGAGTTGCGGTAATCCGAGTTAGCGGTCGCAAACCGATCCTTTCGAACTCCACACTTGCTTGACTGCCAGACAGAATCCATGGAAAGAACAACGCAAGTGCCCCGACGAAGCCTGAGAGCGTCATAGCAATGAAAGACGCCGCAGCGATCCTTCTCCGCTTACGGGACGACGCACGTCGCTCCGCGCTAGTCCGTCGCCCCTCGAGAAAGTCTCCCAGATCGTCAGCGAAAGCTCGTGCACTCGTGTACCTATCTGCGGGAGACCTAGCTAAAGCACGATCACACACCGCAGCCAGGGCTGGCGGCACCTCCGGTCGCACCTCCCGGAGACTCCGCGGAGATTCTGTAAGTAATCGCGAAAGGACCGCAGAAGGGAGATTGCCTTCGTACGGAGGTCGCCCGGCCAGCATGGCGTATAGCACGGCTCCGAGGCTGTAGACATCGTGCTCAGGCCTCGGATCGTCTCCGCGGGCTTGCTCGGGCGACATGAACGCAGGTGTTCCCAAGATGGTCGCGCTAAGCGTCAGCTTTGTGGCCGACTCGTCGTAAACGAGTCCGAAGTCGGAGAGCTTTGGAAGCTCATTTGCGTCCAGGAGGATGTTGGAAGGCTTCACGTCCCTATGGATGAACCCAGCATCGTGCGCCGCTTGCAACGCGTTGGCCACGGCGCCGATGATCATCACCGCCCGTTGAGACTCGATCGGCCCCTGCTCGAGCAGAGCCTCGATCGAGGGGCCATCCACCAGATCCATCGCGATAAACTGCCAACCGTCTCTCTCGCCACTCGCGTGTACGGTAACAATGTTCGGGTGCTTTAGTCGCGCCGCTGCGCGGGCCTCGCGGACAAACCGCTCGGATTGAATGTCGTGAAGTGCAGCAGCCGTCGAGAGCACCTTGAGGGCGACTCGGCGGCCAAGCGGTTGTTGGATCGCCTCGTAGACGATCCCCATGCCTCCGCGACCGATCTCCCGGACCACTTCGAATTCCCCGACTCGCTCTGGCATGGAAGACGTTCGGTCTGGTGTGACAGTGTGACTAGCCAGGACACCTTTCTTAGTTAGGAAGTCGGACAAGGACAGATGGGGGGCCTCTTGGGAGCGTTTCGCCTCGGCGGCGGCGATCTCCTGCGGCGAGAGGAGTCCCCGCTGCACAAGCAGTTCACCCAGGAGCTTGTCCTCGCGGGAGAGCACCTGCTGAGGATACGGAGATCGGGGTGAATGGTACAGACAAAAGAAGGGGGCCGGTGTACCGGCCCCCTTCCCAGGAACTTGCAAGCTCTGGCTAGCGCTGCGGCTTGGCCGTGCGCTGCTTGATGATGGCACTACGGTCCGGACCCGGCAGCTGCGCCTTTGTCGGACCATACTCGACGGCGTTGTCGTCGATGTCGATCGTCTCGACCTTATACCAGAGCCCTGTGGCCTTCACAGCGCCGGCAGGCACCTGGACGGCATCAATGAAGCTGTAGGCCGAGGCCTCGCCCTTGGCGGCGATCAGCTCGGATACACGCGAGAACGGACCGTTCTGCGTAGTGGCGCGGCTAACGTAGAAGCCCCGGACACCATCCTCAAGAGAGGTCTTCCAGGAGACCTCGACGTTCGTCTTGCCCGCGTACTTCGCGGCGAGCTCGTAGACGCTGGCAGAAAGGCCGCCGCCAAGGAAGCACTGACCATTGGCGGACAGGAACCGCGTCGACACGGTGTTCCCGCCTGCGGCGGGGAACCGGACCTTGAGAGCGAATGTGAACGCCGCGCCAGACCCCGGAACCTCTCCAGCATCGATCGTGGCCGACGTCCCATTCACCAGGCGAACGAATGCAAACTGGCCTGCGGTCGCCGCTGTGGCGCAATTCGCGGCGCGTGCACCCCAAACTTCGTAGCCGACCGGCGCGACACCAGCAGCCTCGCCGACCGACGAGATGGCCCCCCAGGAAAGATTGAACGCCGTCTGGGTGCTTCCAGGAGCCGCCTTGGGCACCGGAATCGGGCTCAGGCCACCCAGACTCGGAATACCAGGCCCGCCGGAGCTCGCGGGCACACCACTTGCCTCAGACCGGGCGTTGCTGGCAGTCGCGACGCCGAGGCAATCGGTCCCGTTGGAACCGGTGCAGGTCGCTTCATTCCACAAACTCGTCGAGTTGATCGTGACGGCGCCGCGAACCCATCCGTAGAAACCCTGGTGGTTGCCAGCGCCCGTGTTCCTCTCATAGTCAAACACAGAGTTGAAAACGGTTCCGTCACCAACGCCAAAGTTGAAGATGTCCTCGCTGTACCCACGGTAACCGCTCAGACCCTTGGCATTGAAGATGAGTTGGCAGGAGGGCTGTCCAGCGATGAGCTGATCACAGGGCTTGGTCGGGCACGCGCCCTCGCAACCCGGATTAATCGTCGTCTTGCTTTCGGTGTAGTAGCGCTGGAAAACTGCATTCCCGGTCGGGACCTGAAGCACCGAAGCCTCGAACGGGTATGCCTGCGCGTTCGCGACAGTCGGGGCCATGACCGCGACAGCCGCGAGAACGAGGCTAAGAATCACGAGCTTACGCATCTTTCTACCTCCGTGGAGAATCCCTCGTTTTTTGTGGCTGCTACTCAGTAGTGCGGCCAGACATAGCCGGACTTCGTCTGCGCCGGGAAGATCACCACGCCCATCCCGAGGTCCAGGTTGAAGTTGTTCACCGGCGCCGCGCCGCTGAACCAATTAAGAAGTGTGGAATTGCCCTGGAACTTCGAAATGCGGTTGATCGAACCCGCTCCGAGTTTGGTGTTCAGGTCGTTATAGAGCTGGTTCGCCTTGGTGAAAGTCTGGTGGTACGGCGCAGCGGCGTTGAACGCCTGATTCGCAGTGAAGCTAAAGGTGAAGTTCGGATCGTGAGAACCGACCACAACCGCGGCGGAAACTGGGCCAGACGCAGCTGCAAACACAACGTAAGACTCACCCTTTACAACATTGAAGTTGTTGGTCGGCGCGGCTCCCGAGAACCAGTTCAGGAGCGTCGAATTTGCCTGGAACTTCGAGAGCCGGTTCACGTCCGCATCCTGTCCATCGAGGTCATTGAACAGCTGATTCGCTTTCGTGAAGTTGTTGTTCCACGGCACAGACAGGTTGAACGCCTGGTTCGCCGTGACGTTCGGCACGAACTTGAAGCCCATGTTCGATGCCGTTGCGAAACCGCCGACAAGGAGGGCAACGCCGGCCAGCCCCGCGAGGATTCCCTTCAGGTACCGATTCATCCAAACCTCCTCACGCTATTGGACTTCACCTCGGAGCCCGTCGCTCCCACCCGGCCACCCGCCGCCCGGAACTCGGCAAGGCTGCCCGGCCGGGCAGATGGAGCGCGGGTCTCCGCGGCTACGTCCGGGTACAGGTACGGTGTGTCCTGCCCGCCGGCAACGGGTTTCCGGATGCTCCGTGCCGGCGGGAGGTTATCGTCATGTAAGTCTGCTGCTCCTTCAGTCGACCCGGTAGAAGACTACGGTCCCGGGCCGGATATCGTCCTGCCGGTCCACGAACTGGCGGCCTGCCGCCGCGTGGACCCGCGCGTCATGCCCATTGGTCGGGCTGCTCGATGAAACCACCTTCTGGATCGGCGTCCCGTCCTGGTAACGGATGACCACCGTCCCGTCGGCCGAGCGGGCGACCTGGAGCGGCGTTCCATCCTGTTCGGCCATCATCGGGACGCGCAGGCCGACCAAGCCCGCCACGCTGGTCACGGCCAGGAGGACGGTCGCCGCAAGTCCGGCGGCCAGCGACATGGCGTGCCCCCGCCAGCCGGTGGCCGGGGCGGACGCGGCACGGATCCGGTTGCGGAGGCGGGCTACCTCGAACTCGTTGACGGCCGGGGCCGTGGCGCGGACCTTCCCCGCCATCGCCTGCCAGCCGGGTTCGCTCTCGAAGGTCATCGTCGGTTGCTCCGGGGGCTCGGGATCGCCCCTCACCCGGTCATACCCGGGTCCGGGGCGGGGCGTTCATCCCCGGGACGACTATTTTTCGGGGCCCAGGAGTTCCGGCCGGTGGGACCGGAACCAGTCCATGACCTTCCGCCGGGCGTCCGACGACTGGCGGCGGACGGTGACGTCGGCCACCTGGAAGACCTCCGCGATCACGGCGACCTCCAGACCCTCCACGTCCCGGAGCAGGAAGACCTCCCGCTCCCGCTCGCTGAGGACCCGGGAAGCCTCCGTCAGCGCGACCCGGAACTGCGCCTCCTCGACGGCCCGCCCCTGGTCCGGGGCCGCGGACAGCTCCGCCCCGGCCGCCTCGAGCCCGTCCTCCCGCCGCCGCGGCGACCGGGAGCGGGCCGACTTCGCCGCGTTGAGGGTCAGCCGCACCAGCCAGGCTTCGAGCGGCCGCTCCGGGTCGACCCGCCCGATCGTCCGGATCAGCCGGACGAAGACCTCCTGAGCGACGTCCTCCGCGTCCTCCCGGTGGCGGGTCACCCCGCGGGCGACGGAGAGCACGCGCCGGCCGTGGCGCGTGACGAGCTGGTCGAGCGCGTCGCGGTCGCCGGCCTGTGCGGCGCGGACCAGCTCGGCGTCGGACGGCTCCGGGTGACGAGGGGAGTCCATGAGAGCGCGACGGTATACTCGCACGCCCGGAGCCCGCGTGACGTCCGCACGATCCGCCCTTCTCCCCCTGGTCCTCACGCTCGGCGCCGCTTCGGCCACGGGTTGCGGCGCGCTTTCCGGCCCGCCCCCGCGGCCGGTCATCCTGGTCACGGTCGACACCCTCCGGGCCGACCGCGTCGGCCTCCACGGGTTCGCCTTCCCCACCCCCGCCCTCGACGCCTTCGGCCGCGAGGGCGCCTGGGCCTCGACTGCGTACGCCCCGTTCCCGCGCACGACCCAGTCGGTCGGCTCGATCCTGACCGGCCTGCACCCGCTGCAGCACGGCGGCGACGGCCTGGGGATGCGCCTGCCGGACTCCGCGACGACCCTCGCGGAGCGGTTCCGCGAGCGGGGCTACGACACCGCCGCGTTCATCACCAACATCGTCCTGCAGCCCGGCTTCGGGTTCGAGCAGGGCTTCGACCTCTTCTCGAACCCCGAGCCGCGCTGGGTCGGCGACTCGGCCTTCTCGCTGACCGGTGAGGCAGTGGCGTGGCTGCGATCCCGGCCGAAGGACGGGAAGCCCTTCTTCCTCTGGATCCACTACCTCGATCCGCACTGGAGCTACGAGCCGCGGCCCGAGTTCGCCCGCCGGACCGACCCCTCCGGCGCCGGCGCGGGCGACCTGGCCCAGCGCGTGGAATCGGGCGCGATCCCGTGGGGCCAAATGCTCTTCGACGCTCCATCGGTACTGACTCCGGCCGAGCTCGAGCAGGCCCGCCGGATGTACGACGCCGAGGTGCTGCAGACCGACGCCGCCGTGGCCCAGCTCGTCGCCACGCTGAAGGAGCTGGGGTACTGGGACGGAGCGGTGCTGGCCTTCGCGTCGGACCACGGCGAGAGCCTGGGCGAGCACGACTACTGGTTCGGGCACGGCGAGTACCTCTACGACACGACGCTGCACGTCCCGCTGATGCTGCGCGCCGCGGGACAGGTCCCGCCGGGGACGCGGATCGACGGCGTGGTGCGGGTCGAGGACCTGGCGCCGACGATCCTCGCGCTCTCCGGCGCACCGGTCCCCGCCGGGCTCGACGGCGTGGACCTCGCGCCGCTCCTGCGCCAGGGCGGCACCGTCGCGTCGCCGCGACCGACCGCGGTGCACCTCACCGATCACCTGCTGATCCGCAACGAGAACCCGCGCCGCCCGGTGGCCGGCCGCGAAGGGCGCTGGTGGGCCCTGCACGACGGCGCGCAGAAGCTGATCCGGATCCCGAGCGGGCCGGGCGCGTGGGATGAGGAGCTGTACGACCTCGCGGACGACCCGGGGGAGACGACGAACCTGGCCAGCAGTCGGGCCGCCGAAGCCCAGCGGCTGCGCCTACTGCTGCAGACGATGTCGGCCGACCTGCTGAAGAACGCACCGACGGAGGACGGGATCGAGTCCCACCCCGACCCGGACCGGCTGCGCAGCCTGGGGTACGCGAGATGACGGCACTCTGGTCCCGCTTCCGCGCCTTCGTCGAGCGGATGGAGGAGCTGCCGATCGGCCCCGGCGCGCTGCTCGCGACGCTGGCCGGGATCATCGCCGTCCGCAACGTGCTGGAGATCGTCGTCGCCAAGAACCCGGTCTTCTTCGGGCTGGCGGCCTTCGTCCACTACCCGATGGCCTACGTCGCGCCGTTCTTCGCGCTGTCGCTGGTCCTCGCGCTGTGGGCCGGCGTGGCCTCGGCCCGCGTCGCGCGGCTGATGCTGATGGCCTGGCTGCTGACGCTCGTGCCGCCGATCGCCGACCTGGTGCTGCACCGCACGCACGACACGCCGACGATCGGCTACCTGCACGCCGATCCGTCGGAGCTGGGCTGGACCTGGGCGCACTTCTTCGACCCCGCGGCGAGCTTCGTCGGCACCACGCCGGGGATCCGGATCGAGATCCTCGCGGCCGTGCTGCTGGCCGGCGTCTACATCCTGCTGCGCAGCCGTTCGTGGTGGCGGGCGCTCTGTGGCGCCGTCACCGTCTACTTCGTCTCGCTGTTCTTCCTGTCGCTGATGGTCCTCGTGCACGGCCTGTTCCGGTTCTGGAACCCGTCGCTGACGCGCACCGATCTGCTATGGGGCGAGGCGCTCCTCAAGCGGATGGACCACGACACCGCGCCCGACTCGATCGCGCTGATGTGGCTGGGCCTGGCGATGACCGGGCTGGGGGCCTGCTGGTGGCTCTCCGAGCGCCGTCCGCTGCAGCCCACATGGCTGCGCGGCCGCGGCGGGACGAGCGCCGCGCCGGGGCTGGTGCCGCTGCTCGTCGCAGCGTGCGCGGCGGGGATCCTGGTCGCGCTCTTCCTGCACCTGCCGCTCGGCCAGGCGCTGCTCGTCGCGCCGTACGACGCGCTGGCCGTGCCGGGAGCGCTGCTGGCCCTGGGGCTGCTCGCCTCGGCCGTGCTGCGCCCGGACGCCGGCGATGCGATACGCGGCGGGCTGGCGCTGATCGGCGGCGCGCTCGCGGCGGGGCTCGGCCGTAGCGTGGCCGTCCCGCTGCTGGCGGCGGCTCTGCCACTCGTGGTGCTGACCGCGGCCTGGGTCCCGGCGGGGATGAAGCGCGCCGCGTCGATCGCGGTGGGAGCAGTGACGGTGATGTCGGCGGTCGCTGCGGGGTACGCCCTGGTCGTCGGCCGCGAGGCGCTGGCCCGCGTCCCGAGCGACCTGTTGGTCCTCGGGCTGCTCACTGGCGCGGCGGCCGGCGCGCTGCTGGGCGGCGGCTCGCCGGCGCCGGGCTGGCTGCGGGCGCTCCTCGTCGGCCTCGCGCTCGGGCTGGGCGGGCTCCTGCTCGGCGGTGCGGTGCTCGGAGGAACCGGCCTCGTGGTCGGCGCGGCCGTCGGCTGGCTCGGCGGGTGGGCCGACGGCGGACTCGGGCCCGCGCGGCGCGGGCTGTGGACCGGTGCGCTGGCGGGGATCGCGCTGCTCGTCGTCGCCCGCGGCGCGGTCGCCATCCCGGCGACGACCGATCCGCTGAAGGCCGAGGCGCGCTGCATCGCGCGGCTGCACATCCTGCGGGCGCAGGAGTACGAAGAGAAGAAGGAGTGGCTGAACGCCAAGCCACAGTACTTCGAAGCGCTGAAGTGCGACGAGGGGAACGTCGCCGCGCTGCGTGGACTTGCGCTCGGACTGCTCGCGAACGAGCCGGATCGGAAGGAGCGTGCGATCGAGCTGCTCGAGAAGGCCGCACGTCTCGCACCCGACTCCGCGAGCGACCTGTCGAATCTCGCTTCCGCGTACATCCAGGCCGAGCGGCCCGGCGATGCGCTGCCCCTGATCGAGAAGGCCGCGCGGCTCGACCCGCGCGATCCCAACGTCCTGTTCAACCGCGCCCGCGCCCTCGAAGACCTCGGCCGCCGCCCCGAGGCGATCGGCGCCTGGGAGGAGTTCGTCGCCCGGGCCGAGCGCCTGCCCGAATCCGCCACCGACCTGCGCCTCGCGCGCCAGAGCCTGCGCGCACTGCGCGAGGGGACCGCTCCCTGATGACCACGCCCACTGCCACCGCCCGCTCCTCGTCTGCTCTGCTCGGCCCGGTCGCCGCCGCTCTGCTGCTGTCGGGTACCGGCAGCCTGGTGATGGAGGTCTGCTGGTCGCGCCTGCTGAAGCTCGTCTTCGGCTCCACGACGCTGGCGATCAGCACGATCCTCGTCGCCTACATGCTCGGGCTGGGGATCGGCGGGCTGCTCGGCGGCCGCGTCGCGCGTCGATTGAAGAACGGGATCGCGACCTACGGCTGGATGGAGCTGGCGATCGCCGCCTACGCGCTCGCGGTGCCATTCGTGGTCGGCCTCTTCCCCTCCCTGAACAGCGCCCTGCTCTCCGGGATGTCCTTCTGGCCGGCGGCGCTGGTGCGTTTCGTCCTCGCGTTGACGGTCTTCCTGCTGCCGACGGTGCTGATGGGGGCGACCCTGCCCGTGCTGGTCGCGGCCGTCACGCGCGGCTGGGACGACCTGGCGCGGCGCGTCGGGCTGCTCTACGGGATCAACACCCTCGGCGCGGTGCTCGGGACGCTCGGCGCGACCTTCCTGCTCTTCCCGGCACTCGGCGTCTTCTGGACGAACGCCGTCGGGGCTGCGATGGACGCCGCGGCCGGGCTGGTGGCCCTGCTCGTTCTGGCGCCCCGCCTGGATCGCGCGCCGGAACCTCAGGTGCCGGCCACGGCGGCCGCCGGGCCCCCCTCCCCTGCCGCGAGCTGGCCGCGCTGGAACCTCGCGCTGCTGTCCTACGGGCTGGTCGGCTTCACCGCCCTGGCCTACGAGGTCGCCTGGACCCGCGCGCTGACGATGATCTTCGGCTCGTCGGTCTACGCCTTCTCGGCGATGCTGTCCGCGTTCCTGATCGGGATCGCGCTCGGCAGCCTGATCGGCCGGCGCTTCTTCGATCGCCTGAAGCAGCCGGTGCGGGCCTACGCGCTCGGACTCCTCGTCCTCGGCACGCTGTCGTTTCTGACGCTCTTCCTGCTGCGGCAGATGAACGACGTGTTCCTGCGGGTGTACGAGACCTTCGGTCTCGGCGGGCGGACGGTCGTCATCGCCTCGTTCGTGCTCTCGATCCTGGCGATGCTCGGGCCGACCCTCGTGCTGGGCGCGCTCTTCCCGCTCCTGACCCGGACGCTGTCCGCGGCCGGCCGCGAGCCGTCCCAGACGGTCGGCGACGTCTACTTCGTCAATACGCTCGGCTCCGCCGCGGGGGCGTTCCTGGCCGGCTTCGTGCTCATCCCCGGACTGGGCCTCTCCCGCACGATGACGCTCGCGGTCGCAATCAATCTGCTCTCGGCGGCCGCGATCCTGCTCTGGCAGACGCAGTGGAAGGGAACGGCCCGGACGGCGCTCGCCGTCGGTGCGGCCGCGGCCGGGATCGCCGTCGCGCTCGTCCCGCCGGTCTGGTCGCAGAAGGCGATGACGATGGGCGCCTACTACCGGCCCCAGAACGCCTTCGATTTCGACCTGGACCTCGAGCCGTTCGAAGGGATCCCGGTCAACGAGATCGCCTTCTACGAGGACGGGGTCTCGGCGACGGTCTCGATCCACAAGCAGCCCGACGGGATCACGATGAAGATCAACGGCAAGGCGGACGCGTCACTGAAGGACATGTCGACGCAGGTCCTCTCCGGGCACCTGCCGCTGATCTTCGGCGGGCCGGCCGAGCGGGTGATGGTGATCGGCTACGCCTCCGGCGTGACGACGGGGGCGGCGACGCTCTACCCGGTGAAGCAGATCGACGTCGTCGAGATCGAGCCGGCGGTGCTCGAGGCCTCGCACTTCTTCGACCCCTGGAACCACCGACCGCTCGAGGACCCGCGGGTGCGCGTCATCCTCGACGACGGCCGGAGCTACCTGGCGGCCACGCGCGAGAAGTACGACGTCATCATCTCCGAGCCGTCGAACCCGTTCCTTTCCGGCTGCTCCAACCTGTTCACGCGCGAGTTCTTCCACGCGGCGCGGCGGGCGCTCAACCCGGGCGGCCGGCTGCTGCAGTGGATCCAGCTCTACGGGATGGACCCGGCGGGCGTGGCGTCGGTGCTCGAGGCCCTGCGCTCCGAGTTCCCGCACGCCTACGCCTTCCAGTTCCTGCGCAACGACGGCGACCTGATGCTGCTCGCCACGGACCGGCCGCTGACGCCGGCCGACCTCCCGCGCTGGGAGGCGCTCCCGCCCTCGGCGCGCGAGGACCTCGAGCAACTGCGGCTGCTCGGCACCGCGGACGTCTGGTCGCTGATGCGCCTGACCTCCGACAACCTGGCCGAGATCGCCCGGCTGGCGACGAAGCGCAACACCGACGACTCGATGTACGTCGAGCTGCACGCCCCGTGGCGGCTGCAGGACTCGGTCGACGAGAACGTGACGCTGCTCGGGCGGTTCGACGACGGAATCCTGCCGGTCGCCGAGACGCCGGGGGCGCCGCTCTCGGCCGAACAGGTCGGCGAACTCGCCTACGCCTATGCCGTCGGCCGGATCGAGCGCGGGATCGCGACGCGGCTGGTCGCGGAGGCCCGGCGCCGGGGACCGTCGGCGATGGCGCTCTGCGCCGAGGGGTTCCTGTTGGAGTCGGCCCCGACCCCCGACCCCGGCACCGCGCTGCGGATGTACGAGCAGGCCGAGCTACTGGCGCCGGAGCGCGTCGAACCGAAGATCATGCGGGCCCGCGCGCTGATGCGGAGCGGACGGGCCCCCGAGGCGTCGCCGCTGCTCGACGAGATCCTGGCCCGGGATCCGGGGAATGCGCTCGCGCTCGGGATGCGGATGCGGGTCAACGGACAGGCGGGGCGCGCCGCGGCCGCCTGGGCCGACGGCAAGCTGCTCGTCGGCCTGCCGGCCTCGCGCTTCGAGCGCGAGTTCTGGGGCGAGGCGGCGGTCAACGCGATGGCCAGCGGCCAGACTGCCGAGGGGCTCGAGCTGATGCAGAAGTACCTCTCCTGGAACCCCATGGCGATCCGCGAGTGGCAGGTGTACGAGGAGATCCTGCGCCGCGCGGGACGGACCGCCGAGGCCGACGTGGCCAAGCGCAACCTCGAGGCGGCGATTCGCAACCAGATGCTCCTCGCCCACCGCGGGGCGCGCTACGAGATGCGCTTCGGGAACAAGGAGACGGCAAAGAAGCTGCTCGAATCGGTCCTGGAGCGCGAACCGGGCAACGCCGCGGCGCGGCGCGACCTCGACGCACTGCGGTAGGGCACGGGTCGCAGGGCGGGCCGGCACGGAGGCCGGCCCCTACGATCGCGCAACCTGTAGGGGCCGGCCTCCGTGCCGGCCCCTACGATCGCGCAACCAACGGCAAGTCGGTCGCACAACCTGTAGGGGCCGGCCTCCGTGCCGGCCCGAACGTCCGCGCAACGATCACCAGACGGCTTCGCTGCCGTGCCAGTCCTCGGCCAGGACCTGCCACGTGTAGTACGCGCCCGCCGGGGTCGACAGCGAGACCTCGACCGTTCCCCCCGCCGGCGGGACGTCAGCCAGCAGGCGATTGGCGTCGCCGCAGCTCGCGCGCGGCAGGTTCGAGGGTCGCCCGTAGAGGTTGTAGCTGAAGACCTGCAGCGGCCGGCCGTCGACCGCACGCGTCACCTCGCTCCACGACAGCCGGAGCTGGCTCGCCGACAGGCGCCGCACGCGAAGATCCGCGATCCCGTCCGGCAGCTCGTCGCCCCCGGCCGAGCGCAGCCCCGCGGAGTCGAGCGCCACGACGGTGTAGTACCAGCGCGGATTCGGGGCCGCGGTCCCCTGCCCTGCGTGCGTCCATTGCGCAGCCGTCGCGGCGAGCGACGCCAGGCGGTTCCCCGGCGTCAGCGCGAAGGCCGGCCCGGCCGTCGAGCCGTAGACCTCGATCGCGGTCAGCGTCGTCCCCGTGCCCCAGACGGTCTGCGAGGGCGGCGTCCAGCTCAGCCGCAGGTCGATCCCCTGGCGCGTGACCCGCAGATCGCCGATCGACCGCGGCGGGTTGATCCCGCGCACGAGGTGCGGCACGCCGGTCAGCTCGCCGGAGTAGGGCCCCGGACGGCTGCAGTTCTCGGCCCGCACGCGGACCCAGTAGGTCCTGCCGTTCTGGAGCGCGCCGATCGCCAGGCTCCGCGCCTCGCCGCCGGCGATCCGAGCCCCCAGCGCTGCGCCGCCCGCCGACTCCGCCCACTCCACGCGGTACTGCACGATCTCGTGGTTCGGATCGGACGGCGCGTTCCAGCTCGCCAGCAGCTCGCCGCCGGTCTGGGTGTCTTCGACCTTCGTCAGCGCCGGCGCGGCCGGACCCGCCGGGTTCTCGGGGATCCCGGAGCGGCAGTCGCTGCGGTCGCCGTAGCAGGTGTCGTTGAAGTTCGACCAACGGCTCTCGAAGCCGGCCGAGTCGACCGCGACGACGTAGTAGAAGACCTCGCGGCAGTTGGTCAGCCCGCCGTCGATCAGGCTGGTCGACGCCGTCTGGCCGGCCTGCGTGTAGGGCGCACCCGGGGTGATCGCGCGGTACACGCGGTACGACGCCGCCCCGCTCACCGCGGTCCAGCTCACCGTCAGCGCCCCGCTCCCGGCCGGCACGATCGACGTGATCGAGGGCGCCGCCGGCGCCGGCACCGCGAGCCGCAGCGCGGGGTCGCCCTCCAGCACGAAGGAGCGCAGCCCGGTGAGGTTGTTGAACGTCGCGTACTCGGCCCGGATCCGGGCATCGATCCGCGCCACCACCCGCTCCTTCTTGCGGCCGTAGATCTCGTCGTAGAACGGCGCGATCAGCGAGTCGATCTCCGCCAGGTAGGTCAGATGCGCGGGCGCGAAGGCCCCGACGATCCCCTTCCGCGGCGTCGTCAGCCAGTCCTCGACGAAGGTGTACCAACTGTCGTTCAGGCTGCCCACGCTCGAGTCGGCCGGAAAGTGACCGGTGATGCAGTTGGCGTGGATCTGGAACGACAGCGGCGAGTCGGTGACCAGATCGTTCAGGTCCTCGCGCGTCCCGCCGGGATCGGTGGGCGAGGCGGTCTGGAAGATCGTGCAGCTCTTGCCCCAGCCCTTGTACTGCCCGTGGCCGACGTAGCTCAGGATCGCCGCCCCGGTGTTGGCGCAGGCGTCGACGCGGTTGTTCATCGGCGTGCCGCCGCCCTGGCAGTCCTCGTCCACGGCCTGCTCGTAGACCTTCTGGCCGACCGCCGGGCCGCCCGCGAAGTACTGCGCGTGCATCGCGTCGTGGATCGCGGTGAAGGTCTCCGGGGCGCCGGCCTCCATCTCCGAGACGAGACACGCGCGGCCGGCCCAGGACGCGGGCTTGGCCCCCTGCTCGTAGGCGACGATCTTGCGGAAGACCTCCTCCGCTTCGGCCAGCGAGTGAGCCGGGATCCGGCCGACCCCCAGGTCGGGGATCGCGTCGCTTCCGACCACCGCCGCGAACCAGGTGTCGGACGGGTAGTACCCGAACTGCGAGTTGGCGGTCAGGTCGAACATCTGTGTCGGGAGGAACTGCCGCGCGGGGCTGTAGCCGAAGAAGTTCTTGTAGTCGCGGGTCGCGTCGCCGACCAGCACCAGGAAGGCCGGGGCCGGCGACCAGTTCGCCAGCGCGTACTCGACGAAGGCGCGGATCGCGCGCGGGTCCTCGATCCCGTCGCTGAACTCGTCGTAGACGTCCAGCAGGTCGATGACGGCGGTCTTGCACAGCCGGCCCGGCGCGCATTCCTGGCCCTGCCGCAGCGCGACGAGGCCGCGCAGCCGCGAGCCGGCGCCCATGTCCAGCAGCGAGCGGGCCCCGATCACGACCCAGTCGGCGCCGAGCCCGGCCCCCTTCAGGCTCGATCCCCAACGCCGCGTCCAGCGACGACGGCGCGCGGTCCTCGCGGACTGCGGACGGGGTCCGGTAGCCGGCGCCGGAGGCCGCCGCGAAACGCCGCGTCGCGGGGCGGCCGGAGTCGCTCTCGAGCGTGAAGCCCCAGCCGCCAGTCGCCGGGCCGACCTTCGTGACCGCTTTGGGGACGGCGATCGTCATCCCGGCCGCGGACGCCGTGCCGTCGGTGATCTCCCAGACCTCGGGCTGTGCGCCGAACGCCGACAGCCGCACCTCGCGCTGCGCGTTGGGCGCACCGAAGGCGAGCCGGTCGGAGGAGCCGCGATAGAGCCGGTCGTAGTCGAGCTCGATCCAGTTGACGCCGACCGTGTCGCGCGTCACCGGCTGGCTGTCGGCGGAGCGCCCGAGCGGCAGCCGCACCGTGATCTGCGTCGTCCCGGCCAGCGTGGCCGGGAAGCTCACCGCTCCGCCGTCCACGCCGTGGGTGAACTCGCGGTAGCCGTCCCAGTCCTTCGTGTCGCGCACCGTCCCGTCCTGCGAGATCTCGGAGCGGTGGAAGTTGCGGTTGTACTGGAAGCCGAGCAGCCGCACCCGGAGGTCGACCGAGCCGCCGGCGTGGTCCGGCGTGGCGACGAACTGGTCGAGGCTGACCGGCACCCCGTTCGCGTCGAGGAACGGGTCGGCGTACCAGTGGTCGAGACCGTCTGCCGGGACGAAGCCATGGAACTTCTCGTCCTCCTCGTGGTGCACCGTGTCGCGGAAGCTGGGCGGGACGGCGTAGAGCCCGTTCGGCGTCCCTGTGAAGGCCGACTCGGCGACGCGCAGCGGGCCGGTCGCGGCGTCCAGCCGGTAGACGTTGCCGTCGGTGTAGTCGCCGTGCTGCCATGCGTCCGGCTCGAAGAGGTCGACGGCGCCGACCGCCTGGCCGTAGAAGACGATCGCGTCGCCGGGGCCGAAGACGCCGTCGGTCTCGCCCGCGACGCGGATCGGGACCTGGATCCCCTGTACGGTGAGGCGGTAGCGACGCGGATCGTTGGCGGTGAGGAACGACAGGAGCCCCGGCGAGTTGGCCTGCGCCCACTCGTACGTGACGCGCTGCAGCCCGTCGGCATTCACGACCAGCTGCCAGGCCGGGTAGGTCGGCGCGGCCAGGGGGGCCAGCGGGCCGGAGAGCGGCCCTGAGAAGGGCGTCGCCCCGCCCGCCGCGAGCAGGGACGACAGTTCCGCCCGCGGCACGCGGGACGCTCCGTGGGCGAACTCCTCGCCCCCCGCCGCGAACGGATCCGATTCGACCGCCGCGGGCGTCGCCGCCAGCGCGCGCGGCCCCGCTGCGCTTTCGTTGACGCGCAGGCGGATCGTCAGGCGGGTCGCGACGCGGAAGCGCCCGGTCGAGAGCTCAACTTGCAGCGGCACGATCTCCAGCGCGGCGAAGCGCAGCGTCCGCCAGGCCCCGTCCGGGACGGCGATCCGGACCGGTTCGGCGGGCCACCAGCCGGGTCCGGCGGGCCAGGCCGTCTCGTCGGTGGCGCGGCGCGGGTCGCGGGCCGGGTACGGGGCGATCGGGCCCGGCAGCAGCCCCTCGGCCCAGGCCGCCTCGACCCCGACGATCTCCAGCGCCCCACCGGGCGTGAGGGCGATCCGCTCCTGGCGCGCGGGGAGGTCGGGCACTCCGACCGTCCCGACCCGCCCGAAGCCGGCGAGCGACGGCTCGAAAGCGCCGTCGACCTCGGCCCAGGAAACCGGTGGCAGATCGAGGGTCAGGAGCTGCTCCCCCGTCGCCGCGTCGGTCTCGTGGTGGACCGCCGGGCCGGGGGGCACGGCCAGCGCGGCAGGGACGGCAGAGCGCACACAGGGCCAGCAGGGCCGCGCGGAAGGCGCGGACCAGGACACGGCGGCAACAGCAGGGCGCGGGGCGGGTCGCGCTCATCGATTCCGTGGTTCTCCCTACCGGCACCGCCTGTTCGGCGGCGGCTGCGCCCGCTGACCCCGACCGCCCCAAGATACCGTCAGCCGGGCGGCCGCCCCACTCGAAACCGGGGAGCCGGCGCGGAGGCGTTGCCGCAGCGGGATCGTCGGGTTCCCAAAAAGAGATCGGGCGGCCCGAAGGCCGCCCGATTCCGTGTGCACACGTTCTTTCTGGAGCGATCCGGTTCGAGCCTCAAGAAGGCGGGCCCTCGGGGTCGCTCCGGCCCCGCGTTGCGGGTGGATCTAGCTCTGGATCGGACCGTCGCTGCAGGTGTTGGCATCTGCAAGCGCGCAGCCGACTGCCCGAGCCTCCACCTTCTCAACAAAGAGAACGCGGGGCTTCTCGTAAACCTTCTTCATGAAAATCCTCCCTGCAGGGTGCCGGGATTCCCTCCCGGCGGTTCGTGGTGCGGGTCCCGTCTCGTTCCAAGCCTGTCCGGAACAAGCTTGGGGCGGGATGTCATCAGGTCGTGTTTTGTTTACGCTGGATCGTCGCGGTTGGCAAGTCTTTCTCCGCTGGCAACCGCCTGCCCCTCTCCGCGGACGCGTCGGAAGGCCTCGAGCTTCACCAGCCCGGACACCTGGGCCGCCCCGTAAAAGGAATAGGGGCTGCCGGTCTCCTTCTCGGCCACCGCCGGGCAGAAGGAGGCGAACCCCCCCTCCTCATGCGGGGACAGCGTGGCCCGGGGGACCTCGTCTGCCACCTTCCGCACGAAGTCCAGCGTCTCGTTGCGGCCGGCCTTCCCCTGCCAGACGGCGTCGAAATCTTCCACCTCGAGGATGTTGCAGACGGCCCGGCGCCAGGCGATACAGGGGAATACATCCCCGTAAGGGTCGATCGCGACGCTGGTGCGGCCCGTGCCGCAGTTGTGCTTCATGTCCGCCACCGGCCGGGGGTTCAGCCCTCGCCGACCGAGGCGCACCTGGTCGGCCAGGAACGAGATCAGGAACTCCTTCTCAGCGGCGAGAGAGAGCGGTCCGAGATCTCCGTCGTCGGTCGGGTTGATGTTGGTGTCGTAGGTGACCTTGTAGCCGAAGCGGTCGGCAAGCGTGTCGATATCCCGCAGTTCCGCCTGGTTGAGGCGCGTGATGGGCGTCTTCAGCGTGACCTTCACACCGGTCTCGGAAAGATGACCGAGCGCCACGAGCAGGCGATCGAACGAGCCACTGATTCCCGTGAGCCTGTCGTGAGTCGCCGCCCGCGCGCCGTGGATGCTGATTTCGGTGTCGAAGGGTGCCAGTTCCGCGTAACGCTCGACCTTCGCACGATCGGCCAGCAGCACGCCGTTCGTGTAGACCTTCAACACCAGCCCGCGCTCCCGCACACCTTCCGCGATCTTCCAGAAGTCGCGGTGAACGAAGGGCTCTCCGCCCGTCAGGATCATCGTGAACGTGCCTGCGGCCTGGAGCTTCGAAATCGCAGAGAGCCATTGCTCGCCGTCCAGCTCGTGCCGCTGCTTCGGCGCGTTGTAGCAGAACGAGCAGAGCAGGTTGCACTTGTATGTCAACTCGAGCTGCGCCGTGATCGGCCGCGACTGCTCGTAGGCACGGTTGACGAGGGTGCTGACATCGATGCTCACGGATGGCAATCCTCTCGCAGTCGCAAGTCCGGGGGGGGTTACGCGGTCGGGACGAGCTCGACCGCGCCGAGCTCGGTCAACTCTGTGAGTGCACCACGCACGTCGCCGACGAGTTCTTCGAGGACCGGTACCTGCTCGTACTCGGCCGAGAGGATCGAGGCGATCTCCGCCGCCGAGCGTTTGCCGTCGACGAGTTGGAGAACGCGGAGGCTGGTTCCGTTCAGGACGACCTGGAGAGCCTGACGGGGGATGACCAGGAGGCCCTCTCCGCCATAGTCCTGGAAGGAGATGTCCCGGTGGCGGCGGTAGATCCGTTCGGTGCTGGCTTCGATCATGTCGTCCTCGTGCCGGCGGAGTATACGGCGCGCCCTCGAGTCAAACAAGAAAACTGTTTCCAGATTAGGGCTACGTCACACGACGGCTACTTCGCGTCCACGTATCCCAGGCTCCGCAGCCGTTCGAGAACGTCCGCCTCGAGAGCTCCGCTGGCCGCCGCGCCGGAGGGAGCCGCCACCCGGGCCCGAGTCCTGCGTCGGTCCGATCCGGCCGTCAGCGCGCCCGCCCCTCCGCTGCACATCCGGGCATCGATCGTGTAGCCCGCGGCGGCGAGGAAGGTCGGGGAGACCTGCTCGAGCCCGACCGACGCGGGGATGGCTCCGGCCCCGTCCGGCCAGGCCGCGAAGCCGCGCTCCCATCCCCCCGCCCGTCCCGGCCAGCCGACGAGCGTGACCGGCGCGTCGTCGCCGACCACGCGGGCCAACTCACGATCGACGACCGCGGCGTGACCGCGCACCGCGGCGAGCATCTCGAACAGGTCCTTCCCCTCGTGGCGGAAGCGCTCGCGCAGGATGTCGAGCCCCGGCAGGTAGACCGCCGCGACCGCCACGGCGGGGTCGCGCAGCGCATCCTCCAGCGACTGCAGCGCAAAGAGATCGGTCACCAGGGCCTCGCGCGCGGCGACCGCCGCCGCGTCGCGTGCCTCGCCCAGCGGGCCAGCCTGGTCTTCGGCCGCTGCCAGCCAGGCCGCCGCGCGGGCTTCGCCCCACGACGGGGGAAAGATCGCCTCGGGCGTACCGCGCCCGCGCCGGGCTGCGACGAGCGCCCCCTCGCTGGCGACGTAGCCGCCCGCGGCGCCCGGCGAGACGGCAGGCCAGGTCCCCCACCACTGCACGAGCGCCGTCTTGCGCGCGTCCGCCGTCACCTCCCAGAAGGCCGGGACGCCGCGCACGCCGGCCCGCACCGCGCGCTGCTCGGTCGGCAGCAGGCGGGTCAGCAGGTCCATCGGCCCGGCCGCGACACCCCGGCCGACCGCCGGCGCGCTGGCGCCGGGCAGGCCGCGCAGGCTGGCCCCCGAGACGCCGTGGACGGCGCTCGGGCAGCCGGTGGCGATCGTCGTCCAGACCGCGACCGGATCGCTCTCGGCCCCCGCCCGGAGGACCGACACCGCCCCGTCGCCGAGCCGCCCGGCGAGCCACGGCGTCGCCCCCTCGCGCGCCAGCCCGCGCGCGGCTTCCAGCGACAATCCGTCCCAGCCGACGAGGATCGACCGCGCCGGCGCGCCGGCACGCACCTCGACCGGCTCCCCGCTCCCCTCTCCGGCGCTGGTCGCAACGGCGGCGAGCCCCGCCAGGGCCGCGAGCGCCATCGCCAGGCCGAGGGTCCAGAGCGCGGCGCGGGGCGGCGCACGACGCGGTGCACGCCCGGTGGCAATCGCCGCCTGGACCAGCGCCGCCGCCGACACGACGCGCCCGGCGAACCCGGCGCCCCCCGCCAGCAGCAGCAGCGACAGCACGCTGGCCCACGAACGGGGCCCGCCGGCGCGGGCCCACCAGACGCCGAGGTAGAGCGCGAGCGCGCCGGCAACCACCAGCCCTGCCGCCAGCGACGCGCGCCGCGGCGACAGCCCGCCGCGGGCGCGCTCGTAGGCCCGGATCACGAGCCCCGCGACCGCCTCGGCGAGCGCAACGAAGATCCCCATGACGACCGCGAACAGGAGCGCGTAGAGCACGCCGTCGGGCCACCAGGGGACGAGCCCCCGGCTCTCGCGGACCAGCACCAGCGCGAGCAGGATCCCCAGCGGCGGCCCGGCGACCAGTCCACCCAGGAGCGCCGTCAGCCAGCCGCCCCGCCCGCTGAAAAAAAGCCGCTCGAGCGGCGCCTCCAGGTAGCCGCGCTCGCGCAGCGCGTCGCGGACCGCGTCGTAGCCGCGCGGGTCGCCGGCCGGCGACGAGTCGTTCGGTCCCAGGGGAGGGGGCGGCGCGCTCAACGCTCCCTCGTCGCGACGGTGCGCGCGATCGCCTCGAGCACCTCCCCGCGCCGGCCCAGTGGCGCCAGGCTGAGCGCGGCGGTGTCGAGCAGGTCGGCGGCGAGCTGCCGTGCACCCTCGATGCCGGCGAAGCTGACGAAGCTCGCCCCCGACTCGTCGAGTCCGACGTCCTTGCCGGTCTTGTCCGGATCGCCGATCACATCGAGCAGGTCGTCGGTGATCTGGAACGCCAGCCCGAGGTTCTTGGCATAGGCCTTCAGCGCCGCCTGTTCGGCCGCGCCGGCGCCGGCGCGCCGTCCGGCCTCGACCGCGCAGGCGATGAACAGGCTGCCGGTCTTCAGCGCGTGGATCCGCTCCAGCTCCTCGAAGCCCGGAGTGGCCCCGCGGGCCATCAGGTCCAGCGCTTCTCCCGCGACCATGCCGCTTTCGCCGACGGCCTCCGCCAGCAGCAGGACCGTTCCGACCGCGTCGTCCGGCCCCATCATCCGCGGGCGGGAGCAGCGCGCGACGTGGCGGTAGGCGCCCGACAGCAGCGCCACCGCGGCGAGGATCGAGGTCGCCTCGCCGAAGACGCGGTGGCTCGTCGGCGCGCCGCGCCGCCGCAGCGCGTTGTCGAACGACGGCAGGTCGTCGAGGATCAGCGACGAAGCGTGGATCATCTCGACCGCGACGCCCAGCGGCAGCACGTCCTTCTCGCGGCCGCCGTAGGCCTCGGAGACGGCGAGGCAGACGATCGCCCGGAGCCGCTTCCCGGGCAGCATGAGCGTGTAGCGCATCGCCTCGACCAGCCGTCCCGCATCGGGGTGGCGCGGCGGGAGCGCTTCCTCGATCGCCGACTCCACGCGCCGCCGCCGGTCGGCCAGATAGGCGTTGAGATCCAACCCGTTGCTCCCTGTGTGCGCGCCGCCGTGCCCCGAGTGGGCCGATGATGGCCCCGGGTCGTGCAGCGGGCCACCCGGGAGGGGACCATGCGCCGGCGGCCCCTCGTTCCTACATTAGGTCTCGTGGGGAAGGACAACCGCGAACGCCGCCAGACGGCGGCAGCCTGGCTGGTGGCCGGGCTGGCGCTCGGGGCTGCGGCGCTGGCGCTGAGCCCCTGGTTCTCGTGGCGCTTCGCGATCGCGCCGTTCCAGCCGGGGGGCGGGGCGGGCGACGAGCCGGCGGGATCCCGGGCGGTCCAGGCCGCCCCGGCCCAGCGCGATCCCGACCCTTCGGAGCTGCTGCCCGTCGATGCCGCGGCGGCCGAGGTCCCGGCCCTTCGCGGGGGCCGCGTCGCGGGGCCCTCGGGCGCGGCCCGGCTCGACCTTCCGCCGGGTGCGTTGCCGGCCGACGCGCGGGTCGAGATCGCGCGCCTCGCGGAGCCCGACCCGCTCGGCGGCGGCGCGTCGGTGGACCTGCGGCCGGAGGGCCTCAGGCTGCGTACGCCGGCGCGGCTGGAGCTGCCCGTGCCGGCCGGGTTCGCACCCGAGCAATTGGAGATCGCCGTCTTCGACGCCGATCGCCAGCGCTGGGAACCGGAGCCGCGGCAGGAATTCGATCACGCCGGCGTCCGACTGGTCGCCGAGATCGAGCACTTCTCGTTCCGCCGCGTGCGGATCCGTCCCGGGATGAACTTCCCATACGACCCGAAGCGCAGCGGAGCCACGTTCGCACTCTCTGACGACCTCGACCAGAGCTACGAGAAGCTCGTCGACGGGCGCTGGGTCGCGGTCGGCCGGCGCTCGACGGAGTATCGCGAACTGGTGCAGTGTCGGGACGCGGGGGACGCCACGCGCTGATCGCTGCGGGGCGGCTGCGCGCCGTGGCCGGCCCGCCGCATGCGCAAGCGATCGTCGACGACGACCGGGTCACCGCCAGCCTGCCGGCGGGGGTGCCCGAGGGACGGACCGGCTGGGTCCGCGTGACCGCGCTCGACGAGCGCGGCCGGCCGACGCCGCGCACGATCGTGGCGCAGGTCATCGGCGAAACGCCGCCCGCGCTGGTGCAGTCGGGGCTGTCGGTCCGGCTGAGCCGCGCGGCGATGGAGCAGCTGGGGCTGGTCTTCGGGGTCGATTTCGGCGTCGACCGCGAGGCCCCAGACCAGGGCTGGATCCGGTACACGTCGGCCGCGGACGGCGTGGCGACGTTCCGGGTGACGGTCCAGCTCGAGCCGGCGCAGCCGCCGCCGCGGCCGTCGTAGTCAGAGCGCGTCGATCAGGTCCCAGAAGCGCGGGCTCTTCGTGAAGTGCAGGTCGTAGACGGGGACGCTCGCGACGAACCGTGCGACGAGCCCGGTGAGCCCCTCGTGCGGCACGCCCCAACTCGTGCACGAACGGGACGCTGGCCGAGACCGTGGCGATCGAGCGCGCCGAGGGAGAGGCGCTCGAGCCGGTCGTCGGGCGCCTGGCGCAGGCGGAAAGCCGCCGGCGATCGGCGAGGCGCCGCGCACGTGCGCTCGGCCGGCGCGTAGACCATGTAGAAAGGCACGGCCCACGCGACGGGTCGCTCGCCCGAGACGTCGATCATCACCATGTCGTCGGAGAGCGCCCTGCCGCGGCGCGGAGAACGCGGTCGCCGTGCTCTTCCCCGCCCCCGAGGGGCCGAAGAACAGGAGGCGCGGTCGCCGGCAGGATGCCGGTGGTGTGGAGCAGGAAGGCCTGCGCTCGATCGACAGCAACTGGCCGGCGACGCGCAGGAAGTTCTCGATCGACATGCTGAAGCGCTTAAAGATCCGGTCGGTCAGGGTCACCTCGCCGTACCCGCCGCCAGGTCGAGCCAGCCGTCCTCCCAGTGGGAGCGCACCCGGTACCGGCCCGGCGCCTGGCGCTCGACTTCGATCTCGGTGGCCCCGCCCGGCGGAGGGAGCGGCACGAAGACGCCCGTCCCCTCGCGACAGGTACGACCAGGTCGGAGCGGCGCGCGGGTCCGCGGGGCTCGGCGAAGGCAGGTACTGCGGCGCGACGAATCCGTCCCAGGTTGCCGGCAGGCCGAGCACGCGCACCACGAGCGGGCCGAGCAGGAGGTCGAAGTCGACGCGGCCGGGCGCGACGGGGGCGCGCAAGATCTCCGGGCTCTCGTGGCTTGGTTCGTGCGGAGGCATTCGGGATCCGAGGGCTCTCGTGCGGCCAGCGCGGACTGTATCACGCGCCCCGCTCGCCTTCCGCCGGCGCAGACTGCCGCCCCGCCAGCGCCTCCCGCACCTTCCGCGCCCGCGCCTTCCCGACCGCCGCCGCCAGCGCCTCCTCGCTCGCCGCCCGCACCCCGTCCAGCGACCCGAACTGCTCCAGCAGCCGCCGCGCGGTGAGCGCGCCGATCCCCGGCAGCTCGGTCAGCTCGCTCTGGAAGGTCCGCTTGCTGCGGGCCGCGCGGTGGTGCTTGACCGCGAAGCGGTGGGCCTCGTCGCGGATCTGCTGGACCAGGTGCAGCGCCGGGTCGCCGCGCTCGAGCAGGATCGGCTCGCCGCGCCCCTCGAGGAAGATCTCCTCCTCGCGCTTGGCGAGCGAGATGATCGGCAGGCTGCCCAGGCCCAGCTCGCCGAGCGCCGCGATCGCGGCCCCGAGCTGCCCCTTGCCGCCGTCGATCAGCACCAGGTCCGGCAGGCGCTTCCCTTCGCGCTGGATCCGGGCGTAGCGCCGGCCGACGACCTCGCGCATCGCCTGGTAGTCGTCGCCCGCCGCCGCGGTGCGCACCTTGAAGATCCGGTAGTCGGCCTTCTTCGGCTTGCCGCCCTCGAACGCGACCATCGACGCCCGCGGCTCGGTCCCGTGGAGGTGGCTGACATCGAACCCCTCGATCCGGAACGGCGGCTCGTCGAGCCCCAGCACGTCGCGCAGTTCCTCGAGCATCTGGACGCCGTGGACGTGGGTCGTGCGGAAGCGGGCCTCGAAGGCCAGCTTCGCGTTCTGGGCGACCAGGTCGAGAAAGCGCCGCTTGTCCCCCTGCACCGGGGCCCGCAGCACCACCTTTCCCCCGCGCCGCCCGCGCAGGAACTCCTCGATCAGCGCCGCCTCGCGCGGCAGCCGCGGCAGGACGATCTCCGGCGCCGGCTCCTGGTCGGCGTAGAACTGCGGCAGGATCGCGTCGTAGAACGCCTCCGGCTCCGGGGCGTCGGCCAGCGTGAACTCGCGCCGGCCGAGGATCCGGCCCTCGCGCATCCGGAACAGCTCGACCGCCGCGCGATCCCCCTCGCGGTACTCGGCCCAGAAATCGATCGCTTCCAGCCCGACGGAAGTCATCTGCTGGCGCGCGGCGAGCGTCTCGAGCGCGCCGAGCATGTCGCGGTAGCGCGCCGCGCGCTCGAACTCCAGCGCCGCGGACGCGGCCGCCATGCGCTCTTCCAGGACCGCCCGCAGCTCGGCGTCGCGCCCCTCGAGGAACAGCTTCGCCTGCTGGACCTGCTCGCGGTACTGGGCCGGGTCGGCGTGCCCGGCGCAGGGGGCCAGGCACTGGTCCATGTGGTAGAGCAGGCAGGGGCGCTGCTTGCCGTCGAAGCGCAGGTAGCAGTTCGCGACCTGGAAGAAGCGCGGGATCATCCGCAGCGTGCGCCGCGCGGCGCTGGCCGGCAGGAACGGGCCGAAGTAGAGCTGGCCGTCCGTCCGCGGCCGGCGAACCAGCACGACCCGCGGGAACTCGTCCTGCACCGTCAGCTTGAGGTAGGGGAAATTCTTGTCGTCGCGCAGCAGGACGTTGTAGGGCGGGCGGTGCTCCTTGATCAGGTTGTTCTCGAGGATCAGCGCCTCGACCTCGCTGCGCGTCACGATCACGTCGAGGTCCCGGACCTGCTCGACCATCGCCGCGATCCGCACCTCGTGCTTCGCCGACTCCTGGAAGTAGCTCCGCACGCGGCTCTTCAGCGACAGCGCCTTGCCGACGTAGAGGATCTTCCCCGCCCCGTCCCAGTAGCGGTAGACGCCGGGCTGCTCGGGCAGGCGGCCGAGCGCCTCGACCAGGCGGGCCGGGAGGTCCTCGCGCACCTCAGCCGGCCTCCGCCCGCACCTCGCGCTCGCGCAGCCCGCGGATCCGGTCGCGCAGCTCGGCGGCGTCCTCGAAGCGCAGCGCCGCGGCGGACTCGAACATCTGCTTCTCCAGCTTCTTGACCTCGCGCGCCAGCTCGGCCAGCGACAGCTCCGGCTCGGCCGGCAGCGTCGACGGGATCGTCAGGTAGTCGCGCTCGAAGACCGAGCCGAAGACGTCGTCGATCGCCTTGATGATCGTCTGCGGGGTGATCCCGTGGGCCTCGTTGTAGGCCCGCTGCTTGGCCCGGCGGCGGTTGGTCTCGTCGACCGCCTTCTGGACGGCGTCGGTCATCCGGTCGGCGTAGAGGATCGCGGTCCCGGAGAGGTGGCGCGCGGCGCGGCCGATCGTCTGGATCAGCGCGGTCTCCGAGCGCAGGTAGCCTTCCTTGTCGGCGTCGAGCACCGCGACCAGCGAGACCTCCGGCAGGTCGAGCCCCTCGCGCAGCAGGTTGACGCCGACCAGCACGTCGAAGGTCCCGAGCCGCAGGTCGCGGATGATCCGGATCCGCTCCATCGTCTCGACGTCGCTGTGCAGGTACTCGACGCGCACCCCGACGTCCTTGTAGTAGTCGGTCAGCTCCTCGGCCATCCGCTTGGTCAGGGTGGTGACCAGGACGCGCTCCCCGCGCCCCGCCCGCTCGCGGACCTCCTTCAGCAGGTCGTCGACCTGCCCCTGGACCGGCCGCACGATGACCTCGGGGTCGATCAGGCCGGTCGGCCGCACGACCTGCTCGTGGAACTCGCCGCCGGTGAGCTGCAGCTCGTACGCGGCCGGGGTGGCCGAGACGAAGATCGTCTGCGGCCGCATCCGCTCCCACTCGTCGAAGGTCAGCGGGCGGTTGTCGAGCGCCGACGGCAGCCGGAAGCCCCACTCGACCAGCGTCTCCTTGCGCGAGCGGTCGCCGCGGTACATCGCCCGGAGCTGCGGGACCATCTGGTGCGACTCGTCGACCACCAGCAGCGCGTCGCTCGGGAGGTAATCCATCAGCGTCGGCGGCGGGTCGCCCGGCTGCCGGCCCGTCAGGTGCCGCGAGTAGTTCTCGATCCCGTTGCAGTAGCCGACCTCCTGGATCATCTCCAGGTCGAACAGCGTGCGCTGGGCCAGGCGCTGGGCCTCCAGCTGCTTGTTCAGGGCGTGGAGCTCGGCGAGGCGCCCGTCCAGTTCCTCCCTGATGGCCCGGACCGCGAGGTCGAGGCGCTCGCGCGGGGTGACGTAGTGCGAGTTCGGGTAGACCGGGAAGCGCTTCAGCTCCTCGACCGCGGTCCCGCGCAGCGGGTCGATCCGGCGGATCCGCTCGATCTCCTCGCCGAAGAACTCGACCCGCAGGGCGGTGTCGTCGTAGCCGGGCCAGATGTCGACCGTGTCGCCGCGCACGCGGAAGGCCCCGGGGCGCAGGTCCCCGGCGGTCCGCTCGTACTGGATCTCGACCAGCTTGCGCAGCAGCAGGTCGCGGCCCGAGCGGTCGCCCGTCTCGAGCATCGCCATCATGCCGTGGTAGGCCTCGGGCGAGCCCAGGCCGTAGATGCACGAGACCGAGGCGACGATGATCACGTCGCGCCGCTCGAAGAGCGAGCGGGTCGCCGAGTGGCGCATCCGGTCGATCTCGTCGTTGATCGTCGCCTCCTTCTCGATGTAGGTGTCGGAGGTCGGGATGTAGGCCTCGGGCTGGTAGTAGTCGTAGTACGAGATGAAGTACTCGACCGCGTTGTGCGGGAAGAAGCGCCGGAACTCCTGGTAGAGCTGCGCCGCGAGCGTCTTGTTGTGGACCAGGACCAGGGTCGGCTTCTGGACGTTCTGGATCAGCTGCGCGACGGTGAAGGTCTTGCCCGAGCCGGTGACGCCCAGCAGCACCTGCTCGCGGCGCCCCTCGACGATCCCCTGGGTCAGCCCGGCGATCGCCTCCGGCTGGTCGCCCGCGGGCTGGAAGTCGGAGACGAGCTGGAACGGCTGCGCCATCAGGTGGCCGCGCGGCGGAACCGCTCGGCGACCTTGTCGGGGCCGAGGATCTCGATGAACGCCCCGGCGCGCGGGCCGCGCGCGCGGCCGATCAGCGCCGCGTAGACCGCCTCGAAGCCGCGCTTCGCGCCCGGGCCGCCCGCTTCGTTGGCCAGGTCGCGGATCGCGTCCTGGATCGCGTCGGCCGTCGCCAGCGCCGGCAGCGCCTCGGCCAGCCGCCCGAGGAACGCGCGCTGCGCGGCGTCGAGCCCGGCGACCGCGGCCGGCAGCTCCTCCGGCACCTCGACCCGCGCCTCCTCGGGCGCGAAGCGGTCGAGCCAGTAGCGGGCCATCGCCATCCGCTCGGCGACGGCCGCGCGGTCCAGCGGCCCGTACCCGCCCCGCTCGAGCAGGCCCAGCGTGCGGTCGAGGTCGAAGCCCGTGATCTGCGCCACCAGCACGAGGTGGTGGAACGGGACGCCGACGGGCGTGAAGCCCGCCGCGCGCGACAGTTCGAGCGCCCGGCTGTCGACCCCCGCGGCCGAGGCGTCGTCGACCTCGTCGACCAGCCGCAGGAACGGCATCCCGGGGTCGAACTGGATCGAGCGCTGGGGCCGGTTCCTGAGCACGACGTAGCGCAGGACCTCGGGGGGCGCGACGTGCAGCAGCTCGTCGGCGGCCAGGACGTTCCCCTTGGAGGACGACATGTCCCCCTGGCCCTTCAGCGCGATCCACTCGTAGACGATCGGGTGCGGCGGCTCGATCCCGAAGATCTCGCGCGCGATCCGCTCACCCGTGTCGTAGCTGCCGCCCCGGCTGGCGTGATCCTTCCCGAACGGCTCGACCGAGACCCCGAGCGCCTTCCAGCGCGCCGCCCAGTCGACCCGCCAGGTCAGCTTGCCGCCGCCGGCCGGCGACTGTTCGCTTTCCTCCCCGCAGGCTCCGCAACGCGATCGGACCCGCTTCCGGCTTCGATCGAAATCGAGCACCTCCCCCCGGTCCAGCCGGCCGCACTGGGAGCAGAGCGGGTTCCAGGGCGACCAGCCGGCCTTGACCTCTTCCTTGCCGGTCACTTCCTGCAGGATCGCGGCGATCCGGTCCTGGTTCTCGAGGGCGGTGAAGGCGACGTCGTCCATCGCCCCGCTCGCATAGAGCTGGTGCGCCCGGACGACCTCACAGTCGACGTGGAGGCGGCCGAGCGCGGCGAGGAACGGGCGCAGGTAGTAGTCGGCGTAGCTCCCCTCCCCGTCGGGCGCGGGGATCCGGAAGAGCGGCTTGCCGAGCAGCGGGGCGTAGGCCTGCTCGTCCAGCAGCTTGTGGACCTTGCGCAGCGGATCGAGGTCGTCGACCACGAACACCAGTCGCGCCGGCGCGCCGCGGTCGCGCAGCGCGCGGGCCACGGCGTCGCCGGTCAGGATCTCGCGCAGGTGGCCGACGTGGAAGACGCCCGAGGGCGAGATGCCGGTGGCGATGACGGGAGCCACGCTGCCGCGGGCCAGCACCTCGTCGGCGACGCGATCGGCCCAGTGGGGCTCGGGAGCGGGGGTCTCGGACATCGGAAAGGGTCCCCTCGACGCTGGAAAGCGGAGAAGAATAGACCCGATTTCGCTCCTCCACCGGCACGGCGCTTGATCCCCCGGCGGAGATTTGGTTTGCTAGGGGCCGCGCGAGGGGCGCGCCGACCGATCGAGCCATGGCACGGGCCGCCAGACGGCCGGGGAGAGTGTGGTTTGTCCGAAGCGAGCTCCTTCGAAGGAGACCATCGTTGCTGACCTTGCGCCAGGCTGCCGAGCGGACCGGAATGTCGGCGACCACGCTCCGCCGCTACATCAAGGCCGGACGCCTGCGCGCCCGGCTGGTGCCGGGCCGCTACGGGCCGGAGTACGTCGTCGAACTCGACGAGCTGCGTCACGCCGGGCTCTGGGACGGCACCAGCGAGCCGCCAGCAGCGGCCCCGGCACGGACCATGGCCGTCGCCGCGCCCGGCGTGCCGAGCGGCGCTGCCGGGTCGGCGCTCGTCGTCCCCGTACCGCCGACCCCGCCGGCCGTCGCCACCGAAGGGGTCCCGCTGACGATCTTCCGGGAGCTGCTCATGAAGCACGAGCAGCTGCTGGTCCAGTACGGGATGCTGCGGGTCAGCGGACAGCAGGTTCACGAGGTCCGGCGCGACGCCGAGCGCAAGGCGGCGGACGCGGCGAGGACGGCGGACGAGCTGGGCCGGATCCGCGATCGGCACGCCAAGGAGATCGGGCTGCTCAAGGCCCGGCTGCGCCAGGCCGAGCTGCTGCTGGCCGAACGCGAGGACGAGATCCGCCGCTTGATGCAGGAACTCCAGCGCCAGGAGATGGCGGTCCGCAACGCCGGCCGGGTGGGCGCGATCGACGCCGAGTTCCAGCGCGCCTTCCTGCGTTCCGCGGATCACTGAGGGGCCGCCGCCGCATCGCCCGTCGGGGCCGCGACGATCGGCCGGTCCGAGCTAGCGGCTGGCTTCGGCGAAGCGCGCCGTCCGCAGTTCCTCGTGAGCCATCCGCGGCAACCCGGCCCGGCGCTGGAAGACGACCAGGCGCCACATCCCCAGCATGTTCACGCGGGCCTCACTCTCGACGTGGAGCGTCGGGAGGTCGAGGATCGTCTCGAGCGGCAGGTCGAGGCGGAAACCGACGCGATGGGTGAGCGGTGAGAGCTGCCGCTCGAGCCAGCGCGGGACCGGGTGCCGGCTCCCGAAATGGTTGAGGACGACGACCCGCCCACCGGGCTTGCAGACGCGAGCCATTTCGGCCACGACGCGCCGCGGCTCGGGCACGACCGACACCACGTAGGGGGCGAACACCGCATCGAAGGCGTCGTCCGGCGACGCGATGTGGGTGGCGTCCATTCGGACCAGGCCGACCGGGCGGCCGGGTCCCAGCTTCGTGCGACGGCCGTCGGCCTCGCGCAGCATCGGCGCCGAAAGGTCGATTCCGACCACCCGCACGCCGCGCGGGTACATCGGCAGCGTCAGGCCGGTGCCGACCCCCACCTCGAGCACGCGCTGCCCGGCCTCGAGGCCGAGCGCCTCGAAGGCCAGGCGCCGCCCCTCGCGGAACACCTGGTCGAAGAGCACGTCGTACACGCCGGCGCATCTGTTGTAGAACCGGGAGACGGCCTTGGTGTTCATCCACCCTCCGGACGCAAACGACTCCGGCGCACGGCAGCCCGCGCGTCACGCCCACGGCGGGGAGATGCTAGCACGCCCCGAACCGCGGGACGGTCTGCCCGTAGCGCCCTATAATCGCCGCCCTTCCCGGAGATCCGGATGCCCCAACTCACGGAAGACGAGGTCCGACAGGCCCTCGCGCGAGTCCCCTACCCCGGGTTCTCGCGCGACATCGTGTCTTTCGGGATGGTCCGCTCGATCGCGGTCGAGGGGGACCGGGTCCTGATCGGGCTGCTCCTGACGACTCCCGATGCCACCGTCGCCGACCGGGTCCGCGCAGCAGTCGTCGCCGCGGTGTCGGCGTTGCCGGGGGCCGGCACGGTCGAGGTCCAGCTCCAGCGGCAGGGGCCGGCCCGCCTGCCGGCGGCCGGCGACGCTCCCTCCGCCGCGGCGACCACGGCACCCGCCGGTCCGCGGGCGACGAACATCCTCGGGGTGGCGTCCGGCAAGGGCGGCGTCGGCAAGAGCACGGTGGCGGTGAACCTCGCCGCCTCCCTCGCCCGCATGGGCCGGCGCGTCGGATACCTCGACGCGGACGTCCACGGCCCCTCGGCCCCGCTGATGTTCGGCCTCGAGGGTCAGAAGCCGTTCGCCGGGGAAGACGGCCGCCCGAGCCCGATCGAGGCGCACGGCGTCCGGATCATGTCGATGGGCTTTTTCGTCGAGCGCGAGAACGCCGTGATCTGGCGCGGCCCGATCGTCGGCAACTTCATCCGGCAACTGCTGCTGGAGGTCGACTGGGGCGAGCTCGACGACCTCGTGATCGACTTCCCGCCCGGCACCGGCGACGCCCAGCTGACGATCTCGCAGACCATCAAGATGACCGGCGCGCTGATCGTCACGACCCCCAACGAGCTCGCGCTGATCGATGCGCTCAAGGCGATCGCGATGTTCCGAAAGGTCGAGATCCCGGTCCTCGGCCTGGTCGAGAACATGGCCTGGTTCGAGTGCCCACACTGCCAGGAGCGGACCGACATCTTCGGCCGCGGGCGCGTCGAACGCGCCAGCGCCGAGCAGGCGGTGCCGATCCTCGGCCGGATCCCGATCGACCCGCAGGTCGTCGCCGAATCCGACGCCGGGCTCCCCGTCGTCGTCGCTCGGCCCGACAGCGCGATCGCGCGGGCCTACACCGCGATCGCCCAGGCGACGCTGGCGGCCGCCTCGGGTGGGCCGCCCGCGCGCCCGCGGGGGCTGGGCGCGTTTTTCGACCGCTTCGGAAAGGGATAGACCGCGATGCCGTACGCGCACACCGGACCCCCCGCACACGCTCGCCACGCCCTGCTGGTCGCTGTCGCGTTCTGCACGGCCTCGCTGGCCGGGCTGGCTCCGGCCCCGGCCCAACAGCCCCCGGCGGCGGCGACCCCGCCGGCACCGCCGCAGCCCTCGCTCGCGACGCAGGAGGCGTTCCGAGCGCGGCTGGTCGGGGTCTCGGGCCCCAATCAGCGGGGCGAGCGTATTGCCGAAATCGCGCTCGTCGAGCGGCCGGGCGGCGAACTCCAGCAGATGGTCGATGCGGCGCTCGACCAGGAGATCCGCGAGGCCCAGGGGGCGCTGCGTCGGATCTTTCTCACCGGCGACGAGACCGCGCGGGTCGGTGTGATTCAGCTCTATGCCCGCCACTGGCGCTACGTATTCGGGGTCGGCTTCGATCCCGCCTTCATCGACACCGTGCGGCGCGGACTCGCGGACCCGAGCGCGAAGGTCCGGCGGGCGACGATCACCTTCACCGCCGAGAACCATCTCCCGCGGATCGCCAACTTCGTGATCGATGCCGCCGAAGCCGACCCGACCCTGACGCTCGGGGCGCTGCTCTCGATCGAGCAGAGCCGCGACCCGATCGGCGCGCGGTGGGTGGTGGGCAATATCGCCGATCCGGACCCCGCGATCCGCGACGCGGCGCGCCTCGCCTGCGTGCCGATGGAGCGCCGGGCGGCGTTCCTGCTGCGGGTCATGGCGGACAGCCCCGACGCGAAGGTCCGCCGGGCCGGAATCGAGGGGCTGCTCGCTGTGGCCACCAGCGACGATCGGGACTTCCTCGCAAGCTGGCTCGAGAAGGACACCGCCGCACCCCTCACCCTTCGCGACGCGGTCCTCAGCGCACTGGCGCAGCTCGAGATCGGGACCTACCGGCCGACGCTGCCTCCGCGGCCTCCGCTCACGTTCGCGCCGGTGGGTCGCCGCACGCCGACTCTTCCGATGCCGAACTGAGCCGCGCCGCGATCGTCTCGAGCGCTGCGGTGAGCAGGCCGTCCTCCTGCGCGTAGCTGATCCGCAGCCAGTCCGGCGCGGTCGTCCCGAACGCCTCGCCCGGGATCACGACGATTCGGTCCTCCGCCATCAGGCGGCGCGCGAAAGCCATCCCGCCCCCCGCCGCCGAGGCGTCGACCCAGGCATAGAACGCCCCCTCCAGCGGCGCCATGCGGAGCGCCGGCCGGCCGCCGAGGATCCGCTCGACCAGGTCACGGCGGCGGCGGAAGACGGCGCGCACCGCGCGCGCCGCGCCCTCCCCCTCCGGCGTGAAGGCGACACGCGCGGCACGCTGCGTCGGCGTCGGGGCGCAGGTGAGGAGCGTCTGCTGCAGCGCGACGACACGCGCCATGAACTCGGCGTCGGGCGACACGACCCAGCCCAGCCGCCAGCCCGTCAACGCGACCGACTTCGACAGCCCGCCGCAGACCACCACGTGCGGCAGCGGCGCGTCCGGTGCACCGGCCGCGTCGCCGTCCGTGAGCCAGTGAAGGCTGCGATAGGTGTCGTCGACGATCAGTGCGATCCCGCGGCGGGCGGTCTCCTCGGTCAACCGCGCGAGGCTCTCGGCCGGCTCGACCGTCCCGGTGGGGTTCGAGGGCGTGATCACCACCAGCGCGCGGGTGCGCGGCGTGATCAGCCCCAGGACCTCGTCGAGCTCGAGGTGAAAACCCCGCTCGGCGCGCAGCGGATAGAAGCGCGGCGTCGCGCTCCAGGTCTGGGCCGCGCGCAGCGCCCCGGGGAAGGCCGGGTCGGGCAGCAGCACTTCGTCCCCGGGGTCGACCAGGCAGCCCAGCGCAACGAACGTCGCCTGCTGGCACCCGACCGTGATCACGACGTCTCCCGCGCCGCGCGCGAACGGCGCGTACGAGGCCGCGACGCGCTCGCGCAGCACGCCGTCGCCCGCGGTGGGCCCGTATCCCGAGGGCCCCTCGGACGCGGCGCGCGCCAGCGCCTCGCGCAGCAGCTCGGGCGGCTCGAGGTCGGGCTGGCCGAGCCCGAGGTTGAGCGCGTCGGGCGGCGCCGACTCGAACAGCTCGCGGATCAGCGTGCGCTTGAGCCCGGCGACGCGCTGCGCGATCCGCGGGCTCACCGAAGCACCCCCTCGAGCGCGGCCCGCGCATCGGTCCCGGGGTCGCGGTCCTTGACGATGATCGCGCAGCCGGCCGACAGCCCCTGCTCGCGTGCCCAGGGATCGCCGACCGGCCGCGTGCCGGGGACGAGCACGGCCCGCGGCGGGATGCTGAGCGTGCCGTCCGCGCCGCCCCGCAGCACGCGTCGGCGCGGCAGGTCGTACACGGGCGTCGAGCGCGTGAGGATCACCCCCGCGCCGACGACGGTGCCGGTCCCCAGGCGCACGCCCTCCACCACCGCCGCCAGCGCGCCGACGAAGCAGTCGTCCTCGACGATCACCGGCATCGCCCCTGGCGGCTCGAGCACGCCACCGATCTGCACCCCCGCCGACAGGTGCACGCCGCTCCCGATCTGCGCGCACGACCCGACCAGCGCATGCGAGTCGACCATCGAGCCACCGGCGACGAAGGCCCCGACGTTCACGTAGCAGGGGGGCATCAGGATCGCCCCCGGGCCCACGTGCGCCCCGCGCCGCACGGCGCTGCCGCCGGCGACGACGCGCACCCCGGGCATGCTCTCGACCGGGCGCGGCGGGTAGGCCTGCTTGTCGCGGAAGCCGAGCGGCCCGGCAGGCGGCAGCTCGATCACCTCCGAGAAGCGAAAGCCGAGCAGGATGCCGCGCTTGACCCACGGGTGGACGGTCCACCCGACCTCGGGACCGGACTCGGGCGCCGGCGGCGTCGCCGCGCGTACCGTTCCGGCCTCGAGCCGGTCGAGCAGCTCGCCGACCGCGCGGCTCACGGCCGCGCGCGGGGCCGCCTCGCCCAGCTCCGCGAGCCGTTCGATCTCCGCCGCCAGCGCAGCGCTCACGCCTTCACCGCGGCGCGCTCGAGGGCGCCCTTGAGACGGGCCACGGTGGCGTCGGCGGCGTGGGCCAGCGGCAGCCGGACCGTCCACTCGCACAACCCCAGCAGCGAGAGCGCCGCCTTGCACGGCACCGGGTTGGTTTCCGCGAAGAGCGCCCGGGTCAGCTCGAGCGTCCGGTAGTGCTCGCGGCACGCCGCGGCGACGTCACCGGCGAGCGCCGCCTCGGTCATCCGCACGCTGCCCGCCGGGTCGACGTTGGAGAGGACCGAGATCGCGCCCTCGCCGCCCATCAGGATCATCGGCACGTTCAGCTCGTCCTCGCCCGAGAGGACCGCGAAGCCGGGCCGCCGCCGGGCGACGATCGACATCGCCTGGCCGAGGTTCCCCGAGGCCTCCTTCACCGCGGCCACCCCCTCGATCTCCGCGATCCGCAGCACCAGCTCGGGCTGCGCATTGAGCCCGGTGCGGCCGGGCACGTTGTAGACGACGAGCGGCAATCCGCCCTCCTTCGCCACGGCGCGGTAGTGACCGACGAGCCCCTCCGGGTTGGGCTTGTTGTAGTAGGGGGTGACGACGAGCGCCGCGTCGGCGCCGAGCGACTTCGCGCGGCGGGTGCGCTCGATCGAGTGCGCGGTGCCGTTGGTGCCGGTCCCGGCCACGACCGGCACGCGCCCCGCCGCCAGCTCGACGGTGATCGCAATCACGCGCTCCCACTCCAGGTCGGACAGGACCGGCGTCTCGCCCGTCGTCCCGCAGGGGACGAGGCCGTGGATTCCCGCGTCGAGCTGTCGCCGCACCAGCCGCGCGAAGGCCTCCTCGTCCACCGACAGGTCCTGGCGGAATGGCGTGACGAGTGCCGTCAGCACGCCGCGAAGTGCTGTTCCGTTCATCACAGGCTCCTTCCCGGCCGCTCCCGCGCCGCTCAGTGCGACGCGTCGCCGAGCAGTTCGTCGATCATCTCGTCCAGCGTTCGCGGTCCCGGCCGCGCCACGAGCCACTCCGCGGCTCGCACCGCGCCGTGCGCGAAGACCGCCCGGTCGCGCGCCCGATGCACGATCTCGACCGTCTCGCCCGGGCCGTCCCAGCCGAGGCGGTGCGTCCCCGGGATCTCGCCCGCCCGCACCCAGGCCACGGGCACGACCTCCGGCGGCACGGGAGCAGCGGTCGGCGCGAGATCCCAACGCGTCTTTCCGGGCGTGCGCTCGACGAGCGACTGGGCCAGCCGGAGTGCGGTGCCTGACGGCGCATCCCGCTTCAACTGGTGGTGCTCCTCGACCAGGTACGGGGCGAACCCGCCGATCGCGCCGAAGAGCGCTGCCGCGCGGTCGACGACCCGGAAGAGGGCCTGCACGCCGAGCGCGAAGTTGGGAGCCCACAGGAAGCCGACGCTGCGCTCCCGCGCCAGCGCCCGCGCCCGATCGAGCCCATCGTTCCAGCCGGTCGTGCCGGAGACGACCGGCAGTCCCGCCTCCAGCAGTCGCTGAACGTTGCGGGGCGCAGCCTCGGCCCGCGTGAACTCCAGCGCTGCGTCGATTCCGGACAGGTCGGCGTGATCGACGCCGCGCGCGTCAGCGCCCGGGACGTCGGGGTCGAGCCGCAGCGCGATCCGGTGACCGCGCGCCTCGGCCGCCGCGGCGACGGCGCGCCCCATCCGGCCCCAGCCGACGATCGCGAGGTGGAGCGGACGGTCGGCGCTCATGGGACATCCTCCCGCGGCGGGCCCTCGAACAGCGCGCCGTGCAGCGCGCGGACCAGTTCCTTCGCGTGCTCTTCGTCCGTCAGCAGCCCGAGCGACGCCCCGTGCGGCCCCTGGATCAACCGGCGGAGCGGAATCCCGGCTGCGGCGGAGATGACTCGCCGCCACTGCGTCGGCGCATCGGCCAGCCCCTCCCCGACGACGGCCACGAGCGCCAGGCCCGGGGTGCAGCGGACCTCGCCGTGGCGCTCGAGCGCGTCGATCGCCGGCGAGAGGGCGGGGTCGGCAGCGAGCAGCAGCTCGAGCCAGACCGGGCCCGGAAGCACGGCCAGCGGCTGCAGCCCGGGACGGTCCACGAGCCGCAGCACCTCGGAGAAGAAGCCCACCTCGCGCAGCCGGCCCGGCGCGCGGAGCGCCACCAGCTGCAGCGGCGCCCGCGTGGCGACCGCGCGCACCGCCGGAGCGGTCGATCCGGTCGCCCCGATCCGCGTGCCGGACCGCTCCGGCGCGAGGCTGTTCCGCACCACGACGGGGAGGCCACCGTGGATCGCGGGGTCGATCGACGCAGGATGCAGCACCTTGGCCCCGAAGCCCGCCAGTTCCGCGGCCTCGCGGAACGTCACCTGGTCCAGCACCCGAGCCGCGGGCACGACGCGCGGGTCGGCCGTCATCAGGCCATCGACGTCGGTCCAGATCTCGACCGCCGCCGCGTCGAGGGCGAGGCCCAGGACCGAGGCCGAGAGGTCCGACCCGCCCCGCCCGAGGGTCGTCGGAATCCCCTCGGGCGTCGCTCCCAGGTAGCCGCCGAGCACCGGCACCTTTCCCGCGGCGACGAGCGGCACCACCCGCTCACAAGCCCGCTCGCGCGTCGCCGCCAGCTGCGGCCGAGCCGAGCCGAACTGATCGTCGGTGATGACGACCTCGCGCGAGTCGACCACCAGCCCCGGCGCCCCTGCCACGCGGAGCGCCGCCGCCAGCAGCTCCTGCGCCAGCAGCTCGCCGTAACCGAGGACCTGGTCCGACGAGCGCGGTGTCGCGGTCCCCAGCAGCCGAACCCCGCGCAGCAGGACCCGCAGCTCGCGCAGGTGGGCGTCGATTCGCTCGACCAGCCCGCCGTCGCCTGGGGCGAGCGTCTGCGCGTCGTCGCGGTGGCGGCGCGCGAGGCGGTCGGCCTCGTCCTCCATCGCCGCACGGTCGCCGGCCAGGGCAGTCTCGGTCACCCACTGGAGCTGGTTGGTGACCCCCGCCATGGCCGAGGTCACCACGACCGGCTGCTCGCCCTGGCGCCCGCGGACGATGGCGGCCACGCCCCGCATCCGTTCGGGACCGTCGACCGAGGTCCCGCCGAACTTCATCACGATCACGGCACGAGGTCCTGGGACCGGACCAGCTCGCCGAGCAGCAGGGTCCCGCCGGCCGCGCCGCGGATCGTGTTGTGGGTGAGGACCTCCATCCTGAGGCCGAGTACGGGACAGGGACGGATCCGGCCGACCACCGCGGCCATCCCCCCGCCAGTCATCCGGTCCAGCCGCGGCTGGGGCCGATCGTCGGCCCCGAGCACCACGATCGGAGGGTCCGGTGCGCTCGGCAGACCCAGCTCCTGCGGCGCGCTGCGGAACCGCGCCATCAGCTCCGCCGCGCGCTCGGGCCCGATGCGCGGCGAGGTCTGCAGGCTCACCGCCAGCATGTGGCCGTCGGACACCGGGACCCGGTGGACCTGCGCCGCGACCGCGATGTCCAGCACCTCGACGCGATTCCCGGCCAGCTTGCCGAAGATCTTCCCCGGCTCGCTCTCGATCTTCGGCTCCTCGTCGTGGATCCACGGCACGACGTTGTCGATCAGGTCGAGCGACGGGACCCCCGGGTAGCCGGCGCCGGAGGCCGCCTGGAGCGTGGTGACGACGATCCGCTCGAGGCGTGCCGCGCGCGCCAGCGGTGCCAGGGCCAGTGCCAGCCCGATCACCGAGCAGTTGGGATTGCAGACGACGAAGCCACGGCCGCCCCAGCGGCGACGCTGGGCCTCGATCAGCCCGAGGTGGTCGGCGTTGGCCTCCGGCACCACCAGCGGCACGTCGGGATCCATCCTGCGGTTCCTGGCATTGCTGATCACCGCGCGCCCCGCGCGCGCGAAGGCCGGCTCGAGTTCCTCGGCGGCGACGGCGTCGAGCGCGGAGAAGACGAGTACCGACTCGACCGCGCCGGGATCCGCCGGCTTCACGATCAGCTCGGCAGCGGCGGCGGGCGGCGCGCTCGAGACGCGCCAGCTCACGGCCTCGCCGTACGGGCGGCCGGCGCTGCGGTCGGACGCCGCGACCTCCGCCAACTGGAACCACGGGTGCGCCTCGAGCATCTGCACCAGCCGCTGGCCGACGACGCCGGTCGCGCCGAGGACCGCCACGGGCAGACGTGCTATTTGATCGTTCATCTTTCGGCGCTCCGCCTACAATATGACATATTGTCGGGGCCGCGCCGCCGGACCGGGCAACGATCGTTCGCGCAGCCCGGCCGGCCGTCCCGGCCGGCTCCCGAGGCGCGGATGATAGCATTTCGCCGTGCTTCGCTGCCGCGGCGTGATCTTCGACCTCGACGGAACGCTGGTGGACGCGTTCGCCGCCGTCGCGGACGCGTTGAACGCGGCGCGCGCCGCGTATGGCCTGCCCCCGCAGCCGCTGGAGGAGGTCCGGCGCCAGGTGGGCTGGGGGCTCGTCGACCTGCTGACGAAGAACGTCGGGCCGGAGCGCGTCGGTGCAGCGACCCGGCTGTTCGAGGAGCACTACGCGGCCCACCACCTCGAGCGCACACGGCTGCTCCCCGGCGCCCGGGCAGCCCTCGAGGACCTGGCGGGCCGGGGCGCCCGGCTGGGGGTCGCATCGAACAAGCCGCCCGCGTTCACCCGCGAAGTGCTGGTGCGGCTCGGGCTCGCCCCGTTCCTCGGCGCGATTCTGGGGCCGGGCCCCGGGATCCCGCCCAAGCCCGATCCTGCGATGCTTCGCGAGGGGTGCGCACGGCTCGGCACCGCGCCCGCGGAGACGCTCTACGTCGGCGACATGCCGCTCGACGCCGAGTCGGCGGCCCGGGCCGGCATGCCCCTCCTGCTGGTGCCGACCGGGGCCGCTCCAGCCGCGGAGCTTGGCCGCGTTCCGGGTGCGCGTCTGGCGCGGAACCTGCTGGACGTGGCGGCGCGGGTGGAGGTCGCGGCGCCGCCGGACGGCCCGCCGGAACCGCTCGTCGACCCCGCGTGAAGTTCCGTCTTGACGGCGCCTGCCGAACGGAGTAACAGAGAGGTCGAATCACGCACAGGGAGGTCGCGATGACGATTCGACGCTTCGTACTCTGGTCGCTCCTCGGTGCCCTTCTGATCAGCGCCGGGGCGGCGCTGGCCGCCGGTCCGCTGCCCCCGAGCAAGCCGCCTGTCCGCGGGCTCGATCCCCTCTGGTGGTACACGCCCGTGAAAGGCGACGCCTTCCTCGACGTGATCGCTTCACCCCGGCGCGGGCCACCCGACACGAGCCAGCCCCCGTGGCAGGTCGTTCCGATCGATCCGGGCGGTTCGAACCCCAGGCGGGCCAGCGGTACCAACCGAGGCCCCGCGGCGGGGAAACCCTCGGTCTCCGCGTCGCTCGCCTCGCCGGGGAGCAGCTTGAGCGGGAACGTCGGCGCCTCACAGAGCCTGGCGAGTGGAGCGACGTCCGCTCCGGTCCGGCCCGACGCCCGGGACGTGCGCCGGGAACTGGAAACGGCGCGCCGCGCGCTGGGCCTCTGACCCGCTTCAACGGCCTTTCAACGACCCCGTCACCAACTCCGACTCCGCGGTCCAGGCCGCGGGGTCGGTTTCGTTTCCGGGAGTCAACAGGACCAGGAACGCTCCCCCTTCCGTCACGAGCGTCGCAGCGCGGCGCGGCGGCCTCCCTTCCTCCCGCTCGGGGGGGAACTCCGCGCGTTTCAATGTCCGGCCCGGCGAGGAGCGCAGCGGCCGCCAGGGGACCGTGGGCGCACCCCACTCCCGTTCCAGCTCGCGGCACCGGGATTCGACCTCCGCCGGTGACCCGAGCCGCAAGACCACGATCAGCGACCCGCGATCGTTTCTCAGCGTGACCGGGAAGCCGTCCGCGCTCGTTCCGTTCAGCGTCGCCCGGTACCCGCGCGGCACCAGGAACCGGATCCCCTCGCCGACGAGCGTCCCCTCGCGGGGGTCCGCTGGCGAGTGCGACGCGGAGTGGCGATCGAAGCGGACCCGATAGCGGCGCGCCAGGTCGTAAGGGGGGGGCGGTGCCTCCGATTCCCCGGCCCGCGCGGTGATGGCGATCCAGAGCGGGGCGAGGCTCTTCTCCCCGGCAGCGATCGGCAGCCCGATCTCCAGTTCGCGCGCGCCGATCCGGACGCGGTGCACGAACCAGGTCCCGGGGAACGCGGCCCCGGCGAATCGCGCCGTAGTCGCCTCACCGGGGAGCCCGGCGGCCCGGCGGGCCGGCGTGAGATCGGCGCTCGCCAGCCGGCGCGCCTGCGGATCGGTCCGGGGGGGAGCGATTTCGGACCCCCCCGCCAGCGGGGAGACCGCCGCGATGGTTCGCAGGTCGACCCACCCGGCCCAGCCGACGCCGCCGATCCGGACCGTCGTGCCGACCTGGTCTTCGAACGAACCGCGGAGCCAGAGGACCGTCTCGGGCCCGGCGGAGTCGTCGCGGAATCCGCGGTCGACACGGGCCGCGACCACCCCGGGAGGAAGCTCGATCACCAGTCCCTCGCCGGCCCCGATTCGGCGCCACGGCTCCTCGCGCTCGCGGTGAGTCCGCTCGGCGAGGAACGCGGCCGGAATCGGCCAATCGCAGGGGGCCGCAAGCCGGTCTCCCGGCGGGTTCGCGGCCGGCTCGAGCGCGGCGACCTGCTCGGCCAGTTCCCGAGCGGCCTCGTCGCCGCAGGCACCACCGCAACCGGCGTTTCCGGCCAGACCCGCGACCCAGATCTCGCGGGCGCCACTCGTACCGGTGGCCGCGAGGCGGTGTACGGTGACTGTTGCCCTCCCCTCGGCGCCGATCGAGGCACTCCAGCTCGTCCGCTCGCAGCGCGTTCCGGCCCGCGCGGTGAGGCACGGCCCGGGGGTCTGCTCCCGTTGCGGCTCCCGTCCCGCCAGCAGGACCTCGCGCACGAATCGCTCGCTCGCCGCCGCGTCGTCGGTCCAGCTGCGGCCCGGATCGCACACCGCAAGCTGGGTGTCCCCGGGAAAGCGCCGGAGGAGCGCCGCTGGGGGAGAGCCGCTGAGTCCCGCCGGCGGTTCGACGGCGCTCCAGCCGGGGAGCAGGGGGGCGCGACCCCAGGCCCCCTCGATCGCAGCGGCGGGCGCGATTGCGAGCAGCTCCGCCAAGCGGGTGGTGATCGCCTCCGGGCTCTCGCCCGGTTCCGCCGCCAGGGCGGCCAGTGCCAGATCGTCCAGCCCCTCCCGCGCAGCGTCGTCTGTCCAGCCCTTCCCCGCCGCGAGCCGGGACGCGATCCGGCGCGCCGCGGGCTCCTGCTCCGCGATCCGCGCGGCGAGGCGTTCCGCCTGCGCCTGGCCTTCCGTGTCCGGAGCCCCGGCGAGCAGCGCCAGCGCCGCGCGCCAGAGCCCGGCCTGCTCGAGGTCACGGACGAGCTTCATCCGGCGAATCGCCGGCTCGCCGCCGAGCGCGAGGGCCTGTTCCTCGTCGAAGGCCGCGAGCAGCAGGTCGCCCCGCGCGCGCCGCGCGGCGGCCGCCTCGGCCCAGGCGCGGTAGTCCGTAGACCTTGCCGCCACCGCGGCTTCGGCGCGCCCCACCGCCCCGGCGTCTTGTCCGGCGGGCGGCTCGCAGGTCAGCGCGGCCGCACGGATCGCCGCCTCCTCCGCCGCGACCGCCTCTTCCGCGGAGCCCGCCGTGCGCACCGCGACGAGCGCCGCGAAGCGAGCGCCGTCGGGGTCGCAGACCTCGATCCGCGCGGCGGCAAGCGCCGTCCACGCCGCTCCGGCAAGCGGATCGGCAGCGACGGCGCGCTCGAGCAGCGGCTCCGCCTCCGTGGGGCGTCCCGCGCGCAGCACGGAGGCACCGCGGTCGTACAGCTCGATCGATAGGAGGCGGCCGGGGTGCGGCGTGGCGAGCCGAGAGACACCCGCCGTCGTCTCACCCCCGGCAGCCCGCGCGAGTTCCGCGGCCACGGCAATCGCGCACGCGGCCACTCCGCGCCACCGCTGCCACCGGGGGCTCATGGAACGCTATCCGGAGGCTGCCGGCGCGTCGGGAACGACGGCGCCGACCGCCTCGATCGCCTCCGCCAACAGGGCACGGCGGGTGGCCAGCAACCCGCTGCGGTTGGTGGTGGCCTCGGTGTTGTAAGGCACGGGCCGTCCCCACACGTCGGTGAAGATGCCGCCCGCGAGGCGCATCAGCGCGTCCGGAGCGCAGGCGTCCCAGTGCCGCGAGCGCCGACCGAGCGAGAGATAGAGATCCGCTTCACCGGTCAGGACCAGCATCGCCTTGCGACCGACCGACCCCGAAGCGACGATCCGCGATGCTCCCAGGCGGCGCGCCACCGCGCGAGCGCGCGATCCGGCATGACTGCGGCTCAGGGTGACGACCGGTCCCTGCCCGTCCGCGATCCCCTCCGGCAGCGGGGCCAGGGGGCGCCAACCCTGCGGGTCGAGCAACTCGACCCCGTGTCCTTCCGCGCCGAAGACCGTGCGCCGCTCCGGCGGCAGGTGGATCACCCCCAGGACCGGTCGGCCCTCGACCGCGAGCCCGATCATGACCGCGAACTCTGGGACGGCGTCCACGAACTGGCGCGTGCCGTCGAGCGGGTCGACGAGCCACAGCCGCTGCGCCCCGAGACGGCCCAGGTCGTCCGGCGTCTCCTCGCTCAGGATCGCGTCCTCGGGAAACGCTTCGGCGAGGCCGTCTCGGATCAGCCGGTCGGCAAGTCGATCGCTCTCGGTGACGGGACCCTCGTCACCGGGCTTGAACTCGACCGCGAAGGCGGTGCCGAACGCGCGCAGAATCTCGTCGCCGGCGCGACGCGCCAGCTCGACCGCTACCTCCAACTCGCGCCGCACGCCACGATTGTAGCGCGCGTCAGGAGGGATTCCCCGGCCGCGCCGCGGCGCCCGGTTCCTTCACGGTCGCGACGATTCGCAGGACCGAGCCGGCCGTCGCGGCCGGATCGCTGGTCGAGATGGTGATATCCGCCTTGAACGTCCCGACGGGCGCTCCCGGCACGAGCTCGACCGTGACCCAGTAGTCGCCGGGGCGTTCCACCAGCGCCCCCCGGACTTCGCCGGTCGCCGCAGCCGTAGCCCGGGAGGGCTCGAGCTTCGCTTTCAGGTTCGGGTTGGAGGAACTGACGCCCAGCACCTTGAGACCCTCCAGGTGCGGACGGAGGAGCACCGTCTCGGTCCGCGCCTCCCCCCGGAGGGTGTACATGTAGACCTGCGCGCGCGGCAGGAACTCGAGCGCGGTCACGACGTTGAGCTTCATCTGCAGCACCGTGCGCTCGGCGTTCGGAGCGTCGGTCATCACGGTGATCGTCTTCGAGTGCTTGCCCGACGCGAGGGTCTTGGTCTCGATCTTGAACTGGATCATCCCGGAGCCGCCGGGCGGGATCGGCGTCTTCGTGAAGTCGAGGATCGTGCAACCGCACGTGGGATGAACCTCGATGATGGTGAGCGGCTCGTCGCCGTCGTTCTTCACCTGGAACACGTGCTCGATGACGCCGCCGTGCTCGATGTCGCCGGCCTCGAACGCCCGCTCGGGGAAGGATGCCTTCTTCTCGGCCCATGCCGGTGCGAAGGCCACCGTCGCCAGCACGAAACCCGTCAGCAGGACCGTCGACAAGCTGCGCCGCATCGATTCGCTCCTCGTGGCGCGGGCCCGGCCCGCGCGGACTTGAAGATACCGGGAGCCGCCCCGCCGCGCCCGCGCGAGGTCGCCAGGCCCGCCCCCGCTCCCTCGACAGACGGCCATCCAGCTCCGGGTCAACAGGTTACGGGGACTCCCCCCCCAATGCCCGGGAGCTTGCCGGCAGGGCGGGTCGATCACGGCGCCGGTCGGGGCGAACCCTTCCGTCCCAGCGCCTCCCCGAACGGCTCCACCAGGACCTCCGCCTGCCAGCGCCGCAGGCCGACCGCGACCAGTCCGGCGGGGTCAGCCGGGGGGGCGTGCGCCACCGCGCGGAGCGCGGCGCTGGTGCAGAGCTGGCTCGGCGGCAGGCCGAGTTCCAGGGCTACGCGATCGCGCGCCTGGCGCAGCGCCTCGAGCCGGCGCCGCTCGTCGCGTGGTGGCTTCGGCTCCCGCTCCGGCCGCTCGGCCGGGCGCGCCGGCGCCGCGCGCCCGCGTCCGACCGCCTCCAGGAGCGCGTGTTCGTAGCGGCGAGCGACGCGCTCTGGCACGCCGACCGCGGCCAGGTCCGGCGGCGCGTCCTCGGGCTGCCGTGCGAGCGCCAGGAGCGGTTCCGGCGCGATCACGTGGATCGCCGGCACCCCGCGCGATGCGGCCTCCCGCTCGCGCCACAGCAGCAGTTCGGCGAGGACCGCCCGGGCCCGCGGCGAGAGCGCCTGCGCCCCTTTGGCGCGCAGCAGCAACCGGTCGGCGTCGAGCGGTGCCGGGTCGCCCGGTTCGACCTCTTCCAGCCGGCGGCACTCCTCGTCGAGCCACGCGCTCCGTCCGAGGGCCGCCAGCCGCGCCCCGAGCGCATCGCGCATCGCGAACAGGACCCGCACGTCCTCTCGCGCGTATTCCAGCGCCGTGCCGGACAGCGGGCGGCGCGCCCAGTCGGTGCGCTGCGCGCGCTTGTCGAGCGTCGCGCCCGCGAGCGCTCCGGCCAGCGCGGCGAGGCCGGTCTGCTGCTCGCCCACGAGCTGCGCGGCGCGCTGCGTGTCCCACAGCCCGTGGGGCGCGATCCCGGCGTCGCGCTTGAGCAGCCGGACGTCGTAGTCGGCCCCGTGAACGATCGTCTCGAGCGCTGGATCCCCGAGCGGTCCGGCCAGCGGTTCGAGTCGACCGGCGAGCGCGAGCGGATCGACGAGCGCGCCAGCGAGACCGGCCGGTTCCTCCCAGGCCAGCTGGATCAGGCAGAGCCGGGGCCGGTAGGCATTGAACCCGTCAGCCTCGGTGTCGAGCGCGAGCCGGGGCGCAGCGTGCAACCGCCGGACGAGGGCCTCGAGCGCAGCCGGCTCGGCGACCCAGTCCGCGGCCGGTCGCTCCCCTCCCCCTCCACGCTCGCTTGCCCCTTCGGCGCCGGTCACCTAGTGTCTCCTCCTCCCGAAGGAACGACATGAACCAGAAGAACAAGGGGCCCGTCAAGGCCTACCGGAACTCGGAATTCCTCAACAGCCGCGACGCGCGGGTGATCCGCCTGCTGGCCGAGTACCTCGAGCCCGCCTACCGCTTCGAGCGCTACAACGTCGAGGACACCATCGTTTTCTTCGGCTCCGCGCGCGCCAAGCCAGAGGACGAGCCCAACCCGCGCCTCGCTCGCTACTACCGGGAGGCCGAGGAACTCGCCTTCCGGATGACCGAGTGGTCGAAGGCGCTCGGCCACCCGCGGCGGCGCTTCATCATCGCCTCCGGCGGCGGGCCCGGGATCATGGAGGCCGCGAACCGCGGCGCCTCCCGGGCGCGAGGGCTGTCGATCGGCCTGGGGATCAGCCTGCCCCAGGAGCAGGGGATCAACGAGTTCGTCTCACACGAGCTGGCGTTCGAGTTCCACTACTTCTTCCTGCGCAAGTTCTGGTTCGTCTACCTGGCCAAAGCCCTGATCGTCTTCCCCGGCGGCTTCGGCACGTTGGACGAGCTGTTCGAGATCCTGACCCTGGTCCAGACCGGCAAGACCTCCACCCCGCGGCCGATCGTCCTCTACGGTCGCGCGTTCTGGGACGCGGCCGTGAACTGGGACCTGCTGGTGGAATGGGGCGTGATCGACCGTCCCGATCTCGACCTGTTCCGAATCGTGGACAGCGTGGACGAGGCCTTCGCCTATCTGACCGAGGAGCTGGCCCGCCGCTACGACCTGGGGTGAGCCGAGGGGCGGCCGGAAGCGCGCGCTTGCCGGGCCCCCGCCCGATGCGGGACAATCCGCCGTCGGCGCGCCGGCCACCCCGCCGTGCGACGCGTGGAAAGGGTCCTTCATGAGGCATCGGGTGCTGTTCGCGTGTTTCGTGCTGATCGCCGGGGTGCTGCTCACGCTCTCCCCGGCCGTGGCGCAGGACAAGAAGTTCGAGGTCGGTGCCGGGATCCAGTACGACCTGTTCAACTCGCAGATCAACGCGGATCCCGCTCCCGGCTGGCACGCGCGATTCGACTGGTACTTCAAGCCCCGCTGGGCGGTCGGCGTCTACTACGAGTCGGTCTCGGGCTCGGACAATCTGCTGGAGAACGGCGGCTACGACCTCACTCTCGATTTCTACGGGGTGCGCGGCACCTGGCTCCTCGGTGACACCGCAGAGTTCCAGATGCTGCTCCTTGCCGGCGCCGGGACCGGGGACATGAAGTACGACAACCCGGAGATCAACTCCGACGTGCCGGACTCGGCGGGCATCAACTATTGGTACGACTTCGGTCTCGGCGTCCAGTTCGCCGCCGGCCAGCGCTGGCGTTTCCGGATCGACGTGGCGTTCCGGCGCTTCTCACCGGACGTCGCGAACCAACTTTCGTCGAATGGGGCCGCGATGCTCGTTCCCGCCGTCGAGGCCGCGTTCCGCTTCTGAGCGGAGGCGCGACCGACGGATCAGCGGGACCGGACAGCGACGCCGACCGATGAGCGATCCCGCAGCCGACCGGTTCGCCCCGCCGCCCGCCCCGCCCGGCGCCCGGCTCTTCGAGGAGCCCGCGCCGTTCCGCACCACGTTCGGGGCGGAACTGCCGGGCTACGCGCTCGCCTACGAGACCTGGGGCGCGCGCTCTCCGGAGCGCGACAACGCGATCCTGCTCTGCACCGGCCTCTCCGCCTCCTCGCATGCCCACAGCAGCGTTGCCGACCCGGCGCCCGGCTGGTGGGAGCGGATGATCGGCGAGGGCGCCGCGCTGGATACGCGCCGCTACTTCGTCATCTGCACGAACGTGCTCGGCGGCTGCTTCGGCTCGACCGGACCGGCTTCCCCCTCCCCGGCGGATGGACGGCCCTACGGGCTGCGCTTCCCGCTGGTGACGATCTCCGACTTCGTCCGCGCGCAGGTCCGACTGCTGGACCACCTCGGGATCGACCGGCTGCACGCGGTCGTCGGGTCGTCGATGGGCGGGATGCAGGCCCTGGCGCTCGGTGCGCTCTTCCCGGCCCGCACGGCGCGGGTGGTCGGGATCTCGGCCCCCGGCCGGTCCTACCCGCTGTCGATCGCGCTGCGTTTCGTGCAGCGCCAGGCAGTGATGCGCGACCCGGCCTGGAACGGCGGCTTGTATGAACCCGGGGCCGGGCCGGTGGACGGGCTCCGCCTCGCCCGGGAAATCGGGACGATCAGCTATCGCTCGGGGCCCGAGTGGGACCAGCGTTTCGGACGCGAGAAGGTGCGGGAGGTGCCGAGCGATATCGGCCCGGACTTCCAGGTCGAGGCCTACCTGGTGCGCCAGGGCGAGCGCCTGGTCGAGAGCGGCTTCGATCCCAACTCGTTCCTCTACCTGTCGAAGGCGATGGACCTGTTCGATCTCGGCGAGGGGGCGCCGTCCTACGAGGAAGGGATCGCCCGGATCCACGCCCGCACGCTCGTCGTCGGCGTCACGACCGACCTGCTGTTCCCGATTCAGCAGCAGGAGGAGCTGGCGCGGATCCTGCGCGAATGCGGCCGCGAGGCGCGCTTCGTGCGACTCGACACGGTCTACGGCCACGACGCCTTCCTGATCGACATCGAGCGCTTCGCGGCGATCCTGCGGCCGTTTCTCGACGAGCCGGCGCCGCGGCGCGGAGGGCGGTAGCGCGAATCAGGTGCGCCCGGCCGCCCCGTCGAGCGCCCGAGGAAACACGCTCCGGCCGGCCAGTCCCCACTTCGCGGCCCGAAACTGCAGGGACGTCCGGACCACCCCCAGCCCGTAGCGGACCGACCCCGTGAAGTTCACCGACGAGGCCTCCGCGAAGTAGCGCGTCGGGCAGGAGATCTCGCCGATCCGGAAGCCGGCGAAGATCGTCTGGGCGAGCATCTGGTTGTCGAAGACGAAGCCGTTGGCATTGGTCTCGAGTGGCAGCGTCTCGAGCACGCGGCGCGAGAAGGCCCGGTAGCCGGTGTGGTACTCGGACAGCTTGTGCCCGACCAGCAGGTTCTGAAAGGCCGTCAGCGAGCGGTTCGAGACGTACTTCCAGAGCGGCATCCCGCCCGCAAGCGCCCCGACCCCGAGGATCCGCGAGCCGAGCACGACGTCGAATTCGCCGCTCGCGATCATCCCGGCCATCGCCGGAACGAGCTTCGGCGAGTACTGGTAATCAGGATGGAGCATGATCACGATCTCGGCCCCGAGAGCCAGCGCCTCGCGGTAGCAGGTCTTCTGGTTCCCGCCGTAGCCGAGGTTCTCGCGGTGGGCGAAGCTCCGCAGGCCGAGCCGCCGCGCGACCTCGAGCGTCTCGTCGCGGCTCTTGTCGTCGACCAGCAGGACCTCGTCGACGACACCGGGCGGGACCTCGGCGACGGTCCGCTCGAGCGTCTTCGCGGCGTTGTACGCCGGCAGCACGACGACGATCTTCTTCCCGACGAGCATTCAGACCCCCCGCGGAGCCGCGGCCAGAAACCGCGCCGCCTCGCGGCCGCGTGCCAACCCGGTGCCGCCCGACTTGGCGAACGAGACGCCGAGGTAGCCGTTGCCGGCCAGGAAGAGCCCGGGGTGAGCGGCCAGCTCGCGGTCGATCGCCGCCAGCCGCTCGAGGTGCCCCAGCTCGTACTGCGGGATCGCCCGCTTCCACAGCGTGGTCCGCTCGTAGACCGGAGGATCCGAGAGGCCGAAGAGCCGGGCCACCTCGTCCCGCGCGATCCGCCCGATCGCGGCCTCGTCCAGGTCACCGACTGCCGAGTCGACCCCGCCGCCGAGCATCGCCCGCACGAGCAGGCGTCCCTCCGGGCTGCGGCCGCCGAACAGGTGCGTGTCCCAGAGGACGCCGAGGATCCGGTACCCCTCGCCGCGCGGGATCAGCACACCGAAACCGCGCGGGACGCGCGCCAGCCCCTCGGCGCCGTAGCCGAGCGCGACGACCGCCACCGCGGGGCACGGGATCTCGTCGAGCCGCAGCGCGGCGCGCGGCGCCGTCTCGCGGAGCATGGCCGCGGCGGCCCACGGCTCGGCGGCGACGATCACCGCGTCGGCGGGCAGCAGTTCGCCGGCATCTGTCGCCACGCTGAATCCTCCGTCCGCGCGCGGCGTCACGGCGCGCACACCGACGCCGGTCCGGACGGTGATCCCCGGGGTCGCCGCCAACCGCTCCGGGAGCGACTGCAGGCCGTCCGCGAAGGAGGTCAGAACGCCCGACGGGCCGGCCGGGGTCCCCGCCCCCTTGGCCTTGCGCCGCGCCAGCATCCCGCGCACCAGCCCGCCGTGCTCCTCCTCGAGCGCGCGAAGCCGCGGGAAGGCGGCGGGGAGCGACAGCTTCTTCGCGTCGCCGGCGAAGATCCCCAGCATCATCGGCGCGATCAGCCGGTCGGCCGCCTCCGATCCGACGCGCCGCGCGGCGAACGACCAGACGCTCTCGTCGGCTCCGTCGCGCCGGGCCGGCACGAACGGCTCGCCGGCCATCCGCAACATCCCCAGGGGCGACATGATCCCGGCCGCGGCGAACTTGAGCGGGTGCGGAAAGATCTCGCGCACCTTGCCCCCGCGCACCAGGAAGCGCCGCGCCGCCGCCGCGTTGGCCGGCAGCTTCTCGGTGCGCATCCCGGCCAGCCCGACCAACTCGTCCATCCCGTCGTCGTTGTCGAGGTAGCCGGTCGGGCCGGTTTCGACGAGATAGCCCTGCTCGGCGACCGTCGCGGCCTTTCCTCCGACGCGCGGGTCCTTCTCCAGCACGACGATCTCGAGCCCTCCCGGCACCAAGGCGGCGCCCTCGGCGGCCCCGCGCGCGGCAGCCAGCCCCGAGATCCCCGCGCCGACGATGACGAGCCGCTTTCCCATGGCGTCCGGGCCGCTCACACGGTCCGCGAGAAGATCGGCTTGTCCGACCCTTCGTGCTTCTCACGCCAGTAGCGGTCGAAGCACATTGCGACGTTCCGGACGAACAGCTCGCCCGTCGGCGTGGCCTCGATCCGCTCGGGCGTCACGGTCACCATCCCCTCCGCCTCATGCTCCTTGAGGCGCGCGAGGTCGACCGCGAAGTACTCGGAGAAGCGCACGGCGTGGGCCCGCTCGAACGCCGGGATGTCGAGCCGAAAGTTGCACATCAGCTCGTGGATGATCTCGCGCCGCAGGTCGTCGTCGGCCGTGCGTGCGAGGCCGCGCTCGACCGGCAGCCGGCCGGCCTCGATCGCCTCGCGGTACTGACCGAGCTTCTTCCAGTTCTGCGCGTAGCAGCCGCGGACGTCGCCGATCGCCGAGATCCCGAGCCCCAGCACGTCGTCGCCGGGGATCACGGTGTAGCCCTGAAAGTTGCGCCGCAGGCGTCGCTCGCGCTTGGCCCGCGCCAGCTCGTCGTCGGGCTTGGCGAAGTGGTCCATCCCGATCGCCTCGTAGCCGGCCTCCAGGAACCGCTCGCGGGCCAGCGAGAACAGCTCGACCTTGGTCTCGCGCGTCGGGAGCTGCTCGTCGTCGATCTTCTTCTGGTTCCCGCGGATCCAGGGGACGTAGGCGAAGGAGTAGACCGCCGCGCGGTCGGCCCCCATCGCGATCACCTCCTCGACGGTGCGCTCGAAGGTCTCCGGCGTCTGGAGCGGCAGGCCGTAGATCAGGTCGATGTTGGTCCCGGTGTAGCCGCGGGCCCGGGCCCGCTCGACGACGCGCCGCGTCTCCTCGATCGACTGGACGCGGTTGATCGCCTCCTGCACCGCCGGCGTGAAATCTTGGACCCCGAGCGAGATCCGGTTGAAGCCGAGCGCGGCGAGCGCGTCGATGTGCTCGTCGGTCGTCACGCGTGGATCGACCTCGACCGCCAGCTCGGCCCCCTCGATCGGCTGGAAGCAGGAGAAGAAGTGCTTCAGCAGGTCGGTCAGCTCGGCCGGCGACTGGTAGGTCGGCGTCCCGCCGCCGAGGTGGAGCTGCGCGACCTTCCGCCGGTGCGGCAGCCGGGCCGCGACCAGGTCGATCTCGCGCTTGAGCAGCTCGAGGTAGGGGCGGGCCTTCTCCTTGTGCGGGCTGATGATCACGTGGCAGCCGCAGAAGATGCAGCGCTCCTCGCAGAACGGCAGGTGGACGTAGACCGAGAGCGGCGCGTCGCCCAGCGGGTCGGCCGCAGCGAGGTGCTTCTCGTAGTCGGCCGCGGTGAACCCCTCGTGGAACTCGACCGCCGTCGGGTAACTGGTGTAGCGCGGCCCGGGACGGTCGTAGCGGACGATCAGGTCAGCCGTGGCGCGGCGCGAGATCGGGGGCGTCGTCATCGGGGGACCTCCTCGGCGTGCACCGTCTCGACCAGCGCTTCGACGCTGGCGATCGGCGTCTCGGGCAGGATGCCGTGGCCGAGGTTCGCAATGTGCCCCCGCCGCGGCACGCGCGCCAGCAGGTCCCGCGCGGCGCGGCGCGTCGCGTCGGGCCCGGCGAGCAGGACCGCGGGGTCGAGGTTGCCCTGCAGCGCGCGGGCCGGCCCGACCTGGCGCCGCACCTCGGCCAGGTCCAGCCGCCAGTCGACCGCCATCGCCTCGGCCGGCAGTTCCGCCGCCGCGCCGAAGAGGTGCGGCGCGTCGAGCAGGAAGAGGATCCGCGGCACCCCGGCGCGCCCCATCTCCTCCAGCAGCCAGAGCAGGTGCGGCCGAACGATCCGTTGCCAGTCGGCCAGCGACAGCAGGCCCGCCCAAGTGTCGAAGATCTGGACCGCGTCGGCCCCGGCGCGGTGCTGCTCGATCGCGTAGGCCGCCGAGAGCCGCGCCAGCTTCCCGAGCAGCCGGTCGAGCAGCGCCGGCTCCGCCGGCGGCGAGCGCGCGCAGCACCGGAAAGCCGTCCTTCCCGCCGCCGGCGGTCATGTAGGCCGCCAGCGACCACGGCGCGCCCGCGAAACCGAGCAGCGCGATCCGCCCGCCCAGCTCGCGTTTCAGCAGCCGCAGCGCCTCGATCGTCGGCGGCGCGATCTCCCCGGGGGACGGGTCGCGCAGGCGATCGACGTCCGAGGCGTCGCGGATCGGCCGATCGACCTTGGGCCCCGGATCGAAGCGGAAGTCGATCCCCAGCGCCGAGAGCGGCGTGACGAGGTCCGCGAAGACGATCGCCGCATCGAGCGGGAAGCGGCGCAGCGGCTGGAGCGTCACCTCGACCGCCAGCTCCGGGCGGGCGCACAGTTCCTCGAAGGAGTGCTGCTCCTTGAGCGCGCGGTACTCCGGCAGGTAGCGCCCCGCCTGCCGCATGATCCAGAGCGGGCGGCGCGCGGTCTCTTCGCCGCGGAACGCCCGCATGAACAGCGTGTCGGTCATCACTCCTCCGGCTCGGGCGTGAACCGGTAGCCGACGCCGCGCACGGTGTGGAAGTGGCGAGGCGCCTCCGGGTCGCGCTCGAAGCGCTTTCTGAGGCGCACGATGAAGTTGTCGATCGTGCGCGTCGAGGGGAAGATCTCGTAGCCCCAGACCTTCTCCAGGATCTCTTCGCGTGAGACGACCTCGCCCGGTCGCTCGGCGAGCGCCTTGAGGATCATCGCCTCCTTCTGGGTCAGCATCTCCTCGGTGCCGTCCCAGGCCTTCCCCTTCATCGTGCGGAAGTCGACGGCGTTGCCGCCGAAGCGCACCTCCGCCCCCGCCCCGGGAAGCACGCCGTACCAGCTCCGCCGGCGCAGCATCGCCGCCACGCGCAGCAGCAGCTCCTTGAGGTGGAACGGCTTCGGCAGGTAGTCGTCCCCGCCGGCCTCCAGGCCGTGCACCCGGTCGTCGGCCGTGGTCCGCGCGGTCAGGAAGAGGATCGGGACCTCGATCCCCTCGGCGCGGAGCGTCTCGCAGACCGTGAAGCCGTCCATCCCGGGCAGCATCACGTCGAGCACGACCAGGTCGAGCCCGCCGTCACGGATCCGGGCCAGCCCGTCGAGCCCGTCGCCCGCGACCTCGACCGCGTAGCCTTCCAGCTCGAAGTTCTCGCGGATCCCGGCTGCGAGGTGCGCCTCGTCCTCGACCACCAGGATCCGCGCGCGCTCGCCGCTCATGCCCGTCCTCCCCGCGGCGCCGGCCAGAGCACCGTGAATTCCGCGCCCTGGCCCGGCCCGTCGCTGTGCGCGCTCACCCGCCCGTGTTCCAGCTCGACGAAGCGCCGGACGATGTAGAGCCCGAGCCCCGAGCCGCGGGTCTTGCGTCGCAGCTCGTCGCCCGGCCGGTAGAACTTCTCGAACAGCCGGTTCGACTCCCGCGCCGCGAAGCCGACCCCGGTGTCCCGCACGACCAGCTTCACGAAACCGCCGGCCTCCTCGGCACGCACGGTAACGGTCCCGCCGCCCGCGGCAGCGGTCGCCTTGATCGCGTTGTCGACCAGGTTGCGCAGCACGGTCCGCAGCGCCAGCGGGTCGGCCTGGACCTCGAGCTCCGGCTCGGCGGAGCGCGTCCAGCGTCACGCCGGCCGCCGCGGCCCGCGGCCCGACCTCCTCGGCCAGGGCCCGCACCGCCGAAGCCGACCGAGACCCGCTCCGGCTTGAGCTGGACCCGCCCTTCCTCGAGCCGCGCGGTGTCGAGGATGTTGCCGATCATCGCCTCCAGCCGGTCGACATCGGCCAGCAGCCGGTCGACGATCACGCGCCGCTTCTCGGGCGTCGGGTCGCGCAGGAAGAGCGTCTCCGCCGAGAGCTTGATGCTCGCCAGCGGGCTCTTGAACTCGTGCGTCACGGCCGCCAGGAAGTTCTGCTGCCGGCGCCGGAGCTGCGCGTCCTGGTGCAGCGCCTGCGCCAGGACCGCCATCGCGGCGACCAGCACGAGCAGGAAGAACGCCCCTTCCCAACCGATCCGCCGCAGGCGCCGGATCCGGTCGTCCTCGAGCTGCGCCAGCGCCATCGGGTTGACGGCGACCCGCTCGGGCCCGCTCGAGAAGACGACCTGCGGGAACATGTCGCTGACGTCGTTGGCCGGCGTGCCGCGCTCGAGCAGCGTGCGGGCGACCTGGACCTCGAGGTCGTACTCGGCCACCAACGCGTCGTGCAGCTTCTGCGTGTGCCAGACCTCGTCGAGGATCCACCAGACGACCTGCGCGGCGGCGATCGACAGCAGGAGCACGAAGCCCCACTGCAGGGCCCGGGTCGGATCGAAGTGCCGCCGCGCCGCCACCGCGATCCTTCGTCCTACGCCGCTGCCGTCGGCGAGCGCGCCGGCGAGCGCCGCGGCAAGCTGCGCGACGTGCCGCTCGTCGTGGGCGGTCGAGAGGAACCCGACCTCGTAGGCCGACGGCGCCATCGCGATCCCGCGCGCGAGCAGCGCGTGGAAGACCTTGCGGTAGACCTCGGCCGCGCCCGGATGGATGCACTCGGCCGAGCGCGGCGGGGCGCCGGCCTGGAGCGGCAGCCAGAAGATCGAGCCGACGCGGGCGAAGCCGGCCGGCACCGGCGAGTTGGCCAGGACCGGCGCCAACGCCGCCTCGAGCGCCGTGCCGAGCGCCTCGAGCCGCGCCCAGCCATCCTTCTCCTGCAGCTCGGCCAGCGTCGCCAGGCCGGCCGCCATCGCGACCGGGTTCCCCGAGAGCGTCCCCGCCTGGTAGACCTTGCCGAGCGGCGCGAGGTGCCCCATCAGGTCGGCCCGGCCGCCGAAGGCGCCGACCGGCAGGCCGCCGCCGATCACCTTGCCGTAGGTCGCCAGGTCCGGCCGGATCCCGTAGAGCTCCGCCGCGCCGCCCGGCGCGACGCGGAAGCCGGAGATCACCTCGTCGAAGATCAGCAGCGCGCCGTGGCGCTCGGTGACGCGGCGCAGCGTCTCGAGAAAGGCGCGCCGCTGGAGCAGAAGGCCGTTGTTGGCCGGGATCGGCTCGAGGATCACCGCCGCGACCCGGTCCCCCCGGGTCTTCATCAGCTCGACGAACTTCTGCTCGTCGTCGAGCGGCAGGACCAGCGTCAGGCCCGCGAATGCCTCGGGCACGCCCGCCGACGCCGGGGTCCCGAAGGTCACGAGCCCGGAGCCCGCGGCCACCAGCAGGTGGTCGACGTGGCCGTGATAGCAGCCCGAGAACTTGACGATCAGGTCGCGCCCGGTCGCGCCGCGCGCGAGCCGCACCGCGCTCATCACGGCCTCGGTCCCGGACGACACGAAACGCACCTGCTCCAGGTGCGGAACGAGCGCGACCACCTTCTCCGCCAGCTCGATCTCGACCTCGCACGGCGCGCCGAACGAGGTCCCGTCGGCCGCGACCCGCGTCACCGCCTCGACCACGCGGGGCGGGGCGTGGCCGAGGATCAAAGGCCCCCACGAGCAGACGAAGTCGACGTAGCGCCGGCCGTCGACGTCCTCGATCTCGGCTCCCGCACCGCGCTTCATCACGAGCGGCGTGCCGCCGACCGAGCGGAAGGCGCGCACGGGCGAGTTGACGCCGCCCGGCAGGACTCTGCGGGCGCGGGCAAACAGCGCTTCCGAGCGGGGACCGGCGCTCACAGCCACTTCTCCTTGAGGACCTCGCGCGCGTGGTAGGTGATCACCGCGTCGGCGCCGGCGCGGATCATCGCCCAGAGGTTCTCGCGCACGATCCGCGGCTCGTCGACCCAGCCCAGCTTCGCCGCGGCCTTGACCATCGAGTACTCGGCCGAGACGTTGTAGGCGGTCAGCGGCAGGTCGCTCACCGCGCGCACCGCCGCGATCACATCGAGGTAGGCCAGCGCCGGCTTGACCATCAGCATGTCGGCTCCCTCGGCCTCGTCGAGCAGCGCCTCCTTGACCGCCTCGCGGACGTTGCGCGGGTCCATCTGGTAGCCCTGCCGGTCGCCCTTTCCGGGCGCCGAGTCGGCCGCCTCGCGGAACGGCCCGTAGTAGCCCGAGGCGTACTTGACCGAATAGGACAGGAGGCCGGTCGTCGTCAGCCCGGCGTCGTCCAGCGCGTCGCGGATCGCCGCTACGCGGCCGTCCATCATGTCCGACGGGGCGACGATGTCGGCGCCCCCCTCGGCGTGCGCGACGGCCATCGCGGCCAGCCGCGCCAGCGAGCGGTCGTTGTCGACCTCGTCGTCGACGATCACGCCGCAGTGGCCGTGGTCGGTGTAGGCGCACAGGCAGACGTCGGTGATGACGAGGAGGTCCTTGCCGAACGCCTTCTTGAGCGCGCGGCAGGCTTCCGGGACCGTCCCGTGCGGCTCCGACGCCGCGGTCCCGACGGGGTCCTTCTCGTGCTCGCCCGGCAGCCCGAACAGCAGCACCGTCTTGATCCCCAGCGCGCGGTCGCTCTCGGCCTGCCGCACCAGGTCCTCGATCCCCAGTCGCTCGATCCCCGGCATCGAGGCGATCACCTCGCGCCCCTTCGCGGCCGGCAGGATGAAATGCGGCATGATCATCTGGTCGGCGGTGATCCGCGTCTCGGCGACGAGGTTGCGGATCAGCGCATTGCGGCGCAGGCGGCGCGGGCGGATCCGGTCGGGAGTCGTGACCGCGTCGGCCCTGACGAGTTTCTCGGCGGACTTCTCGATGCTCATGGAATGACCTCCAGGATCCCCTCGAGCCCCGGGCGGCGCGCCTCGGCCAGGACGGCCAGGCCGTGCGCGCGCGCCGCCTCGGTGGTCGAGGGGCCGATCGTGACGACGACGGCGCCGCCGGGGACGACGGCGCGGTGAACGAGCCCGGCGACGGCCGACGGGCTCGCGAGCAGGATCGTGTCGACGCCGAGCGCGTCGAGCCGGACGCGCGGCGTCTCGGGCGGGGCCGGCACGGTGCGATAGACGTCGACCCTGGCGACCTCCACCCCGACCGGCGCGAGGATCCGCTCGAGGTGCGGCACCGCGCGGTCGGCGGCGGCGATCGCAACCTTCGCCGGCCGCATCGGCGCGGGCGGGTGAGCGGCGAGCGCGGCGCGCAGCGCTTCGGCCAGCGACGCGCCGGTGCCGGCCGGCGCCACCAGGTCGCAGCGGCCGAGGAGCGCGCGGGCCGCGGCCGCGGTCGCGGGCCCGACGGCGGCGATCGCGACCCCTTCCGGTACCCCGCCCGGTGCGAGCGCCGCCACGGCCTCGACCCCGCGCCGCGAGGTCAGCGCCAGCCAGGCCGCGCCGTCGAGCGCCGCCGCCAGCGCCGATCGCGTCGCGGCGTCGTCGAGGATCTCGCAGACCAGGCACGGGAAGACGACCGGCGTTGCGCCGAGCGCCGCGAGGCGCTCCGCCCACGGCGCGGCGTCCTCCGCCGCGCGCGTGACCAGCACCGTCCTGCCCGCCACCGGGCTCACAGCAGCGTGCCTCCGCGCTGCAACTCGTCCCAGAGCGACGCCGCGAGCGCCTCCGGCTCGGGGCCGCGGCCGATCGCGCGCACCAGCCGCAGCGCGCCGTCGACCTCGCGCTCGAGCAGCGCCATCATCTCGAGCTGCCCGCCTTCGATCGCGCGGGCCCAGGCGCCGAACGGCACCTGGCAGCCCCCCTCGACCAGCGCCAGCAGCGCGCGCTCGGCGCGCACGGCGCGGTGGGCGGGCCCGTCGTCGAGCGCCTCGACCTCCGCGCGGGCCGCCGTGGCGTCGCGCCGCACCTGGATCGCAAGCGCTCCCTGCGACGGGGCCGGGACGAAGACCGCCGGATCGAGCCGGACCTCGACGATCCCGCCGCGATCCAGGGCCACCGAGGGGTCGCGCGTCGCCGCGGTCCGGTCGAGCCGCATCAGCCCGGCCGCCGCGAGCAGCGTCGCGTCGAAGACGCCGTCGCGGACCTTCGCGACGCGCGTCGGCAGGTTGCCGCGCAGCAGCTCCGCCGACAGGTCGGGGCGGAAGTGGCGGAGCAGCGCCTGGCGCCGCGCCGAGGCGGTCCCGACGACGCCGTTCCGGCGCACCGGGATCAGCCCCTGGCCCGGGTCGTGGGCCTCGGGCCGGACCAGCAGGCGGTCGGCGGCGTCGACCCGCTCGGGGACCGCGGCGACGACCAGCTCGGCCGGGCTCTTCGACGGCAGGTCTTTGTAGGAGTGGACCGCGACGTCGATCGTGCGGGCGACCAGGGCCTGCTCGATCTCGATCACGAACACCCCCGGCGCGCCGACCTCGACGAAGGCGCGGTCGCGGTCGCGATCGCCGGTGGTCTTGATGACCTGGACCTCGACCTCGTGGCCGCGCGCTTCGAACATCCGCGCCACGTCGCCCGACTGGGCGAGCGCGAGGCGCGAGCCGCGGGTACCGAGTCTCAGCTTCACGCGTCCGTCTCCTCCGGCGACCCGACCCGCGGACCACCCGCCGTGCGCGCGGCGTCGCGCAGCTCGTCGGCCAAACCCTCGTCCAACCCCGCCAGGAACGCCTCGACCGCCGGGACGCCCCCCTCGTAGGCCAGCCCCTTGAGGCCCAGGGAAGGAATGTGCGCGAAGCGCCGCGCCAGCAGCGCGGCCCAGGCCATGACCGCCTCGCGGTCCTGGTCGGAGAGGTGCGCCAGGTCCTTGCGGAACAGCCGCTCGACCGCCTCCGCCGCCGTCTGACGATAGCGGCGCTGGAGCGCGCCGAGCAGCGGGCCGAGCATCCGGTCGGCCATCGTACGGCGCAACTCGAGCAGCGACTCGTCGATCAGCGACCGGGCGTCGGCCAGCTCGAGCAGTCGCTCGCTCCGGTTCGACTCGGCCTCGGCGATGACCTCCTCCATCCCGAGCCGCGGCACGCCCGCGGCGCGGGCGTCGGCGGGGTCGACGTCGGGCGGCACCGCGAGGTCGATCACCAGCGGCGGCTCGCCCGACGGCGTGCGGGCGGCGATCCGCTCGAGCTCGGCGCGGCGCAGCACCGGCCCGGGCGACGCCGTCGCCAGCACCAGCGCCTCGACGGCGGCCGGCCGCCGCCGGAACTCGTCGAGGGCCACGGCGGTGCCGCCGATCTCGTGCGCGAACTCCTCGGCCCGCTCGAGCGTCCGGTTGACGACCACCGCCGGCCACGGCGTCTCGGTCATCGCCTTGCCGCACTTGACCGTCATCGGCGAGACGCCGACCAGCGCGTAGGAGCCGCCGGTCCGGTCCAGCCGCTCCTTCAAGTGGTCGATCGCGATCCCGGCCAGCGAAACGTGCCCTTCGCTGACGGCGGTCCGGCGGTGGACCAGTGCGGCGACCCGCAGCGCCTCCTCCAGCACCAGCGACAGGCGCGGCCCGGCGAGCGCCAGGCCGCGGGACAGGTCGAGCGCCGTGCGAACCTGCCCGGCGATCTCGGTCTCGCCGGCGCGCGCCGAATCGAGCCCGGCCGCGACGACGAAGAGGTGCTCGACCGCGCCCTCTCCGGCCCAGGCGTGGAAAGCCCGCTCGGCCTCCCCGGGATAGGGCGCGCGTCCCTCGAGCGCGGCGAACAGGCGCGGCCGGAACGTGGCGAGCGGCGCTTTTCCGTCGGTGGCGAAGGCGATCTCGACCCGGTTGCAGGTCGCCAGGTAGACCAGTTCGTGGACCCCGGCCTCGCGCGCGATCTCGGGAAGCCGCCGCGGCCGCTCCTCGACCGGGATCGTGAAGCGGGCGAGCGCCTCCGGCCCCCCCTTGCGCCACGGGATCCCGATCACGCCGATGCGGTCCATCCGGCTCCTCTGGCCCGGCCCCGTCTCCCCGGCCCCATCGCCCGGGGAGAGGATTACCACCGGGAAAGCCGGCAAGTGTCACAGGAATGTCAGCCGGGGACAAACCGCCCGCGAGATACCGTGTGCCGCGGGTTCAGGGGCAGGCCTCGGTGCCGGCCCGAAAAAGGAAGCGGCGCACCGCGGGCCGTCAAGGAGGCCGGCCCCTGCGGTCGGTGGCGAGGCCGGGCGGATTGAAAGCTGCCCGGCGGTTACGGGCAGACCGCGATCTCCGCATCCCGCTTGGCGCTGCCCCAGGTCCCGACGCCGGCCCCGACCCGGGCCCGGACCAGGTAGTAGGCGCCGTCGCCCGCGGCCGGGTTGGGGGAGAAGTCGCCGTAGGTGGTCGCCGGCTGGTTGCACGACGGACCGGTCACGCCGGAGAAGTTCTTCGCCGAGCGCAGTACCGAGAGCACGCCGCGCGCGACGTCGTAGCCGGTGGCGTCGGGCGTCACGGCCCAGCGCAGCGTGCTCTTGTTGCTCGCCGGCAGGTCGAAACGGAGGTAGGTCACGTCGTTGATCGCGCCGGCCTTCGTGAAGTAGGTGTAGAAGAGCTGCTTGGTTCCGACCGTCCGCAGTCGCGCATAGGCGACGAGCGTGTCGTTCGAGGCGCTCCCCGCGACGACGGGAACGCCCTCGTTACGCCCCGCGATCGGGCGGCGCACCGGCTGCGGCTGCGAATACGTCGCGCCGGAGTCGTTCGAGACCGTGTAGTAGACCCGCCGCGCGTTGTACGGTCCGTCGCGCAGCACCCGCCGCAGGCGGCCGTTCGGGATCGCGGCTAGGTCCCACTGGTCGGTCCCCGGCAGCAGCGAGCGGTCCGGATGCGTCTCGTTCGTCGTCAACCGCAGGTCGGTGCCGAAACTCGTCCCGCCGTTGGTCGAGCGGTCGGCGTAGAAGTCGGAGAACGACCACTCGCCGAGCGTGTCGGGATCGCTCTCGACCCAGCCGGTCTGATAGAGGTTCGCGGCCGACTCGACGATCAGGGCGGGCAGCGTGATCGCACGGTTGGCTGGCGGGTTGGTGGCGCGGATCGAGACCGAACTGCCCCAGGCCCCGCCGTCATTCGTGCTCTTCGCAAAGCCCACACGCCCGGTGAGCGTGTTGCTGCGGTGCGTCAGCATGACGGCGCCGTTCGAGTCCGCGACGCCGATCGAGGGCTGGCAGTTGCCGCTCGCTTTGATGTCCGCGGGGCTGCCCCAGTTCACGCCGCGGTCGCTGCTGCGCCGCTGGCGGACCACGGAGCTGCCACAGTTGTTGGTCGCGTCGTCGAAGTTGGTGTCCCAGACGATCCAGACGAAGCCGTTGCGAGCGGCGAGCGAGGCGACGCGCGTCGGAGGGGCGGGGCTGGGGATCGGGGCGATCTCGGACGGAAGCGAGAAGGTCGTCCCGCCGTTGGTGCTGCGCGCGTACTGGACCGAGAGGTTCGGCCGGACCCACATCACGTGGATCACCCCCGTGTCGTCCACCGCCATCGAGGCCGTCCATTTCCAGAAGACCGTGCTGTTGACCGGCGTGGTGGTCGTCGCCGCCCAGGTCCCGCCGCCGTCGGTGCTCTTCACGACCCACAGGTTGCGCGGAGCCGTCGCCGGGTCCACCGCGGCGGGATCGGCCGTCCCCACGAGCAGGTAGAGGTTCGTGCCCGAGGCGGCGATCGAGAGCGGGAACTTGTCGTAGTCCAGCGCCGGCTCGAGGCCCGGCAGTTCGACCTCGGGGCCGAAGGTCAGCGGCCCGCCCTCGTCGAAGTCGTCACAGACGTCGCCCAGACCGTCGCTGTCGTTGTCGGCCTGGTTGGCGTTGGCGGCGTAGACACAGTTGTCGCGCTCGTCGGGAACCCCGTCGTTGTCGTAGTCACCGGGGGCGGCGAACGCGGGCGACGGGCAGAGCACAAGAGCGCACGCCACGAGGGCGCCCACGGCGATCGGAAACAGCGCGCGAAGAGACGAAGACACCGGACCTCCTACCCGGCCGGAACGCACCCCCCCGAGGGTGCCCGGCCGGCGTCCGTGCCCTTGGTGTACCGCGAATCCGCGAATCCGCAAGGCGCCGGGCCGATTCGGGCATCCGCCGGCGTTCGCAGCCCGCGCTAGACTGCCCCCGATGTCCGAACGGCAGAGCGGCCCTTCCCTGGAGAGTGCCCTCCGCGCGCTGGGCGCGGTGCGCGCAGATCTCGCCCTCCCCGATCCGGCCGAGCCCGGCGCCGTCCGCTGCGTCGCCTGCGCCCACCGCTGCCTCTTGCGGCCCGGGCGCGCCGGGATCTGCAAGGTCCGCTTCCACACCGAGGGCGCGTTGCTCGTGCCGTGGGGCTACACCGCCGGCGGCCTGTCCCCCGACCCGATCGAGAAGAAGCCCTTCTTCCACGTGCGGCCGGGGTCGATCGCGCTCTCCTTCGGGATGCTCGGCTGCGACATGCACTGCAGCTACTGCCAGAACTGGTACACCTCGCAGGCGCTGCGCGACCCCTACGCCGGCGTGCCGGTCGCGCCCGCGGAGCCGGAGGCGATCGTCGAGACCGCGCGGCGGACCGGGGCGACGGCGGTCGTCAGCACCTACAACGAACCGCTCATCACGGCCGAGTGGGCGGCTTCGGTCTTCGACGCCTGCCGCGCCGCCGGCCTGCTCACCGGCTTCGTCAGCAACGGCAACGCGACGCCCGAGGTGCTCGACTACCTCGCACCGCGCCTCGACCTCTTCAAGGTGGACCTCAAGTGCTTCGACGATCGCGCCTACCGCCGGCTCGGGGCGGTGCTGGCCAACGTCTGCGCGACGATCGAGGGCGCCGTCGCGCGCGGCCTGTGGGTCGAGGTCGTCACGCTGCTCGTCCCCGGCTTCAACGACGACCCGGGCCAGCTCGCCGCGCTGACCCGTTTTCTGGCGCACATCTCCCCCGACATCCCCTGGCACGTGACCGCGTTCCGGCCGACCTACCGGTTGCAGGATCGCGGTGCGACCTCGCCGGACGACCTGGCCCGGGCCGTGGCGATCGGGCGCGAGGCCGGCCTGCGCTATGTCTACGCCGGAAACGTGCCGGGACTGGCCGACGAGTCGACGCATTGCCCGGGCTGCGGGGCGCTGCTGATCGAGCGCCGGGGCTTCTCCGTGCGCGGCGTCGCGCTGGCCGACGACGGCCGCTGTCCGCGCTGCGCGTGGCCGGTCCCCGGGATCTGGCCGCAAGGGCGCGTCGCGCTGTCACGCGAGCGGAGCGGTTCTGGCCGAAACGGAATGTCACATCGAGGCTAGTTCGGCACGAACTCGCCGAACCCCTGGGCCTCGAACTCGCGCAGCAGCGCGTCGCGTGCCGGCACGCCCGGGGCGTCACCCCAGAGCGAGGCCCAGCGGACGCATCTCTTGAGGCGGTAGCGCTGCACGCTGTCGGGCCCCTTCGGACCGACGCTCGCCTCGGTGTCCTCGCAGAGCCAGGCCCAGCGCTCGGGATTGCCCCCCTGCTTCTCGCGCGAGGAGAGCACCGCGCCGTCGCGCTCGACGCTCCAGGCCAGGGCCGGCCGTGGGAGCCCGAGCCAGTCCTCCGCGTACTCGACCTTCACCGCGAGCGGCGGGCCGGGCGGAACCTCGATTGCGATCGGCTCCGCGGCGACGCGCGTGTCGAACGTCCACACGCCGTCGTCTTCGTGGGGGCGCTCGCGGAGCGCCCAGATCACGGACGTCCCCGGCGGAAGCGGACGCTCGAAGGTGACCGTCGCGCGCCGGTCGTTCGCGCGGCTCCCGGGGATGCGCAGCAACAACCGACCGTCCAGGTAGAGCGCGAGGTCGGGAGGCTTTTCGTCCACCTCCGAGGCCACTCGATAGGAGACGGTCCAGCGCACGGAAACCGGGACGGTCGGGTCGGCGACCGGAGCGGCGGCCGGCGGCGCCGGCACCACCGCGGGGGCCACCGTGGGGGCCACCGCCGGCGCGGCTGCCGCCGGGGGCGGCACGCCACCGAGCGCAATCAACTCGGAGACCACGCGCTGTGGAACCTTCGCCCGGCTCAGGCCGATCAGATCATCGGGAGACAGGGGCGCGACCGCGGGGCGCGTCTTCTGCAGCCACTCGACGATCGCATCCTCGGAGACGCCCGCACCCGTCATCCGCAGCACGTCCGCCAGAACCGGGTCGCGGGGAACGTACGGGGCCGGCCCCGGCGCTTCTTCCGCCCGGTGCGCGGCGACGCCGCCGAAGAACAGACATACCAACAGGACCGACCGCGCCGCCCTTATCATCGCAACTCCTGCCGCGGCGCTCACCGCTGGCCGCCGCCGCTCAGCCCCCGGACCGCCTCGCGCACGAGAACCGGCAGCGCGCCCGCCACCTCCCCGGCCGAGGCGGCCGGGAAGCTCGCGCGCCGCTGGGCCACGACGCGCTGCGAGCCGAGGTCGACGGCCAGCAGGTCGAGCGTCAGCGTGCCGTCCAATCCTCCGGTCTGCGGGACGACGTAGTCCGGCCTCCCCTCGGGCAGGCTCGGCAGGTGATCCGGCGGCAGCGGGAGGAAGCCATCCTCGCGCGGCGACACGCCCGCGCGGGTCAGCACCGGGAGGATCGCAGACTGCGCTCCGCGCAGCGCGGGATCGTTGGCCGCCGCGCCGAGGGGCAGCTCGGTCCCGGCCCGGTAGCGGCCGTTCCCCTTGCCGCGCTGCCGCTGCCAGGCCGCGAGCAGCGTGGCGCGCAGCGGGTCGAGGGCCTGGTCGGCAGCGCGGTCGCTGACCGACACCCCCGCCCCCTCGAGCGCCGTCCGCAGCTCGTACTGCAGCAGTTGCCCGATCTCCGCGTCGTCGATCGCGCTGTCGGGCGCGGCGGCCCGCACCTCCGGGGCGAGCAGAAGCGTCTGCCCCGGCAGCGCGCGCGGCGTGTCCAGGATCGGCGCGCCGCCGCCGGCGCAGCCGGCGAGGACCAGCAGCCCCGCCGCCAGCCCCGCGGGCCCCTTGGCCTCCCTCCAACCTCGCATCGCCACCCTGGCCTCGCTTTCGCCGGCTCCGCCGCGGAGCGCCGGGGCCCGCCCCGTGCGGGCCTGTCCCCCCGCGCGAGTATAGAATCCGCGTCCCCCCCTTGGGAGGTTCACCCGCATGGACACGCGTACGATTCTCGAGCGCCTCGGCCTGTCCGGCGAGGTCCTCGACGGCCTCGGCGGCGGACGCGATCGCGAGGCCGCCGCCGGCCCGCTCACCACCTCGGTCAACCCCGCGACCGGCGAGACGATCGCCACGATCCGTACGGCGACGGCCGAGCAGGTCGAGCGGGCGATCGGCCGCGCCCACGAGACCTTCCTCGGCTGGCGCACCGTTCCCGCGCCGCGCCGCGGCGAACTGGTGCGCGAACTCGGCAACGCGCTGCGCGAGAAGAAGGAAGAGCTCGGCGCGCTGGTCTCGCTGGAGATGGGCAAGATCATCATCGAGGGCCGCGGCGAAGTGCAGGAGATGATCGACATCTGCGACTTCTCGGTCGGCCTGTCGCGCCAGCTCTACGGCCTGACGATGGCCAGCGAGCGGCCCGGTCACCACCTGCGCGAGATGTGGCACCCGCTCGGCGTCGTGGGGATCGTCAGCGCGTTCAACTTCCCGGTCGCGGTCTGGAGCTGGAACTCCGCGATCGCCGCCGTCTGCGGCGACACGATGGTCTGGAAGCCCGCCTCCGACACGCCGCTGACGGCGATCGCGGTGCAGCGGATCTGCGACGAGGTGATGGCGAAGCACGACGCGTGGGGCGTGTTCAACCTCGTGATCGGTCCGGGCCGCTCGGTCGGCGAAACGCTGGTCAAGGACCCGCGGATCCCGCTGATCTCCGCCACCGGGTCGTGCACGATGGGGCGCCGCATCGCGTCCGTCGTCAACGACCGCTTCGGCCGGATGATCCTCGAACTCGGCGGGAACAACGCCCTGGCGGTGATGGACGACGCGGACCTGGACCTGGCCGTGCGGGCCGTGCTCTTCGGGGCCGTTGGAACCGCCGGGCAGCGCTGCACGACGACGCGGCGCCTGCTGCTCCAGAAAGGGATCGCCAAGCCCTTCCTCGAGCGGCTGGTCAAGGCCTACAAGCAGGTGCGGATCGGCGATCCGCTCGACCCCTCGACCGTGATGGGGCCGCTGGTCAACGCCCAGGCGATCGACGACATGATGGCGGCGCTCGAGGTGGTGCGGAAGCAGAACGGCGAGATCCTCACCGGCGGCCACCGGCTCGACCGGCCGGGCTTCTTCGTCGAGCCGACGATCGTCCGGGCACGGGCCGACATGCCGATCGTCGCCGAGGAGACCTTCGCCCCGATCCTCTACGCGATCGAGGTGGCCGACGTCGACGAGGCGATCCGGGTCAACAACATGGTCCCGCAGGGGCTCTCGTCGGCGATCTTCACCAACAGCCTGCGCGACGCCGAGAAGTGGACCTCGGCCGCCGGCAGCGACTGCGGGATCGCCAACGTCAACGCCGGCACCTCGGGCGCCGAGATCGGCGGGGCATTCGGCGGTGAGAAGGAGACGGGCGGCGGCCGCGAGGCCGGGTCGGACTCCTGGAAGGCCTACATGCGCCGCCAGACCTGCACGATCAACTACGGGCGCGACCTGCCCCTGTCGCAGGGGATCCACTTCGGGGACTGAGGGGGGCGGAGCCCGGCGGGCGGGGGCGGGACGGTCCGTCCCGCCCTGGCGGCTCCCGGCCCTGGGACGCGGGTGCCCGCCCGAAGGGGGGTTGGCGGGCGAACGCCTCCGGAAACTAGGTTAGGATGGTAGGACGTGGTGCCCACGCGTGGGGCATCGCCGCGGCGTCCGGGGGGACCGGACTCCGCAGAGGCCGCGTAGACTGGAGGCAAGACCGCCCCGGATGAGCCCAGAGCATCAGGAACGTCACGATCTTCCGCAGGTTCGGATCAACGAACGGATTCACTTCTCTCCCGTCCGCCTGATCGACGAGGAAGGTGGCCAGGTCGGCATCGTCCCCGTCGAAGACGCGCTGCGCATGGCGCAGGAGCGCGGACTGGACCTCGTCGAGGTCGCTCCCGACGCCCGGCCGGTCGTCTGCCGCATCATGGACTTCGGTCGCTTCCGGTTCGAGCAGCAGAAGAAGGCGCGGGCGGCGAGCAAGAAGCAGCACACCGTCGAGATCAAGCAGATCAAGTACCGTCCGGCGATCGACGACCACGACTTCGAGACCAAGACGAAGAAGGTCCGCGATTTCCTCTCCGAGGGTCACAAGGTCCGCGTCACCGTGATGTTCCGCCGCCGCGACATGCGCCGGCCGGAGAACGGCCAGCGCGTGCTGCAGCAGGTGATCGACACGGTGCAGGACGTCGGCCAGGTCGAGGACCGCTCGCGGATGGACACCGGCCGCGACCTCTCCGTCACGATCGCGCCCGCCAGAAAGGCGGAAGCTCCCGCCAAGGGAAGCGAGGCCCGCGCGTAGCCGCGGAGACCCGGCCGCCTCAGCGACTGGGAGATCCCGCGGCCTGCGCCACCATGCGCGCCGCCTCCGTGCCCGCGGCGCGGAAGCGGTCGAGTTCTGCCCGATCGAGCCTTGCCAGCAGCGTCACGGCACCCGCGGTGTCCCCGGAGATGCGCTGCACCCAGGCCGAGACGAGCGTCCAGGCCGGGCTCCGTTGCGCTTCGGGGATTCGCTGCAGCAGGCTCCGCGCGGCGACGAACTGCCCGGCGCCGGCGGCGCGGGACGCGGCCCGCAGGTCGGCCACCGCGGCAAGGTGCGCCAGCCCATCGATCTCCGCGAGCAGGGCCTTCAGTGAACGCGCGTCAGGTTCGGCCCGGCAAGCCCGCTCGTCGGGACCGGTTGCGTCCGAGCACCCGGCGCGCCGCGTCGAGGTCCTCGGGATCGCGCTCGACCAGCGGACGGCAGGCGGCCCGGTGCAGGTCGACGAAGAGCCGGCGCTGGAAGTTCGCCCGCGCCGTGTCCCCGTCGAGGGCGCGGGCCTCGCGCGCCAGGACCGCGGCGTCGTCTCCGGTGACGGCCGCGACCTCGCGCGCCAGTCCGGCCAGCGACGCGTTGGCTCCGGGCGCTGGCTCCGGCGTTGCCTCTTTCGCGGCGGCGGGCGCCGCACGGCCCCGTTTGCCCTTAGGGCCGGCGTCGGACGCCACCATGCGGGCGTCGTTCGCGACCGCCGGGACGACCGGGGCGGGTGGCTCGAGGACCGCGGCGAGGCGCGCCATCGCGTCGATCGCGGAGGTGCTCGCACCGAACTGGCGTCCGCCCGCGTCGGCCCGCGCCATCGCACCGAGTTCGCGCGCGAGCCGGTCGGCTGCGCCCGGGTCGGCGACCGGCTTCCCGCGGCGCGCACGCTCGCCCGGCAAGCGGCGTCCGAGGCAGTCGAGCGCCAGCGGCGCGGCCTCGCGCACGAGGTAGCCTCGCCACTGGTCTTCGAGCAGTTCCCCGCGCAGCAGCTCGCCGCCGCAGTTCTGCGGTACGCCGCCGACGGGGCCCCAGGCCTGGACGACGACGCGCCGGAGCTCGGCGAGCGCGGGCTGCGACGCGATCCAGCGCTGGCGCTGCGCGTAGCGCTGCAGCGCGCCGCGCTGGCCCGCGAGCCGCGCGGGATCGGCCGCCGCGACGCCGGCCGAGCGCGCCGCGGCAATCAGCGCGCGGGATTCGCGGTCGGCCGCGCCACCGAGGATCGGACCCGCGTCGACGTCGGGAACACGCGCCGCGAGGGCCAGTGCCGCGCGTCCCGCGTCGAGGTCAGACTGCCGTCGATCGGCCTCCCAGCGGGCGAGTTCGTCGGCTGCCAGGCCGCAGGTGCCGCCCGCCGCCAGTCGGTCGGCCGCGCGGACCAGCCGCGCCACCGCCTGCACGCGCTCGACCTCGCTCGCCGCCGGCCAGGCCTGCACCAGCGCCCCCCGAGCCGCCAGCCAGGCGCACCGGAGATCGTCGTCGCAGTCGCCGATCCGCTCCGCGCGCTCGCGGCATCGCCCCGGCAACTTGGCCACAGCGGCGACCGCCTCCGCCGCAGCGGGCGCGCCGTCGAGCACCGCGCCCAGGTCGATCGCCCGCAGCGGCGTCGCCGCCTCGCGGTCCGCGGTCGCCTTGCCAGAGAGGGAGATGGCCCGGGCCGAGGCGCCCGCGAGGAGCGTCAGCACGGCCACCAGCAGGATTCGGGAACGGCTGCTCATCGGGCCTCCCGCGGCTTCGCCGCGTCGGCGGCGACCAGCTGCTCGACCGCGCGCGCCGCGTCGTCCGCCCCGAGCCGGACGCCGGCGCGGTAGCTGGCGGCGGCGCGGTCGAGCGCCACGATCGTGCTTTTCAGGCGCGTCGCGAGCGCCGGGTCGTCCTGCCTTTGGGCGACCTCTTCGAGCTCCGCCAGCGCACCACGCGCGAGCTGGTCGGCTTCCTGCGGCACGCCCCCCTGCGCCGCAGCGTCGCGCTTCTGGGCCACGAGGCGATCACGCTCCTGCTGCACCATGCGGCCGAGGTGATTCCCGATCAGCGCCTCGATCCACGCGCCGCGCCGGCCGCTTTCGCGCTGCTCCGCCAGCCAGACGGCGGCGCCGCGCTCGCCGTCGCGCGCGGCGCGCATCATTGCTTCCGTCCGAGCCTTGCCTTCTTCCGGCGACGGCCGCAGCGCACCGAGGACGAGCATCACGACCAGTCCGAGCGCGGCCACGCCCGCGCCCCCCGCCGCGAGCATGCGCCACGACGGGAGCTTCCCTCCCCCGACCATCTGCCGCGCCTGCTTGCGGGCCTGGCGCATCAGGGGACCGGCTTCCTCCTCCGAGGCCCCGAGCCGGATCGCTTCGCGGCAGGCCGCGACCGCACCGAGCGGGTCCCCGGCCTGGAGCATCGCGGCCGCCTGGTCCAGGTGGGTGACGACCTTGCGCTCGAGGCGCGATGAGCGCGTCGGCCGCCCGCCGTGCGTCCTGGTGCTCCGCCGAGCCCCCGCTCGCACTCCACTGCGCGAGGGCCTGGCGCAGGCCGGGCAGGTGGTCGGCCCGAGTCGCCGCGCGCAGCGCCGCCGCCTCGGGGCTCTGGTCGACCACGAGCGGCCCGGTCAGAGAGGGCTCGTCGGGTCCCCGCTCCCGCACCCCCGCCGCCGACGCCAGCGCCGCCAGCGCCGCCTGGTCCTCGCTGACCCGGTCCCGGGTGTCCTCGCCGATCAGTCCCCAGCCGGCGACCGCGACCCCTTCGGCGCCGCAAACCACGCGATCGGCCGCGAGCTGGCCGTGGACCCAGCCGTGCTGGTGGGCCTGGCCAACACGCTTCTTCAGCTCAGCCAGGGCACCGAGCGCGGCGCCGCCCCCCTGGGCGATCCGCTCCGACAGCCGCTCGCCGTCCGGCACCTCGTCCAGCACGACCCGGCCGAAGGCCGGGTCCCTCAGGACGCGGCGCACGGTCCCCCAGAGCGCTTCCTGGTCGACGTCGAGGGCCGGGGCCGGGGCCGACTCCGGGAGGAAGAAGACGATCGCGACGCCGCGGCCGGCCCCCTGGGCCAGGGCCGCGGGGATCCCGCCGAGTGTCTCCAGCACACCCACCAGCGTCCAGTTTCCCGCGATGGTCGCGCCGGGTGCGAGTTCGAGGGTTGTCTCCGTCGGCACACGAACCTCCCACGGCCAAGCCGCTGCCGGGGCGGAATATAGGTTTCCGGGGGGCTCGGGTCAGCGGGCCGAAATCGTCGCCACGAGGTCCAGCGACCCCGCCGGCTGGCGGAGCGGGGAGATCCGCAGTTCGGGGGGGAGCTTGCGGAACGCGTGGGAGTCTCCGACGACGACCGCGTGCCCGCCGTTCGCGGCGACCCAGGCCGGCAGGTCGGTCAGCTCGAGGTCCGCGGCCGAACGGTCCTTCCGCGCGGCGCATCCGGGTGGTCAGGATCGGCCGCCGCAGGTAGAAGGCCAGACCCGGCGGGTACTGCGTCCGGAGGACCACGACCGGGTCCTCGGGGCCAAAGCCGCCGGTCGTCAGCTCCTCCCGCGCCACGCGCGCCACGTCGGCCGAGTTCTCGATGCTCTTCGTGAATCGCTCGGGCTCCCGGCGCAGCTCCGCCAGCAGGGTCGCCAGCAGGACCACCACCGCGATGCCGGCGGCGCGCCGCGGCGGGGCCCACGCACGCGAAACGCCGCGCAACGCTCACCCCGGCAGGAACCGCGATCCCGAGGATCAGCGGGACGGTATAGAACGGCATCCGGCTCGTGCTCAGCGTGAAGACGGACCAGTCCCGCCAGGATCCAGCCGACGAGCAACCGCCGCAGCGCCCGACCGCCGTCCACCGCGGGCGGCTCGCGCAGCGCCGCGAGACCCCACGGGGCCCACGGGAGCGCCCCGCCAACGAGTGTCAGCAGCGGCAGCCAGACCGGGCCGGCACGGTTGAAGCGGTTCGTGAAGACGCGATCGATCACTTCCGCTCCGAGGAACATCCGCAGCCGCGACGGATCGTCCACGATCATGGCCGCGTACCAGCCGAGCCCGACGACGGCGAAGAGGACCGCGGACACGGCGTCGATCCAGCGCTCGCCGGTGCGCGGCCCGGCGCGCAGCGGCCAGGCCAACGCCACGCCCGCGAGTGGCAGCAGCCCGGGCGGCCCCTTCGTGAGGAACGCCGCGCCGAGCGCCAGCCACATCCAGCGCACGGCCGCGCGGCGCGATGCCGGGTCGGTCAGCGCGCGCGCCGCGCAGGCGATCGCCACCGCCTCGGCGGCGGCGAGCACTGCATCGGTCGACAGCACGCTGGCGGCGGCGAACGGCAGCAGCGACGTGGCCAGCGCCAGCGCCGCGCCCGTTCCCGTGCGCGCGTCGCCGCCCCAGCGGCGGCCGAGGGCGAAGGCGGCGACGATCGACGTCGTGAACGCGAGCGCGAGCCCGGCCCGCGCACCCCACTCGTTCTGGCCGAAGAGCCCCATGCCCGCCGCCGAGAGCCAGTAGGTCAGCGGCGGCTTCGTCAGGTGCGGCCGGCCGTCGAGCGTCGGATACCAGGGGTTGCGCGCGACCAGCATCTCGCGGGACGCCTCGCCGTAGCGCCCTTCGTCCGGATCGGCGAGCGGGCGCGTGCCGAGGAAGAGCACGCTCCACCCGAGCGCCGCGAGGACCAGCAGCGCGGACCGCCGACGACTCACGCTCGCGCCGCCCGCGATCGCTCGAAGCGCTCCGCGAGCGCGGCAACGAAGGCCGGGTGGTCGGTCACGGTCGGGACGCGGACGAAGTTCTCGCCGCCCGCGTGATGGAAGGTCTCGGCCCCCTGCGCGCCGATCTCCTCGATCGTCTCGAGCCCTTCGGTCAGGAACCCCGGCGTGACGACCGCCACGGACCGGACCCCGCGCCGCGGCAGTTCCTCGAGCAGTGCGGCCGTCGCCGGCGCGAGCCAGCGTTCGGGACCGAACCGCGACTGGTAGGCCAGGGTCGCCTGCGCGGGATCCCACCCGAGCCGGGCCAGCAGCGCGTCGGTGGTGCAGGCGGCAGTCGGCCTGGTAGCGTCCCTTTCTCGCGCCGGTCGTAGCGCGCGGGGATCCCGTGGAACGAGACGACGAGGTGCCCGGGGCGTACGCCGGCCGCAGCGAACGCCGCCTCGCAGCGCGCCCGCCTGGGCCTCGATGAAGCCCGGGGCGTCGGGCGCGACGAGCGACCGACGGACCCGCGCCGGCCCGCCCCGCGCGCCGTTCTCGCGCGCCATCCGGGCCGCGAGCCGCAGGATCGTCCCGGTGGCCGAGCTGGTGCGGTGCGCGAAGAGCGGGACGAGGTAGATCTCGCGCTCTCCCTCCGCGAGGCCGCGCTCGAGCTCGGTCCGCGAGCGACGGCCGGCCGTAGCGGTAGGCGATCCGCACCTCCGCCGTGTCGCCCAGCTGCGCCGCGAGCGCGTCGGCGACCCGCTGCGTGCCGACCGCCAGCGGCGAGCCCCCGGCCTCCCAGATCGTGCGGTAGAGCGCGGCGACGCGCGCCGGACGGCGGCGCAGGACGATGCCGCGCAGGACCGGCTGCCAGAACCACCGCGGGTAGTCGACGACGTCGGGATCCGACAGGAACTCCGCGAGAAACGCCCGGACCGCGTCCGCGTCGGGACGCTCCGGGGTGCCGAGGTTGACGACGAGGGCGAGCGGTCGATTCATGCGTCGGGTCGCGGGATCGCAGCGCCTGCATCCGCTCGACCCGCTGCGCGCATCATGCCATTCTCGCGCCGTGCATGCTCTCGCGCTGTCGGCCGGACTGCTCCTCGCCGGCGCACTCCTCGCGGGGTGCGAGCCGCCGGCTCCCGCGCCCCCCGCGGCTGCAACGCCGGCCCCCGCTCCGTCACTCGCCCCCTCGACGCCCGCCACCGCGCCCGCGCCAGTCCCGAGCGCCGCGGTCGACGCCGCCGGGGCGCCGGTTGCGCCGGCCGATCTGGCGTGGCCGAAGGGGTTCGTGCTGCGGCGCAGCGGCGCGATCGGCGGCAGCGTCGCCCCCGCGGCGTGGTTCGAGTTCGCGGCCGAGAACTCGGGTCCAGTCGATGCGGCCCGGCACACGCTCGACGCCCTCGCCGCCGCGGCTGGACCGAACGCCCTATCGGACCTCGCGCCGGCGGCAGACGGCCGGAGTGCGATCGGGCAGGTCCGGGGGCCGAAGCTCTCGGCCGTGGTCGCAGCGTCCGCCGACGGGAGCGGCGCCACGGTGCGGGTCACGCTCGAGCCGCTGCGCTGAGACGCGCCCCTGCGCGGCCGTCGCCAGCCGGCCTCAGCGCCCCAGCGTCCAGCCGCGCACGACCGCGTGCGTCGCTTCCAGGCGCGCGAGGACGTCGATCCACTGCTGGCGCTCGCCGGCGCGGTCGTGAGCCTGCCGCGCCGCGACCAGGTGCTCGCGTGCGCGGCTATACCGGCGCGCGTCCCCCTCGGCGAGCAGGCGCCCGGCGAGGTGCAGGTGGAGCCGCCCCGCGACGCGCGGGCTCCCCGCCTCGGCCACCGTGGCGGCCCGCGCCAGCGCCTCGGGCGAGGCCGCCAGCACGAACCCCGGCGAGTCCTCGAGGCGGTGCGCGAGCCGCTCGAGCTCGTCGGCGGCGAGGCAGACCTCGACGAACGCGGAAGCGTCCGACCCGGCCTCGGCGTGGTCGAGCGCACGACGGCGCCATTCGTGCCGCTCGTGCTCGTCGACGACCTCGAGCAGACGCCGGTAGCTCGCCTCTCCCGGCTCGGCGAGGAACCCCTCCCACGCCGCTTCGATCGCCTCGCGCCGCCGGTCGAGCCGCGACAGCAGCGCGATCCGCAGGTCGTCGATCTCGGCCCGGGCGCTTCCGGTCGCGCGGCGGCGGCCCCGATCGACCCAGCGCAGCGCGTCCTGCAGCCGCCCCTCGTGCGACAGCCGCGTCGCAGCGGCGAGGATCTCGGAGCCGTGCGCCCCCTCCGGGTCGCAGCTCTCGAGAAACGCATCGAGGTCGCTCCGGGCCTCCGCCACCTCGCGCAGGGCCGCGCGGACGCGCTGGGAGACGGGGTCGCTCCCGGCCTCGGCACCTTCCCCGAAGAGCGACCCCGAGCGCGTCGCCGAGCGTGCCTCGAGCACGGGGCGCAGCAGCCCCTGCAGCGTCTCCAGCCCGATCGGCCCGAGCGTGTCGCGGGCCTCGAGGACCAGGCCGGCGAACGACCTCCCTCCGTCCTCCATCAGCCAGCCGAAGATCTCGCGCGCCAGCTCCGGCCGGTCGCGTGCGGGCAGATCGGACCAGCGGCGGGACCAGTCGAAGAGGATATCGCGGGTCGCCAACGCCAGAGCGCCGTCGCGGTCATCGGCTTCGTCGATCCGCTCCCAGGTCATCCACGCCGTCTCGAGCAGCAGCTCGAGCGCCAGCTCGGGCTGGCCGCCGACGACCAGCCGCCCGACGGAGGCCGCGATCTCGCGCATGTCGGCCGCGACCCGAGGCGACTCCCAGCGCGTCAGCGGACGCCCCGGCCGCAGGGCCGCGCGTGCCGCCTGCCGGAACAGGCGCAGGTCGAGGTTGGCGGGATCGCCGGCGCGCGTCGTGAGCCGTGTCTCGAGCAGCGCGTCGGCGGCGGCGAGTTCGGCCAGGACCTCGCAGAGCTCGGCCTTGGGAAAGCCGAGCAGGCGGTCGCGCAAGACCCGCCACCGCTCGGCCCGCTCGGTGCGATCGACCTGGGCCTCGGACGGGGCCTCTGGCCGCGGCGGCGGCACGAGCACCCCTTCCGCCTCCTCTCGCGCGGCCGGCACGGCGGCCGGAGTGCCCGGCCCTTCCGACTGCGGGGTCCCCCGCGACATCCCGGCGAGCCGCTCGACCGCCTCGGGGTCCCCGACCAGGGAGAGCAGCACCGCTCCGACGTGCCAGCAGGTCCCGCGGGGATAGGGGCAGGAACACTCCGCTTCGAGCTCTCCGTCGTGCAGCCGGATCACGCAGTGGTAGGGCACGTCCCGCGACCCGGCGACGTGCGCCCGCAGCGCGACCCCGTCGACCCAGACCTCCTCGATCCGGCCGTCTTGCGCGTAGTCCGTGGCCCGCCGGGCGATGTGGTCCCGGCCCAGGAGCGCCGTGACGTCGGCCGCGGTCATCTGCTGGATGTGGCGGATCACCGGGTGGGACGTCACAGGGCCTCCGGCAGAGCGTTCCGACCGCGCCGCGGCCGGGTCGGCGGGGCAAGCCTCCCGCAGAGCAGGAACCTATCTTCCCACGGGGCTGTTGACGATGGCTCGTGTCCCTTCCGGCAAGGCCCAGTGGGCCGCCCTGCGTGGCGACTACGCCACGGCGGGTGAGCTCTATCGCCTCTCCGGCAGGCTCGACCGGGCGCTCGAGATGTACCAGCGCGCGCGCCAGCACCGGCCGGCGGCCGAAGTCGCGGCCGAGCTGGGCGAGCATGCGGTCGCCTCGCGCGAGTTCGAGCTCTCAGGCCTGTTCCTCGACGCCGCCGAAGCGGCGCTGCGCGCCGGCGATCGCGAGCGGGCCGCGCGGATGTTCGTCGAGGCCGGCCAGGCGCGCCGCGCGGCCGAAATCCTCGAGGCCGGCGGCCGTCTCGCCGACGCCGCCGCGCTCTACGACCACGCCGGCGACCCGTTGCGCGCGACCCGCCTCTACCTCGACGCGCGCCAGGGGGAGAAGGCGGAGCGCACGCTCGAGGCCGTGCTGAAGTCCGGGACCGGGTTCCAGGAAGCGCGCGAGGTCCCCGCGCTCGCCGCCCGCTGCGGCCAGCTGCTGCTCGCGAGCGGGTTTCCCGATCGTGCGGCGCTCTGGTACGAGCGCGCCGGACGACCGGGGGACGCGGCTCGGGCCTGGGAGCGCGCGGGGCGCCCGGCGGCGGCGATCGAGTCGCTGCTGGCCGCCGGCTCGATCGAGCGCGCCGTCGAGGTCGCGGAGACGACCGGCCCGGGTGAGGTCGACTCCGCGCTGCTCGCCGCCGCTTTCCGCGCGGCCGGTCGTTGGGCCGAAGCCGCGTCGCTCTACCTGGAGGCGGGTCAGCCCGCGGTCGCCGCCGAGTGTCTCGAGCGGCTGGGATGCCTGGTCGAGGCCGCCTCGGCCTACGAGGCGGCGGGCGACCTGCTCGCGGCGGCCGCGGCGCAGGAGCGGACCGGGAACACCGAGTCCGCGGCCGATCTCTACCGGCGCCACGGCGCGCTGCACGACGCGGCGCGCTGCTACCGGACCTGCGGCCGGCTGGCCGAGGCGGCGGCGCTGTACGAGGAGGCCCGCGATCGGCTCTCCGCGGCCGAGGTGCTCGAGGACCTCGGGGACCCGGACCGCGCGATCCAGCTGCTGCAATCGATCCCGGCCGACGACGATCGCGCCGTCGCCGCCTCATTGCAGCTCGCCCGCCTGCTCGAGAAGAAAGGGATGGACCCGCTGGCGGTCGACCACTACCGCCGGGCGCTCGCCGCGCAGCTCTCGCCGCGGCAGGCGGCCGACACCTGGTACCTCCTGGCTGCCAACCTCGAGCGCAATGGGCGCTTCCGGGAATCGACGCAGGCGCTGCGTCGTGTCCTGGCGCTCGACATCCACTACCGCGACGCCGCCACGCGGCTAGCGGCGCTGGAAGCGAAGAACGGCCAGACGGCCGGACCCCGCACCCCGCTGGCGGACCGCTACCGGATCGACGGCGAGCTGCCGCACCTCGGGCCGGGGCGCTCGCTCGTGGCGTGGGACGCCGTGATGGCGCGCCCGGTGATCCTCCGCCGACTCGGCCCCGAGACCGTACCCGAGGGACCGGCTACCGAGCGCGTGCTGGCCGACGTGCGCCGTACCGCGCGCCTGCATCACCCGATCATCGCCGCGATCCACGAGGCCGGCCGTGACGAGCAGGGAGTGTTCATCGTCGAGGAGCACGTCGCGGGACAACCGCTGCGGCACCTTCTGCTTCACGAAGGGCCGCTCGATGTGCCGCGCGCGGTGCACCTGCTGACCCAGCTCGCCGAGGCGCTCGATTACGCGCACGGATTGGGGCTGCTGGCGCGGACGCTGCGCCCCGACACGGTCTTCGTCACCCCCGCCGGCGACGCGCGGATCGTCGACTTCGGCCTTGCGCTGAGGGCGGCCGAGGGGCAGTCCCCGGGGGCGGCCTATCGCCCACCCGAGGCTGGCCGCGCCGAGCGGATGGACCCCTCCTCGGACATCTACCTCATCGGGGTCCTGACCTGGGAGATGCTCTTCGGCTCGCCGCCACCGGTCCCGGCTCCCGGTCAGCTCGACCCGCCCCAAGTCCCGAATCTCCCGGAGCGCCCGCTGCCGGAGGTGCTGCGGCGGGTCCTGTCGGAGTGCCTCGCCCCCGACCGCGCGCAGCGGATCGGCTCGGCCCAGAAGCTGCTGGAGGAGCTGCACGGCACCAACCTGCTCCCCGGCGCACTGCTGGCCAACCGCTACGAGATCCGGCGCGAGCTGGGACGCGGCGGGATGGGGACCGTTTTCGCCGCGCGCGACCTCGTGCTCGACGAGCCGGTCGCGCTCAAAGTGCTGGCCGGTCCGCTCGACGAAGGGACCGAGCGGCGCTTCGTGCAAGAGATCCGCCTGGCCCGTCAGATCAACCACCCCAATATCGTGCGCGTCCACACCCTCGAACGCTGGCGCGAGCTGCGCTTCATCGTGATGGAGTACATCGACGGGGTGGACCTGCGCCGGTGGTCGGCCGGCAAGCAGCCGATCCCGCTCGGCAAGGCGCTCGAGATCCTGGCCGGCGTCGCGGCCGGACTGTCGGCCGCGCACCGGCTGGGGATCGTGCACCGCGACGTGAAGCCCGAAAACGTGCTGATCGACCCCGACGCCCGGCCGCGGCTGGTCGACTTCGGGATCGCGCGGCAGGGCGATGTCCACCTGACCCGCGAGGGGCTCGTGATGGGCTCGCCGGCCTACATGGCGCCGGAGCAGATCCGCGGCGAGGCCGCCGACACCCGGGCCGACCTCTACGCGCTCGGCGTGCTGGCGTACTTCCTGATCGCGGGGCGCGAGCCGTTCGCCTCGGAGAACGTCGCCGAGGTCCTGCGCGACCAGCTGGAGACGCCTCCCCCGCCGCTCCACGCGCTGCGCCCCGGCGTGCCGCTCCCGATCGAGGAGCTGGTCGCCCGGCTGCTGGCCAAGGACCCCAACCGCCGCCCCTCGTCGATCTTCGCCTTCCTCGAGGAGCTGGCCGCGGTCCGGTCCGGAATGACGGTCGTCATGGCGTAGTAGACTGGCCTCCCTTCCCGGGAGGTGTCCCGCTTGAAGACGATCATCGAGCCGTTCCGGATCAAGTGCGTCGAACCGATCGGCATGAGTACCGCCGCCGAACGCGAGGCCGCGCTGGCGCGCGCGGCCTGGAACCTCTTTCGGCTGCGGGCCGCGGAGATCACGATCGACCTGCTCACCGACTCCGGCACCGGCTCGATGAGCTCGACGCAGTGGGCGGCGATGATGCTGGGCGACGAGTCGTACGCCGGCGCGCGCTCGTGGGAGCGGTTCGAGGCGGCGGTGAAGGAGATCTTCGGCTTCGCCGAGGTGATCCCGACGCACCAGGGGCGCGCGGCGGAGCGGATCCTCTTCACGACCGTCCTGAAGCCCGGCGACGTCGTGCCGTCCAACACCCACTTCGATACGACGCGGGCCAATATCGAGGCGACCGGGGCGAAGGCGGTCGACCTGCTGATCCCCGAAGGGCTGCAGCCGGGGCTCGATCCACCCCTTCAAGGGGAACATGGACGTGACGCGCCTCTCACAGCTGATCGACGAGAGCGGCCGCGAGAACGTGCCGCTCGTCATGCTGACGATCACCAACAACTCGGGCGGCGGACAGCCGGTATCGCTGGCCAACGTCCGCGCCGTCTCGGCGGTCTGCCGGACGCATCGGATCCCGTTCTACATCGACGCCTGCCGTTTCGCCGAGAACGCCTGGTTCATCAAGACGCGCGAGGAGGGGCAGGCCGGGCGCTCGCCGCTCGAGATCGCGCGCGAGGTCTTCGCGCTGGCCGACGGCTGCACGATGTCGGCCAAGAAGGACGGGATCGCCAACATCGGCGGGTTCCTGTGCACCAACGACACCGAGCTCGCGCGGCGGCTCAAGGACCTGCTGATCCTGACCGAGGGGTTCCCGACCTACGGCGGGCTCGCGGGACGAGACCTGGACGCGATCGCGGTCGGGCTGCACGAGGCGCTCGACGAGGACTACCTGCGCTACCGGATCGTCTCGACCCAGTACGTCGCCGACCACATCGCCGCGCTGGGGGTGCCGATCGTGCAGCCTCCCGGCGGCCACGCGGTCTTCATCGACGCCCGGGCGATGCTCCCGCAGATCCCCGCGCTGGAGTACCCCGGCCAGGCACTGGCCTGCGAGATGTACCGCGTCGGCGGGATCCGCAGCTGCGAGATCGGCTCGGTCATGTTCGCCTCGAAGGACCCGGCCACCGGCGCGGAACTGGCCGCGCCGATGGAGCTGGTGCGGCTGGCGATCCCGCGCCGCGTCTACACCCAGTCGCACATGGACTTCGTGGTCGAGGCGATCGGCGAGGTCCAGGCCCGCAAGGACGCGGCTCCGCGGGGTGAAGATCGTCGAGCAGGCACCGTTCCTGCGACACTTCACCGCGCGCTTCGAGCCGCTCGGAGGACCTGCCGCAGGCTGACCGTCCGCGCGGCGCACCCCGCGGCCGGGCGATTGCCCCCGCGGGACGTCGCGCGGCAACGACGCCGGGCGCCCCCCGCCGCAGCATTGCGCCCGACGGCGGCCTCCCCCGGCTTCCCGGCACGCAGCCCCCTGTTCATCGCAGCCCGCACCGGCCACCCTCGCGCCCGGGAGGACGCTTCGATGGCGCGACGGACCGACGACTTGCGGCAGGCGGTGGGAGCCGCCCTCCGGCGGCTGCGGAACCAGGGGCACTTTTCTCTCGACGACGTCCAGCACGGGACCACCGAGCAGGGCGTGCGCGTCACGCGTTCCCACCTGTCGCGCGTCGAGACCGGGCAGGCCGAGCTCTCGCTGGCCCGGTTCCTGGCGCTCGTGCGGGTGCTCGGCGAGCCGGCCGGCGAGGTGACGGAATCGCTGGCGGCGCTGGTCGACGGGGCCCGCGAGCCGGACGCTCCGGACGACGACCGGATCGGACTGGCGATGCAGCTCGCCGATCCGGCGCGTGCGGCGATGCTGTTCCGGGCTGCGGTGGCCCGCGGCGCGGGGGAGTTGACCGAGGAGGTCCTGTCCCGCTGGGCCGACGTCGAGGCGGCGCTCGGCCGCTGGGCGGCCTGCGAGCGCGCCCTGTCGATGGCCCTCGGGCCGGCCACGCGCGGCGAGCCGCGCCGCCTGCTACGCCTCGCGGTGGCGCACCTCGGCGCCGGCCGGCCGGGACTGGCGTTCGCGCTCGGCCGGGCTTCGCGTGGCGGTTCCGCGGCCGGCCGCGCGCTCGAGGCCGCGGCGCTCCTGGAAGCGGGGCGCTGCGCGGAGGCGGCGGAGGGGCTCGAGTCCGGCCGCGACGGCGAGGCCGAGGGGTTGCACCTGCTGCTGCTCGGCGAGGCGAGGCGCCGCGGCGGGCAGCCGCGTGCGGCGCTGCACGCGCTGCGCGCCGCACTCGAGCGCGGCGTGGCCGACGTCGCGCGGGCCGAGGCCCTGATCGTCGAGGCGCGCGTCTTCGCGGACCTCCGCCGGGCCGGTCCCGGGCTGCGCGCGGCGCGTGAGGCGCGCACGCTCGCCCGGCGGCTCGGCCGCTCGGAGATGCTGGCCCGGACGCACTTCGAAGCCGCGCGCCTGCACAAGCTCGCAGGCGAGCCCGACGAGGCGCGGGCCGCGCTGCGGGCAGCACGCGTGCTGCTCGGGAGGCTGGGCACCGACCGCCGCGCGCCACGCGCGCTGCCGCTCCAGGCGCTGTGGGCCGCGGGGCGGGCGGCGGACGAGGTTGGTCCGGCTGACCAGCGGGAGGACCCGGACGGCTCCTAGCGCGCCAGGCCGAGCAGCGGGACCAACGCGGACAGCTCGTCGATCCGGGCATCCGCCTGGATGCGGTACCCGACGACCGCGAACGCCCGCCGCGCGCCCGGCGGCCACGTCGAGCTGGGTGTCTCCCACGAGCACGGCCTCGTCCGGCGCCAGGCCGAGCCGCTCGAGGGCCAGCAGGACCAGCGCCGGATCGGGCTTCCCGCGCGGCACCTCGTCGCCGCCCGCGATCGTCCGGACGATGCGCCAGCAGCCCGAGCTGGGACAGCACGCGCCGGGTCAGCGCCACCGGCGAGTTGGTGACCACCGCGATCGGGACGCCGGCCGCCGCGATCGCGGCGACCGTCTCGGGCGCCCCGGCGATCGCGCGCACGAGCCCGAGGTGCTCCAGGAACCCCTCGTCGTACTCGCAGGCGAGGCGCGCGACCTCCTCGCCCGGAAAGAAGGTCCGCACGTCGGCCGCGATCCCCTGCCCCCAGGATTCCCGCACCGGAGCCGGACCGAGGGGCGCGAGGCCGCGCCGCACCCGGCAGCCGTCGAGCACGGCGACCCAGGCGTCGAAGCTGTCGGCCAGCACGCCGTCGAGGTCGAAGAGGACGCCCTTCGGGGGGCGCGGGAGAGCGGGTGCCGTCACGGCGGAGTCTCCATCGCCACGGTGGCGCCGTGGGTCGGCCATTCTGCAATGCTGCGAGGCCGGTCGTCGCGCCCGCCCAATCGGGGTCGATTGGCTTAATCACCGGCTCGCATCGGTCGTTTCACCGGGTCCAGGCCGGCGCCGGAGGGGCAACGGCCACTCCGAAGAAGCGATAAGATCTTATAAATCAAATACTTATAGATTACAGTCGCCATTCTCGAAGGAGGCACGAAAGTTGCTTACCAGTACGGCATGGGGGATCTTCATCTACTCGTCGTCGACGACGACGATCTCGTCGCATGGGCCCTGGAGAAGGCCGCCGCGCAGCGTCACGCCGAGGTCTGCGTCGCCGCCACCGGCTCGGCCGCGCTCGCCAGGGTGCGGTCGGGCAGCTATGACCTGGCGTTCGTCGACATCCACCTCCCGGATGCGAACGGTCTCGACCTGTTGATCGAGATCCGCGACCTTTCGCCCGCCACCAAGATCGTCGTCCTCAGCTCGGACGCCACCCCGGGAAACCGCGAGTGCGCCTTCGCCCGCGGCGCGTGGCAGTTCATCGAGAAGCCCTTCGACCTTGCCGAGATCGCCCAGGTGCTGGGCGACTGCACGGGCCCGCTCGAAGAACGACGGGACGGCAAGCGGACCTTCTGCCGGCTGCCGATCCGGATCGACGTCGTGGACCCCCCAGCCGACCTGGCCTGCGCCGCCCCCTGCTCGTTCGAAGCGACGGCGACCGACCTCAGCGACGGCGGCCTCCGGATCCACACCGCCTTCGACCTGCAGCCCGGCCAATTCGTCCGGCTCCACGCGACGAAGACCGACGACCCCTCCGCGGTGATGCTGCGGACCGCGCGGGACGCGCAGGTCGTGTGGGTCGCGCCGGGAAGCCAGTTCCGGCTGGCGGGCCTCGCCTACACGGCCGACGCGCGCCCCTGAGCGCTTCCGTCGCGGGCTCCCCGGATGGTCTCCGTTAGTCGCCGTGGCACTTCGCGCAGAGCGGCTTCTGCCGGCCCCCGGCGGTCGTTTCGTAGGGGTTCGGGATCCGGTACGAACCCGAGGCGATCCCCTCCTGGCTCCACAGCTCGATCTTGAAGTCCCACCGCCCCGACGCCGGCCCCGACGACGCGTGCGCGCGGTGGCACGACAGGCAGGTCACCCTCGCGGCGGAAGGGGTGGGGCCGCGTCGAGGCAGTCGTCAGCCCGGCCGCCTCGTAGGGCACGAGCGGCTCGTAGGATTCGCTCGCCACGCCGTCGCTGAACCCCGTCCCGCGGTAGGCGTTGTAGGTCCGGATCATCTCGGGTTCGAGAACCTCGTCGATCGGATGCACGAAGCTCGAGCCGCTCGCCTCGTCGTGGTAGCGGCCGTGGCAGTTCCCGCACCACGCGCTCATCCCGGCGCGGTAGGCGGTGTGGTTCGCCGGCGCCTCCGGCGTGCCGTCGAGATCGATCCCTGACGCATCGGGGGCGTCGGTCGTGAACTGGAAGACGTGGTTGTTCGCGCGGCTCGCATTGGAGTCGCGTCCGTACAGCAGGCGGAAGTGACCGAACTTGCCGTGCGGATCGTGACACGACGTACAGCCCATGGCCGCGGAGGGATAGCTGCCGCCCGGAGCGTTCGCGTGGAGCGAGTCGGCCGCCAGTCCGAAGTCGATCGAGACGAGATTGTGGCCCGCCGCGTCCCCGCGGATCCAGTTGCTCGGGACGGCGCCGCCCGGGCCGTCGTTCAGGTTGTCTTCGGTGAGGAAGATGAACGGCCCGCCACCGAATACACGGCCCGGCATCGTCGGGGACTGGCCCCAGCTGTTGCCGTTGCCCGTGCCGTGGCAGTTGAGGCAGATGTCGGTGGCGTTCGCGCCCTTCAGGAGGTAGTTCGTCGGGTTGAAGGCCTGCTGGGGATCGTGCATGGTGTGGCACCCGCCGCACGCCGCCACGCCGCCGGAGTGGAAGGCCGACGCCGGCTGGCTCGTCAGAGCGGCGAACGCAAGGAGCCCGGCGAGCCCCGCCTGGCCGGCCCATCCGGCGCAGAGGCCGCGAGTCGCACGCCGGATCGCCGCGCGCCTGCCGTTGACCAGCCTCGTCCGATCCGATCGCGCCATCGTGACTCTCCGTGCTTCGGGCCCGTCACTCCAGCCCGTACTTCTTGATCTGGTACCGCAGGGAATCGTAGGTCATTCCGACCAGCTTGGCCGCCAGGGTCTTGTTCCCCCCCGCCTTGGCCAGGGCCTGCTCGATCAGCTGCCGCTCGACGTCTTCGAGCGAGAGGCCCTCCTCGGGCAGGGTGAAGTCGAACCCCTTGCCGCCGCCGGAGGGGACGGCGGGGGCCGAGGCCCCGGTGATCTCGCGCGGCAGTTGCTCGGGCAGCACGGTGACACCCCTCCCGAGCACCACGATCCGCTCGACGACGTTGCGCACCTCCCGGATGTTCCCCGGCCAGTCATACGCGGTGAGGCGCCGCTCGGCCTCGGGACTGAAATCGGTCGGACCCTGCCGCTTGTACTTGGTCAGGAACCGGCCGAGGAAGTACCGCGCCAGGACGAGGATGTCCTCGCGGCGCTCGCGCAGCGGCGGCAGGTGGAGCGGGAAGGCACTGAGACGGTAGAAGAGATCGCGCCGGAAGGTCCCGTTCTCCACGGCCGCCTCGAGGTCCCGGTTCGTCGTCGCGAAGACCACGGCCTCGATCGGAATGTCCTGCCGGCCGCCAATCCGGCGCGCCTGCCGCTCCTCCAGCACCCGCAGCAGCTTGCCCTGCAGGGACAGCGGCATGTCGCCGATCTCGTCGAGCAGGATCGAGCCCCCGTGCGCCAGCTCGAACAGCCCCTTCTTCTCCGACTTCGCGTCGGTGAACGCGCCACGCTCGTGGCCGAACAGCTCGCTCTCGACCAGGTTCTCCGGCATCGCGGCGCAGTTGATCCCGACGAACGGGGCGACTCTGTCGTCCCCCTCGCCCTGCATCGCCGCGTGAGCGAAGCGGGCGAACATCTCCTTCCCCGTCCCGCTCTCCCCGGTGATCAGGATCGTGTTCACCCCGGCCTCGGCGAGCCGCGCCACCTCCTCCTTCAGCGCCTCGGTCGCGGGCGAGATCCCGATGATCGGGCGCTCGACGATCTCCGCGTTCATCCGGCGCAGGGAGTCGACCTGGTCCTTCAGCGAGCGCTTCTCGAAGACGTGGCCGACGACGATCTTGACCTCGTCGAGGTCGAAGGGCTTGGTCAGGTAATCGGCCGCGCCGAGCTTCATCGCGCGCACGGCGGTCTCCGCACTGTCGTCGGCGGTGAGCATGATCGCCTGCGCGGTGATGCCCTCGTCGTGCATCTCCTGCAGCAGCTCCAGGCCGCTCTTGCCGGGCAGGTTGACGTCCAGCAGCGTGACGTCGGGCACGAAGCTCCGCGCGGCCTCGAGCACCGCGGCCGGGTCGTGCTCGACGCGCAGTTCGTAGCCCTCCTGCCGCAGCGCGCGCCCCAGCATCGAGCCGATCAACTCGTCGTCGTCGACGACCAGGATCCTCCCCTTCGGCTTCCTTTCCTTCACGATGCGCTCTCCACCCCCGAAGCCCGTGCCGGCACGCGGACAGTGAAGACCGCGCCGCCGCCCGGGTTCTCCCCGACGCGTAGGGTACCACCCTGCTGCTCGGTCAGCTGACGCGAGATCGCGAGCCCGAGGCCGGTCCCCTTCCCCTTGGTCGTGAAGAACGGTTCGAAGATCTTCTCGCGATGCTCCGGCGCGACGCCCTTCCCGGTGTCCGCCACCTCGATTCGAACCATACCCACCCGCATCCGCGCCCGTGCGCACCGTGAGCGTGCCGCCCGCCGGCATCGCTTCCAGGGCGTTGAGCAGCAGGTTCACCAGCACCTGCTCGAGCTGCGCCGGATCGGCCACCGCCACCGCGCCCCCGGCCTGCTCCCGGACCAGCCGGACCGGACGCGGGTGGTCGGGCGAGAGGCGCGGGTCACGGCCGTACAGCGACAGGCTCGACGAGATCAGCGCGTCGAGGTCCACCTCGGCCGGCTGCGGGCGGGGCGGCCGCGCGAAGGTCAGGAAGCTCTTCATCAGACTCTCGACCCGCCCGACCTCCTGTCGCACCTTCCGCGCCACGTCGCGGTTCTCTTCCGTCATCGACTCCTCGCCGGCCAGGATCTCCATCGCGACCTTGATCCCGGCGAGCGGATTCTTGATCTCGTGGGCCAGGCCCGCCGACAGCCGGCCGAGGACCGCCATCTGCTCCGCACGCTGACGCTCCAGGATGTGCTCCTTGAGCGCCGACGCCATGGTGTTGAAGGCCTCTCCCAGCTGCCCGAACTCGTCCGAGAGGCTGGCCACCCGGTGATCGAGGTCGCCCGCCGAGAGCTTGCGCGTCGATTCGAGCAGCGTGCCCAGCGGACGGGTGATCCCGCGCACGAAGACGAAGCCGAGGCCGATCGACACCAGCGGGCCGGCGGCGAGCAGGAGCAGCAGAACGTAGGTCGTCAGGCGGATGCTCGCCAGCGCCCGTTGCGTGCTGGACTCGAGCCGCGCCCCGGTCAGCGCGATCATCTCGCTGACCTGCTCGATCAGGTCCTCCCCGACCTGAAATGCGTTGTCGCTCTCCGCGCGCACCCGCTCCTCACCGGCCCGGACCGTGATCACGCGGCTGATCGCTTCCTGGTAGTCCGTCGTGCGGTGCTCCAGGTCCTCGAGGCGGGCCGTGGTCGCTTCGTCGTGGTGGCAGTCGGAGCAGGTGCGCATCACGTGGCCCATGCTCTGGACGTGCGAAACGACCGTGTCGGCGTCGCGCGCGAAGCGCGTCCCGCGCAGCGCCAGGTCGGTCTGTACGCGCCGGATCTGGATCAGGTAGTGCTCGCGGAGAATCTCGACCTGGTGCAGCATGATCAGGTTGTCCAGCCGGCTCGTCGTGCTCCCGATCAGGTGCAGCACGTAGAGGCCGCCCCCCAGGAAAAGGATGGCGTAGATCGTCAGGCCGACGATGATCTTGGTCTTCATCGGCTGGTGTCGTACTCGTAGCGATCGAGATCCAGTCCCGCCTCCTTGGCGAAGCGGTAGACCGGCTCGTAGTCCTCGTCCCGGGTCTCGATGAACTTCACGGCGCCCAGCCGCTCGAGGGCGCGCCGCCCTTCCGGTTCCTCGTGCATCGCCAGGAGGGCGTCGCGCAGCCGCGCCCGCAGCCCCGGGTCGAGGTCCCGCCGGAGCGCGAGGCCGTTCTCGGGGACGTCCGGGGAGCGCGCCAGGAAGTTCAACTCCGAGATGACGCGCGGGTCCTCGCCCGCCATCCGCTCGAGCACGCTGCTCTTGGCGGCGCCCGCGTCCGCCCGGCCGTCGAGCACGTCGCGGACGGCGTCCTCGTGCGTCCCCGTGAAGTAGGTCTCGCCGAGGAAGGTGCGGTAGTCCTTCACGCCGTTCTTCGCCAGGTAGTCCAGCGGGAGCAGGTAGCCGGCGGTGGTCGCCTGGTCGACGAAGGCGAAACGCTTGCCGCGCAGCCCCTCGGCATCGTGGATCCCGCTGTCGCGGCGCACGAGGATCACGCCGAAGTAGGTCGACCGGCCGTTCTGCATCAGGGGCCGGGCGATGACATCGACGTCGAGCCGGCGATGGGCCAGGGCATAGGTGAAGCTGCCGAAGAAGGCGCCATCCAGCCCGGCGGACTTGAAGTTGGAGACGATGTTCCCGTAGCGCGCCAGGATCGTCAGCCGGATCTTCGTCCCGCTGCGGGCCGAGAGGTACGCGGCGAGCGGCTCGTAGCGCTCGAGCTGCCGGAAGATGTTCCGCTCGGGGAGCAGGCCGATCACCAGCTCGCGGCGCTCGGCGGCGGGTTTCGGCTCGTTCGGCGCCGGCAGCGGGGTCCCGTGCGCACCCGCGGGGATCGGGTCGCCCTTGCCACAGGACAGGGCCAGCACACCGACGACGAGCGATGCCATGCGCCGCCAGGTCACGCTGAGCCCTCCTTCGCGGTCCCGGACCGCCGCCGGCCCGCGCCTGCCCTCCGTTGCCGGCCTACTGGCGCGATCAGAAAGACCTGGACGCGATTGTTGTTCCGGTCGGCGATGTAGATCATGCCGCTCGGATCGTAGGCGATCGCCGACGGGTAGCGCAGGAACCCCTCCCGCACCCCCATCGTCCCCTGGCGGCCCTGGAACGAGCCGTCCGGACCGAGGATCACGACGCCGTCGCCGTACTGGTCGACGATGAACAGGTGTCCCGAGTCGGCGGCGGCCAGGCTGGTCGCGAACTCCAGCTCCTGCTCGAGCGAGCCGCCGAATGGCGCCACCTCGGCCGAGCCCGTGCGCACGACGTAGGCCTGGTTCCCGAGGCTGTCGACGAGGTAGAGGTTCCCGCGCGGATCGACCGCGAGGTCCGAGAAGAACTCTTTCCCGGTGCGGCAACGCGATCTCTCGCGCGAGCTTCCCGGCGCCGTCGAGCACGATCACCCGAGGCACCGACACGTCCAGTACGAAGAGCTCGTCCTGCCGGTCGACGGTGAACCCGCGCACGGCCGGAGCGCCGGAGACCGGGAGCTCGACGAACCCCTTGAACGCCCCGTCCGGCGAGAGCCGCGCGATGCGGCGCGACCGGCCATCGAGCACCAGCAGATCGCCCTTCGCGGTGAACTCGAGCCGCGTCGGGTAGGGCACCTCGGCGAGCGTGAACTCGGCGACCGGCTGGATCCCGTCGGCCGCCGCACGGAAGGTCACGATCCGCCCGGCTCCGGTGTCGGCGACGGCGATCGTCGATCCCGGTCCGAACGCCACCCCTTCCGGCGCGCTGAGGGCTGCTCCCTTGGAGTCGGTGTAGAGCGGGGGCTGCGCGCGCAGCTTCAGCCCACCCGCCGCCTGCGCCGAAAACCACGCCCCCGGCAGCGCCGCCGCCAGCGTCAACGACAGAACGAAGTCTCTCCGCCGCACGGCCCTACCTCCTGAAGTCCTGGTGACAGGTGACGCAGAGGTCCATCTTCTTGTCCTGCCACGTGATGTACTTGTGCGCCGACCCGTGAGAGTCGTGGCAGCTCAGGCAATCGACACGCACGTTCTTGCTGCGCGGATCGACCACGTCCTTGCCGATCGGGTGTGTCGAGTGTTCCTTCCAGTCGTGACAGGAGGCGCAGACGGCCGTCGAGTCCGCGGCGTTGAACAGCAGAACCGTGTTCGAACCGTGCGGTGCGTGGCAGGCGGAACAGTTCCCGTCGGCAACCGGTGCGTGCTTCGCGGTCGAGCCGAGCGCCTGTTTGACGGCGTCCGAGTGGCACGAGCCGCAGACCTTGATCTCCGGACCCGCGAGCAGCTTCCCGGCCTTCGAGGCGTGGGGCCGGTGGCAATTGAGGCAGGCCTTCCGGTCGAGCACCGGCCAGTGGACGCGGTTCAGTCCCATGGTCTCGTTCACCAGCTCGCTGTGGCAACCGCGGCAGCCGTCGATCCCCGACTTCTTCACCTTGAGCGCGTCGGGCGAGGCGGCATCGAAGTGGCAGTTGGCGCACATCCGGTTGGCGACCGGCTGGTGGACGCTGGCCCAGAGGATCCCCTTCTGGCTCGAGCCGTGGGGATCGTGGCACGAGGCGCAGTCGGACTTGCCGACCGGGTAGTTCAGGTGCGCGGTCCGGAACGGCGCTGCGTCGGTCTTGTGGCACTCGACGCACAGCCCCGGGGTCGACTTCACCAGCAGATGATCGGACTCCTTGGAACTGTGCGGGTTGTGGCAGCCGAGGCACGACTTGCTGACCGGGCCGTGCTTGAACGTCGCAGCCTCGACGGCCTTGCCAAGGTCGGCGTGACACTTGAAGCACAGGGCGGAACCGGAAGCCAGCAGTTGGTCCTTGCTCCCCGAGGCGTGGGGATCGTGGCACTTGGTGCACTGGCCGTCCACGGCGTCCTGGTGGGCGCTCTTCGCCCCCGCGGGGACGATGTCGGCGTGACAGGTCGCGCAGATCCGGTCCGGACTCTCCGCCAGCAGCTTGCCGTGCGAGGAAGCGTGCGGGCTGTGGCAGTCGCTGCACTCGCCGGCCCTGACCGGCGTGTGCACGAACGGCTGCTTCATCGTCTCCTGGAACTGCACGTGGCAGGACAGGCAGGCCTTGCCTTTCGCCCCGGGCTTCAGCTTGTACTTCGCCTCGTCGGTCTGACCCGCCGCCCCGGCCGCAGAGAGGGCCGCGAGGAGGACGAACGCGACGATGAGTCGGGTCTTCATGACTCGTCTCCTACCGCTTCGTCACGGTGTGGCACTCCTCGCAGGAGCCGCCGACGAAGGGAGCGTGGACCTCCGCCTGGAAGAGGTGCGGATCCTTCGAGGCGTGGGGGGCGTGGCAGCTGACGCAGTTCATCACCGCCGGGTCGATCGAGAGGTGCTTGTTGGCGAACGAAGCGTCCTTGACGTCGTGGCAGGTGGCGCAGAGCGTTCCCTGCGGCTCGGTGAGCAGCGCCGCCTGCGGACCCTCGTGGGGGCGGTGGCAGGTCTGGCAGTCGCTCTCGACGGGCGCGTGGACGGTGCCGGCCTTCATCGTCTCGGCGAGCGTCTTGTGGCACGACAGGCACAGGTCGGTGCCGGACGCGAGGAGCAGCTTCGGGAGCTTGGTCGCGTGGCCGCCGTGGCAGCCGGAGCACTGCCCGTCGGCGACCGGCTTGTGCTTGGCCCGGGCCGCCTTGACGGCATCGGTCACATCCGCGTGGCACTCGCCGCAGACCTGGGTCTGGCCCGCCTTCATCAGGCCCGTGACGTTGGAAGCGTGGACCGCGTGGCAGGTGGCGCAGTCCCCGGCCTCGAACGGCGCGTGGACCGTCTGGCCCTCGGCCGGCTTCATCATCCCGCCGTGGCAGGTCGCGCAGAGGTCGGAGCCGGCCTTGACCAGCAGCTTCGGCTGCGCCGCGCCGTGAGCGGCGTGGCACGGCGAGCAGTTCCCGTTCATCACCGGCCCGTGGACGCTGGTCTTGGCGAAGTCGGCCTCGGCGTCGCTGTGGCAGCCGTAGCAGACCCGGTCCTCGCGGTCGATCAGGAGGTGCGGCGCCTGCGAACCGTGGGGGTTGTGGCACGACGAGCACATCCCCTCCTGAAACGGCGTGTGCGCCACCTTGAAGGTCTCGGCCTTCTGCTTGCTGTGGCAGGGGTAGCAGAGCTCGGCGTCCTTGGCGAGCAGCAGCCCCTTCTCCTTCGCCGCGTGCGCACCGTGACAGGAGAGGCAGCCCTTCCCTTCGCCGACGGCCTTGTGCGCGACCGTCATCGACGCGGTCTGCTCCTTGTGACAGTCGGCGCAGAGCGCATTCCCGGACTTTCGGAGCAGGTCGGGAGCCTGCGAGGCGTGCGGATCGTGGCACGACGAGCACTTCCCGGCCGTGAACGGTGCGTGAACGATCTTCGCACCGCCGGTCAGCGTCGCTTCGTCGTGGCAGGTGGCACAGAGGGCCACGCCATCGCTCGTGACCGCGAACGGCTTGGCGTCCTTGGCGTCGGCGTGGCAAGCGCTACAGCTCCCCGACGCCACGGGATCGTGGGCGCTGACCTTCAGGAGACCCTTCTGCACCGAGGAGTGGGGGTCGTGGCAAAGCGAGCAGTCCGCGTTTTGAACCGGGTAGCCCTCGTGGGCCTTGCGGAACGGCTCCTTGCCGGCGTCGTGGCACTCGGCGCAGAGCTGCGCCTTCGGTTTGAGCAGCAGGTCCGGCTGGTCGGCGCTGTGGGAACCGTGGCACGCCGTGCAGCCCGTCGTCTCGAGCGGCGCGTGGACGACCGCCTGCTCGAACGGCTTGCGGTCGTGGCACTCGTAGCAGGCGGCCGCACCCTGGGCCTTGAGCAGGTCCGCCCCCGCGCCGCCGTGCGGGTCGTGGCAGGCCGTGCACTTGGCCCGCTTCAGCGGGGTGTGCACGTGAGGCTTGCCGAGCCCCAGCGACTCCTTGGTGTGACACGATTCGCACAGGGCGTTCCCGTCCTTCTTGAGCAGCATCTTCGGAACCAGCCCGTGGCGGAGGTGGCAATCCTCGCACCGGCCTTCCTTCACGCCCGGGTGCGCGCTGGCGTAGGACTTCATCGTCTCGGCGAACTTCGAGTGGCAGTCGAGGCAACCCTTCTTCTCGACCTTCTTCTGGGCGAGCGCCGGCGGGGCGGAGAGCGCCGCCAACGTCAGGCCCGCGCAGAGCGCGAAAAGCGCGCGGGATGCCTTCGGGCCACGAGACTGAGGTCGCATACGGTGCTCCACCTCCGAACCCCTGGATCGCGAGATGATACCGGGTTGAATGAAGCCGTGCAGCAAGTTTGTTAGTTTCGCTTGTAACTAGAGTAATCGCTCCCAACGCCAAGTCAACATCGGGTCCTGTCACCCTGCGGCGCGGCTCCGCAGTTCGTCCGGGCAGGAGGTGAAGATCAGGCGAACAATGCTGTCGGCTCGCTCAGCTGTCGCCCTGCAGGTCGCGCATGATCACCCGCTTGAGCTGATCGCCCGTGGCGAAAACCTCCACCTTCGAGGCCTTGCGCAGCGCCGCTGCGTTCGCGGCGATGGTCTTCGCGAGCTGCTCGGCGTACACCTTGTCCGCAACGACTTTCTTGACCGCGTTGAGTTCCTGGATCTTCGTGGGGCGGCGGTCCCGGAGGACGATGACCTCGAACGGTCCGCTCGCCGTCGCCTCGTAGAAGCGGTAGTCGCCCGAATTGGCCCCCTTGATCGCCTTCTCCGCCGCGTCCGGGAGGGTCGAGGTCACGACCAGTCCCTTCGGGAAGGACAACTCGTCCTGCTTTTCCTTCGGAACGCGCCCGGGCGCGTTGGCCTTCACCCAGTTCCAGTCGGCTCCCTTCTGGAGCTTCGCAAACGCGTCCTGGGCCTCGGCCCGGCCGCTGAAGACGAGCGCCTCGAGCTGCACCATCTCCGGCGTCGTGTAGTCCGCCTTGTGCGCGTCGTAGTAGGCCTTCAGGTCGTCCTCGGTGATCTTCACCTCGGGCAGGATCGCCCGCTTGACGTACAGCTCGAACAGGATCTGGTCGCCGCCGCGAGCCACACGCTCCTTGAACTCCGGTGTGTCGTCGATCTTCAGGACCTTTGCCTCGAGCGGAACGACCCGCCGGTTGATCACATCGTCGAGAACCGGGGCCTTCTCCGTGTTGACGTGTTTGGTCGAGTCCGACAGGGCCCTGTCGACGCCGTGGAAGAAGCGCCGCTCCATCCCCTTTCCCAGGTCGCCGACCGTCACCGGGGCCTCCCCCTTGATCGTGGCCAGTGGCCGGGTGTCCTTGACCAGCTCGGCAATCGCCCCCTTCTTCTCGAAGTCGAGGGAGGCGAGCAGCTTCTCGTCGACCTTGGCGTACTTCGCGCGCAGCGCCGCAGAGTACCGCTTGATCGCCTCCTCGCGCTGGGACTCGAGAGCCTTCTCGCGCGCCGCCTCCCGGGCTTCCGGGTTCTCCGGGTACGCCACGGCAACGAAGTGGACGAACGCCCAGTCCTTCTCGCTCTGCATGATCGGCCCGGTCTGGCCCGGCTTCAGCAGGCCGAGCAGCTTGGCCACGCCCGGCACCAGTTCCGTCGCCTTGACCGCCTGCGCGGCCTCCGTCCCCTTGGCCTTTCCTGCGGCCATCGCCTGCCTGGCGAGTTTGAAGAAGTCGCCGCCGGCCTTGATCCCGGTCTCGAACTCCAGGGCGTCGATCTGCTTGGGGAAGGCAACCGAACCGATCGTGTACACGCGCACCAGGTCCTCGTAGAACTTCTCCACGCGCGCCGGATCGGGCTTGATGTTCTTCGTCTCGCGCTCGATGAGGATGTCGCGCATCACCGAGCTTTCGACGTTGCCGATCGCCGCGAGGTACTCCTCCTGTTCGTCAAAACCCGCAGTTCGCGCCTCCTGCGCGATCAGTTTGGCGGTGATCATGCGCTCCAGCAGTGCCGACGGGTCCTGTCCCATCGGTGCCGCCAGATCCGCTTCCATGTGGATCTTGGCGAGCTGACGCTCGACGTCGGCCAGCGGGATCGGCTCGCCGTTGACGACCGCCACCGCCTCGACCCCGTTGACCACGGGCAGGGGGGCGGATTTTGGACGTACCGGCGCGGGGGGCGCCGCGAGCGCCGGGACGAGCGAACCGAGAAAGAGCAGGCCGAACGGGACCGAAGCGCGTCTCATGGAGGGTATCCCCTGCGCGGGGACCCCGTGGGACCCCGAAGATGAGAAGAAGATAACGGACGCGGAACGATCGCGCTGCCCCGGTGGTCAGCGCCGGGCGGCGGCGAAAACCCCCCGGAGCATCTCGTCCGCCAGCCGGTCGGCGGTCCGGATCTCGCCGATGTCGAACCAGAAGACGCGATCCAGGCCGGTCGCGTAGGAGAAGGCCACCCAGGTCACCTGGCGCCGCCTGGCGTCGATGCCCGTCGTCGTGAAACCGACTACGGGAGCGGCGTCGGGCGTCCCCGGATCGTCGAAGTCGAAGACGGTCCCGGTGACCACCAGGTCGACGTCGAGCAACCCCCGCAGCAGCTCGGCCTGGGCGTAGGTGAGCCCCCCCTCCTGGATCAGCCGCGTCTCGAGCAGCACGCGCCGCACCTCGCCCGGCTCGACGATCGTCAGTCCGGGAATCCCCACCAGTGCCGCGATGCTGCGATTGCAGACGATCTCGCCCGCCTGGCGCCGGATGCTGTCGTTGGAGAACGGGAGCACGGCGACGCGCAAGGGCTCGCCACCCAGCGGCTCGGCCTCGGGGGCGGCGTGGAAGGCGCGCGGTTGGAATCGCTTCTGGGGAGCACGTCCGGCGTGCGGCACGACTCCCGTCTGGATGAACGCGCCGAGCTCATCCACCAGGCGCTCGAGCGCCCGTGCGGTCAGGACGCCGGGGTCCTCGACCAGCTTCAGCTCGAGCAGCCCGGGCTTCTCCTCGCCGGCCAGCGCAAAGGCGGTCGCCCAGAGCACCTGCACGCCGTCCGGGCCCGTCCCGACGAGACGCGCGGAGAGCCCGATCCGGGGCGGGCTCGCCCCTTCGAACATGTCGAGGTTCGTCACCAGCACCGCGTTCGTGCGCTGCTCCTCCCAGAGCGCGCGCCCCAGCCCGGCGTCCACTCCTCCGACCCAGCGCGTGCGCCGCGACGCGAGCGCCGCGCGGAGCGACTCCCCGTCGAGCAGCGTGATGCCCCGTGCCGCGAGCATTCCGGTGAGTACGGTGTGGATCTCGTCGACCGGGGCGCTGCCGCCGGAGAGATTGTCGATCGGCAGGACAGCGAGCCGCAGTTCGGCGAACGGGCGGGCGGGCGGAGCGGCAGCGGCTGCAGCCGGCGACGCCATCGGCAGCAGCGCCGCGGCGGCGAGCAGGCTTCCGGTCATGGCCATCCAACGGCGCACGGCACTCGCTCCCGACCTGCCCGTTACTGGTAGATCTGGTCGATCAGGTCGCGCAGGGCATCCTCGGTGACGAGCTCCATCGGCTCGCCGCCGCCGCCGAAGAAGCGGTCGCTGGCGGTCACGCCGCCGGCGGTCGAGGACCCGCTCCAGACCACCTTTCCGCTCTCGGTCGCGAAGATCTTGACGCCGATCGCGATCGCGTTCGCGGTACTGTTGCCGGAGCGCACCTGGCCGTACTCCCTGACCACGCCGGTGACGACGACGTCGGCCTTCACCGCCGAGCCGACCGCGGTCACTTCCTCCGGGGAGGGCTCGTCGTTGCGGGCGACGCGGGAGCGGCCCAGCGCCTTCGCGACCTCGCCGGGCGGTACGACGTAGACCGCGCCGGTCGCCTGCAGCATCGTGCTGAAGACGTCGCGCACCCGCTCGCCGGCCTTGTCGTCCGAGGTCAGGTTCGCGAACGGCATGACGGCGACCGTCTGGACCAGGCTGAGGTCGATCTCCGGGTCCTTGTAGGTCGAGTTCAGCCCGCGGGTGGTGCCGCACCCTGCCGCCGCGCCGACCAGCACGACGGCGATGAGGACGACGACAGCCAGGAGCGTGGTGCTCCGGGGATCCGCGGGTCGGCTGGCCCTGTCCTTGCGATTCATGGCGATCACCCCTTTAGAATCCCACTCGCAGCGTGGCCGCGAGCGTCTCGCGGTCGAACCGCTGCAGGATCGATTCCGTCTCGAACGACTCCCAGTACACCTCGAGGTACGAGATCGGATTGAAATACCAGCGCACGCCCGGCCCGTAGATCCGGGACTGGCTTTGAAGCAGCGTGTCGGAGAACTCCTCGTAGCGCAACGAGAGCCGGAGCGTACCCAGCGGGAAGGGCGACCAGTTGAGCGAGGTCGTCGTCAGCCGGCGGGGCTCCGGGACCTCGCTGGACTTCTCGATGCGATAGGATCCGAAGAAGTAGATCGACGGGACGGGCGTCCACGACAGCGAGATCTCCGAAGCGTCGAGGAAGGTGTTGCCCGCGTCGGCGATCCCACCTTTTTGATCGTTTCGCGTCCTGTCGTACCCCAGGAAGACGCTCAATGTCGGGTTCGGCAACAGTTCCAGTGCCACCCGCCCGGTCTGGCTGTCGACGGTTGAGCCGGGCAGGAGCTGACCGTTGCGGGCGGTGCCCGGCAGGAAGTCGGTCTGCGCGAGCCCTCCACCGAACTGCAGGTTGATCCCGGTGTAGAGGTTGGCCGTCGCGTTGAGGAAGAGGGACTTGTTGTCCTGGTCGAGGCCGTACTGGTAGCGCTCGCGCGAGCCGCTCGCGGTCAGGGTGGCGGAGAACGTGGGGATCGGCGTCGCCGTCGCGGCGGCGCCCCAGAGGGTCGCCGTGCGGCGCCCGTACACGGAACGGCCGGTCTCGTAGCCGACCCGGCCGTTGACGATCCACGCCGGATTGAAGCGATAGGCGAGCGAGAGAATGTTCGAAAGCGTGTCGCTGGCCAGCCGGCCGTCCGGAATGTTGGCGACGTAGGTCAGGTCGTAGGTCAGGCTCGGTTTCTCGAGCAGCAGGACCTGGGCGCCGGCGTAGATCCGCTGGTCGGTGGACGAGCTCTCGACCGAGTTGCCGGTCACCTCGCGGAACAGGAGCGCCTCCAGTTCCGTGACCTCGATCACCCGGTAGTCCTGCGCGTTCGGCGCCCCGGCTGCGAGTGGCGCCACGACGACCTTCAGGTAGCGCGCAGCGATCGCCGCGAAGCGCAGCTCGAAGTAGTGCTCGAAGGGCGCGAACGGGGCCGATCCCAGCGTCCGCTGCCGGGTCCAGCGCACGTTGTCCGAGCTGCTCCAGACCTCCCAGGTGAAGGTCCGCGAGATCTCGATCGGCAGGTCGCGGTCGACCCACACCCGAAACGAGCTGACCGCGCGAGGGATCTCGAAATCGAGCCCGATGTTGCGCAGGCGGCGGTCATCCGATGCGGGGGGAAGGCCCAGGTTGATCCCGGCCGCCGCTTCCCGGTTGCCGTCGATCAGGGCGGGATTCGGGGTCAGGGTGACGTTCGCCGGGAGATCGCTCAGCGCGGAGAGGCCACGGATCGCGATCACCGGCAGCTCGATCTCCCCCTGCCCCTGGGCGCGCGACTCGACCTGCCGCACCGAGACGTCGTAGCTGGCGGCGAGCGACAACCGACCGCCCCAATAGCTGTCGCCGTAGAGCACTCGCGCGGCCTGGTTGAAGCTGTCGATCTCGGTCTCCCGCAGCTGGTCGTCCAGCCAGTTCCAGGAGCCGCGGTAGTTCAGCGTGAGCGGGTCGATCGGCCGGTAGTTGGCGTTGACGAGGAAGCGGTCGGTCTGCTGATCCAGCAGCTGCCGCTGGTCATCGCGGTCGTCGGTCCGGAAGTACGAAACGCGCACGAAGCTGGCTGGCTCCGGGTACCAGCCGAGCGAGATGCCGTAGGCGTCGCGGACCAGGGACCGCGTCGGGCCTCCGCCCGAGCTGGCCCGCGACTCGTTGCGCTGCCAGCCGATCTCCGCGATGTTGGTCGGGGTCTGCCAGGTCAGCGTGACGTAGGGGAGCAGCCTCGCCAAGGTCCCGGAGGTGGCGATGTCGGCCACTTCCGCCCGGCCGTGCTGCTGCTCGAACAGTCCCCCGACCTGCAGCGAGATGTTGGGCCACAGCTGCTGCTGGTAGGTGAAGCTGAGGCGCCCGAGCCAGCTGCGCGTCTGCGTCGTCGAGGCCGGAAAGGGATAGACCTCGTTCGTTTCGTCGACGCGGGTCGGCAGGATCTCCACGTAACCGTTGAGGCTCTGGGCGCGGGCGGCGGGCGCCAGGAGCAGCAGCAGGCCGAGCAGCGCCCCGCAGGACGCCAGCGTTCGCGGACCGCGGGGGCCCCCGTCCGCGCCGGCCGGGCGGCGCTCGCTCATCGCTCTCCGGACAGTGCGACGAACCGCACGCCGGCGCCGGTCGTGACGACACCCTCGATGGAACGCGACACGGGGCTGACGCGGACGATCTCTCCCGCTCTCGGCAACACGGCGACGAGATTGGCGAGCTCGCGGTCGATGGTCAGGTAGGCGACGTCGCCCGGCACCGGCAGGCGCTCGATCGCCAGCAGCGAGAAGGGATCGAACACCTCGATCGCCCCGGTCCCCCGGCGGGCGATGTAGATCCGGTCCGTTGCCGCATCGACGCGGAGCGCCGACTGCCCGGGACCGACGAACGGGCGCTGGATGGCGGCCAGCGTCGCCAGGTCCCCGACGAGCACGTAGGGCGACCCTTCCTGGGCCACGTAGAGCCGATCCTGGGCGCGATTGAGCTGGACGCGGAACGGACCGGGATCGGTCGGGATCGCCCCCGCCGTCCGGCGCGATGCGACATCGAGCAGCACGACCTGGTTGGCCAGGCGGCACGGGACGAACGCGCGCCTCCCCTGTCGATCGAGCAGCACGGCCACCGGCGACTCGCCCACCACCGCGCGCCCGATCTCCGCCAGGCCCTGCGTGGAGACGAAGGCGACGCTCGACGAGCCCTCGTTGGCGACGACGAGGGTCGTGCCGTCCGGTGTCAGCGCGAGGTCGACCGGGTGGTCCCCTCCCCGCAGCGGGCGGCGGTCGACGATCGTCCCCTGCTCGAGGTCGATCGCCACCAGCGCGTCGTCGCCGGAGACGGCGACGTAGGCCCGCTGCCGCGCGCTGTCGATGGCGAGCCCCACCGGCCGCGCCCCGACGGCGGTGATGCCGACGACCCGTCCGCTGCGCCGGTCGAAGGCCAGCACGATCCCGTCGTCGGTCAGCGTCGCGAGCCCGATCAGGCCGGTCGGTGGCCGGGCTGGGATCGCGGCGCGGAAGGCTGGAACGAAGAGGAACCCGTCGGCCAGCGCGGCCTTGAGATCCAGCGCGAAATCGACGACCAGCCCGCGGCGTTCCGTGATCGTGAACGGCAGCTCGACCCGGGTCGGGGTCTCGGGGACCCGCAGGTCGGAGGGGCCGTCCGGGCCGGTCAGGCTCGCTGCGGTCGCCGTCACCTCGAATCCCGTATACCTCCCGGGGGGGATCGAACCGGCCGCGATCAGCCGCTCGTGCCGCGGCCCCTCGCGCTCGACCTCGGGGTCCAGCAGCCGGAGCGGCACGATCCCGCCGTCCTCGCGCACGGCGCTGATCCCGCCGAGGCGGGCCCGCAGCCCCTGCGTCCCCCCCGGAGAGGGGTCGGCGTAGATCACGAGCGGGGCGGCGGAGGGATCGAACGCCGAGGTCGCCGGGACCCGGGCCGGCGTGGCACACCCGGCGGACAGGCAGACGGCGAGCGCGAGGACGATCCACCTGGAGTGCATCTCGGCCTTCCCTGCCCGAAGGGCGCCGGCGGGCCACGGCTGCGAAGGGCGCGGGGATCTTAGCAGACGAGGGGGCTGGCTTGCGCCAGCCCCCTCCAACCATCACGCGACGGGTGACTCCGTCACGCTAGTCCTGAGCGTGGCACTTGTTGCAGAGCACGCGGTCGTACGGACCGAAGTGCGTGGAGGCATCGCGGCCGTAGTACGCGACCTGCCAGTTGGCGATCGTCCGGCCGCGGGACTGGGCCGGGCCACGACCGGTCGTGCCGATCGTCGGGTTGTCCGAACCGGGGTAGTTCCCGCCCTTGGTCATGAACTCGTAGCCGTAGTCCCAGCGCAGATCCTCGACGAAGCCGGAGGCGTGGGCGCGGTGGCAGGAGAGGCACATGACCTCGGCACCCGCTCCGGGGCCGCTGAGGAAGCTGTCGTTGATCTGGGCGTGCGACGCCAGCACCGCGATCGACGAAGTCGCCTCGGCGAACGGAACGAGGGTGCTGTAGGCCAGGGTGCTGTTGCCGTTGAGCCGGCCGGAGGAGACGTACGCGTTGTAGTTGGTCGCTTCGGAACCGGTCGACGAACCGACGGGGCCGACGCCGAGGGCCTCGCCCGTCGGGTGGTGCTCGTCGTCGCCGCCGGCGACGTTGAAGTCACCGTGGCAGGCGCCGCACCAGGTGCCCCAGTCGTTCGCCGAACCGGCGCCGCCGTAGGCCACGCGGGTCTGGTCGGTGTTCTCGTTGCGGTTGTAGGTCGACGGGGAGACCGCGACCGGGTAGCTGGTGTAGTTCGCACCAGCCGGCGGGTTCGGCGACGCCGGGGCCCACAGCAGGCGGTAGATGCCGACGGCGAGACCGGTCGGGGCGCCCTGGTTCTCCTGGCCGCCGCCGCCGTAGGTGTTGGCCTTCGGGACCGCGCCGTAGGAGCCGGAGGTGTAGATCGGCTCGCCGCTGCCCGTGCCGCCGAAGCCGCCGACGCCGTTGTTGTACAGCTGCCGGCCCTTGCCGTGCGGGTCGTGGCAGCTCTGGCAGCCGAGGACCGACGCGTCGAAGGTGCCGCCCGGGCCGTACGGCCGACGGGTGTCCGGCGCGAAGCCGAAGTCGGAGGCCACGATGCTGTGGCCGCGGGTGTAGCCGGGCTCGCTGTAGTTGGTCCCGCTGAGCACCCACGTGAAGTCGACCTTCAGCCAGCCGAAGTCGCCGCCCGGCGTCATCTGGACGGGCATCTTGGTCGTGGAGGCGTCGAGCGTGGCCACGTGGTAGCTGCTCGGTGCAGTGTCCACCGTGTTGCCGTGGCAGGACGGGTTGATGCAGGTCGAGCTGGCGTCACCGCCGAGCAGCAGGTTGCCGTCGGTCGAGGTCGCCTCGTGCATGCTGTGGCAGCCTTCGCACTCGGCAACGCCGCCGGAATGGAACGCGAACGCGTTCAGGCCGACTGCCGCGAGAAGCACCGCCAGTACTACGATGATCCGGTTCCGCTTCATTTCTCACTCCTCCTTTCCCCCGGCAGCCCGGCCATCCTGACCATTCAGGACCCTCGGCTTTGTGTCCCCGTCTTGCGGCGGGTTTACCTTTCTCGGAGGGGCGCTTGCGTTGGTTACATCTCGTACCCTGAAACCCCTGTTCTCTTCGTGTTCCGTTTCCTCTGCGGCACGCCGGCCTGCCGTCCCTCCTTCTCTCCCGGAGCTAGCCCCGCTCTCCGGAAGGCGAGAGCGTGAAGACCGCGACGCCGCGGTTCCGCAACTGCGATACGAACAACCGGCCGGCCGCCGAAATGGCCAGGTCGGCCGGCCTGATCATCTTTCCATCGGCGGTCCCGTACCCGCCGAACTCGGTGACGAACTGCAGGCCGCTGTCGAAGACGTTGACCGAGCTGCGCAGCATGTCCGCGACGTAGATGTTCCCGGCGGCGTCGGTGGCGACCGAGCCGGCCAGGTTGAACTTGCCCGGCCGCGAGCCGGCCTCGCCGAAGCGGCGGACGGCGCCGTCGGGCGCCATCACGTAGACGCCGAAGTCGATCGGCACGCTGACGATCACGTTCCCCTGCGGGTCGACCGCCATCCCGGCGAAGTCGGCGTTCTTGCGGATCTCCTTCTCGTCCGGCAGGGACTCGGTGAAGTCCTTGACCTGCAGCAGGCCGGCGCGCTTGTTCAGCACCAGGACCTGCAGCCGGTTCGACGCTCCGAGGTAGAACTTGCCGCCGGCGTAGATCACCGTGCTGGGCGAGAAGTCCTTCAGCCCATCCGGGATCCCCGCCGGCAGCAGCTTCTCCTGCGGTACGCCGCGGTAGTCGCAGCGCAGCAGGAAGAAGTCGCCGCCGCCCGGGCGCCGGATCGGTTCGTAGCCGAGGAAGTAGAGGTCGCCGGTCTCGTCGACCGCGACGTCGTAGATCGTCCCGGCTGCCGGGTCGAGCGGGAAGGAGTAGGTTTCCATCCCGGTCGGCCCGAAGACCCTGAGGAAGCCCTCGCTCAGGATGAAGGCCTCTTCCCGCACGGCGTCCAGCCGGACCCGCACGCCCATGAACGGCACCGTCCCCGTGAAGTCGGCGAGGTTGTACTCGAAGCGGGGGGCGATCTCCGCCGCGGGCGCGACGCCGACCGCAGCGACCAGCGTCGCTGCCAGAGCCAGAACCGTGTGGGGGACGCTCCTCATCGCGGCTTACTGAAGAGCAATACACGTGCCAGCCGTCGGAGCGGTGGAAGACGAACATTCACGGGCGGTTCCGATTGTGTAAGCGTGACGGCGGGCGCGCCATCTGGTGAAAAGCCCATAAACCAACTGGTAATTTCCCCGATCGGGCCGGCCAATCTCGCCTGAACTCGGTCAGTGGTGCGGCGGCCCGAGGCCCTTGGAACCGGCCAGAGACAGGGCCCGGCCGCGCGCCCTGGTGACCAGCGCCTGCCGCTGCGGGTCCCCGGCTCCGGCGTCGGCGCGGACGTAGTCGCCGTACAGCGCCGCCGCCTCGGCCGTCCGCCCCTCGAGCTCGGCGACCCGAGCCAGGTTGTAGAGCACCATCGCCTCCGCCGGATCGAGCGCGCGGGCCCGCTCGAAGTGCTGTCGCGCGAGCGGGTATCGCCCGGCCAGGGCGTAGGCGTTGCCGAGGTTGTTGTGGGCTCCGGCGTGCGCCGGGTTGACGCGGACCGCGGCCTCCCACGCCGCGATGGCAGCCGGGAGGTTTCCGGATGAGGCCTCGAGCTGGCCGAGGTTGTAGAGGGCCGAGGCGTTCGTCGGGTCGGCGGCGACCATGCTCTCGTAGAGCTGCCGATCGTCCAGCCAGACCTGCGCGCGGAGCGCTGAGCGAACTCCCAGGGCCGCGACGACGAGCAGGACGACCACCATCGCCAGGCGCAGGTGGCGTGCGGCGAGCGCGTGCCAACCGGCCGCGAGCAGGAGCACGAAACCGAGCAGCGGGATGTAGAGGTAGCGCTCGGCCACCGGCGCGCTCGGGATCGGAACGAGATTCGAACCGGGCAGCAGGGCGAGGAGCAGCCAGAGGCTCGCCGCGCGGAGCGGCTCGGGGGCGCGCCGCGCCACGGCCGCCCAGCCCAGCGCGCCGAGCGCGGCCAGAACCGCGGCCAGCTTCGGGATCGAGAACGCCGTCGCCGCGGGCCCGTACGCGGCGTTGAGCGGGACCGGCCACGCCAGGATCCGCAGCGACTCGTAGAGCGACCCCACGACCAGCCGCGCGTGCGCCGCAAGGTCGCCGGCCCCGGCCGCGGGCGCGACGGCGCCCAGCACCGCCGCACGCAGCAGCAGGTACCCGCCGAGCAGCGCGAAGAAGAGGCCGAGCACGGGGGGGCGCGTCTTGAGGCGGGGATCCCGGGCGAGCAGAGCGAGACCGAGCAGGAACGGCGGCAGGACGACCGCCGGCTCCTTGCTCAGCAGCGCCGCGGCGAACAGCCCCAGCGCGGCCGCGGTCGCGAGCGGCGTCCGGCGCAGCAGCGCCAGCAGCGCCCCCAGCAGACCCGCGGCGCACAGCAGGTTGTTGCGCGCGGTGACGAAGGCGACGGCCTCGACCGTCGCCGGGTGGACGGCGAAGAGCAGCGCCGCCACGAAGCCGAGCCGCTCGTCCCCGAAGGCCCGCGCCACCAGCGCATAGAGCAGGAGCACGACGGCCGCGTGCAGCAGCAGGCTGGTCAGCCGCCACCAGAAGGGGTCGAGGCCGAAGAGCCGATAGTTTGCGAGAAAGCTCAGCGTCGTCAGTGGGCGGTAGTAGGGCGTGGCCCCGTGGTAGAGCCCGGTGTCGGACGAGGCGAGGATCGTCGCCGCGCTGCCGGACGCGGCGAAGAACGGGGCCTTGGCGACGATCAGCTCGGCGTCGTCCCAGACGAAGCGGCCGGCGAGGCTCGCGCCGTAGACCGCGAGGACGACGCCGATGAGGACGAGGACGGGGAGGGCCCGGCTGCGCATCGGGCGCCATCTTCCCCGCCCTTCTGCGGCGGTGCCAGCACCGGACGGCCGCGCTCCTCGCATAGACTTCGCCTCGCACCCGGAGGCCGCCATGAGCCGGTCCGTCCCCCGCCGCGCGTTCCTCGGTTCGATGCTCTACCCGGCCGCGCTGGCCCCGGTCGCGTTCAGCGCGACCGGGCTCGCGCGGGCCTTCGCCGCCGCCGCCGCGGCCGGCCCCGCGCCCGCCGGAGCCGATCCCCTCGCCGGCGACGAGGCCTTCTGGCGCGAGGTCCAGCAGGCCTTCGCCGTCGACCGCAGTCTGGTCAACCTCAACAACGGCGGCGTCAGCCCCTCGCCACGCCCCGTGCTCGACGCCCTGTTCCGCGACTGGAGCTACCAGAACACGCTCCCGCCCTACACGATGTGGCAGATCCTCGAGCCGCAGCGCGAAGGGGTCCGGCAGCAGCTCGCGCGGCTCGCCGGCGCGTCGCCGGACGAGGTCGCGCTGACCCGCAACGCCTCCGAGGCGCTCGAGACGGTCCAGCTGGGCCTGCCGCTGGCCGCGGGAGACGAGGTCCTGACCACGACCCAGGACTACCCGCGGATGATCACGACCTGGAAGCAGCGCGCGCGGCGCGAGGGGATCGTCCTGAAGCAGTTCCCTCTTCCCGTTCCGGCCTCCGACCCGGCCCGCGTCGTGGCGCTGTTCGAGGAGAACCTCACGCCGAAGACGAAGGCGATCCTGGTCTCGCACGTGATCTTCCTGACCGGCCAGGTCATGCCGGTGCGCGAGGTCGTGGCGCTCGGCCGCAGGCGCGGAATCCCCGTCATCGTCGACGGTGCGCACTCGTTCGCCCACCTCGACTTCACGCTGGCCGATCTCGACTGCGACTACTTCGGAACCAGCCTGCACAAGTGGCTCGCCGCGCCGCACGGGACCGGGATGCTCTTCGTACGGAAGAAACTGGTCCCCGGCCTCTGGCCGCTGATGCCCGCCGACGAGCAGCAGGACGGCGACATCCGGAAGTTCGAGGAGATCGGCACCCACCCGGCGGCGCCCTATCTGGCGATCGCCGACGCGATCGCCTTCCACCTGGCGATCGGGCAGCCGCGGAAGCTACAGCGCCTGGTCCACCTGCGCGACCTCTGGGTCGAGCCGCTGAGGGCACACCCGCAGGTCCGGCTGCACACTGCCCTGGGCCCCGGCCTTGCGGGTGGGATCGCGCTGTTCCAGGTCGAGGGGCTGGAGAGCGGCGAGCTGGTCAAGCAGCTCTGGGATCGGCACCGGATCTTCACCGTCGCGATCAAGCACGCCGACTTCGAGGGGGTCCGCGTCAGCCCGAGCGTCTACACGACGCCGGCCGAGGTGGAACGCTTCGTCGACGCCGTCCTGGCCGCCGCGGGAAGTGCACGGCGCGTGGTCTAGCCTGATCCGGTCCAGTCAGCGCGTCGCCACGGCGGCCCCGGCCACGGACATCGCGGACGCCGGCTGCGGCGCGGGTCGTCCGAGCGCCTGCTGGACGTCCCAGCGCGGGTGGCCGATGTCGTGGCACCCGAGGCACAGCGCCCGCCGGCTCTCCGTCGTCGTCAGGGCGCGGTGCGAACCGTAGACGCGGTGGCAGCTGGCGCAGCTCACGCGACCCTCGACGAGCCGGGCCGACGGGCCGATCTCTGCGGCGGCGCGGTAGACGCCGCCGCGCGTCGGCCGCGCCGAGCCGTAGTCGATGAGCGGGTGCGAGTGGCCGACCTCGATCTGCGGAGGCATCCCCGGGAAGTCGGGGACCAGTTCGGCCCCGCCGTGACAGGCCAGGCAGCGTTTCGAGAAGTCGTCGACCTCCGGCTCCGTCCCGTCCAGGCCGGCCGGCGCGGGTCCGGCGAGCCGAGGCCCGCCGTGCACGGTGTCGGGGTACTGCGCGTGCGGCGTGTCCCACGCGCCGCTGGCCGCGCGGTGGCAGCGCGCACAGAGCTCGGGGACGGTCACCCGCAGGAAGAAATCGGCGTCGGCGGCCTCGCGCCCTGCAGGGCCGTGCCCGGCGTGGCAGGTCAGGCACGTGACGCGCCCCGCGTCGAGCGGCAGCCCGGCTGCATCGCCGGAGACTCGACCGAGCACAGGCACGTCGATCGGGTGGGTGGGCATGTCCGACTGGGGGGCGCGCACGTGGCAGGTGACGCAGAGCTCGCTGCCGTCCGACGCGAGAGCGGGAAGCGGGGCGAGGGCCAGGGCGCACAGCGCCCCGGCGACCGCCACGCGGCCAAGGGTGGCCATGGGTAGGAAAGCCCCTCCGCGTCCCCGCAGGTCCGACCGTTTCCGACTGGACCGTCACCGAACTTAGGTCCCCGGCGGCGTGGGCGGCAACCGTGGAAACCGGCCGCGTCCCCGCCTTCCGTCGAGGCCGCGGCCCGATAATGTCCAGGACCCGCGGGGAGGAGCCGTGTCCGACGAGCCGCTGAGCGACGAACCGCGTCACCCGATCCAGGTCGTCGTGCGCCGGACCGGTGTCAGCCAGGACCTGCTGCGGGCCTGGGAGAAGCGCTACGCGGTCGTCGCTCCCGGCCGGACGCGCGGCAGCCACCGGCTCTACTCCGACGCCGACATCCACCGCCTCGGCCTGGTGCGCGAAGCGCTCGAGGCGGGCCGCCGCATCGGACAGGTCGCCGCGCTGCCGACCGACGAGCTGGCGGCCCTGGTCGACGCCGACCGGCGCGCGGCGTTCGCGGGGCCGCGGTCGAGGCTGCCGCGCGCGGCGGCGCCTCCGGCGCTGCCGGAGGACCTGCGCAGGCGCCACGTCGCCGCGTGCCTCGACGCCATTCGCGAGCTCGACGCTCCGCGGCTCGAGGCCGCACTCGAGGAGGCGCGGCTCGCGTTCAGCCTGCCGCACCTGCTCGAAGGGGTCGTCGGACCGCTGCTCGAGGCGATTGGCGAAAGCTGGCAGCGGGGCGAGCTGCGCCCGTATCACGAGCACATGGCGACCGCCGTACTGCGCGGCTTCCTGGCCGGGATGCGCGGCAGCTTCCTTGCGGCGGGCAATGCGCCCCTGCTGCTCGTGGCCCTCCCCACCGGCCAGTACCACGAGCTGTCCGCACTGATGGCCGCCCTCGCGGCGGCGGCCGAAGGGTGGCGCGTGACCCACCTCGGACCCGACCTCCCGGCGGATGACATCGCCGCCGCGGCCCGCCAGTCGGGCGCGCGGGCGATCGCCCTGGGACTGGTCTTCCCGGCCGACGACCCGGAACTGCCGGGGCAGTTGGAGCGGCTGCGGCGCGCGGTCGGCCCGTCGCTCCCCGTCCTGGTGTTCGGAGGGGCCGTTCCGGCCTACGCCCGGGCGATCGACGCCATCGGCGCCGCGCAGGTGGCCGGGGTCTCCGCCCTGCGGGTCGCTCTCGGACGGTTGCGCCGGCCTCCCGAGGTCAGCTCAAGTCGTTGATTCAGAGACACTTGCTGGAGGATGCCGCGGCGAACCGCAATTCTCCTTGCCGTCATGTGATCATAGTGATATCATTCTGATTGCTCACTAGGAGGGGCACCCATGATCCGCGAGAAGGAAGTCCGTCCCGTCACCGGCCTGGCCGCGCTCGTCGTCCTGCTCGCCGCGCTCGCCGGCTCGATCTACCTGTTCGTCCAGGCGGTCATCGCGCTGGACCGCGGCACGGGCAGCATCCCGATGCTGATCCTCTGGATCGTGTCGATCGCGGTCTCGTTCATCCTGCTGCTCGGCCTGTTCACGGTCGCGCCGAACCAGGGGGTGGTCCTTCAGCTGTTCGGCCGCTACGTAGGGACCGCGCGGATCGAGGGGCTGCGCTGGACCAATCCTTTCTACACCAAGAAGAAGCTCTCGCTGCGCGTGCGCAATTTCGAAACCCAGCGACTGAAGGTCAACGACCTGATGGGCAATCCGATCGAGATCGGCGCGATCGTCGTCTGGCAGGTCGTCGACACCGCGGAAGCGGCTTTCGAGGTCGACGACTACCAGAACTACGTCCACATCCAGAGCGAGTCCGCGCTGCGCAGCCTCACCACCCAGTACCCCTACGACGCCCACGAGGAGGGGGTGATGTCGCTGCGCGCCAACATCGTCGAGATCGCCGAGCACCTCAAGACCGAGATCCAGGACCGGCTGGCCAAGGCCGGCGTGAAGGTGATCGAGGCCCGGATCAGCCACCTCGCCTACGCCGCGGAGATCGCGGCCGCGATGCTGCAGCGCCAGCAGGCCTCGGCGATCATCGCCGCGCGGCAGAAGATCGTCGACGGCGCGGTCGGGATGGTCGAGATGGCGCTCGCGCGGCTGGCCGCCAACAACGTCGTGCAGTTCGACGAGGAGCGCAAGGCGGCGATGGTCAGCAACCTGCTGGTCGTGCTCTGCAGCGAGCGCTCGGCCCAGCCGATCGTCAACGCCGGCTCGATCTACCACTAGCCGGAGGCGGCCGTGGGCGAGCGGAAGTCGTTCCTGCTGCGCGTCGACGGCGCGCTGCTCGACGCGCTGCGCGCGTGGGCGGAGGACGACCTGCGCTCGCTCAACGGCCAGATCGAGTTCGTGCTGCGGGAGGCGCTGAAGCAAGAAGGGGCGCAGGGTCGCCGAAGGGCCCGCCGCCCCCGAACCCGGCGACGATCAGAAGCCCGCCCCGCGGATCGCGCGCGCCGCCTGCTCCCCGGCCTCTGCGTCGATCCCGGCGAGGGCCCGCTGCTCGCTCCACGCGAGGTCGGGCCGCCCCTCCCGGACCCGGGCGTAGACGAGCCCGAGGCGCGCTTCCGGATCGCCGGGCGCCAGCGCGATCGCGCGCTCGAAGGCCTGCGCGGCCCCCGACGGGTCGCCGGTCACGCCGCGGGCCCGGCCGAGCGAGGTCCACGCCGCGGCGAATCCCGGGCGCAGCGCGACGGCCCGTTCGAGCGGCGGGATCGCATCCAGCGGCCGGCGCATCAGCAGGAACGTGTAGCCGAGGTTCGCCAGCGCCTCCGGGTAGTCGGGACGCAGCTCGAGCGCGCGCCGGAAGCTCGCGATCGACTCGTCCCATCGAGCCCTGGCGACCGCGGACCATCCCGAGCTTCATGTGGGCCCCTTCGAGAGCGGGGTCGAGCGCGATCGCCCGGTCGAGCAGGGCCGCGGCTTCGTCGTACCTCCCCTGCCCCTCCCGCAGGTGCGCCAGGCCGACGAAGCCGTCGGCGTAACGCGGCGAGCGCGCGACGAGTGCCGCGTAGAGCGCCTCCTCGTCGCGCCAGATCCTCGACTCCCCTGCGCTCAGTGCGGCGCCGGCCAGCGCCGCCACCCCGAGCAGCGCGGCCACCGCGCGCCGCGCGTGCGAACGCCGTGACCCGCCGCGGCCAGCGCGAGGATCGGCAGGCCGGCCGACGGCAGGTAGAGGAATCGCTCCGCCAGCGGTGCCCCCGCGTGCGCGGCGATTCCCGCGCTCGGCAACAGGAAGAGCACCGTCCAGGCCGCCGACAGCAACCCGGCGCGCTGCCAGCGTCGCCCCGCCAGGAGGCACCAGGCGACGACGACGAGGGCCGCGGCCGCAATGGTGAGCGCGCCGAGCCGGACCTGGTCCGGGGTGTGGTACGGCGAGAGCGGCCACGGGAGGACCAGCAGCCGGAGCGCGGACAGCAGCACCGCCGGGGCCGCGGCGAGGCGTTCGCCGAGGGGAACCGCCGCGCCGGTCCCGGCGCCGGCCCCGAGCAGCGGCACACCCGCGACCGCGCCGCGAAGGAGCAGGACCGCGAGGAGCGCGGCGCCGAGACCGGCCAACCAGGCGAATCGGCCTCGCGTGCACCAGGCGCGCGGCGCGGCCGGCAGCAGCGCGTCCCACGCGACGAGCACGAGCGGCAGCACGAACGCGACTTCCTTCGAGAGGCAGGCCAGCGCGAAGAGGGCGCTCGCCGCGGCGATCGTCCACGGCCCGCCGCTCCGCTCCGCCGCGCGGTCGCGCAGCCACAGGATCACCGCGCCGAACGCGAAGACCGCGGCCAGCAGGTCGGTCCGCCCCGAGACGAACGCGACCGACTCGACGTGGACCGGGTGGACGGCGAAGAGCGCGGCCCCCGCCAGCGCGGCCCACGTCTCCACGCCGAGACGGCGCAGCAGCCGGAAGAGCAGCGCGCTCGCCAGCGCGTTGAGCAGGACGTTCGTGAGGTGGAACGGCCAGGCCGCCCCGCCGCCCAGGGCGCGGTCGAGCCAGAGCGACAGCATCGTGACCGGCCGGTAGAAGCCCAGCGGCACCGCGGGATCGAGGCGGAAGTCCGCCCCGAGCACGGCCAGGAGGCCGCCCCCGAGCAGGCGCTCCTGGAGCACGCCGAGCAGCTTGGGATCGTCCCAGACCAGCCGGTAGCCGAGCGTCGGGGCGAACACGGCGATCGCGATCAGCCCGACGGCGAGCGGCATCCACCAGCCGTCGCGAGCGGGGCGCGGGGCAGCCGGCTGCATCACGCTCGGAACCTCCACCTCCGCCATCGCCTCTCCGCGCTTCGCACCCGGGGCCGAGCGATGATAGAAGAGTGCGGCATGACCGGTAAACGACGCCTTTCCCGCACCTTCGTGGTGGCTGCCGCGCTGCTGTTCGCCGGAGCCCGGAGCGGCCTGGCCGCAACCGACCCCGGCACACGCGGCCCCTTCGCGACGGGAAAGCTCAACGCGAACATCCCCGTCACCGCCGGCGCGACGCTCAACGCGGACATCTACTACCCCGCGAAGGACGGCGGCGTCGACCCGGCCGCGGGCCGCCTGCCGGTCGTGATCTTCGGCCACGGCTTCTCCCGCAACAAGGACCGCTACGACCTCGGCGACCACCTCGCGAGCCGCGGCTACCTGACGATCCAGGCCAACTACCCGTGCGGTTTCTCCGGCTGCGACCACTCGAAGAACGCCGACGACATGAGCGCGCAGATCGACTGGATCTTCGCCCGGAACGCCGACCCGGCGTCGATCTTCTTCGGGCGGATCGACACCACGAAGGCCGGGACCTCGGGCCACTCGGCGGGCGGTCTCTGGGCGCTCACCGCGGCCGGGCGCGACCCGCGCGTGATCGCCTCCGCGCCGCTCGACCCGGTCGACAACAACGGGCTCGGCGCGGGCACCCTGCCGCTCGCGCGCGCGGCGATCGGGATCACCTACTCCGAGCCGTCGAGCTGCAACGCGGACGGCAGCGCCGCAGTCCTCTACGCCGCCGCCGTCCCGCAGAAGCGCGGCGTGAAGCTGGTCGGCGCCAACCACTGCGACCCCGAGAAGAACAGCGACTTCCTGGGCTGCGGCCTGACCTGCGGCTCCTGGAACGCGACACGCCACCAGCGCTACCTGCGCTACGTCACCGGCTGGTTCGAGTACTTCCTGCGCTGCGACCGGAGCTACGAGGAGTGGGTCCTCGGGGCCCGCGTCGAGCAGGACCTCGCCGCCGGGCTGATCACCTACGAAGCCGCGCTCGCGCCCGAACCGCCGACCGGCCTCGCGGCCGCGGCCGACGGCGCGGCGATCGCCGTCAGCCGCGCGGCGGCCGACCGGTGCGCGTCGATCGCCTTCTGGCGCCTCTTCCGCGGCGCGGCGAGCGGCGGCCCGTACGCGCTGCGGGCCGACGAGCTGCCGGCCGCTTCGACCAGCTTCCGCGACGAGGCGGTCGAGCCCGGCCAAACCTATTTCTACGTCGCTCGCGACGTGGCCCGCGACTTCCGGGCGCTCACCGAAAGCCCGGACTCGAACGAGGCCTCGGCCACCGCCGGCGGCGGCGGGCCCGGTCCGGGCGAGGCCAGCCCGCCGGCGGCGCCGCTGACCGCGCGGCGCGGCAGCGGGGCGCCGACGGCGATCGAGGTCGCCTATGTCCCCCGCTCCCTGTGCGACCGACCACACGATCTATTGGGCGAGCCGCGCCGGACCGCTCGCCGGGCCGGCATCGTGGAGCGCGGCGAGCTGCCTGCTCGGCGCCGACGGCAGCGCCTCGTTCGATCCGGGACCGCTCGCTGCCGGCTCGTGGCTCTACTTCGTCGTCGTCGGCAACGACGGCGCTCGCGAAGGGTCGTACGGCCGCGATGGGGCGGGCGGCGAGCGCTCGCCGGCCACGGCGCTGCCGGGCTGCGCCTACGCCTACGACCTCGCACCCTGCCCGTGAACCGGTGAGCCGGCCGACCGCGAGGACGACCTGGCTCGCGGCCGCCCTGGTCGGGGCGCTCGCCGTCGCGGTCTACCTGCCGTCGCTCCGAAACGACTTCGTCTGGGACGACCCGATCGTGCTCGAGCGACAGCTGCCGTACTTCGACGGTCCGGCCGACGCCTTCTTCCCGCCCCGCGACGTCCCGCAGTGGAGCGCGCACTACTACCGGCCGCTGGTCGTCGTCTCCTACCTGCTCGACGACCTCGTGGTGCGGACGCTCTACCCACCGGAGGCCCGTGACGCGGGGCGCCGGCTCGTCTTCCACGCCTCGCCCGTGCTGCTGCACGGCGTGTCGAGCGCGCTGGTCGTGGCGCTCGGCGCCGCGCTGGCCCGGCGGTTCCGTGGACAGCGGTCGACGCTCGCGGTGCCGGTCGCGGCCGGGCTGCTGTTCGCGGTCCACCCGGTCCACGTCGAGTCGGTGGCCTGGCTGGCGGGCCGGTCGGACCTGCTGTGCGCGGCCTTCGCCCTTGCCGCGATCCTGGCCTGGCTGCGCTATCTCGAGACGCGGCGCGCGGCCTGGCTGCCCGCGGCCGCGGCGCTCGCGCTGGCCGCGATGCTGTCGAAGGAGGTCGGGCTGGCGCTGGTCGCGCTGCTGCCGCTCTCGGCCCTGCTGCCTGGCCGCGACGCCGCACTTCCGGGGCACGAGGCGGCACGCGATGCAGGTCTCGCCGCGGCTGTCGTGGGGTTCGCTGCCGCCGTCGCGCTGGCGCTCCGGTGGGCGGCCGCTGCCCCGGGACCCGGCTCGGCGATCGCCTGGACCGATCCGGTGCGAACGATCCTCGCGGCCCTGGGCTGGTACGCGGCGAAGACGGCCTGGCCGGCGCCGCTCTCCGCGTTCGTCGACCGGGTACCCGGCTCGGTGGGTCTCGCGATCGCGGGGGCGTTCGTCGCCGGCGGGATCGGCGCGCTCGTGGGCGCCTCGCTGGCGCGCCGTCGCGCCGGCGCGGAAGCGTTCGCCGCGGCGCTCTTCCTGCTCCCGCTCGCACCCGCGCTGGCGGTCTCGGCCGGCACGATCGCCGCCACGCCGCTGGCCGAGCGCTACCTCTACCTGCCGTCGGCCGGCGCGGTGCTCCTCGGGGCGTTGATCGTCGGAGAACCTCGCCGCAGCGCTCGGCTCAGCTTTCGGCCCACCGCGCGGCCGGCGGTCGTACTCGGCATGGCCGCGGCGATCGCTGCGGTCGCGCTGCCGGCGACCCTGATCCGGCAGCGGGCCTGGCGCGATGACCTCGCCTTCTGGTCCGACGCCGCCGAGAAGGCACCCGGCGGGCTGGCTGGTCCAGGACGCGCTCGGCACGGCTGCTGGTCGACGCGGGTCGGGCCCCGGAGGCGGAGGCGCGTTTCCGCCGCGCATTCGAGTTGGCCGACGCGGCCGATCGATCGCGCCCAGGCCCGCGCCAACCTCGGCTCGCTCTTCTCGCGCCAGCAGCGCTGGGACGACGCGATCGCCGAGTTCCGCGCCGCGCTCGCCGACGACCCCGGGCTCGACACCGCACACGCCAACCTGGCCCAGGCGCTGCTCGCCCGCTACGCCGCGCAGCCGGTTCCGGCCGAGAAGCCGGCCGTCATGGCGGAGGCGGCTGGACACTTCGACGCGGCCCGCCGGATCGATCCGCGCAAGGCCTCGCTGCACTTCGCCTACGGCATGCTGATGATCGAGCTGGGGCGGCCCGCCGAGGCGGCTGCGCCGCTGCGCGAGGTGATCGCGCTGGCGCCGGAGTCGCCCGAGGCAGCCACGGCGCGGCGCGCGCTGGAGCCGCTCGGGGCGCGCTGAACCGGCTGACGGCGCGCCGGACGATCGGATCGCCGTCAGTCCCCGTCGCCGAGCGCCTCGGCCAGCAGGCCGTGGAAGTGATGGACGCCGTTTTCCCGGCGCGCCGAGTAGCGCCCGCTCTCCCACGCGCCCGATTGCAGGCCGCGCTGGACCGCCTCGCAGAGCGCGATGTCCTCGCGCTGCACTTCTTCGGAGAAGGCGAAGCTCTCGGCGAACTCCTGCTCCAGCCCGGGCCGGCCGGGATCGAGGAAGAACCAGAGGAAGACCGTGCGCGTGGGTCCGGTCCCTCGGGCAGCACGAGATTGAGCTGCACGTTGTCCGGGTAGACGTTGATCATCAGGTTCGGGAAGACCCAGTAGTAGAGCGCCTCGAGCGAGGCGCCGTCCGCCCGGTGCCGGGCGTAGAGCGAGCCCGGCCGCTCCTTCACCGGCGCCACCTGCTTCGAGTGCCAGCGCTGCGTCTCGACCCTGTAGCGCGGGTAGTCGATCTCGCGGAACAGCCCGGGTGCGCGACCGGGATGTGGTACCCCTCGAGGTAGTTGTCGACGTAGACCTTCCAGTTGCAGCCGATGACCCAGTCGTGGCGGCGGTGGAACCCCATCCGATCGAGCGGCAGGCGGGCCGTTTCGGAAGGGATCGCGCCGAGCAGATCGGCCAGCGGCGGGGCGGCGCCATCGAGGCAGGCGAAGACGAACGGGCCCCAGCTGTCGACGCGAACCGGACGCAGCGCCTGCGCGGCCGGATCGAAATCGAGCACCCCCTCCATCTCGGGGGCCTTGAGCAGCGGCCGTCGAGCCCGTAGGTCCAGCCGTGGTAGCGGCACTGCAGCGTCCGCGCCGGCCGGCTTCGCAGGCGAGCTCCCCGGCGCGGTGGCGGCAGACGTTGTAGAAGCCGCGCAGCGCACCGTCCTCGCCCCGCACGAGGACCACCGGGCCCCGCCGATCTCGACCGCCGCGTGCTCCCCCGGCGCGGCCACCGCGGAGAGCGGCGCGGCGTACTGCCAGGTGCGCCGGAAGATCCGCTCCCGCTCGCGGCGAGCTGCGCCGGTCGGTGTACCAGCGCGCCGGGATCGTGCGCGCGCGGGCAGTCGGGTCGAAGGGTAGGACGGGCCGGCACGGAGGCCGGCCCCTACGGATCCAGCTTCTCGCGCATGATCGCCAGGATCTCCGCGTCGACCGCCCGCATTCCCTTCGTCGCGATGCGGCCGAGGTTGGCAAGCGAGGCCTGGCCGTCGGCCCCGACGATGCCGTCGGTGGCCGGGATCCCGACGCCGGAGAGCGCGAGCGACGCCGCGCGGTGGGCGGCGTCGACGCCGGTCATCGACTTGAGCGCGCAGCCGATCTTCGCGCCGTCGCAGATCATCCCCGAGACGTTGCCGACCATGTTGGTCACCGCGGCGGAGAGCGCCGCCGCGTCGCCCGCCTCGAGGCGGACGAGCCCGGCCGCGAGCCCGATCCCGGCGGCGTTCGAGCAGCCGCAGACCGCGGAGAGCGCGCCCAGGCGGTGCGTCGTCGACGAGGTCACGAGGCAGGCCAGCGCCAGTGCCTCCTCGCGCAGCTCCTGGGAGGCGCCGAGATCCTCGCCGATCACGGCGATCGGCAGCGCGACGGTAATCCCCTTGTTCCCCGACCCGGCCAGCGCCATGACCGTGAAGTCCTCGCCGCTCATCCGCGCGAAGACGCCGCCCGCGACGAGGCGCGCGGCGCGCGAGACCGCGTCGCCGGCCGAGCGACGGTGGAACGCCGCCGGCAGCAGCGCCTGTCCGTGCTCAGCGATCGCGGTGTTGAGCGCGGTGCCGTGCCGCAGGCGAGCCCGGTCGTCGTCGCCGAGCGTGCGCGCCAACGCCGCCAGCGCGTCGAAGTCGAGCGCCGCCAGCGCGCCGCGCAGGTCGGAGCCGGCCGCGGCGCCGGCCGCCGCGCCCGGCAGCGGCTGCGGGACGCCGTCGCGCTCGAGGCGCACGAGCCGGGTGTGGCTGCCTTCGACGATCGCCCGCCCTTCGCCGCCGGTGCGGCGCACCGCGACGTCCACGAACAGCCCGCCGCGCTGCGCGTCTACCTCGGCCAGCACCGCCCCGCGCGCAACGAGCTGCTCGGCTGCCGTCAGCCGTTCCGGGGTCACCTGGCGGAAGATCTCGAGCCCCGCGGACGAGTCGGGCGCGAGCGCGCCCAGCGCCCCCGCCCAGCGGATCCCGGCCTTGCGTCCCGAGTTCGGGATCCCGACGGCGTAGCAGTTCTTGTACATCCGCGGGTCGCAGGCGATCCGCACGCTGACGATCGGGCCGTCGGCGAGTGCGGCCGCACTGGCCGCGGCCCAGGCGATGCACGCCGGCTCCGTGCACCCGAGCGCCGGGCGCCACTCGCTGGCGAGGAACTCGGTGAAGGTCATCGGCCGGCCTCGATCTCCGGCGTCGCAGCGGCGACCCGGGGCGCCCGATGATAGCGTGGCCGGCCTCCGGAGACCGCTTTCCGATGTCCACGACCCCATCCCCCGCGCCGCTCTTCGACACCCACGCGCACCTCGACTTCCCGGGGCTCGCCGAGGACCTCGACGGACTGCTCGCGCGCGCGCGCGCCGCGGGGGTGACGCGGATCGTGTCGATCGGCGCCGGGCGCGGCCCGGGCTCGCTGGAGGGCGCGCTCGAGATCGCGCGGCGCCACCCGGGCGTCGTCTGGGCGACGGTCGGCGTCCACCCGCACGACGCCTCGTGCCTGACGCCGGACGGGATCGACGCGCTCGCGGCGCTCGCCGCCGACCCGTTGGTGGTGGCGATCGGCGAAACCGGCCTCGATTTCCACTACGACCGCTCGCCGCGCGACGCGCAGCGCGCCGCGTTCCGCGCGCAGATCGCGCTGGCGCGGGGCGCGGGCAAGCCGATCGTCGTGCACACGCGGCTGGCGCCGGACGAGACGCTGGAGATTCTCCGCGAGGAAGGGGCGCGCGACGTCGGCGGGATCATCCACTGCTTCTCCGAGGACGCCGCCTTCGCCGCGCGGGCGCTGGACCTGGGATTCGTCGCCTCGTTCAGCGGGCTGGTCACCTTCCCCAAGGCGGGACCGATCCGCGAGGCCGCGCTGAAGCAGCCGCTGGACGCGATCCTGGTCGAGACCGACGCCCCGTTCCTGGCCCCGGTCCCGCTTCGCGGCCGGCGCGCGGAGCCGGCCCACGTCGCGTACACCGCCGACGCGATCGCCGCCTGGCGCGGGATCGCGGCGGAGGAGTTCCGGCGGATCACGACCACGAACGGCTGCCGGGTCTACGGTCTGCCGGAGCCGTCGTCGCGCGAGCGGTGACGGCGTCGATCAGGAGTGCCCGCCCGCGTACTTCTTCTCTCCCGCCCGGACCGCGACGTCGAGCGCGTTCTCCTTCGGCGGAAGCGGGCAGGTGGCGAACGGGGTGAAGGCGCACGGCGGGTTGTACGCGCCGTTGAAGTCGAGCACGAAGCTGCCGTCGGGGCCGGGCGGGTCGGCGTCCAGGAAGCGGCCCGCACCGTACGTCTCCTCGCCGGTGGTCCGGTCCTTGAAGACGAAGAACAGCTCCCTGTCGTCCGGGCTGCCGCCGAGCGGGATCAGGGTGTGCTCGCGGCCTTCGAGCGTGAAATGCGCGACGCCGAGCGCCCACATCGGCTGCTCCACGCCGCCCGCGCTCGGTACGGTGACCTGCTTCGGCTCGGCGGCGCGCTCGAAGCGCGCGGGGACGCGCCAGGCCGGGTCGGGCGGGTACCAGGAGAGCCCCTGGAACTTCCCGAGCGCGGGGCTCTCCGGGTCCTTGGCGCGCACCCCCAGCCGATCGCCGCGGCGGATCACGGTCATCGAGACCCGGCCGGCCGTCACGACGTCGGGTTTTCCCGTCGCGTCGGGAGCGAGCGTCATCCCGTCCGTCGCGGGGGCGCCGTTGACGCTGACGGCGGCGTCCGGCGCGAGCCGCAGCGTGACGGTCTCGCCGTCGAGCACGAAGGCCCCCGCGCGGCCCGGCGCCGCGCCGGCCGGCAGCGCGATCGGCAGCGCCGGATCGCTGCCGAACGGGGTCTCCCCCGGCTGCAGCCACCACAGTCCGACCAGCGACATCCAGCCGTTGGGCCGCTTCAGACCCGTCTCGCGTTCCGAGCGCCACTTCTCGAGCTCCGGCTGCCAGTCCGCGGGAGGCGGAGGCGGAGGAGGCTGTCCGCAGGCGATCGCGAGCAGGAGCAGGGCCGCCGGCACGGCGAGCGCCACCGGTGGAACGCGGGAGGAGGACGACGGGAGAACGTGCATGAGTCCTCGCGCGGGGACGGGCCGTTCGCCGCCGCGGCGTGGCCGCCCGACCGTGAGCCGCCTCTTTTACCAGCCGCGGCGGCGGCTGGATAGGCCCGCGGCCGTAGAATGCGCGCCGGTGCCCGCGTGACGACCCCACCCCTTCCCCGCAGCCTCTTCGACCTCGACCCGGCCCTGCTGTGGGTCATGCACTGCGCCGAGGGGCCGGTCCCCCGGGCCTCGGTCGAGGCCGCGACCGCCTTCCTCATCAAGGAAGCGCAGCCTTGGAAGATGACCTGGAACGAGGACTTCCAGGGCCTCCCCACCGTCCTCCGAGAGCAGGCGGCGGCGCTCGTCGGTGCCGACCCGGCCGACATCACCCCGACCCCGACGACCTCCTCGGGGCTGATCACGGTGGCACAGGGCTTCCCGTGGCAGATGGGCGACGACGTCGTCGCCCCGCTCGGCGAGTTCCCGACCAACGCCTGGCCGTGGCTGGCGCTCGCACCGCGCGGCGTCGACTTCCGCGAGGCGCCGCTCTGGGACGGTCACCGCTCCGGCGCCGAAGCCTGGTCTTCCGAGCCACCTCCCGCCGCGGTCGAGCCGGAGGCCCGCCTGCTGGCCGCGATCGGCCCGCGCACGCGGATTCTCGCGGTCAGCTGGGTGCGGTTCCAGGACGGGCTCGCGCTCGATCTCGCGCGGCTCGGCGAAGGCTGCCGCGGGCGCGGCGTCGCGCTCGTCGTGGACGGGATCCAGGGGGCCGGGACGCGGCCGCTCCGCCTGCCCGCGACCGGCGCGAGCGCTTTCGCCTGCGGCGGGCACAAGGGACTGCTCGCCCCACAGGGGTTGGGTTTCCTCTGGACCGATCGCGTCTTCCGCGCACGCCTTGCGCCGCCCGGCGGCTGGCTGTCGGTCGAGGACGCGACCGACTTCTCCCGCCCGACGACCGATTTCGCGCGCCGTTTCGTCGACACCGGCACGGCGCTCGAGCAGGGGGTCCCGAACCTGCTCGGCATGGCCGCTCTGGCGGCCTCGCTCGCGGCGCTCAACGCCGCGGGCGTTGGCGCGATCGCGGCCCACGTCGCCGCGCTGCAGGACGACCTGCTGGCCCGCCTCGCCGGGCAGCCCGCGTGGCGCGCCGAAGCCGCCCGCCTGGCCGCGCTGCGCGCGCGCGGCCGGCTGGGATCGATCGTCGCGCTGCACCACGGCGGGCGTGGCGAGGCCTTCCTGCACGACCTGCTGAAGCGCGGCTTCGAGTCCGGGATCCACGCCTCGATCCGCGAGGGCTACCTGCGGATCGCGCTGCACGGCTGGCACGACGAAGCGGACGTGGCGCACCTCGCGGCCTGGCTGGCGGCGGCGTGACGAGGCGCTGATGCAGCACGGCACGCGAACCGAGCCCCCTGCGCCCCGCACCAGCCTCCCGCGCCAGGTCCTCGACGACATCCGCCACGGGAACCTGCGCCGCGAGGTCGGCCGCGACCTGACCGAGCTCTACGGCTTCTTCCTCGACGACGAGCAGCAGCAGCGTGCGGCGACGATGGCGCGTCCCAAGCGCTGGTTCATGGTCCCGTGGTGGGCCCTGAAGAGCCTGCTGCGCCGCCTCGCCGCGCCGCGCCGCGTGCTGCTCGTGCTCGCGCTGATCTTCGCCGTCCTGGGGGAGACGCGGATCGAGTCGCCGGACGGATCGATCTCGATCGGCGGCGACCTGCAGCCGCTGGCGATCCTGCTGCTGCTGGTGATCCTGATGCTCGAGCTGAAGGACAAGCTGGTGGCGCGCGACGAGATCGAGGTCGCGCGGCAGGTCCAGTTGGCGCTCCTGCCGCGGCACCAGCCGGTCCTCGAGGGCTGGGACATCTGGCTCTACACCCGCCCGGCGAACGACGTCGGCGGCGACCTCGTCGACTTCCTCGAGCTGCCCGGACGGCGGCTCGCGCTCGCGCTGGGCGACGTCTCCGGCAAGGGGATGGGCGCGGCGCTCCTGATGGCGAAGCTGCAGGCGACGCTGCGCGCGCTGGTCCCGCTGGACGCCGCGCTCGCCGACCTGGGGGCGCACGTCAACCGGATCCTGTGCCGCGACAGCGTCGAGAACCGCTACGCGACCCTGCTCTACGCCGAGCTGGGCGCCGACTCGGGGAGCGTCCGGCTGCTCAACGCCGGGCACCTGCTGCCGCTGGTCGTGCGGGCCGGCGCGCACGAGCGACTGGCCCCGATGGCGATGCCGCTCGGGATGTTCCGCGAGGCGGTTTTCGTCGAGCAGGAGGTCGCGCTCGGCGGCGACGACATGCTCGTCCTCTGCTCCGACGGGCTGTCGGAGGCGCAGGACCCGACCGGCCAGTTCTTCGGCGAGGCGCGCCTGGTGGCGCTGACGCCGTCGCTCCGCGGGCTGGCGGCGGCGGCGGCGGGGGCCGTCCTGCTGCGGGAGATCGAGCGTTTCCTGGCCGGGGCGCGGCCGGCCGACGACCTCTCGCTGGCGATCGTACGCCGGCTCCCCTGACCCGCCGCTCCCCGGAGGCCCGATGACCACGCGTTCCCCACGCCTCGAAACCCGTCTCGTGCACGCCGGTGAGCAGCCGCGCGTCGACGGCGCGGTCACCCTGCCGATCTTCCAGTCCTCGACCTACGAGTCGGCCGGCGGCTCGAGCTACCACGACCTGCGCTACATCCGGCTCAACAACACGCCGAACCACCGCGCGCTGCACACCAAGCTGGCCGCGCTCGAGGGGACCGAGACCGCGCTCGTCTTCGGCTCGGGGATGGCGGCGCTTTCGACGATGCTGCTCGCGCTGCTGAAACCGGGCGATCACCTGCTGGCCCAGCCCGGCCTCTACGGCGGGACGCACGAGCTGGTCACGAAGGACCTCGCCGCGCTCGGGATCGAGCACGACTTCCTCGAGCCCGACGACCCCGGGAGCTGGGAACGGCTGGTCCGGCCGACGTCGCGACTCGTCCACTGCGAAGCGATCACGAACCCCCTGCTGCGGGTGATCGACCTGCCCGCCCTCGCGGCGTTCGCGAAGCGCCGCGGCCTGATCTCGACGATCGACGCCACCTTCGCCACGCCGGTCAACTTCCGGCCGGCCGAGCACGGCTTCGACCTCGTCATGCACAGTGCGACCAAGTACCTGAACGGCCACTCCGACATCGTCGCCGGGACGATCGCCGGGCCGGCGGCCCTGGTCGACGCGATCCGACACAAGCTCAACCACCTCGGCGGCTCGCTCGACCCGCACGCCTGCTTCCTGCTGCAGCGCGGGCTGAAGACGCTGGCGGTGCGGGTGCGGGCCCAGAACGCGAGCGCGCTGGCGCTGGCGGGGCACCTGTCCGCCCATCCGGCGGTGGCCCGGGTCCACTATCCTGGCCTCCCGTCCGATCCGGACCACCCCCGCGCCTGCGGGCTTTTCTCCGGCTTCGGGGGAATGCTCTCGTTCGAGTTGGCGGGGAGCACCGACGGCGTCGAGCGCTTCCTCGGTGCCCTCCGCCTGCCGATCGTCGCGCCGAGCCTGGGCGGCCCCGAGACCCTCGTCACGCTGCCGGCCCGGACCTCCCACTCGGGGCTCGATCCGGCCGCGCGCCGGGCGCTCGGGATCGCCGACGGGCTGATCCGCGTCTCGGTCGGGCTCGAAGCGGTCGAGGACCTGGTCGAGGATTTCGATCACGCGCTCGCCGCCGCGCTGCGCTAGTACACTCGCTTCCCGGAAAGGACGGCCTCGATGCTTCGCCCGAACTCGCCCGCTCTCACCCTGCTCCTGGCCTTCGCTCTCGCCGCAGCGCTCCCGGTCGCGTCGCCGGCCGAGGAGGCCGGCAACTCCCCGGCAGCGGCACCCGACCGCGTCCCGGTGCTGGTCGAGATGTACACCGCGCACGGCTGCCCCAACTCGCCCGCCGGGGAGTCGATCCTGACGCGCCTCGACCGGACCCAGCCGATCGCTGGGGTGAGGGTCGTGCCGCTCGCGTTCCACGTCCCCTACTGGGACAGCCCCAGCTGGCAGGACCCGTTCGCGAACACCAACAACCAGTGGCGCCAGAACCAGTACGCGAAGCAGGCCAAGAGCGGCGACGTCTACACGCCGCAGTTCATCATCGACGGCGACACCGGGGTGAGCGGCCGCAGCGAGGGAGCGGTCCGCAAGGCGATCGAGAAGGCCGCGAAGGTCCCGAAGGCGACGATCCGGCTCGAGATGCGCCCTTCGCTGGACGACGACCCGGCGCGGACGGTCCGGATCGGGATCGACCTCGCGGGGATCCCGGCCGAGCTGCGCGGGCCCGCGGGGCTCGAGGCGGCGATCCTGCTGGCGGTCGCCGAGCGGAACCTCGTCACCGAGGTCGGCGGCGGCAAGAACAAGGGGGCACACCTCGAACAGACCGGTGTCGTCCGCGCCTGGATGCCGCTGGGCCACGTCAACGCGCAGGGCGACGCGATCTTCCCGCCGGACTACCTGCTGACGCTCGACCCGACGTGGAAGCTGTCCGAGCTCACCGCGGTGGTCTGGATCCAGGAGAAGCCGATGGGACGGGTGCTGGCCCTGGGGACGCTGGCGCTCGGGAACTGAGGAGCCGGTCGAGGCCGTTGCGGGCCGCGGCCTCCTCCGGCCGGAGGGCCAGCGCGGCCTGGTAGCGCCGCGCGGCCATGTCGCGCCAGCCTGCGGCCTCGTACGCGTGCGCCGCGCCCAGTTGGGCCTCGAACGAGCGCGGGTCGAGCGCGATCGCGCGCTCGAACTTGAGGATCGCATCCTTCGGCCGGCCGCCGGCCAGGTAGCCCGCGCCCTGCTCGAGGTGGAACGCGACGATCCGCGGGTCGGCCACGCGGGCCTGGTCGAGCACCCTGCGTCCCTCGTCCCGCTGCCCCGCGGCGAGCAGCGCGGTGCCGTAGTGGAGGTAGTTCATGCCATCGGCGGGGTACTTCTCGACCGCGTCGGCCCAGAGCGTCAGCTCGCTGCGCCAGACCCGGTTCTGCCGCAGCGTCATGCCGGAGAAGACCAGCGCGACGAGGGCGGCTGCGACCCAGGCGGCGCGCGCCGCGCGCCCACCGCGAGCCGCCATGAGACCGCTCGCGCACGCGACCACGATCGCCCAGCCGACCGACGGAAAGTAGAGGAAGCGCTCGCCGAACAGCTTCCCGAGCAGCGGGCGGAGACCGGGCAGGTAGAGCGCGGGCGCGAGCGTCAGGCCGAAGACCGCGACGCCGAAAAGCAGGGCGCGGTGGCGTCGCCAGCCGGCCCACGCGAGCCCCGCCGTCGCCAGCAGGACGATGATCGCCGCGAGGCCGCGCCACGACGCCCAACTGTCCGGGGGAAGGGTGAAGGCCCCCAGGCTGAGGCGCGTCGGGACGAACATCGTGCGCACGTAGCGTGCGAACAGGTCGGCCGCGATCAGCAGCGAGCCGGAGAGGCCCGGCAGGTCGGGCCGCGCGTGCGGCGCCAATCCCCCCAGCGCGGCGGCGCGGAGCGCGAGGTATCCCCCCAGCACCGCGAACCACGGCGCCCAGCGAACGAGTGCTTCCCGCAGCGTGGATCGGCTCACGCCGCGGCAGAGGAGGTCGTAGAGCACGAGCAGCGCCGGGAGCAGCGCCGCGGGCTCCTTCGCGAGCATCGCCAGCAGGAACGCACCGAGCCCGGCGACGAGCCGGACCCGGCCGCGCGCCGAGGCGTCGGCGCGGCGATAGAGATCGAAGGCCAGCAGCGCGAGCGCGGTGCAGGCGACGTCCATGATCCCCGAGACCCACGCCACGGCCTCGACGTGCGCCGGGTGGACCGCGAAGAGCAAGGCGCCAGCGAACGCCGCGCCGGTGGCGTACGGGGCCTCGGGCGGCGGGCGGTCCCGCAGCAGGTCCCGGACCAGCCGGAAGACGAGGATCGAGGCCAGCGCGTGGAGCAGGATGTTGAGCAGCCGGTAGGCCCAAGGCGCGGTCCCGGCGGCGCGGTGGACGACCGTGAAGAGCAGCCCGGGCAGCGGCCGGTAGTAGTTCGTCTCCCCTTCCCCGCCGCGGCTCCACAGGTCGCCCGCGAAAGCGGACCACAGGCCTGAGCCGTCGCGGATGGCGGGGTTGAAGCGGACCAGTGCGTTGTCGTCGTAGACCAAGGCGTTGGGAAGCGCGTCGAGATAGACGAGGACGGCCGCCAGTCCCACCAGGAGGCCGAGCATCCGCTGTCGCGACCGCATCGCCGGAGGTTGCCACGCCGCCCCCCGGCCCTGCAATGCCGCGGTCAGCCCGGACCGTCCTGGATCAGTCCGTCGACGATCCGGATCACGCGCTGCGCGTGGGCCGCGACGTTGGGGTCGTGCGTGACCAGCCCGACGATGTGGCCCTGCGCGTTGAGCTGGTCGAAGACCTCGAGGATCTCCTGGCCGGTCTTGGTGTCGAGGTTCCCGGTCGGCTCGTCGGCGAGCAGGATCGTCGGCTTGTTCACCAGCGCGCGCGCGATCGCCACGCGCTGGCGCTGGCCGCCCGAGAGCTGCGAAGGCAAGTGCTTGGCGCGATCGGAGAGCGAGACCCGCTCCAGTGCCTCCTCGGCCCGGACGCGGCGCTCGGCGCGGCTCATCCCGGCGTAAGTCATCGGCAGCTCGACGTTCCGCAGCACGGAGGCTCGCGGCAGCAGGTTGAAGCTCTGGAAGACGAAGCCGATCCGCTCGTTCCGCACCCGTGCGAGCTGGCGCGGGCTCATCGCGGAGACCAGCTCGCCCGCCAGGAAGTACTGGCCCGAGGTCGGCACGTCGAGGCAGCCGATGATGTGCATCAGGGTCGACTTGCCGGAGCCCGAGGGTCCCATGATCGCGAGGTAGTCCCCAGCCGCGACGATGAGGTCGATCCCGCGCAGCGCGTGGACCTCGTTCTCCCCGGCGTCGTAGACCTTCCGCACGTCCTCGAGGCGGATCATCTCGCGGGGGTCGGCCAGGGGCCGAGCCGGCTGGGTGGCCATCGTCGCTCCTCGGTCCGCGGAGGCGCCCGCGTCCCGGTGACTATAGCGTCGGGAATCGCCGCCCCCTTCCGGGCGCCGCCAGTCCGGGCCACCGGCGGCCGCGGACGCGGCGCGAGCGGTCGCGAGACCGTCCTAGAATGGCGGGCATGAGCCGCAAGAAGAACCTCGCGATGTCGCCCCGTGACCGCCGGATCGCATTTGCCCTCGTGGTGGGCATGCTCGTCGTCGGCGGCCTCCTCGTCTCGACCGGCATCTTCATCCCGGCCGGTCCGCCGACCCGCTCGCCCGGTGCGATCCCGGGGGTCAGCAACCCCGCCTCCCTGGCCCGGGCTCCGCGACTCGAGGGTTACCCAGCTCCCGACCGGGCGCTGGGACCGGACGACCTCAAGCCGGACCAGGTGACGGCACTCCCGGAATCCGCGCGCGGCGAGCTGCGCTGGTCGCTGGGCTGGACGGGGCGCCGCGACGGGCTCCAGGTGCGGCTGCTGCTCTTCGCCAACTCGGAAGCGGCCAGAGCGTCGCTGGCTGCCGCACCGGGCGACCGCCCGCTCGAGGGGCTCGGCGAGGCGGCCGTCCGGCGCGGGTCAGACCGGATCCTGTTCGTCCGCGGCAGCGCCCTCGGGGTCGTCTCCGCCGCCGGGGCCCCGCCTCCCGAGGCCCTGTCGAACGCCGCACACGAACTCGACGACGCGCTGGCCCGGAGCTCGCTGGTCCTTCCCTAGCGCTCCTTCGTTTTCTTGTGCAGGCGGTACGCGCGAATCTTCGTCGAGAGCGTGCGGCGGTCGAGCCCGGTCGCCTGCGCCGTGTCCTGCACCCGGCCGCGGTGGCGTTCCAGCGCGCTCCGGAAGTAGTGCTCTTCGAAGCGGTCGCGTGCCGTTCGCCAGGGGAGTGCGAGCAGTTCGTGCCACGGACCGTGCGGGGCGGCCGGCGGTGAAGTCGGTACAAGGTCGCCGGGCAGGTCGTCGAGGTCCACGATCCCGTCGCGGTCGAGCACCACCGCCCGCTCGATCACATTCCGCAGCTCGCGCACGTTCCCGGGCCAGGCGTAGTCCGACAGCACCTTCACGGCGGCGGCGGAGAGCGCGCCGACGCGCTGGCCGTCCGGCCGCAGGAAGTGCTCGAGGAAGTGGGTGGCCAGCGGAACGACGTCGCCCGGGCGGTCGCACAGCGACGGCAGCACGACCTCGATCACGCGCAGCCGGTAGTAGAGGTCCTCGCGGAACGTGCCCTCCGCGACCATCTGCTCGAGCGGACGGTGAGTGGCGGCGACCAGCCGGACGTCGACGCGGCAGCGGCTGCCGCCGACGTGCGTCACCTCGCCGGTCTCGATCACGCGCAGGATCTTGGCCTGGGCGGCAAGCGGCAGGTCGCCGATCTCGTCCAGGAAGAGCGTGCCGCCGTCGGCTTGCTCGAAGGCGCCGGCGCGCGCGCGGTCGGCGCCGGTGTAGGACCCGCGATCCGCTCCGAAGAGCTCGGCCTCGACGAGGCCCTCCGGCAGCGCCGCGCCGTTGAGGGCGACGAATGGGTGCTCGCGGCGCGGGCCGGCGCGGTGAGCGAGCCGCGCCAGCTCCTCCTTGCCGGTCCCGCTCGGTCCGCGCAGCAGGATCGTCGCGCGCGAGGGCGCGGCGCGGCGCACCGCCTCGACCGCGGCCTGGAAGGTCGGATCGTCCCCGATCAGCGGCGGCTCCGAGCCGGCCGGCGCCTCGGCTCCGCCGCGGCCGCGCCGCAGGAGCCGCTCGGCGGCCTCGCGGCGGCGGCGCTCGCGATCGAGCGTCAGCGCGCCCTCGACGAGGACGCCGGCGATCGCGCCCAGGCGCGTCGCGGCCGCCAACGCGCCGCCGCCCGGGACCCGCGTCCCCTCGAGGTACGCGACCGCCGCGAAGTCGGCGTGCGCGCCGCGCAGCGGCACCGCGGTGAGGACCGTGCCCGCAGCGTATTGATCGAGCGCGGTCTTCTCGTCGGCGTGTACGCGCAGCACGCTGGCCGGGCTCGCGGACCAGGCCTCGGCGCGCCCGCGCGCCGCCTCGAGAAAGCTCCGCGACAGGCAGACCGGACCGCTGCCGCCGCGCGAGCCGCGCAGCACCCAGCGCTCGCCCGCGAGCGTCACGAGGTAGCCGCGCTCGGCGTCGACCAGCGCGAGCAGCTCGGCCAGCAACCGCGGAGAAGATCTCGCGCCCCGCGCCGATCGCGGCGATCCGCTCGAGGGCGTCGAGCAGCGGCGGCTCCGTCCGTGCGGTCGGATCGGGAGCGTGGGCGTCGGCGAGCGTCGCGCCGAGCGGCTCCTCCTCGTCGAGCCACACCGCCTGATCGAGCGCCATCGCGGGAACGAAGCGGTAGGGTCCGACCAGCACGCGGTCGCCGGGCTGCAGCACGACCGACTCGTCCGGATCGAGGCGGCGCACAGAGGCACCGCGCTCGAGCCATGTCCCGTTGCGGCTCGAGAGGTCGCGCACGACGATCTGTTCGCCGTCCCAGATGACCTCGGCGTGGCGTGCCGTAACGCGCTGGTCGCCGAGGACGACGTCGCAGTTCCGCGAGCGCCCGAGCACCCGGGGACGCCGATCGCTCAGCTCGATCGCCTCACCCGAACCGGCGTGCCCCCCGCCGCCGACCATCCAGAGGGTGGACATCGGAGCCCTCCCTGCCGTGAATGCGGGAAGCATACTTCCCGTCCCGCCCCGCAAGGGGAAGTACGCTTCCTCTTTCGGGGCAGAAGGGACCGGAAATGGCTGGCGCGCCATTTGCACTAGGAGTGGGCGCTTGGCCTGTTCTCGGGCGGGCACGAGCGGCGCAAGGCGGGCCCGATGTCACGTCATGGGGCAAGGGGGTGGCCGCCGGGGGGAGTGGGGGGAGTTCGCCGCTGGTGCCCGCTCTTCTTTTCCCCCCGCCCCGGTCGAGAGGTCGGTTCAGCGCGTCGGGCGCGACCGCTCCGCCACCGGCCTTTCTGCCGCCCGGCCCTGCTCCGGCTCACTGCCGCCCACGAGCTGAAGGAAGCACTCGATCCGCGTCGCCTCGGCCGCGTCGCGCTGCGCCGACCGGTGCGCGGCGATCCGGCGCAGACCGAGGACGGCCTTCTGATCGCCCGGATCGCGCAGCACGAGCGCCGCGAGCAGCTTGACCGCCAGCGGCCACAGCGACGATTCGGCCAGCGCGCCCCCCAGCGCGAGCAGCTGCGCCCGCGACGCCCCGAGCGCCGTCGGCTCCGCGTCGAGCGCTTCGAGGAGCTCCGCCGCGAGCAGTCCCTGACGGGCCCGGAAGCAGAGCGGGAGCGCTTCGCGCGCGACCGCCACGGCAGCGGTCTCCTGCCCGGCGTTCCGGAGGGACAGGCAGAGCGCGTGGAGTACCCAGGGGTCCGGGGCGAAAGACGAGGAGACGGCCAGCAGTTCCGCCAGGGCGCCGTCGGGATCCTCGGCGGCCCGGGAGCGGGCCAGGGCCGCTCGCCGCGCCCCGTCCGGGAGGATCGGGCGCGGGAGCTCCTCGGGCGGCTCGCCGCAGAGCTCGCCGGACGAACGGGTCGACAGGCCCGCCGCGGGGCGCTCGGCGCGCGTGGCCGCCTCCCCGGCCTCCGGCTGCCTCCGGCGCCAGCGCATGCCGCTCTCCCGGGGCGCTCCCCGCCCCCGGGAGAAGGTCGCCGCGGAGGCCGGCGCTGTCGACCCGATCCGATTGGCAGGGTTCAGAAAAGTCGGGGAAACTGACTTCGTAGCCGTATTATTCCGTGGGGGGTAGATCGATGTCCGTGCCGAGACGTTGCACGAGGCGTCATGGGCGCCGAATTCCTCGGGTGCCGGTGCTGGCTGCCCTGGCGTTTTCGGCGCTGGCCGGCCTGACGCCGGCCGCGTGGTCCGGTTCGGTCCAGCCCGAACTGGCGGCTGCCGTGATGCGGTCGCGCGCCGCGGACCGCGTCTCCGTCGTCGTTCGGCTGGAGCCGGCACCTCACGCTGCGCCGCTTCGCCTGCCGGAGAGCCGCGCCGAGCTCGTGACGCTGCGTCGCGCCCAGACCGAGACGTCGGCCGCGGCCGTGCTCGCGATGCTGCGCCGCGCCGAGCGCGACGGGCAGGCCGAAGCGTGCGAGGTGCTGTGGGTCGCGCACGCGGTCACCGCGCGCATCGCACCCGAGCTGGTGCCGCGGCTCGCCGGACTCCCCGGCGTGCTCGAGGTCCGTCTCGACCGCCCCGTCGGCCCCGACGACGGCGACGGCGACACTTCCGGCCCCAGCCCCACCGCGCCGCGCACGGCGGCGATCCTGAAGCTGAACGTCGACGACGTCTGGGCCGCGGGCTACACCGGCCGCCACGTGCTGGTCGCCATCATCGACGACGGAGTGAACATCAACCACCCCGATCTGGCCGACCACCTCTGGGCGAACCCCGGTGAGATCGCGGGCGACGGGATCGACAACGACGGCAATGGCAAGATCGACGACGTCCGCGGCTGGAACTTCGGCAGCAGCAACGCCAGCCTGACCGACCTGCAGAACCACGGCACGCCGGTGGCGGGCCTGGCGCTGGGCGACGGGACGGCCGGATCGCAGACCGGGGTCGCCCCGGATGCGGAGCTGATGGTCCTCAAGCGCGGTTCCACCGAGTCGACGATGTGGGCGGCCAGCCAGTACGCGATCGAGAAGGGGGCGCAGATCGTGCTCCAGGCCCGCTCGGTCCGGCGCTACGATCCGGCGGGCGTCCCCGACTACGGCAGTTGGCGTACCGTCACCGACAACGAGCTGGCCGCCGGCGTCATCCGCGTCAACTCGGCGGGGAACTGCTTCGGCTGCACCGAAGGCGCGCTCCCCGAGAACCCGCCCTACCAGGTCAACGCGCCGGCCAACGCGCCCCCGCCGCTGCTGCACGCCGCGCAGACGCTGATCGGCGGCGTCTCGTCGGTGATCGCCGTCGGCAACGTCGATCTCGGCGACAACATCGTCGGCACCAGCCGGCGCGGCCCGTCGGAGTGGATCGACTTGCAGGCCTCCGACCCGTCGTATCTCTACCCGATGCCGCTCGCCTACCGGGACTACCCGTACGCCGGCGGCGCGCAGCAGGGGCTGCTCAAGCCCGACGTCGCCTGCTACGGCGAGGGCTCGACCGCACCGTCGGCATTCTGGGAGACCGGGCCGGACTACAACGTCGGGACGTTCAACGGCACGAGCGGCGCCGCCGGCCACGCCGCCGGCGTCGTCGCGCTGCTGCTCGAGGCCAAGCCGGACGCCACCCCGGCGCAGCTCGCCCAGGCCCTCTTCGGCACGGCGCGCGACCGCGGCGCACCGGGCTTCGACCCGTTCTACGGCGAGGGGATCGTCGACGCCTACGCTGCGCTGGCGGCGATCGGCGCGCCCTGTTTCGGTTTCGGCGGCGATGCCGACGGCGACGCGGTCTGCCAGGCGGCAGACAACTGCCCGACGGTCGTGAACCCGCTGCAGGCCAACCTCGACGGCGACACGCTGGGCGATGCCTGCGACCCCGACCAGGACGGCGACGGCTTCAACGGCGGGACCGGCAACCCGGACTGCGACGATCGCAACGCCGCGATCAAACCGACCGCGGCCGAGCTGTGCGATCTCGTCGACAACGACTGCGACGCCTCCGCCGACGAGAACCCCGAGGCGGGCGCGAACAGCTGCGCCGACGGGAACATCTGCACCGCCGACCTGTGCGGAGCCGGTGCGACCTGCACCGCCGCCGCGAGCGGCGCGTGCGGCATCACCGGTTCGATGACGTACTACCGGATCTCCGATGCCGACCGCAACGGCACCGCGGACGACCCGGCGGAGCTGACGGGCGCCGATCCGGTGCCGGGAGTGGCGATCGACCTCGTCGGCCTCGGCTCGCTGCCGGACGCGATCACGGGGAGCGATGGCAGTTTCTCGCTCCCGGCGCAGTTCGGCAACGTGACGCTGGTCCCGCTCGACCGGGTGAACGCGCCGCGGGCCGAGGGGGCCGCACCCGGCTCGATCAGCGGGTTCGACGCCGCGGCCGTGGCCAAGCACGCCGTCGGGCTCACGACGCTGACCAACCTGCAGCAGATCGCGGCCGACGTGTCGGAGAACGGGACGGTCAGCTCCTTCGACGCCTCGCTGATCGCGCAGTACGCGGTCGGGCTGATCGACTTCTTCCCCGTCCGCACGAGCCTCGGTTCGGACTGGGCGTTCGTTCGCTGCAACGGCGGACTGCCCGGAAACTGCCCGGCCTGGCCACCGCACCCGCCGACCGCGTCGTATGCCTGGACCCCGATCGGGCAGCCCGAGTCCGCACCCTTCTTCGCCATCCTCTATGGCGACGTCACGGGAAATTGGCCGCTGGTCGCGGGGTTGGATGGCGGCGTGTTCACGGCGCAGGCGGCCCCTTCCAGGGACTCGACGAACGCCGCGAATCGGAGGCCGCGCGGCGCCTCGCCGGTGCTGCGCTCCGGGAGCGACCCCGCGCGGCTGGTCCGCATCGCCGGCCCGACCCGGGTCGGACCGCGACTCTACCGCGTCGTGCTCGGCCTCAAGCAGGCCGACGGCATCACGGCCCTCGATCTGTTCGCACCCGCCCCGAAGATGCCCGGGCTCCGGATCGTGTCGGTGCGCCCGGTCGGCCTGGCAGCCGCGTGGTCGGCCGCGCTCGGCCCGCTCGAGGCTGCCGGGCAGCGGATCGCGCTGTACGGTGCCGGCCCCCTCGCCGGGCGCGGCGCGGTGCTCGAGCTCGTTTTCGAGGCGAGCGGCCCGCCGGAACGGGGACGCCTTCCGTTCCCGATCGAAGCCTCGGCCAACGAAGGCGCGATCCCGATCCGCTGACCCGGATTCGCCTTACCGGGTAGCCACCGGGGGTTGCGCCCCGTACCGTCTCCGAGTGAGACGGCACCGGACCGGGATCTTGCCCGGCCGTGAGCAGCAAGTCTCCCGGGCAGAGCGGGTTGGCGCGCCGCGCCGGGGCGGGCACGCCGGTTGCTTCCTATCAATCCGCTGCGCCCCACAGGAGGGAGAGTCATGAAGACCACGCGAGTCGCGCTGGGCCTGCTGATCGCCGCGGTCCTGCTGATCTCCGTCGTTCCCAGCGCCCACGCGACGTCGATCAGCGCGCGCGTGGAGGGCCTGTTCGTCGTCGGCGACCAGATCTTCGACGGGGGCGACGTCGTCATCCGTTCGGTCGGAAGCGGTCTCCTCGCGATCCTGATCAACGGCCGTCAGGTCGCCCTCCTTCACCGCCAGGACTTCGGAGCCCGCCCGCCCCACTCGGTTCCGTATCTCGAGTTCCGGATTGACGACCAGGGTCTGCCGCACCTCGCCGCGGTCCGCTTCCGCTCCGAGCGGGGCGAGAGCACGGCGCTGATTGCGCTCAGGCCGGCCGCCTTGTCGCCGGGGCTGCTCACGCTCCCCTACCGCTTCCCGCAGTCCGAGCCGACGCTGCGCGCCGCGCGTTAGGCCGCGGAAGGGGCGACTTCACTCGGCCGGCGCGCGCGCGGCGAGCGCGCGCTGGCGCCGGCCGAGCCACGCCGCCAACCCGACCCAGGCCGCACCGAGCGGCAGCGACGCGAGCGCGAGGACCCCCGCACCCGCCCCCAGCGCCGCCAACAGCCGGTCGGCCCAGGCGCCGACCACGTCCCCGCCGCGATAGACGAAGGTGTCGATCAGGCTCTTGGCGGTGTACTTCTCGTCGCGCGTCACGACGGTGAAGAGGACCTCGCGGGCGGGCCGGACGAGGGCGAACTCGGCGGCGCGGCGCAGCACCTGCACGCCCACGAGCACCGGGACAGCCGGCACCAGCGCGAGCGCGGCGTACCCTCCCGCGCTGAGCAGCGGCATCACGGCCAGGCTCGCGCCGAGGCCGACCCAGCCGATGATCCGTCCGGTCAGGAAGACCTGCGTCGTCAGCGCGATCAGGTTGACCGCCAGGTCCATCCGCGCGAAGAACGCGACCCGCGAGGCGGAGTCGGCAAAAGCCGCCCGCGTGATCCGGGCCTGCTCGAAGTAGAGGAAGGTCGAGCTGACCGCGTAGAGCAGGATGAACAGGCAGATCCCGGCGAGATACGGGGAGCGTGCGATCAACCGAAACCCCTCGAGCCAGGCCCTCGGCCCGGTGAGCCCGATTTCGCCAGGCGGCGCCGGAACGCTCCGGGGCTCCGCGATGCGCGTCAGTCTCCGCACGGCCAGCACGGCACCCTCCAGCAGCAGCGCGGCGAGCAGCAGGAGCTGCGTCGCGCCGAGCGCGTGCACCAGGCCGGCCGTGAGCGCCCCGCCGGTGATCGCCCCGACCGTCCCCCCCACCCCGACCAGTCCGAAGAGCCGCTTGCCCTGCGCCGCGCTCCAGATGTCGGCCATGAAGCCCCAGAAGACCGACACGGCGAAGAGGTTGAAGATGCTGACCCAGACGAAGAAGACGCGGGCCACCGGCAGCGCGGCGTCGGCCGGCATCGTGCGCAGCAGCACGTAGAAGACGAGCAGTGTCGCCGCGAGCAGGTGGTAGACCACCGGGATGAAGACCTGCCGCGGAAACCGGCGCACGAGCGCTCCGAACAGCGGGTTGAGCGCGACCGTCCCGGCGAGCGTCCCGACGAAGAGCCAGCTCAGCGCGTCGTCGGTGCCGCGCAGCCCCATCTCGTCGCGCAGCGGACGGATGACGTAGTAGGAGGAGAGCAGCAGGAAGAAGTAGGCGCACGACCAGGCGAGGGCCCGCCCCTCACCCGGCTCGACGCGCGCCAGCCTGCCGAGCCGCGCCCCGAGGGCGGCGACGGGGCCGCGCGCGCCACCTGCGCTCATCGGGCGCCCGCGAGCCGGCCGGGGCGCGGCGCGACCGGCCTCACTTGCCGGCGCCCGGCTCCGGTTTCGCCTTGGCCGCCTCGGCGCGCCACGCGGCCAGCACTTCGGCCTCGCGCGCGGCGCCGAGGCCTGCCCGCATCTTGGCGCGGCGCTCCTCCGGCACCGTCTTCCACCAGGCGAGCGTGTCGCGCACGGTGTCGTCGACCGGGCGGAAGGTCAGCCCGGCTGCTGTCCCCCGGGCGATGCTGACCCGGGCGAAGCCGGCCATGTCACCGACCGGTGGAACCCAGACCGGCATGTCGGACCAGGGCGCCACCTGCTGCGCCTCGAGGAACGCGTTCGGCACCCAGGTGAACGCGGCGTCGCTGCCGGACACCCGCTTGCAGCTCGCCAGCAGCTCGCCGATCGGCAGCGGCTGCTTCGGTCCGGTCGCGTTGTAGACCCCCGTGCGGTTCTTCTCGATCATCAGCACGATCCAGTTCCCGAGGTCGCGCACGTCGATGAACTGGGTCGGGTCCTGCGGCGTGCCGGGGGCGAGCACCTCGCCGCCCTTCGCGACCCGAACCGGCCAGTAGGTGAAGCGGTCCGACGGGTCGTTCGGGCCGACGATCAGGCCCGGGCGAACGACGGTCGTCCGCCCCGGCATCGCCTTCTCGACCGCCTGCTCGCACAGCGCCTTCAGCGGCCCGTAGCTCTCGCCGTCCACCTTCTCGACCGTGGTGTCCTCGAGCGTGCCGACCGCCGCGGTCTCGTCTGCGCCGGGCTTGCCGTTGTCGGCGTAGACCGAGATCGTGGAGACGAAGAGGTACTGGCGCACGGCGGGAGCGAGCAGCGAGGCCGAGGCGAGGACCTGCCGGGGCACATACCCCGAGGTGTCGACGACGGCATCCCAGCGGCGGCCCTCGAGGGCCTTGAGGCCGTCCCCCTTGGCCGGGTCGCGGTCGCCGTGCAGCTTCTCCAGGTCGGGGAAGAGCTGCGGGTTGGTCTTGCCGCGGTTGAAGAGCGTGACCTTCCAGCCCCTGGCGAGCGCGGCCTCCACGACCTCGGGCCCGAGGAACGCGGTGCCGCCGAGCACGAGCAGCGTCCTGCCCCCGTCGCTTGCGGCCGCCCTCTCCTCGGCGGCTGCCAGGCGCGAGAGCGCGGCCGGGAACCCGATTGCCGGCGCGGCGAGTGCCAGCCCCTTCAACACCGCCCGCCGACTCGCCATCCGCTTCGCCCCTTCCGCCGTCCCTGCCGTCATCGCCTTCTTCCTCCGTCGATCCCGAGCATCCTAGCCGGGACCCGGGGCGGCGCTGACGCCGTTCGGCCTGCCCTCGCGACCACCAGGCACGAGCTTCCGCTCCAGCGCGGCGAGCACGATCGAGGCCGCCGACGTGGGAGTCATCGACCCGAGGTTGATGACCAGGTCGTAGCCCAGCGGATCGTCCACGTCACGCCCGAAGGACTGCCTGATGAACGCCTTCTGCTCGGCGTCCAGGTCGCGGACCCGGCGCGCGGCCTGCTCGCGCCGGACCCCCAGGCTCACCGCCAGGGCGTCGATCCGCTGGTCCAACGGCGCGACGACCCGCAGCCGCAGGCCGCAGCGCGCGTCGAGGAACCAGTTCGCGCCGCGGCCAATGAAGATCGCGTTCCCGCCGCGGGCGATCGCGCGGATCGTCCCGACCATCTCCTCGATGAAGCGCGTCTGGCCCGGGTCGCCGGGGACGATCAGGTAGGAGAGGTAGTCGTCGAGCGGTCCGGACGCATGCTCGTCGTGGGCCGCGACGATCGGCTCGGAGCGGTGCATCGTGCGCGCGATCTCGACCACGATCTCGCGGTCGAGCACGCGCCAGCCGAGTTGCTCGCCGATGGTCCGCGCGAGCACCGCGCCACCGGAGCCAACCTGGCGCGACACGGAAACCCAGCGGTGCTCTCCGCTCCCGGGGCAAACCGGCCGCTCCTCGAGGGCGCGGCGCAGACCGCTCCACCGCGCCTGGTGCTCGACGAGTTCGTGAACGCTCTTCGCGGGGCTCATGGCGCCTCCCTGCCGCGAAGTCGCGCCGCGAAGCCGAGGGCCATCGGTGCGCCCCCGGATCGGGGCGGGGCCCCGCGCGCGATCGACCAGTTGATATTACCGCCAAACGGCACGGGGCGGCGCCGTACGCCGCTCAGCGATCCTGCACAGCGACGACGAAGCCCAGCCGTGCGACTCCCGGCGGCAGCTCGGCGTCGTCGAAGTACCGACCAGCCAAGTCCTCCAGCAGCAGCGGGTTCTCGACGGTGCGCCCGACGAGCGCCGCGTCGAGCAGCACGATCGGTTCGCGCGCCCCGAGCACCAGGAAGGTCTCGATCCCGCCCGGCCCGGCCCTCCAGTTGACGATCCGATCGGTGGCGGGGCCGGGTACGCGGACGCGGCTTCCGGCCGGAACGAGGCCGGCCGCCGTCCCGGGAGCGTCGGGCAGCAGCCCCTCCAGGCGCCCATCGGCCGAGCGGTGCAGCACGTAGAGGAACTGCTCCTCGGCCGGCGCGAGCATCAGGTAGAGCTCGTCGCCGGGAGCCACCTGGGACGCGGTTTCCAGCGGCTCGTCGCGCACCAGGCCGGAGCGGAAAAGGCGCGCCGCGAGCACCGGCGCGCTGGCGGCCACGGACTCGGCCCTGGATCCCGGGAGTTCCGGGGGAACCGTCGCGCCGCCCCGCAGCACGGGCCAGATCCCGGCCACGCCCGCCAGCAGCGCAGCAACCACCGCGAGCCAGGTCCAGGCACCGGGTCGGCGGATGCGAGCGCGCTCCGGAAGCTCCTCGAGCCGAGCGGGCCGAGGCGGGACCGCCTCTCCCAGAAGCGCCCTTTCCATCTCCGCCGCGTCGGCGAACCGCGCGCGCGGATCGCGGGCGAGCGCGCGGTCGATCGACTCTGCGACCGCTTCGGGAAGGTCCCGCCGCAGCTTCCCCGTTGGCCTGCGGCTGCCCTTCTCGTGGGCGGCGCGCAGCGCGATCAGGTCCTCGCCCTCCACCGGGAGGACCCCGGTCGCCAGCAGGTAGAGCGTCGCGCCGAGCGCGTAGAGGTCGCTGGCCGGAGCAGGCGCTTCGCCGTGCAGCAGCTCGGGCGCCGCGAAAAAGGCCGGGGAGCCGGCGGCCAGCGGGATCGAGGCCGCCGCACCGCGGGCCGGCAACGCCGCCGGACCGGGGTCCATCAGCACGACGCGCTGGCCGCGCGCGCGCAGGACGTTCCCGGCTCTCACGTCGCCGTGCACCAGGCCGGCCGCGTGCAGCGCGCCGAGCGCGCGACAGAGCGCGGTACCGGCCGCGACCAGTTCCTGGGGCGGGAGCGGGCCGTGCTCGTCGAGGAACCGGGCCATCGAGACCCCGTCCAGCAGCTCCATGAAGCGGCCGGGACGACCACCGTGCACCCCCGCGCCGAGCACGCGCACGAGGTGGGGATGCTCGATCCGGGCGAGTCGCCGACCCCACTCGACCAGTGCGAGGGCCTCCGCCGCGTCGGGTGGGGCCCCTGCTGGTAGCAGCCGCAGGACGACGATCCCGCCGCCGTCCGTGACACGGGCCCGGAAGACCTCGCCCGACGCTCCACCGCCGAGGCGCTCGAGCACCTCGAGGGGGCCCCACCTCATCCCGCTCTTCGCTTCCGCCATCGGCAGCGAAAGGTAGCCCCTGCGCCACCGCGCCGTCCACGGCGCCGCGCTCGCCGGCGCGGCGCGCGCGGGGTGGAGCCAGCCGGCCTTCGTGTCAGACTGGATCGATCCGCGGAGGGGATGCGATGCCCCCGCAGCCGCCGCACCCGCAGCTCGACCTGTTCGGCGACGCCGTTCCCGGTCCGGCGCCGGTGCGGGAGGATCTTCTTGCGCTGGCGGCCGCGCTCCCTCCCGGCGTGAGGCTCGGCACCTCGTCCTGGTCCTTCCCCGGCTGGGCCGGACTCGTCTACGACCCGGCCGCGAACGTCGACGAGTCGGCGCTCGCGCGCCACGGGCTCGCGGCCTACGCGAGGCATCCGCTGCTGCGCACCGTCGGCCTCGACCGGAGCTACCACGCCCCGCTTTCGGCAAGCGACTTCGCGCGCTGCGCGGCCCAGGTGCCGAACGATTTCCGCTTCGTCGTCAAGGCCTGGCAGGATCTCGTGCGCCCGAGCGTCGTCGAGGAGACCGCGTGGCACCGCGGCCTCGCCCGCAATCCGCACTTCCTCGCGGGATCCGTCGCCGAGGCCGCGGTGCTTCACCCCGCCCGCGAGGGGCTCGGAGAGAAGCTGGGCGTCGTGCTGTTCCAGTTCCCGCCGCTGCGCCGCTCCGAGAGCGGTACTCCGGCGGCCTTCGCCACCCGGCTCGCCGCGTTCCTCGCCGCGCTGCCGCGGGGGCTGGCCTACGCGGTCGAGCTGCGGACGCGCGAGCTGCTGACGCGCGCGTTCGCCCACGTGCTGCAGGAGGCCGGCGCGTCGCCCGGCTTCGTCGTCCACCCGGCGATGCCTCCGCTGGCGCGCCAGGTCGCGGTCTGCGAGCCCACGCGCTACCCGCTGCTCGTGGTGCGCTGGATGCTGGGCGCCGGCCAGACTGACGAGGGGGCGGGCCTGCGCTACCAGCCGTTCGACCGCCTGGTCGACGAGGACCCGGTGGTGCGGTACGCCGTGGCCGGCCTCATCCGGGACGCCGCGCGCGACGGAAAGCCCGCCTACGTGATCGCGAACAACAAGGCCGAAGGGTCGGCGCCGCTGACGCTCGTGGCACTCGCGCGTGCGCTCGCGGCCGGCGGAGCGTGAACGGCCCGCGCGCTAGCGCGCCGGGGCGGCCTCGGGGGCGGTCAGGGACAGCAGCTCGTTCTTGACCCCCTCGGTCCCCCCGGTCCGCACCGCCTCGGCCAGGGCTTCGGGGAGCTTCCGGCTCAGCGTGCCCCGCAGCCGGGCGTAGAGGACCTGCTGCTCGCCCCCCGCCACGAGCACGAGGTCGCCGAGCGTGTCGCCCTGCTCGCCGCGCACCAGGACCAGCGCCGAGCGGGCGCCGTCGCGTGTCTTGACGACCGGCTCCCACCCGGTGATCGGCATCCGCGTGAAGTCGACGCCGGCCCCGGCGGGGGCGTCGTAGACGGCCAGTTCGAGCGCGTCGAGCCCCGCCAGCGGCAGCCCGGCGCCGTCGTTCGACGCGCCGCCGAGCACCGCGCGGGCGAGCGACATCGTCGTCGGACCGAGGGTGAACTCGAACACGCGCTGCGGATCCTGTCCGGACTGGCGGGCGATCTCGTTGCGGATCTTCGCCGGACTGAAGGAGGTGGCGCACCCGCCGGCCGCGAGCACGCCGCTGAGCGTGACCGCGAGCGCGGCCGCGGCGGGGCGCATCATGCCGGGCCCTCCTCCGACGCCGCGTGGCGCATCGCCTCGAGCAGGACTTCCGTGGACTGGGAGCCCGTCACCACGTAGCGGCGGTTGAACACGAAGACCGGCACGCCGTCCACTTCGATCTCGCGCGCCGCCTCCTCCTCTGCCGCGACCCGGTCCAGCCCCGCCCCTTCCCCGAGGACCGCGCGGATCGCGCTCCCGTCGAGCCCCGCGCGCAGCGCAACCGTCTCGAGGTTCCTCGGCTGCGTCAGGTCGACCCCTTCGACGAAGAACGCGCGGAACAGTCCTTCGACGAGTTCCTCCTGCACCGCCGCGTCGGGGGCCGCGGCGATCAGCGCGTGGGCCACGCGGGTGTTCGGCTGGCGGGCGATGCGGTCGAATGCGAACACGATCCCGGCGTCCCGCCCAGCCGACTGAACGCGGCCGATCGTCTCCTCGTGATCCTCGCCGAACTTCGCCAGATAGTGCTCGCGGCGGTCGACCCCGGCGGCGGCGAGGTCCGGGTTGAGCTCGAAGGCTCGCCAGCGGACTTCCGTGGGTGGAGCCTCCGGGTTCTCACGGCCGTAGGCCGCGAGGGCCTGCTCCAGCCGCCGCTTGCCGATGTAGCACCAGGGACAGACCACGTCGGAGATCACATCGATCGTCAATGCCATGGGAACGGGCCTCGGCGCCGCGCCGGACGCAGCCGGCGGACGTCGTAGGATAAGGCCTTTCCGGACGGCCGGGAGGCGGGATGCCCGGGCGCCGGCAAGTTGCGGCGGGGAGACGAACGCTTCCCTCCGGCGCGACATCCACTCTCGCCGATAATGCGCCCGTGAGGAGGCCTGCCGTCATGAGCCGTCGCCGGGAAGACCGCGTCACCGGAAGGGCCTGTTTCGCGTGTCTCGTGCTGCTGTTGCTGCCGGCTTCGTCGGCCCGGGCGCAGGCCGCGAACCCGGTGGCTGCACCGCCCGCGGCCCCGTCCTCCGACCGCGCCGCGGTCGCGCCGCTCGACGTCGCGACCGCGCCCGTCGACAGCGCCGCGGCCGCGCAGGCGCTCGCCGACGCGATGCTCGCCGAATCCGGCCCTCCCGTCCGCAGCGAAGCGGGCGCGGCGGTCTTCGAGTTCAACCACCGCCCGATCGCCACGCTGCGCGCCAACATCGCCGCGTTCACCCCGGCCGAGCGTGCCGCCGGCGGCGCGCGGCGCCTGAAACGGGTGCTCGAGACCTCGGGCCGCCAGCCGGTGACGGCCTTTCCGATCTCCCACGGCGCGCTGCTGACCGTCGGCACGACACCGATCGTCGCGATCGTCCACGAGGATCTCGACGAGGCGGGCGGCGAATCGCTCCTCGAAGCGACGGCCGGCGCGCGGGAGACGCTCGAACGGGTCGTGCAGGAAGCGACCGAGGAGATGCTCCTCCCGTACCTGCTGCGGGCGCTCGTGCTCTCGCTCGTGGGAGCCGCGCTGGCTGCGACGGGGGTGCTGGTGGTGCTCCGGCTGCGCCAGCGCCTGGCCCGGCGGCTGACCCGGGAGGCCGAGGTGCGACTGGGCAAGGCCAAGCTGGGCCACCTCGCCACGGTGGGCTCGGCCCAGCTCTTCCTCTGGCTCAACCGGCTGCTCACCCTCGCCGCCTGGTCGATCGGGCTGGCGATCCTGTTCCTCTGGCTCACCTTCGCGCTGCAGCGCTTCCCCGTCACGCGGCCCTGGGGCGAGCAGATGGGAAGCTACGTCGTCTCGGCCCTCAAGACCGTCGGGACCGGGATCGTCGCCTCGATCCCCAAGCTGCTCGTGGTGCTGCTGATCGGGCTCGCGGCGCGGGTCGTCTCGCGCCTGGTCGGCGATCTCTTTCACGCGATCGAGGAGGGGCGCCTCGACGCCTCCGAGGCGCTGCGGGAGACGGCCCCGCCGACCCGCCGCCTGCTGCAGGGCCTGGTCTGGATCTTCGCGCTGGTCCTCGCCTATCCCTACCTGCCGGGCAGCGAATCCGCAGCGTTCAAGGGTGTTTCGGTGATGATGGGTGTCATCATCTCGCTCGGTTCGGCGGGAATCGTCGGCCAGTTGATGAGCGGGCTGGTGCTGATGTACTCGCGCGCCGTGCGCCCCGGCGACTACGTCCGGATCGGGAGCGTCGAGGGGACGGTCAGCGAGCTTTCGCTGCTCTCGACCAAGCTCCGGACCAACCGGCGCGAGGAGGTCACCATCCCCAACTCGGTCGTCGTCTCGGGGTCGACGACCAACTACCACCGGTACGCGGCGGAAGGGGTCTTGGCCGGGACGACGGTCACGATCGGTTACGACACCCCCTGGCGCCAGGTGCACTCGCTGCTGGCGCAGGCGGCGGACCGCACTCCCGGCCTGCGGCGGCCGCCCGACCCGCGCGTGCTGCAGACCGCGCTGGGGGATTTCTACGTCGAGTACACGCTCCTGGTCTGCATCGAGCGGCCGGAGCTGCGGATCGTCACGCTGGCGACGCTGCACGAGAACATCCAGGACCTGTTCAACGAGTACGGGGTCCAGATCATGTCCCCGCACTACGAGATGGACCCGGAGGGGAAGAAGGTGGTGCCGCAGGGCGAGTGGTTCGCCCCCCCGGCGAAGAAACCGGAGTGAGCCGCGGCGCGGTCCCGGGAGGACGGAATCGATGACCCGCTGCGCCGGGTGCCGCCACCGGCTGGATGACGAGTCGGTCTGCCTGATCGCCTCGATGCACGGCTCGCTGCTGGGCGACGAGTACGTCGAGTCGTACTTCCGCTGCCCGCACTGCGGGACCTGCACCCTGTCGGTCGTGCGCGACCGGTTCGCGGGCGAGGAGGTCGTCGTGACCGAGGCGGCGGCTCTCTCCGAGGACGAGGCGGCGCGGCGCCTGGCGCTGATCGGGCGCTGCCCCGAACCGTGGAACAAGCGTTGCCGGTGCGAGGCGCACCGGGAATACTTCGGCGACGGGCTCGACTGACGGTCGAGACGCCCGATGGAGTGGACCTGACGATGCACCTCCTCCCCCGCTCGACACGAACCCTCGCGGCCCTGGGGGCCGCGCTCGCCCTCGCAGCGCTGCTGCCTTCCTGCGGTCGCGGCCCCGAGGCACCCCCGGCGGGAGCCCGGACGACGCCTGACGCGGCCGCGCCGGCCCCCGTCCCCGTGCCGGTCCAGCCCGCGCCGCCGCCGCCGCCGGCACCACCACCTCCACCACCGCCGCGCGAGCTGGCCTGGAACGGGAAGGTCGACATGAAGCTCTGGTCGCCGGGCCGGGTGAAGGCCTACAAGGCGGCGCGGCAGCTCGAGGCACCCCCTGCGCTCGCCGTCCTGAGGATCCCGCGGCTCGGCCTCGAGGTGCCGGTCTACGACGGCACCACCGACGCCGTACTGGATCTCGCGGCGGGGCGGATCGACGGCACCGCGCTGCCCGGGACCTCGGGCAACGTCGGGATCGCGGCGCACCGCGACGGCTTCTTCAGGGTGCTCAAGGACATCAAGGCCGGCGACGCGCTGGTCCTCGAGACGCCGGCGGCGACCGAGAGTTACCGGGTGGAGTGGACCCGGATCACGACGCCGGAGGATGTCAGCGTGATCGGCCCGACGGAAGGGGCAGCCGTGACGCTCGTCGGATGCTATCCGTTCTACCACGTGGGTCCGGCGCCGCAGCGGTTCATCGTGCGGGCGGTGCCGGTGAAGAAGGGCTAGGCGCGGGCTCCGGCGAGGGGGCGGCGCTTGCTCGGCGGAGACTTACCGGCAAATAATGTGCGAGTCTGAACGGTCCCGCTCCCTCCCGAAAGGAGATCCCATGAAACGCCTCGCTCTCCTCGCGACGATCGCCGCGCTCGTCGCCCTCGTCGCTCCGCTTGCCCTCGCCGCCGGCATGGCGCAGGTGACGGTCGGCACCACGCTCGAAAACCTCCAGGCCGCCTACAACGGCGAGTCCAACGCCTCCGCCAAGTACCTCGAGTTCGCGAAGCAGGCGGACAAGGAAGGTTACGCCGGCGTGGCCTCGCTGTTCCGCGCCGCGTCCCGGGCCGAGCAGGTCCACGCCGCGAAGCACGCCACCGTGATCAAGTCGCTGGGCGGAACGCCGACCGCCAAGATCGAGCCGGCCGAGGTCAAGTCGACGAAGGAGAACCTCGCGGCCGCAATCGCCGGCGAGAGCTACGAGCGCGACGCGATGTACCCGCAGTTCATCGGCAGGGCCAAGACGGACCGCAACAGGGACGCGATCGAAAGCTTCAATTACGCCAAGACCGCCGAGGCCGAGCACGCCGTGTTCTACGCCGACGCGCTCAAGAACCTCGACGCGTGGAAGGCCAAGAAGACCTTCTACGTCTGCACCATCTGCGGCTACACCGTGATCGATCTTCCCAAGGACAAGTGCGTCTCCTGCTTCAGCCCGAAGGACAAGTACGAGGTGGTGTCCTGATCGGCGCGCGCGCCGCAGAGGGCAGACATGCTCCCCCCGATCCCCAGCTTCGACGGCCTGCACCCGATCGTCGTCCACTTCCCCGTCGCGCTGCTGATGGTGGCGCCGCTCTTCCTCGCCCTCGCAGCGCTCTTCCCGTCGAAGGCGGGCTGCTTCGGCCGGTCGGCGCTCGTGCTGCTGGCGCTCGGGACGACCGCGTCGTTCGTCGCGGTGGAGAGCGGCGAGGCGGCGGCCCGGCTGGCCGACCGCACCCCTGAGATTAACGCGCAGATCGAGCGCCACCAGGATCTCGCCGGCACGACGCGGAACGTTTTCGCGGTGCTTACCGTCGCCTACGCGGCCCTTCTCTTCTGGCCCAAGCTGCTGCGGAAGGAATGGGGTGCCGGAGCGCTCCGGCTGCTGAACGCCGTCGCGCTGGTCGCCGCCCTCGGCGGCGCGCTGCTGGTGGCCAACACCGGTCACGCCGGCGGGGTGCTGGTCCACGGCCTGGGCGTCCAGGCGATGATCGACGCGGCGCCGGCGCCCTGAGGGAAGGTCGCGCGCGGCACGGTGCGACCACGGCGGAACACGAAACGGGCCGGGAGGCTGCCGCCTTCCGGCCCGAACTTTCTGTGCCTCGGCGATGCCGAAGCGCGCATCAGCGATGGTAGCGGGGGCGGGATTTGAACCCGCGACCTTTGGGTTATGAGCCCAACGAGCTACCGGACTGCTCCACCCCGCGTCAAGTCGTTCAAAGCGGCGGGATTGTTGGGGGCACACCCCGGTGTGTCAACTTCCGTGCCCGCCTGCTCCTACAATGCGCTGTCCGGCCGCGGTTTGGTCCGGCCGCCGGGGGACGCCACGCCACCGACCGGATCCAGCACATCCAGCACCGCTTCGGCCCTGGCGTCGCTCGCACTGCTGGGGATCGTCGTCGGTTCGGGCTGCGGGCGGGAGCGCTCCGCCGCGCAACCCGGGCGAGAGGTCGTGCTGAAGCGGGGCACCACGTTCGCCGTCCGGCTGCATGGTGACCTCCCCCGCGGGAGCGCGCGGGTCGGGCAGCCGGTCGAAGGCACCGTCCTCTCCGCGCTCGCTGGGGACGACGGCTCGATCCCGTGCGCCGGCTGGACGGCGATCGGTACGGTCGCGCGGATCGACCCTCCGGCGCGGGGGGGGGCGACGGAGACGGCGCTGCTGCTCTTCCGCGAGCTGCGCTCCCCCCAAGGGCAATCGAGGAGGGGCGCCTCGACGCCTCCGAGGCGCTGCGGGAGACGGCCCCGCCGACCCGCCGCCTGCTGCAGGGCCTGGTCTGGATCTTCGCGCTGGTCCTCGCCTATCCCTACCTGCCGGGCAGCGAATCCGCAGCGTTCAAGGGTGTTTCGGTGATGATGGGTGTCATCATCTCGCTCGGTTCGGCGGGAATCGTCGGCCAGTTGATGAGCGGGCTGGTGCTGATGTACTCGCGCGCCGTGCGCCCCGGCGACTACGTCCGGATCGGGAGCGTCGAGGGGACGGTCAGCGAGCTTTCGCTGCTCTCGACCAAGCTCCGGACCAACCGGCGCGAGGAGGTCACCATCCCCAACTCGGTCGTCGTCTCGGGGTCGACGACCAACTACCACCGGTACGCGGCGGAAGGGGTCTTGGCCGGGACGACGGTCACGATCGGTTACGACACCCCCTGGCGCCAGGTGCACTCGCTGCTGGCGCAGGCGGCGGACCGCACTCCCGGCCTGCGGCGGCCGCCCGACCCGCGCGTGCTGCAGACCGCGCTGGGGGATTTCTACGTCGAGTACACGCTCCTGGTCTGCATCGAGCGGCCGGAGCTGCGGATCGTCACGCTGGCGACGCTGCACGAGAACATCCAGGACCTGTTCAACGAGTACGGGGTCCAGATCATGTCCCCGCACTACGAGATGGACCCGGAGGGGAAGAAGGTGGTGCCGCAGGGCGAGTGGTTCGCCCCCCCGGCGAAGAAACCGGAGTGAGCCGCGGCGCGGTCCCGGGAGGACGGAATCGATGACCCGCTGCGCCGGGTGCCGCCACCGGCTGGATGACGAGTCGGTCTGCCTGATCGCCTCGATGCACGGCTCGCTGCTGGGCGACGAGTACGTCGAGTCGTACTTCCGCTGCCCGCACTGCGGGACCTGCACCCTGTCGGTCGTGCGCGACCGGTTCGCGGGCGAGGAGGTCGTCGTGACCGAGGCGGCGGCTCTCTCCGAGGACGAGGCGGCGCGGCAGCTCGAGGCACCCCCTGCGCTCGCCGTCCTGAGGATCCCGCGGCTCGGCCTCGAGGTGCCGGTCTACGACGGCACCACCGACGCCGTACTGGATCTCGCGGCGGGGCGGATCGACGGCACCGCGCTGCCCGGGACCTCGGGCAACGTCGGGATCGCGGCCCACCGCGACGGGTTCTTCCGGGTGCTCAAGGACATCAAGGCCGGCGACGCGCTGGTCCTCGAGACGCCGGCGGCGACCGAGAGTTACCGGGTGGAGTGGACCCGGATCACGACGCCGGAGGATGTCAGCGTGATCGGCCCGACGGAAGGGGCAGCCGTGACGCTCGTCGGATGCTATCCGTTCTACCACGTGGGTCCGGCGCCGCAGCGGTTCATCGTGCGGGCGGTGCCGGTGAAGAAGGGCTAGCGCGCCGGGACAGGGAAAGAAAACGGGCCGGGAGGCTTCCGCCTGCCGGCCCGATCGTCACGCGCTCCGCAGATGCCGGGGCGGCTGAGTACACCTTGCTACGAGCTTTTCTCCTGTTCGCGGGTTGATGCCAGAGCCAGGAGCGCCGTAAGAACCCCATGCACGATGACCGCTGGCCACAGCAGCAAGCCGGTTGAGCCGCCCGACAAACCGACAGAGGCGAGAACCAGCGTGACGGCCGCGCCGTAGATCAACATGCCGAGTCGCGGCGGTCCGGGCCAGCATGCGACCCCCAGTCCGATCAGGGCGATGCCGGCCACACGCGCCACGGTCGTCGCGATGCCGGTCAGTTCGGCGCCAAGCAGCAGTCGTCCGACCGCCGAAGGAGCGAGCAGCAACGCCGCCCCAGTCAGGGTTTCACAGACCGCAGCGAAAACGAGCACCCGCTTCATCGCATCTCTTTCCAGTCCTCTCGCGCTCCCTACCCGGCCCGCAACAGCTTGAAGCCTCTACCGGCTCGCTGCCGCCTTGGGCTCCGGTTCGAGCTTGAAGGTCACCTTGTCGATCGTGCCGGTGAACTTGAACGGGCTGTCGTAGCGATACTCGAGCAGCGCGACGCCGGTGCGCGTGTCCAGGCCGACGTCGAAGGTCTCATCTTCCGGGAAGGTGATCGGGATGCCGTGTTCCATCGAATTCCTGGCCACTTCCTTGCCGTCCACGGAGAGCACGCCCGTTCCGCCCTTGCCCAGGCCCGGCCCATCGATCTTGTAGTCAAAGACGATCGTGTGCTTGCCAGCGCTCAGCTCGGGCCCTTCCCAGATCGTGCGCTTGAGGTCGAGCAGGTTGTAGAGGAAGACCACCTTGCCGCGGCCGACTCCGAACTCACCCTTGCTCAGGAAGAGTCCGTAGCCGCCGAAACGCCCGCCTTCGGTGACGATCATCCCTTCCGCGCCGCCGCTCGGGATCGTGACCTCGGCGGTGATCGTGTACGACTTGTTCAGGATGTTCGGCGCCGTGCTGCCCGGCACGCTGGCCAGGGGACCCGTGTACGTGAATGACGTCCGCCCCGCCGTCAGGCTCGGCTTCGGCGAATTCCAGCGCAGGAGTGTCGTATTGTCGAGCGGCAGTACGTTGTACTTCGCCGCCTCGAGGTAGAAGAGGTTCTGCAGCTGTTTGAGCTTGTCCGGCATCCTGGCCGCCAGGTCGTTGTTCTGGGTGGGATCCTCCATGACGTTGTAGAGCTCCCACCGGTACCCGGTGATCACATCCGGCGCCGGCGCCGTGCTCAACACCCACGGGATCGTCACCGGGGTCGTGGCCGCCACCCAGCCGTCGTGATAGACGGAGCGGTTGCCGAGCATCTCGAAGTACTGCGTGGTGTGCCGCGTCGGGGCGTTGGCGGCAGCTTTGTCCCAGGTGTAGGCCATGCTCACGCCCTCGATCGGCAACTGCTTGATGCCGTTGATCGTGTCGGGCGCCGGGATGCCGCTCGCCTCGAGGATGGTCGGCACGATGTCGATGACGTGGTGGAATTGGCGGCGGATGCCACCCGGGTCGTTGATGTGGCCGGGCCACGACATGGCCACGCCCTGCGCCGTACCGCCAAAGTGCGACGGCACCTGCTTCATCCACTTGAACGGCGTGTCCATCGCCCACGCCCAGCCCGCCGCAAAGTGCGGGAAGGTCCGCTCCGAGCCCCAGAACTCGTACCAGAGGAACTGATCCTTGACCGGGACCTCGATGCCGTTGAAGGTGGTGAATTCGTTCGGAGTGCCGTTGACCATGCCTTCCGCGCTGGCACCGTTGTCACCGCTGATGTAGATGATCAAGGTGTTGTCGAGCTGGCCGAGATTTTCGACCGCCTGTATGACGCGGCCGATCTCATGATCGGTGTAGGCCTGGTACGCCGCGTAGACCTCCATCTGCTTGATGAAGAGCTTCTTTTCGAACAACCCAAGCGAGTCCCACCGGGGCAGCTTCGCGCCGCCGAAGGCTTCCTGTCCGTCAGGCCACGGCGTCAGCTGCGCGTTCGCCGGCATGATTCCGAGACGCTTCTGGTTGGCGAAAATGGTCTCTCGCAACTTCTCCCAGCCGTCGTCGAAGAGATGCATGGCGCTGATCTTGTCGATCCACTCCTTCGTCGGATGATGCGGCGCGTGGGTGCCGCCCGGCACGTAGTAAACGAAGAACGGCTTCTCGGGCGCGAGCTCCTTCAACTGCCTCATGTACTGGATCGCCTCGTCGGCCATGGCCGTGGTCAGGTTCCAGCCCGGGTTGCCCTCGAACGGATAGATCGGCGTCGTGTTGCGGAACAGGTTCGGCTGCCACTGGCTGGCGTCGCCGCCGACGAAGCCGTAGAAGTACTCGAAGCCCATGCCGTTGGGCCACTGCTCGAAGGGCCCGGCCTGGCTATTGGCGAAGAAGGGCGTGTTGTGGTCCTTGCCGAACCACGAGGTGGCGTAGCCGTTGTCTCTGAGGATCGTGCCGATGGTGCCCTTCTCGATCGGGATGATCGAGTCGTAGCCCGGGAACCCCGTCGCTATCTCGCCCACGACCCCGAAGCCCACTGAGTGATGGTTGCGTCCGGTGATGATCGCCGCCCGCGTCGGTGAGCAGAGCGAAGTGGAGTGAAAGTTCGTATACCGCACCCCGCTCTTGGCGATGCGATCCAGGGCCGGGGTCGGGATCACGCCGCCGAAGGTGCTCGGCGCTCCAAAGCCGTCGTCGTCGGTCATGATCAGCAGCACGTTCGGCGCGCCTTTCGGCGGCACGACGCGCGGTGGCCACCAGGCTTTCGACTCCGTGGCCTTCTCTTTGATCACTCCGCCGAACTTCGGATCGGGTGGCGGAAGCTGCTTGCCGTCCAGCGATGTCGTGGCGCTGGGTGAGCCCGGCACGCCGGTCACTTGCTGCGCGATGCAGCGCGAAGAACAGGATGCAACGGCGACAGCGGAAACCGCCATGGCGACAACCAGCTGGACGAATCTCATCTGTTGCCCCTCCCGTTCGATGTGAATATGTCGGTCACGGCGGCAGGCGGTATGGCGCGGTATTGGCCGCACTGCGGCACAGCCTCAGGATACCACCGGCGGGCGGATTCGGGGCGGAGTCGGGACCGCATGCGTCACAGCGCCCGCCACGGCGCCGGCTGGACGATCCCGCGTTCCCTGCGGGCCGGAGGCGCTCGGAACCCGGCACACCTCTCCCGGCTGGCCCTCGAACTGGTGGTCGAGAGGATCGACCTGAAGCCGCTCGACGGGGACTGGCAGTACGGCCGGCTGCTCCAAATAAAGACTCGCCCTTGGGCCGTTGCGGTGCCCAAGGGCGAAGTCGCGCGTTCTTTTGGTAGCGGGGGCGGGATTTGAACCCGCGACCTTTGGGTTATGAGCCCAACGAGCTACCGGACTGCTCCACCCCGCGTCAAGTCGTTCAAAGCGGCGGGATTGTAGGGGGCACACCCCGGCGTGTCAACTTCCGTGCCCGCCTGCTCCTACAATGCGCTGTCCGGCCGCGGTTTGGTCCGGCCGCCGGGGGACGCCACGCGACCGACCGGATCCAGCACATCCTGCACCGCTTCGGCCCTGGCGTCGCTCGCACTGCTGGGGATCGTCGTCGGTTCGGGCTGCGGGCGGGAGCGCTCCGCCGCGCAACCCGGGCGAGAGGTCGTGCTGAAGCGGGGCACCACGTTCGCCGTCCGGCTGCATGGTGACCTCCCCCGCGGGAGCGCGCGGGTCGGACAGCCGGTCGAAGGCACGGTCCTCTCCGCGCTCGCTGGGGACGACGGCTCGATCCCCTGCACCGGCTGGACGGCGATCGGTACGGTCGCGCGGATCGACCCTCCGGCGCGGGGGGAGTCGATAGAGACGGCGCTGCTGCTCTTCCGCGAGCTGCGCTCCCCCGAAGGGCAGACGATCGGGATCCGCGCCGAGGCGACGCTCGTGCCGCAGCGGGCGGCGAGCCGTTCGCTCGGGATCGTCGCCGGCGGCGCGGTGGCCGGCGCCATCCTCGACCGGGAACTCGACAAGTCGGGCCGTCCGCCTCCCGGGCCGGGTCCCGAGCTCGTCGCGCGCCTCGTCGTCGAACTGCGGCTTCCGCGGACCGGCTACTGAGCGCGCCCCGCGGTCACTTCGCGGTCGAGGCGGCGGCCGGCGAGGCCAGCACGGAACCTCCCGCGGCGGGAGCGGCCGGCTTCGGCTTCTTCCGGTTCTCGGGGGCCAGCGGATCGTCCTCGCCGGTGATCAGCACGATCTCCCCGCGCCGCTGGTAGTCGAGCCGGCGCCGGATCTCCTGCTCGATCCGCAGGTCGTCGCTGCGCAGCGCCTCGACCTCCTGCCGGATCCCGTCGTTGACCGCGCGCTCGGCGGCCAGCCGGGCGCGCAGCGCGTCCCGCTGCTGCAGCCGCTCGTACTGCCGGAACAGCCCCTCCGAGCCGAACAGCGCGTAGATCCAGCCCAGCGCTGCGAGCAGGAAGACAGCCCAGCGCAGCGCGGTGACGCGCAGCGCCCGCTCGCGCTTCGCCGCCGCCGCCCCGCGGGCCGCCCTTCGCCTGCCGGGCTTCTCTCCTGCCCCCGCCATCGCCCCGCTAGTCCTCCACGAGCCCGTACGGCTCGCGGCCCGCGTACGCCGCCACCTCGCCCAGCTCCTCCTCGATCCGGAGCAGCTGGTTGTACTTCGCGACGCGCTCGCCGCGCGCCGGCGCGCCGGTCTTGATCTGCCCGACCCCGCTGCCCACCGCGAGGTCGGCGATGAAGGTGTCCTCGGTTTCGCCCGAGCGGTGCGAGATGACCGCGCCGTAGCTGTTGGCGCGCGTCAGCGCGATCGCGTCCAGCGTCTCGCTGACGCTGCCGATCTGGTTGAGCTTGATCAGCACGGCGTTGGCAATCCCCTTCTCGATCCCCTGGGTGATGATCTCGGGATTGGTGACGAAGATGTCGTCACCGACCAGCTGGATCCGGTCGCCGAGCGCGTCGGTCAGCGCCTGCCAGCCGTCCCAGTCCCCTTCCGCCATCCCGTCCTCGATCGTCACGATCGGGTAGGAGTCCACCAGGTCGGAGTAGAGTCGGACCAGCTCGTCCGGCTTGAACGACTTCCCCTCGCCCTCCAGCCGATAGGTACCCTCCTTGAAGAACTCGCTGGCAGCGACATCGAGTCCGAGCACCACGTCCTCGATCGGTCGGTACCCGGCCTTCTGGATCGCCTCCAGGATCAGGTCGAGCGCCTCGCGGTTGGACTTCAGGTTGGGTGCGAAGCCCCCCTCGTCGCCGATGCCGGTCGCGAGCTTGCGTCCCTTGAGCACCTTCTTGAGCACCTGGTAGATCTCGGCCGAGGCGCGCAGTCCCTCGGCGAAGGTCTGCATCCCGACCGGCAGGATCATGAACTCCTGGACGTCCACGTTGTTGTCGGCGTGGGCCCCGCCGTTGAGGATGTTGAGCATCGGCGTCGGCAGGACGTGGGCGTTGGCGCCGCCCAGGTAGCGGTAGAGCGGCATCCCGGACACGCCCGCCCCGGCGCGCGCGACGGCCATGCTGACGCCGAGGATCGCGTTCGCCCCGAGGTTCTTCTTGAAGGGGGTGCCGTCGCGGTCGAGCAGCGTCTGGTCGATCAGCCGCTGGTCGATCGCCGGCAACCCTTCGATCGCCGGCCCGAGCACCTCGTTGACGTGCCGGACGGCCTTCTGGACCCCCTTGCCGCCGAAGCGCGCGGCCTCCTCGTCGCGCAGTTCGAGGGCCTCGCGGGAGCCGGTCGACGCGCCGGAGGGGACGGAGGCCCGCCCGATCACCTCGTCTTCGACCGTGACCTCGACCTCGACCGTCGGGTTGCCTCTCGAATCCAGGATCTCGCGTGCGAAGACCGCGGTGATCTCGGGCATGGTTTTCGGAACCTCCGGCCGCCTCGCGGGCGACGTGTGCCACGCTAGTCTATATCGCGTCGCGCCCCCGCGGGGAGCCGCCGGGGCGCGGCGCGACGGAGGGGAACCACGCCATGAACGCTCCCAGCGGAGAAGAGATCGTCCTCGTGTTCTGCACCGCGCCCGACCAGGAGACGGCCCGCCGTCTCGCCCGGATGGCGGTCGAACAGCGGCTCGCGGCCTGCGCCAACGTTGCCCCCGGGCTGACCTCGATCTACACCTGGGAAGAGACCCTGCACGAGGAGCGCGAGGTGCTGATCCTCTTCAAGACGCGCGCCGCCTGCTTCGAGGCGCTGGCGGCGGCGCTGGTCAAGGCGCACCCCTACCAGGTGCCCGAGGTCCTCGCCGTCCCTGCCGCGCGGATCCACGGCCCCTACCGCGACTGGGTCCTGGCAGGCTGCGGGGCGTGATCCGAGGCGCGCGACGGAGCGCCGCGGCCTGCGCGATCGCGGCCGTGCTGCCGGTGCTGGCCGGAGAGACCGAGCCGCCGTCGGCGGTCCCGCCCGCACCGCCCGATCCGGCGGCGCTCTGCGCCCCGGGGACCGTGATCGGCGCGATCGACGTCGTGTGCGTCAACGTCTTCGACACCAGCCTCCCGGCCGAGAACAAGTGGGTCTACCGGGCCGCGAACTGGGTCCACTCGATCAACCTGACCCGCGAGTCGCGGGTGCGAAGCCTGCTGATCCTCCGCCCGGGGGAGCCCTGCGACCTCGAGCGGCTGGCCGAGGCCGAGCGCGAGCTGCGGAACCTCCCGTTCCTCTCCGACGCCTGGATCGAGCCGATCGCCCGCGAGGGGAACGACGTCCGGGTCAAGGTCCGGGTCCGCGATTCCTGGTCGACGCGGATCGGGATCTCCGCCGGAGTCGCCGGCGGCGCGGGAGAGGCGAGCTTCCGGATCGTCGAGCGGAACCTGCTCGGAACCGGGGTCGGGCTGGGCTGGCGCTACGAGAAGGACATCGACCGGACGCTGCGGACCTTCGATCTGTACGCCCCGGCCCTGACCCGCCAGCGCTGGCAGGTCGACGCGCTCTACAGCGACAACTCCGACGGCTACCAGCGTACGCTGGTTGTTTCGCGCCCGTTCTTCTCGCTCGACACCCCGTGGAACAGCGTGGCCTCGTACGACCGTCAGCAGCTGGAGCAGAAGGTCTACTCGAACGGCGAGGAGGTCGACCTGTGGCGCGAGAACTACCAGGGGGCCAGGGCGATGGTCGGCTGGGCCCGCCCGCGGGACCGGAACGGGAGCGTCCTGCGCTGGTCGGGGGGGGTGCGGCAGCTGGTCGAGGAGTGGGAGCGGGTCGATCCGGCGCGGCCCGTCGTCGTGCCCGAGATCGTGCCGCCGGACGCCGACGCGTGGCTGGTGGAGGCGGGGGTCGAGTGGATCCTGCCGCGCTTCGTCCGGACGACCTTCCTGGACTCGGGGCGCCGGATCGAGGACGTCGACCTCTCGACGCACGTCCTGCTGTCGGCCGGCCGCTCCGTCGCCGGCCCGAGCGAGTCCCGGGCCTTCGAGCTGGAGGCCGCCGCCTCGACCGGGTTCGCGTTCGGGCAGAAGAACACCCTCCTGATCCAGGTCGCGCAGATCGTCCGGATGTCGGGCGGCGACTGGTACGACGTCATCACCACGCTCGGGGCCCAGTACTACCTCAAGCCCGCCGCGCTGCACACGACCTTCCTGTCCTTCACGGCCTCCCACGGCAACGACCTCCCGAGCACCTCGCAGTTCCTGCTCGGCGCCGAAAACGGCCTGCGCGGCTACGCCGCGCGCCAGTTCGACGGCGACCGGATGCTGCTGCTGCAGGCCGAGCACCGGATCTTTCTGTCCCGCGAGTGGCTGCGCCTGGTCCGGCTGGCCTTCGTCGGCTTCGTCGACGTCGGGGCGGCCTGGGACTCGGCGAAACGACTCTCGTGGAGCGATCTGCGGCCCGACGCGGGGCTCGGCGTGCGGATCTCCCTGCTGCGCGGGACCAAGGGGGCGGGACTCGCCGCCTATGCCGGGTACCCCCTGAACCGCTCCGGGCTCCCCGCGGACGAGGACGGCTGGCAGTTCACCGTCTTCACCTTCACCGGATTCTGATTCTTGACAGGGCGCCGACCCAAACCCTAGACTCCTCGGGCTTTTCCCCAGCGGCACAGGATGCCCCGCGGCGCACCGCCGCCGGGCAGCCCCGCCAGCGACCCCCCCGAGCCATCCCCCCCGGCCAACAGTGCGAGACCACCCATGGGCATGAGCGCCACGAACGGTGGCCCGACCGGCAGCGATCGGACGGAAGCCCATTCGCTGAACGCGCTGAACAAGATGCGCGCCGATCAGCTCCAGGTGGTGGCCCGCGAGCTCGCGATGACCGGAACCACCGGGCTGCGTAAGCCGGACCTGATCTTCGAGATCCTGCGGGCCCAGACCGAGCGCCGGGGGCTGGTCTTCGCGGAGGGGGTGCTGGAAGCGCTGGACGAAGGCTACGGCTTCCTGCGCTCGGCGGAGAACAGCTACCTCCCGGGCCCCGACGACATCTACGTCTCCCCGTCCCAGATCAACCGCTTCCTGCTCCAGACCGGCGACACGGTCGCGGGACAGGTCCGCCCGCCGAAGGAGGACGAGAAGTTCTTCGCCCTGATCAAGGTCGAGGCGATCAACGGCGCCGATCCCGAGAAGTCGCGCGAGCGGATCTTCTTCGAGAACCTCGTCCCGCTCTACCCGCTGGAGCAGATCCGGCTCGAGACGGAGCCGGAGAACCTGACCGGGCGAGTGATGGACCTGCTGACGCCGGTGGGCAAGGGGCAGCGCGGCCTGATCGTCGCCGCGCCGCGCACCGGCAAGACGATGCTGCTGCAGTCGATCGCCAACTCGATCACCGCGAACCACCCCGAGGTCGTGCTGATCATCCTGCTGATCGACGAGCGGCCCGAGGAAGTCACAGACGTGCTGCGGGCGGTCAAGGCGGAGGTGATCGCCTCGACCTTCGACGAGCCGGCGACGCGCCACGTCCAGGTCGCCGAGATGGTGATCGAGCGCGCCCGGCGCCTGGTCGAATACGGGCGCGACGTGGTCATCCTGCTCGACTCGATCACCCGGCTGGCGCGGGCCTACAACAACGTCCAGCCCTCGTCCGGCAAGGTCCTCTCGGGCGGGCTCGACAGCAACGCGCTGCAGCGCCCCAAGCGCTTCTTCGGCGCCGCGCGCCACCTGGAGGAGGGGGGCTCGCTGACGATCATCGCCACCGCCCTGGTCGACACCGGATCGCGGATGGACGAGGTGATCTTCGAAGAGTTCAAGGGGACCGGCAACATGGAGCTGCACCTCGACCGGCGGCTGGCCGACCGGCGCGTCTTCCCGGCTTTCGACATCACGCGCTCGGGGACGCGCAAGGAGGAGCTGCTGCTCGACCCGGACACGCTCAACGCGGTCTGGATCCTCAGGAAGGTGCTGGCACAGATGAACGGCACGGAGGCGCTCGAGCTGCTGCTCGACCGTCTCTCGAAGACGAACGACAACGCGGATTTCATCCGCATGATGCGCGAAGGCGCCTGACGCCCGCGCCACCGGAGGGGACCTTGGGGAACAAGCCGATCGAGAAGGCACTGGACGTGATCAGCAATCGGTTTCTGCTGACGACCGTGGTCGCGCGCCGCTGGGAGAACATCGTCGCCGGAGCCCCGCCGCTGATCGCGACGAAGAGCGGCGAGTCGAAGCTGGCGGTCGTGCTGGAGGAGGTGATCGACGGCTGCGTCACCGTCGACCCCGAGACCCGCGAGATCCGTCTGCACGGCGCGCCGCTGATCGACGACAACCAGGAAGCGCTCTTCTCCGAGCCGATCGAACCGGAGGCCGCGCCGCCCGCCCCGAAGGGGCGCGAGCGCTAGCCGCTCCGCCGCCGCACCGTGCCGCGTCTGCGCCTCGCGCGCCGCCCGCCGGTCCCCGTCGAGGCGCTCGTCGTCCTCGAGGGTCATCCGCTTCCCCTGACGCTGCGGCGGGAGGTGCTGCGGCAGTGGGCTCGCGGGCCGGTCGCCGTCACTGCGACGCTCGACCGGCTGCCGCAGCCGCTGCTGGTGGCGCTGCGCGCCCCCGACTGGGACGACCCGCTGGCGACGACGTGCCGCTTCGGCGCCGCCTCGCGGGCGCTGCTCACCGAACGGGTGCGGAGCGCGGCGGTGCTCGTCCCGGACGACCTGCCGGACGGCGCGGTGGAAGCCGTCGTGCTGGGCCTGTCGCGGGGCCTCTACCGCTTCGACCGCTACCTTCCCGATCCCCCGCCGCGCCCCGAGGTCACCGTCGTCGCCCCGCGCCGCTCCTTCGAAGCGGCCGGGCGCCGCGCGCTCGACCTCGCGCGCGGAATCCGGCTGGCGCGCGACCTGGTCAACACCCCGGCCGAGGAGATGGGGCCGGACGAAATCGAGGACGAAGCGCGCCGCGTGGCCCGGCACGGCGGGCTCGCGCTGCGGGTGCTCGATCGCGCGCAGCTCCGCCGGCTGGGGGCGGGTGCGCTGCTGGCGGTCGGGCGCGCCAGCCCGCGCGCGCCGCGGCTGGTCGTGCTCGAGCACCGCGGTGCACCCCGCAGCGACGAGTGGCTCGCGCTCGCCGGCAAGGGGATCGCGTTCGACACCGGGGGCCTGAACCTCAAGTCGGCGGAGGGGATGGCGCTGATGAAGAAGGACATGGCCGGGGCCGCGGCCGTGCTGGGGGCGGCCCTCGCCGTCGGCCGGCAGCGGCCGCGGCGGAACGTGCGCTTCTACCTCGCGCTCGCGGAGAACTCCGTTGCCGGCAACGCGCTGCGGCCGGGCGACGTGATCCGCGCGCTCGACGGGACGACGATCGAGATCGGCAACACCGACGCCGAGGGGCGGCTGGTGCTGGCCGATGCGGTCGCGCTGGCGGCGCGCGAGGGAGCCTCCCGGATCCTCGACGTGGCCACGCTGACCGGGGCCGCGCTCGTGGCGCTCGGGCGGGCCCGCGTCCCGCTCGTCGGCAACGACGAAGCCTGGCTGGCCGAGGTGGAACGCGCCGCCGCGCTCGCGGGCGAGCGCGTCTGGCGCTTCCCCGCTGATCCCGAGGTCAGGGACGCGATCCGCTCGCGGATCGCCACCCTGAAGAACACCGGCAAGGGGAGCGAGGCGGGGGTCGTCGCCGGCGCGCTCTTCATCGGCCACTTCGCCGGGAAGATCCCCTGGGCGCACCTCGACATCTCCCCCGCGTCGTGGGCCGACGCCGCGGGAGACCTCGGCCCCGAGGGGGCGACCGGCGTGATGGTCCCGACGCTGGCCCGGCTGGCGGGGGCGTAGCCGAGGGCGCTCGCGCCTCACCGCCGGAGCGCGAGGAACACCCCGGCGAAGATCAGCAGCGCCCCGGCCAGCACGGAGAACGCCGGGCGTTCTCCGAAGAGCGCCGCCGACAGCGTGGCGGCGACCAGCGGCTGGACGTAGATGAAGAGCGCCACGACCGACGACGGGACGCGGGCCAGCGCCCAGTAGTTGAGCACGTAGGTCAGCACCGTCGCGAAGACGATCACGAAGGCCGCCAGCCCCCAGGTGCCGGCCGAGACGGGAGCCGGATCGAAGGCGATGAGCGCCGGCCAGGCGACGGCGAGGATCCCCAGCGCGCCGAAGCCCATCAACGCCGCCGTCGCCGCCAGCGGGTCGGTCCGCACGAGCAGGTCGCGCGAGATCACGAGGAAGAGCGAGAACGACATCGAGTTGATCAGCGTGAGCAGGTCGCCGGTCAGCGTCCCGCTCGCCAAGGCGGTTCGACCGAACGGCCAGATCACGAGCAGCACCCCGGCCAGGGCCACCGCCAGCGCGAACACCTTCCGGCCGGAGATCCGCTCGCGTCCGGCGAGCACCGCGAACAGCAGCGCGAAGACCGGGATCGTCGTGTTGATCAGCGCGGAGTGGGTCGGCGTGGTGCGCTTGAGCCCCTCGACGAAACAGAGCTGGTTGATGACGACGCCGAACAGCGCGTAGACCGCGAGTCGACGGAGATCGGCGCGGGCGGTCGGGAGGCGCCGGCCGGAGAGGCGCACGAGCGCCAGCAGGATCAACGCCGCCGCGCCGATCCGGATCGCCGCCCAGGCGCGCGGCGGGATCTCCGCCAGGACCAGCTTGGCGGCGAGGTAGTGCAGGCCGAAGCAGAGCTGCACCGCGAGCAGCGCGGAGACGACGGCGGCGCGCTCGCGCGCGGGGTGGTCGCGAAGGGTCATCGGTCTCCCGGGGAGGGGACGAGTATCGCGCGATCGTCGAGCCCCGGGGTTGACAGAGGGTCACCGCGCGGCGCTAGAGTGCGGCCGTCGGATCCCGTCGACGAGAGAAAGGGACGTCATGAACGCACTCGCGCTCCTGGCCCAGGCGGGCTGGGAATCCAGCGGATCGGCGATGCAGTGGTGGACCAGCTGGTACGGCTGCGGCACGGGCTTGATCACCTACGCGGTCGTCGCCTGGTCGACGATGGTCATCGCCCGGAAGACCGGCTTCGCGGAGAACGCCTGGTGGGGCTGGATCCCGATCCTGAACGTGGTGCTCCTGCTCCAGATCGCGGGCCGTCCGCTGTGGTGGCTGATCTTGTTCCTGATCCCCTGCGTCAACCTCGTGATCTGCGCGATCATGCTGATGGACGTCGCGACCAAGCGCGGCAAGCCGGCGTTCCTCGGGATCCTGGGGATCATCCCGTGCGTCCAGCTGGTCGTCTTCCCCTACATCGCCTTCAGCGACTAGAGACCCCACGCGAGCCGCAGCACCCACCGGGCCAGCATCGCGACCAGAACGACCGTGAGCGCGCCGACGAAGGCGCGGTCGGCCCACTTCAATCGGGAACCCGACCAGCCGGCGAGGCTCGCGCCGCGCAGGATCACCTGAACTCCGGCCAGTCCCAGCAGCGGCAGCGCGAACGGGTGCGCCTGCCAGGCTGCGCGCGGTTCGCCGTGCAGCGCCAGCACGACGGCGCGCGTCATTCCGCAGCCGGCGCATGGCATGCCGGTGGCGAGTCGGAACCAGCAGGTCGCAGGCAGCGGCAGGCCGAAGAGCCGCAGCGTGACGCTACCTTCCTCGACCGACGACTGGAGCGCGAGCCCGATCGCGAGCGCCGCGCCGAGGCCGGCCACGACGGCGAGGTCGAAGCGCCGGCGGCACGCGTCCGTCAACCGACCTCCGCCAGGCGCAGGCGATCGCCATGGCGCCGCAGGACCTCCTCGTGCAGCGGCTGGGGGACGCGCTCCTCGCCCCCTTCGTCGACCAGCCGGAACGCCGCCTCGCGCGCCGCGATCAGCAGGTCCTGGTGGCGCACGAGGTCGGCCGCGTGGAATGTCGCCAGGCCGGACTGCGCGGTCCCGGCCAGCTCGCCCGGGCCGCGCATCCTGAGATCCTGCTCCGCGACGCGAAAGCCGTCGTCGGTCTGCTCCAGCACCTTCAGCCTTGCCAGCGCCTCCGGCGCCGCCTCGGTCGACGCCACCAGCACGCAGTACGACTTGACGTCGCCGCGGCCGACGCGGCCGCGCAGCTGGTGCAGCTGGGCCAGTCCAAATCGGTCGGCGTCCTCGACCACGATCACCGAGGCCTCGCGCACGTCGATCCCGACCTCGATCACGGTCGTCGCGACCAGGATCTGCACCTCGCCTGATGCGAAGCGCTCGAGGTTCCGCTGGCGCTCGATGGACTTCATCCGGCCGTGGACCAGCGCTACGGGGACGCCGGGAAAGCGCGCGGCGTACTCCCGGAGCCCCTCCTCGGCCGCCTTGAGCCCGGCGCTCCCCTCCTCCACCGCCGGCCGCACGACGTAGATCCGCCGCCCTTCGGCCAGGGCGCGCCCGACCCCTTCCAGCACCCCTTCGCGCTGCTCGTGCAGGCGGACCACCGTGCGGATCGGCCGGCGTCCGGGCGGCTTCTCGTCGAGGATCGAGACGTCGAGGTCGCCGTACAGCACCATCGCCAGCGTGCGCGGGATCGGCGTCGCCGACATGACGAGGGTGTCGGGGTGGGTCCCCTTGGCGGCCAGGTCGGCGCGCTGCTCCACGCCGAAGCGGTGCTGCTCGTCGATCACGACGAGACCCAGCCGCGCGAAGGCGGTGCTCTCCGAGAAGAGCGCATGGGTCCCGACCACGACCCGTGAGCGGCCCGAGGCGATCCGCTCGCGCGCCTCGCGCTGCAGGGGCGCCGGCAGCCCGGCGGTCAGCAGTTCGACCCGCTGCCCCGCCGGCGCGAGCAGTCGCTGCAGCGAGCCGGCGTGCTGCTGCGCCAGGATCTCGGTCGGCGCCATCAGCGCCGCCTGCCAGCCGTTCTCGACCGCGACCATCATCGCCAGCGCGGCGACGACCGTCTTCCCGGAGCCGACGTCGCCCATCAGCAGGCGGTTCATCGGCCACGGCGCGCGCAGGTCCTGCTCGATCTCCGCCACCACCCGCCGCTGGGCGGAGGTCAGCGCGAAGGGAAGCAGCGCGAGCGAGCCGCGCACGGAGCGCGTCGTCGATCGCGTAGCCGCCGCTGCGGCGCTCCGCCCGGCGCCGGAAGCGGCGCAGCGCGAGCCCCAGCTCGAGCAGGAAGAACTCCTCGAACGCCAGCCGCTGGTGAGCCAGCGTGCGGCCCTGCGCCAGCTCGGCCGCATCGGTCGCGGGGGCCGGGCGGTGGACCGCGTGCAGCGCATCGAACCGCGCGGGGAAGCGGTACGGCGCGAGCAGCGCCGGCGGGAACGGGTCCGGGACCCCCTCGAGCGCAGCCAGCGCGACGCGGATCGCCGACCGCATCCGCTTCGGCGTCAGCGGTCCGACCTTCTCGTAGACCGGCAGCCAGCCCAGCGCGTCGGCCGGGTCCTCGCCCGGGCGCACCAGGTCGAAGTCGGGCGAGTGGAGCTCGACCTTGCGCCCGGCCAGCCGCGGCGTGCCGTGGACGACGAGCCGCGTCCCGGGGATCATCCACTGGCCCAGGTAGCCCCGGTTGAAGAACACCAGCGGGAGCGCGGCCGTCCCGTCGTCGAGCAGGACGGTCAGGATCTCCATCCCGCGGCCCCGGGTGCGGATCAGGCGGGCCGAGAGGATCAGACCGACCGCGGTGAGTTCCTCGCCTGCTCGCGCCTCGGCCAGCGGCTGGGGCCGCCGTCGATCCTCGTAACGGAACGGCAGGCAGGCGAGCAGGTCGCCGACGCTGACGACCCCTTTCCCGGCCAGCTCGGAGGCCCAGCGCGGCCCGATCCCGCGCAGCACCGTGACCGGATCGTCGGGTCGGACCGGGGTCACGCCGCGCGCCGGGCGCGTGGCCTCACACGCCCTCCGCCGCGCCGGGAGGCAGGGCCCCGATCGCACCCCGGGCGAGCAGCGTGGCGACGGCCCGCGCGATCTCGACGTCGGAGGCTTCGATCCGCTCGAGCATCGTGGCGAGGCTCGAGCGCTCGCGCGCCTCGCGGATCACCGCCAGCTCGAGCGGTGTCAGCGCGGTCGGGCTGGCCAGCAGCTCGCGCACCCCCTCGGCGACGCCGAGCGGGACCTCCTCGGGCGGAAGCTGGCTCTTGAGGCGGGCCAGGTCGTCGAGCGCGACGAGCGCATCCATCACCAGACGTTGCGCGCTCGGGCCGAGGTCGTCGGCGACCGCCGTGTCATCCTGCGGATCGAACTGGAAGTCGGCGTCGGTCCAGCCGACCATCCGGTAGAGCGCCTTGCTTCCCCGTACCGCTCCGGCGACGGCGCCCACGATCCGGCCCTCGCGCATGTGGACGCGGCCGCTCTCCTGGCCGTTGACGAGCAGCGTCCCCGTCTTGCCGTTGACCGACAGCAGCTGTAGCAGGTCGGCGATCGTGAGGTGGCTGGTGTGCCCGGCCAGCGCCTGGCGCACGGCGTCGCCCCCGGCCTCCCCGTCGGCCGCAGCGGCCGGGCCGTGGGTGCGGTCGAGGATCAGCCGGGCACGGACCAGCAGCTCCTCGACCGAGAACGGCTTGCAGAGGTAGTCGTACGCCCCGAGCCGGAAGCCGCGCAGCCGCTCCGGGACCTCGCGGTGGCTGGCGAGGAAGACGAGCGGGATCCCGCTGAACCGCGCGTCCCCCTTCACCGCCTCGCAGAACGCCCAGCCGTCCATCTCCGGCATCGCGACGTCGGTGATGATCAGGTCGGTCCTGGACTCCTCGAGCCGCTCGAGCGCCTCGGCGCCCCCGGCGGCCGTCAGGACGGCGAAGCCGGCCTCCGTGAACGCGTCGCGGATCAGTTCGCGCACGAGCCGGTTGTCATCGACCACCAGAATCGTCGCGGTTTCCACGGCAGGCAGGCGCTCCTCGGAACGGACATGGTAGGGAGCCGGCCGGGCCGAGGTCAACCCTGCCGGGGTTGCCCGAACGGGAGGGCCGCGCGAGACTCCTCGCCGGCGCGCGGCCCCACGGCGCGCGACCCACCCCCCCCGGAGCGCCGATGTTCTTCCCGAAGAGCGTGCGCGTCGCCTCCTTCGACCCGTTCGGAACCGTCATCGACGGGGAACGCGGGCTCGCCGAGGCGGTGCGTGCGGCGACCGATACGGGCGACCCGCAGCAGCTGCGCCTGCTCGCCGCGGCCCGGGCCGACGCCGAGTGGGAGCTGATCGAACAGCTCGAGGACTATCGGCCGTACCGCGACGTTCTGGCGGAGACGCTGCCCGGTGCGGCGGCCCGCGCCGGGATCACGCTCTCCCCGGAGCAGGCCCGCGCGATCGCCGGCACGCTGCCCGAGTGGCCGTTCTATCCCGACGCGGCCCCGGCGCTCGCGCGGATCGCGGCGCGCTTTGCGCTGGCTTTCGTCACCAACCTCGACCGCGCCGACTGGGAGCGGATCGCGCGGCGCCTGCCGTTCCCGGTGGCGCGCGCGGTGACCAGCAGCGACGTCCTCTGCTACAAGCCGGAGGCCGACCACCTGCTGGCGCTGCTGCACGAGATGGAGCTCGACGAGGAGGAGCTGCTCCACGTCTCGGCCTCCCCGCAGCTCGATCTCGCCACCGCCGAGGATCTCGGCATCCCCGGGGTCTTTCTCGACCGCTCCGGCGAGCCGCTCCCCGAGGAGATCACCGCGCTCGCGACGGTATCGACGATGACGGAGCTGGCCGACTGGATGCTGGCCGCTCCCCCGCCCGCCCGGCGCCGGGCCGCCCCGCGCCGCACCAGAGGAGATTCCCGGTGAACCAGGACAGTGCCACGCACAAGGTCGTCATCATCGGCTCCGGCCCCGCGGGGTTGACCGCGGCGCTCTACGCCTCGCGGGCCAACCTCGCCCCCCTGGTCTTCGAGGGGATCCAGCCCGGGGGCCAGCTGATGATCACGACCGACGTCGAGAACTACCCCGGGTTCCCGGAGGGGATCATGGGGCCGGAGCTGATGGAGAAGTTCCGGGCCCAGGCGGCACGCTTCGGCGGGCAGCTGTTCCCGAACCGCGTGACGGCGGTCGACCTGGCGTCGCGCCCGTTCGGGCTGACGATCGACGACGGGCGCACGGTCACGGCGAAGACCGTCATCATCGCGACCGGTGCGACGGCCAAGAAGCTCGGCATTCCGTCGGAGTCGCGGCTGCTCGGCCACGGCGTCTCGATGTGCGCGACCTGCGACGGGTTCTTCTTCCGCGACCAGGAGATCTTCGTCGTCGGCGGCGGAGACACCGCGATGGAGGAGGCGCTCTTCCTGACGCGTTTCGGCAGCCGCGTGACGGTGGTCCACCGGCGCGACAAGCTGCGCGCCTCGCAGGCGATGCAGCAGCGCGCGCTCGAGCACCCCAAGATCCGCTTCTTCTGGAACTCGGCGGTGGCGGAGGTGCTCGGCGACGACCACGTCACCGGGGTCCGGATCGAGAACCTCAAGACGGGCGCGATCGAGGACCACCTCGCGGGCGCGGTCTTCGTGGCGATCGGCCACCACCCCAACAGCGAGCTCTTCGCCGGCCGGCTGGCGATGAACGAGAACGGCTACCTGGTCACGAAACCCGGCACGACCTCGACGGAGATCGAGGGGGTCTTCGCCTGCGGCGACGTCCAGGACTGGGTCTACCGCCAGGCGGTGACCGCCGCGGGCACGGGGTGCATGGCGGCGATCGAAGCGGAGCGCTGGCTGGAGGCGAGCGGTCTGTAGGTGGTGCGGGGGGCGCGAGAGCGCGCGGGGGGCGCGGGAGCCGCGAGGGGCCCCCTGGCGAGTGGGTCGCAGGCTCCAACACTCGCCAGGGGGCCCCTCGCGGCTCCCGCGCGGCGCACCGCCACTGAAAAAATGGGAGAGAAGTCTGTACAGCGACCGGGACGCGTTCGGTCGGTGTGGGAGAGAAGCCTGTACGGCGACCGGGACGCGTTCGGTCGGTGTGGGAGAGAAGCCTGTACGGCGACCGGGACGCGTTCGGTCGGTGTAAAGATTCTTCTTTTTCTCTTTTTCCGGGAGCGGGATTGGCGGCCGGCTGCGGGCGGGGAATGTCCCCCCGGCGAGTGTTGGAGCCTGCGACCCACTCGCCGGGGGGACATTCCCCGCCCGCGGCCGGCCGCCCTAGCGCGCCCCCCTCGCCGTTCCGAACCACGCCGACGGGTCCTCGGGCCTGCCGTCGACGCGCACCTCCAGGTACAAGTACGGCCCGCGCACGGAACCGGTGTCGCCGACGCGGCCGAGGCTCTCGCCCTGCGCGATCGGGTCGCCGGCCTGCACGATCGCGGCCGAAAGGTGGCCGTAGACCGTGTGCACCGCGCTGCCGTGGTCGAGCACCACGACGAGGCCGTAGCCCTTCAGCCAGCCGCTCCACGCGACGCGCGCGTCGAACGGTGCGCGGACCACGGCCCCGAACGGCGCCGCGAGGTCCCAGCCCGGGTGCGGCAGGCGCGTGCCGAAGCGCGGATCGACCCGGTCGCCGAACGGCTCGTCGATCGTCCCTTCCTCGACCGGCAGGCGGAACACCCCTCTGAATCGCCGGGCGTCGAGGCGCACGGGGTCGGCGTCGGGAACGCCGGCGAGCACCGACTCCAGGCTGCCGCGCGCGCGCTCCAGCTCGACGACCGCCTGCTCGCGCACCGCCGTCTGCTGCCGCATGTCGGCCAGCAGGTCCTGGCGCGCGCGGATCGACTGGTCGAGCGCGGCCCGCGCGGCGAGCGCGTCGTCCTGCAGCCGCGCGACCTCCGCCTGGCGGGTCCGCTGTTCGGCCTCGAGCGCCGCGAGTCGGGCCTCGCTGTCCCGGATCGCGCCGACCTCGCCCTTGTAGCGCCAGGCCAGCTCGTGCGTGCTACGCAGGCCGGCGCCCAGGGACTGGGTGTCGGCCGCCCCGAGCACCGGCTTGAGCCGGCCGAGCGGCCCCGCCTGCTGGAGCAGCCGCGCGATCGTCGACAGCCGGACCCGTCCCGCGTCCAGCCGCTCCTGCGCCGCGGCGCGTTCTGCCGCCGTCGCGGCCAGCGCCGACTCGGCCTGCGTCCGCTCCAGCGTCAGCTCCTCGATCCGCGCGTCCTGGAAGCGCGCCTCCGCGGCCAGCGCGTCGAGCCGCGCCAGCACGCCCGCCGAGTCCTTGTCGAGGCGCTCCCGCTCCGCCGACAGCCGGGCGACTTCCTCGCGCACCCGCTGCAGCTGGCGCTCGGGGTTCTCGTCGACCGGCCCGGGCCCGGGGCCGGCGCCGAACGCGGCGGCGACTGCCGCCGCGAGCACGAGGGCCGCGGCGGGCAGGCGACGCGCAGGGCCCGCTACCAGATCACCCTCCCGTCGAGCTCGGCGTCGGGCTTGAGGTCGAGCGTGCCGAGAATCGACGGTGCGACGTCGATGATCCGGGGGTCGTTGACCTTGAGCTTGCGGTTCACGATCAGGATCCCGGGCACGAAGCTGGGCTCGAGCGAGCAGTGGTCGCCGGACCAGACGCGGTCGTTGTTCTCGAACACATCGGTCGCCAACCCTCCCAGCGTATCCTGCCACGAGACGCGGTAGTTGAGCCGGTTGGAGGGCCTGAGGTCGGGGATCTTGTTCGGGTCGTAGCCCTTGTAGAGCTCGTCGCGCCGGTAGACCCTGTAGACTGGCTTCTCGCCGGTCACCGGGTCGATCTCGTTCTGCAGCCCTTCCTGCAGCGCCTTGACGACCTCCTCGTACTCCTGGCCGGGCATCACGATCCCCTGCGGCTCGCGGCCGACGAGGTTGATGTAGAGCGAGCCGAGGCCCATCGCCCAGGCCTTGGTGCGGCTCCAGTCGATGCCCGAGAAGACGTCGACGCCGGAGACGTCCTTGTCGAAGAGCTGTTCGAGGCTGCGGCTGCGAGGCTGCCCCTTCAGCGCCAGGTAGCCGTTCTTGTAGAGCCAGGTGTTGTAGTTGATCTGGCGCCGGAAGGACGAGAAGCCGTGGTCGGACAGGACGATGAACAGTGCGTCCTCGCCGGCCAGCTCGTGCGCGCGGCCGATCAGCTCGTCCATCCGCCGGTAGGTGGCCTCCATCGCCGCGCGGTACTTGGCGGCCAGCTCCGGCTTGTACATCGGGTGCCCCTCGTCCAGCTCGTGCCACAGCATGTGCCCGGCGCGGTCGGGGAAGTCGAAGATCTGGACCAGGACGTCGGCGTCCTGCTGCGCGAACGAGGCCTCGAGGATCTTCGTCGAAGCGTCGACGGTGAACCACATGTCCTCGAGGAACAGGTCGATCCCGCCAACTCCCGAGGGATAAGACCAGGTGTCGATCGTCCAGCCGATCGTCTTGAACAGGCCGATGTCGCCGGACAGCTTCTTCGCCCAGTCCGGCGGCCAGGAATAGGCCACCGGGTGACACGAGGGGTGGAAGTTGACCGGCGAGAGGTAGAGCTCGATCTCCGGCTCCAGCTTGATCAGCTTGAAGCGCCCCATCCCGCGCAGCGGCTGCAGCCAGTCGACGAGCCAGTTCAGCGGGAAGTCGAAGACCACCCAGTCCGACCACTCCCCCGGCTCGAGCGTTCCCTTCTGGCCGCTGACCTCCCAGGCCAGCGCGCTGTCGGTCACGTCGAGCTTCATCGGCAGGTCGATTCGCTTGAGCGTTCCCTTCGCCTCGAGCGCGGTCGTCAGCTCCTTCTCCTTCGCCTTGCGGTCGGCGGTGGAGAGGCCCTCCTTCGCCCAGCCCTCGCGCGCGCGGTCGAGCACGTACTGGTAGAAGGGATAGTTGAACGGCCCGACGACCGTGGTCTCGATCGCCCCGCGCTTGGCCGGGAGCCGGATCGGCTCGAGGCTGAACTGGTTGTCGCCGAGCTGAAACTGCGGATCGGAGGTGTAGTACGACGGCGTCCCGACGCGGCCGCGCATGTCGGGCACGCCGAGGCCCGAGATCATCGTCGAGCCGGAGGGAAGCGGCTCGGCCGGGAAGGTGACCGGCACGTGGGTGACCTTCACCTTCATGCCCGCCTGCGCGGCAAGCGTCCAGAACGGCGTCCCCTGGCGGTTGTTCGTCGCCGACGGGACGTCCGCGGGCAACAGGTTCCCGAGCGGCCGGGCCAGCCCGCCCGCGATCCCGACCGTCGCGATCAGCGCGCCGGCCAGCGCGGCCAGCCAGCGGACGCGGAGCAGCCGGAGCACGAGCAGCAGCACCAGGCCGACGAGCAGGCCGGCCATCCCCGCCAGGAACAACCCGTTCTTCTCGCGGAACAGCAGCGGCGTCTTGCCCGGCGTCGCCAGCGCGAGGTCGGGCACGTACTGCCCCTCGCGGCGCTGCAGGAAGTCGAAGATCTCGGTCCGCCCGGGGTTCAGCCCGGTGGCGAAGGTCGACCAGGAGACCGGGGTCTGCGGCGGATTCGTCGGCATCAGCGAGGAGTAGGTCCCCTCCCGGGCGATCGCCGCGACGTGAGGGAGCTTCCCCTGCTGGAGGTAGTAGTTGACCAGGTTGGGATCGGCGCCGTCGAAGCCGATCACGACGACCTTGGGCTTGCCGGCCGCCGCCCCGACGGAACCGGCCGCGAGCGCGAGCGCACCCCCCAGGACGAGACACCACCCCCACGCCGAACGCCGCATGCCACCCTCTCCTACCCCGAGACGAACGCGGAAATGTACCATCGGGCGCGGAGACCGCCCATGGAGAGGCCCTTACCGATCGTGAAGGCGATGTCCCATCCGCGGGCGGCGCTGGCTCGCGAGCTCGCGCGCGGCGTTCGGGAGCGACGGGCGGCGGGGATGTTCCTGGTCGAGGGGCCGCGGGGGCTGTCGGAAGCGCTCGACGTCGGCGCCGCGCTGGCGTTCGTGCTGGTCGCCGCCGGCCGGGCGGAGCGCTCTCCGACGCGCGAGGTCGTCGTGCGCTGCCGGCAGGCCGATGTCCCGGTCGAACTGGTCCAGGACGCCTTGCTCGAGCGGTTGGCGCCGTCCGAGACGCCGAGCGGCCTCTTGGCGGCCTGCGCCTTGCCTGCGGCCTGCGACCGCCCGGAAGCGGTCCTCGCCGGTGCGAGCGGGATCGTGGTGCTGGCGGTGCGGGTCCAGAACCCTGGAAGCGTCGGGACCCTGGTCCGCAGCGCGGCCGCATTCGGGGCCGACGGGCTCGTCGCCGCGGGGGGAGCCGACCCGTGGGGACCCAAGGCGGTCCGCGCCAGCGCCGGCGCGATCCACCGCCTGCCGGTCGCGCGCGCGGAGGGGGGCGAAAGAGACCCCGCGCTGGCCGCGGGACTGCGCGACGGCGCCTTCCGGCTGGTCGCCGCGGTCCCGCGCGGCGGGACCGACCCGGCCGCGGTCGACTGGTCCGGGCCGGTCGCGCTCCTGCTCGGGGCCGAGGTGGCGGGCCTGCCGCGGGAGCTCGTCGAGCGGGCCGAGACGGTCACGATCCCGATGGCGGCCGGAGTCGAGTCGCTCTCGGTGCCGATCGCCGGATCGATCCTGCTCGCGCTCGCCGCCTCGTCCGGCCGCGCGCGCTAGGCCGAGGCCGCCGCGGAGATCGCGCGCGGCCAGGTGACCCGGAAGGTCGAGCCGTGACCGACGGAGCTCTCGACCTCCACCCGGCCGCCGTGGCGCAGCACGACGCTGCGCACGAGCGCGAGCCCGATCCCGGTGCCCGGCATCGCCGCAGCCCCGCGGCCGCGGTAGAAGCGGTCGAAGATCCGATTCTGCTCGTCCGGCGCGATCCCGATCCCCGTGTCCGTGAACTCGAGCGTCACGGCGTCGCCCGGACCGGGGCGAACGGCAACGAGCACGCTGCCGCCAGAGCGGTTGAACTTCACCGCGTTCCCCAGCAGGTTGTCGAGCACGCGGGCCAACCCCTCGCGCTCGGCGACGACTGCCAGGCCGGACGGAACCGGCCGGGCCTCGAGCCGGACGCCGCGCCGCACCGCCGCGGGGTGGACGCGGTCGAGCGCCTCCTGCAGCGCGCCCGCGAGATCGACCGGCTCGGCCTCGAGCGGGCTCGAGCGGTCGGTGCGGGCCAGCGCGAGCAGGTTGCCGATCATCTCCACCATCCGGTCGACGTTCCGCAGCGCCACCTCCAGCCCGCGGCGCTGCTCGTCGTTGACTCGCCCGAGACGGCCCTCGAGGACCATCTGCGTGTAACCGCGGATCGAGACCAGCGGGGTCTGCAGCTCGTGCGACACGTCGGTCAACAGTTGGGCGCGGGCGCGGTCCAGCTCCAGCAGCTCGTGATTCACGCGGTCCAGCTCGGCCGTCTTCTTCTCGAGATCGCGGTGAACGGATGAGATCTCCTCGTAGGCCCGCTGCAGCGCCTCGCGCGAGCGGGTCATCGCCGCGGCGTCGGCCTCCAGCCGGCGCTCCGTCGCGCGGTGGTGCGTCACGTCGCGGACGACGACCAGGCGCCCCAGCAGCTCGCCCTCCTCGCCCGCGACCGGGCGGGCGACGATCTCGACGCTCTGCGGCTCGGGCCCGCGGGTGTCGAACGTCGCGAGGTGGTCGCCGCCGGGTGCCGCGGCGGCCCGCTCGAGGAATCCCACGCATCCGGCGGCGTCGCGGAATCGTTGCGCGAGCAGGGCGACGAACTCGGCCTCGCTCGCCGCGAGGAGACCCACCGCGTCCATCCCGACCAGACTCGCCATCCGCCGGTTGACGAGCCCGACCCGCCACTCCGCGGCCTCCGTCCCGGAGGGGGCGAGCAGGGCGACTCCTTCCGCGACGGCGTCGAGCACCGAGCGCAGGCGGGCCTCGTGGGTGCGCGCACGGCGGCGGGCCACCTGCCCGGCGGCGGCGTCGCGCAGCGTGACGACCGCCTCGCCGGGAAACTCGGGCCCCGCGGAGACGGCCTCGAGCTCCACTTCCCTCGCCCGCACCCGGCCGCCCAGCGGCTGCAGCCGCGCCCGGACTGTCCCGCCCGTGTCCCCGCTTCCGGCGCGGGCCACGCGATCGAGCGCGACCAGCAGCGATTCGGCGCCAAAGAGGTCGCGCAGCAGGTGACCGGCCGGATCGCCGCCGTACCAGGCGCGCGCCGCGGGGTTCGACTCGCGGACCGTGCCGCCGGCGACGACCAGGACCCCGTCCGCGACGCCGGCGAGGATGGCACGGGTCCGCGCGAGGGCCTTCGCCGGGGACTCGCCCTCCGGCTGCGCCTCGGCCTGCGGATCGATCCAGAGCGCGATCCCGTCGATCGGGTCGTCGACGAAACCGACGTGGACCTGGGCCGTGATCGGAGCGCCGCCCAGGCGGCGCATCTCGCCTCGGATCGCCAGCGGCTCGCGCCGCCGGCGCGCGTCGAGCAGCGCCACGGCGACCTCGCGCCACGATTCCGGGGTGAAGAGCAGCTCCGCCTTGCGCCCTTCGAGGTCTGCCACCCGCTCCCCGGCCGCCCGTGCGTAAGACTCGCCGACCGCCGCCACCAGCAGATCGCGATCGAGCAGCACCAGCCCGGGTCCGCTCATCGCTTCCGTCGCCGCGCCGAAGCGCGCCAGCCGGCGCTCGCGCGGGCCCCGCCGGTCGGCCAGCTCGTGGGCGAGCGCCGCGACCTGGTGCAGGGCGCGCTCGGCCGGATCGCCCGGCGTGATCTCCGACTCCTGCGCGCGTCCTTCGACGACCTCGGCCAGGGCCTGCTCGACGCGCCGCAGTCCACGCGGCCGCGAGCGGCGACCGAGGTACCAGCCCAGCGCCAGCAGCAGCGCCGCCGCGAGCGCCCCGACGAGCGCCGGCCACCAGGCCGCGAGTGCGCCCGCCGTCACCGCGTCACCTCGCCCGCTCCCGCCCCGCACCGTGCGCGGTCGGTCGCGCTCATGTCGCGTCCGGGGCGGAGGTTTCGACGGCGTGCCCGCGCCGCTCGGCCGCGGCCCGCACGAAGCGCGCCAGCTGGGCGCTCGCCTCGACCCCGAGCGGGAGGAACTGCAATCCCCAACCGCGCTCGCCGCCGCGCCCGTCGCCTTCGCGAACGATCTCGATCGCGACCTCGATCGGGCGTGCACCGTTCTGGAAGTGCAGCACGCCCGGCTGTTCGCGCGGCGGATCGTCGAAGCGCACGAACGCGCCGTCGAGCGACAGCTCGACGCAGCGCCCGGCGAAGCCCTTGCCTTCCTGCTGCAGCTCGCAGGGCACGTCCACCACTCGGCGCGCGCCGCGGCGGGCGTTCCCGCTCAGCAGCCGACGGACCGCCTGGTCCAGTTCGTGGCGCGTGACCGGCTTGGAGAGGAACTCCGCCACGCCGCACTCGGTGCAGCGCTCGCGGTGGAGCGAGAGCCCGATGTAGAGGACGGGGATGCCGGCGGTGTCCGGGGCGTCGCCGAGGCTGCGGCAGGCCTCGAAGGCCTCGGGAAAGAACTCGCCTTCCTCGATCACCACGAGGTCGGGGCGCGAGGACCGCGCCCGCTCGACGACGTCGTCGCCCGGCCGCAGCAGCGCGACCTCGACCGCCGCCCGGCCGAGCGGCGTGGACCCGATCTCCGCCAGGAGCCGCACGTCGTCGACGATCAGGACGCGTGTCATCGATCCCTCGACGCCCTCCCGGCGTTCCCGGCGCCCCGCAGGCGCCGCCTCGTCCGAACCGGGCGAACGGGATAGAAAGCGCTTGAAAAGCCTTGCGCGGCAAGCGTTCTCGCCGATCGACCCCGCTGCCGGACCGGAATGTACCACCCTCGGGGGGGGCGAACAATCCGGTTTCGGGCGCGCCGCACGGACGTTCGCGAGACGGGCTGAGAGGAAGGGTTGGAGCGGGCGACGAGGCTTGAACTCGCGACCCTCAGCTTGGGAGGGTGGACCGACGATGCAAGCTGTTGACGCTGCGTGATGCTTGACGCGCCTGGCGTCTCCTGACAACGCCTGGCTGCAGGTACCCATGCAAACGCGGCGAAGACGTGCCGACCGCATGTGGTCGCACTCGGAAAGTGCACGACCAACCCTCGGGGCCAGGGACTGAACGAATAGGGTGTCCCATTGTCCGGTTAGCCGTCTGCGCGCGTTATCGAAGGCAGGCGATCTACTCGCCGGACGCCTCCGTGGCAGACCGGCCCTGTCCGAGCCTGTCGGAGACTCGACGAGGACGCCAAAGGAGGTAGTCATGCGACATCGCAATGCACTGATGGTAGCCGCCGTGACGTGCGCTCTCGCGCTCTTGACCCCCCTCCCGGCGGTCGCGGCTGACCCGGATCGGGTCTCATCGCGGGGACGCCACGAGCTGGCGGGGGTCTGGTACCGCGAGGTCGCGTATGGAACGAGCAGCGAGGGCGGCGTGATCATGGTTGTGACCGAGGTCGATCCGAGAACTTTCATCGTCGCTCCCGCCACATTCAGCATCCCGCTCGGCCCACCGCCGCAGACCCCACCCGTCCCCCCCACGGATACCCAGTCCCCCTGGGTCGTCCGCTTCGAAAGGACGGGCCTCAATACCTATGACGTCACGTCCCTCTCGCATCTGGCGAACACGCAGGCTCCTCCGGGCCAGCCCAAGACGGCTTGGGCCCTCCCCTGCAATGGAACCGCCGTCCAGACGGACGAAGACGTCCTGATCATCGACTGGTCCTGCTTCGCCTCGTGCAACCCCTGCTACCCGGGGTGCTGGAACTACGGCAGCTCTTTCATCGCCTGCGACCCGAACCGACTCTGGAACCCGTTCGAGGATCCGACCTCGTTCTGCGTCGGCGGAACCCAGACCGAGTTCAGGAAGATGCCGATGAATGACGAGTGCGTCCCGGACTAGGGCGTGCTCGTTGGCGGGACGAGGGTGGATGGACCTTCGGGGGGCGCACCGCCGGTCGGCGGGGCGCTCCTGACGCCCGGCGCCTCCCCCGCCTGCGGCTAGGCAACCGGAGGCCCCGGCGACGGGCCTCGGCAACCTGCTCGTGGACTTGGGGTTATTGGAGCGGGCGACGAGGCTTGAACTCGCGACCCTCAGCTTGGGAAGCTGATGCTCTACCAACTGAGCTACGCCCGCTCGGACGATGGCGGACTGTAGCGCGGCCCCTGCCGGGTCGCAACGGGGCACCGTCTCGCGGGCCGGCGGCGCCCGCGGTGCAGTCAGCGCACCGCCGCCAGCCCGAACTTGCGGATCTTCGAATAGAGCGTCGCGCGCGTGATCCCGAGCATCTCGGCCGAGCGCTTGATGTTCCAGCCGGTCCGGGCGAGCACGCGGCGGATGATGATCTCCTCGACCTCCGACAGGCGGACGGTGTTGACCTGGTAGGCGCCGTCGGCGTTGCCCTGGCCGCCGCGCACCTCGGGCGGGAGGTCGGCGACGTCGATCACCTCGCCCTGCACCAGCACGACCGCGCGCTCGATCGCGTTCTCCAGCTCGCGCACGTTGCCCGGCCAGCCGTAGCGCTCCATCGCTGCAGTCGCGCGGTCGGTGAAGCCCGCGACCGTCTTGCCGCTCTGCGCCGCGAACTTGGCGAGGAAGTGTTCGGACAGGGGAGGAATGTCGTCCGGCCGCTCGCGCAGCGCGGGGAGGTGGATCGGAATCACGTTGAGCCGGAAGAAGAGGTCCTCGCGGAAGCGGCCCGCCTTGACCTCCGCCGACAGTTCGCGGTTGGTGGCGGCGATCAGGCGCACGTCGACCGGCACCGTGCTGTCGCCGCCGACCGGCTGGACCTCGCGCTCCTGGATCGCGCGCAGCAGCTTCACCTGGGTCGAGTGCGGCAGGTCGCCCACCTCGTCGAGGAACAGGCTGCCGCGGTCGGCCTTGCGGAAGACGCCGACGCGCCCCCGTACCGCACCCGTGAACGCCCCCTGCTCGTGCCCGAACAGCTCGCTCTCGAGTACCCCTTCGGCGAAGGCGGAGCAGTTGACGCGGATCAGCGGGCCGGCTCGCCGCGGACTGCGCCGATGGATCGCCTCCGCCACGCGCTCCTTGCCGGTTCCCGACTCGCCCGTGACGAGAACCGTGCTGCTCGCCGGCGCGACGGTGCGGATCAGGTTGTAGACGCGCTGCATCCGCGGGTTGCGGCCGATCAGCTCCTCGAACTCGACCGGCCGCGCCGGGCCCGTGAGGCTCGCCGCCTCCTCCGTCCGCACGGCCGGCCGGGCCACGCCCAGCGCACGCCGCGCCGCGGTCAGCAGGTCGGCCGCATGGAACGGCTTCGCGAGGTAGTCGACCGCGCCGGCGCGCATCGCCTCCACGGCGAAGTCCATCGTCGCGGGACCGATGGCGACGATCGGCGGCAGGACGGCGGCCTCCGCCGCAGCGCGCTCGAACAACCCGTCCCCGACGGCGGTCCGGGCATCGGCGACGACGAGGTCGTAGTGCGCCCGGCCGAGTTGCTCGAGCGCCGCCGGCACGTCCCCCGCCGTGTCGGCCGTGAAGCCGGCGCGCGCGACCGTCTCGGTCAACGTCTCCAGCGCGAACGGGTCGTCGTCGATCAGCAGCACGCGGCCCAGCAAGTCCATCCTTCCCCTCCGCCCGAAGGCGCTCCGGTCGTCCCCGCAGGGTTCCGACAGACCTATCGGTCGCGGGGGGCCGGGCTTGAGACGGGGGTGGATCGATCCTGGTCAGGGAGTGTTCGAAGGGCGAACGCCGACGTCGATCCGACCGTCGAGAAGCGCGGCACCGGCTGCATCGAATCGGCGCGCCGCGACCGTGCCGGTGAGCGCGCCGCCCGGGGCCACCGCGACCGGACCGTCGACCCGGAAGCGCCCGCGGGCCCGCCCCTCGACGCGCAGCGAGGCGCAGCGCGCGGCCTCCGCGACGAGTTGCCCGCCGGGCCCGACGATCACCTCCCCGCCCAGCGCCAGGTCGGCCGTCGCCTCGCCGAGGACGATCAGCATCCCCGATCCGGAGATCGTCCCCGTCCAGACGGCGCCACGGCCGACCTGGCTGTAGGCGGGGGCCTCCGGGCGGGAGAGGAACCAGAACTTCATGCCGCCTCCCGGACCGCGTCGGCGAGGATCGCCGCAGCCCGCGAGAGGTCCTCGTCTCCGCTCCCGGGGCCGAGGCTCACGCGCACGAGCCCGCGCTGCCAAGCGGGCTCGAAGCCCAGCGCGCGCATCACGGCCGACGGGCCCTCGCGCCCGGCGTGACAGGCCGAGCCGGCCGACACCGCCAGGCCCCGGGCATCGCAGGCGGCGGCCACGGCCCGCCCGTCGCGGCGCTCGAAGACCAGCGCCGTCGTGTTGGGAAGCCGGGGCGCACCGGCCCCGGCGACGCGGGTGCCGGGAATGCGCCGCAGCAACTCGGCCTCGAACCGGTCGCGCCGGGCCGCCACGGCCGCCCCCGCCACGAGACGCTCCGGCACGCGTTCCGCCGCCGCGCCGAAGGCGACGACCAGCGGCAGGGCCTCGGTGCCGGGACGGCGGTCCCCTTCCTGCCCACCGCCCGCGCAGAACGGGAGCGGCTCCAGCCCTTCGCGGACGAGCAGTGCTCCGACCCCCGGAGGCCCGCCGAGCTTGTGCGAGGAGAGCGACACCAGGTCGGCGCCGAGCGCGTCGAAATCGAGCGCGATCTTTCCGAACGCCTGCACCGCGTCGACGTGGACCAGCGCCCCGGCCGCGTGGGCCCGCGCCGCGATCGCACCGACGTCGTTCACGGTCCCGATCTCGTTCTGCGCCAGCATCACGGAGACGAGCGCGCGGCGCGTCCCGGCGAGCGCCTCGGCGACCGCGTCGGGCTCGATCACCCCCAGCTTCGAAGCGCGCACCGTCACGAGCGGGAGGCGGTGGGTCGCCGCCAGCCGGGCCGCCGTCTCGCCGACTGCCGGGTGCTCCAGCTCGCCGATCACGAGCGCGTCGACCAGGCCGCGTTCGACCAGCCCGCGCAGGGCGAGCGCGTCGGACTCGCTGCCGCCGGAGCAGAACACGACCGCCTCGCGTGCCGCGCCCGACGCCGCGGCGACCTGCCCGCGCGCCGCCTCGAGCAGCGCCCGGGCGCGGCGGCCCTCGGCGTGGGCCGACGACGGGTTGCCCCACCCCTCGGCCCAGAGCCGCCCGAGCAGCTCGGCGATCCCGGGCGCGGGGGGCGCGGTGGCGTTGTGGTCGAGGTAGATCCGACCGCTCACGCCCGCCTCGCGACCCCGAAGCGAACCGGCTGCCCCTCGATGTCGGTTTCCTTGACCGTCGCCCCCGGCCGCGGCGCGCCGACCTCCAGCACCGCGGCGAGCGTCTCGCCGGCGATCAGCTCCCGGTGCCGCTCGATCGCCGCTGCGAGCGCTCCTGCGGCGTCGATCGTGACCTCGATCCGGTCGGCGTAGTCGAGATCGAGCTCCTTGCGCAGGCTCTGGATCCGGTTGACCACCTCGCGCGCCAACCCCTCGGCCAGGAGCGCCTCGTCGAGGTCGGTCTCGAGCACGACCACGGCCCGCGCCGACGACGAGGCCGCGTAGTGCTCCCGGGCGGTGAGCGAGATCGCGACCTCTTCCGGCCCCAGCGTCACGATCTGGCCGTCGACCGCGATCCGGATCTCCCCGTCCGCGTCGAGCTGCCTCCGCAGCGCGGCGACGTCGGCCGTGCCGAGCGCCTTCTTGACGCCCGGAACGAGCGCGCCGACCCGCGGCCCGATCAGGCGGAAGTTGGGCTGCATCTTCCAGACGACGAAAGCGTCGGCGTCGCCGCCGACGACCACCTCCCGGACGTTCAGTTCCTCGGCGATGATCGGCGCCAGCGCGGTGAGCGCGGCGTCCTCGGAGTTCTCCGCCAGGAAGATCCGCGCCGCCTTGAGCGGCTGCCGCACGCGCAGTTTCTGGTTCGCGCGCGCCGAGAGGCCGAGCGAGACGACCTCGCGCGCGAGCGACATCGACTGCGACAGCGGCTCGTCGATCCAGGCCGCCGGCAGCTCCGGCCACGGCGCGAGGTGCACGCTGTCGGGCTGCGCGCCCGGCCAGGCCCCGCCGACCAGCGTGCGCCAGGTGTGCTCGGCGAAGAACGGGACGAAGGGCGCGGCCATCAGCGAGAGGTCGACGAGCACCTCCCAGAGCGTCCAGAACGCGTCCGCCTTGTCGTCCGAGAAGCCGGGGGCCCAGAAGCGGTCGCGGCCACGCCGGACGTACCAGTTGGAGAGCGCGTCGACGAACTCCCCGAGCGCGCGGGCGGCGTCGTAGATGCGGTAGCCGTCCAGCGCCTCGGTCACGCGGCGGCAGGTCAGCGCCGTCTCCGAGAGGATCCAGCGATCCATCTGCGGCCGCGCCGCCGCAGGTCGGTACCCCTTCCCCCGGCGGACGTCGGGCACCCGCCCTCCGGTCGCCGCGAGATCGTCCGCCGGGTCGAAGCCGTCGATCGCGGCGTAGATCAGGAAGAACGACAGCACGTTCGACCAGCGGACGAGGAACTCGTTCTGCTGCTCGCGGATCCCGCGTAGCGAGTTGCGGGTGTTGCTCCAGGTCGGTCCGGAGGCGTAGAAGAACCAGCGGAACGCATCGGCCCCGGGGGGATCGTCGAGGACGTCGATCAGGACCGGGTCGTCGGGCGCGACGCCGAGCGTCGCGCGGACCGCCGAGCCGAGCACGATCGACTCCTTGCCGGCCGCCCCGGCGAGCAGGCGGGCCTCGAACGAGCGCTGCGGCTGCCGCGCGTTGTGCACGCGGACCCGCATCCCCTCCGGGAGCCCCAGGGATTTGACCTGCGCCGGCAGCAGGACGACGGCGTCGGGCGGTGGCGGCTCGCCGAGCCGCCCCTCGGGAGCGGTGCGCAGCGTGAAGCTCCCCTCCAGCACCAGGTCCGGCGGCGTGTAGTTGCCGACGCTCTTCGATTCCTTCTTGCCATCGGCGTCGCCGACGTGGCCGAGCACGATGCAGGTCCGGTACGGGTGCGGGTAGCCGCGCGGCGGAACGATCCCGAAACGCTGCTGCGTCTCTTCGTCGAAGACCAGCGTCGAGACCATCAGCATCGAGTAGAACCAGCCGCGCGTCTGGTCGATCGCCTCGGAGATGAAGTCGGCCGGGAAGGCCTCGCGGAAGGCCTCGAGCCCCTGGTGCGGGAAGCCCCACTGGGCGAACGGCATGCAGCCCGAGTCGAACCAGCAGTCGATCACCTCGGGCACGCGCCGCATCGTCCCGCCGCAGCCCGCGCAGGGGAAGGTCACCTTGTCGACCCACGGCTTGTGGACGACGAGGTGCTCGGGCAGGCCGGGGTCCTTCGCGCAGGCCGCCGCCCAGTCGGCGAGGCAGCCCGGGTTCCGCTCGAGCGCGCGGTCCAGCTTGTCGAGCGCCTCCAGCGCGCCGCAGGCCTCGCACTCCCAGATCGGCAGCGGCGTGCCCCAGTAACGCTCGCGCGACAGCGCCCAGTCGACGTTGTTGGCCAGGAAGTCGCCGAAGCGGCCGTCCTTGATGTGTTCCGGCAGCCACACGATCTGCTGGTTGTTGGCGATCGCGTCGCCGATCCGCTCGGTCGTGCGGATGAACCAGGCCGGCCGCGCGTACTGGATCAGCGGCTCGTCTCCGGCCCGCCAGCAGAACGGGTAGTCGTGGCGGACCGTCCCCTCCTTGAAGACCAGGCCGCGGGCGCGCAGGTGGCGCACGATCTCGCGGTCCGCCTCCTTGCAGAAGCGGCCGGCGAAGTCGGTCACCGCCTCGGGAAACCGGCCGTCGGGCTGGAGCAGCTGGAGGAACCCCATTCCCTGCTCGCGGCAGACGCGGAAGTCGTCCTCCCCGAAGGCCGGGGCGGTGTGGACGATCCCGGTCCCCTGGGTGGCCCCGACGAAGTCGGCCGGAATGATCTGCCAGGCGCGTCCCCCCTCCGGCGTCGCGTAGCGGAACAGCGGTTCGTACGACTCGCCGACGAGCCGCTCGCCGAGGAAGCGCTCGAGGATCTCGACCCCTTCGCTGCCGAGCACATCCTCCGCAAGCGCCTCGGCGACGATGACGAGCTCCTCGGGCTGCCCCTCGCGGGCCACCCGCGCCAGCACGTACTGCATGTCGGGCCGGACCGCGAGCGCGACGTTCGACGGCAGGGTCCAGGGGGTCGTGGTCCAGGCCAGGTAGGAGACCCCGGGGCGGGTCCGGCTGGCGAAGCGCGCGACGACTTCCGGGTCGTCGACCGACTTGTAGCCGAGGCCGACCTCGGCCGACGAGAGCGCGGTGCCGCCCTGCGGCCACCACCAGACGACCTTGTGGCCGCGGTAGAGCAGCCCCTTGCGGAAGAGCTCCGCCAGCGCCCACCAGACCGACTCGACGTAGGAGCGGTGGAAGGTGACGTACGCGGTCGGCAGGTCGATCCAGAAGCCGATCCGTTCGGTCAGCTTCTCCCACTCCTCGGTGTAGCGGAAGACCGACTCGATGCAGCGCCGGGTAAAGGGCTCGATCCCGTAGCGCTCGATCTCCGCCTTGCCGTGGATCCCGAGTTCCTTCTCGACCTCCACCTCGACCGGCAGACCGTGCGTGTCCCAGCCCGCCTTGCGCGGCACGTGGTAGCCGCGCATCGCCTTGTAGCGCGGGAAGAGATCCTTGACGACGCGGGTCAGCACGTGGCCGTTGTGGGGCAGGCCGTTGGCGGTGGGCGGGCCCTCGTAGAAGACGAAGGTCGGGCCGCCCGCACGCTCGGCGAGCTGCCGCTCGAAGACCTTGCCGTCTTTCCAGAACTGGAGGATCTCCCGCTCGGCCTCGGCAAAGCGGAATTCCCCCCGCGGGCGCTGGTAGGGCATGAAGGGTCGGCTCCGTGTCGGAAGGGGTTTGGCGAAACGCGGTATTCTGCCACGCCGCGACGGGCCGGGACACGGGAGACGGGCTATCCTTCCGCGGTTCGGGCGCCCGTCGCGCCCGGCTGGAAGGAGTTCCCCGGTGTCGCCGCGTACGCGCGATTTCGCCATCGCCGGCCTCGTGATCCTGCTCGACCAGGCGACCAAGGCCTGGGCCAGCACCCACTATCAGGCGCCGGTCCCGGTCATCCCCGGTCTCTTCCGCCTGGCGCTCTCGCACAACACGGGGGCGCTGTTCGGGATGTTCGCGGGGCTCGGCGACCCGTGGCGCTCGATCCTGCTGACGCTGATCCCGGTCCTCGCGGTGTGCGGCGTCGCCTGGCTGATCTGGCGCTCCGATCCGTCCGAGACCTCCAGCCGGCTCGCTCTTTCCCTAATTCTCGGCGGCGCGATCGGCAACCTGATCGACCGGGTGCTCTACGGCCACGTGATCGACTTCATCGACGTCTACTGGTCCTCCCCGCCGCTGTCGGACTGGCTGGTCTCGACCTTCGGCACGAACCGCTGGCCGACCTTCAACGTCGCCGACTCGGGCCTGACGATCGGCGCGGCCGTGCTGCTGTTCGATGTGCTCTTCCACCGCCCGACCGAGCGGAAGAAGGACGACATTGCATCCGTTTCTGATTGACTTCGGGACCGTCTCGCTGCCGCTGCTGGGCGAGTTGCGGCTTGCGCTCCCGTCGTACGGCCTCATGCTCGCGCTGGGGACGCTGGTCGGCTGGATCTGGTATCACCGCGAGGCGCGCCGGCGCGGGCTCGACCTCGACCTCGCCTCGGGCGTGCTGTTCTGGTCGATCGTCGGCGCGCTGGCTGGCGGCAAGCTCGGGCTGATCCTGGTCGAGCCCGGCGACTACCTGGGCGACCCGTCGCGGCTGTTCGGCGCCGATTTCCTGCGCGCCGGGGGGGTGGTCTGGACGGCGGTGCTGGCCGGCATCGCGACGCTGATCGCCCTGTGCCGGCGCTGGGGGCTCCCCGTGGCGTCGGTGCTGGATTGCGCCGCTCTGCCGATCCCGGTCGTGCAGGCGATCGGCCGCGTCGGCTGTCTGCTGGCCGGCTGCTGCCACGGCGCGGCCTGCGACCTGCCATGGGCCGTCGTGTACCGCTCGGCGGAGGCCCACGAACGGACGGGTGTCCCGCTCGGTGTCCCGCTCCACCCGGCCCCGCTCTACGAGTCGGCCTGGAACCTCGCCGTCGTGCTTCCCGTGCTGCTGCTCGTGCGGCGGCACCAGCGCTTCGCGGGCGAGGTGATGCTGGCCTACCTGACCACCTACAGCGTCGGCCGCGCGCTGCTCGAGTTCTTCCGCGGCGATGGAGCGCGCGGGCTCTGGTTCGGGGGCGCAATCTCGTCCGGGCAGATCGTCTCGCTCGCGGTCTTCCCGGTCGCGGCCGGCCTCTGGATCGCGCTCCGCCAGCGCGGCGGGGGGAGCCCCCGGCGGACCCGGCCCCGTGAGCCGCGCCGGCCGCGAGCGCGGCGACGCGAGCCCCGGCGCGCACACGCGGGACGATGCGGCGGTGGCCGACGATGGGCTGCGGCTCGATCGCTTCTGCGCGCTGCGCCACCCGGAGGTCTCGCGTTCGCGCCTGACCGCGCTGATCCGGGAGGGCCGCGTCACGCTCGACGGTCAGGCCGCGCGGCCGTCCGAGACGGTGCGCGCCGGCGCGCGGGTCGAGATCGCGTTTCCGCCCGCCGTCGACTCGTCGCTCGTTCCCGAGCCGATCGCACTCGCCGTGCTCCACGAGGACGAGGACCTGCTCGTGCTCGACAAACCCGCCGGCCTCGTCGTCCACCCCGGCTCGGGGGTGCGGGCGGGGACGCTGGCCGCCGCGCTTCTGCACCGCGATCCGGCCGTCGCCGGGGTCGGCGGAGCGGAGCGTTCGGGGCTCGTGCACCGACTCGACCGCGGCACCTCCGGGCTGATGGTCGTGGCCCGCCACGACGCCGCGCACCGCGCGCTCGCCGCGCAGTTCCACGCGCGCACCGTGGAGAAGGTCTACGACGCGATCGTCTGGGGCCGGCCGCGCGAGCGCGAGGGCGAGATCGACCTCGGCGTGGGCCGCGACCCGAAGAACCGCGTCCGGATGCGCGCCGGCGTCGCCGGAGGGCGCGCGGCGCGCAGCGTCTACCGCGTCATCGAGGAGGTCCCGGGTTTCGCCTGGCTCGAAGTCCGGATCCTGACGGGACGGACCCACCAGGTCCGAGTCCATCTCGCGGCGCTGGGCCATCCGATCGTCGGGGACGCGACCTACGGCGGCGAGCGCTCGGCCTCCGTCGGCGACGCGCGGCGGCGCGGCGCGGTGCGGGGGATCGGCCGCCCCGCGCTACACGCGCGGCGGCTCGCCTTCGATCATCCGCGAACCGGCGAGCGCATGGCGTTCGAGGCCCCCTGGCCGGACGACCTGAGGACGCTCTGGAGCGCGCTCGGCGGACGTCTCCCGTGACGCGCGCCGACTGGGGGATCGCCGGCGCCGGCCGGGCCGGGGGGGCGCTGGCCCGCGCCCTGGCGCGGCGCGGCGCGACGGTGCTGGTCTGGGACCGCGATCCAGCGGCCGCCGCGCGGGTGGCCCGCGCCGCGGGCGCACGCCGGGCGCGGGACCTCTCCGATCTCGCGCGGGGCGCGCGGCGGCTCGTGCTGGCGGTGAGCGACGACGCGCTGCCCGAGGTGGCGCGCGCGCTGGCGCGCGCCTGGCCGCGCGCGGTGCGCGGCAGCGCGGCGCCGAGCGCCGTGCTGCACCTCGCCGGAGCGTTGCCGTCGACGGTGCTGCAGCCGCTCGCCGCGCGCGGAGCGGCCGTGGGGGTCTGCCAGCCCGCGGTCGCGTTGCACGGCGTGTCGAGCTCCGAGGCGTTGTCCCGGGGCTACGCGACCGTGTCGGGAGCGACGCCGGCGGGACGCCTCGCCGCCGGCCGGCTGGCGCGCGCCGCCGGCCTGCGCCCGGTCCCTGTGGACGACGCCCTGCGACCGCTGGCCCACCTGGGCATGGTGCTGGCGGCGGGCGATACGGTGGCGCTGCTGGCCGAGGCCGCCGCGCTGCTCGAACGCGCCGGCATCCCGCCGCGCGCCGCGCGGGCGATTGCGGCCGGGCTCGGCGAGGGCTCGGCCCGGGCCTTCGCCGCGCACGGAGCGGTGCGGGCGCTGACCGGACCGGCGGCGCGCGGTGACGCGCGGACGCTGCTCCGGCACCGCGCGGCACTCCTGGCGGCCGGGCTCGCCGGCTCGCCCGCGGCAGATGCTCACCGCGCGCTCGCCCGAGCCGGAGCCGCCCGCGCCGCGCGGGCGGGCTCCCTCTCGAAGGCGGCCCACGCCCGGGTGCGCGCGGCGCTCGACGGCTGGACGGGACTCCCGCGGTCCCGTACCTTGCCGCGCGGAGGACGCCGCCCGTGACCCGCTGCTCCCGCCACCCCGCGCTCGCCGCCTCGCTGGCCCTGCTCGCCGCCTGCGCTCTGCTCGCAACGCTCGGACCGGCCGCGATCGAGCCGGCCCACGCCGCCCTTCCCGAGATCCCGCCGCCGAGCGCCGCCGGGCGCTTCGAGGGGACCTGGTTCCGGCAGGAGCCGGGGTCGAAGCAGGTCGTCTGGATCCGCCAGGCCGAAAAGTCCGGGCCGCTGGAGATTCGCCTCTCGTGGTGGACCGACCAGGGGCTCGAGTTCGACAGCGATTGGAAGTCGCGCGCCGAGTTCTCGTACCGCGGTTTCCAGGGCCTGCTCGAACTGGCCGTCGACCGCAAGCGTTCGACACCGGACCAGCTCCTGGTGCGCTACCGCCGCGAGCAGGACGGCGTCCGGAGCTCGCACCTCGTCGAGACCGGCGACGTCCGGCTCCAGCGGGTCGGCGACAAGGGCTGGGAGCTGCTCTGGATCCAGGACCCGATGAAGTCGGTGGTGACGGTCGCCGAGCCGCTCGAGCCCGGCCAGGAGCGGACCGAGAAGGACGGCCAGCGCCTCTGGCTCTTCCAGAAGGCGAGCGACCGCCTCCTGCCGCTCGACGAGATCCCCTGGTAACACGCTTCGTCTCCCGGGCTGGCGACGACGCGCGACGCGGCAGCGTGTTGCGCCCCGCGGAGCGGTGCTACGCTCGGGCCGCGACGGGGAGATCCGGCGAACGATGACGGCGGCGGACCGGCGAAACGAAGACGAGCTGCTGCGCCGGTTGCGGGCGGACGCGCAGCTTCTGGCCCAGTCGTACGGCCTGCCGCTCCGTTCGATCGCCAAGACCCGCCGCGACGCCCGCCTCTACGGGACGTGCGACGCCGGCGGGCAGATCCGGATCCGGCTGCGCTCGCGGACGTCGGGCGGGTTCCTCAAGTACTCCAGCCTCGTGGCGACGCTCTGCCACGAGCTGGCGCACCTGCGCCACTTCCACCACGGCCCGAGCTTCGTGCGCTTCTACCGCGAGCTGCTCGAAGCGGCGCGCGCCCGAGGACTTTACCGGCCCGCCTCGCCCGCCGCGCTGCGCGCGGCGCGCGCCCCCCGCCCCGGCCCGGTGCGCGAGGACCTCGCCGCCTCCGCCCCGCAGCGCCCTCGCCAGTTGCCGCTGTTCTGGTAGCCGCTCAGGCCAGCCCGTCGAGGTTCTCCCCCTTCGGGATCGCCACCAGTCCGCCCTCCGTGACGGTGAACCGGCGGCGATCGGCGTCCGGATCGATACCGACCTGGAAACCAGCCGGGATCCGGACCCCCTTGTCGACGATCGCCCGCTTCACGACGGCGTGCCGCCCGACCTCGACCCCGTCCATCAGGATCGAGTCCTCGACCAGGCTCCACGAGTTGATCCGGCAGCCCGGCCCGAGGATCGAGCGCTCCACGTGGCCGCCGCTGACGATGCAGCCCGGCGACACGAGCGAATCGTGCGCCTCGCCGATCCGCCCCTTCTCACCGCCCGCGAACACGAACTTGGCGGGTGGAGCCTGGATCGCCGCCGAGCGGATCGGCCAGGAGCGGTCGTAGAGGTTGAACTGCGGGGTGACCGAGATCAGGTCCTGGCTGGCGTCGAAGTAGGCGTCGAGCGTCCCGATGTCCATCCAGAACGGGGTCGGCGCACTGCCCGCGCCGCGAAACACGTGGGCCTGGACCCGCGCCCCGGCGCGCACGAGGCCCGGCAGCACGTCGTGGCCGAAGTCGTGCTGCGTGTCATCGCGCCGCGCGTCGCGGCAGACCGACTGCACCAGCACGTCGGTGCGGAACAGGTAGACCCCCATGTTGGCCACCACGCCGGGTCCCTCCGGGTCGAGGTCCTGCGGCTTCTCGCGGAACCCGGTCACCGCCTGCCCGGGACCCAGTTCCAGCACGCCGAAGCGCGAGGCGTCGCGTGCCGGAACCTCGAGCACCGCGATCGTGACGTCCGCTTCCCCGGCGAGGTGCTCGGCCAGCATGTCGCGGTAGTCCATCCGGTAGATGTGGTCGCCGGAGAGGATCAGCGTATGCGCCGGTCGCTCCTCCTCGAGCGTGTAGACGTTCTGGTAGATCGCGTCCGCCGTTCCGAGGTACCAGGTGCTTCCCACGCGCAGCTGCGGCGGGATGGTGTAGATGAACTCTCCCAGCTCGGGCGCGAACAGGTCCCAGCCCTCCTTGATGTGCCGCATCAGGGAGTGCGCCTTGTACTGCGGCAGCACGCAGATCCGCTTCAGCCCCGAGTTCACGCAGTTCGAGAGCGTGAAGTCGATGATCCGGTAGGTCCCTCCGAACGGGACCGCGGGCTTGCTGCGGTCCTTGGTCAGCGGGTAGAGCCGTTCCCCCTTGCCGCCGGCCAGCACGAAGGCCAGGACCGCCTTGAGCGTGTCGGGGTGGAGCGAGGCGTGGCCTCCGGCGGAGCGATCCATCTCAGAGCTCTCCCGGGCCGAGGTGCTCACGCTCCTCGAGCAGCTTCCGCACCGTGCGCTTGAGCTCCTCGGTGTCGGGGCCCTTCGTGACGTAGGCGTCGGCGGCCCACGAGGTGAAATCGTCGCGGTAGGAATCGAATGCCGTATTGAGCACGATCGGCACGCGGCGGTCCTTGTCCAGGATCCGCGCCATCGCCTCGAGCCCGTTCATACCCGGCATCCGGATGTCCATCACGATCAGGTCCGGGCGCTGCTGTTCGAAGGCCCGGATCCCCTCCTCCGCGGTCGCCGCCTCGACGACCTGGTAGCCGTCGTCCTCCAGCTCCCGGCGATAGAGGAGCCTCAGGTGCCGTTCGTCATCCACGATCAGGATTCGTCGCATCGTCGCTCTCCTCCGGGGTGCTCTCCGGGGTCGTCTCCGCGGGCTCGTGCGGCCGCAGCAGGATCCGGAACCGCGCCCCCTCGCCGGGGCGACTGTCGGCGCCCAGTGTGCCCCCGCACTGCGCCACCAAGCGCTTGCTGAGCGGCAGTCCGAGCCCCGTCCCCCCCACCTTCGTGGTGAAGAACGGCTCGAAGATCTTATCCAGCCGGTCGGGCTCGATGCCCGGCCCGTTGTCCTCGACCACGAGGTGAACCGCTTCCTTGAGCCGCTGGGCCCGCACCGTCACCTTGCCCCCCTCGCCCACCGCATCGAAGGCGTTCGAGAGCAGATTGTCGAGGACCTCCAGCATCGTGTCGCGGTCGCCCGTGACCGGCGGCAGGTCGGGCTCGACCCGGGCCGACAGCCGCACCCGCCGCTCGAGCGCCAGGTCGCGGTAGCGGGCGACGACGGCGCGCACGAGGTCGCCCGGGTCGAGCGATCGGCCGGCCGGGGCCCGCGCGACGCGGACCTCCTGCCGGATCCGCTCGAGAATCGCCTCCATCCGCCGCGTTTCGTCGAGCACGATCTGCACGTCCGCGGCCCGCGGGTCGTCCTCCGGGAACTGTCGCGCGAGCCGGCGTGCGAAGCCGCCGACCACCGAGAGCGGGTTCCGGATCTGGTGCACGATCTCGGCCGCCAGCTCGCCGATCGCCGACAGCCGCTCGGCCTTGAGCACCTGCACCTGCAGGTTGCGCACGCGCGCGCTGGCCTCGCGCAGCTCCTCGAGCCGGTTCGAGAGCTCGTCGTGCAGGCGCGCCCGCTCGACCGCCCCGGCGGCGGTGGAGGCGATCATCGCCGCCAGCGCCAGCTCGTCCTCGTCCGGGAACCCGGCGTCGGGTGCCACTGCGCCGAGCAGCACGCCGAGGTGTTTTCCCTGGTCGATCAGCGGGGCCAGCACGACGGGGCACCGCTCGAGCAGCGGCCCGAGAGACGGCTCGGCCGCATCGAGCACCCCGGCCGGGTAGATCTGCACCGGCGACGCCCCCGCCAGGGCGAGCACGAGCGGGTGGCTCGCCTGGTCGAGCGGGACCGCGAGCCGGCGCGCCAGGGTCTCGATCATCCGGTCGGCGGCGGTCGGCGGGTCGAACGCGAGGGCTTCGAGCTCGTGCCCGGCGGCGCCCCGCCGCGGCGGACCGGCCGACTCGGGCGCCCGTCGCGCGAGGCGCCCGCGCAGCATCCCCTTGTCCTCCTCGGCCAGGAAGAGTGCGGCCGCGTGCATCCCCAGACCGCCCGGGTGGACCGCGGCGGCCAGCACGACGCGCAGCACCCGGTCCAGCCGCGCCGTCCGAGAGAGGACCAGTCCCATCTCGCGCAGTAGGGTGAGTTCGCCGACCTTGCGGGCCAGCGCCTCGTTCAGCGACCGTTGCCGGGTGACGTCGGTCAGGACCGCGACGGCCGCAGCGAGGCCGTGGTCGGGCCCCGGGACGGCAGCGAGGCAGGCGCGCACGACCCGCCGCTCGACGCCGCTCCCGAGCACCAGCTCGCGCTCCTCCACCGGGCGATGGGCGGCCAGTTCGGCGGCGGTCGGGAAATCGGCGGCCGGGTAGAGCCCTTCCGGGAAGACCGTGGGGTAGGGCGCGCCGCGCAGTTCCCACTCGCCTCGGCCGAGCAGCGCCGACGCCGCCGGGTTGGCGGCCACGACCCGCAGCTCGCGGTCGAGCAGCAGAACGCCAGCCGGGACGTGCCGGAGCCCTTCGGCGAGCACCCGCTCGCGGAAGACCTCGTAGGCCTGTTCACCGTCGGAGAGTGCGGTGTCGATCACCGCCTCGAGGATCGCCTCCGGTCCGACCCGGACCTGGACGAGCAGGCGCCGCGGTCCGGTCGCGCCGGGCCGCCCCTCGGGGATCCAGGAACGGTGGGCGACACCGGTCGAGAGCACCTCCTCGCGCCGGCAGGTCCGGCAGTCCGCATCGCGCCGCCAGAGCGCGCCGTGACAGTCCGCGCCGATCAGCTTCGGGCCCCGCGACCGGATCAGCGACGGGCTGGCCCAGAGGACCTTGCGACCGGGACCGATCAGCGCCAGCTGCACGCCGTTCGCGTCGAGCACCTCGAGCAGCTGCTCGTGGGACGGTGCCTCGGTCGGAACGTCGCGCTCGCTCACGTCGATCCTCACGCGCCGCGGGGGTGCGCGTTGCCATTGTAGACCCGGCCCGGTGTAATCTGTCGCTCCCGTCCCACCCCCACGCGCCCGGCGCAGCGTCCCGGGCCCGATCGTCGTTCGCCCAGGAGGTACCGCATGCCCAACGGGATCTATCGCGTTCCGTCCCCCGTCAACGAGCCGGTCAAGGGCTACGCGCCGGGCTCGCCCGAGCGGCGCGAACTCGGCGCCGCGATCGCGGCCCTCTCGCAGGAGGTGATGGAGATCCCCTGCGTGATCGGCGGCCGCGAGGTGCGCACCGGGCGGATCCTGGAACAGCACGTTCCCCACGCGCACCGGCGCGTCGTCGCCCGCGCCCACCAGGCCGGCCCGCGCGAGATGCAGGCCGCGATCAAGGCCGCACGCGAGGCCTGGCAGACCTGGTCGCGCACGCCGTGGGAGGCGCGCTTCGCGATCTTCCTCAAGGCTGCCGACCTGCTGGCCGGGCCGCGCCGGATGGCCGCCAACGCGGCGACGATGGTCGGCCAGTCCAAGACCTCGCACCAGGCGGAGATCGACGCGGCCGCGGAGCTGATCGACTTCTGGCGCTTCAACCCGCGGTTCGCGGAGACGATCTACGCCGACCAGCCGATCTCCTCGCCCGGCACCTGGAACCAGCTGGAGTACCGCGCGCTGGAAGGATTCGTGCTGGCCATCACGCCCTTCAACTTCACCTCGATCGGCGGCAACCTCCCGACCGCCCCGGCGATGATGGGCAACACCGTGCTCTGGAAGCCGGCCTCGACCGCGATCGCGTCGTCGTGGGTCGTTTTCAAGGTGCTCGAGGAGGCCGGCCTGCCGCCGGGCGTGATCAACTTCATCCCCGGCCCCGGTTCACTGGTCGGGCCGATGGCGATCGCCAGCCCCGATCTCGCGGGGATCCACTTCACCGGCTCGACGGGGGTCTTCCACTCGATCTGGGAGGGCGTCGCCGCCAACATTCGCCGCTACCGGAACTACCCGCGCCTGGTCGGCGAAACGGGCGGCAAGGACTTCGTCTTCGTCCACTCGTCGGCCGACCCGCTGGCCGTCGCCACGGCGCTGGTCCGGGGGGCATTCGAGTACCAGGGCCAGAAGTGCTCGGCAGCGAGCCGCACCTACGTTCCCCAGTCGCTCTGGCCGAAGGTCCGGCGCGCGCTGGTCGAGCAGCTGCGCGAGGTCCGCGTCGGCGACCCGACCGTCGCCACCAACTTCATGGGCGCGGTGATCGACAAGGCGTCCTACCAGAACCTGACCGGCGCGATCGCCTCGGCCAAGCGCTCGACCGCCTGCTCGATCGTCTTCGGCGGCGAGTACGACGCGCGCGAGGGCTGGTTCATCCAGCCGACGGTGGTGCAGGTCACCGACCCGAAGCACCGGCTGATGAAGGAGGAACTGTTCGGACCGGTGCTCGCGGCGTTCGTCTACCCCGACCGCGAGCTGGACGCCGCGCTCCAGCTCTGCGACAGCGCCAGCCCCTACGCGCTGACCGGCGCGGTCTTCGCGCGCGACCGGCAGGCGATCCAGGCGATCGCCAACTCGCTGCGCCACACGGCCGGCAACTTCTACATCAACGACAAACCGACCGGCGCGGTCGTCGGACAGCAGCCGTTCGGCGGCGCGCGCGCCTCGGGCACGAACGACAAGGCCGGCTCGTTGCTCAACATGATCCGCTGGACGTCGCCGCGGGCGATCAAGGAGACCTTCGTCCCGGCGACTCACTTCGCCTACCCGTTCCTCGCCCCGGACCAGGACTGAGCCCTTGCGGCAGGGACGCGGCCCGCGCCGCGTCCCTTCGGAGGTCCCCGATGACTCGCGCCACCCTCCCGCTCCGGACCAGCAAGCGCGTCGAGGAGGTCACCTACGCCGTCCGCGACGTCGTGCTCTGGGCGCGCCAGGCCGCGGCCGCCGGCAAGGACATGATCTATCTCAACATCGGCGACCCCTGCCAGTTCGACTTCCAGACGCCACCGCACGTCGTCGAGGCGATCGTCCGCGCCCTACAGGAGAACCGCACCAGTTACACCGCCTCGGAGGGGATCCGCGAGGCGGTCGACGCGATCCGCGCCGACGCCGAGGTCCGCAAGGGGATCCGGGGAGTGCGCAGCGTGCTGGTCGGCAACGGCGCCTCGGAGCCGATCGAGCTGCTGCTCACCGCGCTGCTCGACCCGGGCGATGCCGTGCTCGTGCCGAGCCCCGGGTACCCGCTCTATACCGCGGTGCTGGCCAAGCTCGGCGCCCGCGCGATTCCCTACTACCTCGACGAGGCGAACGCCTGGCAGCCCGATCCGGACGAGCTCGCGCGCACCGTCGACCTCGGCACGCGCGCCATCGTGCTGATCAACCCGAACAACCCGACCGGTTCGGTGGCCGGCCGGGAGACGCTCCTGCGGGTCCTCGAGATCGCGGCCCGCCACGGGCTGCTCGTGCTGTCGGACGAGATCTACGACCGGATGCTGCTCGATCCGGAGACCGCGTACGTCTCGACCGCGTCGCTCCGGGACGACGTCCCGGTGGCGACCTTCTACGGCCTGTCCAAGGTCTGGCTCGGACCGGGACTGCGGATCGGCTGGTGCGTGCTCTCGGGCCCGGAAACGGCCGTGGCGCCGCTCGACGACGCGATGATGCGGCTCGCCCGCGCCCGGCTCTGCGCCAGCCACCCGGTGCAGTGCGCGATCAAGCCGGCGCTCGAGGGGCCGCAGGACCACATCGTCGCGGCCAACGCCAAGCTGCGCCGGCGGCGCGACATCACGGTGGAGAAGCTCCGCGCGATCCGCGGCTTCTCGGTCGTGCCACCGACCGCCGCGTTCTACGCCTTCCCGCGCTTCACGCTGCCGATCGATGACGTCGAGCTGGTGAGGAGATTGGCGCTGGAGGAGGGGGTCGTGCTGGTGCACGGGTCGGGTTTCGGTCAGAAGCCGGGGACCCAGCACGTGCGCATCGTCTTCCTGCCGACCGAAGCTCAGCTCGACGAGGCGTTTCGGCGGATTGGTTCGTTTGTGGCTCGGTTGTAGGCGGCGGGATGGGCGCTGGGGCGGTGCGGAGGCGGATGGACCCCCTGGCGAGTGGGTCGCAGGCTCCAACACTCGCCAGGGGGTCCATCCGCCTCCGCACCTCCGTCGCCGGCACCGCGCGCTGCGCCTCCGTAGAGAGTGATTGAGAGGGAATGTTCTCCGCGCGCGATGCGTGACGGACGGCGAATACGTCACGCTCGGAGGGGTGGTCGCACCAGCGCCACGGAGGAGATGGGAGAGAACGTATTCACCGCTCGGTTGGCGTCCCCGTGCGATGCATACACTTTTCTATTATTTTATTGGTGCGAGCCGGTGGGGGCGGGCGGTTCTTCCCTGCGAACAGGGCGCGTGACGGGAAGTGCCCCCTGGCGAGTGTTGGAGCCTGCGACCCACTCGCCAGGGGGCACTTCCCGTCACGCGCCCGCCGCAACAGGAACGGACTACGCCGGATCCCCTGCGAGTTCCGCCAGGCCTGCCCAGGTCGCGGCGTCCTGGGCGGTCAGGGTGCGCAGGTACAGCTCGACGTCTTCCTCGGGGAACTCCGACTTCACGGCTTCGACGGCGGACTTCAGCTTCTCGGGGGTGAGCTTGTCGGGGTCGAGGCCCTCGCCTTCCTTGAACAGGCCGTCGTCGTGCGGGATCTCGAGCAGGTCGAGAAAGCGTGCCAGCAGCGGGCGGCGGTGAGCGAGGTGGAAGGCGCTCAGGACTTGCATCGCCGTCTCCTCCGGCAGCCCGCCCTCGGCCAGCAGCGCCGCCCGGCGCGGGCGCGGCAGCTGCTCCAGGTAGGAGGCGCGGAAGCCGCGCGCGGTCAGCCACGGCATGAGCGCCGCAAGCCGGTCCTCGCGCGAGACCTGCTCGCTCTCCCAGAGCGCCAGCGCGGCCTCGGTGCGGCGCTCTTTCGGCAGCGTCTTCCAGATCTGGCGCGCGGTCCAGAAAGCCACGACGGTCACCTCCCTCACGGAAACCGAAAGCCAACCATCCGCGCCCGCGCTTGTCAACGCCGCCGGGCGGCCGCGAGCGCGCGATAGAGCGCGAGATACCGGTCCGCGGTGCTCTCGATGTCGTAGGCTGCAACGCGCCGCCGCCCCTCCGCGACCAGCGCGGCGCGGCGCGGCGGATCCGCGGCGAGCGCGTCGATCGCGGCCGCCAGCCCGGAGGCGTCGCCGGCAGCGAAGGTCAGGGCGCTGACACCGTCCTCGAGCAGCTCCGCGGTGCCGGGGATCCGCGAGCCGATCACCGGCACGCCGAAGTGGAAGGCGTCGAGCAGCACGGTGCCCAGCCCCTCGTGGACGGACGGCAGCACGAAGAGGTCGGCGGCGGCGAACCAGCGGTCCGGATCGGCGTCGAACCCAACGAGGTGCAGCCGCTCTCCCGCCCCGCCGCCCGCGGCGCGCACCGCCGCACGCGTCGCCTCGCGCAGCGACCCGTCGCCGATCCACGCGTGGTGGTAGCCGGCAGCCGTCGCCGCCATCGCCCGCGCGAGCGTCAGCGGGTCCTTCTGCGGTTCGAGCGCGCCGACGGTGAGGCCGAGCGGCGCCGTCTCGGGAACCCCGAGCCCGGCCCGCAGCGCCGCCCGCGCCGCCGGCTCGAAGCGCCGGGTGCGATCGATCGCGGAGGGGATGCGCTCGACGAGCGCCGGCGGCACCCCGCCTGCGACGAGCGACCGCTCGACGCTCTCCGAGATCGCAACGACGCGGTCGAGCCGCCGCAGCCAGAAGGGAGACGCGGGACGGTCGAGGCGGCGCGTGGCCAGCGCCGCGTCCCCGCGGTGCCGCGCCAGGACCGCGAGCGGGGTCGTGTGGGCGGTGTGGGCGTGAAGCAGCTTCGGGCCCGCCAGCCCGCGGGCGAGCCGGAGCGCCTGGACCCGCCCCGCCACCTCGAGGACCTCGGTCCCCGGGATCTCCCGGTAGCGCTCGGCTGCGGTCTCGCCCCCGCGGGCGATCACGGTCGACCCGACCCCCCGCCGCGCCAGGGCCGCGAGCAGCAGCTGCAGTTGGCGCTGTCCTCCCCGCCAACCGCGCTCGAGGTCGAGGTGCACGATCGCCGGCAATGCGTCCACGGACTCGATCCTCCCGGCGGCGGCGCTACGCCGGCGTGGCGCGCGCGAGACGCGACAGCTCGGCCCAGACCGTCGCTTCGTCGAGGGCCGCGAGGCAGGCGTGGTGGCCGAGCGGGCAGCGCGGATCCCCGCTCGGGCTGCAGGGCTGGCAGGGCAGCCCCAGCGCGAGCGCGTGGTAGGGGCGCCCGTCGCGCAGGGCGTCGGGGTCGGTCGGGCCGTGCAACGCGATCGCCGGCACCCCGAGCGCCCGCGCGATGTGCGTCGGTCCCGAGTCGTTCCCGACGAAGGCGGCAGCATACGTCAGCTCGGCGACGAGGCCTCCGATCCCGGCGTCGCGCCGGTCGATGGCGTCGGGGCAGGCGGCACGCAGCGCGTCGAGCAGCGGCGCCTCCGCCGGACCGCCATAGAAGGCGGGCCGGAATCCGCCGTGCTTGCGGGCCAGCGCGAGTAACGCGGCGTAGCGCTCGATCGGCCAGCGCTTGGTCGCGTAGTGCGCACCGGGCGCGACCGCCAGGAGCGGCTCGCCCCGCCAGCCGGCCCCGACCAGGCGCGCGCGCGCGGCGCGGCGGCGTCCGTCGTCGACGACGAGGCGCAGCGGTCGCGGGGGGACGGTCCCGACGAGCGGCTCGAGCAGCGCGAGGGGCCGGGCCGGGAAGGTCCGTCCCGCATCGTCCCTCGAGACGAGGTGGGTGTAGGCCAACCCCTGACCCGGACCGGCGTACCCGACCCGCACGGTGGCGCCGGAGCGCCGCGCGAGCAGGCTCGTGCGGGCCGAACGCGAAACCCCGAAGAAGAGCTCGGGCCGGCGTCCCGTGACGGCGCCCGCGACCCGCAGGAGGCCCCGCGCACCGCGGTCGGCTCCGGACTTGTCATAGGCGAGCAGGACCGTCACCCGCGGATCTCCGGCCAGCACTTCGAGCGCCGCCGCCCGCCCGACGACGGCGATCTCGGCCGCCGGCCAGCGCTCGACGATCTCCTCGAGCAGTGGCGTCGTGAAGACCATGTCGCCGATGAAGGCCAGCTGGGCGACGACGATCGAGCGCGGCGGGCGCGCCGCGAACGATCGCGACAGGGAGGCATGGTGGTTCATCGTTCCGGAATGGTAGCCTCATCGCCTCGGCGCCGGGCCGCCGATGGAGGTCGCCATGACCGCTTCCCGTTCGCTTTCCGTCGCGCTGGCGACCCTCGCCCTGGGGCTGACCGCTGCGCTCCTCGCCCGTGCCGCGGACGCCCCGGCCTGGAAGGAACCGGGCACCGGGGAGGTCTTCCCCCTGACGGTCACGGCCCCCGGCGGAACACTGCCGCTCGTCCTGACCGGTGGCGGGGTGCGGACCAAGGTGGTCTTCAAGGTCTATGCCCTGGGCTTCTACGTCGATCCGGCCGCGGCCGCGACCGGCCTCGCCTCATGGGCCGGCAAGCCGGCCGACGCACTGCGTACCGATCCGTCCTTCTACGCCGCGCTGATCGACTTCCCGGGCGACAAACTCGTGGTCATGAAGTTCGTGCGCAACCTCGAGGGTGGCCAGATCGGGGACGCGCTCGACGCGGCGGTTTCCCGGACGCTCCCTTCCGGGGATCCTGCACGCGCCCAGTTCCGTGCCCTGTGGAAAGACCCGATCAAGGAGGGCGACGAAACCTCGATCGTCATCGGCGCCGGGGGCGCGGTCTCGGTCGTGCGCGCGGGCTCCGTCATCGGCACCGTCGACTCGAAGCCGCTCGGGCGGGCGCTGCTGCTGGCCTGGTTCGGCGAGGAGCCGGTGTCGGACAGCATCCGGAAGGGGGCGGTGGAGCGCATCCCGAGTATCCTGCAGGGGAAGTAGGCTCGGCTTAGCGGCTGCAATTGCGCGTTAGCCGAGACCACCGGCAGTGCGAGGTGGTACCCTCGCCCGGGCCTCTGGAGGCTTCGGCCCCCCGGGCCTTGGCGGTTTCCCTTGATCGGCCCACGATCGGGTCGTTATATTGCCCCGGCACAGGGATTTGCCGGTTTCGTCCGGCCCGGAGTTCCGGATGGCTTCGCCCTCCCAACAGCCGCGCATCGGGAACGTGGTCCAGCACCCGCGGAGCGTGGCCGCGGTGCCGCCGCCCGTCGAGAAGCGTCCCGCGATGAGCACGCGGCCGCCCCTGACCGAGTCGTCATCGACGGCGAAAGGCGGGCGGCAGACCTTCGGGGACATCATCCGGCGGGCCCGCGAGCTGCGCGGCATCGAGCTGCGCGAGGTGGCCGAGGCGACGAAGATCAACCTCCGCTACCTCGAGGCCCTCGAGCGCAACGACTTCACCTTCGTTCCCGGCGGAATTCACGTTCGCAACTTCGTGCGCGCCTACGCGAGGCAGATCGGCGTGGACGAAGCGGAGATGGTGAATGCCTTCCTCTACGAGTTGACCCTGCAGCACAAGAAGGGACCGGCCGAGGAGCCGCACGTCGTCGTGCCGCTCAGGACCGACGACCCGACGGTGCGTTCGCTGCGCTCGCACTACCGGGTCGAGTCGGGAAGCGACGATCGGCGGCGGCACCGCGCACGCAGCGTTCTCCTTCTCGCGGCGCTCGCGATCGCAGCGGCCGCAGCCGGTGCCGGCTACTGGCTCGTCGCCCACTCGGCGCGCGGTCAAGCCGCGGCGCCGGTGACAGCCCCCGTCCCGGGCCCTCCCGCTCGGTGACCTCTCCCGCCGGAACCGGTGCGCGCATCGTCGCCGCGGTGCGGGCGGGGACCGCGCCGCGGCCAGCACGTCTTGCCGCGGCTCGCGGTGCGCTTCCGCTCGATCCGGGCGACCTGGCGCTGCTGCAGGTGCTGCTCGCGAGGGACGAGGACCCCGAGATCGCGGAGTCCGCGGAGCGGTCGCTGTCCGAGCTGGCACCCGAGACGGCCCTGGCCCTCGCCGACGAGCAGGACACCGCGTACGAGGTCCTGAGCTTCCTCTCTGCCGGTGCGGAGCGCTGGCCCGCCGCGGCGGCGACCCTCGCCGGGCGGCGGGGCCTCGATCCGGCTTGCTATCGCGCACTGGCCGCATCCAGCGCCGCCGCGCCGCTCGACATGCTGGCGCTCAACCAGGAGGCGCTGGCCGCCGACCCCGGCCTTGGAACGCTGCTCGCCGCCAACCCCGCGCTGCCGGGGCAGGCGCGCGCGCGCCTGCTCGACTTCCTGGACGAGCTCGCAAAGGGGTCGGAACCGGCCGCCGAGCCCGAACACGCGGGGGGCGAGACCGCCGAGGCCCCGCCCCCGGCGCGGGACCCCTTCCTGGCCTCGCTCGGAATCGACGCCGAGGTCGAGGCGCTCCTGCCGCAGCTCGACCTCGATCTCGGGATGCTGGCCGACCGCTCGGAGCTGCTCGGATCGATCGAGGAGGGGGACGACCTCTCGCTGATCGTGCGGCTCTCGAAGATGAACGTCGGGCAGAAGCTGCGGGCGGCGCTGTTCGGCTCGCGCGAAGAGCGCGGGATCCTGGTGCGGGACAGCAACCGCCTGGTCTCCTGCTCCGTCGTCAAGAACCCGAAGTTCACGGTGACCGAGGCCGACCAGGTCGCCAAGAGCCGGAACATCTCGACCGAAGTGCTGCGCTTGATCGCCCGCCACCGCGACTTCGGCAAGGCCTACTCGATCCAGAAGAACCTCGTCGTCAACCCGCGCTGCCCGGCCGACCTCGCGCTGAACCTGGTGGCGGTGCTGAACGACCACGACCTGAAGCTGATGCTGCGGAACCGGAACATCGGCGAGGCGGTGCGGCGGCAGGCCAAGAAGGTATTCGACGTCCGGGAGGAGCGGAAGCGCGTCCGCGTCGCGCCCGGAAAGCACTGAACCCGGTTGCGCCGCGCCGGGCCTGTTTGCGCTAGATTAGAGACCGCGTCCGCCGAGAACCCCCGGGTCCCGGTCGTGGCGCGACCGAGGAGCAGCGTACCGTCGATGATCGTCGCCGGGGCAGGCCTGACCGACCGCGGACGGTTGCGTCCGCACAACGAGGACTCGCTCCTCGTGGAGGCGGAACACGGTCTTTTCGCGGTGGCCGACGGGATGGGGGGGCACGCCGCCGGAGAGGTCGCGTCGCATCTCGCGATCGAGGCCGTCCGCGCATCGCTCGCCGAGGGTCCGCATCCGGACGGGGACATACCGACGCGGCTGAGAAGCGCGATCGAAGACGCCAACCGCCGGATCGCCGACCAGATCGAACAGCAGCCCGAGTGCCGGGGCATGGGAACGACCCTCGTCGTGGCGGTTTCCGACGGGCCGCGTTGCTGGATCGCCCATATCGGTGATTCCCGCGCCTACCTGATCCGCGGGGAACAGATCACGCAGCTGACGGCCGACCACTCGTTCGTCAACGAGCTGGTCCGGCTCGGGATGCTGTCGCGCGAGCAGGCGGCGCGCGATCCGCGCCGGAACGTCGTGACCCGGGCGCTCGGCAGCGGCGCGATGGTAGTGCCCGAGATTCACGAGTACCGGGTCGAGCCGGGCGACACCTTGCTGCTCTGTTCGGACGGGCTGAACACGATGCTCGCCGACGAGCGGATCCTGGCCGTCATGCGGGAGTCGGGCGCCTCGCTCGAAGAGGCCTGCTCCGGCCTGGTCGCGGCCGCCAACGCCGCGGGCGGGGAAGACAACATCTCGGTCGTGGCCGTCCGCTGGGAGGGTGACGGGGCGGCATCGGACGGCGGCGCCCCGCCGCCTCCCCCCTCCGAGGGGACGGAACCGTCCTCGGAGACCGAGCCGACGGCCGAGGCCTGAGCCGACCGCCCCGCGGGTCCCGATTCGCGGAATCCCCGCGCCGGGAGGCCGTTTTCTTGACCGGACGGGAACCGCTCCTTATAGTCGCTCCAACCTTCATGATGCCGCGCCCGGCCCTGCTGCTCACGACCCTCGCGGTCGTGTCGATTGCGATCGCGCCCACCCGGGCCGCGGCCGACGGCGACTCCGCGTCCTTCGGCGTGGCGGTTCGGGCGGCGGCGGCGCAGACCGGACTCAGCGGCGACGACCTCTCCCCCGCCCTGCGCCCTGACGGAGCCCTGGCCCCGGACCACCCGCTGCGGCGCCGGCCGGCCGCCGCCTCGCCGGGTGCGCTGTCCTCGATCGCCTCGCGGGAGCCCGCGGTTCGCGTGCACTGGCCGGCGACACTGGCGGGCCTGCGCGACGGCGACCTGGACGGCATCCCCGACCGGGCCTCCGCCGCGCTGCGGACCGCTCTCCGGACGCTGAGCTTCTGCCGGACCGTCGGGCTCGGCGCCCCGGCCGACGATGCGGACCGCGAACTCGACCTCTACCTGGTCGACCTCGGGGGCGATGCGCGCGGCTTCGCGGTGATCGAGCCCGCCACGCCCGGCGAGCGTGCCGCGCCCGGTTTCGCGGTGCTCGACTCTTCGTCGCGCCAGGACGAGCAGGCGTTCCGCGGGATGGTCGGCCGCGCCGTCGCGCGCCTCGTCCTGGCCGGACGCGATGCGGCTGCCCCGTCGTGGTGGAGCGAACCGAGCGCCCTCTGGGTCCAGGCCCAGGTCACCGGGCCGGACCTCGAGTTCCAGCGCGACCTGCAGGCCCGCTGGAACCACCCCGAGCGCGGGCTGTTCGTCGACGATCCCATGCTGGCGCGCGGCAATGCCGGCCTGCTCTGGAGCCTGGAGGACGAGGCGCTCGAGACGCGGGCGCTGGCGGCCACCTGGAATGCGCTCGCCTCGCGCGCCGACGGCGAAATCGCAAGTGCCGCCGTCGACCGCGCCCTTGCCGCCGCGACCGGGCTGGACCTGGTCTCGGCGTTCCGGCGGGCGGGGGCCTGGCAGCTGGTCGAGGGACCGGCGCCGACACGGTGGGCGCTGACCATTCAGTCCCTGCCGATGCTGGAGACCGAAGCGGCGCTGCCGGTCGCCCCCTACGGCGCGGCGGCGGTGCTGCTGCTCCCGGACAGCCGTGACCCGGAGGGGACGCGACTGACTTTCTCGTGGCCCGAGGAAGGCTGGAGCGCCTCGCTGCTGGCGCGCCGGCGAGGAGGCGGTTGGGATGTCGTCCCACTCTCCCCCGCGGCCGGCCGCCTGACCTTCCTCGTGCCCTGGGCCGACTACGACCGGGCGGTGCTCTTCGTGGTGCGCGCGGTGGCCGGCGGACCGGCGGCGACACTGCGCGCCCAGGCCGCCGGGATCGGGCCGTCCAGCCTGGTCGGGCTCTCATCGTTCGGCGTGCGGGCCAATTCGGACGACCTCGCGGAGATCGCCTGGTCGAGCGCGTGGGAAGGCTCGCTCTTCGGCTGGATCGTGGAGCGCGCGGCGCGGCCGGAGGGTCCCTGGAGCGCCGTGCACGCCGTGCCGGTGCCGGCGCTTGGCCTGGAGCGCGAAGGAACCGGATACACGATCCAGGACGCGCTCCCCGGCGACGGCGGAACGCTCTACTACCGCGTCGTCGCGCTGACCGACCTGGGGCTGCGGATCAGCGGTCCGGCGGTCGCGCTCCGCGATCACTGACGCCCCCACCCGGGCTGGCTGGGCTAAGATCCGCGTCTTCGCCGCGGTGACCCACCGCGACCGGGAGCGCGCCGCCAGCCATGATCGACCTCTTCTCCTCGCTCCGGAATGCGCTCGCGGACGCCGTGCGTGCTGCGGTGCCCGGCGCGGACGCCCCGTCGGACGCCGGCATTCCAGTCGAGTTCCCGCCCGATCCGGCGCTCGGCGACCTCGCAACGCCCGCTGCCCTGGGCCTGGCGCGAACACTGAAGCGACCGCCGCGTCAGATCGCGGAGTCGCTCGCGCCGGCGATCGCGGCGATCCCCGGCGTCGCCTCGGTCGAGATCGCCGGGCCGGGCTACGTCAACGTGCGGATCGACCGCACGGTCGCGGTCCGGACGCTGCTCGGCCCGGAGCCGGCGACGGCGCCTGCCGTCGGCAAGGTCGTGGTCGAGCACACGAACATCAATCCCAACAAGGCGGCGCACATCGGGCACCTCCGGAATGCCGTGCTCGGCGACACCCTCGTGCGCTCGCTCGCCGCGCTCGGCGAGCGGGTCGAGGTGCAGAACTACATCGACGACACCGGGGTGCAGGTCGCCGACGCCGTCGTCGGGCTGACGGTGATCGAAGGGTTCGACGAGACCGGCGTGCGGGAACTGATCGAGCGCGCCCGGACCCGCGCCGCGGCCGGGGGGCACGGCTTCGACTACGAGCTGTGGGAGCTCTACGCGCGGGTCACGCAGTGGTACGAGGCGGACCGGTCGCGCGAGTCGCACCGCCAGCGCACCCTGCACGCGCTCGAAACGCGCGAGGGCGAGACGGCGCGCATCGGCGCGCTGGTGGCGACCGAGATCGTGACGCGCCACCTGCTCACGATGCAGCGGCTCGGGGTCCGCTACGAGCTCCTGCCGCGTGAGAGCGACATCCTCGGGCACCGTTTCTGGGAGACGGCCTTCGGGCGGTTGAAGCAGACCGGGACGATTGCGCTCCAGGCGGAGGGGAAGGCGGCCGGCTGCTGGGTGATGAACCTGCCGCACGCCGACGACCAGGAGGACTCCGCCGAGTACGAGAAGATCATCGTCCGCTCCGACGGCACGGTGACCTACGTCGGCAAGGACATCGCGTATCAGCTCTGGAAGTTCGGGCTGCTCGGGGCCGACTTCGACTACCGCCCGTTCGCCCCGTTCCAGTACGGCGACGGGAGCGTGCTGTGGGAGACCGCGCCGGTCGGCGCGGGCGTTCCGGGCGCGCCGTCGCATGGCGGCGCCACCCGGGTGATCAACGTCATCGACGTCGGGCAGGCCTACCTGCAGCGCGTGGTCAAGGCGGCGCTGCAGCGGCTCGGCTACCCCGACCAGGCCGAGCGTTCGGTCCATTTCTCGTACGAGAAGGTCGCTCTCTCGCCGGAGACCGCGCTCGCGCTGCAGCCCGGCCTCGTGCTGTCGGCCGAGGACCGCCGGCGTCCCTGGCTCGACATGAGCGGGCGCAAGGGGCTGGGCGTCAAGGCCGACGATCTGCTCGACCGACTCGAGGCCAAGGCGACGGAGGAAGTGCACCAGCGCAACCCCGAGCTGCCGGCTGAGGAGGCGCGCGAGCTGGCGCGAATCGTGGCGGTCGGTGCGGTCCGTTACTACATGCTCCGGTTCGCGCGCAACACGATCGTCGCCTTCGACATCGACGCTGCGCTGGCCTTCGAGGGCGAGACCGGGCCCTACTGTCAGTATGCCGCGGTGCGGGTCGCGCGGATCCTCGACAAGCTGGCCGAGAAGCTCGGGGGGGACGCCGCGAGTTGGCGCGCGCGCGCCGCTGCGGCGCACTTCGAGAGCCTCCCGGCCGACGTCGCCGCCGACCACTGGGCGCTCGTCCACCGCGCGGCGCGGTTGCCGGGCATCGTCCGCCAGGCGACCGAGAACCTCGAATTCGCAACACTCGCCAAGTACGCCTTCGAGCTGGCCCAGGCGATCAATGGCTTCTACCACCGCCACCCGGTGCTGCAGGAGCCGGACGAGGCGGTGCGCGACGCGCGCCTGGCGGTGCTGCTGGTCGCCGACCGCGCGCTGCGGCGAGCGCTCGACCTGATGGGGGTCCCGGTCCCGGCGCGGATGTGAGGTCCCGCGGGGGCGACGCCGCGGTCGGTCCCTTCCCCCCCTTCCCTGCCGGCGGGGCCCGTCGTACGCTTTCGGACCGAGGTCGATCGTGCTGCGCACCCTGATCCTCGCATCGGTCTTCGTGATTCCGGTCGCGCCCGCCGCCGCGGAGCTCGAAGCGATTCCGACTCGCGACGTCGACCTCGAGGTCGTGGCGAAGGACGGCGTCCTGCTGCGCGGCATCGTCTCGCTCCCGGACCCCGAGAACGACCCGGGCGGCCCGCGGCGCTGGCCCGTCGCGATCCTCCTGACGGCCCAGTTCCGCCCCCGGAGCGCGCTCGTTCCGCTGGCCGATGCGCTGGCCAGGGCCGGGATCGCCTCGGTGATGCTCGACCTGCGCGGGCAGGGGGACTCGATGGCGACCCGCGAACACAAGATCTACGCGGGGAAGTTCATGTCCCCCAAGTACCTGCAGCTCGCCGCCGGCGATCAGGAGCAGGTCCTCGAAACGCTGAGGAAACTGCCCGAACTCGATCTGTCGCGGGTCGCGCTGATCGGTGTCGGCGAGGGCGCGCTCGTCGCGGCCTCGGCGGCGGTCTCCGCCCCGGCCGTCCGGGCGCTCGTGATGGTCGATGCGGCGGAGTCGTTCGGCGGGATCTCCGCCGAGCGCGACCTCGGCCTGTTCGGCGCACGGCCCGTGCTGCTGCTCTGCTCGGGCTTCCCGGTCTCGAAGGAACGCGCCGCAGCGCTCGCCGAGTACGGGCTGGGCGAGCGGACGGTGCGTTGCGTCGGCGAGTTCTTCAACGGCGCCGCGCTGCTCGCCGAAGACCGCGCCGGAACGGCGGCCATTTCGTCGTGGTTGACGGCGCTTCTCGTTCCCTCGCCGCCGGGAGCACCGGCCGGCGGGACGGGGGCCCCGCCCGCGGCACGCCGTTGACCGGCCGGGGTCGGGTCCCGCGCCGGTCTGCCGCTCTCGCACCGGCCGCCGGGTGGCTGGCGGCCGCGGCGATGACGATCGCGGTGAGCCTGCTCGGGGTCCCGCTCGCCGGCTGCGGCCATCGCCCGCCCGAAGATCCGGCCGCCGGGCTGCCGGTCCGCTTCCCGTTGCCCGCCGACCCGGTCACGCTCGACGCGGCGCGTGCGGTCGACACGACCTCGTTCGCGATCGCTCGGCTGATCGGCGACTCGCTGGTCGCGTTCGACGCGCGGCTCGAGCCGGTGCCGCGCGTCGCCCGCTCGTGGAACTGGTCCGAGGACCACCGCGTGCTGACCTTCTCGCTCCGGCCGGGGGTGCGCTGGCACGATGGACGGACGGTCACCGCGGCGGACGTCGTCCACACCTGGAGGATCCTCACCGCGCCCGACGCGCCGCCCGACAAGGCGGTCGCCTTCAATCTCGTCGAGGCGGTCGAGGCGCCGGCCCCGGACACGGTGGTCGTCCGCTACCGCCGCCCGTTCGCACCGGCGCTCGGAGCCTGGACCCATCCGCTGCTCCCGGCGCACCGCGCCGAACGGGACCCCCCCGTCGGCTGCGGACCGTGGATCTTCGAGCGTTGGGACCCGGGCGAGCGCGTCGTGCTGCGCGCCAACCCCGACTACTACGACGGTGCGCCGCGCGCGCCGCGGCTGCTGCTGGAGGTCCTGCGCGACTACCAGACGCGCTTCGCGGCGCTCGAAGCGGGCCGGCTCGACGCCGCGCCGCTGCTTCCCGACACCTGGCGCGCTGTGAAGGACCAGCCCGCGTTCCGCGCCCGCTTCGACGTGCGCGAGTACCGTCAGCTCTACTTCTTCTACATCGCGTGGCGAATGGACGGGAGCAACCCCTGGTTCGCCGATCCGCGCGTGCGCCGCGCCATGACGCTGGCGATCGACCGGGCCGGCTATCTCGAGAAGGTCGCGCCCGGTTTCGGACGGCCCGCGGTGACGTCGATCCACCCGGACCAATGGTGCTTCGACGGGTCGCTGCCACCCCTCCCGTACGATCCCGCGGCGGCCGCGGCACTACTCGCCGAGGCCGGCTTCCGCGATACCGACGGCGACGGCGTGCTCGAGCGCGGCGGGGTCCCGTTCTCCTTCCGGCTGACGATCTCGCAGTCCTCGAAGGAGAACGAGCGGATCGCCGCCTTCGTGCAGGATCACCTGCGTCGCGTCGGCGTGGCGGTCGAGCTCGAGCCGCTGGAGTGGGCGGTCTTCCAGGAGCGTCTGCGCAGCGATCGATTCGAGGCGGTGATGCTCGGTCGCAGCCTCGACCCCGACCCCGACCCCTACGACCTTTGGCATTCCTCCCAGGCCACCGGCGGCGTCAACTATTCCGGGCTGAAGGACGTCGAGGTCGATCGCTGGGTCGAAGCGGCGCGCCAGACCTTCGACCGCGACGAGCGGGGGCGGCTCTATCGCCTGCTGCAGTCCCGGCTCCACGCGCTGCAGCCCGACACCTTCTTCTTCTACCCCGACTCGCGCCTGGCGGTGAGCCGCGAGTTGGCGGGGCTCGAGACCTCGCCGCTCGGCGTCCTGGCCTTCTGGCCCGGCCCGTTCGCCTGGCACCGCCCGGCGAAGGCCGCGGCGCCCGCGGGCGAGCGGTGAGCGGCCCGCGCGCTGCACCCCAGTTCGCTGCGGCGGCCGCCACCCTCCTCGTCGCCGCGTTCCTGACCTACGCGGCGCTCGCCGCGCTCCCGGGCGACCCGCTCACTGCCTTCGTCGCCGAGGAACAGCGCGCGGCGCTCGACCCGGCGCAGCGCGCCCTGCTCGAGCGCGAGCTGGGGCTCGATGGCTCGCATCCGGTGCGCTTCGCGCACTGGCTCGGCCGCGCCGCCCGAGGTGACCTGGGAACCTCTTTCCGCTCCCGGCGCCCGGTCGCGCGCGAGATCGTCGAACGCCTCGGACCGACGCTCGAGCTGAACCTGACCGCGATCGCGCTCATCGCCGGGATCGGACTGCCGCTCGGCTGGTGGGCCGCACGCCGCTCGGCCGCGCGCGGCGCGCGCTGGGGCTCGGCCGCGCTGCTGGCGCTCTACGCGCTGCCGACGCTCTGGATCGCCCTGCTGCTGCAGTACGTGCTGTCGGTGCGCCTCGGCCTGCTCCCGCTCTACGGCCGAAGCGATCCGGGCACCGACGGCGGCCTCGCGGCGCGGCTCGCGCACCTCGTGCTGCCGGCTGCGACGCTGGCGCTGCACCAGGTCGCGTTCGTGGCGCTCTTCGCGCGCGACACCGCGCGCGCCGGGTTCCTCTCCCGCTCCGCTCGGCTGGCGCGCAGCGCCGGCCTGGCCGAGCACCGGATCTTCGTGCGACACGGCGTGCGGCCATCGCTGGTGCCGCTCGCTGCGCTCTTCGGGCTGATGGTCCCCGGCCTCGCCTCGGGCTCGGTGCTGATCGAGAATGCCTTCGCCTGGCCGGGTCTGGGCACTTACTTCGTTCAGGCGGTGCTGGCCCGCGATCTTCCGGTCGTGATGGGACTCGCGCTGCTGGCCAGCGGCCTGACGGTCGCGGGCAGCCTGCTGGCGGACGCGCTCGCCGGCGCCGCCGATCCCCGCGCCGCCGGGGCCGTCGAGGGGCGGCGGTGACCCGCGCGCGGGGCGGTGGCTCGCTGGCCGCGGGCCTGGCTCTGCTGGCGGTGCTGGCCGGGCTGGCCCTGGGGGCTGCGGCCGTCGCACCGCTGGGTTGGCTCGACCCGCTGCGGGTCGACATCGATCGGGTCCTCGCCCCGCCGTCGCCGCGTCACTGGTTCGGAACCGACGGGCTGGGGCGGGACGTCCTGGCGCGCACCCTGCACGGCGGGGGGACGAGCCTCGGAGCGGCGGCGATCGCGACCGCGCTCGCGCTGGCCCTCGGAGCGACGCTCGGAGCGCTGGCCGGCGTCGCGGGGCGGCTGGGTGACACGCTCCTCTCGCGCACGGCGGACGCCTTCCACGCCTTTCCGCCGCTCGTGGCGGCGCTGGTCCTGCTCGGCGCCGGGGCCGGCCCGCTCGCGGCTCTCCCGGCCGGGCCCCGGGTGGGGCTGGTGGTCGGCCTCTTCTACTGGCCGGGGCTGTTCCGGTTCGTCCGCGCCGAAACCCGCCGGCTGGCAGTGAGCCCGCTGACCGACGCGGCCCGGGCCGCGGGAGCCCGGCGAGGCCGAGTGGCCTTTCGGCACCTGCTGCCGCAGGCCCTGGTCCCGCTGCTCGCCCCGGCACCCTTCGTGGCGGGGGGCGCGGTGCTGGCCGAGGCCGGGCTGGGTTTCCTCGGCGTCGGCGTCCGGCCGCCCGCGCCGTCCTGGGGGAACCTGCTTGCCGACGGTCTCTACTTCATCGACAGCGCCTGGTGGCTGAGTTTCTTCCCGGGAGGGTTCCTGTTTCTCGCCGTCCTCGGGTGTTTCCTGGCAGGCGACGGTTTGCGGGGCCGGATCTCCCCGCCATCCGTGGACTGACGTCGTTCAACGAGCTGACGGGAGGCGCAGCCGGAGCCCGGCCGGCCGGTATCCCTCGAGGTCCACGGCGACTTTTCGGAAGCCGACGGCCTGGACGGCCACCAGGACCTTCTCGCGCAGTTCGACCTCCAGCAGCCGCGCGATCTCGCCGGCGCCGACCTCGAGCCGGGCCACCCCGCCGTGGTCCCGCACGCGCACGACGCGAAATCCCAGGGCGACGACCGCTTCCTCGGCTCGGTCGATCCGGGCCAGCGCCTCGGGGTCGATCGGGGTGCCGGTCGGGACGCGCGAGGAGAGGCAGGCCGAGGCCGGCTTGTCCCAGATCGGCAGCCCGAGGCGCTGGGCGAGCGCACGGGCGTCGGCCTTGGTGATCCCGGCCTCGAGCAGCGGAGCGCGGAATCCGCCCGCTGCCGCGGCCTGCATCCCGGGCCGGTCCTCGTCGAGATCGTCGACGACGGGGCCATAGAGCATGACCGCCGCCTCGCGCTCGGCGATCGGGCGGACGACGTCGACCAGCGCCGCGCGGCACCAGAAGCAGCGATCGCCCTCGTTCCGGAGATACCGCGGGTCGTCGAACTCGCGCGCCTCGACCAGCTCCAGCCGGGCCCCGATCCGCTCGGCGAGGGCCACCGCATCGCGCCGGTCGCGGCCGGGAAGGGAGGGGCCGACGGCGAGCACGCCGAGGGCCCGATCGCCCAGCTCCTCGGTCGCGATGCGGAGCAGGAGCGCGCTGTCGATCCCCCCCGAGAACGCGACGACGGCGCGCGGGAGGGCCCGGATCGAGGCGCGCAGGGTCGCCTCGCGCTCGGCGAGCCCGGTGTTCGAAACGATCCGTTGCTCCATCGCGCCGCGCCTCTCCCCAGTGCTGTCGGCCCAAGATACCCTACGCCGTGCAGCGCGACAGGGCGCCGCCCAGTACGATTCCGTCCTTGTTTGCGATGGTTCGCACCGTGCGGTGAACGGCCCGCGCGAACTCCCCCCCTTCCATCTTGACTCGCCTTGGGCGTCACCGTAGCTTTCTCGGGCCCTGTCACCCGACTGGAGTCCGCCCTGCCCGTGGGCGCTCCTCGGGAGCCGTTCCGATCGACGCCATGAGGTACGCCCACCGAGGGCCGCGCCCGAGCGAGACGCGGCCGACGTGGGGAGCGCAACGCAATTCTCCTGGAGGAGGAGATCATGCAGAACCGTTTTACAGCCGCGCGGTGGATGCTCGTCGTTCTCTGCGCCGGGGCCCTCTGGGCCTCGCTGGTCGTCGCCGACACCGCTCCGAAGACGCCGTACTCGGCTATCCCGGGAAAGGCGGGTCCCGCCCCGACCGACTTGGATGTACGGGTCGCGGAGCCCACCATCAAGCCCCGCCTCTTCCAGCGGAACGTCGCGTGGTGGCCGTTCACGACGGGTCCCCACTACGGCGATCTCGACCTGCGTGGCGAGAGCGACTTTCCGGACGACGTCCTGCTGACTCACGTCGGCAGCTTCCGGGTCGGTCAGGGGCTCGCGATTCCCGCCGAGCTGACGGGCTCGCTGTCCGGCCTTGCGGCCGGCCGGCCTCAGTACTTCCTGATCCAGATGCGCGCCGACTCGGTCAACTCCGAGTGGCCGCAGACGCTGGCGTCGATGGGGGCGACCGTCATGGGACGGACGCCGACCAACGGCGTCGCGGTGCGCCTGGACAAGGCCGCGTTCGACCGGCTCTCCGGATCGGCGCTGATCCAGTTCATCGAGCCCTACCACCCGGCCTACAAGATCCACCCCACCGTCGGGCACGTCGCTCAGGCGACCGCCGAAGCGGCCGCCTCGCCGATCTTCCGGCTCGAGGTCACGCTGTGGCCCGGTGAGCCCGCGGCCGCCACCGCCGACCTGCTGCGCCAGCTCGGCGCGACGGTCCTGAGCGTCACCGGCGTGCCGGAGCACGGCGAGACGATCGAAATCTCCGTCCACGCCGCGGCGATCCCCGAGATCGCCAAGCTCGAGTCGGTCGTGCTGATCACCGAGTCCTCCCCGAAGATGATGTTCGGGCAATACGGCGCGGCCCTGCTGCAGAGCCCGAACTACGAGACCGGCGACTTCCCATACTGGAAGGCCGGGATCGATGGCGACGGCCAGGTCGTCGCCGTGCTGGACTCCGGGCTGTCCGTCGACGCCGCGGATCACGCCGACACCGCGGCCGCGTCGGGCTGGTCCGCCAACGGTGCGGGGGGCGCCTGCGCCACCCTGACGGCCTTCGCCGGCTGCAACAACCCCAACAACGGCGCCGATCCGAGCGCCGGGAACTGCCACCGGAAACTGGTCTGCTACCGCTGGCCGGTCGGTGGGGTCGCAGCCAATTCGAACTACAGAGGGTGCGACGACACGGCGAACGGGCGCTTCACGCACGGCCAGTTGGTCACGAGCACCGTCTTGGGCAACCCGGTGCGCGGCCGCGTCCCGGCGCCGGGCAACCCCTCCCCGACCGATACCGTCCCAGCCGACGATCCGAACAGCTTCCGCACCCGCGCCTACGGGCTCGGCGGGTTCGTCGACCAGGACAAGAACGGGCGATTCAGCGAGACCCAGGACCTGGCTTTCGACGGGATCGCCAAGGGCGCCCGCGTCGTGTTCTTCGACGCGGCCACGGCCTGTCCCGAAGCCGACAATCCCGGCGTCTTCCCGGGAAACTTCGTGTCGACCGTGACGGAGGCCAGAACCCTGCACGGCGCCACCGTGTTCAACAACTCGTGGGGTAGTGGCGGCGGCGGCTCAGCACCGGTCTACGCCCCGAGCGGGCGCAACAACGATCTCATCGTGAGGGACTACCCGATCATGGTGATCTCCCAGGCCGCCGGCAACGACGGCGCGGCCTCGGCCAACTCGGGCGTGGCCACGATCAGCGACGAGGCGAGCTGCAAGAACTGCCTCTCGGTGGGCGCCTCCGAGAGCTTCTTCTCCAGGAACTCCGTGGCCAACTACACGTCGGAAGGCCCGGCCTTCCTCGGCAGCCCGGCCAACAGGTCGCGCGTCGTGCCGACGATCCTGTCGGAAGGCCAGGAGAGCGCCTGCCGCTCGGAGGACTCCGGAGCGGAGGACCAGACCGGTGCCGCGACCTGCCAGCAGCAGGGCGCCGCGGGCACGTCCTTCGCTGCGCCGAACATCGCCGGCGCCACTGCGCTGATCCGCGAGTACTTCGAGCAGGGCTTCTACAACAACCGGCCGACGAAGGCGATTTCGAGCCGCCTCGTCCGGGCGCTCATGTTCGCCGGAGCGGCCCCGATCACGAACGGCAAGACCTTCATCCCGCCCGCCCGATTCAACAACGTCTGGGGCTATGGCCACCTCCAGTTGACCCGCATCCTGCCGCTCGCCGAGTACCCGCAGACGGTGCCCGGGCTGATCGTCCACGACCTGCCGCCGGGCGACCTGAACGGCGACGGCACGGTGCCGGACGGCGTGAGCGATCTCAACCTCCCGGGGACCATCAACGGCGGCCAGACGCTGACCTCGGAGTTCACCGTCAACGGCGTGACCGACGACCTGGTGGTCACCCTGGTCTGGGACGACACAGTCGGCGCCGCGCTCGAAACGGGCGTGCTGAACGACAACCTGAACCTCGACGTCCGCTACTGCGGCATCGACGGCGTCTGCGGCAACGCCGACGACGAGGTCTACCAGGGCAACGCCTTCAGCGAGGATCCTGAGCGGGACAGCACCCGCAACGCCGACCTGCTCGTCGGCGGCCGCGCCGGCGCGGACCCGGACGGCTGGTGGTACAGCCTTCCCAACAGGTTCATCACGACCGGGGGCGGCACCCTGACCCAGTGGCGCGACGTCGGAAACAACTCCGAAGCCGTCTTCGTCGCCACCTTCCTGAATCGTCCGGACGAGAACCTCGACGGCACGGCCGATTTCCGGCGTGCAGACGCGAACGGAGACGGCACCCTCGACTCCGCGATCCTCTGCGACAACGCGGACCCGAACTGTGCCGGCGGCTTGGCGATGACCGGCAAGTGGCGCGTCGATGTCAGCGCGGCCGCAGCCGTCCCCGCCGGCAAGCCGTTCTCGGTCGCGATCGCCGGCCCCGTCGTCGCCGGCTCGACCGTCCGATTCAGCGACAACCCGATCGTTTGCAACGGGGCGAGCCGAATCGTCGTCGAAGAGAGGGCAGCCGCCGGCGCCGACGCCGATCCGAACTGCATCGGGCCGAGCAACTGCTCTCCGAGACGTGATCTCCGCGCGCACGATCGTCGAGGTCTTCGACGCGAGCAACGTGCTCAGGGACACGGAGACCGGCCTGGGGTTCGATGCGCCGCCTGCCGGCTCGCTCCGGTTCCAGACCACGAAACCGGTCCCGGTCAGCATCGACAGCTCGGCCGGCGGTACCAACGGCGTCCTCTACGTCGCGAACGGCTGGCGCATCCGCGTGCGCTACAGCGACAACAACGGCAGCACGACCGTCGTCCGCGAGTCCGAGGCGGCGATCGATTGCCAGTCCGGGCTCGAGGTCCAGCTACTGTCGCAGCTCGGCCGCGACACGTTCTTCCGGCTCGACGGCGGCTGCGACGACGACCCGTACCTCGACTTTGGCGAGACCTTCGGTCTGACCTTCCAGTTCTACAACCAGGACGGGCGCGAGCTGCCGGACGCCGAGGTCGAGCTGAAGGTGGTGGACGCCGACACCTGCACCGTGAACGAGAACGACCCCTGCCGCAACGCCTGCGCGCAGGCCAGCTTCATCCGGATCGACAACCCGATCCAGAAGATCGGGCTCCTGCCGGCGTTGTCGTTCCAGCAGTCGACCTTCAGCCTGGCGGTCGTCGGAACGCCTCCGGCCCGCAAGAAGGTCGAGTTCGTGCTCGGCATGCGCAGCCAGAAGGCCGGCCAGGGCGAGAAGAGCTGCCAGACCTTCCGCACCCTGGACGCCTTCCAGCTGCTGGCGCAGGCGGACGACGAGGTCCGGAACTTCACGACCGACTGCCAGACCGGGTGCACCCTCAACTTCGACCGCAACGGTGACGAGAAACTCGAGAACCGGATCGCGCCCAATCCCTTCGACCCGTTCGACTTCGCGCTGCGCGGCCAGGATGAGACCGCGATCGTCTACGAATCCCTGACGTCGCCGCAACGTAGCAAGCCGTGCACCTCGCCGGGCGTCCCGCCGGGATGCTGCCAGAACTGCGCCGCCAACGGTGCCCTCGGCGGCCCGTGGGACTTCGACACGAACCGCGAAGGGTTCCGCACCGGCATCAGCCAGACCTCCAAGCTGTCCTCCACCGACGCGGACGGCTGCTCCAACTGGGGTGAGGACCGGAACTGGAACGACTCCTACGATACCGGCGAGGACCAGAGCCCGGGCACCCCGAATGTCCTCGACCAGAACTGGGGGACGGGCGGCGGCTGCGGCTTCATGACCGGTACCGGCCCCACCACCGGCGGCGTCTGGCACACCGGTACGATCGGCCCCTACAACAACAACGGCGGCCTGGCCTGCCGCCCGAACGACAGCATCTGCGAGGAGTACGACACCAACGACGGCACGCAGGGGACGGCCTTCTGGGTCGAGTTCCTGCGCACCCCGGCGATCCACCCGATCAGCCAGGGGCCCGACGCCGTCGACGGCTACCAGTGGAACACCCAGATCACCGACTGGGCCTGGAACATGCAACTCGACCTGGCCGACGACCTGTACTCCGGCTGGACCTGGAATTTCGACGTCGACCGCAACAACACCAACGAAATCAACACGCTCGGTTCCGAGTTCATCGCCTTCATCGACGCCGGCCAGTACGGCCTGATCTCGGGCGGCCAGCTCAACATCTTCGGCGGCGGCCACGCCTTCGCCCCGACCGAGATGCGCGACGGCAACCCCAACGAGGGCGACGGCGTCAACGGGACCCGGGGGAACAACCGCAGCGGTCTCCGAGGCTGCTACTTCAACGACCTCAACACGATCGACCTCGACGGCACCTCCCCCGGCACTCAGACGGCCGTGTTCCGTGAGAGCGGGGACGCCCGGCCGCTGGACGACGACTGCGACAACGACTACTCGCTCGGCGATAAGGGTTGCCCGGGCGACTGCGGGGTGGACGACGACGTCAACGGGGCGATCGACGACCCACTCGAGATCTGCCCCTGCTTCCGGTGCGTCGCCGGCAGCCCCCGTGCCGGCAAGCCGTGCGTCGACTTCAAGCAGTGCAACGCGGGCAACACGACCGTCTACGCCTGCGCTCTCGATGTCGATACCAACGGCAGGCCGTTCCCGCTCGGCACCGGCGCTCAGACCGACGTCTGCGGCGACGGCACGACCGACAATACGCTGGCCGCGACGTTCGGCAGCAACACGACGCTGCGTCAGTCGCGGAACTGGAACATCCGCCGCATCGCCAGCAGCGGTCGAGTCACGGGGAACATCGCCTACAACACCCTGGAGGACATCTACGGCCCGGCCGGCGACACCTGGGCAGGCGAGGTCGGCTTCATCGTGTACGAGGCGCAGGGTAACCCGCAGCCCATCAACGGCTACGGGATGGCCATCGACGACATGGTCGTCGAGTGGAAGGAGAGCCACCCGGTGGCGCAGGTCGGCGACAAGTGCTCGACCGGCACCAACCCGGACTTCCTCGGCCAGTGCGCGACGGTGAGCGTCGGCACGTTGTATGTCACCGACGGCGACGGATCGATTCCGGTCACCGTGATCGACCCAGTACCCACGGACAACCTCGTCAACTGCGACGCCGATCCGGCCCTCGAGCTGCAGGTCCAGGCCTTCTCGTTCGCCGAGCCGGTTCCGGAGACCTTCTGTCTCGACCCGGTCGGCTCGGCCGGGGTCGAGTTCAGGGGTTTCGTCACGACCTCCTCGCGCTCGGCGCGTCCGGCCGACAAGAAGGTCTATGTCGCCTATGCCGCCAACATCGCGCCGTCGGTGACGGTGCGCTACTTCGACAAGAACGACGGCAAGAACGTCGTCAGCGCCGGTGCCGACGGCCAGCCCGGCGTCGCCGGCTTCGACGACGACGGGGACGGCTCGGTCGACGACGCGGACGAACTCTGTCCGCAGACGACCCGGCTCGCGAACGGGCGCACGCCCCACCTCCCGGGTACGGCCGCCCGCTACTCCGACGACACCTGCGGCTGCATCGACAACCCGGTCGCGGCCGTCGTCTCCGCCTTCTTCGACTTCGCCGACGTGCGCATCCTGAATGTGTTCCTCAAGGACGGCGTCGCCGGCCAGGGAACGGGCGACGGCGATGGCTTTGCCGATCCGAATGAGCAGTTCGTCGTCGACGTGGTGGTCCGCAACGCGGCGAACTTCCCGATCGAGAACGTCAAGCTGACGCTCCAGAGCAGCAGCCCGTACATCCGAGACATCCGGGACAACACGATCCTCGTCGGCCGGCTGGAAAAGAACGGCGGCGGCGTGCCGGGCCAGTACGACACCTGCGACACCCGCTTGGGACGGAACCAGAACAACCAGGCGAGTCCCGTCTCCGGGGCGTGTCCTTCGACCGACCGTTTCGTCTTCACCGTGGTCGCCCCCGCGGGCCTGAGCCGCGCCAGCCTGGAGCAGGAGCTCTACTCGTCGTTCCTGATCAACATCCAGGGGCTCGGCAAGGCCGAGGCCGGCTCGGATCTGACAGCCGACGTGCCGATCCTCGGCAGCTCCCTGCCGCAGACGTTCCGCGTGGCGCACAACCTCGACAAGCCGACGGTGACTGCGGCGGCGAACGTGGTCGAGACCTTCGAGACCTTCGCTCGCGACAAGCAGTACACCGCCACCCAGAGCGCTTGCGGCACGACCTCCTCGAACAAGTGCCTGCTCAACTACTTCCGCCCGTTCAGCACGGGCGATCAAGCGACCGAGCTGGACGGTACCCACTGCCAGGTCCAGGATCCGGACAATCCGAACGGCACCACCACCGATCCGCTCGACTTCTGTCAGCTCGGCGCGGGCTACAACATCTCCGAGAAGCACTGGCACCTGCACGCTCCGGGCGCAGCCGGGGTCGGCGTGTGCGAGAACCGCGCCTGTGCCGACGGCGGCCGCTCGGTCAACGTCCTCAGCGCGAGCACCGGAAGGAAGAGCCTTTCGTCGTCCAACATCCTCGACGCCGGAACGGGCGTCGGCGCCGACGGCCTGACCACGGACTACAACCGGATGAACTGGGTCGAGTGGCACCGCGCCGGGACCCCGAGCGGAACCGCGAACACCTTCCAGTTGGGCTTCCCCGATCCGGCCAAGACGGTCACGAGCCCGCGGTTGCAGGGGCAGTTCACGGGCCCGGAACTCACCTTCTGGACCCAGGTCTCGATCATGGACTCCCGCAACTTCCAGGGCGGCGGCGGGATCCAGGACGCGATCGACTGGACCTACGACGCGGCACGCGTCTACGTCTGCGTCGACCTGGACCTGGACGGCACCGGGAGCGTCCACCCCAACGGCGAGTGCGACACCAAGGAGACCGGCGACCTGACCGGCAGGGAAAAGTGGGAGCCGCTCAAGGCCTGGTACACCCCGGAGACCAGCTACCGGCGAGTCGACAGCCGCGCCTGCATGTACGACCCGACGGACGATGGCAGCACCGAGTCCGATTTCTTCGAGAACTCGGTCATCCGGGGGCCGTCTTCGACCTGCTCTCCGAACCTCAGCGACTCCTGCGTCGGCCGGACACGGGGCGACGACCCCTTGCAGGTCGTTCCGGTCGAACTGGGCGACGGCTGCTTCCCCGAAACCGGAGTCGAGCTCCAGGACGGCGTCAAGGGGCTCGCCGGAGGAACGGCGGTCGACTCCCTCTGGCTGCTCAAGCGCTACCGCCTCGACGAGTACGCCGGCCGGTCCGTCCTCTTCCGCTGGCACATCGCGCCCGGCGAGCTGCTCGGCCTAGAGAACGGCTTCGACTCCCTCGGAATATTCTCCGGCAACCGCGACGACGGCTGGTTCGTCGACGACATCCAGGTCAACGGACTCGCTGATCCGCTCACGCTGCTGGTCGACAACCTCGGCGAGACCGTCGCCCCGCCGGCCGCGACGGTCTGTACCGTCGGGGAGATCAACCCGGCCCTGGCCGCGATCCCCTACCCGACCTTCGACCCCGACACCAACAAGACCCGTCCGGCCGCGGCCTGCTCGGATCCCGCGGCTGCGACCTGCGACTTCGACAGCAACGACACCGCGGATACCGCCTCCGATACAACCGTGAGCGATGCCCCGCTGCGTCCATTCCAACTCACGGGGATCACGACCCCCGCTGCGACCTGCGTCGGCGGCGAGATCGAGTACAGGTTCCGCGACCAGTTCGGCGCCATCCTCAGCGACTGGAGCGTGAGCCCGCAGACCAACGCCGGGAACCTGATCGTCACGCCGGCGGTCTCCACCGACTATTTCCTCGACGTGCGCTGCTCCGCGAGCCCTACGGTGTGCCTCCAGACCGACTCGATCAGCATTGCTTTCGATCTCAAGGTCACGTTCCAGAGCAACACGAGGCTCGTGTGGTCGGGCCCCGGCCCGTTCGACACGACGAAGGGCAATGTCTCCGATATTCGGCCGCCATGCCCTGGGCTTTGCGACGGGACACCGGGCAACGTGCCCCCGGGAGGCATCTTCTCCGCCGCGACCTGCATCGACAACAATGGAACTGACTCTCAGACCGACGACACGATCAGCCCCAGCCCGGGCACAGCGTTCTACTACCTCGTCCGGCTGTCGAACCCGGCCGCCACTCTCGGCACCTGGAATGACAAGCCCGATGCTCAGAGCTTCCCCTCGCCTGGGCGCCAGTGGAAGGATCGCGACCTGACGCTCAACGCCTGCACTCCCTGACCAGACGCTGATCGTGACCAACGCCGGGGGCGCCCCATCCAAGGGGCGCCCCCGGGCAATTTCGGGGACCGCCGAGGGCAAACGGGGTGCTCCGGCCAAGGCTCGGTTCGTGCGGCCCCGCCATGGCCGAGACACATCTATCGGACGCGGACCTTGCAGGTGCAACTTGCTATCCGATTCCGCGCCGCTTCGCGGAGCAGTTGGCGCGGGTCGAGCGGGAATTGATCCGCAGTCCGCTCGGAGGGCTGTCGCACCGAGCTCTGGACGTTCCCACGCCAATGCGTCAACTCAGCACGAACGCGCGAAATACCTGCCGCCCGAAGTCCGACCAGAGCGACCATGACCGCTTCACCGTGATCACCACGCCGCAGCCCAAGTAGCAGCACGCACTCCGACTGTTCGAGCAGATCCGCGCGTAGACGACAAGTGGACCCGCCGCCTGACGGAACGCCCCACCCTGGCCGGGTTTCCGCTCTTCAGCCTCTGGAACTTCGGGCTTGACCCCGCGCAGGAGGCCGAGCCCGGCCCCGCCGTCATCCTCGAGGGCGTGTCCGAACTTCCCCCGGTGCGCTACCTGCGACGAGACGCAGGTCCGCGCTGTTTCACGCGCACGTCTCCAGAGCCGCGAAGAAGTAGCCCGTCTCGAAGGCCGCCGTCTCCACCGCGTCCGACCCGTGAAACCCGTTCGCCTGAATGCTCGTCCCGAACCGCCTCCGCAGCGTCCCCTCCTCCGCCTTGCCCGGGTCGGTCGCCCCGAGCAGACGCCGCCAGGTCGCGATCGCGTCCGGGCCCTCGAGGACCATGGCCACGATCGGCCCCTCGCTCATGAAGGCCGTCAGGTCGGCGAAGAAGGGGCGGGCCCGGTGGACGGCGTAGAACCCTTCGGCCTGGGCTTTGGTCAGGTGCAGGCGCTTGATCGCGATCGGGCGCAGCCCGGCTTCCTCGGCGCTACGGATCGCCTCGCCGACGGCACCCTTGCGGGTCGCGTCCGGTTTTGCGATCGCCAGCGTTCTTTCGATGGCCATCTGTGTCGTCCCTTCCAGCGCGCCGAGGCGCCTCTCGGCGCGGCACGGATCTCGGTCTAAGTTCTTTCCCATCAGCCTCTTGCAGCGGAACGACGATCCCCTTCGGGGCTCGTCTCGAGCGTCGCGCCGGCCTTGTCAGGCCCGCCCGAGCAGGCGTGCAACGGTCACCCCGATTTCGGCCGGCGAATCCACGACGGCGATCCCCGCCGCCCGGAGCGCTGCCTTCTTTTCGGCCGCGGTTCCCTTCCCGCCGCTGATGATCGCCCCCGCGTGGCCCATCCTCCGGCCCGGGGGAGCCGTCGCACCAGCGATGAAGGCCACGACCGGCTTGGACATGTGGGCCTGAATCCAGGACGCCGCGTCCTCCTCCGCCGTCCCACCGATCTCGCCGATCAGAACCAGCGCCTCGGTCTGCACGTCGGCCTCGTAGAGCGGGAGCAGCGAGGTGAACGGCGAGCCGATGATCGGGTCGCCGCCGATGCCGATCGCGGTGCTCTGACCGAGGCCGATCTTCGTCAGCTGGTCCACCGCTTCGTACGTCAGCGTGCCGGAGCGCGAGAGCACCCCGACCGTGCCGGGGGTGAAGATCGACGCCGGCATGATCCCGATCTTGCACCGGCCGGGAGTGATGATCCCCGGGCAGTTCGGCCCGATCAGCCGGGTCCGGCCCGACTCCCCGATCGCGTTCTTGACGCGCAGCATGTCGAGGACCGGGATCCCCTCGGTGATCGCGACGATCAGCGGGACGCCGGCGTCGACCGACTCCAGGATGGCGTCGGCCGCGAACGCCTGCGGGACGAAGATCGCCGACGCATTGGCGCCGGTGGCCTTCACCGCCTCCGCGACGGTGTCGAAGACCGGGATCCCCTCGTGCTTCGTCGCCCCCTTGCCGGGGGTCACGCCGGCGACGACACGGGTCCCCGCCTCGACCATCTGCCGCGTGTGGAACGAGCCCTCTCCGCCCGTCATCCCCTGCACGACGACCCGGGTGGCCGCATCGACGAGGATGCTCATGCCGCACCTCCCACCGCCGCCACGACCCTGCGCGCGGCTTCGTCCAGCGTCTCGGCAACCGTCAGTTTCAGCCCGGAGGCCTCGAGCAGCTGCCGGGCCTCCCGCGCATTCGTGCCCTGCAGCCGGACCACGAGCGGGACCGGGATCGAGATCTCCTTCGCCGCCGCGATGATCCCCTCGGCCACGCGGTCGCAGCGCACGATCCCGCCGAAGATGTTGACCAGCACCGCCCGGACATCCTCGTCTCGCATCAGGATACGGAAGGCGTTGGAGACGGTCTCCTTGCTCGCGCCGCCGCCGACGTCCAGGAAATTGGCGGGCTTGCCGCCCGCGAGCTGGATGATGTCCATCGTGGACATCGCGAGGCCGGCGCCGTTGACCATGCAGCCGACCTGCCCGCCCTCGAGCTTGATGTAGTTGAGGTCGCTCTTGCTGGCCTCGACCTCCAGCGGGTCTTCCTCGTGGATGTCGCGCATCTCCTTCACGTCAGGGTGGCGGAAGAGCGCGTTGTCGTCGAAGTTGACCTTGGCATCGAGCGCGAAGAGCTTCCCCTCCGGCGTCAGGATCAGCGGGTTGATCTCGACCAGCGTGCAGTCCATTTCCGTGAAGCAGCGAACGCATGCGCCGAGCAGCGCGACGAACTGTTTGACCTGGTCGGGGCCGAGCCCGATGCCGCGCCCGACCCGGCGCCCGACGTAGGGCGAGTAGCCGACCGATGGGAAGATGTCCGCACGGATGATCTTCTCCGGCGTCTCGGCCGCCACCTTCTCGATCTCCACGCCGCCCTCGGCCGACGCCATGATCGTCAGGCGGGACCTGGCGCGGTCCACCAGCAGGCCGAGGTAATACTCGTGCGCGATCTCGCTGGCTGCGGTCACGTAGACCTTGCGGACCAGCCGGCCCTTGGGGCCCGTCTGCGGGCTGACCAGGGTCATCCCGACGATCGCGCGGGCGTGCGCTTCCGCCTCGGCGGCGGTCTTGGCGAGCTTGATGCCACCCCCCTTGCCGCGTCCGCCGGCGTGGATCTGCGCCTTGACGACGACCGGCCCGCCGATCCCTTCGGCGATCCGGCGGGCCTCTTCCGCCGAGGTGGCGACCCCGCCGCCGGCGACGGGAACGCCGTAGCGCGCGAGGATCTCCTTGGCCTGGTACTCGTGGACGTTCAAGGGAACTCCTCCCTGACCGGGCCGGCGAGCGGCCGGACGACATTGAGATGGCGGGGAACTGCGAGCGGACTTACCAAAGGGTCATGCTAGTCGGACGGCCGCGCCCGAGCAAGCGGCCGCGCCGGAGGAAGGCCGGGCCGCGCGGTCTCGCGGCGGGTCCGGACCGCGGCGTCGGCCGCGGTGCGCGCGAGCCCGGGGAGTCCGGCCCGCTGGGCGCGCTCCGCCAACCCCGCGAAGCGCCGCATGCGCGCCGCGCGCCCCTGGCCACCGATCTCGACGCGAAGCAGCTCCAACCGCAGCGCGAGGGCCTCGTCCACCGGCTCGGGCCAATCCGCCGTCCGGAGCTCAGCCAGCCAGGCGCGAGCCAGTTCGCGGTGGCCCTCGGCGAGCACCGTTTCCGCCAGCACCACGCGGGCCTCGCGCGCGAAGCGGGGATGGCGCGGACGGTCGAGCACCCGCTGCGCCACCGCAGCCGCCAGCCCCCCCCATCCGATCGCGGCGAGCGACGAGGCCAGCACCAGCAGGTAGTCCTGGGCGGCCGCGCCCGCGGCACCGCGGGCCGCCCGCTCGGCGTGCGCGATCGCGGACTCGTGGCGCCCCGCCGCCGCCCAGGCCCGGATCTCGTGCGCCCCGGGAGGCTGACCGCCCGCCTCCCCTTCCGCCCCGGCCAGCACGTCCTCGAGGCGCGGCGCCAGCAGGATCCAGTCGGCGATCTCGCGCGGGGACACGTCGAGCGCGCGCGCGAGCGCCGGCAGACGCGCGAGCGTCGGCAGGCGGTCGCCGCACTCGAAGTCGGCGAGCAGCGTCGGCGTGAGGGGCGCCGGAGGGACCGCACCCGCCCGAACCGCCGCCCGGCGCGAGAGTCCGAGCCGGGCGCGGCGCGCACGGATCCAGTCACCCATCCAGAGGGCCCCCCGGGGCCTCGGGGGCATCTTCCCTCCTGCCGACTTTTTACGCCGGTCTCGCCCAAATGAAAAGGGCCCCGTAACATCCCCCGCGATGCGTCATCCACCCGCGCACGCCTGCCTCGCAGCTTTCCTCCTCGCGTCGTCGATCGCGGGCCTCGCCGCACACGCCGCCGGAACGAAGGTCCCGCACGTCAGCGGCCCGCCGGGATTCGCGGCTGCGCCCGTCCTACCGACGGTGGTAGCCGCCACGATCGACTCGGTCGGCCGCGCAGAGGTCGGCGTCCACGCCGTCTGGTCCGAATCGGGCGCTCCGCTGGCGTCGCACGCCGCGAACCGGCCGATGGTGCCGGCCTCGACGATGAAGATCCTCTCCAGCGCCTGCGCGCTCGAGATGCTCGGTCCCGCCTTCCGGTTCCGGACCGCGTTTCTCGCCGACGCCGCGCCCGACGCCGCAGGGACGCTGCGCGGCGCGCTCTACGTGCGCGGCGCCGGCGACCCGGCGCTCGACGCCGAGCGGCTCTGGGCGGCGGTCCGCGAGCTGGCCGCGCTCGGGGTCAGGCGCATCGCCGGAGATGTCGTCGTCGACGAGTCGCTCTTCGAGGCTCCCGGGTGGCCCGCGAGCTGGCCCGACGACATGCGGCCGAGCCCGTACAACGCCCCGCAGGGCGCGCTCTCGCTGGCCTGGGACGCGACCGAGATCGTGGTCCTCCCCGGCGCAGGCCACGGCTTGCCCGCCCGCGTCTCCTCCTCGCCCCTGCGGGCCGCCGCACCGGTCGTGAACCGCGCGACCACCGGCCTGGCGACCGATCTCGCGGTGTTTCTCCAGGACGGTTCCGACGGCCGCGCGCAGGTGGTCGTCCACGGGACGATCGCGGCCGGCAGTTCGCCGTACCGGACCTGGATCCACCTCGGCCCGCCGGGTCTCGCGGTGAGCAATGCGCTCGCCGAGCTGCTGCGCGAGGCGGGGATCGCGGTCGGCGGCCGCGCGCGCACCGGCCGTGCGCCGGCCGGCGCCGTGCTGCTGCTGGAGCACGAGAGCCCGGCGCTCGGCGAGATCGTCGCCGGCGTCAACAAGCCCTCCTCCAATTTCGGCGCAGAGATGCTGACGCGCGCGCTCGACGCCTACACCGGCGGCCCGCCCGGGTCCACCGCGGGGGGCACTCGACGGATCGCCGCCTGCCTCGAGGAGTGGGCGGTAACGGCCGACGGCGTGGTCCTCGCCGACGGCTCCGGCTACGGCAAGGCGAATCGCCTGACCGCCGAAACGCTCGTCGGCGTCCTGCTCGCCGCCCGGCGCGCGCCCGCCTGGCGGGCGGAGTTCGAGGCCTCGCTCGCGCGCGCCGGCGAGGATGGATCGCTGAGGAACCGCCTCTCGGACCTGCGCGGCCGGGTGCGCGCCAAGACCGGCACCCTGAACGGCGTCTCGGCTCTCGCGGGCTACGCCGTCGACCGGCAGGGACGCGAGCTCGCGTTCGCGATCCTCGTCAACGGCCCGGGGGCGGGCCCGGACGACGTCGATCGCGTTCTACGCTCGCTGCTCGCAGCGTCCGACAGGCTGCCGCGCACCGGGAAGACCTCGTGACGCGCTGCGCCGCGTGCGGCGCGCCCGCGCGCGTCCGGCCCGAGGAACCCTACTGCAGCGAGCGCTGCCGTCACCTCGCACGCTGGCGGATCCTCGTCGCGGCGGCGGGAGCGCTGCTCATGATCCTCCTCGGGACCCTCGGAGCGCTCGGGATCTTCGGCTAGGCCGGGACGCTAGAACGGCAGCCCGATCGAGAACTGGAACTGGCTGGTCTGGTCGAACGGCGCCTCCTTCACCGGCCAGCCGTAGATCAGCCGGATCGGGGCCTGGAAGACCGGCAGGAAGATCCGGAACTCGAATCCCGTCGAGGCCCGGGCGTCGTCCCAGTTGATGTCGACGCCGTTGTCGTAGGAGCCGCCGGTGTCGAAGAACGCGACGAGCGTCGCGGTCTTGCCGATCAGCAGGCCCGCCTCGAGCTGCACCAGCGCCATCTTGCTGCCGCCGACCTGGACCAGCGCGACCTGCGGGTTGCCCCCGGGGCCGATGATCGGGTTGCCGTTCTGGTCGAGCTGCACGATGAAACGCACCGGCGAGATCGTCCGGGTCTCGAAGATCCGCGGCCCGATGGTGTCGCCGCCGATGAAGTAGCGCTGGAACCGCGGCACGCCGTCGACGTACCCCGGCGCGCGCTCGACGTCGCGGAACGGCCAGATCCAGGCCACCTCGGCGTGAGCGGCGGCAAAGAAGCGCAGCCCGAACGGCCGGTAGATCGTGCCCGTCAGGCGCGGCTTGAAGTAGTCGAGATCGCTGCCCAGCGCCTGCAGCGAGATCGTCGGCAGGACACTCAGCTCGTAGCCGTAGGTCGGCCGCAGGTAGTTGTTGACGCGCTTGTAGCTGAAGACGGGAGTGAGGTTCGACAGGATGGTCTGGGTCGTGGCGAACTGGGCCGAGATGTCGATCGTGCTGGCCTCGACCTGCTCGTAGGACCAGATCAGCGAGACCTGCGTGAAGTCGCCCAGCCGCCGGCCGACCGTGACCGATCCCCCGGTCCCGGCCTGGTTGAGGTTCTGGGTGTTCCCCTGGATATCGCGCGCGACGCCGAAGTCGTAACTGCGCCGGAAGATCGACACGCCGAGCGTGATCGGCTTGCCGAACAGCCAGGGCTCGACGAAGTTGAGCGCCGCCTGGTTCGAGCGGCCGCCGATCGACAGGTTGAGGCCGAGCGTCTCGCCGCGGCCGAGGAAGTTGCGGGTCTGGTAGCTCGCGAGAAAGAACGCGCCCTCGAGCTCGCTGTAGCCGCCGCCGACCTGGATCTCGTTCCGCGACTGTTCCTCGCCGCGCACGATCAGGTCGACCTGGTCGGTGCCCTCCACCGGGGCCAGCGTCGGCTCCTCGGCCGGCACCCAGAAGCCCAGCTGCTGGATCTTCTGCGTCGAGCGGTCGAGCAGCGAGCGGTCCAGGATGTCGCCCTCGGCGAGGTTGAACTCGCGGCGCAGGACCTCGTCGTTGGTCGTCGTGTTCCCCGAGAACTCGAGCCGGTGCACCGTGTAGGCCCGGTCCTCGTCGATCGTGATCACGACGTCGGCGACCTGCTCGCCCTCCTTGCGCTCGATGCGGCGCGTCACCGCGACGTAGACGTAGCCGCGCCGGCCGTAGATGTTCCGGATGACCCGCATCCCGCCCTCGATCGCGCTGTCCGAGAGGACCGCGCCGTCGGGGAGAGGGATCGTGGTCCGCAGCGTGTCGGAGGTGAAGACGGTGTTCCCCTCGAAGCTGATCTTGCCGAGCGTGTAGACCGGCCCTTCGACGATCGGGACCGTGACGAAGGCCCACTTCTTGACCTTCGCGGCCTTTTCGGCCGCGGCCGCGGCCTGTTCCTCCTCGCGGCGCTTCTCCTCGTCGGAGGCGACGAGCTGCGATCCGGCGTCGGGCGCGGGGGCAGGCTGGGACTCGGGCGCGGGTCCCGCCGTCGCGGGGATCCCCTGGCCCGCGAGCATCGCGACCGCGTCCTGCGTCGCCTGTTCGTCCGCCTGCCCCTTAGTGGACCGGACCTCGACGATCGGCGGGCGCACGTCGACGTCGAGGTACCCGCGGTCGCGGTAGTACTGGAGGATGTTGTTGACGTCCTGCTGGAACTTCAGCGGGTGATAGAGCGACTTCTTGCCCCATGGGTAATAGAACTGGTACTCACCGGTGAGCTTCAGCTGCTTCTTGAGGGCGGCGTCGGAGTAGTGGTCGTTCCCGGTGAACTCGAGGTCCTTGATCTGCGTCTTTCCGCCGGGCACGATCTTGAAGGTGATGCTCCGCGAGCTGGCCGAGACCTCCTTGACCTGCGGGTCGACCTTGGCGTCGAGGTAGCCTTTCGTCCCGAGCAGTTCCTTGATCAGCTGCTGCGCCTTCCAGACCCGTTTCCGGTCCAGCGGAGTCCCGACCGTGAACGTGAAGCTGCGCTCCTTGAAGTAGTCCTCGATCTGCTGCTGGGTGACGACCTTGTTCTTCGAGTACGAGACGGACAGCACGGTCGGGCGGTCCTTGATCTCCACGACGAGGATCGCGCCGTCCGGCTCGCAGCGCCGGAAGAAACGCAGGTCCGAGAAGTAGCCGCGAGCCCAGAAGCGCCGGAACTCCTGATCGATCCGCGCCTGGTCCCAGGGATCGCCGGGCTTGATCCCGAGATCGAAGCGGACCGCGTCCGCGCTCATCTTCTGGCTGCCGCGGACCTCGACCGCGTGAATGGTGGCGCACGACGCGGGGACGTCGTCGAGGACGGGCGGCTCCTGGGCGAGCACCGAGCCCGCCGCGAGCACACCGACCATCGTCAGCGCCGCAGCGGCGCCCCCGATCACCCGTCCGATCCTCATCGCGGCGCCAAGCCTAGCGTCGATCGGCACCGAATTCACCTCGGCCGCGGGCGCTGCACCGGACCGCGGGTCGCTCCCCCCGGCGGCGACCCATCCTCAGCGCGGATCCGCGGGAAAGTCCCGTTCGCTCCGGATCCGTTCCGCGATCTCGCTCGAGAGCTGCTCCTGGACTCGCAGGGAGCGGTCCCGGGGGGCGACGACCTCCTGCTCCTCTCCTCCGCTCGACTGGAAGAGCCGTTCCGCTCCTCCCGCCTCGCGCACGAGCTTCCACCCGCCGATCCGAACGGCCCGCGTCCGGTTGCCGCCGGGCTCGCTCGCCGCCTCCGCGAAAACCGGCCCGGACCCGGGATCGCGCTCGTCGGGGGACGAGGCGCCGAGGAAGCGGGACAGGTCCTCCCCTTCCACGTCCCGGGCTCCGCCCAGCCTCAGCAAGCCGAGCAGCGTCGGCGCCACGTCGACCAGCGAAGTCGGCCCACCGACGCGGGCCGCGGCGGCAACCCCGGGGCCAGCCACGAGCCACGGGACCCGCACCACGCCGTCCGCAAGCCCGGATCCTCCTTCGATCCACACCCCCTCCTCGCCGAGCGGGATGCCGACCTCGGCCGTGATCACGACGAGGGTGCGATGGAGTTCGCCGCGCTCGAGCAGTAGTTGCTGGAGCGCCCCGACCGCCGCGTCCGCGGTGGCGACCGCCACGCGGTAGCCTTCCATCCAGGCGGCGAGCGAGCGGCTCCGTTCGCGATCGTCGACCCAGTCGGGCGGGTCCCGGAGCGGAGCCGCCAGATCACGTCGATCGCCCGCCACGGCGATCGCGTCGCTGCCGCCGCGGGGCGGGGCGGGGCGGGGCCACGCCGGCTCCCCGATCTCGACCCAGGCGCACCAGGGGACCCCGGGGGGCAGCTTCCGGACCCACTCGCGGAAGTGCTCGAGCGCCTGTCGCGGGCTGCGCACCGGACGGGCGTCGCCCGGCATCGCTCCGCGCGCCAGCCGGCCGAAGGTGAAGCGCGCCAGCCAGTCGGAGATCGCGGCCACGTCCTCGTAGGTCTCGAACAGGGTGTCCAGGCCGGTGTTCCGGCCCTCGAGCGGCCGGGCCGAGACGAACGCCGCACAGCGATAGCCGTTGGCCGTGAGCCGTTCCGGCAGCCCCTCGATCCCCGGGCGAAGCGCGTCCCCCTCGTCACGCAGCCCGTGGCTCGTCGGATAGAGCCCCGTCAGCAGGGAGGCCGCAGCCGCCGGCGCGACGCGCGAGGGGGTCACCGTGTCGCGGAAGCACGCCCCCTGCTCGGCGAGCGCATCGAGCACGGGCGTGGCGATGGTGGTCCCCCCGTAGGCCCCGACGGCGTCGGCTCGGAGCCCGGTGATGGTCACGATCAGGACATTGGGATAGGCGCCGACGGCGCTCCCCTCTCCTCGCAGCGCCGCACCGCTCAAGGCCCAGGCCCCGATCGTCAGCGCCAGCCCGCCGGCCAGCGCGAGCGCGAGCGTGAATCGCCCGGCGACGACCTGCAGCCAGGCAGCGGGCAGCAGGAAGCAGAAGATCGCGAGCCCCGCGAGGAAGGCGGAGGCGGTCCCGAGCAGGACGAGTGGCGTGCGCTCCGCCGCCGCCAGGGGCGGCCCGAGCAGGAGCGCGAACGGGCCGGCCGCGAGCAGCGCCGCGGCCGTCCATCGTCCCGCCTCGTAGCGCCCGGCGCGACGCCCTTCCCAGCGCGGGAAGAGCGTCGCAACGAGAGCCCCGATCAACGCGGCGAATCCCGCAGAAAGGGCCACCGCCGCGAGACCGGAGGCCGCGAAGGCCCCGAAGGCGGGTGCCGACGACGACGCGAGGCGCGAGGAAAGGAGCACCCGCACCCCGTCCGCCAGAGCGATCGCGGCGCCGAAACCGGCGCCGAGCACCGCCCCGCCCCGTGCCGCGCGGCCCGGAGTCGCGGGCAGATCCCGCGGCGGCAGCCCGAGGCGGGCGAAGGCATGCAGCACGCGAGCCTCGAGCCCCCCCGTGCGTGAACCCAGCAGGACCCGCACCCCGGCCAGCAGGCCCAGCAGCGCTAGCGGAACGAGAGCGTGGCGCAGCGGGAGTCGGGTGTTCCCCAGCTCGACGGTCGCCCCGCCGCTGCCGAGCACCACCAGCACCGCCGCGGCGGCCAGCACCAATCCGACGTTGACGGCGCGCGCGGCGCGCTGCCGGGACAGCGGTTCCACGGCTCAGCGCCGCCGAGGCCGCGCTACGGCCCGGCACCATGCGGGAATGGACGGCATCGAATCGCTATTCTAGGCGTCGCCCGAACGGGCGCCATGACGGAGCCGGCGGCTGCCGCCGCCGGCCATTCCACCCGAGGACGAGGCCGTGACCGACACCCTGGACGGGACCGCGCTTCCCCCAGACCACACTTTCGCGCGACGTATCGAGGTCCTGCTCGGCGAGCTGGTGGAACACCAGGAGCGGCGCCTGGTCGCGCTCGGCCGACGCCTCTATCCCGAGCTGTCGCGCGACGACCTGCACAACTTCGACGACGTCCCGCTGCTCGCCGGGGATCCGCATTTCGCTTACGAGGACGGGCACTACGCCGGGCTGCTGGCGGCCCAGATGGCGGTCCGGGCGCTGCTCCGCCAGCAGGGATCCGCGGGCGGCCTGAGTCCAGCCCCCGGGCCGGAGCGGCCGGAGGGTGCTATCGTTCCGGGTCCGGACGACTGCGCCCGATGATCATCTGCCTGCATCCCGACGCCGACCCCGCCGCCGTGGGCGAGCGCCTTGCCGCGCTCGGACTCTGGGTCGACCGCTACGAAGGGGAGGGCGGGCGGACCCTGTTCGCCGTCCACCCTGGATCGACCGAAGCGGCTCAGGAGGCGATCGCGGTGATCGACGGTGTTGCCGAGGTACTCTCCCGGCCCGGCGGCACGCCGCGCCTGGCCTCACTTCCCGCCGCGATCGATGTCGCGGGGGTTTCGTTCGGCGCGGGTCAGCGGCCGGTCGTCATGGCCGGCCCGTGCAGCGTGGAGTCCGAAGAGCAGATCGACGCGATCGCCCGGCAGCTGGCCCGGATCGGCGCCCGCTTTCTCCGCGGCGGGGCGTTCAAGCCGCGGACCAGTCCCTATTCGTTCCGCGGACACGGCGAGCCGGCGCTCGGCTGGCTGTCGGCGGCAGCGCGCGCCCACGGGCTGCGCGTCGTCTCCGAGGCGC
>CAVPCQ010000007.1:0-29985 GCA_963702425.1 uncultured Acidobacteriota bacterium
CGAGCCACCGGCTCCCCCTACTGGTCGCGCTTCCAGACCTCGAGCGACAGCTCGGCGGCGACCGACGGGGCCGTCGCGGCGATCGAATCCAGCACCGCGCCGGCCTGGCGCGGCTTCATCCCGAGCAGCACGTCGACCACGACCTGCTGGTCCTTGTTGTAGAGCTCGGCCAGCGCCGCCGCCGCGTTCTCCGGGTCCATCCCCTCGTAGGCCTTGAGCAGCCGGTCGAATGCGGCGTGCGGGGACGCCGCAGCCCCACCGGCGCCGGCCGCGCCACCCGCACCGGGTCCCGCTCCGGCCCCGCTGGCCGGTGCCGCCGCCGCGTCGGCGGCCAGCGACTGCTTGAGCACCTGGAACTGCCGCTCGCGTTCCGCTACCTCGTCGGTGCGGCGATCGAGCGCCTGCTTCTGCTGCTGCAGCCCCTCGACGAGCGCGCGGTACGCTGCCTCGGCCTCGCTCGCTCCGGCCTCCGCCGGGCCGGCCGCGGAAGCGGCCCCCGACGGGCTGGCGGCAGCCGGCGCGGCGGGCTTCCCGCGCTCGGAGGGGCGCGCCCTCTCGCCGGCGCTGCCCTTGGCTTCCGCCGGCGACACGACCACTCCGAAAGACAGCGCGTCGACGACGATCAGCGCGTTGACGGTCAACGCCGCCGCCGCGGTCGCAACCAGGAGCTTCCGTCCGTTCATGACAGCCGTCTCCGTTGCTGCTCCGCCAGCACGCTGCGCGTGCGGCGGACGAGCACGAGGTCGTCGCTCGCCAACTGCTCGCGCCGCCCTTCCTCGGCCAGGAAGCGGGCCTGGGATTCCTCGCGCAGGCGCTCGAGCACCTGCGCCTCGCGGGTCGCCGCGGCGAGGCGGGCGCGGGCCTCCTGCTCACGCTCCACCGCCGCGTCACGCCGCACGCGCAGCGCCGGGACCCGCGCCCGCGCGCGCTCGTAGAGCTGGGACAGCGTCGCCAGCTCGCGGCCGGTCACGCCGGCCACGCGCTCGCGGTCGATCTGGCGCCCCGTCTCGCGCAGCGCGAGCGCCGCCTGCTGCAGCGCCTCCTCCGCGGTCACCGCCGCCCGGATCGCCACGGCCAGCTCGCGCCGCGTCTGCCCGCGCTGGACGCGCGCCAGCCGCAGCGGCACGTCGAGCGGGAAGACGAAGCGCGCCATCTCAGGCCCCGATCGCGTCGAGCCCGGCGAGGGTCTCGACCAGCGGGCTGGCGGTGGCGAGATCCTGCTGCAGGTACTCCTCGATCGGGCGGTGCCACTGGACCGCCTCGTCGAGCGCCTCGTCGATTCCCGGCCGGTAGGCGCCGATCGCGACCAGGTCCTCGTTGTCGCGGTAGATCGCCATCAGCCGCCGCAGCCGCTGCGCCGCCGCCTGGTGCTCGCGGCTGGCGACGTGGGGCATGACCCGCGAGACCGACGCCAGCACGTCCACCGCCGGGTAGTGGCCGCGCTCGGCCAGCTTGCGCGCCAGCACGATGTGGCCGTCGAGGATCGCGCGCGCGGCGTCGCTGATCGGGTCGTTCAGGTCGTCCCCTTCGACGAAGACGGTGTACAGCCCGGTCATCGCGCCGCCCCCCTCCTCGCGCCCGGCGCGCTCGAGCAGGCGCGGCAGGAAGGCGAAGACGGACGGCGTGTAGCCCTTGTTCGAGGGCGGCTCGCCGGTGGAGAGGCCGATCTCGCGCAGCGCCATCGCGACGCGGGTCAGCGAGTCCATCAGGAAGGTGACGTTCCGCCCCTCGCGCCGGAACCCTTCCGCAACGGTCGTCGCGGCCAGCGCGCAGCGCACGCGGCGCAGCGCCGACTCGTCCGAGGTCGCGACGAAGACGACCGCGCGCGCGAGCCCCGGCCCGAGGTCCCCCTCGACGAACTCGCGCACCTCGCGGTTGCGCTCGCCGACCAGCGCGATGACGATCACGTCGTCGGCGGCGTGGCGCGCGATCCCGCCCAGCAGACGGCTCTTCCCGACGCCGGCCCCGGAGAAGATCCCGATCCGCTGCCCGCGGCCGATCGTCAGCGCGGCGTCGATCGAGCGGATCCCGGTCGCCATCACCTCGCGGATCCGCGGGCGCTGCATCGCGGGCACGGCGTCGGCGTGGATCGAGCGCAGCGGCATCGGCGGCAGCGGACCCTTCCCGTCGAGCGGCTTGGCCTCGGCGTCCAGCACCCGGCCCAGCAGCGCGTCCCCGATCGGGACGCGCGGCGTGCGGCCGGTCGCGACCAGCCGGTCGCCGTGCCGGAGCCCGCGCAGCGCGTCGATCGGCATCGAGTAGATCCGGTTCCCTTCGAAGCCGACGACCTCGGCCAGCGAGAGCAGCTCGCCCTCGGCGTCCTCCAGCCGGCACTCCTCGCCGACCGCGACCCGCGGCCCGACGCTCTCGACCGCCAGGCCCACGGCGCGCACGACGCGCCCGGCGCGGCGCAGCGGCTCCCGCCCCGCCACGCGCTCGCCCGCGCGGTGGAGCGACTCGTGCATCTCGCGGACCACGGTCGCGCTCACGCCGGGTCCTCCAGCGCGTCGCGGAAGATGTCGACCGCCGTCGAGATCCGGGCGTCGATGTCCTCCTCCGCGCACTCGACCAGCAGGCCGCCGCGCTCGATCGCGGGGTCGGCGATCAGCTCGACGCTGCCCGGCTCGGTGAGCGTCATCGCCGCCGCGGCGATCGCTTCGAGATCGGACGGGTTGAGCCGCACCTTGCGCCCGACTCCCGGCCCGATCCGCGCGAAGATCTCCTGCACGATCCGGGTCACGACCGGGTCGCCGGAGGCGACCTTCTCGCGCACGATCTTCGACGCGATCCCGACCGCCAGCTCCGTCACCTCGGCCCGCACCTCGTGCAGGATCTGGCGCTCCAGCCCGTGGAGTGTCGCCAGCGACCGGGCCAGTCGCTCGGCGGCCGCCCGCTGCTGCCGCTCCGCCTCCGCCAGCCCCTCCCGCTGCCCGCGCTCGAGCCCCTCGGCGTACCCCGCACGGACCGCTTCCGCGAGGCGCCGAGCCTGGGCCCGCTCGTCGTCTCGGACCTCGCCCGTGTTGTAGAGCGCGATCGCGTCGACCTCCAGCTCCGGAGGCTCGAAGCGCATCGCGTCCGGCGCGTCGAGCAGGCGGCTAGGCGGCACCGGCCGTCTCCTCCAGGGTGATCGACCCCTCCGCCTCCAGCTTCAGCACCAGCTCGATGATCATCCGCTGCGCGCGCTCGATGTCCGTCAGGCGCGGCGCGCCGATCAGGTCCATCTCCTCCGTCAGCATCTGCGACGCGCGCTCGGACATGTTGTTCATGAAGAGCTGCGTCACCTCCGGGTCGCCGCCCTTGAGCGCCAGGGCGAGCGTGGCGCGATCGACCTGCCGCAGCACCTCCTGGCAGTCCCGGTCGCCCAGGCCGCGCAGCATGTCGAAGGTGAACAGCATGTCGCGCAGCTGCTTGGAGAGGTCGGGGAAGTCCTCGGACATCGCCTCGACGATCTCCTTGCCCGCGGAGCGCCCCATCTTGGTCAGCGTGTCGGCGGCGGTCTGGACGCCGTTCATCGGGACCAGCGGCTCCTCGTTGATCGCCGTCAGCTTGGCCTGCAGGACCTGCGCCACGCGGTGCACGACGTCGGGGCGGATCTCGCGGATCGTCGCCATCCGCCGTGTGACGTCGAGTCGCCGCTCGGCCGGCAGCAGGAGCATGATCCGCGCCGCCTTGCGCGGAGGCAGGTGCGCCAGCACCAGCGCGGCGGTCTGCGGCGCCTCCTCGGACAGGAGCATCGCGATGCGGCGCGAGGACGCGCTCATCAGCGGCTCCGGCAGCTCGGGCAGTTGGACCTCGCCGCCTTCGTCCTCGTCGTCGCGGACCTTGCGCTTGTCGGGATCCTTGACCAGCCGGTCGACCTCGTCCGGCATCGCGCGCTGCAGCAGCTTGCGCGCCAGGTGCGGCCCCGCCAGCTCGAGCCCGCGGGCGTTGGCGACCAGGTCGACGAACTCCCGCAGCACGCCCGCGTAGGCGGACGGGTCGATCATCTTGATCTTCGCGATCTCCATCGTGATCTGGCGGATCTCGGGCTGGTCGAGGTGCTTGAGGACGTTCCCCGCGGCGTCCTCGCCGATCAGCGCGATCAGGATGGCGGCCTTCTGCGTCCCGGTGAGCGGTTCGTCGGCCATGGCTACTTCTCGTCGCGGGATTCGTGCAGCCAGATGCGGAGGGTCTGGGCCATGCCTTCGGGCTGCTCGGTGGCGACCGACGAGAGCCGCTGGCGCATCAGCTCGACCGCCGACGGCTTGCCGAGCTGCAGCGTGGCCGGGACCGCCGAGGCGCCGGACGCCATCGGCGCAGACAGGATGTCGTGCCGCCCCGAAGCGGCCAGGCGGAGCGTCTTGAGCAGCGGACGCACGAGCAGGAAGAACGCCATCAGCGCCAGCGCGACCAGCGCCACCCACTTCACCACGGGCAGCCAGGGGCGGACGTCGAAGCCGCCGGAGGCGGTCTCGACCGGCGCGCGCTGGAACGCCACCTGCTCCACCGTCACCCGGTCGCCGCGCTGCGCGTCGAAGCCGATCGCGCCCTTGACGAGGTCTTCGATCTGCGCGATCTCCTCGTCGCTGCGCGGGGCGGCCTTCCGCTCCTTCCCCTCGGCCCCCTCGACCTCGCTCCAGCGCTGGTCGACCAGCACCGCGACCGAGAGCCGCTGGAGCTGCCCGATCGGCTGCTCGATCGACGACTCGCTGATCGAGTACTCGTAGCTCGCGCGCTGGTTCTGCCGCTCGGAGAGGTCGCCGGCGTCGGAGTCGGCCGGACCGCCCGGCCCTCCGGGGAGGTTCGAGGCGGTGCCCGGTACGCCGGCCGCCGCGAAGGAGGAGCTCTGCTTCTCCTTGGTCTTCTCCTCGGAGAGCAGGACGCCGCTCTCCGGGTCGTAGTTCTTCTCGCGCCGCAGGACCTTCTGGAAGTCGACCTCCGCCGTGGTCTTGACGACGAAGCCGTCGGGCCCGACCAGCGGCTCGAGCACCCGCCCGACCTTGCCGTTGACGTCCTTCTCCATCGCGGCCCGCATCTCGATCTGGCGCGAGCCGGCGATCGCCGAGCCGTCGCCGTCCCCTTCCCACAGGACGTGCCCCTGCGTGTCGAGCACGTTGACCTGGTCGAGCGACAACTCGGGCACCGCCCCCGCGACGATCCGGGCAATCGCCTGGATCTTCTCCGGCGCCAGCGCGACCCCCGACCGCAGGCCGACCGTGACCGAGGCCTTGGCGACGTTCTTGTCGTCGACGAAGACCCGGTCGCCGGGAAGCACCAGATGGACGCGCGCCGACTTGACCTCGTCGAGCGCCTCGATCGTGCTCGCCAGCTCGTCTTCCAGGGCCTTCTGGTAGCGGATCTTCTGGACCTGGCTCGACTGCGCGATGTTGTCGCCCGAGAACATCTCCATGAAGCCGAACTTGCCGCTCTCCGGCAGCCCCTTGACCGCCATCTGCATCCGCAGCTTGTCGACCTGCTCGAGCGGCACTTCGACCGACCCGCCGCCGTTGGCGATCCGGACCGGCACCTTCTGCGACTGCAGCTCCTGCACGACCGCCTGCGCGTCGCGCGGGTCGAGGCCGGTGTAGAGCACGCCCCAGGTCGGCTGCTGCGCCCAGTAGACGATGGCTCCGACCGCGCCGACCGTGAGCGCCGTCGTGACGAGAAGGGTCATCCGCTGACGCAGCGTGAGCGCGTTCCAGGCGGCGGAGATCTGCTGGAGGAGTTCCTGCATGGCTTGGCCTCAGTCCGTTGCGCGCGGCCTGCCGGTCAGACCGGCATCCGCATCACTTCCTTGTAGGCTTCGAGCAGCTTGTTGCGCACCTCGACCATCGTCCGGAACGACAGGTCGGCGCGCTCCATCTGGATCAGCACGCTGTGCAGGTCGGTCCCCTTGCCCCCGATGTAGTCGAGCGAGGCCTTGTCGGCGGCCTGCATCTCGCCGTCCACGCCGCGGATCGCGCTCTCGAGCGACTCGGCGAAGCTCGGGCCGCCGCCGGGCGCCGGGGACGGCGCCGGACCGGTGAGGTCCTTGTCGAGCGGCTGGATCCGGCCGAGGTCCTGGATGCTGCCGGTCTTCATCGCGCCCCTCCCGCTCAGCGGATCATCGACAGCGCGCTCTCGTTCATCTGGCGCGCGGTCTTGACGACGTTGACGTTGGCTTCGTAGGTGCGGACGGCGGAGAGCATGTCGACCATCTCCTCCGCGGGGTCGACGTTCGGGTAGGCGACGTACCCCTCGGGGTTGGCGTCGGGGTGGCCGGGCTCGTAGCGCATCACCGGCGGCCGCGGATCGGGCCGGGCGTCGATGATCTGCGCGCCGCGGGCCGCCTGGTCGAGCGCGTCGGCGAACCCGCCGCCCTCGACCGGCTTGGCCGCGAAGACCGCCAGCTGCCGCCGGTAGGGGCCGCCCTCGGCGGTGCGGGTGGTCTGCGCGTTGGCCAGGTTCGAGGCGATCAGCTCGAGTCGCGCGCGCTGCGCCTCGAGCCCCGAGGCAGCGATCTTGATCGTCGATCCGAGACTCATCAGCCGGTCCTCCCCTCGGTGATCGCGGTGCGGAGCTGGCGCACGTGGAAGCGCAGCATCGCGGTGGCCGCCTCGTAGCGGCTGCGGACCTCGCCCATCGCGAGCATCTCGCGGTCGAGGTCCACGTTGTTGCCGTCGTTGCGCAGCACCAGGCCGCGGACCCGCTCGGCGCGGGCCGCCGCGGTCTCGCCGGGCGGCCCGTCGGGCGCGGCGACGGCGTCCGCGAGCGCCGCGTTGAAATCGACGTCGACCGTCCGGTAACCGGGCGTGTCGAGGTTGCTGACGTTCGAGGCCACCAGCGTCTGACGCCGGGTCATGACGTCGAGCGCACGCTGGACCTTCCCGAGATACGGGTCGCTTCCCGGATCGCCGACCTTCATCGCGCGGTCCTCCATCCCCTCTTGCCTGAGCAAGCGCCGTGCCGCGGAAACCCCGCGGTTTCCGGGCCGAAAGCGCCGTCCGGGCGGCAGATTCCTCCGGGGGGTGTCATGGACTTGACGCCAGCCCGACGCCGCCCGCCGGGGCCTCCCCCCGGAAGAGCCGCAGCTTGTTGCGCAGCGTCCGGACCGAGATCCCCAGCATCTCCGAGGCCCGGGTCCGGTTCCCGCCGACGGCGTCGAGCGTCCGCTCGATCAGCCGCCGCTCCATCTCCGCGACCGTCAGCCCCGGCATCAGGACGTCGCCCGCCGGCGAGGGGACCGTTCCATCGAGGAACAGGTCGCCGGTGTCGATCACGCCGGTGCGGTCCATCACGACCGCCCGCTCCATCACGTTCTTCAGCTCGCGCACGTTGCCCGGCCAGGGGTGGGTCGCCATCCGCGTCAGCGCGCGCGGCGTGATCGCCGGGACCGGCTTCCCCATCCGCGCCGCGATCTCCCCGGCCATGTGCTGGGCCAGCAGCGCGACGTCGGCCGCGCGCTCGCGCAGCGCCGGCACGCGCAGCGGGATCACGCTCAGCCGGAAATAGAGATCCTGCCGGAAGCGCCCGTCGGCCACCGCCTGCCCCAGGTCCTGGTGGGTGGCGGCGACGAGGCGGAGGTCGAGCGGCCGCGGCGTGCCGCCGCCGAGCGGCACGACCACCCGCTCTTCCAGGGCGCGCAGCAGCTTGGCCTGCAGGCCGACCGGCAGGTCGCCGATCTCGTCCAGCAGCAGCGTCCCGCCGCAGGCGCGCTCGAAGCGCCCCTTGCGGTCGCGATCGGCGCCGGTGAAGGCCCCCTTGCAGACGCCGAACAGCTCGGCCTCGAGCAGGTCGCCCGGGAGCGCGGCGCAGTTGACGGCGACGAACGGCCCGGCGGCGCGCGGGCTCTCGGCGTGGAGCAGGCGCGCGATGATCTCCTTGCCGGTGCCGCTCTCGCCGGTCAGGAGCACCGTCGCGTCCGATGCGGCAGCCAGGCGCACGCGCGCCAGCAGGTCGGCGAAGCGCGGCTCGCGGCCGACGATCGGCGGGTGCGGCGCCTCGCCCGGCGCGACCCGTTCGGCGCGGCCGGCCAGCGCGCGCTGCACGGCGGCGACCAGCGCCTCGGGCGCGAACGGCTTGAGCAGGTAGTCGTGCGCGCCGCGGCGGATCGCCTCGACGGCGTCCTCCACGGTGCCGAAGGCGGTCACCATGATCACCTTCAGCGCCGGCCGCAGCGCCAGCGCGCGGCCGAGCAGCTCGCGCCCGTCCACGCCCGGCATCCGCACGTCGCTGACCATCGCGTCCCACGGGCGCGCGTCGAGCGCGGCCAGCGCTTCGCGGCCGTCCTCGCAGCGCGTCACCTCGTAGCCCGCCCGTTCCAGCACGCGTGTCATCGCCAGCCGCATCGCCGGCTGGTCGTCCACCACCAGTACCGAAGGCCGTTCCGTCACCATCCGCCCCTCACGCCGGATCGCCGGCGTCGTCGCGCACGATCAGCCGGAAGCGCGCCCCGCCGAGCGGGCCGCGCGTCACCTCGAGCGCGCCGCCGTGGCCGATCGCCACGCGCTCGACCACCGCGAGCCCGAGCCCGGTCCCCTCGGCGCGCGTCGTGAAGAAGGGCTCGAGCACCCGCGCGCGCAGCGCGTCGGGCACGCCCGGCCCCGAGTCGTCGACGTCGAAGCCGATCTCCTCGTCCCGCCGCCAGGCCGCGATCCGCGCCCGGCCGCCGGCCGGCGCGGCCTCGAGCGCGTTGCCGAGCAGGTTCAGCAGCGCCTGCAGCACCCCCTCGCGATCGAGCCGCGCCGGGAGCATCTCGCTCCCCTCCGGCGCCCCCAGCTCGATCCCGCGCGCGGCCGCGACCGGCGCCACGAACGACGCCGCCTCGCGCGCCAGCGCGGCCGCGTCGAGCGCGACGCGACGCGGCGCGCCGCCGCGCACCGTCGCCAGGATCCGCGTCACGGTCGCCGAGAGCTGCCGCACCCCGAGCAGGACCTGCTCGGCCAGCTCCTGCGCGTCGGGCCGGTCGGCGAGGTCGGTCGCCAGCATCGACGCGAACAGCTCCAGGCTGCCGAGCGGATTGCGCACCTCGTGCGCCAGCTCGGCCGCCATCCGTCCGAGCGCCTCGAGATTGCTCTGGCGGCGCGCCTGCTCCTCGAGGCGCACCAGCCGCGTGACGTCGTGCGCCAGCACGAGCCGGCCCGACGCGCCGCCGGGCAGCGTGACGGCGCGCGCGCGGACGACGAACGACCGGCCCGATGGGCCGTCGGGGCGGCGCGGCACGGCGGATGCCGCGGTGGGCACGGCGGCATGGCCGGCAGCGGCGGCGGCAGCGGCGGGTACGGTGGGGGCCGAGCGGCGGCATCGCCGGCAGCGACGGCGGCATCGCCGGCCGCCAGCAGTTCAGGAAGCGGCCGCCCGGCCTCCGCGCCGAGCTGCCGCGCCGCCGCGTTGGCGGCCAGCGCCCGCCCGTCCGGCGCGGCCAGCACGACCGCCGCGTCGAGGTTGTCGAGCACGACGTCGAGCAGCCGCGACAGCCGGTCCTTCTCCGCCAGCGCCTGCTTCTGCCGCCGCGTCGCCCGCGTCAGCTCGTCGGCCAGCGCGCAGATCTCGCGCTCCAGCGCCTCCGCGTTCCGGCGCCACGCGTCCCCGGCGGATTGCGCTCGGGCGCCCCGCTCTGCGGCGCCACGCGCCCTGTAGGGGCCGGCCTCCGTGCCGGCCCGCCGACGCGCACCCCCACGCTCATCGCGCACTCCCCCGCAGCGCCGCACCCGCCAGCGCCGACAGCCGCGGCAGGAGCAGCGCCGCCGCGCTCGCCACCGGCTCCGCCGGCTTCCCCTCGATCACCGCGGCGAGGCGCACCCGCGCGGCCTTGGCGTCGCCGCGCCGCGCCTCGCATTCGGCCAGCCGCACCTCGAGCCAGTCGGCCTGGTAGGCCAGCGCGATCGCGGCCCGCGCGGCGTCGTAGTCGCGGCAGGCGCGCGTCCAGTCGCCCTGCGTCGCGTAGAAGTCGCCGCGCAGCAGCGCGGTCTCGCCGTCGACCCGCGGCAGCGGTTCCAGCGCCTCGCGCACGCCGGCGGCGTCGTTGGCCGCGAACGCCGCGCGCGCGGCCAGCGCCCGGAGTTGCTGCGTCCCGGCCCCACCGTCGGGCGGCCCTTTCCCATCCTCCACGGTCTTGACCAGCTCGCGCGCGACATCCCAGCGCTGCTCGCGGCGCAGCGCTGCCAGCCGTTCCTCGCTGTCGGCCGGCAGTCCGGGCGGCTGCGCCTGGGGCCGGCAGCGTGCCAGCCCACGTCCCGCCTCGCGGTTGACCGGCGGATCCTCGAGCACGAGGGAGAGGTACGCGTTGGAGGCCCGGGCGCAGTCGCCGACCCCCTCCCACAGCTGCGCCGCAGCCAACCGCAGCGCGGGCGGGATCTCCAGCTCGGGATCGGCCTTCTCGACCAGTTGCACGACGAACGCCGCGCGCTCGGCCGGGACTTCCCGCGACGCCGCGAGACCGTCGAGCAGCACCGCCATCCGCTGCCTGGCCGGCCCGGCAACGGCCGGCCGTCCCTCGGCCACCACGGCCGCGAGCGCGATGACCGCTCCTTCCGTGCCGCGCCGCTCCAGCTCGATGTCCACGTAGCGCGAGAGGACGCGGTCGATCATCCCGGGATCGAAGCTCGTCGCCAGCACGGAGCGGAAGTCCTCGCCCGCTTCCTTCGAGCGTCCGGCGCGCTCCAGCAGCTCGGCGCGCGCGACGCGCGTCCCCTGCGCCGCGGCCGGCGGCAGCGGCTCGGCGATCGCCCGGCCCGCGATCTCGATCGCCGGCTCCAGGTCGCCCAGGTCGCCGCGGGCGCGCGCGGCGCGCACCAGCGCCTCGCCGCGACGCCGATCGTCCGGGAAGCGCGCGGCGAAGGCGAGCATCACCGACGAGGCCTCCGCCGGCGGCCCGAGCCGCTCGATCGCGTCGGCCTCGAGCCACGCCAGGTCGCGGTCGGCATTGGCCCGCTCGCGGTCGATCGCGCGCAGCCGCTCGACCGTCGCCCGGACTTCGGTGGGCTGCCCCAGCTTCGAGTAGGTCTGCGCGAGCCGCGGCAGGACCGCGACCGGATCGACCAGCTTCTGCGCCAGCAGCTCCTCGTCGGCCTGCGCCGCCTCGCGGGCGAGGCCCACCCTCAGGTAGAGCGCCGGCAGCGCGCGCCGCGCGCGGACCGCGTAGGGCGAGTCGGGCGCGAGCTGGATCAGCTTCTGCAGGTCGGCCAGCGCGCGCTCGTCCTGGCCGAGGCGGCGCAGCGCGTTGCCGCGCCGCCAGCGGAGAGTCGCATCATCGGGCGAGAGCGCGAGCAGCCCGTCGGTGAGTTTGACGATCTCGATTTCGGACGCCGCGCCACTGCGGTCGAGCGCAGCGAGCAGCTCGCGCGCGGTCGTCTCCCAGGCCCCGCTCCCGACCGATCCCTTGAGCTGCGCGCGGAGCTCGGCGACCCGGTCGCGCTCGCGCTCCTCCCGGCCGGTGGGCGGCGGGACGGGCTCCTCCCCGGCCGCGCGCACGGCGGGCACGGCGACGGACACGAGCAGCAGCACGAGCGGCAGGAATTTCCGCACCGGTCGACTCCATCGGCCACGGGGGACCGACCGATCCGAGCAGCAAGCGACGTGCCTCGTTGGAGGGGTCGAAACTGCAGACCCTAAACCGCTGACAGAAAGCGAGTTAACGCTTTCTCGCGGATGCCGGGTCCGGCCGCGCCGCCGTCGGTTCCCCGTCACCCGGCAAGAAACTCCTTCCCGATGGTCGAAGTCTTGACACCCCCGCCGGGCCGCCTATGTATTCCATCTAGACACTGCGCACGAGACGGTCAGCCTCGAACCGACAGGGATGACGGGACGGAAGGGGAACGGGGAGCATGCCGAGGGAGATCGAGCGCTTTCACATCGTGGTGGCGGAGGACGATCCGGGCCTGTTGCAGACCATCGTCGAGTACCTGGCGGAGCTGGGACACAAGGTGCGCGGCGCCGACCGCGCCGAGGCCGCCTGGAAGCTGCTCGTCGAGCAGCCGGCCGACATCCTGATCACCGACATCCAGCTCCCCGGCCAGAACGGCCTCGACCTGACCCGCCAGGCCCGCGAGCACTTCCCGCGGCTGGTCGTGCTCGTCGTCACCGGCTTCGCCTCGGTCGACTCCGCGGTCGAGGCGATGCGGGACGGCGCGGCCGACTACCTCTCCAAGCCGTTCTCGCTCGGCCAGCTCCGGTTCGCGCTCGAACGGGCGGCCGACACCCGCGCGCTGCGGGAGGAGAACGTCCTGCTGCGGACCGAGCTGGCCGAACGCTCCAGCTTCGACCGCATCATCGGCAAGAGCCCGTCGATGCAGCGGATGTTCCAGTTGCTCGACAAGGTGACGCAGGTCGACAGCACCGTGCTGATCACCGGCGAGAGCGGCGTCGGCAAGGAGCTGATCGTCCAGGCGCTGCACTACCGGCACCCGGTGCGCAAGGGCGGCCGCCTGGTCGCCGTCCACTGCGGCGCGATCCCTGAGAACCTGATCGAGTCCGAGCTGTTCGGCCACGTGCGCGGTGCCTTCACCGGCGCCGACCGCGACAAGCCCGGCCGCTTCGAGCTGGCCCGCGGCGGGACGCTGTTCCTGGACGAGATCGGCACGATGCGCCCCGACCTCCAGGTCAAGCTGCTGCGCGTGCTGCAGAGCCGGCAGGTCACGCGGGTCGGCGGCACCGCGGCGATTCCAATCGACGTCCGCGTCGTCGCCGCCACCAACGAGGACCTGAAGGGCAAGGTCGAGCGCGGGGAGTTCCGCGAGGACCTCTTCTACCGCCTCAACGTGATCCCGGTCTTCGTCCCGCCGCTGCGCGAGCGGCGTTCGGACGTCCCGTTGCTGGCCGCGCACTTCGTCGCCAAGTACGTCTCGCGCAACCGCCTGCCGGCCAAGGAGCTGTCGCAGGACGCGATGCGCGTGCTGATGCGCCACGAGTGGCCCGGCAACGTCCGCGAGCTGGAGAATGCGATCGAGTTCGCCACCGTGATGTCGGGCGGCCGGACGTTCGTCGACGCGACCGACCTGCCGGTCGAGGTCGACGGCCAATCGCTCGCCCCGGCCGGCTCCTACCAAGTCACCGAGGACGGCCTCGACTTCCGCGGCGTCGTCTCCGAGATCGAGCGCAACCTGATCCTGCAGAGCCTCGAGCTGACGCGTGGCAACAAGGCCCGCGCGGCACAGCTGCTGGACCTCAAGCGCACGACCTTCGTGGAGAAGCTCAAGCGGATCCAGCGGGGGCAGCCGACCTACGACGCGTGACGCGAGGCCCCCTTACCGCCGCCCGCGCCGCGGCTTCCGCCCGAGCCCTCCGGACCCGCTCGGCGCCTCCGCCTCCTCGATCTCCGGCTCCGGACCGCCGGACCAGGTGAACCGCCACGCCGCCCCCCGACGCCGCAGGGTTCCCGACCGCCGCGCGGCGTGATCACCGGGATCTGAAGCCTCGAACATCATCGTGACCGAGGACGGAAGCAGCGCCTCGGCGGAGAACGCCGGCGCTGCCGAGTGAAGATCTCGACTTCCGCTCCGGCGGCGCAGACGCTGGGGATAGACGACGCCGAGACGCTGCCGCGCTGGAGCGAGCAAGGGCACGCTCCCACAGAGCCGGAGCAGGCGCGCTGCGAGGCGACAGAGCTCGCCGGGTCGAGCAACGCGGCGAAGCGCCGGCGTCGTGCTCACGCAGGTGCTGACGTGGAAGTCGCCGCTACGAAGTATCGGCGCGCAGCTCCTCGTAGCGGTGACGCTGTCGTGCGAGGAGCCGCCGCGCCGATCTCGATCTCGTGGTCGCGGCAGCCGGCGGCTCGACGCCGACGTCGAGACGATCGTCGGCAAGGCGCTGGAGAAGGACCTCGACCGCCGCTGAAGGCAGCGCGGCCGCGCTCGTCGTCGACCTCGAGCGCTACCTCGAACTCCCAGCCGGTCATGGCGCGCCCGCCGAGCGCGGCGTACCAGGACCGCAAGGTCGCGCAGCGCCATCGCCCGCTGGTCCTCGGAGTCTGCGGCGACGTCGCTGGCGCTGATCGCGGGCCTGATCGTGTCGACGGGCCTCTACTTCCGGGCCGAGCGCGAGAAGAAGAGCGCCGAGCAGGTCGCGAAGTTCCTTTCGTCGATGCTCGAGGGTGTGGGTGCGCAGGTCGCACAGGGGCGGGACACGGCGCTGCTGCGCGACATCCTCGAGAAGTCGACGGAACGGATCGGCAAGGAGCTGGGCGGCGACCCGGAGATCGAGGCGCACCTGCGCGACGTCATCGGCGTGGCCGTACTTCGAGCTCAACTGATTTCGAGCAGGCCGGCGCGCAGTGGAACCGCGCGCTCGAGCTGTACACCCGCGAGCGCGGCGAGGTCGACATGGACGTCGCGGTGCAGTACTCGAACCTGGGCCTGCTGGCCGAGGCGCAGAGCGACTACCCGGGGGCCGAGGCGCAGCTCCGCAAGGCCGTCGAGATCGCGCGGCGCGCGGGTCCGGGGAACAGGACGCAGCAGTTCGAGACGCAGTTGGCGAACTAGATCGAAAACCAGGCCCGCTACGACGAGGCCCGCATCCGGAAGGAGGCCGCGCTGGCGCGCCAGCGCGAGCTGGTCGAGGGTCGCACGAGGACCTGGCGGTGACGCTGAACCGCTGGGCAACGTGTACCACTACCTCGGCAAGCTGGAGCCCGCGGAGCAGTACTACGGGGAGGCGCTCGCGATGCACCGCGAGGCGCTGGGCGACAAGCATCCCTTCGTCGCAACCGACATCATGAACATGGCTTTCCAGCTCGAACAGCTCGGCGAGGTGCCGAGGCGGAGGCGTCGTTCCGGGACGCGCTCGCGCGGTATCGCGCGCTCTATCCCGACGGCCACGACACGACCTCGACCTGTCTCACCGGCCTCGCGTCGCTGCTCCAGCGTGCCGGGAAGTACGACGAGGCCGAGCCCTGCAGCGGGAGGCCGTCGCCATGAACGAGACGATCTACGGCCCCAAGTCCGTCATCTACGCGCGCTCGCTGGACAGCCTCGGCGCATCCTCGCGGCCAAGGCGACGGCGAAGCCGCGGACGAGGCCTCCTCGCGCGCCCGCGAAGGCGCGAGGTGCTCGGCACCAGGCATCCGGACGTGGCCTCGAGCCTGAACAACCTCGGGATGAGGAAGTTCGACGGCGCGAAGTTCTCGGAAGCGGAGGCGCTCATCGGGCAGGCCGTCGAGATCCAGCGCGAGGCCGCGGGCCTCGACAGCGGCCCGACGCTCGTGTTCATGAACAACCTGGCGCGGGCGCGCGAGGGGAAGGGCGACCTTGCCGGCGCGGAGACGCTCCTCCTCGAGGTCCTCGAGCGCCGGCGCAACGTCCTGGGAAAGGAGAGCGCGTACGTCGCGGTCACGGAGTACTACCTCTCGAGGCTGCTCTGCGACAACGGGCGCGCGCGCGACGCCGAGCCGTATTCCGCGAGTCCGCAGCCATCATGAAGGCCGCGCTGGGCGACAAGCACGTGCAGACCTACCTGATGGAGCTGCAACTCGCCGAGGTGCTGACGGCGCTGGAGAAGCTCGACGAAGCGCAGGCCCTCGCCCGCGGGGTGCTGGAGCGTGCCACCGCGTCGGAGGGTCCCGAGTCGAAACCGGCCTTCGAGGCCCGCATCGAGCTGGGCCGGGCCCTCTCGGCCGCCGGCCGTCACGAGGAGGCGCTGAAGGAACTGGACGAGGTCCTGGCGAAGGGGGGACCCGTGATGACCGAGTCGTCGTCGGGTTCGCGCGCGTGAGCCACGGTGTCGGCCTGGCGCAGCGGGGCGGGCGCGGGAGCGGGCTGCTCAACGCCGCCCCGGCGCGCGTCGAGCAGCCGGCGCACCGTCTGCAGCGCGAGCAGTCCGCCCCCGGCCATGTACTCGAGCGGGGTGCGGCCGCCGAAAATGACGTTGGTGTTGGGCAGCGTGACCCACTCGTCGGCCAACTCGTTGCCGTAGAGGATGTGCAGCGCCTTGTAGATCCCGACGAGGTAGGAGATGCGCGTGAGGCGATCGACGTCGAGCACGCGCCCGGGGTGCTTCTTCCATTCGTAGTAGGTGCTGCTGGAGACCCCGGGCACGAGCGTATCCCGGGCGTCCTCAGTCGCGGAGCCGATGCCGATCCGGCGATGGACGAGAGCGCGAAGAAGCCGGCGGAGTGCGGCGGACGCGACAGCCCTCGCGCTCGGAGCCGGGAAGGTCAGGTCACGAGCGGACGCTCGTGCCGAGACGGCTCGAAGCGACTGGCGGGATAGGGTCGCGAAGCGGCCGAGGAACCCATGGAGCGTCGCCGATTACGGATATAACGTACCACTACCGATATCGGAGCAGCGCAGAGGGCCGAACGCCTCGCGCCGCTTCAGCGCGATGGACACCAGCCGCACGAGGGCTGTAATCTGTTGCGAAAACTGAATTTCTGGCGACTGCGAGGGGGCCATGACCGACGGCAAGAGGGGCTGGGGCGGCACCGTTCTCGGATGGTTCGTAGTCCGCGACGACCAGGACGCCGAGGCCACGGAAACCGGTGCGGATGCGCCTGATACGGGGTCGTTGCCGCCCGCGGTGGAGCCGGTCGGCGAGCTGCCCGACGCGCCGGACGGAGTCGTGGATTTCGAGGCGGTCTTCGGGGCCTTCGGCATCGACGCCGAGGCCCGGGACCGCCTGGCCAAGGCGGATGGACTGCTCGAGAGCCTGCCCGCAGGCACCGACGCGACGGTGAAGCGGCAGATCGTCGAAGCGTCGCTCAAGGCCTTCGGGGTGCCGGTCGAGCAGATGATCGAGACCGCCTGCGAGGAGATCCAGGCGCTCGACGCCTACCAGCGCAGGGCCGGCGCTAACCTCCAGGCCTTCTGCGACGCGGCGGGGCAGCGGGTCGCGACGCTGGAAGCGGAGATCCGCTCGATCCGGGCCTCGATGGACCAGGAAGTGGAGAACCAGAAGAAGACGCTCGAGACCTGCAACCGGAAGAAGCTCGAGGTGCAGCACGTGCTCGAGTTCTTCGGCCCGGAAGCAGTCGGTCGCATCGTGCGGGCCTCGCCGAAACTGATCGATCCGAGCGCGCCCGGAGCGGCCGGCGGCCCGCCGGCGAAGTAGCGTTCGCGGGCGCGCCGCCGCGCCCCCTGAAGGAGAGCCCACCCCATGTCGGACATCGCGTTCTTCACCCGCATCGCGAACCTCTTCAAGGGGTTCCTTTCGATCTTCATCTCCGACATCGAGAAAGAGCACCCGGAGATCGCCTACGAAAACGCCATCAACTCGATGGTCGGGAAGTACTCGAAACTGAAGGCGGCGACGGCGGCGATCATCCGCCGGCGCGAGGACATCGACGAGCGCCTGAAGCGGGCGACGACGGATCTGGCGCAGACCGACGCAGAACTCAACGCGGCGATCGCGACCGGCCAGGACGACCTGGCGCTGATCCTGATCCAGAAGAAGAACCAGCTCGCGTCCCAGGCCGTCGAACTGCAAGGCGACATGGAGACCGCGCGCAAGGACGCGGACGACGCCAAGTCGTCGATCCTGCAGGTGCAGTCGGAGATCAAGAAGTTGAAGGCCGAGCGCGACGTGATGCTGGCGCGGATGCAGTCGGCGCAGGCGCGGATCAAGATCCAGGAGCAGCTCGAGGGGCTGTCGGTCGACGCCGAGGTGAAGGCGCTGGACAACGTGCGCGAGCACATCAAGAACACGATCGCTCAGGCGAATCTCGGGAGGGAGCTGGCCGACACGTCGCTCGATTCGCGGCTCGAGGCACTCAAGACCCAGGCCGGGGACGTGCAGGCCAAGCAGCAACTGGCCGAACTGAAGGCCAAGTACGCCGCGCAGCAGGCGTCGCAGGGCCAGAAGTCGATGTGACGGGCGTCCCGAATGTACCCGGTGCGGCTGAGTTGACGGGCAGGACTGATCGGGCGGGCACGGTCGATCAGACGAGGGTCACGGCGGTCGAAGGAGACTTCGCATGAAACTCACTGGCGTCGGCAAAGGGTTCGTCACGCTCGTCATCCTCGGAGTCCTCGGATTCGCGGTCTGGCACTACAAGGGCGACGCCATCCGCAACTGGGTCGGCGCCGACCGGACCGCCAAGGCCGAGCCGGTCACCAAGGGTGACTTCGAGTCGCTCAGGAACGCGCCGGCCGACCCCGACCGCCGCACGGGCGGAGCCGGCGTGGCCGGCGCGGTGCTGGCCAGTTCCGGCAAGCTCACCCGCCCGCTGGTGGTGGCGATCAACACCTGGGCCGGTCACGCGCCGGGCATCGTCTTCAACGGCGGGATGGATCCGAACCCGGCCTCGAACTACAGGCAGCGCTACGGCCTCGACGTGAAGTTCGTCCTGCTCGAGGATCCGGCGGCCAAGCTGGCGGCGTTCCGCAAGGGCGATGTCGACATCATGTGGGACACCGTCGACAACTGGGCCCGCGAGGCGTCGATCCTCGCCGAGCAGTCGCTGAAGGCGAAGTCGTTCATGATGCAGGACTGGTCGCGCGGCGGCGACGGCATCGTCTCGCTCGCGGCGATCAAGTCGATCGAAGACCTCAAGGGCAGGAAGATCGCCTGCACGCAGTTCACGCCGTCGCACTTCCTGTTGCTCTACCTGCTCTCGCAGTCCGGCCTGTCGCCGGAGGACCGCGCCGTGGTGGAGAAGAACATCATCTTCACGCAGGACGCTCCAGCCGCCGCCGCGATGTTCATGGCCAAGCAGGTCGATGCGGCGGTGACGTGGGAACCCGACCTCTCTGCCGCCGTCACCGCCCGCGGAGACGAAGCGCACGTGCTGGTCTCGACGACCGCGGCGACGAACATCATCGCCGACACGCTCGTCGCGCGGCAGGATCTCATCGACCGGGCGCCCGACACCGTTCGGGACTTCGTCCACGGCTGGTTCGAGGGGATCGAGATGATCAGGAACGACCCTGCCACGTCAAACGCCGTCGTCGGGAGAGCGCTCAAGCTGGACGACGAGACCGTCTCGGGGATGCTCTCCGGGCTCAAGCTGACGCCATTCGCCGACAACGCGCAGTTCTACGGTCTGACCGGCGGCAAGGGCCACTACGAGACGCTCTTCAACACCGCCTTCGTGATCTGGCGCAAGAAGGGACTGGTGACCAAGCCGGTCGAGGCCCGCGAGTGGGCCGATGCGCGCTTCCTCTCGAGCCTCGCCGCGAGCTACGGCGCGCAGCGGGTCGAAGAGCCGACGCTCGCCGCGAAGGCGCCGTCGGCGCAGGACCGCGCGATCATCAACAAGCAGATCCAGATCCACTTCACGCCCGGTTCGGACGAGATCATGGCCGGCTCGTTCATCGTGCTCGACGCGCTCGGTGAGACGATGACCTCGTTCGGCAACACCTACCTGCGCGTCGAGGGGAACACCGACTCGACGGGCAGCGCGAACGCCAACATGTCGCTCTCCGAGCGCAGGGCGCTCGCCGTGAAGAACTACATCGTGCGCAACTTCCCGAACATCGCCGCCGTGCGCTTCCAGACGATCGGCCGCGGGCAGGCGAACCCGGTCGCCGACAACAGCACCGAAGCCGGCCGCCAGCTCAACCGCCGGACCGACATCAAGGTCGTCCTGGCGACGGACTGACCCGGCATGGGCCCGGAGGCGAAGGAAAGCGGAAAGAAGGCGGAGGGCGGCGGGCGCAAGCCGGATTACTTTGCGCTGCGCGCCCCGCTGCCGAAGGCGCTGTCGCTGTGGCTCGGCCTCGTCGCCCCGGGCGTGGTGCTGCTGGCTTGGTGCATCGCCACCTACGGTCACCTCGCCCCGCCCGATTTCCTCCCGTCTCCCACCGAAGTCGTGCGGGGCACGCTGCAGCTCTTCATGCAGCACGAGCTGGGAAGCGCGATCCTGATCTCGACGAAGCGGATCGCGCTCTCGTTCTTCCTCGCGGCGGCGCTGGCGCTCCCGCTCGGTATCCTGATGGGCGCCTTCGAGCCCTTCAACCGGGTCTTCGAGCCGATCATGGCGCCGCTGCGCTACATGCCGATCTCGGCGTTCATCCCGCTGCTCATCCTGTGGTTCGGCATCTACGAGAAGCAGAAGATCGCCTTCCTCTTCCTCGGCGTCTTCGTCTACCTGCTGCCGGTCGTGGTGACCGCGATCCGCGCCGTGCCGGAAGAACTCGTGCAGACCGCGCTGACCCTCGGCGCCACGAAGGCCCAGGCCGTCCGCACGGTGCTCGTTCCCGCCGCCCTGCCGGAGATCTTCGACTCGTTCCGGGTGATGAACGCGATCTCGTGGACCTACGTGATCCTGGCCGAGGCCGTCAACCCCGAGCGCGGGCTCGGCTACATGGTCGAGCTCGCGCGCACGCACCAGAAAGCCTCGTGGTCGTTCGCCGGCCTGCTGGTGATCGGCGGCATCGGCCTCTTCACCGACTTCCTGATCCGCAGCGCCTCGAAGATCCTCTTCCGCTGGCGGGAAACGACGGTATGAGCGACGCGACGACCCCGGCGACCGCGCCGCCGAAGCTCTCGCTCCAGGATCTCGGCGTGACCTATCTCACGCGCGACGGCGCGGCGACGGAAGCGGTGCGCGGCGTCTCGCTCGATGTCCGCGACAAGCCGGGCAGCGGCGAGATCATCGTCTTCCTCGGGCCGTCGGGCTGCGGCAAGTCGACGATCCTCAAGGCCGTGGCAGGACTGATCCCGCCGACCCGCGGACAGGTCCTCGCCGGCGGCAAGCCGGTCACCGGCGTCGGGCGCGACCGCGGAATGGTCTTCCAGGCCTACACCTCGTTCGGGTGGCTGACCGTGCGCGAGAACGTCGAGTACGGCCTCAAGCTGCAGGGGGTGGCGCCGGACGAGCGCCGGCAACGGTCGAAGAAGTACATCGAGGAGGTCGGCCTGTCCGACTTCGCCGACCACTATCCGAAGGACCTGTCGGGCGGCATGAAGCAGCGCGTGGCGATCGCGCGCACGCTGATCAACCGGCCGGACGTGGTGCTGATGGACGAGCCGTTCGGGGCGCTCGACCCGCAGACGCGCTGGGGGATGCAGAGCCTGCTGCTCGACGTCTCGCGCGCCGAGGACAACACGATCCTCTTCGTCACGCACGACGTCTCCGAGGCGGTCTACCTCGCCGACACGGTCTACGTCCTCTCGGCCCGCCCGGCGCAGATCCGGGACCGCGTCGACGTGCCGTACTTCGCGGAGCGCAACATCGCGCTCAAGTCCGCGGCGGAGTTCCGCGCGGTCGAGAAGACGCTGCTCGACATGCTCTACCGAGGGGCCTGACCGTGGGTTCCTCGCTCCCGCCGAAGGGACCGCCGAAGGCGCAGACCGCGTCGCGGCCGCCGCCGCGGAGCAGTACCGTGACGCCGCCCCGAACCGCCGCCTCCACGGCGCCGGCGAAGACCGCCACCACGCCCCCCCTCACCCGCGACAACGCGACCCCGGCGACGGTCACGCGCGCCTACCTCGAGCGGCGCCCCTATCTGAGGATGGCCTTCGCGAACCCGTACAATCTCTCGCTGCTGTTCGGCACGCTGTCCATCTCCGCAATGACCTCGGAGCCGTTGCTGGCGCTCGCCGCGCTCTCGGTCGAGGCGCTCTGGCTGCTCTTCGGGCCGGAATCGAAGCTGCTGCAGCGGGTCCTGTGGGACCCGGCCCTCGAGCGCTCGCGCCGCGAGATCGAAGCGAAGGCCCGTGCGGCGCTCCTCGGCGCGCTGAACCCCGGCGAGCGGCAGCGGGTCGACGCGCTGGTCGAACGGCAGGAGCAGATCCGCAGCCTCGCCGCGCAGAACCCCTCCTTTACCGGCGACCTGTTGCGCACGGAGCTGTCCAAGACGAACCGACTCGTCGACGCCTTCGTCGAGATGGCGCTCAACTGCGCGCGGTACGAGCGGTATCTCGACTCGATCGATCCCGCGGAGCTGGAGCGGGACCGCTACCGCTACGGCGAAGCGGTACGGACCGGCCAGCTCGACGATCAGCAGCTCCAGATCGCGCGGAAGAACTTCGAGATCGTCACCAAGCGGCTCGAGCGGATGGCGGAGATCCGGCGCTACCTCGAGGTGGCGAGGGCGCAGCTCGACCTGATCGAGAACTCGTTCCAGCTGATCGCCGACCAGATCGTCACGATGCAGTCCCCCAAGGAACTCTCCGGCCAGCTCGACGAGCTGCTCGACGGCGTCGAGGCGATCCGCGAGACCGTCCGCGACACCGAGCAGATCCTCGACACGATCGACAAGGAGCTGTGACCATGGCCAGCGCTCGCCTTCTCCCGGCCTGGGCGGAGGAGCTTCGGCGGCGCTACCTGCGCAACGAAGCCTCCCTCTTCGTCCTCCACGGCAACGTCTACGACGCGGTGGTCCACGAGGGCCGGCTCTGGTCGCTCACCGATTTCCTCACCGGGGTCCTGCTGCGCGAGACCAAGGAGACGATCGCGGTCTACAACCTCGCGACCGGCGTGCGCTTCGCGAAACGCGCCCGCGTTCTCCCGGAGGTGGGAGAGCTGCTCGCCGCCGGAGGCCGTGACAGGGCCCTGCTCGCGCTCGAGCAGCTGGTGACCGCCGGCACGAAAACGGCGGCGATCCTCGAGTACGCGGAGACGCTCGCGCCGGCGGGGGACGCGTCGTTTCAGGCCGATGCCGACCGCGCATCGATGATCACGCTGCATCGCTGGTCGTTCCTCCCCGAGATCGAGCGCGGGGACAACGTCGTGCTGCTCATCACCGAGAACCTGACCGAGCTGTCTCCGAAACTCGTCTCGAATCCGAAGGTCGGCGTCGTCGACATCCCGATGCCGGATCTCGAAGCGCGGCGGGCGACGGTCCGAATCGCGGACCCGACGCTGGCCGGCCCGGACGTCGATCGCTACGCGGAATTGACCGCCGGGCTCAAGGCGATCCAGATCGCGTCGATTCTCACGCCGCCCCCTGCCTCCGAGGAGGAGCGTGCGGACCGCGAGGCGTTCATCGCGACGCTGCTCGGCGGCGGATCGGATGTCGCCGAGCGGGCGAAGAAGCTCGCCACGCTGACCGCGGGGATGGTCGCGCGACGAGATCCGCAGGCTCATCGCCCCCGAGGCCGGCGTCCCCGCGGTGGCGCCGGTCGACGCCGCGGAACGCGCGCGGCGCGATGCGGACCGGCTGATCGCTGCGCGCAAGCGCGACATCATCGAGCGCGAGTGCTTCGGCCTGGTCGAGTTCGTCACGCCGGAACACGGTTTCGAGGTCGTCGGCGGGATGGAGGCGGTGAAGGAGGACCTGCGGGTCATCGCCGACAACATCCGCGAAGGACGCCGCAGCCGCGTGCCGATGGGCATCCTGTTCACAGGGCCGATGGGGACGGGGAAGACCTTCGTCGCCGAGGCTTTCGCGAAGGAATGCGGGCTCACCACGATCAAGTTGAAGAACTTCCGCTCGAAGTGGGTGGGAGCGACCGAAGGCAATCTCGAGAAGATCCTGAGCGTCATCAAGGCGATCGGGCAGGTCGTCGTGATCGTCGACGAGGGCGACCGGGCGTTCGGCAACACCGGCGAGGAGGACGGTGGCACCACCTCCCGAGTGATCGCCCGCATCAAGGAGTTCATGTCCGACACCTCGAACCGCGGGCGGATCCTGTTCCTCGTGATGACCAACCGCCCCGACCGGCTCGACCTCGACCTCAAGCGCGCCGGGCGCCTCGATCGCAAGATCCCCTTCCTGTACTCGCAGACGCCGGAGGAGGTCGAGCGGGTCGCCCTCGCCCAGTTCCGGAAGAACCGCGTCAGGACGAGCCCCGACCCGCTCGACCTCGTCCCGCTGCGCGACCGCTTTTCCGCGAAGCTCGTCGGTTACAGCAACGCCGATGTCGAGGCCGTGGTGCTGATGGCCAACGACGACGCCGCGCGCCAGGCGGGCGGCGACGCGCCCGTCACGGCGGAGCACCTCGTGGCGGCGGCGGCGGACTACTTCCCGAGCCGCGACGTCGAGCTGCTCGAGTACATGGAGCTGCTCGCGGTCTTCGAAGCCTCGAGCCGGCGTCTCCTGCCGGCGAAGTACGCGTCGCTGACGCCCGAGGAGCTGGACGCGCGGATCAGGCTGCTGCGCGCGACCGTCGGCACCCGGCGCTGAGGCCGTGGCAGCACGGTGGCCGCCCACAGGTGCCGCTCGAACGCGAGGTGCACCAACTCCATGCGTCCTTGCGCCTCGACGATGAACAGCCGTCCCATGCGCGAGCTGGTCACAGCTCCACCACCTCGCCGAAACGAAAGTCGGGCTTCAGGTCCCAGTACCAGCTTCCGTCCGCGAGAAACACGCGACGACTCCCCAGCGCATGCATCCTCGCTCTCAGCTCCGACAGGACCGATTCGAAGAACCCGCCACGGTCGAGGAGTGCGACGCCGTCCTCGACGAGATCGAGATACAAGGGGCTGTGCGTCCGGGCTTCGGCGGGCGACTTCGTGACGAGGTTCCACGTGACTGAGGGAAGTCCCGCGGCGGATCGCACGCGATCCCATTCCTCGAGGAAGGGGCGTCGACGATCGCGCAGGCTTCGTGGCAGGTCCTCGGCGATCACGAGGAGGTCGATGTCCGACGACGGCCCCGCTGCGGCGCGGGCGACGGATCCAAACAGGACGAGGGAGACCAGCCGCTCTCCGAACCGGGAGTTCCACGCCTCGGTTGCCGCCGCGAGCACCGAGCGGAAGGGCTCCGAAAGTCCCTCGGGGATTTGCGGCTTGGCTACCGGGGCTGCGTCCACGGACGCCATTGTAGGGCTCCGTGTGCTCCGCTTACAAGCTGCGCCTACCGGCCGCGCTGCCTGCGGAAACGCTCGAGATCGCGCTGGACGCCCGTGTCGAGCGGATCGATCTTCTGCGCGTCCTCGAGCTGCGCGATCCCTTCGTCGAGGCGGCCGGTCTCGATCAGCAGCCCGGCGAGCGCCTTGTGGGCCTGGAGCATGTCCGGGCCGGCCTCGATCGCCTTCCGGTAGGCGGCTTCCGCGCCGGCGAGGTCGCGCTTCGCGTCGAGCAGTTGTCCGATCCGCTGCCAGCCCAGCGCGTAGCCGGGATCGACGCCGACCGCGATGCGGAAGATCTCCAGCGCATTGTCGATGAAGCCCGACAGCATCAGCGCCTGGCCGTACTGGTGCAGGAGCGAGACGTTCCGCGGATCCTGGTGCCGCAGCTCCTCGAACAACGGCAGGGAGTCGCGCGGGCGGCCCTGCTGGGCCATGTCCATCGCCTTGGAGAAGAGCGCGATGTACTCCGTGCGGTCGAGCGGGTTGGTGGCGTTCGGATCGACGACGTCGACGCCGGCGCGCCGGGCGTCCCGACCGCTGGCCGCGTAGCCCAGCGCCTGGAGGTCCTTCATCTGTTCGTCGGAGACTGCCGCGCTGGAATCCGAGGGCGCGGGCGCCGACGCGATCGCGCGGCGCCGCAGGTCGGTGAGCGCCTCGACGAGCGCCGGGATCTCGGCTGCACGCGCGGTCGCGAGGTCGTGCTTCTCGTGCGGGTCCTCGCCCAGGTCGTAGAGCGCGGAGCGCGGCGCCTGGATCAGCTTGGTCCGCCCCTGGACCAGCGCGCGCAACCCCGACCAGCCGTACTCGATCTGCGGCATGTAGCTCTCGGCGAACACGCCGCCCCGCTGCGGGGCCGCGCCGCGGCCGGTCAGCACCGCCGCGAGGGACAGGCCGTCCGCCCCCGGGAGCGCCGGAAGCGCGGTCAGCTCGAGCACCGTGGGTGCGAAGTCGGCCAGCGAGACGGGCGCGTCGACGACCGCCGGACGGATCCCCCACGCCGGGCCGTGCGCGATCAGCGGGACGCGCATCACCTCCTGGAACAGGAAGATGCCGTGGGTCGCCTCGCCGTGATCGCCCAGCCCCTCGCCGTGATCGCTGGCGACGACCGTCAGCACGCGGCCGCGGCCCGCGTCGTCGATTCCCGAAAGCAAGCGGCCGAGCACCGCATCCGCCGCGGCGACTTCGCCCTGGTAGGGGTCGCCGGCGTGACGCGCCGCGATCTCCGGCGGCGGCGCGTAGGGCGTGTGCGGCTCGAACAGGTGGACCCAGAGGAAGACCGGCTTCGACTTCGGAACGGTCGCGAGCCAGGCCAGCGCCGCCGCGGCCGTCTCGTTCCCCGCGCGCTCGGCGAATCCGGTGACACCGCTCCGGCGCGAGGCGGGGAGCGTGATCCGATCATCGAAGACGTCGAAGCCGCGACCGAAGCCCAGCTTCGAGGACAGGAGCTTGGTCGAGACGAACGCACCGGTCGCGTAGCCGGCCTTCCGGAAGCTCTCCGCGGCGACCGGGACCGACTCCGCGAGCGAGAAGCCGCTGTTGCTCAGCACGCCGTGTCCCGGAAGCGAGCGCCCGGTCAGGATCGACGCGTGGGCGGGGATCGTGATCGGCGCCGTGGTCTGCGCGGCGTCGAACCGGACCCCTTCGGCCGCCAGACGGTCCATCACCGCGGTGTCCGCGCCGGACCGGCCGTAGCAGCCGACCCGGTCCGCGCGCAGCGTGTCGATCGTGACCAGGACGATCGTCGGGGCGTCGCCGCGGCTCCCGCCGCCGCAGCCCGTGCCGGCGAGCAGGTGCGCGAAGAGAAACAGCGTGCAGAGCGCGTGAATCGAGCGCGGGCGGGGCCTCGAGCGGGTCATGGGGCGGGAGGATAGCAGCCTGGCGAGCGCCGCGCCCCGGCGGGGTGGCGGGAGCGCGGCGCGAAGAAATCGGTGCCAGGCGGGCCGGATCCCTGTAATAGACTGACCTGATGCAGCGTTACTTCCGGACAGGACGGCGCCTTTCGGCGCATCGCGACCACAAATGAATCGGTCATCCTCCCCCGAAGCCCGTCCGAAGCGCCGGGTCGACCCCCGTTTCCTCGCGGGCGACGGCGTCGTCGGTTTGACGGGCAACGAGCTGCTGGTCAAGGGCGCGCTCGAGGGGGGCGTGGCGCTGCTGACCGGCTACCCGGGCTCCCCGATCTCCGGCGTCTTCGAGACCGTCGAGGCGATCGCGCCCCACCTGGCCGAGATCGGCGTCGTCGCGCAGATCGCCAACAACGAGGCGCTCGCGGCGGCCCGGCTGTCGGGGGCCTGCCAGGCCGGCCTGCGCGCGATGGCCGTGATGAAGTCGGTCGGCTTCCAGGTCGCCTCCGACGCGCTGGCCACCGGGAACCTCGTCGAGTTCCGGCGCCCCGAGGGGGGCGGACTCGTCGTCACCGGCGACGACCCGTGGAACGAGTCGACGCAGGTGAACTCCGACTCGCGCTTCCTCTCGATGCACCTGAACATGCCGGTGATCGAGCCCGGTTCGCTGCAGGAGATCAAGGACTTCGTCGGTGCGGGGTTCGAGCTGTCGGGTGCCGCGGACCTGCTCATCACGTTCGTGATCACGACCAACCAGGCCGACGGTGGCGGCACCGTGATCGCGCGCCCGAACGTCCCGCCGCCGGTGAGCGCGATCCAGCGCGGCCACTTCGCCAGCGCCGGCGTGACGACCAGCGACGTGATCATGATTCCGCCCTTCATCACGCAGCGCGAGGCGAGCCTGGCCGAGCGCGTGCAGCGGCTGCACGCCCGCGCTCGCGCGCTGCGGCTCGACCGGCGCTTCGGGCCGGAAGAACGCTCGCCGGTCGGGTTCGTGACCTCGGGCCTCTCGTCGGCCTACCTGAGGAAGGTGCTCGAGCTGGCCGGGCTGTGGGGCGAGGTCCCGGTGCTCAAGCTCGGTCTGACCTACCCGATCGACGCCGAGCAGCTGGTCCGCTTCGCCGCCGGCGTCGACCGGCTGATCGTCGTCGAGGAGAAGCGCGCCTTCGTCGAGATGCAGGCCCTGCAGGCGATCACCGACGCGGTGCGCGCGGGGCTGTTGGCCAGGGCACCCGAGCTGTGGGGCAAGCAGTTCCCGGCCGGCCGCCCGGGCTTCCCCTCCGTCGGCGGGATGAACCCGTCGGTGGTGCTCGAGGTGCTCGGCCCGGAACTGATGACTTGGGGCGAGTGGTTCCCGTCGCTCGAGCCGGCGCGGATCGCCGAGCGGCTGGCGCAGGTCCGCGAGACCGGGAACGGCGCGGACGCGATCCCCCGCCGCACGCCGACCTTCTGCCCTGGCTGCCCGCACCGCGATACCGCGGTGGTCGCACGCGACCTGAAGCGGCGACTGGGGAAGGATGGCGCGCAGGGTGGACCTGCGGCGGGCGGGGCGGCAGCGGGCGGATCGGCGTCGGGGGGCCCGCGGCCGCTCGATGTCGTGGTCCACGGCGAGTCGGGCTGCCACACGATGCTCGGCTTCCCGCCCTACTCGGAGCTGATGCAGAACTACGTCGGGATGGGCCTGGGCGGCGGCGCGGGCGCGGGGATGGGGCCCTTCGTCGACAACCCGCACCTGGTCTTCATGGGCGATTCCACCTTCTTCCACTCCGGGCTGGTGGCGATCTCCGACTCGATCAAGAACAACCTCGACATCACCTACGTGATCCTCGAGAACAAGACCACGGCGATGACCGGCCACCAGCCGACCGCCGAGAACGCGCAGGACATCATGGGGCGCCCGACCCGCACGCAGGACATCGAGCGGATCCTGCGCGGGATGGTCCCGGACGGGCTGATGCTCAAGCGGCTCGACCCCGCGAAGCGGGACGCCTACGAGCGCGTCCTCGAGGAATGCGTCAAGTCCCCGGGCGTGAAGGTCGTCATCTCCGACAAGGAGTGCGCGATCACGGCGCACCGCCGCGAGAGCGCCGAGCGCAAGCGCCGGATCGCGGAGCGCGGTTTCATCGAGCGCGAGCAGCGGATCGGGATCGACGAAGAGGTCTGCGACAACTGCCTCGAGTGCGTCGACCAGACGGCCTGTCCCGGGCTGGCGGTCGTCGAGACGCCGCTCGGGCCGAAGATCGGCACCGACCTCACGACCTGCGTCGACGACGGGGCCTGCTCGCGGACACGGGCGTGTCCTTCGTTCGCGCGGCTGACGATCCGACGGCGGGCAGCGCCCGCGGCGGCTTCGCGCAGCGGTGCGGAAGGCGGCGGCGCGGCAGCTTCTGGTCCGGCCGCTGTCGGGGCGGGAGCGGCCGGCACGGCGGGTGTCGAGCCGGCGGCGCTGCCGCCGCCGCCCGAGGTCCCCGCCGTCGATCCAGCGGGTACCTGGTCGGCGTACCTCGGCGGAGTCGGCGGAATGGGGATCGGCGTGCTGACTGGGATCGTCGCGCGCGCCGGCGAGTTCGACGGTTACCACGCGCACTTCGTGACGCGCAACGGCCTGGCGATCCGCAACGGCGGCGTCTACGGCCACCTGGTCCTGTCGCGCGGCACGCCGCCCGACTCACCGTTCGAGTTCTACGGCGACGCTGACCTGCTGCTGGGAATCGACCTGCTCGAGGCCTGCCGCGGCGCGCACCCCGGCGGCAACCTTCGCGTCGCGCACCGCGGGCGGACCAAGGCCGTCGTAAACCTCGGCGCGCAGCAGACGGTCCTGTCGCAGGCCTCGCGGGACGTCCTGGACACCGAGGCGCTCGCCGGTCTGCTCCGCACCCGCACCCGCGACGACGCCAGCCTGTTCGCCGACTTCTCGCGCGTCGCCGAGGCCGAGCTGGGTTCGCGCGTCTTCGTCAACGTGATGCTGCTCGGCGTCGCGTTCCAAAGGGGCTGGCTGCCGCTGACGGAGGGGGCGCTGGTTCGGTCGATCGAGGGGAACGTCCGCGCCGCGGACCGCGCCGCGAACCTGCGCGCTTTCCGGCTGGGGCGCGAGCTGGCGCTGGCGCCGCCCGAGGAGCGGAGTGCGGGGGCGGGGGCGGCGACGGGCGCCGGGACGGCGCCGGGCTCGGCAACGGTGGGTTACGGCGAGACCGTCGCGGCGCGCGCCGCACTGATCGAGCGCGAGCGCGGCGGCGGCGCGAGCGCGGCGGCCGGGTATCGCCGACTCGCCCTCGCGGCGGGCGAGGAGCTGGCGCTGCCGGAGGCCGACCGCCGGTACGCCGCCCACGCGCTGGCCGACCTCGTCCGCTACGGCGGCGTCGAGCTGGCCGAACGCTACCAGTCGCACCTGCGAGCGGTCCTGGCGCACGACGGCAGCGAGCGCGGGTTCCGGGCGACGCAGGCGGCGTTGCGCGCGTTCTTCCGCCTGATGGCCCCCAAGGACGAGTTCTGGGTCGCGCGCCTGCTCACCTCCCCC
>CAVPCQ010000008.1:0-13556 GCA_963702425.1 uncultured Acidobacteriota bacterium
TCAGTCGACCTCCTGCGCGGTGAGGAACATCGCCTTCTCGAAGGCCTGGAAGAACTGCTGGTAGAGCACCGGGTCCGTGACCGGCTCGACGGCGTACTGCGCGCTGGCCCGCACGACGACCTGCGTCGTGCCGCGCTCGCGGACGGTCACCGTGATCCGCAACGGGTATCTGTCCAGCTTGGTCGCGCTCACGGTCCCCAGCTCCAGATCGGCCTTGTCGATCACGAAGCCCAGGTCCTGGAGCGTGGCGATCGCGGTCCTCAGGGTCTTCTCGACGTCCGTCGTGTCGAACGCCCGCGTCTGGATCGCCCGGAGCTGCACCTGGGACTGGCCGGTGTCGAGCACCTGCTCGGTCGTCGTCGCACAGCCGACGAGAAGGAGCGCGAGGATCACTGCCTGTCCGAAACGGCTCCCGGTTCTCATCGGCTCAGATCTCGTGGGCGTCGAGGAAAACCGCCTTGGACAACCGGCGGAAGAACTCCTGATACAGCTCCGGGGCCTCCAGGCTCTCCTCCCGCGTGATCGTGTTTTCGGTGCTGAACACGATCCGTTGGAAGGTGACCCGGACGATCGTCCCCGGCTCCACACCGGCCAGGGGACGGGTCACGACGGCGACGCGGATCTTCTGGTTCTTCTCGATCGGGATCCGCACGCCGATGGCCGCCGCGAAGGCCGCTCCGACGATCTGCCCCGCGTTCATCGCATCGCGGTCCTTCGACCCGACGATCACTCCCAGCTTCGTCTCGCTCTCCTCGATCGTGAAGCCCAGGTCCTGCAGCAGACCCGCGGACGCCTTGAGCAGCTCGAGCTCCTTCCCGGTGTCGAAGCGGCGCGACTGCAGCTGCCGCAGCGCCAGGCTCTCCGGAGAGAGGGTGAGCGCGTCCGGGGGCACACCGGTCGCGCATCCCGTCAGGACGACACCGATGAGCAGGCAGGCGACGCCGGTCCGCATGAATGAAGATCTCAGAAGGTCGATGCGTGATAGGCGAAGTCCCGGACCTTCTTGTTCTCGTCGAATTTCACGATGATGGTCAAGGTCTTCTGGGTGGTCGTCTGGGAGCTCGACGAATTCGACCCGCCGACGACGACGATCGTGAAGTAGCCGTCCTGCGAGCTGTCGACGCGCGTGGTCGAGACCTTGTCCCAGACCCACACCTCCCGGCGCTGGTCGTCGGTCGTCACGACGTTCGGCGAGCCGAGTGCCTGGATGACCTCCTCGCCGGACATGCCGATGGCGATCTTCCGCTGCACTTCGCCGACGGTGAGCTGGGTCTCGCCCGGCGCGGGCTCGGGAGCGGGGGTCGTCGCGCATCCGAGGAGCGACGACGCCACGAGGACGGACAGCAACCAGGGGGTTTTCACGGGTCAGCCTCCTCGGGGATCATCTTCCGCCTTGGGACCCCGCACTTCAATCTAGGATCGGCCGCCGACGCCTCGTCCGTGGTCCGCCGCGCTCCGGGGTCTCGCGTCTGCGGCCCCCGGCGCCCCTTACGCGAGAACGAAAGCGGATTAGTGCGGGGTGGCACCAGCCTCCCGAGCAACCCGTTCCGATAGCATGGCTGCAGCGGTCCAACCTGGGGGGGGTGACTCATGAGTGCTTCCGGCTCTGTGGCGGGTCGCGCGGCGCTCGCCGTCGGCTTGATGGTCGGCTTCTATGTCCTGGCGCTCGCGATCACGGCCGCGCTCGTCTTTGTGCCGATTGCCGAGGTGGTCTACACGAACCGGATCCATCCGAAGATCGCGCTCATCTGCCTCATCGGGGCCGCGACGATTCTCTGGTCGATTCTCCCGCGCCGGGATCGGTTCGACGCGCCCGGTCCGACCCTCGAGCCGGCGAGCCACCCGAAGCTGTTCGCGGAGATCGAGGGGGTCGCGCGGGCGACGGGGCAGGTCATGCCCGCGGAGGTGTTCCTGGTCGGCGACGTCAATGCCTGGGTCGCGCAGCGCGGCGGCGTCATGGGGTTCTTCAGCCGGCGAGTGATGGGGCTCGGACTGCCCCTGCTGCAGACTCTCTCGGTGTCGGAGCTGCGTGCCGTCCTCGCGCACGAGTTCGGCCACTACTACGGCGGCGACACCCGGCTCGGCCCGTGGGTCTACAAGACGCGATCCGCGATCGGCCGCACGATCGGAGGCCTCGGGAACTCGTTCCTTCAGCTTCCGTTCCTGCTCTACGGCAACCTCTTTCTCAGGGTCTCGCACGCGGTGTCACGGCGCCAGGAGCTCAGCGCCGACGCGCTGGCCTCGCGGGTCGCCGGATCGCGGCCGCTCGTCGAAGGGCTGAAGAAGGTCCAGCTCGCGGCGGCCGGCTACGACGCGTACTGGTCACAGGAGGTCCTCCCCGTCGTGCAGGCGGGGTTCCTTCCGCCGATCGCGGAAGGCTTCCGGAGGTTCACTTCCGACGCTCGAGTCTCCGAGGGGATGACGAAACTGCTCGAGGCGGCATTGCAGGAGGCCAGGGCCAACCCCTACGACACTCACCCACCGCTGGCTGAGCGGATCGCCGCCGCGTCCGGCCTGCCGGACGGGCCCGATCCCTCCGGGGAGCCACCCGCGATCTCGCTCCTGTCGGACGTCGCAGGCCTGGAGCGCAGGTGGCTCGCCACGGTGGCCGATGCGACGAGCGTCGGAACGCTCGCCCCGATCGCGTGGGACTCGGTTGTCTCCGCCGTTTTCCTGCCTGCCTGGCGCGCTGCGGTGGCGACGAACGCGGCCGCGCTCGAGGGGGCGACCGTTTGCGATCTCCCGAAGTTCATCTCCGAGGGCGCTGCCCGGGCCACGCGTTTGCCAGGCCGCCTCGAACCGGACAATGCCCCGGATGCTCGCAAAGCCTTCGTCCGATGGCTGGCGGCCGCGGGAACGATCCTGGCGCTCGAGCGCGCGGGCTGGACGATCGCGGCCCCTCCCGGGGCTCCCGTGTCGGCGCGACGGAACGGGGACGAGCTGTTCCCCTTCGACGCGCTGCGGAAGATCGCAGACGGTTCGCTCACGGGCGACGCGTGGCGCGACGAAGCGTCGCGCCTCGGGGTCGGGGACCTGTCGCTGGCGGGCTGATCGCGGTCGGCAGCGCTTCCGCCCACCCGCGCTCAGAGCTTGACGATCTCGACCCTCCGGTTGGTCTGCCGTCCTTCCGGCGTGTCGTTCGGCGCCGCCGGCTTGCTCGCCCCGAACCCCTTGCTCTCCAGCCGCCCGGCGTCGATCCCGAAGTTGGCGACGAGCGACTGCTTCACCGCCGCGGCGCGTTTTTCGGACAGGACCTGGTTCGAGGCCTCGCTGCCGACGTTGTCGGTGTGCCCTTCGATCAGCAGGCGCAGGTCGGGGTGATCCTTCAGCATCTGGCCGATTTCCTTGAGCGTGCCCGACGACTCGGGGCGCAGCTTGTCGCTCCCGGTGTCGAAGTAGATCCCCTGGAGCGCAAGCCGACCGGTGACGGCGAACGCGTCGTAGATCTTCTTGTCGCTCGCCGCGACCCGGAAGTTGCCGACGTAGACGTAGTACGGCTCCTCGGCGAAGAACGTGTTGATCCAGATCTTGTTGCTCTTCAGGAGCTGGGCGTTGGGGACGTTCGCGATCCGGCGGTCGTTGACGTAGAACTTGACGTAGGAGCCGTCGGCCAGGAGCATCATCTTGTTCGGGCGGTTGTCGTTCAGGTTGGTGAGACCCGACTGGGTGTGCGGGGCGCCCTCGGCGCCGCCGAGCAGCGACGCGCTGTCGGGCCGGAGCGCGAACATGTTCGCCAGGTGCCCGGCGTGGTCCTTCTCGAAGGAGATCTGGATGCCGGCCTGCCCCCGCTGATCGGCCGGGTGGCCGAAGATGAAGTCCATCTCGAAGGTCCACCGTTCCGGCAGCGGCTCCGTCAGGTTGATCGAGATCCACGCGCCGCCGTGGCCCTCGCTGCGCAGGAAGCGCGCCCCCTGCCACTCGACGATCTCCCAGTTCCCCGACTCGAAGCCCAGGCGGCGCGGGAAGTCGCCGACGGTGTCCTGCGCGAAGTCGTCGGCGAAGATCACGCGGTTCCCGGGCACGAAGTCGAAGTTGGCCCACACTCCCTGCATCGGCCCGACGGGACCCGGCTCCGCTCCTTGCTTGGTGCCTCCGGCCGGCGTTGCGGCCGCTCCGCCGGGCTGCTGGTCCTCCGGCAGCGGATTTCCCTGCTCGTCCACGAGCACGACCTTCTTGCCCTTCTTCTTCGCCTTGTCGAGGCAGGCCTGGTCGGACGCGACGCACTTCATCGCGTTCTCCGCCGAGTCCAGCCCCTCGTCGATCGCCTCGTCGGTCTTCTGGTCGGCGCGCTGCGACGACTTCTGCTCGACTTTCTTCTTGACCTTGTCGAGCCAGCTCTGGCCGGAGACGACGGGGGCGAACAGCACCATCAGGACGACCGGGATCGAGACCAGGGAGGACGGCGAGCGCATGGAATGCTCCGCGCGGCGAGAGGGGAATCCGGGCGCGGACCGCCGCATGCCGAGGCCCGCCGATCTTCTGGGTTATATAGGCCGGGGCCGAGCCCGCGGTCAATCAAGACGAGGCAGTTACTCAACGGCGTGACTTCGTTATCCGCCGGCTGATGGAATCTGTCGTGCTCCGCGGGCGGACGATCCGCAGCACGCGGACCGCGGCCCGCCGCTCACGGCGCCCAGGAGACCATCGCACTCGACGCCGTCGAGGTGGCCCCGTACAGCTTCTTCAGCTCGCCGAACCGCTCGACCGGGTAGTCGGTCTTCTCGAGCACGAGCACCCAGCGGGCGCGAATCTCTTCCCCTTCCCGCGAGCCGCTCACGGTGCTCGACCAGCCGTCGGCCGCGGCCGTCTTCGGCGCGGGCGGGGTCGCCTTCGCCGGGAAGCCCCGCAGCGCCACCTCGGTGCTCAGCTGCCGCGGGTAGGCGTACGCCACCGCAACGGTCCGCTTTCCGAGCTGCGGGCGCGGCAGGCCGTCGTCCGCACCGGCGAAGACCGGCACGTGGGGCGGCGTCCCGCCGGTCTTCACGACGGGCATCGTCCAGGCGATCGTCTCGACGAAGGCGCCGTCGGCTGCTTCCGCCTCGACCTCGTAACGGACCGGCTTCGCGTCGAGCCACTCCTCGCGGAGCGCCTGTTCCTGCTCCTTGCGCCGGTCGACCGCGCCGGTGCGCTCGCGCTGGCGCTCGTGCGCAGCCGGCGCACCGTAGGCGCGCGTCGTCAGCTCGAGCGCCACGGTGTCGCCGGGCCGCAGCTCACCCGTGATCCGGCGCTCCACGCGGTGGTCTTCCGGCCGCCGCCCGGGCAGGGTGACGATCCGGCCGCGCCCCGGCGCCGCAACGAGCGCTCGCTTGCCGGAGAGGCCGTCCGAGATCCAGCCGATCGACGTGTGCTCGTCCGTGGCGTCGATGATCGCGAGCGGCCCGAGCTCCCCACCGTCCGCGACCGCCGGACCGAACGCCGCCGCGTCCCCCGCCGAGACCGGCACCGCCACGATCTGGTGATCGAACGCTCCGAGCAGCGCGATTCCCTCCGGAACCGTCGCCCCGTACGTCAGGTTCACCATCACCGGGTAGGACGGAATGCCGATCGAAGCGAGCAGCGCGCGCGTCAGCGCCGCCTTGGCCTTGCACTCGCCGTGGAGCGTGCGCAGCGTCTCGGCCGCGCGCTCGGGGCGGTAGCCGCCGATGCCGACCAGCCGCGCGGTGTACCGCACGCTGTCGCGCACGTAGCGCGCCACCGCGTGGATCCGCTCCGGGACCGTGTCGGCTTCCTTCGTCACGCGCTCCGCCGCGGCGCGGATCTCGGGCGTGACCTCGTCCGTGCCGGCGGCGAGCTTCAGGAACCACTCCGTCAGTGCGGGCCAGTCGGACGCCGGCGCGACGCGCGGGACCGTCCCGGCCGGCGGTTCGATCGACACGACGAGCCAGGGCGCGGTCTCGACCGGGGACGGCGCGAGCGGCGGGTCGTCCTCCGCGGGCAGGTCGCGCAGCTCCCAGGTCGTCGTGGTGCCGGTTCGTGCCGGCTCGACAGCCGCGTGATGCAGCCATTCCGAGCGCAGCGTCCAGCCCGGCGGCGTGACGATCTCGAGCCGCGCCACGGCGATCGGTCCGCGATCGACGAAGACCTCCGCCGTCGCCAGCGTGTAGGGCTCGACGACCGCCTCGAATTCGAAGAAGACGAGGCTGCCCGGCCGCACGTCGTCCATCCCGACGACCCGCCGCTTGGCGTCGGTGATGAAGGCGTCGTCGGCCACGATGTCGATCTGCGAGGACCGTCCGCTCCGCTCGGCCCGCTCGCCGGGCGGCTGGTGCCAGGCCCGCGAGACCTTCATCCGGGCGCGGTCGCTGAACGGGAAGTAATCGATCCCGACGCTGCCGCCACGCGCGGTCAGCGCCTGGCGCGCGACGCGTACCCGTTCGATCCAGGTGCCATCCGGCTGCACCTCGATCCGGCGCTCGCGGAAGAGGACCCGGCCGTCGTGCCTCGAGATCCCCGGCTCGAGCGGCGGCGGTGCCTCGGCGATCGGCTGGGCCCACTCGGGCAGGCGCGCGGCCTGCGCTGCCGGCGCGGCCGCGAGGAGGAAGGCCAGCGTCGAGGCGCCAAGCACCGCAATGAACTGGGGCTGCCCGCGCACCGTCAGTTGCCCTTCGCCGCGCGCAGGAATGGCAGCGCGACGGCATCGCCGCGGCGGACGTGGTCGAGGAACCCGACCAGCCCGGTGTAGTTCTCGGGCGGAACGCTGATCCGCGGAAGCACCAGCTCCCGCTCGACTCGGAACCCCTTCTCGGTACGGCTCACCGTCATGGCATAGGTGCCGTAAGCGGTCCCGAGTCGCGCCGCGGTCGGCGGCGCACCGGGGACGAACCCGGGAGGCGCCTGGACTTCGATCGTCGTCCGCTCGGTCTTCGGATAGTCGAAGACCACGGGGAATCGCCGCGCCCCGGGCTGGAGATCCGGCAGCGCGGGGATCCAGGGCCCGGCCACCGGGAACGAGTAGCGATCGGTTCCCTCGTCGAGGTTCGTCGCCAGGATCTCGCCGGCGCAACTCGCGCGGTGGGTCGCGACCTTCTCCGCCAGGCCCTCGGCGCGCGCATCGCTGATCTCCAGCTCGCCGCTGCCGCCGCAGATCCTGACCAGCTCTTTCTCCCGCTCGTCCGGCTTCATGCGACGCAGCGCGCGCCAGCGGGCGTAGCCGTACTGTCCGCTCCCCTCGATCGTCCACGCGACGTTCGCCGTGTCTCCTGCCGGAGAGAAGGCGACCGTGACGCGGGTGGTCCCGACGTTTCCCCCGGCCTCCGCGACCGGCATGGGCACGGGGAGCGGGCCATCTTTCGTGACCACGAGGACGTTCACTCCGGTCAACCACCAGGGAACTTCGCCGTACGGCAGTCCCGAACCGGGCGCAACGAAGACGAAGCGGTCCTGCGGCCCATCGGGAGCGCGGACTGCGACCAGCGTCCATCCGACCTGACGCAGACTGAACAGGGCCTTGTTGTAGTAGTTCTCCGTGCGGTCGGGGGCGAGGGTGATCCAGGCCTCCGCCCCCAGCTTGCGCGCCGCCCCGACGAAGAGCTGAGCGATCTGGAAGCTGTCCCCGCGCCGCTTGTCCAGCACGAACTGCGCGGTGTCCTTCTCCGACCGGTCCTTGGCCCGCGCGGCCAGTTCCTCCGCCTCCATCGTCCGCGTCGTGACGTTCTCGATGTTGGCGCCGATCCAGTCGTAGACCGCCTTCAGCTTCGGTGTCACCGCATCGCCGGCCGGTGGCGCGGCGCGTTCCAGCAGTTGGGTCACCGCCGCCCTCGAGAGGAAGAAGCCGTTTTCCAGTTCGACCGCCTTGGCGACCACGTCCCAGTACTCGGTGGCATCGACCTGGCCCGAGTAGTAGTAGAACACCAGCGACGCCTTGGACTCGGCGGCGGGCGGCATCATCGACTCGTCGCGCACGGGGCGGACGTCCTTGGCCTCGACCATGACCTTGTGGTTCTTGATCGTCGGAGTGACGTCGAGCCCTCCCAGGCGGCGACCGAGATAGCCGGCCGAGAACCGCTCGTACGGCGTCCAGCGGTAGCGGAGCAACTGCAGCGGCCACTCGCGCTGCAGCCAGATCGTGTCGGGCTCGAGATAGTCGTCGGTGCGAAGGACGAAGCCGTAGTCGATCACGGCCCCCGGCACGACGCCGGGCAGCGAGGCCTTGAGCACCGTGACCTCGTCCCCGCGCGTCTTGAGGACCGTCTGACTGGTGAGCGCATCCTTCGGGATCTCGAGCACCTGGCCGTCGGGGAGGATCGTGCGTCCCCACCACTCGGTGAGCCGATCGATTTCGACGTCGTAGGGGATCGTGATGTCGGCGAGGTGGCGCCCCTCGTTGCTGAGGATCTTCGCGCGCTGGTGGAAGGCGATGTCCGTCCAGCGCGACATGTTGTCGTTGCGATCGATCTCCTCGACCAGGATCACGCCGTGCTCGGCCCCACGCGCCGGATCGGGCTGGATCGCTTTCTCCTCGTCGGACATCACGGTCGGGCCGGGGACGATCTTGAAGGTGTCCCGGGCGGCGAGAGCGGCGAGCGGCTCGAGCGCGGGGAGCAGTGCGAAGACGACAAGGAACAACGGCAGTCGCGAACGGCGCGTCGCGGTGGACATGGCACATACCCCCGGGGGGAAGGTCTGCCAGAAAGCGTCCGCGGGAGGATTCGGCGCGCGATCGCGCGCCTTCCCCCCACCGTGCGCAGCGTACCGGCCGCGGCTCGTGCAAGTCAATCGGCGAGTCCGCTTGGCTGACGCGGTTGGCAAAGCGAGTAATTCCTCGGTTGCTCACGTGTGCTCTGTGGTATCTCAAGCCATCCAGGAGGCAGCCATGAAGATCCTCGTGTTCGGCGGTTCCGGGAAGATCGGCACGGCGGTGGCGTGGGACCTCGCAAAGGACCCCAAGGTCCAGCAGATCGGCCTGGTCGGCCGCAGCGTCGACGCACTCGAGAAGGCCCGCCGCCAGGTCGGCGCCGGGAACGTCGTGCTGCACGCGCTCGACGTCTCGGACGTGCAGTCCGTCCGCGACGCGATGAGAGGCTACGACGCGGGCGCGCTGGCGCTCCCGGATCGGAAGACGAGCTACCGGATCGTCCAGGCCGCGATCGAGGCCGGGCTGCCGATCGTCGACATGCTGGAGGAGTACCACCGCACGCCGGACGAGTACGAGACGGAGGGGCTCGAGGTCCCGCCGGGGATGGCGCTGGCCCGCTACGGCGAGTGGCTCCACGAGCAGGCGGTCGCCCGCGGCGTCCCGTTCATCGATGGCATGGGCTTCGCGCCGGGCCTGAGCAACATCACGGTCGGAGAGGGGATCCGCAAGCTCGACAAGGCCACCGCCGCGGTCGCGCGCGTCGGTGGAATCCCGGAGAAGTCGATCGCGGCGAAGCGCCCCCTGCGCTACATGATCACCTGGGCCTTCGACCACGTGCTGCGCGAGTACATGGTCCGGCTGCTGGTGCGCAAGGATGGCGCAGTCGTCGAGGTGGACGCCGGGACGGACCGCGAGAAGTTCCTCTTCACGCAGTTCGGGAAGAACGAGCCGCTGGAGTGCGCCGTCACGCCCGGCATGCCGAGCTTCATCACCTCCCGGCCGGAGCTCCGGGACTTCTCCGAGAAGACCGTGCGCTGGCCCGGTCACTGGGACGGGGTGCAGACGCTCAAGGAGTGCGGCCTGCTCGACCTCGATCCGGTCGAGGTCAACGGCACCCGCGTCGTCCCGCGCGAGGTCCTGCTGGCGCTGATCGTCCCGCGGCTGCGCGCCAGGGAGGGAGACCGGGACGTCTGCGTCATGTACAACACCGTGCACGGCGTGAAGAACGGCAAGCCCACGAAGATCGAGTACTGGATGTGGGACGAGCCGCGCGACGGCTTCTCCTCGATGGCGCGCGTCACCGGCTTCCCCGTGGCGCTCGCGGCGCGGCTGCTGGCGAACGGCACGATCCGCCAGGGCGGCATCCTCCCGCCGGAAGACTGCATCGCCGGCGCGACGTATGCGTGGTTCACGGCGGAGCTGGAGAAGAGGGGGATCCGGATCGCCGAGACGGTCACCGAAGGGGCCGGGGTCTGACCGGGGCGGAAACGCTGACCGCCAGCCTGGACACCCGGGGCGCGTTCCGTGGGGCCTGGCCTCCATGATCCGCCCCTGCCGCCGGCGAGAGCCCGGCGCTCGCGCCGGAGTATCAACGATCGAATTAGGCAGTTGAGTCGCCGGTAATGCAGTAATAAGGGCGAACACGGGCTGCGGCCGCTTCCGGCCGCCCGGAGGAGTTCGTCCATGCGCGCGTGGTCCCTCGCGGCCTTCCGCCTCACGCTCTCGATCTGCCTCTTCTTCTCCGCCGGAGCCGCGCTCGCCGCGGAGTGGCTCCCGCTCCTCCCGGACGCGACCGGGACCGCGGTCGAGATCCGGCTGGAGTCCGCGACCCACGAGGCCACGACGGCGATCGTCGAGGTGCCCGGTCTCCGGGCTGCGATCCGCGACAGTGCCGACGGCGGGTTCGCGGTCCTCTCGTTCGACGGCGGGGACGTCTCCGGCGACCTCGGCCGTCCCGAACTCCCCGTGCTCCGCCGGCTGATCGAGGTCCCGCCGGGGGCCGAGGTCCGCGTCCGGCTCGACCTCCTCGGCGCGCACGAAGTAAGCTCGCTGGCGGCGTGGGGCCTCCCGGGCCGGATCTGGCCGGTCCAGCCTCCGCGGGTCAAGCTCGAGAGCACGGGTCCCGCGCCGGCGTTCGCGTTCGACCGTAATCGCTACGCGACCAACGCCTTTTTCCCCGCGGACCCGGTCCAGGTGGTCGACCGCGTGCGCATCCGCGACCGCGAGCTGGTGCTCGTCGAGATCCGGCCGCTGGCCTACAACCCGGCGCAGGGGCTGCTCTCCCTGTGGACCCGGGGCCGGCTGGTGGTCGAAGCGCGCGGCGGCGATCCCTGCGCGAGCGGGCGCGCCGACACCCGCGCCGGCCGCGCGATGGCCGCCGGCGTCGCGCTGAATCCCCCGCTCGTCGCGCCGCCCGCCTGCGAGAGCCGCGCGCCACTCGGGACCGACGCCGCGTCGGGAGCCGAAGGGCTGCTGGTCATCGTCAACGACGCGTTCTACGACGCGATCGTCCCCTTCCTCGACTGGAAGGAGCAGACCGGCTGGAAGGTGGTCGCGCGGAAGACCTCGGAGATCGCCGACGGCACGCCGACCGACGCCGAGGTGAAGCAGGTCGTCCAGCAGGCGTACGACACCTGGACCGCCCCGCGGCTCGGCCACCTCTTGCTCGTCGGCGACACCGACTTCACCCCGATCCACCAGGGGAACGGCGGCGGCAACAGCCAGGTCACCGACAACTGGTACGCCTGCGTCTCCGGGTCCGACTACCTCGCCGACATCGCGGTCGCGCGCGTCTCGGTCCGCACCGCGCAGCAGGCGACCGACGTCGCGGACAAGCTCCTGGCGTACGAGCGTGCCACGTTCGCGAGCACGGGCTGGATCAAGAAGACCGGTTTCGTCGGGACCGCGGACAGCGGCTACATCGGCATGATCGAGGCGACGCACGACTGGTGCATCGACAGCTTCTACCGGCCGAACGGCTATGCGGCGACCGCCTGGTCGCACGGCTATCCCGCGTGCGACCGTCACTACAACAGCTACGACGCCGACACCTCCGACATCGCGGCATCGATCAACGAGGGGCGCGCCTTCGTCAACTACTCGGGACACGGCGGCAACAACTCGTGGCAGGGGCCGACGGGCCACGGGGGCTACGATACCGACGACGTGCGCGCCAACACCAACGACGGGATGTACCCCTTCGTGATCGCCAACGCCTGCGTGACCGGCTCGCTGCAGGACACCGAGTGCTTCGCCGAGACCTGGCAGCGCTCGGCCCACAAGGGCGCGATCGCCTACCTCGGCGCCAGCAACAACTCGTACTGGGACGAGGACGACTACTTCCAGCGCCGCCTGAACACCCACCTGTTCCCGATGGACTCGACCCCGCCGATCGCGGTCGTCAACAACCGCGCGAAGGCCGACCTCTACAGCCACTACGGCAACACGGGGACGGTCGCCTACTACGTGGACATGTACAACCTGCTCAGCGAGCCATCGCTGGCGATGTGGACCCGCGCCCCGCGCGCACTGGATGTCACGTACGACTCCCAGATCCCCGCAGGGAGCGCTTCGATGGCCGTGACGGTGCGGCGCGCGGGCTCGGCGGTGCCGGGCGATCTCGTCGCGGCGCGGAAGAAGGACGAGGGCCTGCTCGCCGCGGCCTACACGGACGCCTCGGGCGTTGCGGTCCTGCACTTCGACCCGGCCCCGATGAACCCCGGCCCGATGGAGATCACGGTGACGGGCCACGACGATCGGCCCTTCGAAGGGACGACCGACGTGATCCCGATGAACGGGCCGTGGCTGCGCCTCAGGGCGCACGCGGTCACCGACCTCGCGTCCGGCTGCGATGCCGACGGCGTCCCCGACATCGGCGAGACCGTGGAGTTCGGCATCACGATCGAGAACATCGGTTCCGAGGCCGCTCCGGAGGCCTGGGTCGCGCTCTCCGCCGCCACCGATGTCGCGGTTCTCGACTCGCCGCGCGCGGCGGGATGGCTGGCGGCCGGCAGTCAGGCCCAGGTCACGTTCCGTGTCCGGATCGGCGCCGGCGTCTCCTGCCAGGCGACGCCGCTCTTCACCGTCGCGATGGGCTGCCCGGATTGCACGACGCGACAGGACGGCTTCACCGAGCTGCTGGAGTCCGACCACCGCCTCGACGCTCACGACGAGTCGATCGAGCACGCCGGAGCGGAGGCTCCCGGGTGGAGCCACCAGGCGCTGTTCGGAACGGACGAGTGGCGCGTCGTCGCGAGCCAGAATCACACGCCCGACGGCGCATACAGCTACTTCGCCGGCGATCGCGCCATCCAGCGGGACGTCGTCCTGCTCTCCGACCCGCTGGCGCCGCAGGGGATTGCGACGCTCTCCTTCTGGCAGCGCTACGAGCTGACCCCCGGCAAGAGCGGCGCGATGGTCGAGATCAGCGACAACGGCGGCGCGAGCTGGACCGACCTCCACGGCTTCATCGCCGAGCACCCGTACTCGCACGATTGCGGGAACGGCACCGAGCGGAGGAAGTGCTGGTCGGGAAGCAGCAGCGGCTGGGTTCGCACGACCGTCGACCTGACTTCCTTCGCCGGGAAGACGGTCCGCGTGCGGTTCCGCCTCGGCTCCATCAACGGCACCGGCACGGGCTGGTGGGTCGACGACGTGTCGCTGACCAGTGACTTCGTCGGCTGCGATGTCCACCCCTGCGGGGTGCCGGAGGAGATCGCGATCACGGCCGTCGACCGGTCGGCCGGGAGCACGATGCTGCGCTTCCGGGACGACGTCGTGGCGCAGCGCTACCGCGTCTGGCGCGCGACCGACTGCCGAGCGGCGGAGAACTTCGTCGACGTCACCGCGCTCGACGACGACGACACCGACACGATGTTCCGGGACCCGTTCGCGGGCCCGTATGCGTGCTGGATCGTGGAGGGTGTCGGGCCGGACGGCGCGGGGCCGTGGGGGCACTTCGGGCGCTGAGGGGGGCGCTCGC
>CAVPCQ010000009.1:0-79942 GCA_963702425.1 uncultured Acidobacteriota bacterium
GCGGTCAGCCGGAGCCAGTGCTCCGCCTCGGGCAGGTCCCCCTTCTTCCTGGAGAGGCAGCCCATGCTGTTGTAGGCGGTCAGCGTGTCCGGGTGCTGCTCGCCCAGCGTCCGGCGGGACCGGTCGATCAGCTCGCGGAACATCCTCTCGGCCTCGGCCACCCGCCCCGTGTCGGAGTAGATCATCGCGAGGTTGTTCATCGAGGAAAGCGTGTAGACGTGGTCCGGGCCCAGCACGCGAAGGCCGCGTTCGTAGGAGTCGCGGTGGAAGGTCTCGGCCGCCGCCATGTTCCCCTTGGCCTCGAGCACGTACCCCAGGTTGCCGAGCGAGACGATCGCGTCGACCGAGTCCTCGCCCAGCACGCGCTGCCGCCGGTCCAGGACCTCGCGGAACTGCGCCTCGGCGTCGTCGAGGCGGCCCAGGGCCTGCAGGTCCAGCGCCAGGTCGTTGCGATACCCGAGGACCTCCTCGTCGTCGGGGCCGAGCACGGCGGTCCCGCGCTCCACCGCCTCGCGGAGCAGCGTCTCCGCCTTCTCGTACTCGCCGGTCTGAAAGTACAGCGCGCCCAGCGCGCCGATCGCGGAGATCGTGGCGGGATCGCCGTCCCCCTGCTCGCGCCGGCGGATCTCGAGCGCCTGCAGCAGCAGCGGTTCCGCGGGCTCGTGCATCCCCTGGAACAGGTAGCGCTCGCCCAGGGTCGACTTGAGCCGCGCCGCGATCAGCGGCTGGCCCGCGAACTCCCTGCCCACGGCGGTGACTGCGGGAGAGAGGATCGTCCGGTCGATCAGCGCGCGCGCCGCGTCGGTCGCGTTGACCCGGGCCCACTCCGCGGCGAAGGCCGCGGCGCGAGCGGTGCGCTCGGGCCTCCGGGACGCCGGACTCGGCCAGCGCGGCCGCGTACCGCGCCTGCACGTCGTCGCGCAGCAACTGGCCCGCGCGCGTCGGGTCCACCTGCTCGAGCATCGCGGCCTGGAAGTTCGAGACCTGCTCCAGCTCCGCCGCGCGGGCCCGCGCGACGCGCGCCTGCCAGGCGAACGCCGCGAGGCCGCCGAGCAGGGCGGTAAGATCAGGCCCGCCGCCACCACCGCCCTGGTGGCGGCGCACGAACTTCCTCAGCGGTAGACCGTGCTCGGCGGCGGCCGCCACCACCGGCTCGTCGTTCAGGTAGCTGCTGGAGGTCAGCGGCAAAGCCGTTGGCTGTCTCGTAGCGCCGGCCGCGGTCCTTCTCCAGCGCCTTCATCACGATCCAGTCCAGCTCGCCCCGCACCAGCCTGCGTCAGCTGCCGCGGCTCCAGCTGCCGCTGCGCCGAGATCGTCGGGCAGCTGCTCCCCGCTCGTGCTCGAGCCGCGTGCTCGGCTTGCGGCGGCTCCTCCTCGCGGATCATGCCGCAGCACCTCGTCGAACGCCGCGCTGGCGGAGCTGTCGCGGGTCGAGCGGCGTCGTGCCGGTGAGCAGCTCGTAGAGCAGCACGCCCAGCGAGTAGATGTCGCTGCGGGTGTCGATGTCGAGGCTGCTCAGCTCGGCCTGCTCCGGGCTCATGTAGTCCGGCGTGCCGACCACTGCGTCGAAGCCGGTGAACAGCGTCTGCTCGGTCAGCCGCTGCCCCGATGGCCTTGGCCACGCCGAAGTCGATCACCTTCGGCACCGGCTCGCCGTCGTAGCAGGGCGACCAGCACGTTGCTCGGCTTGAGGTCGCGGTGGATGATCCCCTTCTGGTGCGCGTGCTGGACCGCGTGGCAGACCTGCATGAACAGTCGCAGCCGCTCGCCGCATCGACAGCCGTTGCTCGTCGCAGTACTCGGTGATCGGGATCGCCCTGGACCAGTTCCATGACGAAGTAGGGCCGGCCGGTCTCGGTGGCGCCGGCGTCGAGCACCCGGGCGATGTTCGGGTGGTCCATCAGGGCCAGGGCCTGCCGCTCGGCCTCGAACCGGGCGATCACCTCCCGGGTGTCCATGCCCGGCTTGATGACCTTGAGCGCGACCGTGCGGCGCACCGGCTCGGTCTGCTCGGCCATCCAGACCACGCCCAAGCCGCCCTCGCCCAGCGGCTGGAGGAGCCTGTAGGGGCCGACGGCGGTCGGGCCGGTGCCGGGGGCCGGCTCGGGGGCGCCGGTCGGCCCGCCGGTCACGGTCTGGTCGGACATCGCGGGTCTCCGGGGCGGGGACGCACGGGCCGGGTCATTCTGAGGGGTCCGGTGCGCGTTGCGGGAGACTACGGTCAGGGCGGACGGGGGGCAACCGCGAGGTACCGATTCCGCTTCCTGTTGAGCCGTGCGCCGCGCTTCGCGCCGCGGCGTACACTCGTCACGGCCCCGAAGCGGAAGGAGGCGGACATGAGAAAGGACTCCCTCACGCTTCTGCCCAGCCGGCGGCAGATCCTCACTCAGGTTCTCCCCGCCGGCGCGTTCGCGTGCCTGGCCTGCCGCGGCGCCTTCGCCGCGATCGAGCCCGCCAAGAGCAAGGCGTCGGCGCCCGTCGAGATGTCGTACGAGGAGATGTTCAAGGAGTTCTACGTCGAATCGTTCATCCCGACGATGAAGGCGCTGGGCGAGGAGCTGGGACGCGGCAAGCTGAGCGAGATGCTGAAGCGGGCCAGCTCGAAGGCGGCCGAGCAGGGGGTGAAGGAGTGGGCGAAGAAGATCCCCAACCGGGACCTCGCGAGCTTCACCGCCGAGATGCGGAAGCCGGGCCCGCTGTATCAGCACGCCCTGACCTTCAAGATCGTCCAGGACAAGCCGACGGTCTTCGAGACGCGCGTCACCGAGTGCCTGTGGGCGAAGACCTTCCGCGACGCCGGAGCCGCCGACATCGGCTACGCGTACTGCTGCTACCCCGACGCCGCGGCAACGCTGGCGTACAACCCGAAGATCCGGGTGACGCGCGGGAAGACGCTGATGGAGGGGGCCGACCACTGCGAGTCCAAGCTGGTTCTGGAGACGTAGCCAGGGGTCGGCGGTAGGGGAGGATCGGGGCGGGGCCCGACAGGGCCCCCCGGGAGCCGCTAGAATTCGGCGCCATGTCGGAACCCAGCACCGACCGCCCCGTCCGCGTCCGCGTCGCCCCCTCGCCGACCGGCGACCCGCACGTCGGGACCGCCTACCAGGCGCTCTTCAACTACGCCTTCGCGAAGAGCCGCGGGGGGAAGTTCATCCTGCGGATCGAGGACACCGACCAGGCGCGCTCCACGCGCGAGTCGGAGCAGGCGATCCTCGACTCGCTGCGCTGGCTGGGCCTGCCGTGGGACGAGGGGCCGGACGTCGGCGGGCCGTGCGCGCCCTACCGCCAGAGCGAGCGGACCGAGATCTACCGCCGCCACGTCGACGAGCTGCTGGAGAAGGGGCACGCCTACCGCTGCTTCTGCACCGCCGAGCGGCTCGACGAGATGCGCCGCGAGCAGAAGGCCAAGGGGCAGCCCGGCGGCTACGACCGGCTCTGCCGCGGGCTCTCGCCGGAGGAGTCGGCGCGCCGCGCCGCGGCCGGCGAGCCGTTCGTCGTCCGGATGAAGGTGCCGCTCGAAGGGCACTGCGTGATCCGGGACCTCCTGCGCGGCGAGATCCACAAGGACTGGGCCAGCGTCGACGACCAGGTGCTGCTCAAGTCCGACGGCTTCCCGACCTACCACCTGGCCAACGTCGTCGACGACCGGCTGATGGGGATCAGCCACGTCATCCGCGGCGAGGAGTGGATCAACTCGGTGCCGAAGCACCTGCTGCTCTACGAGTACTTCGGCTGGGAGCCGCCGGTCTTCTGCCACCTGCCGCTGCTGCGCAACAACGACAAGGACAAGACCAAGCTCAGCAAGCGCAAGAACCCGACCTCGATCGCGTACTACCGCAGCGCGGGGTTTCTCCCGGAGGCGCTGGTCAACTTCCTGGCGCTGATGGGCTCGGCCCCGCCGGGCGAGGACGAGAAGTTCCCGCTGGCCGACTTCATCGAGAAGTTCAAGCTGGAGGAGATCTCGCTGGGCGGGCCGGTCTTCGACGTCGAGAAGCTGCGCTGGCTCAACGGCCGCTACATCCGCGAGAGCCACGCGCCGGAGCAGCTGCTGGCACGGCTGAAGGACTGGGCGCTGTCGGACGAGCGCCTGCTGAAGATCATCCCGCTGGCCCAGCCGCGGCTCGAGACGCTGGGCGACTGGGGCTTCCTGACGGCTCACTTCTTCGCCGACGCGGTGCCGCTGGATGCAACGGCGCTGCAGCTGAAGGGGAAGTCGCCCGAGGAGCTGCAGGCGATCTTCCAGGTCACGGTCTGGGAGATGGAGCGGATGCGCCGCTTCGAGAAAGAGGACATCCAGGCGCTGTTCTCGAAGCTGGAGCAGGCGACCGGGATCAAGCTGCGCGACCTGACGCGGCCGTTCTACGTCGCCGTGACCGGCGCGACGGCCTCGACGCCGATCTTCGATTCCATGGCGGTGCTGGGGAGCGATGTGGTGCGGATCCGGCTGCGCTGGGCGATCGCTGCACTGGGGCCGCTCAGCGCCAAGCGGACCAAGGAGCTGGAAGAGCAGCACCGCGCGATCTTCGGGGCGCGCGAGGACTGAGGGGGTCTTTGACTTTCACGGGAGGGCCGCCCTCGGGGCCCGTCCCGTCCGCCGACGGCATCCCGATCGCCTACCGGGCCGAGGGGGCGGGGGAGCCGGCGGTCGTCTTCGTCCACTGCTGGTGCGGCAACCGGGGGTTCTGGAGGGGTCCGTCGCCGCGCTGAAGGGCCGCCACCGCGTCGTGACGCTCGACCTGGCCGGGCACGGGGCGTCGGGCCGCGGGCGCGCGGAGTACACGGTCGAGGCCTTCGCCCAGGACGTGAAGGCGGTCGTTGAGAAGCTCGGCCTGCGGCAGGTGATCCTGGTCGGCCACTCGATGGGCGGGCCGGTGACGCTCGAGGCGGCGCGGCTGATGCCGGACCGCGCCGTGAAGCTGATCCCGATCGACACCTTCCACAACGTCGAGGAGGCCTGGCCGGAGGAGCAGCGCGCGGCGTTCCTGAAGCCATTCCAGGACGACTTCCCGGTCGCGGTCCGGACCTTCGTGCCGCAGCTCATGCCGCCCGGGACCGATCCGGCCGTCGTGAAGCGGGTGGTGGATGCGATGGCCGCCTGCGACCCGGCGATGGGCGTCTCGGCGATGCGCGAGCTGTCGGCGTATCCGGAGGCCGAGCGGATCGCGACGGCGAAGATCCCGATCCACGCGATCAGCGGCGACCTCTTCCCGACGGACCTCGCCGCGAACCGGCGGCACGCGCCGCAGTTCGAGGTCACCGTGATGAAGGGGACGGGGCACTTCCCGATGTTCGAGCACCCGGCGCCGTTCGAGGCGGCGCTGGGGGGTGTAGTGGGGGAGGGGACCGGGCCTCGTTAGCCCGCCTTCCGAAGACGACGCACGGCTCGTGTCGGCCGCGCCTGGGCAAGGTCGTACGCGGCCTGGAGGTTGAGCCAGAACTCGGGCGAGGTGCCGAACGCCTGGGCGAGCAGCCAGGCCGTGTCGGGCGTCATCCCCCGCTTCCCGCGGACGAGCTCGTTGACGCGCTGGACGGAGACGCCGATGTGCTCGGCGAGCGCGACCTGGGTGATCCCGAGCGCCTTGAGGAACTCCTCCGTCGAGGACCTCGCCCGGGTGGGTCGGAAGACTGGATGGGATCCCCTCCGGCGTCGACTCGACCGTGCTCCTCGAGAAACTCGACGGATCAGTGGCTAGAACTGCTCCGCGTTGCAGGCGAAGATCGCTCCGCCGGTCACGTGAGCCGCCGGACCGCCTCCCAGCGGAAGACGATTCCGCCAGGTCGACCCAGAAGACGTTGGCTGCGCGTCGATTCGAAGTAGTAACGCCTGTTCTTGTGATCCGACCCCGTGCGCCAGAGCGTCGACGAGATTTGGGCTGGCCGGGCGTCGAGATCGCCGAGGGCATGGGCGGCATTGGATCACCGAGCCTGCGACTCGCGACGCCTCTTGTCGGCGTCTTGGGGACGGCGTTGATGTAAAACGTCACCTGCACGAAGCGATCGGCCGCGCGATAGGTGCCCGGCGGCCTCGTGATGCCGCCGATCTGCTCCAGTAGACGATCATCGCAAGCTGCTCCTCGTAAATCGCGAGTACGGTCATTCACTGGTACGGGCGACCGTGATGGATCGACCAGCTTGTCGCCGACGTACTCGAAGATGGCCGAGTCCCGGTGGGGTCCGAGATCGCGTGGTGCACCGTGCCGGCCTTGCCGTCCGGCGAGCCACGGGGACGACGTAGAACGGCTCCTGCCGAAGCGCCGGCCACGCGCCTCGGCGACCGTGGCGAATTGTCGACACGTACTGCGTCCAGGCCGAGATGCGACATCGGCCGCCGCTTGTCCCCGGCCCCACCTGCGGGTACTCGGACTCCGCCAGGTACGAGCAGGTTGGCGACCAGGCCCTTCTCGTTCATGCCGTCCGCCGTGGCGGCCTCGAACGCGGTCGCCACGACGCTGCCGTACTTCGACGTCCAGCGGATCGCGCGGGCCCGGCGGCACCGTCACGCTGCATGCCGCGCGGGAAGGCCCAGAGGTTCGACCCCAGGTCGGACTGCCAGTCCATGCTGCGGACCGTGATGATGGTGTCCTCGGGACCGAGGTAGACCGCCGAGTGCAGGCCTGCGCCGGCTGAAACGGCGCAAGCGCGAAGGGCAGGGCGAGCAGGGCGAAGCGGAGAAGGGGGGGGAGGCCCTTACTTCGAATCCGCGTTCCACATGTCGTGGACCGCTTTCCACGTGCCGTCGCTCTGCTTCCGCCAGACGCACAGGTACTTCCCCGTCTCCTTGACCAGCTTGCCGTCCGGCCCCTTGAAGGAGTCCTCGTAGGTGCCCGCCGTGAAGCCGAGGTTGCCGGTCACTTCGGCGTGCGTCGTCTTCCACGAGATGGTGAAGGTCGGCTCGGCGAAGTAGGCGGCCCAGACCTTCTTCGCCGCGGCTCGGCCGACCGCCACGGGCTCGTTCGGCGGGTACGCGACCGCATCCTCGGCGTAGAAGGACGCCACACGGTCCGCATCCCGGGTGGCGGCCGCGCTGGACCAGTCGTCATCGAGCTTCGCCAGCGCCTTCGCCTCGGCGCTCATGCCGCCGCTCGCGTGGGCGGCCGCTGCCGAGAGGAGAACAGGCAACAGCACCGCGAATACGCCGGCCGCGGCGAGAACGGCCGTCAGACTGAAAAGACGCCTGCCCATCGAGAAACGGTTCATCAGTGCTGTCTCCTGGTTGGGGGTGAAGGAAGCGATGATAGCAAACGGGGATCGCGACGGAGTCGTCCATCACCTGCGGCCCAACCGCCCGGACACGATTCGAGCGGTTCTGCGAGCGACGCCTTCGCGTGCCGGATCTAACGAGTCAGTCAGCCCCAGCCGCGCCCGCGCGTCAGGGCTTCTTCACCGGATCGTCGTCGTGGAGCATCCGCACGGGGGGCGTGTCGAGGTCGTCGTACTGGCCGCGCCGGACGGCGCGAACGAACGCCCAGACGAAGAAAGCCGCCAGCGCCATCGCCGCCGGGAGCAGGATGTAGATCACGCTCATGGCCGGCCGTCCCCGGTCCGGGGTCCGGCGGAGGCATCGAAGGTCCGCGCGCGATAGGAGCTGATCGTCACGGTCAGCGACGAGAGCGGCATCAGGATCGCGGCCCCGATCGGGTCGAGCAGGCCGGCCATCGCGAGGCCGACGCCGGCCAGGTTGTAGAGCAGCGAGAAGACGAGATTGCGGCGGATCACGCCCATCGTGCGGCGCGCGCCGTCGACCAGGTCGGCCAGCGGCGCGACGCCGGGGCGCGCGCTGTAGACGTCGGCCGCGGCCAGCGCGGCCTCGGCCCCGCCGTGGACGCCGATCCCGACCGTCGCCGCGGCCAGCGCCGCCGCGTCGTTGACCCCGTCGCCGGCCATCGCGACCCGACCGACGGCAGCTTCCTCCGCCACGATCCGCAGCTTCTCCTCCGGCCGCACGCCGCCGCGCGCGAGGCCCGGAGTGATCGCCAGCCGGCGCGCCACGGCGCCGACGACGGCCGGGTGGTCGCCCGAGAGGATCCCGACCTCCCAGCCCGCAGCGCGCAGTCGGTCGAGCGCGCCGGGCGCGTCGGCGCGGAGCGGGTCGCCCAGGACGGCGACCGCGGCGGGCGCGCCGTCGACCACGACGACGAGCGGCGTCAGCCCGTCCGCCAGCGCGGCGTCGACGGCGTCGGTCAGCGGTCCGGCGGGCAGCGGCGCGCCCAGGAACTCGAGCGATCCGACGGCAACGCGCCGCCCCGCGACGAGCCCGGCGATTCCCGCGCCGCGCGTCTCCACGACCTGATCGGCGGGCGGCAGGGAAGGCGCCCCTCCCGCGGCCGGCAGGCGAGCGGCCTCTTCGTTCCCGCCCTTGAGCCCCGCGAAGGCCCGCGCCACCGGGTGCGCCGAGTGTGCTTCGAGCGCCGCCGCCAGCCGCAGCGCGCCGGGATCGCCGACCGTCCGCACGAGCGCCACGCGCCCCTCGGTCAGCGTCCCCGTCTTATCGAGCCAGAAGCGCCCCGGCCGCGCGAGGCGCTCGATCACGTCCGCGCCCTTGATCAGGAGGCCCATGCGGGCGGCACGGCCGATCGCCGCGCTGACTGCGAGGGGCGTGGCCAGGCCCAGCGCGCAGGGGCAGGTGACGATCAGCAGCGCGACGACGTTCTCGGCGGCCTGCGACGGGTCGATCCGCCACCAGATCAGCCCGGTCAACGCCGCCAGCACCAGCACCGCCACCACGAACCAGCCCGAGATCCGGTCGGCCAGTTGCACGATCGGCGCGCGGCGCCGCGCGTGCTCCTCGACCAGCTGCATCAGGCGGCCGACGCGCGTCTCCTCGCCCGCCCGCTCGACCTCGACCTCCAGCCGCCCGGTCAGGTTGACGGTCCCGGCGTGCACCGCGTCGCCCGGCGCCGCGCTGACCGGCCGCGACTCGCCGGTGAGCAGCGAGAGGTCGAGCTCGCTGTGGCCCGCGCGCACGACGCCGTCGGCAGGAACGGTGTCGCCCGCCCGGACCTCCACCCGCGCGCCGGGGACCAGTGCCTCGAGCGGGACCTCGCGGATCGCCGTCGCGCCGGCCGGGCCGTCCGCCGGCCCCGGCCCCGCCTCGATCAGCCGCGCCGTCGACGGCGCGAGCGACGAGAGCAGCTCGGTCGCGTCGGCCGCGCTGCGCTGCTGCCGCGTTTGCAGGAAGCGGCCGACCAGCAGCAGGAAGACCAGCGCGGTCAGCGACTCGAAGTAGACGCTCCCGGTGCCGCGGATCGTGTTGACCGCGCCGCTGGCGAAGGCGGCGAGCAGGCCGAGCGCGATCGGCACGTCCATGTGGAGCGTGCGGGTCCGGAGCGCCGCCCACGCCCCGTTCAGGAAGACGCCGCCCGGGTAGAGCAGGGCCGGGATCGCGATCAGGAGGCTCGCCCAGCGGAACAGCCGCGCGAACTCCGGCTCCATCCCGTGGCGGATTCCGCCGTAGAGCGCGAAGGCGATCCCCATCGCGTTCATCGCCAGCGCCCCGGCGACGCCGATCCGGATCAGCATCGCGCGGTCGGCCTGGCGCGCCATGTCGCGCGCCTTGACGCCGCGGAACGGGTGCGGCGGGTAGCCCAGCGCGTCGAGCGCCTCCGCGATGCGCGAAAGCGGCACGACTGCCGGGTCCCAGGTGACCACCGCGCGCGAGCGGCCGATGTCGAGCCGGACCTCGACCGCGCCCGCGACGACGCGCGGTACGCGCTCGACCAGCCAGACGCAGGCCGCGCAGTGGACCCCCTCGAGGTACAGCTCGACCGAGCACAGGCCGCCCGGAAGGGGCCGCGCGTATCGTTCCAGGAACAGGGGGTCGTCGAATGCCGCGTAGCTGCGCCCGAGCACGCGGGCCGGGCGCGCCCGCGCCCCGCTGTCGTCGCGCACGCCGTAATAGCGCTCCAACCCGTGCTCGTGGATCACCGACCAGACGGTGCGGCATCCGGCGCAGCAGAACTGCCGCTCGGCGGCCGCCTCGACGAGCGCGGGCGGGACCGGCAGTCCGCAATGGGCGCACCCGACCAGGTCGGTCGCGCAGGCGGCCTCGCCCGCCGCGCCTGTGCCGGCGGGCTTGCCCGCCGCATCAGCGAGCGCTCCCATCCCCGTCCTTCGCGCAGCAGGGGGGCGCCGTCTCGACCGAAGCGGTCGCCGGGCGCGTCAGCGCCTTCTGTGCCGCCTCCGCCATGCTCCCGCGCGTGATCACCGCGAACAGACCGACGACGATCAGCGCCACCGCGGTGATCGCCGGCACCGCGCGCCGCAGCGGCCCGGCGAGCGTCTGCACGCCCGCCCCGAGCGCCAGCAGCACCGGCAGCGTCCCGGTCCAGAAGACCGCCATCACCAGCGCCCCGGCGGGAGCCGAGCCGGTCCCGGCGGCCGTCGCGGCGAAGGCCCACAGCCAGCCGCAGGGGAGGAGCCCCGTCAGGAGGCCGACGACCAGCCCGCGCAGCGCCGCCGGCTGCCCGGCGACGGCCCGGATCCCGCGGGCCACGGGGCGCGAGACCGCGGCCGGCACCGGCAGGCGCGGGACGCTCACGCCGAGCGCGATCAGCAGCGAGTAGACGCCCCAGGCCGCGATGAACAACCCCGCCACCACGGCCGCGGCCCGCTGCACGCCGGCCAGCGCGCCGCCGATCCCGTCGATCGCCGCGCCCAGCGTTCCCGCCAGCGCGCCGATCGCTGCGTAGACCAGGAGCCGGCCCAGCGAGTAGGCCGCGTGGGCGCCCCAGCTCGCGCGCCCCGGCCCCGCCGTCCCGCCCGCGTAGAAGGCGACCAGTCCGCCGCACATCCCGGCGCAGTGCAGGCTACCCAGCAGGCTGGCGACGAAGACCGTGGCGACGAGCGCGCTCACGGCGTGATCCCGCAGACCTGGCGCAGCGTGTGGGTATAGGTCTCGGCGCCGCGCGTGATCGTGAAGCGCAGCTCCCACATCCCCGGCTCCAGCCGGTCGAGCGTCCCCTCGTAGCGGCGGTCGTCGCGCGCGGCGAGCGGGCCCGCGACACGCCGGCCCGAGTTCGCCCCCTGGAACGCCTCGACCGCGACCGTCGCGCCCGGCAGCAGTTCCCCGTCCCGGCCGCGCAGCGCGGCCACGACCCAGGAGGCATTCGGCCCCGATCCGCAGCCCGCCTCGAGCCGCCAGCCCAGCGCCTGGTTGGCGTTCTCCTGCGCCATCGTCCCGTCCCAGGCCAGCGCCTTCTGGTAGTAGTCCGGCTCGACCGCGAAGGTCGGGTCGCTGGTGGCCAGCACGACCATCGCGACGTTGGCCCCGATCGCCAGCGCCAGCAGGCCGACGATCAGGAACGGCCAGAAGTGTCCCTTCCGACGCCTCTCGTCAGCCATCTCAGTCTCCCGGGCCGAGGAGCAGGTACTTCTCCTCCTCGACGAAGCCGGCGCCGTCGTCGACGCGGAACGTGACCGGAAGCTGTCCGCTCCGGAACGCCGCGCGGGCCGCATTGACGAAGACCGTGGTCGTCGCCGACTTGCCGTCGGCCACGGCGAGCGGGTTATCCGGCGCGATGATCGTCAGCCCCGCCGGCTCGGCGATCGACAGCGCGTAGTTCCGGTCGGCGCCGCTGCGGTTGACGATCTTGATCCGGATCTGGTTCGCGATCTCCCCGGCCGGCGTCTCGACGAACGGTGCGCCGATCCCGCGCAGCACGGTCACGTCGGCCGCGCCGCGCCGGGCCAGCGCCACCCCCAGCGCGCCGAAGACCAGCACGAGCAGCACCGGGTAGATGATCACGCGCGGCCGCAGGATCCGGCTGGGCTTCCGGTCGAAGCCGTCGACCGAGCCGTAGCGGATCAGTCCGCGCGGCCGCCCGATCCGGTCCATGATCCCGTCGCAGGCGTCGATGCACTGGGTGCAGGCGACGCACTCCATCTGCAGCCCCTTCCGGATGTCGATCCCGGTCGGGCAGGTGATGACGCAGGCCTTGCAGTCGATGCAGTCGCCGTAGCTCGCGCCCGGAGGGTCGGCCTTCCTCGGCCGGCCGCGCGGCTCGCCGCGTGCCGCGTCGTAACCGATGATCAGCGAGCGCCGGTCGAGCAGCACCGACTGGAACCGCCCGTAGGGGCAGGCGACGAGGCAGGTCTGCTCGCGGAACCAGGCGAAGTCCAGGAACATCGCGAGCGTCGTCCCGGCCATCACCAGGAAGGCCGTCGGGTGCTGCACCGGCGACTGGCGGACCCAGCGCCAGAGCGCCTCGACGCCGACGAAGTAGGCCAGGAAGGTGTGGGCCAGGCCCATCGAGAGCAGGAAGAAGACGAACCACTTGGCGACGCGCCGCAGATTCGGGCCCTCGCGGTCGAGCCGCATCTGCTTGCCGCGGTCGCCTTCGAACAGCCGCTCGATCGGGCGGTAGAGGTACTCCATGTAGACCGTCTGCGGGCAGCCCCAGCCGCACCAGGCGCGCCCCAGGATCGCGGTCAGCAGGAAGATGAAGATGAAGATGCCGACCAGCAGCAGCATCAGGAACATCGTGTCGGTCGGCAGGAAGGTCGTCCCGAACAGCGTGAACTGGCGCCTCGTGATGTCGAGCAGGACGAGCGGTTTGCCGTTCATCCGGAGATAGGGGATCACCGTGAAGAGCGCGATCAGAACCCAGGCCACGACGAAGCGCGCCTTCCAGAACCGGCCCTTCGCGGGCTTCGGCCGGATCCAGATCCGCTTCCCGTGCGCGTCGAGCGTCGAGAGGACCTGTTCGCCCGCATCCGGGATCAGCGGGTTCATGGGGCCTGCGGTGCCTTGCCCGGCGTAGCCGAAGGCGAAGCCGGGTCCTTCGGCGCGCCCAAGTCGGCCCCTGCCTTCGGTGCGTTGGCCACGATCTCGGCGTCGGCCTTCGCTTCCAGCGCCTCACGCTGCGCCGCGTCGAACCGGTCGCCCTGTGGCGCCTTGGGGTTGGGCGGGCTGGTCCCCTTGAGGGTGTCGACGTAGGCCGAGAGCGTCAGGATCTGCGCGATCGGGAGCTGCGTCTTCCACGACAGCATCCCCTTGGCCGGGACCCCCTCCATCACCGTGGTGTAGATCTGCGTCGGCAGCGCGCCGTGCAGCCAGAAGTCGTCTGTGAGATTGGGGCCGATGTTCCCCTCGCCGCGCATCCCGTGGCAGGGGGAGCACTTCGACTGGAACAGCGCCTGCGCCGCCAGCATCTTGTTCTGGTCGGTCTTGAGCCCGTTGAGGGTGACGTTGGTGATCGGCCCCAGCTCGAGGATCTCCTTCATCTGCATGTCGGAGACGACCAGCATGTTGCGGTTGTACTGCCCCTCGACCGACTCGCCGGCGCCGAGGTGGTAGTAGACCAGGTAGAACGCGGCGGAGGCGATCGTCAGCCAGAAGAGCACCAGCCACCAGGTCGGCAGCGGGTTGTCGTACTCCTGGATCCCGTCGAAGGCGTGGTGGCGGAGTTCTTCCTGGGTCGTCAGGTGCTCAGACATGGCGGGAATCCTCGTGGCGCGCCGTGCGGCTATTGGGCCGCCCGGCGGGCGCGCTGTCGTCATCGAGAGGAAGTTGACGCATCTCTTCTTGCGCCGCCCGGTTCCGCTTGAGAAAGGTCCAGACGACGATCGCCAGGAAGGCCAGGATCGAGACGATCAGCCCCCACTCCGCGAAACCCGTGAGGCCGGAGCCGCTCATCAGGTCGGAGAGGCTCATCAGTGCGTTCCCGCGGGGGCGGGTGCGGCGCCGCCGGCCGGCGCCGCGGTCCCGGGGGCCGCGGCCTGCGCCGGCGCGGCGGGCTCGGCCGGCGTAGCCGCAGGCGGAGCCGGCAGGTTCCTGATGTCGGTCCCCAGCCGCTGCATGTAGGCCACCAGCGCGATCACCTTCCGATCCTCGAGCCCCTTCGGCCCGCCCTGCGCGACGATCGCCTCGGAGAGCTTCGCCGCCTGCGCGCGGGCCGCGTCGATCCCGCCCGCGATGTCGGCCTCGCCGTAGGGGACTCCCAGTGTGCGCATCGCCTTCATGTGGGACGGGATCGAGCCGAAGTCGAGCGGCGACGCCAGCAGCCACTGGTAGCGCGGCATGATCGACTGCGGCGTCGTGGAGCGCGGGTTCTCGAAGTGGCGGACGTGCCAGAGGTCGGGGTACTTCCCGCCCACCCGCTGCAGGTCCGGCCCGATCCGGCGCGAGCCCCACTGGAAGGGGTGGTCGTAGACCGACTCGCCCGGCTTGGCGTACTCGCCGTAGCGCAGCACCTCGGCATAGATCGGGCGCACCTGCTGGCTGTGGCAGTTGTAGCAGCCCTCGGCCAGGTAGATGTCGCGTCCCGCCAGCTCGAGCGGCGTGAGCGGCTTGACCGAGGCGATCGTCGGGACGTTCCCCTTGATCGTGAAGAGCGGCACGATCTCGAACAGCGACGCGGTGATCACCGCGACCGCGACCCAGACCGTGAAGACCAGCGGCAGCCGCTCCCAGCGGCCGTGCCAGCCGGCGGATGCGAAGCGCTCGAGCTTGTAGGCGAAGTTGGTGACGTGGGCCCCGGTCGAGCGCAGGTAGGACGGGCGCGGGGCCGGATCGACGTAGTGCCGGACCAGCGCCGGCGCCTCGTAGACCGGGACCTCGAAGCGCGCGGGACCCCGCTTCCAGGTCATCACGCCGTTGACGACGCACATGATCGCGCCGACCAGGTAGAGCGTGCCGCCGACGACGCGGACCCAGTACATCGGGATCAGCTTCATCGTGGTCTCGATGAAGTCGGGATAGGCGAGCTGGCCGGTGTCGGTGAAGGCGCGCCACATCAGCCCCTGGGTCAGGCCGGCGGCATAGATCGCCACGATGTAGAGCAGGATCCCGACGGTCGCGATCCAGAAGTGGACCTCGGCCCACTTGCGGCTCCACAGCGCGGTCTGGAACAGCCGTGGGAAGAGCCAGTAGAGCATCCCGAAGACCATGAAGCCGACCCAGCCCAGCGCGCCGGCGTGGACGTGGGCGATCGTCCAGTCGGTGTAGTGCGAGAGCGCGTTGACGCTCTTGATCGAGAGCAGCGGCCCCTCGAAGGTCGACATCCCGTAGAAGGTGATCGCGACCACGTAGAACTTCAGGACCGGGTCCTCGGTGACCTTGTTCCAGGCCCCGCGCAGGGTCAGCAGGCCGTTGATCATCCCGCCCCAGGAGGGCATCCAGAGCATCACCGAGAAGAGCATCCCCAGCGTCGAGGCCCAGGCCGGCAGCGCGGTGTAGTGCAGGTGGTGCGGCCCGGCCCAGATATAGATGAAGACCAGCGACCAGAAGTGCAGGATCGACAGCTTGTAGGAGTAGACGGGGCGGTTCGCGGCCTTGGGCAGGAAGTAGTACATCATCCCCAGGATCGGCGTCGTGAGCAGGAAGCCGACCGCGTTGTGGCCGTACCACCACTGCATGAAGGCGTCCTGCACCCCGGGGTAGATCGAGTAGCTCTTCAGCCAGCCGGCGGGGACCGCCAGGCTGTTGAAGATGTGCAGCAGCGCGATCGTCACCACCGTCGCGATGTAGAACCAGATCGCGACATAGAGGTGCCGCTCGCGCCGGACCGCGATCGTGCCGAAGAAGTTGACCGCGAAGATCACCCAGACCAGCGCGATCACGATGTCGATCGGCCATTCCAGCTCGGCGTATTCCTTGCCCGACGTGATGCCGGCCAGCAGCGTCACCGCGGCGGAGACGATGATCAGCTGCCAGCCCCAGAAGTGGAGCCGGCCGAGCGTGTCGTTCCACATCCGCGTCCTGAGCAGGCGCTGCATCGAGTAGTAGACGCCGGCGAAGACCGCGTTCGCGGTGAAGGCGAAGATCACCGCGTTGGTGTGCAGCGGGCGCAGCCGGCCGAACGACAGCCACGAGGTGGCGAAGTTGAAGGCCGGGTTGGCCAGCTGCAGCGCGGCGATCACGCCGACCAGCATGCCGACGACGCCCCACAGCATCGTCGCCCAGGTGAACATCCTGACGATGCCGTCGTCGTAGGAGAAGCGTTCCAACCGTTCGCTCATGAGCTCTCCGTGGTCTTCGTTCCATTCTGCAGGGAGACGGGCCGGGCCCCGCTGCGCGCCAGCAGGCGCCGCACGGCGGGGCTGGCCAGGGCCAGGCTGCGCGGGATGGCGAGCAGGTCGCAGGCCGCGCTGACGACGACGTCCTTCGTCGAGGGGAGTTCCAGCTCTTCGAGCGGGGGCACGAGGGCGGGGAGGCCGCCGGACTCGACGCCGGGGAGGGAGGGGCCGGTGCCGCGCGAGCGGGCGGCCGGGTCCTCGAGCCGCAGCGCACCGCCGAGCAGCACGAACAGGCCGGGCGGGAAGTGGCCCGCGTAGAGCAGGACCTGGCCTTCCGCGCCGGCGAGCCGGCTCACATCGGGGAGCCGAGACAGCTCGTCCAGCGCCGTGCCGGCTTCGAGCCGGTCGGCACCCGGTGCGCTGCGCGCGCGCGGTCCCCGCGGGGTGGCTCTCATCGCGGGCGAAAGTCTACCGGGCGGCGGCGCTGCGCCTCTTGAGCCGGGTCAGGTCCCCGCTTGATGAAGATCAAGTCCCGGCCTCATCATGGAGGCCTCCCGCCGCCCCTCTCCCGGATCCCCCGGGGGAGTGGACGCCCGCGCGGGATGGCGGCGCTCGCTCCGGATGCCAAGGAAACCCAAGGGGATGCGGGCCGGCACCCCGCCGCTGAGGCCGACCGCGTGCCTCGCCTGCGAGGCCCGCGGGACGACGGAATGGTGCGACCTGCCGGAGGACGACGTCCGGCTGCTCAGTCAGTCCAAGGTGAGCAACGCCTACCGGCCGGGGCAGGTCGTCTTCTACCAGGGGCAGCCCTGTCTCGGCCTGCACTGCATCGAGTCCGGAACGGTTGCGCTGCGCAAGACGGACGCCCAGGGGGCCTCGGTCATCGCGCGGCTGTTCCACGCCGGCCAGACGCTGGGCTACCTGGCCCACTTCGCACGCCGCCCCTACACCGGCACTGCCGAGGCGGTGACGGAGTGCCGGATCTGCTTCATCGACAAGGCGGCGGTGCGAACGATCGTGTCGCGCAACCCGGGGGTCGCGCAGCGCTTCCTCGGCCGGATCGCCGACAACCTCTCCGAGGCCGAGGACGCGCGGCTCGCCGCCTCGACCCTGCCGCTGCGCTCGCGCCTGGCGGAGCTGCTGGTCGCGGTCCGCGATCGCTTCGGCGCGGCCGGCGAGGACGGGACGATCACGCTCACGCTGCCGCTCTCGCGCCAGGACATCGCGGCGATGCTCGGCGCGCGGCCGGAGAGCCTATCGCGCGCGATCCGCGAGCTGTCCGACGCGGGGGTGGCGGTCTTCGACGGCCGCGACGTGACGATCCCCGACCTCGACGCGCTGATCGACGAAGCCGAGCAGGCGGGTGGGGGCTGACCAGAGCGCGGACGGCGACCGCACGAGTCGGCCGATCGGCCTGAAGATCCGACCTACGGTTGCCGTCCCCGATGCGCCGCCCGCCGCAGCCGATCGTTGATCGCGTACCCGAGCCCCTCCTCGGACGGGAAGGTCTCGGCGACGATGGCCTCGAGCCCCGCTTCGTCGAGTTCGCGCAGCGCCGCAAAAAGGTGCCGCGCGGCCTCGACCGGGTCGGTCCCGAGCACTTCGACGGCCGCTGCACCGACCGGGACGGTTCCGCCGAAGAGCAGCACGCCGAAGCGCCCGGCAGGCGGCGTGAGCCACGGCCGGGGTTCCAGCAGGACCGGCGTCCGCGGCGCGTAGTGGCTCTCGAGCTGGCCCGGCGCGGTGACCGGACCGACCGAACGGCGCTCGCCGAGCGGGCCGTCCAGCGCGCCCTCCAGCTCCTCGCGACCGACCCCTCCCGGCCGCAGCACGGTCGCGCGTCCCGCCGGATCGATCTCGACCACCGTCGACTCGACCCCCACCTCGCACGGCCCGCCGTCCAGCACGAGGCCGATCCGGTCGCCCAGTTCGGCGGCAACGTCGGCGGCCCGGGTCGGGCTGATCCGGCCGAAGCGGTTGGCGCTCGGTGCGGCCAGCGGCACGCCGACCGCGGCGATCAGCGCCTGCGCCACGGCGTGGCGCGGCGCGCGCACGGCGACTGTCGGCAGCCCCGCCGTGACGAGATCGGGAACGCGCGGCGTCTTCGGCAGCACGACCGTCAGCGGTCCGGGCCAGAAGGCGACGAAGAGCGCGTCGGCAGCGCGGCGCGCGTCGTCCCCCAGCGCCGCGGCGTCGACCAGCCCGAGTGCCGCCAGCGCCGCGACGGACCGCGCGTCGCCCGTCACGTGCACGATCAGCGGGTCGAAGCGCGGCCGTTCCTTCACCGCGAAGACCCGCGCCACCGCGCGCTCGTCGAAGCAGCAGGCAGCGAGCCCGTAGACCGTTTCGGTCGGCATCCCGACCGGCTCGCCGCGCGCCAGCGCCTCGACCGCGAGGCGCAGCGCCTCGGGTGTCGGCGCCAGGATCCGCGCGCGCACGCCGGACTCGCCGTCCACGATCCCCCCGCTCAGAGCGCGCCGTCGCGCGGCAGCATCGGGCGCGGGCGGGTCATCGCCTCGGGGCTCAGGAGCTCGTCCAGCTCCTGCTCGCCGAGGTAGCCGCGCGCCAGCACCAGGTCACGCACCGGCGTCCCGGTCGCCAGCGCGTCGCGCGCGATCTCGCTGGACCGCTCGTAACCGAGCGCCGGGACCAGCGCGGTCACGATCCCGATCGAGTGCTCGACCATCGCCCGGGTGCGCTCGGGGTGGGCCTTGATCCCGCGCAGGCACAGGCGCTCGAGGGTGTCGATGGCCGAGGTCAGCATCTCCATCGACTGCAGCAGGTTGTAGGCGATGATCGGCTCCATCACGTTGAGCTGGAGCTGTCCCGCCTCGGCTGCGAGCGTGATCACGAGGTCGTTCCCGATCACCTGGAAGGCGACCTGGTTGACGACCTCCGGGATCACGGGGTTGACCTTGCCCGGCATGATCGACGAGCCGGGCTGGACCGCCGGCAGCTCGATCTCGGAGAGGCCGCAGCGTGGCCCGGACGAGAGCAGGCGCAGGTCGTTGCACATCTTGGAGAGCTTGACCGCGACCCGCTTGAGCACGCCCGAGAAGAGCACGAACGCCCCGGTGTCGGGGGTGGCTTCGACGAGGTTCTCGGCGCGCACGAGGTCGAGCCCGGAGATCTTCCGCAGCTCTTCGATCGCCAGCTGCGGGTAGCGCGGGTCGGCGTTGATCCCGGTCCCGATCGCCGTCCCGCCGAGGTTCAGCTCGAGGAACAGCCGCACCGTCTCGCGCAGCCGCGCGATGTCCTCGCCGGTCGTCACCGCGAAGGCGCGGAACTCCTGCCCGAGCGTCATCGGGACCGCATCCTGGAGCTGGGTCCGACCCATCTTGAGCACGTCCCCGAACTGGTCCGCCTTGGCGTCGAGCGTGTCCTTCAAGCGCTCCAGCGCGGCGACCAGCCCGCGCAGCGTGAACTGCGTGGCCAGCCGCAGCGCGGTCGGGTAGACGTCGTTGGTCGACTGCGAGAGGTTGACGTGGTTGTTGGGGTGGCACCCCGCGTACTCGCCGCGGGCCTGCCCGAGCAGCTCCAGCGCGCGGTTGGCGATCACCTCGTTGGCGTTCATGTTGGTCGAGGTGCCGGCCCCGCCCTGGACCATGTCGACGACGAAGTGGCCGTGGAAGTGGCCATCGACGATCTCCTGGCTGGCGCGGTCGATCGCTGCCGCGACCTCGGGGGAGAGCAGGCCCAGCCTGCGGTTTGCCCGCGCCGACGCCTGCTTGACCATCGCCATCGACCGCACCAGCGCCGGGAAGTGCGACAGCCGGATCCCGGTGATCGGGAAGTTCTCGACCGCGCGCAGCGTCTGGATCCCGTACAGCGCGTCCTGCGGGACGTCGCGCTCGCCGAGCAGGTCGTGCTCGCGGCGCGTGCCGCCGGAGGCGTAGGCCTTGGCGAGTCCGACCTCGCGCGAGCTGGCGTAGGTCAGGCGGCGGGTCATCAGCCGCCCGATCCGCCCCAGCACCTCCCACGCCGCCGCGCCGTCCTCGGCCAGCGCGGTGCGCAGCGCCTCGCGCGTCAGCTCGACGAGCGCGACCCGGCCCAGCGCGCGGGCGGAGGCCGAGTGCGGCGCGTCCGAGAACATCGCCCCCTCGCCCAGCGCCTCGCCCTCGCCCATCACGATCAACGGCTCGACGTTGCCGTGGTGCTCGCGGAAGACCTCGAGCTGCCCGTCCGCGATCAGGTAGAGCGCCTCGCGCGGTGTCCCCTGGTGGAAGAGGATCTCGCCCGGCGCGAGCGCGCGGGGCCGGGCGGCCGGCGCGAGCCGGGCCAGGATCTCTGCGGGGAGGTCCTTGAATTGCGGAAACCTGCGCAGGCGGGAGAGGATGTCGTCCATCAGGGCCTCGGGCCGGCGGGCTGCCGCCGGACGGCGATTCTAGACTCGGGGACCGGAAAGGGGACACTCGTGAGATTTCTTTACGAGCGCGAGCCGGTCCGGTGCGAGTGCGAGGCCGAGGTCGTCGAGACCGGCGAGCACGCGGGACGCCCCTTTGCCGTGCTCTCGGACACGATCTTCTACCCCGAGGGGGGCGGGCAGCCGGCCGACCGCGGGACGCTGGCCGGGATCCCGGTGCTCGACGTCCAGCGCGTCGGGGAGGCGATCCGGCACACGCTCGAGCGGCCGGTCGCTCCCGGCCCGGCGCGGCTGGTGCTCGACTGGGCGCGGCGCTTCGATCACATGCAGCAGCACACCGGGCAGCACCTGCTGAGCGCACTCGCCGACGATCGCTTCGGCTGGCGCACGACCGCCTTCCACCTCGGGCCGGTGGTTTCCGACGTCGAGCTCGACGTCGCCGCGCTCGCGGCGGGCCCCCGGCAAGCGCTCGAGGAGGCGGTCGCGGCCGAGGTCCGCGCGGCGCGGCCGGTCCGGGCCGTGCGCCTCTCGCGCGAGCAGTTCGAGGGGCTCTCATCCGTTCGCACGCGCGGGCTGCCCGAAGGGCACGCCGGCGACGTGCGGCTGATCGAGATCGACGGGATCGACCTCAACACCTGCGGCGGGACCCACCTCGCGAGCACGGCGGAGATCGAGGCGCTGTCCCTGCTGGCCGCGGAGCCGATGCGCGGCGGGACGCGCGTTCACTTCGTCGCCGGCGGGCGCGCGCGGCGGCGGCTCGGCGCGCACGAGGAGCGCAACGCGCGGCTGCGCGGGTTGCTCGGCGCGCCGGAGGAAGAGTTCGCGGCGGCCGTCGGCGCGAAGCTCGAGCAGCTCCGCGCTGCCGAGCGGCGCGTGCGGCATCTCGAGCAGGAGTTGGCCGAGGCCGCCGCGGCAGCGCTCATCGCGGCCGCGGCGATCACGGGAGAGCCGGTGGCGGCGTCGCACTTCGGCGAGCGGGACGCGGCGTTCCTCGGCGCGGTGGCGCGCGTGCTGTCGCAGGCGCCCGGCGCGACGGTCGCGCTGCTCACCGCCGGCCCTGAGCCGGCCGGCCCCTTCGTGCTCGTCGCCGGCACCGGTTTCGCGGGCGACCTGTCGGCTCTGGGCCGGATCGTCGCCGAGGGGCTCGCCGGGCGCGGCGGCGGCAGCGGGCGGATCGTCCAGGGCAAGGCGGAGCGGCTGGACGCGCGCGACGCGGTCCGGTCGGCGCTGCTGCGAGCACTGGGCGGCGCGCCGTGAGCGCGCCGCGGCTGCTGATCGTCGATCCCGCGCTCGAAGCACCCGAGGAGCGCGGCGAACAGGCGGTCGCGCGCGACTGGCCCGGCCCGGTCACGGTGCTGCGCCCGGCACTCGAGCCCGTGCACGGCCCCGGGCCCGGCCAGCCGTGCGACGCGGCGGCGATCGTGATCATGGGCTCGGCGGCCTCGGTGCACGACGCGCCGGACCTCCGGCCGTGGCTGGGGCCGCTCGCGGCGTGGCTCGATCCGCTGCTCGCGCCGGACGGCCCGCGCGTGCCGCTGCTGGGGATCTGCTTCGGGCACCAGCTGGTCGCGCACCGCGCGGGCGGTGCGGTCGGCTTCCGGGTCGACCCCGCCGCGCGGCCCTTGCGCGCGATCGTGCCGACGCACCTCTCGGGATGCCGCCTGCTGCCGGGTGAGCAGGCGCTGACGGTCGTCGCCAGCCACCGCGAGGTCGTGACCCGGCCGCCCCCGGGCTGGCAGGTCGTCGGTCACCGGCCGGACGGGACGCTCGACGCCCTGCAGCACCCGCGGCTCCCGTTCTTCGCGGTGCAGTTCCACCCCGAGGCGGGTCCCGGGTTCCTCGCGCGCCGTGGGATCGTCCCGGACGGTGACGCCGCAACCAGCGCCGCGGCGGCCTTCGCCGACGGCGCCCGGCTGCTCGAGGCCTTTCGCCGTCACGCGCTGGCGGCGCGCTATCCTTAGCGCCGCGATGGATCGCGATCGGAAGCTGAAGCTCGAGGATCGCGCGGCGGTGGCGGTCCTGCGCGCCGCGGGCGCGCTCCCGCTCCCGTTTGCCGGGCGGATCGGCGCGGCGGCGGGGCGTCTGCTTGCGCTGGCGCGGGGAAGCCGCCGCGTGCGCGTGGCGCAGGTCAACGTCGACCTCTGCTTTCCGGACCGCCCGGCCGCGTGGCGCCGCGACGTCGTCACGCGGAGCCTCGTCCACGATGGCCGCGCCGTGATGGAGGCGGCGATCGCCTGGACCCGCGAGCCGGGAGCGCTGACGCGCTACTTCCATCCCAGCACCCGCGAGGAGCTCCTCACCGGGACGCTCGCCGCGGGCCGCGGCGTGCTGCTGCTGGTGCCGCACATGGGAGCGTGGGAGGTCGTCAACCACTACCTGACCGCGCGCACGCCGATGACGATCATGTACCTTCCCAACGAGCGCCCCGGGCTTGACGCGCTGATCCACGGCGGGCGCAACCGGCTCGGCGCGACGATGGTCCCGGCCAACGAGCAGGGCGTACGCGCGGTGCTCCGGACGCTGCGCGCGGGGGGCGTGTCGGCGGTCCTGCCCGACCAGGTTCCGGACCCTTCGGGCGGCGTCTTCGCCCCGCTCTTCGGGCATTCGACTCTGACCGCGACGCTGGCCTCCAAGCTGGTGCGGGTCTCGAAGGCTGCGGCGATCACGATCCTCTGCCTGCGGGACGAGGACCGCCCGGGCTTCCACACGATCTTCCAGGCCGCGGATCCGCTGGTCTACGACGACGATCTCGTGGCCTCGGTGACCGGGATCAACCGCACGGTCGAGGCCGCGATCGCGCTCGCGCCGCAGCAGTACCACTGGGCCTACCGCCGCTTCAAGCGCCCGCCGCCCGGCGAGCGCGACCCCTATGCCGGGACGCTCCCGAGCTAGCGCGGATCGGGCAGCAGCGCCAGGATCCGTGCCGGCGCGCCGGTTCCGCCGCGGATCGGCAGCGGCAGGGCAACGACGAGAAACCCCCGCGCCGGCAGCGCGTCGAGCCGCGCCAGGTTCTCGAAGACGACGACGCCGCGCGGCAGGAGCGCACGGTGCGCCGCGAGGTCGGTCGAGTCGCCGGGGTCGATCCCGGCGGTGTCGATGCCGACCGCGGCGACGGCCCGCTCGACCGCGAGCCAGCGCGCCGCCTCGCCGTCGAGGCCCGGGAAGGCGAGAGCCGCGGCGCCGGCTTCCGTGCGATCGGCCGTGCCGAGGTAGCGCGTCGCGTCGGGCCAGCGCGACGACCAGCCGGTTGCGACCAGCACGATCGAGCCCGCTCGCAGCGCGCCGTGCCGCGCCTCCCACTCCTCGAAGACGGCGCGCGTGACACGGGCCCGCGGATCGTCGCCGAGCGCGCGGCGGGCGTCGACGCACGCTCCCTCCGCGACCAGTTGCTCGAGCGGCAGCGCGTCGATCGTCAGCCCCCCGGCGACGAGGTGCGCCGGCGCATCGACGTGCGTGCCGAAGTGCTCGGGAGAGGAGAAGCGGTGCGCGACGAGCCGTGTCCCGTCGGCGAGCTGCGCCTCCTCCGGCGCTCCGAGCCGGAACGGCGGCTCGCCGGGCCACGCGCAGCCGGCCGCATCGAGCGGGTGCGTCAGGTCGATCGCGCGGAAGCGGGGGAGGGGGGAGTCGGGCGGCTTCGCGGTCATGGCCGCTCATCGTAGCGCGGACGGCGTGCATAATGCGGGCATGCCCACCTACCGCGTGATCGTCGAGTACGAGGGGACGCGCTACCGGGGCTGGCAGGAGCAGGAGAACGCGCGCACCGTCGGCGGTGAGCTGCGGCGTGCGCTCGCCCGCGTCGCCGGCCCGGTGCTCGACCTGGGCGCGTCGGGGCGCACCGACGCCGGCGTGCACGCCCTGGGGCAGGTGGCTCACCTGCGGCTCGGGCGCTCGATCGATGCCGGCGAGGTGCGGCGCCAGGTGAACGACCTGCTGCCGACGGACATCGAGGTGCTGGCCCTCGAGCTGGCGCCGGAGCGGTTCCACGCGCGCCACGACGCACTGCTCCGGAGCTATGTCTACCAGCTGTCGCGACGCCGCACTGCCTTCGCCAAGCCGTTCGTCTGGTGGGTCAAGCGCCCGCTCGACACGGCGAGGCTGCAGGAGGCCTGGTCGATGCTCGTCGGGCGGCACGATTTCGCCCGCTTCTGCGAGCAGCCGGCGTCGCACCCGAGCACGGTCGTCGTCGTCGACCGCGCCGAGGTCGCCGAGGACGGCGATCTCGTGCTGCTGCGCCTCGTGGCCTCGCACTTCCTGTGGAAGATGGTGCGGCGCCTGATCGGGACCGTGGTCGAGGTCGGAGCGGGCGACCTGCCGTCCGACCTGTTCGGGCACCTGATCGCGGGCTATGAGTTGCCGGGGACGACGGGTGGACCCGCCGCGTGGACGGCCCCCCCGTCGGGCCTCTTCCTCGAGCGCGCGATCTACCCCGGCGATCCGCCGCTGCCGGCGCTGGCCGCGATCACGCCCGTGCCGACGGCGCCGGTTGGCGCCTCCCCGCTGTCGATCAGGACAGCGAGCCGAGCCGGCTCACGACCTGCTCCCGGAAGAGAGCGTCGCGACGATAGATCCCGTGGCAGCGCCGGCAGACCGGCTGGGGCTGGCCCCCGAGATGTGGCTGGAGCGCCGCGCGGGAGCGCGCGGCCGCGGGACGGTGCTCCCCGCAAAGGGGGCACAGGAAGGCCGGGACCGCCGCGGCGTCCCCCAGGGCGTCCTCCGGGGCGTCCCGTTCGTTGAGCGGGCACGAGGCGTCACCGAGCACGGTCGCCAGGGCCGCCGCCTGGGCCGGCGACGGGTGCGCCGCGAATCGACCGGGCCAGTTGCGCACGAAAGCCTCGGCCTCGGGGCCGGCGGGGAAGGGCCGGCGGTCGTTCTCCGGCGCGGCGAGGCGGCGCGGTTGCTCCGGGCAGCGCGCTTCGCAGCGCGCGAGGCAGACGTCGAAGAGCAGCGACAGCGTGGCTCGGGTGAGGTCCTGGACCAGCCGCCCGAGGCCGGCATCGTGCGCGGGGGGCGACCAGCCGAGATCGTGCAGCAGGGCCTCGTAGTCGTCCCGCAGCTCGCCGGCGAGCGCGTCGCGAGCGGCGGCGTCGGCGGCGCGGATCGCGTCCCGGCCCGCGAGCCAGCGTGTCGCCACCCGCGTTCCCGCCTGCGCCAACGCGAACGCGGCGTCCTGCACGCGATCGTCGTGCGGCCGTTCGCGCGGCGGCAGGCGTGAGGCCCAGACCTCGAAGGCGCGCATCAGGATCCACGCCAGGTCGACGGCGAAGATCCGCGCCTTGGTCGGCCGGCGACGGCCGAGCATCATCCCCATCACGGCGGTCCGCGAGGGGACCTCGGAGTGCGGGGCCAGGAAGTAGTGCCCCGGGTGGAGGCTCTCCCGGACCAGCCGGCGCACGAGCGGGACATCGGCGAACTGCCCCCTCGCCAGCGCCCCGGTCACCGCCAGGGCCGTCGCCGCCTGTTCGCCCTCGCCGGCCGCGAGATGAGCGACCGCGTTGTGGGCCAGCAGACGCGTCAGGCGCCGTGCTTCACCCGCGCGCCGGAGCGCCTCGGCGGCGCAGGTCACCGTCGCCTCGTCCGGCGGCGCGCTGGGCCGGGGCCGCGCCAGCAGCCCGAGTCGAAACTCGTCGAGCACGTGCTCGCCGGCGTCGTAGCACCAGTCGGCGTAGCCCGGCGCGTCGAGCAACCGATCCGAGCGCGCGAGCAACGCGGCTGGCGCGGGCTCGGACGGCGCGCGCGGCTCGGCCGAGCGCGGCGCCAGGTCGGCCAGCGGATCGAGCAGCCGGCGCGCCACGCTGTGATCGCGCGGCGCGGTGCGCCCGTCGCGCAGGTCGGCACGCTCGGCCTCGATCAGCATCGCCCACGCCGCGGGGACCGGGATCTCGAACAGCAGCGGCCCCTCAGCGGCCTCGTCGTGCACGGCCAGGCTGTCGTACCGTCCCACCTCGTGGCCCGCGAGCGAGAGCGCGTCGCGCACCCCGGCATCGAGACTGAGGAGGAAGAGCGCCGAACGCGGCCGCAGCCCCGGACGCTGGAAGTCGAACCGCAGCGGGAAGACCCCCGTTCCGTCGCAGAAGCCGACCCGTGCGGACCACCCATCCGGAACGTGCAGCGGATCGGCCTCTGCGGCCAGCACGGCCAGCGCGCCGGTGATCAGGTCGCGCTCGTCGGACCCGCGCGGCACCACGCGCCGCAGGCCGGCGCGTGCGGCCGCGTGCGCGGTGCGGGCCAGCGCCTCCAGCAGGAAGAGCCGCAGCGCCGGGTCGCGTTCGACCTCCAGCAGCATCTCGAGCATCCCGGCGCGCGCCTCCGGATCGTGCAACTCGTCGTCCTGCAGCGCAATCCAGCCGGCGCGCTCATCGCGCGGGGCGAGCTGGTAGAGCCGGGCGAGCGGATAGCGCAGCGCCGGCTCCTCGGCGACGAAGCGGGCCTGCCAGCGCAGGACGAGCGCGGTGACGTCGTCGGCGCTGAGCAGGTCGGGCTGGTCGTGGCCGAGCAGCACCAGGGCGCACGCGACGCGCGCCGACTCGGGGGCGCCGGGGTCGTTGGCGACGGCGGCCAGCGCGGCGTCGTCCTCGCTCCGCGCGAGCCGCCCCAGCACCTCGAGCGCGGCGACCTCGTCCGCGACGCGGCCCTCCCGGTGCAGGAGGAGGATCTGCCGCACGGCGAGGCTGCGGCGCTTCGACAGCTCCGAGAGGGCCCGGTCGAACTGCGCGCCGCTCCAAGCCGGGTGACGCATGAGATCGCCGAGCAGATTGCGCACCGCTCGCCGTGCCGCGAAGGGAGACTGATCGAGCCTCCCCGCGTCCCCACCCCCGACCCGACCCATGGGAGGGAGAATAGCCCCCCCGCGGCCGGTGCACCAACGCGAGCCAGCCGGCCCGGGCCGGTGGTAAAGTGACCGACCCGCGCCGGCGCTTCCCCCCGCTCGACCGGCGCCACGAGGTCGAACCCGATGAGTACGCTCGCGAGGACCGCCGGCGTGGTGGCGTTGGCCGCCGTGATTTTCGCTTCCGCGTGGGCCGCCGATACCCCGCCCCCCGCCAAGCCCACCGTCCCCGCGGCGCCGCGCGCGTCGTTGCGCGAATCGCAGGACCGGCCGGTCCTCGCCTTCGCGCAGGGGCCGGCCTCGCTGCTTCTGACCCCCGAGGAGGTCCTGGGCTACTCCAAGCTGGTCGACCTCGGGCAGCGACGCGGCTTCATCGAGCGCTTCTGGGCTTCGATGGCGACCAACTGCATGCCGGGGACGAACCCGGTGCGCGACCTGTTCTGGCAGCGGGCCGGCGAGGCACTGGCCACCTACGGCGACGAGGGGCTTCCCGGCTGGGCGACCGACCGCGGGCGGATCTTCCTGCTCGCCGGGGCCCCGGAGCGCGAGGAGTTCTTCGATGCCAAGTCCCCTTGGGGCGACGCCAAGGGGATGGTCTGGTTCTTCCCCGACCGGCCCGGGGTCCCTCCCGAAGTCTATTTCGTCCAGCAGCGCGGGCGCTGGGTTTACGCCGGATCAGACGAGAAGGGGGGCGCGGCGCGCCCCGGTTTCCTCGGCCCTCAGCAGTGGGCCAGCACGGTCCAGGGGATGGCGGCGACGTTCCGCCGGCAGGGCTGCGTGCTCACCCCCGAGCAGGCGGCGGAGCGCGCCAAGGGCGCGTGGCGTGGGACCCTCTACGAGGATGCGGGGAAGGTCCTGGCCGGCGAGAAACCCGTGGTCGCGCAGCCGGTGGAGCCCCAGGCCTACTTCTTCCCGGCGGAGGGCGACTCGACGCTGATCTGGCTCTCCGTACCGCTCGACGCACCGCTCCCGGCCGGCTCGAAGCTGGTCGCGATGCTGCGCAACGACGCCGGCGACGACATCGCCTACGCCCTGGGGACCGAAGACTTCCCGTTCGCGGTGCGGCCCTCCGGCGAACGGCAGGTCGGGCTCGCCGCCCGCCCGCTGCCTCCCGGCCGGTACGCGCTGGTGATCGGCCGCACGGCCGAGGACGGATCGACCACGCTGCTCCACGCCGGCCAGCAGATGGTCGCGCGCCTGCCGCTCGACACGCTTCGCACCACCAGCGTCGTGCTGGCCCAGGAGGTCAGCGAGATCCCCGCGGGTGCGGCCAAGGATCCGTTCCAGATCGGAATGTGGAACGTCCTTCCGCGCGCCGACCGCGTGATCAAGCGCGGCGACAAGTTCTGGTTGGTCTACAAGGTGCTCGGGGCAGGGAAGGACGCCTCCGGGCAGAACCAGCTGCAGGTGACCTACCAGTTCCGCGGTCGGATGCAGCCGGCCGCCCCGTGGCAGCCGATCGGCCAGCCGATCGTCCGGGACCTGACCTCCGACACGACCGCGATCGAGTTCCCGACCAGCCCGCAGTGGCCGACGACCGCCGAATACAAGGTCGAGATCCAGGTCGCCGACAAGCTCGCGGGCGGGGCGCCGTTCAAGATGGAAGTCCCCTTCACGGTCAAGCCGTGAGCCGGGGCGCCGGGTGCCGGCCAGCCTGGCCGGCCGGGCGATGGGAGAAGCGCGCGACGCGAGGAGAGAGGACGACATGACTGACGACGCACCGGGCGCGTGGCACTGCAGCCGCTGCGGTAACGCGGGAGAGCGCCTTCCCTTGCCGCCGTGGCCGGGAGCGCTTGGCCGCCGCGTGCTGGACACGATCTGCAGGGGCTGCTGGGACGAGTGGATGTCGGTGCAGACGAAGATCATCAACGAATACCGGCTCAACGTGCTGGATCCCGGGGCCTCGGCTTCGATCAAGGAGCAGATGCAGATCTTCCTCGGTTTCAAGGAACCGGAGCCGCGCGCGGAGTAGCGTGACGATCCTCCGGGGCGTGAGCGACGAAATGCAAAATCGTGCGGTGAATATGCAGCACGAAGTGGATTCGACCACGCCTGACACGCGGGTGATCCGGCTAGCCTGCTCCACAGATCCTCTAAGTAAGGAAGCGTGCCACGCCCGGGTCCCCCTCCCCCTAACCCGGCCGGCGGCGCTTCCAAGACGTTCCGCGTTCCAGGCCCTCCGGTGTGCTTCTCCCCGAAGCCCCGCCGGAGGGTCGCTTTCTTTCTGCGCCAGACGGGCGACCTGCGCATGAAGGGCGACCCGCAGATCGTGCGCAAGGGCTTCGGCCTGAAGCAGGAGATCGCCGGGCAGCTCTCGTCCGACTACGCGTCGGAGCTCGTCGACCGCGCGCGCGCCGCCGACTACCGCCTGGTCTGGCCGGGGCTCGCGGTGCGGATCGCCAAGGAGTTCGGTTTCTGCTACGGCGTGGAGCGGGCGATCGACTACGCCTACGAGACGCGCAAGAAGTTCCCCGACCGGCGACTCTTCCTGACCGGCGAGATCATCCACAACCCGCGCGTCAACCTCCGGCTGCGCGAGATCGGCTACCAGTTCCTCGACGGCTCGTACGGCTCCGTGATGAGTCATCGCGACCTGACGCCGGACGATATCGTGCTGCTGCCCGCCTTCGGGGTGACGACCGGCATGCTCGACGAGCTGAAGCAGGTCGGCTGCCTGCTGGTCGATACGACCTGCGGCTCGGTGCTGAACGTCTGGCGCAACGTCGAGAAGTACGCGCGGGACGGCTTCACCTGCCTGATCCACGGCAAGTGGAAGCACGAGGAGACGCGTGCCACCGCGAGCCGCGCCCTGATCTACGCTACGGGCCGGTACCTCGTGGTGCTCGACATGCTCGAGACCGAGCAGGTCTGCCGCTACATCCGCGGCGAGGGGGACCGGGCGGAGTTCCTCGCACGCTTCGCCAACGCGGTCTCGGCCGGCTTCGACCCCGCGCTCCACCTCGACCGGATCGGGATGGCGAACCAGACGACGATGCTCTCGACCGAGTCGATGGCGATCGCGAACCGGGTGCGCGACGCGATGCGCGTGCGCTACGGCGAGCAGGACCTGGCGGCTCGCTTCCGGAGCTTCGACACGATCTGCTCCGCGACCCAGGACCGACAGGACGCAGTCAAGGCGCTGCTCGCCGACCCGCCGCAGCTGATGATCGTCATCGGGGGGTTCAACTCCTCGAACACCGGGCACCTGACCGAGATGTGCGCCGAGCGGGTGCCGACGTTCCACATCGAGGAAGCCGGCCACATCGAGACCGGCGAGCGGATCGTCCACCTGCCGGTCGCGGCCCGGACACCGGTCGTCGCTGAGGGGTGGTGGCCGGCCGACGTGATCGACATCGGGATCACGGCCGGGGCTTCGACCCCGGACCGCGAGATCGGGCGGGTGATCGAGCGGTTGCTGCAGATCCGGGGGATCGCGGACGGCACGCCGGGCTGAGCGAGCGCGCGGCGCTACGCGAGCCCCCGCTCCACCCGCGCCAGCGCCGCGTCGCTGCGGCTCCGCGCCGCGTCCAGCGCCGCGTCGAGCCGGGCGAGCCAGGCGGTGCGTTCCGATGCGTCGGGCAGGCCCGGGAGGTTGATCCGCACGTTGAGCGCGGCCCCCTCGGCGGCGGACCGGGCGCACCAGGCGGCGACGCCGACGTCGGACATCGCGGCCGTCATCCCGATCGTGGCGACCTGCTCCACGAGCGCCCCGAGCGCGGCCGCGGCCTCCGCGACCGACAGCGGGACCTCGATCGCGCGCCGCGTCGCGGCCACGATGGCCGCCTCGCGCGCCGCCTGCTGCGCCTCGGTCGCCTTCGGCAGGCGGCGCGCGGCGACGATCCCGTCGAACGCCGCGCTGTCGTCGTCGATCGCGACCAGGAGCCGGTCTTTCAGTGTCTGGGCCTCGCTTCCGAGCGACTCCAGCGCGGCGCGGCGCGCCGCATCGGCCCCACCGTGGGTCAGCGCGGCGACCATCGCGGCCAGGCCCCCGGCCAGCGCGCCGGCCAGTGCCGAGACCGAGCCGCCGCCGGGCGCCGGGGTCGAACGCGACAGCTCGTCGGCGAAGCCGACGAGCGAGCGGCCGGAAAGGCCCCGCTCGCGCGGCGCGAGGCGGTACTCGATGACCGCGCTCGCCGGGTCGAAGGGCTTGACGTCGTCGAGCCCGAGGCTGGTGCGCGCCGCGCGCACGAGGTCGGGTTCCGGCACGGCGGGGCTCTTCCCCTGGACGGCGAGATAGTGCCGCCCGGCCGCGAGCAGCGCGTCGAGCGGGATCAGCCCGACCAACTCGGAGCCGGTGACGCGCAGGCCGCGGGCCCGCGCCTCCTCGCGCACGACGTCGAAGGCGACGTGCGGCGGGGTGACCGTGAAGTCGAGCAGGTTGATCGAGACCTGCGCCCGCCCGAACTCCGGGATGAACCAGCCGACCGCGCGGACCGCGGGAAGGCGGCCCGGCTTCAGTACGTCGTTGCCGGAAGCGTCCTTGAGGAACTTCCCGTCCGGTCCGCGGGCCTTGCGCCCCTGCTCGCGGATCTCGAGCGCGATCTCGTGGGCCAGCTTTCTGTCGTCGGTGTTGAGGTCGACGTTGTAGGCGATCAGGAACGGCCGCGCGCCGACGACGGTCGCCCCGGACCGCGGATCGAACTCGGCACGGCCGAAGTCGGGCGCCCAGTCCGGGTCCGCCAACCGGGCGGCCAGCCCCTCGTATTCGCCCTTGCGGATCTCGGCCAGCGACTGCCGCGCGGGGCGCGTCGCCGCGCGCTCGTAGAGGTAGACCGGGATCGCGAGTTCCTCGGCGATCCGCCGGCCGACCGCGCGCGCCAGCGCGACGCAATCGTCCATCGTCGCCCCGCCCCCGACCGGCACGAAGGGGACGACGTCGACCGCGCCGATCCGCGAGTGGGCTCCGTGGTGGGCGCGCATGTCGATCAGCCGGGTCGCGCTCGCGGCCAGCCGGAAGGCAGCCTCACCGACCGCGTCGGGCGCGCCGACGAAGGTGAAGACCGTGCGGTTCGTCTCGGCTCCCGGATCGACGTCGAGCAGTTCGACCCCGGGGACCTCGCGGACCGCCGCGGCGACGGCGTCGAGGACCGCGCGATCGCGCCCCTCGGAGATGTTCGGTACGCATTCGATGACTTTCACGGGCGGGACTCCTCCGAGCGCGTGATGGCGTCGGCGATCAGCGCGCAGGATCGGACCGCGGCGACCCCTTCCTCGAGCGGGATCGGCGACGGCTGGCCGGCGGCGAGCGCCGCGACGAAGGCCCGCAGCACCTCGCGCACGGTCGGCACCGGCTCGGCGACCGGGAGCGGCCGGCGCGCGTGTCCTTCGAGCTCGAACAGGAAGCCGTGGACGAAGTCGCCGACCAGTTGGCGCTCGCTCCCGGCGACCTCGATCCGTCCGCTGCGGCCGCGCCCGGCGCGGCTGTTGTCGAGCGTGGCGATCACGTCTCCGGGCGTCAGTCGGAGCGTCGCCGCGAACAGGTCGTGGGTGACGCGGTGGTGCACGCGGCGGGCGAAGGCCTGCGCCGCAGCGACCTCGGTGCCCGTGAGAAAGCGCAGCACGTCGATCCCGTGGACGCCAGTGTTGAGGACCGGGCCGCCCTCGGACGGCTCGTCGAGCCACGCGCGGCCGGTGCGCTCGAGGCGCTGGTTGATCGCCACGAGGTGCAGCTCACCGGCGCGCGGCATCGCCGCCGCGAGCGCGCGGATCACGCTGTTGAAGCGCAGCGTGTTGGCGATCATCGCCGGCACCCCGGCCTGCCGGGCCACCTCGACCGCGCGACGGGCCTCGGCCTCGCTGGCCGCCAGCGGCTTCTCGACCAACACCGCCTTCCGCGCCGCCGCCGCGGCCTCGACCGCACCCGGGTGGCGCGACGGCGGGAGCGCGGCCACCACCAGGTCGACCGCCGGGTCGCCGGCGAGCGCATCGAGCGAATCGTGGTAGACGAGGCCGCGGATCCCGGCCCACGCCCGTCCCTCGTCGTGCCGGCGCCGGTGCACGGCAACGAGCCGCGCTCCCGGCACGTCGCCGGCGAGCAGGTGCTGGGCGTAACGGATGCCGTGGCGGCCGAGTCCGGCCAGCCCGATTCCGAGCGTCTCGTGCGGCATGATGAGGTTCCCGGCGCGTGACCCCGTGGGGGAAGGCCGCGGCACTCTACCACGCGGTCTCGCTCCGGTTCTTCATGGGTGATCCGGTTCGCCCCGGCGGCGCCGGGGTTCGGGATCAGCGACCGAACAGGCCGATCAGCTTGGAGGTGGCGCGGAAGAGCAGCCCCGGTCCTTCCTTGGCCTCGCTCACGGCACCCGTGGCGTCCGCCGCGGGCTTCCCCGGGGTGCCGCCCGCGGGGCTCGGCGCCGTTGCGGGTGCCGGCGCGGGCGGTGCCGGCGGGTTGAGGCGCGCCTGGAGCCGGTCGGTCATCTCGGCCAGGTAGCGCCGCCAGGTCAGCAGGCGGCGGGCGGCCTCGCGGTCGTTCCCGCCCGACTCGACCGCGCGCGTCAGCGCCTGCTCGGCGCGTGCTTCGACCAGCGCGAGGATCCGCCGATCGTGCTCGAGCGCCGCGCGGTCGCCCTGCGGCAGATCGCGCCGCACCAGCGAGCAGGCGGCCCAGATCTCGAGGTAGAGCGGGTCGCCGGGCCGCGCCTTGCCCTCTCGCGCCGCACCGAGCAGCGAGACCGCGTCGTCGAGCGGCGGTGGCTCCTGGTGCGCGTTGCGCGCCGCGTCGCCGCGTGCGACCTCGACCAGCGCAGCAGCAGCGCGGGCCAGGTCGGCCTCGCCGGTCAGTTCGAGTGGGTCGGGCAGCAGTGCAAGCCCCGCGGCGATCGCTTCGCCACCGCGCGGGGTCGGGGCCGACTGCAGCATGAAGCGGATCTCGCCGGCGACCTCGGCCAGCCGCGACCACTCGTGGGCGCGGGTGGCCAGCGCCAGGGCGTCGAGCGGGGCGTCCGGGCCCTGCCGCCGCAGCCGGCGCATCCGCTGGCGCACGGCGACGGAGCGCGTCAACGCGTCACGCAGCCCCAGGTCGGGGACCTGGTTCCTCGAACCGAGCAGCCGTGCGAGGTCGCGCACCTCAATTGGCGCCGGGTCGGGCCAGAGCCTCGCCCCGATCTGTTCGGTGAAGGTGATGCTTCCGACCGGCAGCGACCCCAGCACGAGGTCGAGCGCCTCGAGCGCCGCGCTCTTCGCGCGTCCCTGCGGCGTCGGCATCTCCGCCGACTCCGAGCCGACCGCGATCGTCCCGCGGGGGATGGCCGCGCGGCGCGACGGCAGCGGGAGGGCGTCGGTGTTCTCCACTTCGGCCGCGGGCGGGGCGAGGCGGGACCCCGGAAGGCCGGAGCCGCCCGGGCGCAGAGCGGGCTTGGCCGGCCGCGGCGTCACGCCGGCACCGATCGTCTCCCGCCAGTATTTCTTCGAGTCGGCCATGCGCGCCCCGGTTCGAATGTCGTCGCCCGGGGGGGCCGGGGCAACCCCGGCCTTTTGATAGCATCGGCGGGTGGGGCCGGTCTTTCTGATCCTGGTCGTCGTTTCCGTCCTGGCCGGGGTCTGGACGGGCCGGATGCAGGAATTGACCGAAGCCTCGATCGCCGGGGCGGGACAGGCGGTCGAGCTGGCGATCGGCCTGGTCGGGATGATGACCCTCTGGCTCGGCCTGACCGAGGCGCTGCGCCGGGCCGGGCTGGTCGAGGCCCTCGCCCGCGGGCTTCGCCCAGTCTTCCGGAGGCTCTTTCCCGGGGTTCCCGACGGCCACCCGGCGCTCGGCGCGATGACCCTCAACATGGGGGCGAACCTGCTCGGCCTCTCCAACGCCGCGACCCCCTTCGGGATCGAGGCGATGCGCCAGCTCGACCGGCTCAACGGCCGCCCGGGGACGATCACCGACGCGCAGGCCCTGTTCCTGGCGATCAACACCGCCGGGGTCTCCCTGCTCCCGCTGGGGGCGATGGCGGTGCGGGCGCAGCTCGGATCGCGGGACCCGGCCGGGATCCTCGGGCCGACCCTGATCGCGACCGTCCTCTCGACGCTGGTCGCGGTCGCGACGGCGCTGGTGCTCGCGCGGCTGCCGCGGTTCCGGAGGAGCGCGCCGCCGCCGGCCTCGGGCGCAGATGGGGAGGGGAGCGCCGGCCCCGCCGAGGCGGAGGGCGCTGCGAGCGCCACCGCAGCGCCGCCGTCTCGGGCCGCGGGCTGGCGCGGGCCGGCCGCGTGGACGGTGATGGCCGCCGCTTCTGCCGGGGCCGCGCTGGCGCTGGCGCGCCTCGCGTCCGCCGACGGCAGCGCCGTGGCGTGGCGCTACGGCGTGTCCTGGTTGCCGTTGCCGCTGCTGATCCTGGCCGCGGTGCTCTACGCCTGGTCCCGCGGCGTGCCGGTCTACGCGGCGGTCGTCGACGGCGGGAAGGAGGGGTTCCAGGTCGCGGTGCGGATCATCCCGTTCATGGTCGCGATCCTGACCGTGGCAGCGATGTTCCGGGCCTCCGGTGCGCTCTCCGCGCTCGAGTGGCTGCTGGCTCCGCTCACCGGGCCGCTCGGCTTCCCGGCGGCGGCGATCCCGATGGCGCTGATGCGGCCGCTCTCGGGCTCCGGCGCGCTGGCGATCATGAGCGACGCGATGAAGGCGCACGGCCCCGACAGCTTCGTCGGCTACCTCGTCTCGACGATCCAGGGCTCGAGCGAGACGACCTTCTACGTGCTCGCGGTCTACGGCGGGGCGGTCGGGCTGGCCCGCACGCGCCACGCAATCCCCGCCTGCCTGGCCGGCGACCTCGCCGGGACGCTGGGGGCGCTGGTCGCGGTGCGGCTGCTGCTCGGCTGAGCGGCCCGCCTTTCCGCGGGCCGGTGGGCCGCGCCGCACGGCCTCTCCGCCGCACGAAACCTATATTGGCGGTCGGAAGGTGAGAAGGATGGAAGCCGTTCGCCACCGTTCGCGAGCCGCCGCGCTCGCCCTGTGTCTCGTCGTCGCCGCCTCGGCCGCGGTGCGCGCGGCGGAGGCTCCGCCGCTCAGCGCCCTCGCCGAGCGCGCGCGCGGTTCCGTCGTGGAGATCCTCGGCGCGATCGAGGGCAGCGACGAGACCTCGTACGGAACGGGTTTCGTCGTGCGCGAGAAGAGCCTGGTGCTGACCAACGCCCACGTCGTGCGCGGCGTGAAGAAACCCCTGGTCCGGACGAGGGACGGCGCGACCTACGCCTCGGTGCGCGTGATCGACAGCGACGACGCGCTCGACCTGGCGCTGCTGCGCGTGGTCGGGCTGGGCCTCGAGCCGCTGCCGATCTCGGCGGTGCCGCTGGCGCCGGTCGGGACCGAGGTGGTCGCGGTCGGTCACCCGCGCGGCTACGAGTTCACCGTCTCGGCCGGGATCGTCTCCGCGACGCGGACGCTGAAGGACCACGGGATCGAGATGCTCCAGACCACCGCGCCGATCAGCCCCGGCAGCTCCGGCGGTCCGCTGCTCGACCGCGAGGGCAAGGTGGTCGGCGTCTGCTCGCTGACGCTGGCCGAGGGGCAGAACATCAACTTCGCGGTGCCGGCGCGGGAGGTCGGGCCGTTCCTGGAGCGCGGCCTGGCGATCGAGCGCGCGCTGACCGCCGGGACGGCCGGCGACACGGGCGCGCTGCCGCCCGACGGGCTGGCGCGGCTGGTCCGCAAGCACCGCGACGAAGGGGACTTGGTGCGCGCGGCCGACCTGGCGCGCACGTCGCTGGCGCGTCACCCGCAGAGCCTCGCCCTGCTCGTCGAAGCGGCCGAGGTAGCCTGGTCGCAGGGGCGCTTCCCGGAGGTCAAGGCGCTGCTCGCGCAGATCGACGGCGTGAAGCCCGGCTATCCCGCGGCGCGCCAGATCGGCGGCGCGCTGGCGGCGCAGGACGGCGACTGCGAGCGCGCGGTGCGCGAGTCCGACGCGGCGCTCGCCGCGGGGCTGGACATCGAGCGCGCGGGCGAGGCGCACGCCGTGCTGGCGGAGTGCCTGGGCCGGCTCGGGCGCACGGGCGACGCGCTGGCCCACGTCGACCAGGCGCTGGCGGTCGGGAGGATCGCCGATCTTCCCGACTATCACGCACTGCGGGCCTTCCTGCTGCAGGCGCTCGGGAAGGCCGACGAGGCCGACCGGGCGGCCGTCGACGCGCTGGTCGCGGCGAACTGGGACCCGCTCGTCGTGGCGGCGCTGCGCGAGCGCGGGCTGCCGCGGCTGGTCGAGGTGGTGTCGCAGCGCACGGTCAACGCCAACGGCGTGCTGACGGTGGAGGGGGTCGTGCGCAACCGCGGGCCGGTGGCGCTGCGCGAGGTCGAGCTGACGGCCGAGGGAACCGACGCCGCCGGGACGATCGTGGCCTCGGGGTCCGCGAAAGCGGCGCCGGGACGGCTGGTGCCCGGGCAGACCGGGTCGTTCCGGATCGCGCTCGGCGGCGCACCAGACGCCGTCAAGGACATCGTCGTCCGCGTCGTCGACTTCCAGGGGCAGCCGTAGGAGCCGACCTCCGTGCCGGCCCGACAGCAGGCACGGATCGTCCCGCAACCCGCCCGCGTCCTCCTCAGCGGTGTAACCTGTCTGCGCGCCCTCACGCGACCGCGGGCGCCGACCGCCCCGGTGGAGACGGCACCCATGAGATGGCTCGGACGGTATGCGGACCACGCCTACGCACTGCTCCGCATCGTGGCGGGGTTCATGTTCACGTTCCACGGGGCGCAGAAGGTCCTGGGGTTCTTCACCGAGCACCAGCCGCCGGTGGGGTCGCAGATCTGGATCGGTGGGCTGATCGAGCTGATCGGCGGACTCCTGGTGATGGTCGGGTATCAGACCCGCCTCGCGGCCTTCCTCTGCAGCGGCACGATGGCCGTGGCCTACTTCCAGTTCCACTGGAAGCTGCAGGGGGGGCCGGAGTTCTTTCCCGCGGTGAACGAGGGCGAGCTGGCCGTCCTCTACTGCTTCGTCTTCCTCTTCATCGCCTGCCGAGGCGGTGTGAAGTGGTGCGCAGACAAGAGGTAGGGGCCGGCCTCCGTGCCGGCCCGCACCCGGGAGCGGGACGATGACGATCCTCCTCTTGTGGCTCGGCTACGCCATCCTCCTCTCGGCCGCGCTCGCGTGGGCCGGGCACCGCGCGCAGCCGGGATCCTCGAGCCGCGAGACCCGCCGGCCTCCCGCGCGGATCCTGGTCGTCGGCGCGACCGGCGGCACGGGCCGCCAGCTCGTCGCGCAGGCGCTCGAGCGCGGCTACGTCGTGACGGCCCTCGTCCGGGATCCGTCGCGGCTCGAGGTCGTCCACCCGCAGCTGACAGTGATCCGGGGCGACGTGCTCGACGAGGGCTCCGTTGACGCGGCGGTGCGCGGCCAGGACGCGGTCCTCTCCGCGCTCGGCCACAAGCGGTACTTCGGACCGACCCGGATCCTCTCGGCCGGGACGCGGAACATCGTGCGCGCGATGGAGAAGCACGGCGTCCCGCGCCTGGTCTGCGAGACCTCGCTCGGGATCGGCGACAGCACCGGGCGCCTCGGCCTCCTCTACACGCTCTTCCTCATTCCGGCGATCCTGCCGTTCTACTTCTGGGACAAGACGCGGCAGGAGAGGGTCGTCGCGGGGAGCGGCGTGGAATGGGTGATCGTGCGGCCGGGAGCGCTGGCCAACGGCGACCGGCGTGGCCGCTGTCGCCACGGCCGGGGGATCGGGAGCTTCCTTTGGACCGTGCGCGTCTCCCGCGCCGACGTGGCGGACTTCATGCTGGACCAGCTGACTTCCGACACCTACCTGGGAACCGCACCGGGGGTGTGCTGGTAGGTCCCGTGCTACCGGGCGCGCCGGGCCTGCGCGACCGCCTCGCGCCAGCGGGCCAGCCGCTCCGCGATCGCGCGCTCCTCGCCTTCCCCGGACGGCTCGTAGAAGCGCGTCCCCGCGAGATCGGTCGGGAGGTAGTCGACCGGCGCGTGGTGGCCGGGCTCGTCGTGCGGGTAGCGGTAGCCGGCGCCGGCGCCGAGCTGCTGCGAGAGCGGGGCCGAGGCGTCGCGCAGCGCCGGCGGGATCGGCAGGTTGCCGCGCGCTCGGGCGGCGTCGGCTGCGGCGTCACGCGCGCCGATCACGCTGTTCGACTTCGGCGCCGTCGCCAGGTAGAGCGCGGCCTCGGCCAGCGGCAGCGTGCCCTCGGGCAGGCCGAGCCGCTCGAACGCCTGCGCCGCGGCGAGCGCGAGCGACAGCGCCCGCGGGTCCGCCAGCCCGATGTCCTCCGCGGCGAAGATCAGCATCCGCCGCGCCGGGAAGAGCGGGTCCTCGCCCGACTCGATCATGCGCATCAGGTAGTAGACCGCGGCGTCGGGGTCGGAGCCGCGCAGCGACTTGATGAAGGCCGAGGCCAGGTCGTAGTGCTGGTCCCCCTGGCGGTCGGCGCGCAGCAGCCGCTGCTGCGCGGCGAGCCGAACGTCGTCCAGCGTCAGCTCGGCCGGCTCGCTCCCGGCGCCCCGCGCCGCCGCCAGCGCGGCGGCGATCTCGAGCGTCGTCAGCGCGCGCCGCGCGTCGCCGTCGGCCTCGGCCGCGATCGCGTGCCGTACCGCCTCGCCGGCGCGCACCGTCCCGCCGAGGCCGCGCGCGTCGTCGTCGAGCGCGCGGGTGACGATCGCCGCCAGCGCCGTGTCGTCGAGCGGCCGCAGCACCAGCACCCGGCAGCGCGAGACGAGCGGCGCGACGACGGTGTGCGCGGGGTTCTCGGTCGTGGCACCGATCAGCGTGATCGTCCCGTCCTCGACGTGGGGCAGGAGCGCGTCCTGCTGCCCCTTGTGGAAGCGGTGGATCTCGTCGAGGAACAGCAGCGCGCGGCGGCGCGCGCGGCGCAGCTTGCGCGCCCCCTCGACGACCTGGCGCACGTCGGCAACGCCGGAGCTGACCGCCGAGAGCGCGAAGAACTCGTACCCCGCCTCCGCCGCAAGCAGCCGCGCCAGCGTCGTCTTGCCCGAGCCGGGCGGTCCCCAGAGGATCAGCGAGGGCAGGCGGTGCGCGGCGATCGAGCGGCGCAGGAATCCTTCGGGCCCCGTCAGGTGCGGCTGGCCCACGACCTGGTCCAGCGCGCGCGGGCGCATCCGCTCCGCCAGCGGGGCGTCGTCGCCCGGCGGCGGGAGCGCCGGCCCGTCGCCCGGGAAGAGCGAGCCGCTCACGGCGCTTCCGTTTCGAGCGCGCCGACGAGCGCGCGCCCCTGCCGGATGCCGGCGCCGGAGAGCAGCACCACGACGCGCCGCGCGCCGGCCAGCAGCCGCGGTGCGCTGCGGCCGAGCAGGAAGGCCACGGGAAGCGCCGCAGTCGGCTCGACCTGGAACCCCGCGCGCCACAGCAGGCGCAGCGCGCGATCGATCGCGACCTCGTCGGCGGTGACGACCGCGCCGTCCGTCTGCCGCACCGCTTCGAGCAGCTCGACGGCGCGCACCGGGTGCGGCACGACCGCCCCCTCGGCCAGACTGGGGCACGGCAGCTCCCACGGCGCCGCGTCGCGGGCCTGCTCGCGGAAGGCGCGCGCGAGAGGCGCACACCCTTCGGGCTGGACCGCGACGATCCGCGGGGCTGCGCCGCGGCCGGCGGCGGCGAGCGCACGGAAGCCGGCGTGGAGGCCGGCGAGGTAGCCGCCCTGTCCCGCGGCCGCGACGACCGCGTCGGGCAGTCCGCCCAGCGCCGCCGCGATGTCGAACGCCGCCGTCGCGGCGCCGGCGGTGAAGAGTGGCTGCGCGGCGTGCGAGGCGTAGGTCGTGCCCGGGCCGCGGGCAGCGAGCGCGGCGACGGTGGCCCGGTCGCGCGGCCCGTCGACCTCGACCAGCTCGGCGCCGGCGGCGCGGATCAGCTCCTTCTTCAGCGGCGTCGTCGCGGTCGGGACGAAGACCCGCAGCGCGAGTCCGCCCGCCCGGGCGTACGCGGCGAGCGACAGTCCGGCGTTGCCCGACGAGTCCTCGATCAGCGCGCGCTTCCCGGCCGCTCCGAGCGCCGCGACCAGCAGCGCCGAGCCGCGGTCCTTCCAGGACCCCGTGGGAAGCAGGTCGTCGCGCAGCGCGTGGAGCCCCTCCGGCAGCCCCGGCAGCGCGAGCGGCTCGACCGGGACGATCCGCTCGCCCAGCGTCAGCTGCGGCACGTCGTCGAGGAACGGGAAGGCCGCGCGCCAGCGCCACGGCGAACCCGGGCTGGCGCGATCCGGCACCGGATCGCCCGGCGCGAGCATCTCCGGCGCGCGCGCGACCCCGCCGCAGGGGCAGAACGGGTCGTCCGGGAGAAGCGGCCGCGGCCGCCCGCAACGCGTGCAGGCCGGGGAGGGGAGCGTCATGCGCCGCCGGGACGGGGGCGGGCCGCGGTCGCGAGGTCCGCGAGGACGCGATCCGCCGCCGCGCGCGGGTCCTCGGCCTTGACGATCGGCCGCCCGACCACGATGTGGCTCGCGCCGCCGCCCACCGCCTCGGCCGGGGTCGCGACGCGGGCCTGGTCGCCGTGCGCCTCGCCCGGCAGCCGGATCCCCGGCGTCACCAGCCAGAAGCCATCCCCCAGCTCGCGCCGCAGCCGCGGGGCTTCGAGCGCGCTGGCCACCAGACCGTCGGCCCCGGCCTCGAGCGCCAGCTTGGCCAGTCGCAGCGCGTTGGTCTCCGGGTCGTCGGAAGCCAGCCCCAGCGCCGCCAGGCTCCGCGCGTCGTGCGAGGTCAGCACCGTCACCGCCAGCAGCTGCGGCCGCGACGCCCCGCCCGCACCGCAGGCCTCCGCCACCTCGCGCGCGGCCGCGATCATCTCGCGCCCGCCCAACGCGTGCAGCGTCGTGAAGCGCACGCCCAACGTTGCCGCCGAGCGCACCGCCGCCGCGGCGGTGCGCGGGATGTCGTGGATCTTGAGGTCGAGGAAGATCGACGCGCCACCGGCCCGCGCGGCCTCGACTGCCGCCGGGCCGTGCGCGACGAACTGCTCCAACCCCACCTTGAAGACGCCGACTTTGCCGGACAGCGTCGTCGCCAGCGCGCGCGCGCCGGAGAGGTCCGGGACGTCGAGTGCCACGACCAGCCGATCGACCGGGTTCATGCCTGATTCCCCTTGACCGCTCCCACCAGCGCGTTGACGTCGGCGACGCCGTGGGCGACGCACCAGGCCGCGAGCTCGTCGACGATCCGCATCGCCACGCCGGGGTCGTTGAAGTTGGCGGTGCCCACCTGCACCGCTCGCGCGCCGGCGAGCAGGAACTCGACCACGTCGCGGGCGTTGACGATCCCGCCCATCCCGACGATCGGGATCTTCACCGCATTGTAGACCTGATGCACCATCGCGATCGCCACCGGCCGGATCGCCGGACCCGAGAGCCCCCCGGTCCCGCGGTGCAGCACCGGCCGCCGACGCTCGACGTCGATCACCATCCCGACCAGGGTGTTGATCAGCGAGACCGCGTCGGCCCCGCCCGCCTCGGCGGCCAGCGCGGTCTCGGCGATGTTGCTGACGTTCGGCGTCAGCTTGACCCACAGCGGCTGGCGCGTGATCGCGCGGGCGTCCCTGGTGATCGCCTCGATCGCCGTTGGCGAGCGTCCCAGCTCGAGCCCCCCCTCCTTCACGTTGGGGCAGGAGAGGTTCAGCTCGACCGCCGCGATCCCGCCCTCCTTCGCCAGCCGCTCGACGACGTGGAGCAGGTCCTCCTCGCACTGGCCGTAGACGTTGACCACCGTGGCCACGCCGCGCTCGCGCAGCGCCGGGAGCTTCTCTTCCAGGAAACGGTCGATCCCGACGTTCTGCAGCCCGATCGCGTTGAGCATCCCGGACGGCGTTTCGACCAGCCGCGGCGGCGGGTTGCCGGCGCGCGGCTTCGGCGAGATCCCCTTGACGACCACGCCGCCGAGCCGATTGAGGTCGAGGTACGGTTCGAACTCCAGCCCATATCCGAAGGTGCCGCTCGCGGTCAGGACCGGGTTCCGCAGCACGAGGCCGCCGCCGACGGCGACTTCCATCCGCACCGCCGCGCTCACAGCACGATCTCCCGCGCGTCGAAGACCGGTCCTTCCGTGCAGACCCGCACGAAGCGATCGAAGTCGCCCTCCGGCTGACGCTTCTCGACGACGCAGCCGAGGCAGACGCCGAAGCCGCAGGCCATCGTCTCCTCCATCGCCACCTGGCAGGGGACGCCGCGCGCGAGGCACAGCTCGGCGACCGCGCGCAGCATCGGGTGCGGCCCGCAGGCCATCACCAGCCGGCGCCGGACCGGGTTGGCGTCGAGGTGCGCGGCGAGCGGCACCGTGACGAAGCCGTGGTGCCCGTGCGAGCCGTCCTCGGTCGCGGTCACGACGCGCCCGGCCGCGCGCTCGAACCAGTCGAGCAGCGTCAGGTCCTGCCGGGAGCGGCCGCCGAAGAAGAGTGTCGTCCGCGCGGCGCGCGGGCCCAGCTCCTGAAGCAGGAGCGGGAAGATCGCGTTGCCGATCCCGCCCGCGACCAGCAACAGTTCGGTGTCTTCGCCGCCGCCGTCGCCCGCGGCGGCCGGGTCGGGGAGCCAGAAGCCGCGGCCAAGCGGCCCCAGGAGCGCGAGCTCGTCGCCTGGCTTGAGCCGGCTGAAGAGCGTGGTACCGCGCCCGACGACCTTGTAAAGCAGACCGATCGAAGCGGGATCGCCGCGGCCCGGCTCGCCGCCGTGCGGCTCGGGTGACACGAGCGCGACCGAGAAGGGCCGGCGGATCAGCATCTGGTCGATGTCGGTCAAGCCGATCATCACGAACTGTCCGGCCCGGATCTCGCGCGCGATCTCGGGAGCGCGGAGCGTGAGGAGGTGGTAGCCGGCGCCGAGATCGTCCTGGCGCTCGACGGCAGCGGTCAGGTTGTAGGGCATGCCGGGATATTAGCAGTTATCCTCCCCCCGGCACTGCCGATGAAGCTCAAGCGCCGCATCGCCGAGGGGTTCCGGCCCTTTCTCTGGCTGCTCGCCGATGCGGCCGTGGTGGCGGCGATCGCCTGGCCCGCCGCCGCGCTCTTGCTGTTCCTGGTCAACCCGGAGCTGCCCTTCACGCCGGGCGGCTTTTTCGCGACGATGGGTGCCATTCTCCCGCAGGCGCTGCTGGTCTTCGTGCTCGCCGGTCCGCTCCTCGTGCTGCTCGGCAATGCCTTCGCGGTCGGACGATCGTCGACGCGCGGCTTCCGGATCCGGCACATCGTGCGCTTCGCCTTCCTCGACGCGTTCCTGCTCTGGCTCGCCGCCTTCGACCAGTGGCGCGTGACGGGACCGCTGCTTCCCGATGCGACGCGGGCGGCGCTGGCGATCACGGTCAGCGCGCTCGCCGCGGCCTGGGTCATCGCGCTCGCCTGCGTCGTGATGGACGCGCGCCGGCCCGGCTCGGTCCGCTCAGCCTGGATCGTGGCGCTGGCGGTGGCGGTGCTCGTCGCGCTGGCGGGTGCGGGAGACATGCGGCGCGTGCGCTTCCCGGACCCGGCGCCGATCGACGTGCGCGGGTTCGCGGCGGAGCGGCCGCTGATCCTGTTCGAAGTGCCCGGGCTCTCGCTCGCGACGCTCGAAGGGTTTGCCGAGCGCGGGACCGCGCCGGCGCTCGAGTCGCTGCTCACGACCGGCAGCGTCATGACCGTGGCCGGCGGCATCGTCGAGGACTCGCTCTCGCTGCACGCCACGCTGGTCACCGGACGCGGACCGGAGCAGCACCGCGTGCTCGGGCCGCTGCGTTTTCGGCCGCGCGGGGGGAGCGGTGGCGTGTCGTTTGGGATCCTGCCCCGGGGCCTGCTGTTCTGGCCGTCGCTGAAGCTCGGGCTCTGGGACGCGGTGCCGGTCTCGGCCCCGGCTCTGCGCGCGGTCTCGGTGGCCGGGGTCGCGCGCGCGCTGGGCCTGCCGGTGGCGATCGTCGGCGACCCGCTCGCCGGCCGGCCGCCGAACCCTGAGTCGGTCATCGTGCCGACCGACGCGCTGGGCGCGGGGCAGACGGTCGCACTCGGAGCGGCCGGCAGCGTGACCTGCGTCGATGCCGGGCCGATCGGCGACCGGTTCTTCGATCCTCCAGCGGCCGAGCTGCCGGGCACGCGCCGCCTCGAGGCGCTCGTCCGGACGGCGCTGGATGCCGATCTCTGCGCCCTGGCGATCGGCAAGAAGCTGGCCGCGACCGGCCGCTTCGCGCTGGTCCACGTGCGGCTCGGCGGGCTCGAGCGGATCACGCGCCAGTTCGCGGGGTGGCAACCCGAGAGCACGGCGCGCGGCGCCTCGGACCGGGAAGTCGAGGCCTACGGCCGGGTGCTCGCGCGCTACGTGCGCCAGCTCGACCCCGCGGGCGGCGAGCTGGTCTCGGCCGGGCCGCCCGGAGCGCTCGTGGCCCTGGTCTCGCCCTGCGGCGTCGTGCCCCGCATCGACCTGGGCCGGCTGGCGGAGGCGCTGGCCGGAATCTCGGGCCCGACCGCGAGCACCGACGGGCCGCCGCCCGGTTCGCTGATCCTCGCCGGCGAGGGGGTCGTTCCGGGAGGGCATCGCGCGGGGGAGATCGCGCTGGAGTCGGTGCTGCCGACGCTGCTCTGGGGCGCCGGACTGCCCGCCGCCGCCGACATGGGGCCGATCGCGACCCAGGCGTTCACCCCCGAGTACGTCGCCGCGCACCCGGTGATCGGCGTCCCCAGCTACGGCAAGCGCCGCTGACCCGGCCGCGCCGCGCCCCCCTTTGGACAGCGCGCGAGGGAGACGATAGTCTCGCCCGACTTCGCGCCCGGAACGGTCCGCCCGGGACGCGCGGCGGAGGCCGGATGAGCGTCGGCACCGTTCTGATGAACGCCGAGGAGATCGACCGCGCATTGGCGCGGCTCGCGCACCAGATCATGGAGGTCGCGGGCGAGTCGGCCGGCACCGTCCTGGTCGGGATCCACACCCGCGGGGTCCCGCTCGCGCGCCGGCTGGCGCGGAAGATCGCGGCGTCGGGGCGCGAAGAGCCCCCGGTCGGGATCCTCGACATCAATCTCTATCGCGACGACCTGTCGCAGACTTTCGATCATCCGATCGTCCGCCGCACCGAAGTCCCGTTGCCGCTCAGCGGCAAACGGATCGTGCTGGTCGACGACGTGCTCTACACCGGCCGCACGATCCGCGCCGCGATGGACGCCCTGACCGACCTCGGCCGCCCACGGTCGGTGAAGCTGGCGGTCCTGATCGACCGCGGCGGGCGGGAACTGCCGATCCACGCCGATTTCGTCGGGCGCACCTTCATGGTCGGCCCCGAGCAGCTGGTCGACGTGCAACTCGGCGAGACCGACGGAACCCGCGACCGCGTCGTGCTCCGCACCCACGAACCGAAGCACGGGCGGAAGCCCGAGCCCACGGCGAAGACCAAGCGCGCGCCGCAGCCGAAGACCGCCGTGCGGGGCAAGCTCCCGCCGGGTCCGAAGGCCCGGCGTACGCAGCAGGCAAAGGCAAGCCGCGCGGGGCAAGCTCCCGCCGGGCCCGAAGCGCAAGCCCACGCGCAAGGGGGCCGGACGATGAAGCTGCGCAGCCGTCACCTGCTGGGGATCGCCGAGCTCGATCCGGACGAGATCGTCGCCATTCTCGACACCGCCGAGAGCTTCGCCGAGGTCTCGGGGCGCGAGATCAAGAAGGTCCCGGCGCTCCGCGGGCGGACGGTGATCAACTTCTTCGTCGAGCCCTCGACCCGCACCCGGACCTCGTTCGAGGTCGCGGAGAAGCGCCTGTCGGCCGACACGCTGGGGATCACGGCCTCGGCCAGTTCGCTGGTCAAGGGCGAGACGCTGCTCGACACGGTCCGCAACCTCGAAGCGATGAACCCGGACTTCATCGTGATGCGCCACCCGGAGCCGGGAGCGCACGAACTCCTGACGCGGGTCTGCCGGTCCTCGGTGATCAACGCCGGCGACGGCGGGCACGAGCACCCGACGCAGGCCCTGCTCGACGCGATGACGATGCGCCAGCGCTTCGGCCGCCTGTCGGGGCTCAAGGTCGTGATCCTCGGCGACATCAGGCACAGCCGTGTCGCGCGCTCCAACATCAGTCTCCTGACGAAGATGGGCTCGACGGTGGTCGCCTGCGGGCCGCCGACCCTGATCCCGGTCGGCGTCGAGGAGCTGGGCGCCGAGGTGAGCTATCACCCCGACGTGGCGATCGAGGGCGCCGACGTGGTGATGGTGCTCCGAATGCAGCTGGAGCGGATGAAGACCGGCTACGTGCCCAGCCTCAGGGAGTACGCGCGACTCTACGCGCTGACCCCCGAGCGGCTCGAGCGGGCGCGGCCGGAGGCGATCGTGATGCACCCCGGGCCGATGAACCGGGGGGTCGAGATCGACGGCGGGCTGGCCGACGGGCCACGCTCGGTGATCCTCGACCAGGTCTCGAACGGCGTCGCGGTCCGGATGGCAGTCCTGTATCTCCTGGCGGGAGGCGAGCGTGAAGACGCTGCTGTTGCGACGAGCGCGGGTCGTTGACCCGGCAGGTGGGGTCGACGGGATCCGCGACGTCCTGATCGAGGGCGGCCGGATTCTCAAGGTCGCGCAGCGGATCCAGCGGCGCGACGGCCAGGCGATCGACCTCGACGGGCTGGTGCTCTGTCCCGGGTTCATCGACATGCACGTCCACCTGCGGGAGCCGGGCCAGGAGTGGAAGGAGACGATCGCCAGCGGCACGGCCGCGGCCGCCGCGGGCGGCTTCACGGCCGTCGCGGCGATGGCCAACACCGACCCGGTCAACGACTCGCGCGCAGTGACGGAGATGATCGTCGCCGAGGCGAAGCGGCACGGCTCGGTCCGCGTCCACCCGGTCGGAGCGATCAGCAAGAAGCTGGAAGGGAAGGAACTCGCCGATGTCGGCGAGATGGTCGAGGCCGGCGCGGTCGCGATCTCCGACGACGGACGACCGGTGATGGACCCGTCCTTGATGCGGCGGGCCCTCGAGTACGCAAAGGCCTTCGGGATCCCGGTCCTGGCCCACGAGATGGACGACGCGCTCTGCGCCGGCGGCGTGATGCACGAGGGGGCGGTCTCGACGCGCCTGGGGCTGCCCGGGATGCCCCCGGCTGCCGAGGAGACGATGATCGCGCGCGATCTGCTGCTGGCCGAGGACGCCGGCGGGCGCCTGCACATCCAGCACCTCACGACCGGTCGCGGGCTGGCGCTGATCCGGCTCGGACGACGACGGGGGATTCACGTCACCTGCGAGGTGACGCCACACCATCTGACGCTGACCGACGAAGCACTCGTGCGCTACGACACCAACCTCAAGATGAACCCGCCGCTGCGGCCGGAGGGCGACCGCGCGGCGCTGGTGCGAGGTCTCAAGGACGGCGCGATCGACGCGATCGGAACCGACCACGCGCCACACCACCACGACGAGAAGTGGGTCGAGTTCGCGCGTGCCCCGTTCGGGATCATCGGGCTCGAGACGGCGGTGCCGGTGCTGCTGACGAAGCTGGTCCACGAGGGAGGTCTGTCGCTCGCGCGGTTCGTCGAGCTGCTGACGGCGGGGCCGGCCGCCGCCCTCGGGGTCGCCGGTGGCAGCCTGGCGCAGGGCGAGGTCGCCGACATCACCGTGCTCGACCTCGGCCGCGAGGGGACGATCGACCCGGCTGGCTTCCGGAGCCGGTCGCGCAACACGCCCTACGAGGGCTTTCCCTTCAAGGGGCAGGCGGTGATGACGATCGTCGGCGGCCGGGTCGTTCACGACGCTCGCTGACGAAGAGAACGGGCCGGCACGGAGGCCGGCCCGCGCAAGAAACGTAGGGGCCGGCCTCCGTGCCGGCCCGCGCAAGAAACGTAGGGGCCGGCCTCCGTGCCGGCCCGCGCAAGAAACGTAGGGGCCGGCCTCCGTGCCGGCCCGCGCAAGGGAGTCCCTCGATGGGTGCCGTCACCGCGACCAACCTCCCCGGCCAGAAGCTTCTCTCGCGCGGCAAGGTGCGCGACATCTACGACCTCGGCGATCGGCTGCTGCTCGTCGCCACCGACCGGATCTCGGCCTTCGACGTCGTGCTGCCGCAGCCGATCCCCGACAAGGGGAAGGTCCTGAACCAGCTCAGCGCGTTCTGGTTCGGCTGGTCGGCGCCGATCGTCGGCAACCACCTGGTCAGCGCCGACGCCGCGACCTTCCCGGCCGCGCTGCAGCCGTTCCGCGACGTGCTGGCCGGCCGCTCGTCCCTGGTCCGGAAGGCGGCGATGTTCCCGGTCGAGTGCGTCGCCCGCGGGTACCTCTCCGGCTCGGGGTGGAAGGAGTACCGGGAGAGCGGGACGGTCTGCGGAATCCGCCTGCCGGCCGGCTTGCGGGAGTCGGACAGGCTCCCCGAGCCGATCTTCACGCCGGCCACCAAGGAAGAGACCGGGCACGACATCAACATCTCGTTCGAGCGGGCCTGCGACCTGATCGGGACCGAGGCCGCGGGCGAGCTGCGGCGGCTGACGCTCGCCATCTACGCCCAAGCCGCCGCCTACGCGGCCGAGCGCGGGATCATCATCGCCGACACCAAGTTCGAGTTCGGCGTGATCGACGGGGCGATCGCGATCTGCGACGAGATGCTGACCCCCGACTCCTCGCGCTTCTGGCCGGCCGACCGCTACGCCCCGGGCGGCCCGCAGCCCTCGTTCGACAAGCAGTTCGTGCGCGACTTCCTGGAGTCGATCCACTGGGACAAGAACCCGCCGGCGCCGGACCTGCCCGGAGACGTGGTCGCGGGGACGCGTGCGCGCTACATCGAGGCGCTGACGATCCTCTCCGGGCGGGGGCTGGCGTAGCCGGCGCCGGCCGGTTTCGGGAGATCTAGGGGCAGGCCGGGTTCGGTCGTTTCACTCCGCTCGACGCGGCTCCCAGCTCCCCGGGGCCGCAGGCCGAGCGCGCCCGGCTGAGGTAGTAGAGCCCCGAACCCGTCCCGGGTTTCGCCGCGTCGGTCGCCGACGGCCCCGGCAGGCCGGCGGCAAAGCAGCCGTGCGTGTAGCGGAACGGCGCGGCGAGCGTCCCGCGCGCCAGCTCGTAGCTGCTCGCGCCCGTCACCGCCGACCACTGGATCGTCGTGCGGTCGGGCCGCACGACGAGCGCGGTCGTGAGCCCGGGGGGCGTGATCCCCGGGCTGGCCGGCGCACAGTCGGAACAGGCCGGAAACCCGTCGCCGTCGGCGTCGGTCAGGTCGGGCACGGTGACGATCACCTCGTCGACGGACGACTCGTGCCCGTCGCTTGCGGTGAGCCTGAAGACCAGCGAGCCTCCTCCCGGTGACGCGGGCGGGGCGAAGCTCGGCCGGGGCGACGACGGGTCGTCGAGTGCGGCCGGCGGCCCGGCCGTCTGAGTCCAGGCGAAGGCGAGCGGCTGCCCGTCGGGGTCGGAGCTGGCGCTGCCGTCCAGAACGACGCGCGGGCCCCCGATCACGCAGGTCGTCGACTGGTCGGTGCCGGCTCGAGCGACCGGCGGCTCGTTCGGGTAGAGGAAGAGCCGGGCGGTGGACGACAGGCCCGAGGCGTCGGTCGCCGTGAGCACCAGCTCGTAGAAGAAGGGCTCCCCGGCGCCTCCGTGGTCCTCGGCGACGAACGATCCGTTCGGGCCGACGCTGTCCTGGTACGGGTGCTCGTGCGTGTTGTGGTGCTGGATGACGGTCCAGCGCAGCGCGTCGCCCGGCAGCGTCGACTCGTCGGGATCGGTTGCCGCACCCGAGAAGGGGATCACCTCCCCGTCGACGTACGTCGCCGGAGGGAGGGGCGAGAGGATCGTCGCCACCGGGGGGAGGGAGCCGACGGTCACGGTCACCTTGGCCGAGGTCGTCACCTGGCCGTCGCTGACCTCGAGCGTCGCGATGAAGGTCCCGTTCGCGGTGTAGGTGTGGACGACCGACTCGCCCTCCCCGGTCGCGCCGTCGCCGAAGCTCCAGTGGTACGTGAGCGGGTCGTTGTCGGCGTCGGTCGTCCCGGCCGCGCTCAGCGTGACGACGAGCGGGGCGTAGCCCCAGGGGGGCGTGGCCGTGGCCTTCGGACGCGGTGCGTGGTTGCCTTCGCCGACCCAGAGAATCCGGCTCACGCTCCCGGAGGGATACGAGAAGCTGGTCGCGATGTTGAGGTAGACCATGTTGCCATCGGGGCCCAGCTGCAGGTCGACCGGACGGAAGTTGACGTCCCCCTGGGCGAAGTTCGAGATCGAAACCAGCTCGTCCTGTGCGGTGACGGTCAGGTACTTGATCCAGTGCAGCGCATAGTCGGAGAAGAAGTAGCGGTCGGCGTACTGCGAGGGGTAGTTGCCGCCGACGTAGAAGACCGCCCCGGTCACCGCGCCGCCGTCGGTCGTGTGGCGATACGAGTGGATCGGGCTGGTCTGCGGCGGCTGGGCCGCGCATTGCGGCCCGAAGTACTGCCGGTAGATCGACTGAGGGTCGTTCCCCTCCCAGCAGGGCCAGCCGAAGCTGGCCCCCGGCGCGCCACTATTCACCTCCTCCCAGGTCCTCCAGCCGACGTCGTTGACGTAGAGCCGCCCGGTGGCCGGACGGAACGCGGCCTTGAAGGGATTGCGCAGGCCGAGCTGGAAGACCTTGGAGCGGTTCGCGGCCGGCGTCGTGTAGAACGGGTTGTCGGCCGGTGCCGTGCCGTCGGGATTCAGTCGGAGCACCTTGCCGACCAGCTCGTTCGGATCGAGCGCGCGCATCGCGAGCGATGTGGGGACGTCGTACGACGCGCCGTCGCCGGTCGTGGCGTAGAGCTTCCCATCCGGCCCGAAGCGCAACGCTCCACCCGCGTGCGAATCGACGTCGGACGGAATGTCGTCGACCAGGATGACCTCGCTGCCGGGTACCGCGACGTCTCCATTGGCCGTCCACCGCGTGATCCGGTGAATCCGCGAATAGCCGTTCTTCGGGTTCGGCGGGATGATGTCGGTCGTGTAGGCGAGGTAGACGTGGCGGTTGGCCGCGAACTCGGGGTCGACCGTGAGCCCGACCAGCCCGCGGTCGTTCTGCGTGTTCACGTCGACGGTCACGAACGGCGCGGTCAGGAGGCGCCCGTCGGCGGTCACCACGCGGACCCGGCCCGCCTTCTCCGCGACGAAGATCCGCCCGTCGGGCGCGAAGGCGAAGGCGGTCGGCCGATCGAGTCCCTCGACGAGCAGTTCATCGTCGAAGCCGGAGGGCCAGGTGACGGCCGAGAAGGCGACGAAGGGGGAGGCGACGCACGAGAGGATCGCTGCGAACAACCATGAAATGCGCCGACCTCCGCTCACGCGCGTCCTCCGCCTCGCGACCCCCTGGCCGCCGCTCATCTAACTACGGCGGAACCGGCCGTTCGGCAAACCGTTCGGCCGCGAAGGTCCCCGGGACGGGGCCGGTCCGGGTGGGGTAGCCTCCCTCCCGCGCGGCCGCGCAACCTCCCGCGGGCGCCCTCCGTATCACCGGGTGAGCCGATGTCCCCACCGAGCCCGCTGCCGCCTGACGAAGCGCTGGTCGAGCGGAGCCTCGCGGGGGACGAGGACTCGTTCGGAGCGCTCGTGAGCCGCTACCAGGGATACGTCGCCGCCGTCGCCGGTCGCACCGGGGTCCCCCCGGCCGACCTGGCCGACGCCGTCAGCGGCGTCTTCCTCAAGGTCTGGCGCAACCTGCACCAGTTCCGGCCGGGGACTCCGTTCGCCACCTGGCTCTACCGGATCACCGTGAACCACGCCTTCGACGAGTACCGCCGGACGCGCCGCGAGCGGGCGCACGCCGAGCTGCGCGACGAGGTCGTCGACCCCCGCCCGGGCAGCTCGGAGCGACTGCTGAGCGACGAGCGGGCAGAGTTCGTCCGAGCCGCGCTGGCCGAGCTCGAGCCGCACTACCGCGAGTCGCTCTTTGCGGTCTACGTCGAGGGACGGACGATCGCGGAGACCGCGGCCGCGCTCGGCGTCCCCGAGGGGACGGTGAAGGCGCGGCTTCACCGGGGACGACACCTGCTGGCGGCGAGCCTGCGCCGGCGCCACCCCGGTCACTTCGGAGGCTGACGCGATGCGCTGCGCGACCGCGGGACGGCTGGTCACGGAGCGGCGGGGCCGCCCGGGGCACCGCCTGCCCCCGATCCTCGAGGCGGAGCTGGCGCGGCACCTCGACGGGCTGCCCGGCCTGCGCCGCGGACGCGGCCCTGGAGACACGCCTGGCGCAACAGCTGACCCGCGGGGCGGCCGGCGCTGCGGTGCCGCCCGTCGACGTGCGGGCCCGCGTGCTGATCGCACTCGTGAGCGAGCCCCCGGTCGATCGCCGGGCCGTGAGCCCGCGACAGCTCGTCGCTGGGGGCGGTCGCCGGCGGCGCGCTGGTGGCCGCGGCAGCGCTCGTCGCGGCGTGGGTGGGACCGGTCGTCGCCGACCGGGTCGCCGACGCCGGTGTGGTGCCGCTCCTTGGCGGGTGGCTCGAGCACGGCGTGCGCACCGTGCGTGCGCTCGGCGTCGCAGCGATCGACACGCTGCGCGCCGTCTGGGTCGACCCTGGTCGAGCTGTTGAGGGCGATCCCGGTGGTCCGACGCGCCTGGTCCTTCGCCTTCGCGGCGCTCGGCCACCTCGCCCTGGCCTCGATGCTCATCCTGTCCGCCTGGTGGATCGGGCGCGACGTCCTGCGGCCGGCCCGAAGGTCGGCCCGTGAGGAGACCTCCCGATGACACGCTCCGCGCCCGCCCTGCTGCTCGTCCTCGCGTTCCTGCCGGTCTTCGCCCAGGCGCCGGAGACGGTGCCGGCTGCCGAACCGGACGCGACTCCCTCGGCGGCCGAAGAGCCCGAGTCGCCTGCGACGAGACCCGTCCGCGAGCGGGTCGGGGTGCTCACCGAGATCGCGGTTGCGGCGGACGAGGTGGTGCAGGGCGACGTCGTCTGCATCGGCGGCAACGCCAGCGTGGCCGGACGCGTCACGGGCGACGTCGTCGTCGTGGGGGGGACGCTCGACCTGGCGGGAACGGTCGAGGGGGAGCTCGTCGCCGTGGGGTCCTCCGTCTCGTTCGGGCCGGACGCGTCGGTGCGCAACGACGTGGTCACCGTCGGAAGCCGCGTCGACGACGCCGGGCTCGAGTACGGCGGCCAACGGGTGAACGTGGTCCCGATCTTCGGCATCCCGACCGCGCGCGGGGCGTTCGGCGTCTTCACGTCGATCCTGGGCTGGATGGCGCTGCTGCGCGTCTTCCTGGTCTTCATCGTGATCCTGGCCTACCTCGCGCTCGCGCCGCGCCAGGTCCACGAGCTGAGCGAGCGGATCGGCCTGGGCTACGTGCGCGCGCTGTTCATCGGCCTGGTCGCCCACGCGGCGCTCTTCGCGATCGGCCTGCTGCTGGCGATCACGGTGATCGGCCTGCCCGTGCTGCTGGCGCTGCTGTCGGCCTTCTGGCTGCTGCGGATCCTCGGTCGCGCCGGGCTGTTCCACGCCGTCGGTCTGGGGATCGGCCGTGGGTTGTCGCGCGAGATGTCGCTCGTCGGCGCGACGCTGCTCGGATTCGTGCCGTGGGCCCTGCTCGTCGTGCTGCCGTACTTCTTCGGCTTCGCCGGGCTGATCGTGGCGATCGCGGTGCGCATCGTGCTCTGGCTGCTGGTCGACTTCCCGGCGATCGGGGTCGTGCTGGAGTGGCTCTACGAGCAGCGCCGGACGCGGCCCTCGGCCGCGAGTCCGCCGCCCCCGCCGGCGCCGCCCGTCGTGCCGGTTTCGGCGTAACGGGAGCCGCCGGTCAGAGCAGCGCGGCCAGCGCCTCGCACGCGCTCGCGAAATGCCGCGGCCCGGTCGGACGGTCGCGCCCGCCCGGGAACCGCGCCAGCAGCGCGTCGAGCCGCCGGGCGGCGCCGGCCACGCGCTCCGGCGGCAGGTCCCCCAGGGCGATCCGGCGCGCGATCTCGTCGCGCGCACGGCGCGGGGCGTCGAGACCGTGGCAGAAGAGCGCCAGGTCGCAGCCCGCGTCGAGCGCGCGCCAAGCGCGCTCGCCCGGTCCCGCGCCGGTCGCGACGGCCCCCATCTCGAGATCGTCGCTGATCACGAGGCCGTCGAAGGCGATCCGTCCCCGGAGCCAGTCGCCGAGCAGCGTCCGGCTGAAGGTCGCCGGTTGCGGCGGGTCGCCGTCGATCGCCGGGTAGTGCGCGTGCGCCGTCATCACGAGCGGAGCGCGCGCGGCGAGCGCGCGGTACGGGTGGAGGTGCTCGTTCCAGAGCGCCGCGTCGGACAGGGGCGAGGTGGCGAGCGCGAGGTGCGTATCGAGGTCGCTCCCGCCGAGCCCGGGGAAGTGTTTCAGGCAGCCGGCGATCCCCGCCTCCTCCAGCCCGTCGAGTACCGCTTCGGCCAACGCCGTGACGTGTTCGGGCCGAGTTCCGAATGAGCGGTCGCCGATCGCGTTGAGCCCCGGGCCGTCGTCGAGATCGACGATCGGGTGGAAGTCGACGTCGAACCCGAGCGCGGCGAGCGCGCGCCCGACCGCGGCCCAGACCGCTCGCACCCGCACCGACGCCCCAGCCGGCCTGGACGCGGCCCGGTGGGAGGCGATGGAACAGCGGTTCGATCTCGCGCAGCCGGTTGACGCGGCCGCCCTCCTGGTCCACCGCCACGAACAGCGGCGCGCCCGCCGCCTCGCGCAGGCCGACGATCAGGTCGGCGGTCTGGCCCGGCGAGCGCAGGTTGCGGGCGAAGAGGATGACGCCGGCGGGGCGCAGTTCCTGGAGCGCGCGCGCCTCCTCCGCGGGGAGTTCCGGCCCCGCCAGCGCGGCGACGACGAGCCGCCCGGCGGCCTGATCATCGAAAACGGGGTCGCGATCGCGCATCGCTCGATTGTCCGGAGCCGCGGGGGGCGCGTCAACGCGCCCCGGACAGGCGGGGAGGCTCCGGGCACGCGAACGATCATGACCTCCGGGACGGCGTCGGTTATTCAGCGTGCTCGAGGCGCTATCCGTCTTTCATGCAGCAACTTAGCAAAGCCGCCGAACGTCCTGCGCGGCCGGTCGGGAAATCGAGGGGTTGCCGGGGGGGGCGCTCCGAGGTTATCTTCCGCCTCGGCTTTTTGCCTGCCTGACGAGTTCATCGACGACGAGGGCCCCCCGAGTGCTCTTCCGCCGCCAGTTCACCATCATGATCCTGCCGGACGCCCACCTGCGGCTGCGCCGGCTTCACCTTCGCGGAGCCCACTTCTTCTGGGCCCTCGCGGTGCTCGGCGTCGTCGGCGGCCTCGCCGCGAGCGCGCCGCTGCTCGGCCTGTGGGCCGGCCAGCTCTCCGGACAGTTGGCCGAGGTGAGAGAGGAGCGGGACCGGCTCGCCGAGCGCTCGCAGGAAGTCGAATCGACGCTCACCGACCTGCGCCGCAAGGTCGACCAGTTCGAGCGCCGCACCGAGAAGATGGCCTCGCTGGCCGGGCTCGACATGACGAGCCTGTCGCGCAGCGGACTCGGGCAACCGAACGGCATCGCCAACATGGCGCCGGCGCTTCGTGCGGACGTACTCAAGAGCGAGGCCGAAGATCTCTCCGACCGCAGCGCGGTGCTCGAGCGCCGTCTCGACCAGGTCGAACAGGGAGCTCTCCGAGCGGTCCGAGCGGTTCGCGCGCGTCCCGTCGCTGCTCCCCGTTCCCGGCCTGATCGGCGGCGGGTTCGGCTGGCGGCGCGATCCATTCACCGGGGCCAAGCAGTTCCACCGCGGCGTCGACCTCTCCGCTCCGACCGGAACGCTCGTCTTCGCGCCGGCCGACGGGATCGTGCTCGCCGCGGAGCGCGAGAGCGGCTACGGGAATGTCCTGACGGTCAGCCACGGCGACGGCATGGTCACCCGTTACGGTCACCTCGCCCGGTTCAAGGTCAAGCCGGGCCACGAGGTTCGGCGCGGCGACGCGATCGCGGTCGTCGGCAGCACCGGCCGTGCGACCGGCCCGCACCTGCACTACGAGGTGCTGCTCGAGGGGCGCCAGGTCGACCCGATGGCCTACATCCTCGACGAGGGCGCCGGCTTCTGAACCCGGGCTCCGCCCGCGCCCTTCCGCCGCTCCGATCCGCCGTCGGCCGCTCCACGGGGCGGCCGGTTTCGCGTGCACCCTTCGGCCATCCGGGCTAGCATCCACGCGTTTGCCACAGCCTTCGGAAGGTCAAGATGATTGGAACCGTTCTCGGCAAGATCTTCGGCACCAGGAACGAGCGCGAGCTCAAGCGGCTGCAGCCGATCGTCGCCGCGATCAGTGCGCTCGAACCGGGGCTGCGCGCGCTGAGCGACGAACAGCTCCGCGACAGGACCGCCGCGTTTCGCGAGAAGCTGGCCCAGGGGGCCCCGCTCGATGACCTCAAGGTCGAGTCGTTCGCGGTCGTGCGCGAGGCCGGCCGGCGGGTGCTCGGGATGAGGCACTTCGACGTGCAGCTCCTCGGCGGGATCGTGCTGCACGAGGGGACGATCGCCGAGATGCGCACCGGCGAGGGCAAGACGCTCGTGGCCACGCTCCCGGCCTACCTGAACGCGCTCGAGGGGAAGGGCGTCCACGTCGTCACGGTCAACGACTACCTGGCCCGCCGCGACGCCGACTGGATGGGGCGGATCTACCGATTTCTCGGCATGTCCGTCGGCTGCATCCAGCACGACCTCGACAAGGAATCGCGCCGCGCCGCCTACACCAGCGACGTGACCTACGGCACCAACAACGAGTTCGGCTTCGACTATCTCCGCGACAACATGGAGTTCACGGCCGCGACGATGGTGCAGCAGCTGGGGCATCACTTCGCGATCGTCGACGAGGTCGATTCGATCCTGATCGACGAGGCCCGGACGCCGCTCATCATCTCGGGCCCCTCGGAAGGGGACGTCAACAAGTACTACGTCGTCGACCGGATCGTCCCGCGGCTGATCGCCGGCCGGGTGATCGCCGGGGACGTGCGGCGCGAGGATCGGGAGGAGGTCGAAGCGACCGGCGACTACATCGTCGACATCAAGGGACGGTCGGTGACGCTGACCGAGCAGGGCGTGTCCCACGCCGAGAAGCTGCTCGGGGTCTCGAACCTCTACGACCCCAAGAACATCGACATGCTCCACGCCACGCAGCAGGCGCTGCGCGCCCACGCGCTCTACGAGCGCGACGTCGACTACATGGTCGAGGACGGCGAGGTCGTGATCGTCGACGAGTTCACGGGGCGGAAGATGCCCGGGCGCCGCTGGTCGGACGGCCTGCACCAGGCGGTCGAGGCCAAGGAAGCGGTCAAGATCCAGAGCGAGAACCAGACCCTGGCGACGATCACCTTCCAGAACTACTTCCGGATGTACGACAAGCTCTCGGGCATGACCGGCACCGCCGAGACCGAGGCCAGCGAGTTCGCCGAGATCTACAAGCTGGATGTCGTCGTGGTCCCGACCAACCAGCCGATGGTCCGGGAAGACAACGCCGACGCGATCTTCCGCTCGGAGGAGGCGAAGCTCCGGGCGGTCGTCGAGGACATCCGCGAGTTGAGCGCGAAGCGCCAGCCGGTGCTGGTCGGCACGACGTCGATCGAGAAGTCGGAGAAGATCTCCGAGCTCCTGCGCAAGTCGGGCGTCCGGCACGAAGTGCTCAACGCCCGCCACCACGCCCGCGAGGCCGAGATCGTGGCGCAGGCCGGGCGGCTCGGCGCGGTGACGATCGCGACCAACATGGCCGGCCGCGGCACCGACATCCTGCTGGGCGGCAACGCCGAGTTCCTGGCCCGCAGTCGCTGGCGCTCGAGGCGACCGGCAGGCGCGTGGGCCGAGTGCACGCCGGAGGAACAGCAGCAGGCGCTGGCGCGGGCGAAGGAGAGCACGGCGCGCGACCACGAGGAGGTCGTCCGGCTCGGCGGGCTGCACATCATCGGGACCGAGCGCCACGAGGCGCGGCGGATCGACAACCAGCTGCGCGGGCGCGCCGGCCGGCAGGGAGACCCGGGGGCCTCGCGCTTCTACCTCTCGCTGGAAGACGACCTGATGAAGCGCTTCGCGTCGTGGCTGATGGAGAAGGCCCTGACCGAGGCGGACGACGTGCCGATCGAGTCCGGCATGGTGAGCAAGGCGATCGAGCGGGCCCAGAAGCAGGTCGAGGCCCAGAACTTCTCGATCAGAAAGCAGCTGCTCGAGTACGACGACGTGCAGAACACGCAGCGCCGCGAGGTCTACGCCCTGCGGCGCGAGGTCCTCGACGGCGGCGACCAGCGCGAGTACGTCATGACCAAGGCGCGGGAACTGCTCGAGGAGCTGGTGGACGAGCACATCCCGGCCGATCCGGACGTCGAGATCCAGGCCGAGGAACTGGCGGCCCGGGTGCTGCACTTCTACGGTTTCGAGCCGTCGAAGGAAGGGATCGAGATCGAGGAGCTGGGACGCTCGGACCTGCTCGAGAAGCTCTGGGAGGCGATCGAGCGGCGCTATCAGGCGAAGGAGCAGCGAGTCGGGCTCGAGCGGATGCGCGATTTCGAGCGCTACGTGATCCTGCAGCTGATCGACCACCAGTGGAAGGACCACCTGCTCGCGCTCGACCACCTCAAGGAGGGGATCCACCTGCGCGCCTACGCGCAGAAGGACCCCAAGATCGAGTACAAGCGCGAGTCGTTCGAGCTCTTCGGCGAGATGAAGCAGCGGATCGAGGACGAGCTGGTCCGCTACCTGATGATCGTCCAGATCATGAGCCAGGAAGAGCAGGAGCGGGAGGAGGAGCGCCGCCGCCGCGAGCAGGAGGCGATCTTCCAGGCGGCGTCGCGCTCGAAGGCCGGCGAGGAGGCGAAGCAGGCCCAGACCGTCCGGAAGAAGGAAGGGGCCGAGATCGGGCGGAACGACCCGTGTCCCTGCGGGTCGGGCAAGAAGTACAAGAAGTGCCACGGGGCGGTGGCCTGATCCGGCTTCGCCTCCGGCTACGCCGGACAAGCCCCCGTTCCGGCGCGGCTTCTGCCTCCGCTGCCTCCGATTCGCCTCCCTGTGCCGCCCTGGATTTGACCGGGGCCTGCTCGGGCACCAAGTTCGCCCCGTGCCTCGCCCGTCGCCGGGCCTGCCCGGCGTAGCCGAAGGCGAAGCCGGGAGGCCCGATGCCCCTCACCCTCGAAGTCATCGAGTGGCGCCAGGACGACGGAACGGAGATCGTGCACCGGGTCGAGCCGGGCGGCGAGATCAAGCTTGGCGCGCAGCTCACGGTCACGGAAAGCCAGTGGGCGGTCTTCTTCAGGGACGGCCGGGCGTACGATGTCTTCGAGGCCGGCCGTCACCTGCTCCACACGAGGAACATCCCGCTGCTGGTCGAGGTGCTGAAGCTCCCCTACGGCGGCCGCTCGCCGTTCCGCGCCGACGTCTACTTCGTCGCGCGCAAGCTGTTCGCGGACCAGAAGTGGGGAACGCGGGAGCCGGTCGTCTTCCGCGACCCGCAGTTCGGCATGCTGCGGCTCCGGGCGCACGGCCGCTACGCGATCCACGTCGCCGACCCGCGGACGTTCGTCAACGTCCTGGTCGGCACGCTCGGCCGCTACAGCACGGCCGAGCTCGAGGACTACCTGCGCGAGGTGATCGTGGCCCGGCTGAACGACGCGCTGGGCGAGCTGGCCATCCCGCTGCTCGACATGCCCCGCCAGTACGACGAGATCGCCGAGGAGCTGAAGCGCCGGATCGCGCCGGACGTCGCGCGGCTCGGACTCGCGCTCGCGGCGTTCTACATCGGCGCGATCGTCCCGCCCGAAGAGGTCGCCAAAGTGATCGACGAGCGCTCGTCGATGGCGGCGGTCGGCCTCGAGGGCGACTACCTGCGCTTCAAGGCCGCGCGGGCGCTGGGGGACGCTGCGGCCGGCACCGGCGGCGCGGCGGGCGAGGCCGCGGCCGGAGGGGCGGCGGCGGGAATGGGTCTCGGCGTCGGTGCGGGGCTCGGGATGGCCCTGCCCGGGATGCTGCGCGAGCTCACGGCGCGGGGGCCGACAGCGCCGCCGGCGGCTGTCGGATGCGTCCGCTGCCAGGCCACGCTGCCGCACGGCGCACGGTTCTGCCCGCAGTGCGGCGCGCCGCAGGGCGGCTGACCGGCGCACGGCGCCGCAGGTGGACGGGGACGAGCCCCGCCGCATAGAATCCCCGCCTCTCCCAAGGCGGCGCATCCATGCTCGACGAGACCCCCCCGATCGGACTGACGTTCGACGACGTGCTCCTCCTTCCAGGGTACTCGGAGGTCATCCCGAGCGAGGTCGACACGCAGACCCGCTTCACCCGGGGGATCGCGCTCCGGATCCCGCTCGTCTCGGCGGCGATGGACACCGTGACCGAGGCCCGGCTGGCGATCGCGATCGCCCAGCAGGGCGGGATCGGCATCCTGCACCGCAACCTGCCGATTGCCGACCAGGCCTCCGAGGTGGACAAGGTCAAGCGCTCGGAGTCGGGGATGATCGTGGACCCGATCACGATGACCGCCGACCGGGCCGTCCGCGACGCGCTGGAGCTGATGGCCCGCTACAAGATCTCGGGCGTCCCGATCACCGACGAGAAGGGCCATCTGGTCGGGATCCTGACCAACCGCGACCTGCGCTTCTGCACCCACCCCGAGCTGCCGATCAGCGATTTCATGACCAAGGACGGCCTGATCACGGTCCCCGAGGGGACCGATCTCGACCGCGCGCAGGAGCTGCTGCACAAGCACCGGATCGAGAAGCTGCTGGTCGTCGACAAGGACTACCGCCTCAAGGGGCTGATCACCTACAAGGACATCCAGAAGCGGATCGACTACCCGCACGCGGCGAAGGACAGCCAGGGCCGGCTGCGGGTCGGGGGCGCGCTGGGGACCGGAGCCGACACGCTCGAGCGCTGCGCGGCGCTGGTCGAGGCCGGCGTCGACGCGGTCGTCGTCGATACCGCGCACGGCCACTCGCGGCGGGTGCTCGAGGTGGTCGACCGGGTGCGCGACCGCTTCCCGGGCCTGCAGATCGTGGCCGGCAACATCGGCACCGAGGAGGGCGCCCGGGCCCTGGTCGAGCGCGGTGTGGACGCGGTCAAGGTCGGCGTCGGGCCGGGCAGCATCTGCACCACGCGGATCGTCAGCGGGGCCGGTGTGCCGCAGCTGTCCGCGATCGCGGCGGCGGTCCGGGCCTGCCGGCCGAAGGGGATCCCGGTGATCGCCGACGGCGGGGTCAAGTTCTCCGGCGACGTCACCAAGGCGCTCGCCTCCGGGGCCGACACCGTCATGATCGGCTCGCTGTTCGCGGGGACCGAGGAGTCGCCGGGGGAGACCGTCCTCTACCAGGGACGGACCTTCAAGGAGTACCGCGGGATGGGCTCGCTCGGGGCGATGCGCAAGGGGCTCTCGCGCGACCGCTACGCCCAGGACGACCAGTACGACGAGAAGAAGCTCGTCCCCGAGGGGATCGAGGGGCGGGTCCCCTACAAGGGGCGGATCCGCGAGATGGTCTACCAGCTCGTCGGGGGGCTGCGGGCCGGGATGGGTTACTGCGGCGCGCGCTCGATCGGCGAGCTGCAGGAGAACGCGCGGTTCGTGCGGATCACCGGGGCCGGGCTGCGCGAGTCGCATGCCCACGACGTGATCATCACCAAGGAAGCGCCGAACTACAGCCTCGAGTAGGGGGCCTCCGGCGGGGGGAATGCCGGGACCGGCCGCGGGGCAGATCCCGCCAGCTCCGGCGCACCCGGGCGCCGGTCGTCGCTCGCGGTTCCGCGCCGGGAGGGTAGAATCTCCCGGTTTGGGCGGGGACACGCGTGATGATCGAACGGAGACAGGTGATCGTGCTCGAGTCGGTGCGGCGCTTTCTGCGCCGTTCCGCCCACACGCACCTCGTCAACCTGCTCGCCAAGGTCCGTCCGCCCGACTTCGGGCCGATCTACGAGAAGCTCTCCGAGCGCGAGCGGGTCGCGCTCTTCCGGCTGCTGGCCACGCGCGACCCCGAGCTGGGGGCGGGATTCCTGGTCGAGCTGCCCCACGAGACCGGGCCCGACCTGCTGCGGCTGCTCGGCCCGGAGTCCGCAGCGCGCCTGCTCGAGAAGTGCGCCGAAGACGATGCCGCCGACCTGCTGGCGCGCCTCGACGACGAAGAGAGCCGCCAGGTCCTCGACGGGATGCGGCCGGAGGAGAAGGCCGGCGTCGAGAAGCTGCTGATCTACGCCGACGAGACCGCCGGGCGGATCATGACCCCGGACGTCTTCAGCCTCCACGAGGAGACGACGGTCGAGAAGGCGACCGCCGCGCTGCGCTCGCGCGAGAGCATCGAGATCGCGTTCTACCTCTACGTCGTCGACGACCGCAAGCACCTGGTCGGAGTGGTCTCGCTGCGCGAGCTGCTGCTCAATCCCGCCGACACGAAGCTGAAGGACATGATGAACGCCGACCTGATCACGGTCCGCACCGATGCGGACCAGGAAGAGGTCGCGCGGATCGCCTCGAAGTACGACCTGCTCGCGATCCCGGTCGTGGACGAGCAGGGGCGGCTGGCCGGCGCGGTGTCGATCGACGACGTGATCGACGTCCTGCGCGAGGAGGCGACGGAGGACATCCTCCGGATGGCCGGCACCTCGGAGGAAGAGCGGATCCAGCCGTCGATCGGCAAGTCGGTCCGGACCCGCGCTCCGTGGCTGGCGGCGACCTTCGTCGGCGGGCTCGCGGCGGCGGTGATCATCTACCGGCTGTCGGGGATCCTCGCCGGGTTCGTCGGGCTCGCGGCGTTCTTCCCGATCATCCTCGGGACCTCCGGTTCGGCCGGGAACCAGTCGGCGACGGTGATCATGCGCGGCCTGGCCACCGGCCGGATCCGCGAGGGGATGTACCTCGCGACGCTGACCCGCGAGGCCGGTGTCGGTGCGCTGCTCGGTCTCGCCTACGGGTTGCTGCTGGTGCTCGGCTCCTCGCTGATCGTCGGGAGCGCGGGGATCTCGGCGCAGGGCGTGGGCGGCGTCGTCCGTGTCGCGATCGTGATCGGCCTGTCGCTCGCGCTCTCGATCGTCACCGCGACGATCCTCGGATCCGTCGTGCCGCTCGTGCTCCAGCGACTCAAGCTCGACCCGGCGACCTCGACCAACCCCCTGGTCACCTCGACCGTCGACGTCATGGCCTCGCTGATCTTCCTCGGTCTCGCGAGCCTCGCGCTCGCCGCCTACGCCCCGTGAGCCGGCACGCCGAGTCGGAAGCGATCGTGCTCGACTCGCGGCTCGCCGGGGAGGCGGACCGGCGCGTGCTGCTGCTCTGCGCCTCGGGGGAGTTGGTGCGCGGGGTGGCCCACTCGGCCGCGCGCTCGCGCAAGCGCTTCGGCAGCGCGCTGCAGCCGGGGGCGCGGGTGCAGGCGCGCTGGTCGGTGCGGCGCGAAGGGGCCGAGGCGGTCCTGGAGGAGGCGCACCTCGTCGCCTCGCCGCCGCCCGGCGACCCGCTCGAGCGGCTCTACGTCGCGGCCCACCTGCTGGAACTGGCCGGTGCCTTCGCGCGCGAGGGGGCCGAGGATCCGCGCCTCTACCGCCTGCTCTCGGCCTGCCTCGACGCACTCGGCGGCGGAGCGCCGCCCGATCCGCTGGCGCGCTACGCCGAGGCCTGGACGCTGCGGCTCGCCGGACTGCTCGGCGATCTCGCGGCCTGCGACGAGTGCGGCGCCCCGCTCGCCGGCCGGCGCGCCCAGCTGGCGCCCGAGAGCGGGGCCTTCTGCGCCGCGCACGGCGTGCCGGGAGCCCGCACGCTCGGGCCGGGCGCGACCGCCTGGCTGGCCGCGACCATGCGCGTCGGCCCGTCCGCGCTGCCGGACCTGCCGGCGCCGGTCGAGCGCGAACTGGCGGGCGCGCTGCCGGCGCTCGTCGTCGCCTTCACCGGCCGGCCGCTCGTCGCCTGGCCGGCCCTCACCACGCTCCGCGCGGAGCGGCCGCGCGCGACCCGGCAGATCCCCGCCGCGCCCGCCGGGAAGGACAGCGCGTGAACGATACCTTCAAGATGACGCTCCAGGAGATGTTCCTCGCGCTGTCCCGCTTTTGGGCCGAACGCGGCTGCATCGTGCACCAGCCGTTCGACAAGGAGGTCGGCGCCGGGACGATGCACATCGAGACCTTCTTCCGCAGCCTCGGACCCGCGCCGTGGCGGGTGGCGTACTGCCAGCCGTCGCGCCGGCCGGCCGACGGGCGCTACGCGCTGAACCCGATGCGCGTCTACGAGCACTTCCAGTACCAGGTGATCCTCAAGCCCTCGCCACCCGACGTCCAGGACCTCTACCTCGACTCGCTCAAGGCGCTCGGGGTCGACCCCGAGGTCCACGACGTCCGCTTCGAGGAGGACAACTGGGAGTCGCCGACGCTCGGCGCCGCGGGAGTCGGCTGGCAGGTCACGATGGACGGGATGGAGATCTCGCAGTTCACCTACTTCCAGGTGATGGGCGGGGCCGAGCTCTCGCCGGTGCCGGTCGAGCTGACCTACGGGCTCGAGCGGATCTGCATGTTCGTCAATGACATCCGCGACATCTTCGACATCCCGTGGGCGCGCGCGCCGTGGGCCCCGGACGGGGTCGTCCGCTACCGCGCGCTGCGCGAACGGGCCGAGCGCGAGCTGTCGGCCTACTCCTTCGAGGAAGCCGACGTGGAAGGGCACCGGAAGGCCTTCGACGTCGCCGAGCGCGAGGCGCAGCGCCTGCTCTCGCGAACGAAACCCGGTCCGGACGGAGAGGCCGTCCCGGCCGCCCTGCTGGTCCCGGCCTACGAGCGGGTGCTGGAGGCCTCGCACCTGTTCAACGTGCTCGGCGCGCGGGGCGCGCTGTCGGTCACCGAGCGGCAGGCGATGATCCAGCGCATCCGGCGCCTGGCGGTGCAGTGCGCGAAGACCTGGCTCGCCGCGGGGGAGGCCGCCTGATGCCGACCGCCGACTTGCTGATCGAGCTGGGCACGGAGGAGATCCCGGCCCGGATGCTCCCCGCGGCGGCGGCCGATCTGGAGGCGCTCACGCTCGAGCTGCTCGACCGCGCCGGCCTGCCGCACGGCGCCGCGCGCCGCTACTGGACCCCGCGGCGCCTCGCGGTGCGCGTCGCGGACGTCGCCGGCGCAACCCCGGCGCGCGCGGAGCTGCTGCTCGGGCCACCGGCGGCCGCAGCCTGGGACCCGGCGGGCCGGCCGACGAAGGCACTCGAGGGGTTCGCGCGCAAGACCGGCCGGGACGCGGCGGCGTTCGCGCCGGTCGAGACGCCGAAGGGAAGCTACGCCGGGGCGACCGTGACCGCGGGGGGCGAGCCGCTGGCCGCGGTGTTGGCCGCCGGCTTCGCGCCCGCGGTGGCACGGATGACCTTCGCCAAGATGATGCGCTGGGGCGACGGTTCGGCGCGTTTCGTCCGCCCGGTCCACTGGATCCTCGCTCTGCTCGGCGACGAGATCCTCCCGCTCGAGCTGTTCGGGATCCGGTCCGGCCGGGCGTCGCGCGGACACCGCGTCCTGGGGCCGGGGCCGTTCGAGATTCCCGACGCCGCGGCATGGGAGGCGACGCTCGAACGTCACGGCGTCGTGGCCGACCCCGTCGCCCGCCGCGCGCGCCTCGAGCAGCAGCTGCACGCGCTGGCCGGCACGCAGGGGGGCGCGCTGGCCGAGGACGGCGGCCTGCTCGACGAGTCGGCCGACATCGTCGAGTTCCCGGGCGCCCAGGTCGGGCGCTTCGAGCCGCACTTCGTGCGCGACCTCCCGGCCGAGGTGCTCGGCTCGTGCCTCAAGACGCACCAGAAAGGGTTCTGCGTCCGCGGAGCGGGCGGCCTGCTGCCGCTGTTCGCGGTCGCGGTCAACCGGCCCGACGACCCGGAGGGGCACGTCCGACGCGGCCACGAGTGGGTCGTTTCGGGCCGGCTCGAGGACGCGCTCTTTTTCTGGAACGAGGACCGGCGCCAGCCGCTCGCGGCGCGGGCCGCCAAGCTGGAAGGGATCGTCTTCCAGCGCGAGCTGGGGACCTACGCGGCGAAGACGCGGCGCCTCGCGCACCTGGTCCGGAGCCTCGCGGGGCCGGCCGGTCTCGACGCGGCGGGCAGCGCGGCGGTCGCGCGTGCCGCCGAGCTCTCGCGCTGCGACCTCCCGACCGGGCTGGTCGGCGAGTTCCCGGAACTGCAGGGGATCTGCGGCGGCCTGCTCGCGCGCGCCGACGGCGAGCCGGAAGCGGTCGCCGGCGCGATCTACGATCTCTACCTGCCGGCGGCTCCCGACGACCCGCTGCCGGCGACCGCCGGGGGCCGGGTCCTCGGCCTGGCCGACCGGCTGGACACGCTGGCCGGCGGTTTCGCCGCAGGCCTGGTGCCGAGCGGCAGCTCGGACCCGTTCGCGCTGCGGCGCGCCGGGATGGGCGCGATCCGCCTGGCGCTGGCGGAGCCGGCGATCGACCTCTCAGCCGCGGTGCGCGAGGCGGTGCTCGGCTACCGCGGCGGCGAGACCGGCCCCGACCTGACGGCCCGCGCGGACCAGACCGCGGCGACGCTCGTCGCGTTCCTGCTCGAGCGCTTCGGCGCGCTGGCCGAGCGCGACGGCGCGCGCTACGACGAGATCGCGGCGGCGACGGTGCTGGTCGGCGGCACTCCCGGAACCCCGTTCCATCCGGCCGATCTGTGGCGGCGCCTCGCCGCGCTGCGGGTCTTCCGCGAGAGCGCGGACTTCCTGGCGCTGGCCGCCGCCGCGAAGCGGGTGCGCAATATCCTCGCCCAGGCCGACGAGCGCGGTGACGGCTACGCGGCCGGCGACGGGGAAGCGGCGCTCAAAGAGCCGGAGGAAGTGCGCCTCGCGGCGGCGATCGGCGCCGCGGAGCGCGAGCTCGCGGCGGCCGCGGCGGCCGGGGACTACGAGCGGGCGCTGGCGCACGTGGCGCAGCTGCGGCCCGACGTCGACCGGTTCTTCGACAGGATCCTGGTGATGGACCAGGACCCCGTGCTGCGCCGCGCCCGGCTGTCGCTGCTGGACCGCGTTGCGCGCGCGACGCACGGCGTAGTGGACATGGCGGAGCTGGTGGTCGCGGGATGATCCCGCGCCGCCGGCGCGCTCTCGGAACGAGGCAGAGCACGACGCACGACAACGCTGAAGGAGACGGCATGAGCAGCAAGTGGGTCTACCGGTTCGGTGGAGGGTCCGCGGAAGGAAGCGCCGGGATGAAGGAGCTGCTCGGCGGCAAGGGCGCGAACCTGGCCGAGATGGCCAGCCTGGGGCTCCCGGTTCCGCCGGGGTTCACGATCACGACCGAGCTGTGCACCTGGTACTACGACCACGGCAAGAGCTATCCCGCGGAGCTGGCCGCCGAGGTGACGGCGGCGCTGGTCGAGGTCGAGCGCGAGACGGAGATGAGTTTCGGTGACCCCGGGAACCCGCTGCTGCTTTCGGTCCGCTCCGGCGCGCGCAGTTCGATGCCGGGAATGATGGAGACCGTACTGAACGTCGGCCTGACCTCGAAGACGCTCCCGGGGCTCGTGAAGAAGTCGGGCAACGAGCGGTTCGTGCTCGACGCGTACCGCCGCCTGATCATGATGTACTCCGATGTCGTGATGGAGAAGGCCGCGGGGATCGAGCCGGCAGAGGGGCGGGGGATCCGGGTCCAGCTCGACAAGATGCTCTCCGAGCTGAAGAAGGCCAAGAACTACGCCTCCGACGCGGAGCTCGCGGTCGAGGACCTGCGGGACCTCGTCGAGCGCTTCAAGCTCCGGGTCCGGGAGGTTCTCGGCAAGGAGTTCCCCGACGACGCGATGGAACAGCTCTGGGGCGGAATCGGCGCGGTCTTCTCATCGTGGAACGGCAAGCGGGCGGTCTCCTACCGCCGGATCGAGGGGATCCCCGACCAGTGGGGCACCGCGGTCAACGTCCAGGCGATGGTCTTCGGCAACATGGGCGACAGTTCCGCGACCGGCGTCGCATTCACGCGCAACCCGGCCACCGGCGAGAACAGGTTCTACGGCGAGTGGCTGGTCAACGCCCAGGGCGAGGACGTCGTCGCCGGGATCCGGACCCCGAACCCGCTGAACGAAGCGACCAAGAGCGACCACAACCGCCACCTGGCCTCCCTCGAGATGGCCATGGCGGCGACCTACCGTCAGCTCGACGAGATCCGGACCAAGCTCGAGCGACATTTCGCCGACATGCAGGACATCGAGTTCACGATCCAGGACGGAAAGCTCTACATGCTGCAGTGCCGCTCGGGGAAGCGGACCGGGACCGCGGCGCTGAACATCGCGATGGAGATGCTGGCCGAGCAGCTGATCGACGAGCAGGAGACAGTGCGCCGCGTCTCGCCGGCCCAGCTCGACGAGCTGCTCCACCCGGTCGTCGATCCGGCGGCCGAGAAGAGCGTGACGCCGCTCGCGTCGGGGCTGCCCGCGGGGCCGGGCGGCGCTGCCGGCCAGGTCGTCTTCACTGCCGACGATGCGGTCGCCTGGGCCAAGCAGGGCAAGGTCGTGATCCTCGCGCGCGAGGAGACCAACCCGGAAGACGTCGAGGGGATGCGGGCCGCGGAGGGGATCCTGACCGCCCGCGGCGGGATGACCAGCCACGCCGCGCTCGTCGCCCGCGGCTGGGGCAAGTGCTGCGTCGTCGGCTGCAGCGCGCTGCACGTCGACGCCCGCGCGAAGACGATCACCGTCGGCGGCACGACCCTCCGGGAAGGGGACTGGATCACGCTCAACGGGACCCGGGGGCGGGTCTACGCCGGCCGGCTGGGGATGATCAGCGCGGCGGAGAACCCGCGCTTCGTCGAGTTCATGAAGATCGTCGACCGCTACCGGACGCTGGGGGTGAGGACGAACGCGGATACGCCGGACGACGCACTCAAGGCGCGCGGCTTCGGCGCCGAGGGGATCGGGCTGTTCCGGACCGAGCACATGTTCTACGGCAAGCACTCGGAGAAGCCGCTGTTCGCGCTGCGCAAGATGATCGTCTCGCGCAGCGAGGCCGAGCGCCGCGCCGCCCTCGACGAGCTCTTCCCGTTCGTCAAGAAGGACATCAAGGACACCCTGGAGGTCATGGACGGCCTGCCGGTCACGGTCCGGTTGCTCGACCCGCCGCTGCACGAGTTCGTGCCGCACCGGGCCGAGGAGCGGGCGCGGCTCGCCGAGTCGCTCGGCATCACCAAGGAGGAGCTCGACAAGCGGGCCGAGGCGCTGCACGAGACGAACCCGATGATGGGACACCGCGGCGTGCGCCTGGGTGTCACCTTCCCCGAGATCTCCGAGATGCAGGTCCGGGCGATCCTCGAGGCCGCCGCGGAGCTGGCGCAGGAGGGCAAGGCAGCGCATCCGGAGATCATGGTCCCGGTCGTCGGCCTCAAGGCGGAACTCGATCACCAGAAGGCGATCGTCGACCGGATCCACCGCGAGGTCGCGGCGAAGTACGGCGTGCCGAAGATCGACTTCCTCTACGGGACGATGATCGAGGTCCCCCGCGCCGCGCTCACGGCCGACCAGATCGCCGAGACGGCGGAGTTCTTCTCGTTCGGGACCAACGACCTGACGCAGATGACCTTCGCCTTCTCGCGCGACGACATCGGCGGCTTCGTGCCGGATTACATCGAGCGCAAGATCCTCCCCGCCGATCCGTTCCAGATCCTCGATCGGGAGGGCGTCGGCCAGCTCGTGACGATCGCGATCGAGCGGGGCCGCAAAGCCCGCCCGGGGCTGAAGATCGGGATCTGCGGCGAGCACGGCGGCGAACCCTCCTCCGTCACCTTCTGCCACCACGCGGGCATGAACTACGTGTCGTGCTCGCCCTACCGCGTCCCGATCGCCCGCCTCGCCGCCGCCCAGGCGGCGCTCGGCGCGCGCTGACGAAGAGACGACCTCCCCGATGAAGAAGACCTTCGTACTCGACACGAACGTCCTGCTCCACGACCCGAACAGCCCGTTCTCCTTCGCGGACAACGACGTCGTGATCCCGATCGCCGTGATCGAGGAGATCGACCGTTTCAAGAAGGAGATGACCGAGGTCGGGCGGAACGCGCGCGCGGTCAGCCGCACGCTCGACCGGCTGCGCGAGCAGGGGCACCTGACGGATGGGGTGCCGACGCCGGGTGGGGGGACGCTGCGGATCCACCTCGGCGTCCCGATTCCGCGCGACTTCCCGTTCATGGACGGCCGCGACGCGGCGGACATGCGGATCCTCGCGCTGGCCTGGGAGCTGTCGCGCAGCCACCCCCCGGTCCAGTTCATCACCAAGGACACGAATCTCCGGCTCAAGGCCGACGCCGTCGGGGTATACGCCGAAGACTACGTCGAGCGCAGCATCGTGCCCGATACCGAGTGGCACGGCTGGCGCGAGGTGGCGGTTCCGCGCGAGGTGCTCGACCGGCTGTTCGCCGAGAAGAGCCTGCCGGCAGCCGATCTCGGGATCGACGACCCCGGGCCCAACGTCGGGCTTCTGCTGCGCGACCTCGGCGATCCGCAGCACACCGCGCTGGCACGGCGCCGGCCGCGCCAGCCGGTCGTGACGCCGATCGTCCTCCCCAAGTCGGTCTCGGGGATCAAGCCGCGGAACGTCGAGCAGAAGTTCGCGCTCGACCTGCTGCTCGACAAGGAGGTCCCGCTGGTCACGCTGGTCGGCAAGGCCGGGACCGGCAAGACGCTGCTCGCGCTCGCGGCCGGCCTGATGCAGACGGTCGAGAAGCCGATCTACCGGCGGCTGGTCGTCGCCCGGCCGATCTTCCCGATGGGCCGCGACCTCGGCTACCTGCCGGGCGACCTCGACGAGAAGCTCCGCCCCTGGATGCAGCCGATCTGGGACAACCTCGAGTTCCTGCTCGGCGAGTTCGACGCCGCAAGCGGGCCGGACGGCCACCCGATCGAGCAGCTGATCGACCGCGGGACGCTCGAGATCGAGGCCCTGACGTACATCCGCGGCCGCTCCCTGCCGCGCCAGCTGATGATCGTCGACGAGGCCCAGAACCTGACTCCGCATGAGGTCAAGACGGTCATCACGCGGGTCGGGGAGGATGCCAAGATCGTGCTCACGGGCGACCCCGCCCAGATCGACAACCCCTACGTGGACGCGTCGAGCAACGGGCTGTCCTACGCCTCGCAGCGGCTTCGGGGAGAGCCGCTGGCCGGCACGGTCGTGCTGACGCGCGGCGAGCGGTCGACGCTGGCCGAGATGGCGGCCGACCGGCTCTGAGCCGAAGGCTTACCCGGAGTTGACGCACCCCGGGGGCGCTGTTACCTTACCGAGCCTTTTTCCGGCCACGACCCGCTGCGCGCGGCGGGCCTCGGGTTGGGGGAGACGAATGAGGAAGCGCGAGCGCGACAAGTTCCTGAAGCTGCTCGAGACGCGTCGGCAGACCCTTCTGGCCCGTTCGGCCCGCACTGCCGAAGAAGGTCGAGAAGTCGTGCCCGAGGGGGGCGAGGACTACGTCGACGACGCCGTGACCCACTACACGCGGGAGTTCCTGCTCTCGCTCTCCGACCTCGAGCGGCGCCAAGTGCTGCAGGTCGAGGAGGCGATCGTCCGGGTCAGGGAAGGGACCTTCGGCGACTGCATGTCCTGCGGGGACGAGATCGAGCCCAAGCGGCTCGAGGCGGTCCCCTGGGCCCGCTACTGCGTCTCGTGCCAGGAGATCGCCGAGAAGGAAGAGCTGGCCGAGCGCTACCACGTGCGGGACATCTCCGAGGAAGAAGAGTAGGCACGGCCGTGTCCGGCCCCGGTACGGCGGTGGTCAGCGGCCGGGGCGCGCGCCGGGCCCGTCGCGGCCACCCCTGGATCCTCCGCGAAGACCTTCGTGCCGCCGAAGCGGGCGCCGGCGAGATCGTGCGCGTGATCGACGCCTCGGGCGCGCCATGCGGCTGGGCCGCGTACTCGCCGGCCTCGCGGATCGTGCTCCGGATCGTGCGCCGCGGCGGCGCGCCCGACGACGCGCCCCCGTCCGAGGCCTTCTGGTCGACCCGGCTCGAGCGGGCGCTGTTCGCGCGCGGCGCGGCGGCCGCCGCGGGCCCAGGCTGCGCGCGCCTGCTGCACGCCGACGCCGACGGCTTCCCGGGCCTGACGGTGGACCGCTACGGCACGCACCTGGTCGTGCAGCGCACGACGGCCTGGGCCGACCGGCAGACCGGTCCGCTGCTCGAGCAGTTGGCGGCGCGGATCGGCGCGGAGTCGATCCTGGCCCGCGACGACGCCCCCGGACGCGAAGCGGAGGGGCTGCCGCGGGCCGTGGTCCAACTGCTCGGCACGACGCCCGCGCTGATCGAAGTCGAGGCCGGCGGCGCGCTGCGCCGCGTCGATCCCCGGCTCGGCCACAAGACGGGGCTCTACCTCGACCAACAAGAGAATCAGCGGCGCGCGGCGGGCTGGTTCGCCGAGGGGCCCGTGCTGGACGCCTTCTGCGCCGAAGGGGGGTTCGCCCTTCCGCTGGCGACCGTCGGCCGGCCGGTGGTCGCGGTCGACCAGTCGCGGCCCGGCCTCGAGCGGGCCCTCGCGGCGGCCGAAGCGGCGGGTCTCGCCGACCGCATCGAGTTCATCCACGGCAACGTCTTCGACCTGCTCGCCGCCTCCGAGGACGAAGGGCGACGCTTCCCGGCGATCGTGCTCGATCCGCCCCCCTTCGCCCGCCGTCGTTCGGCCGCCGCCGGGGCGGCGCGGGGCTACCGTGACCTGCACCGGAGGGCGCTGCGCTGTCTCGCGCCCGGCGGCAGAATGGCGACGTTCTGCTGCACCGCGACGGTCGGGGCGGAGGAGTTCGAGGCGATGGTGCGGGAGGGCGCCGAGGAGGCCGCGGCTGCGATGACGGTGCTGGCCCGCCTCGGTCCTGCGGCCGACCACCCGGAGCGGATCGAACTGCCCGAGAGCCGCTACCTGAAAGGTCTCCTGCTGCAGCGGGACGCCGACTGAGGACCCGTGCGACGCATCCTGCGCGTGCTGGCGATCGGATTCGCGGTCCTCGCCGTCCTCTTCGGCGTGCTGTGGGCGATCGTCTCGTCGTCGTGGACCGAGGACCGCGTCCGCCGGTTGCTGGTCGAGCGGCTGGGCCAGGAACTCGGCGGCCCGGTCGAGATCGCGGAGCTCTCACTGCGACTCGTGCGCGCCGAGGCCCAGGTGAGAGGGCTCGCGCTGCGCCGCGGCACCGGGCTGGTCGGCGAGTTCGCGGTGCGGGAGGGCACGCTCCGACTCTCGCGGCGAGCTCTGCTCGCGGGATTGGTCCGTCCGGTCCGGATCGAGGTCGACGGCCTCTCGATCGCGCTCGCCGAGACCCCGCCGGACGGCGCGCCGGAAAAGCCGCTCGACCTGTCGTTCCTCTCGCGCCTGCGGCGGCTGCGGGTCAGCGACGGGGCCTTTCACTACCGCGGGCAGGAGGCGCGGTTCGCGTTCGATATCGACGGGATCGAGATCGACGGGACGCCGCTCCGCAACGGCACGAGCGGGACCCTGGCCGCCGGTCCGGCGCGGATCGAGCGCCCCGGCGCCGCGCCGCTCGTCGTGCCGCGGGTCGCGGCGCGCTTCGCGTGGCGCGCCCCGCGTCTCGATCTGGAGGGGATCGAGCTGGAGGCGCTCGAGAGCACGCTCGGCGGCTCCGCGAGCGTGGCGTTCCTTCCGCAGGGGGTCGCCGCCAGCGTCGACGCGCGCGGTGCGGCGACGCTCGAGGCCCTGCTCGGGGAGGTCGTCCCCGAGCTCACGGGCCGGATCACCTTCGACGGTGGATTCCGGCTGGAGGAGGACGGGCGCTGGACGGGCCGCGCCCGGCTGGCGAGCGACGGGATCGTCCGCTTCCGCCGCGCCGAGGTGGCGAAGCTCGAGGCCCTGCTCCTGGCGGACCCCGAAGCGATCCGGATCGTCGAAGGGCGAGCGAACTCGCCCTCCGGGACGACGGTCGAGCACCTCGAGGTCTCGGTCCGCGACGGCGTGATCGAGGCCGGGGCCGATGGGAACCTCGAGACGACGGACATCTTCCCCAGCCTGGGCCTTCCCAGGGACCTCGTCCTGGGCGCGGGGCCTTACAAGGCGCGGCTCTGGCGAGCCGCCGCCGGCCAGCCGCTGCGCTGGCGTGTCGAGGCCTCCCCCGTCCCGCCCGCGGGGGCCGCGAACGCGCTCGACGGCCGCTTCACCGGAGAGGGAGGCGGGGGCAGGATCGCGCTCGACTTCGACGGTGCGTGGGGCCGGTCGGGGCTGACTTTCCGCCTGCGGGGCGACGACGCGGTGCTGCTCGACGGGCTGACGATCGAGGCCGCGCTCGACGCGCCCGACGCGGCCTCGGCGCGCGCCGCGTTGGGGCACCTGCTCACGCAGGGGCGGGAGATCGATCTCGAGCTGCCGCTCGAGACGACCCCGGTGCCGGACGGGCCGATGGCGGTCGACGCCAGGGTGGGGCTCGTTGCCGGCAAGCTGACCGGGCTCGACACGACCGTCGAGCTCGAGGGGGTCCTGCTCGGCCAGGCGCGCTTCGAGCGCTACCGCGGACACTTCGTGGAGGTGGCACGCAATCGGTGGTCGCTGGCGATGGAGGCCACTGACGCGGCGGGTGGCGCGGTCGAGGCCGATCTGGAGATCTCGCCGGGAAACCACCTCGGCATCCGGGCCAGCGCAGGGGAGGCCGACTACGACGCCGTGACCGAGATCGTGCGCGCGATCGGAATCGAGCTCGGACTCCCGGAAGGCCGCGGCCTGGTGAGCGGTTCGATCCAGGGGGAGTGGTCGTCGACGGCTGCCGAGCTCGCCTTCGACGCGACCGCCGAGCTGACCGTCGGCGACGCGACGCCGGCCCGGCTGGCCGGTCGCGGGCGGCTGACGAACGACGCGGTGCGGATCGACGAGGGGCTTCTCGCTCTGCCGGGGCTGGAGGCGCGCTTTGCAGGCGACGTCGCGCTGCCGTCCGGCACGCGGCCGCTCGCGGCTGCGCTCCGGTCGAGCCTGACGGTCGACCTCGCGCCGTTCTTCTCAGTTATGCGCGGGCGCTCTCCAATCTCGGCACCGCGTTGCGCGAGTCGGGCGATCTCGACGGCGCCGTGCAGGCCTACATGTCGGCTGTCGCGGCGAAGCCCGATTACGCTGCTCCCGCATGGGCGAGCCTGGGCGCGGCGCGCCGCCAGATGGGCATGCGCGACGAAGCGGTCGCCGCCATCGAGCGCGCGCTCGCGCTGGATCCCAACAACGGGGTCGCCCTGCTCGCGCTCGGCGCGCTCCGCCGGGCCGAGGGCGAGGTGGACGCGGCGGTTGACCTGTTCGCCGCCGCGGTGCGTGCGAGCCCACGCGAAACGGGCGCCTGGTTGCAGCTTGCGGGGACGCTCACGGAGCGCGACGATCTCGATGCGGTGAAGCAGGCGTACGGGCAGGCGCTCTCGCAGGACGCTGGCTTGCTGCGCGCGCTGTTCGGCCGCCACCTGGTCTTGCGGATGGTGCCGCCCACACTGGCTGCACTTGCGCAGGCGCGCGCCGATTTCATCACAGGGCTCGCCGCGATCGAACGCGAGCTGCCGCAGCGAGCGGCTGCGCTCACGTCCGACCGGCTGCTGGACGAGCTGCGGTGGGTGAACTGGCTCTTGCCCTATCAGGGCGAGGACGAGCGGCCGCTGCAGGAGCGCTATGCGCGCGCCGTCGGAGAGGCGATCAAAGCCCGGGCCCCGCAATGGCGGGCACCGCTGCCAGGACGCGCACGCGACGGGCGTCGGCTGCGTGTGGGCTTCGTCTCGGGGTTCTTCCGCGACGGAACCGTGGGCCGCTATTTCGAGCACTGGCTGACCGATCTCGACCGCGCGCAATTCGAGGTGGTCGTCTACCATCTGACGCCCGGATTCGATCACCTGGCCGAACGAATCGCGGCGCGCGCCGATGTCTTTCGCCGCTGCCCGCTGTGGCAGCCGTCGCAACTCGCCCGTTCGTGGGGGAGACGAGCTCGACGTGCTCCTCTATCCGGACTCGGACTCGAGCCCTCGACGTTCGCGCTCGCGGCGCTGCGCCTCGCGCCATTGCAGTGCGCCGCCTGGGGACATCCGATCACGAGCGGCCACGCGACGATCGACGTGTTCTTCTCGAGTGCGGAGATGGAGCCGCCTGATGCGGCTGCGCATTACAGCGAACGCCTCGTGCTGTTGCCCGGCATCGGCACGCGCTATGCGAAGCCGCCGGCGCCGGAAGACACTTCGCGCGCGCGCTTCGGCCTGCCGGAACAAGGGACGTTGTTCCTCTGGCCGCAGTCGCACTACAAGATCCATCCGGAAAACGACGGGCTGTTCGCGCGCGTGCTCGCCGCGGCGCCGCAGTCGCGGCTCGTGCTGTTCGAAGGACGTCATGGCGGGCTCACGCAAACGTATCTCACGCGCCTGCGCGGCGTGCTCGCGGAACATGGCGTCGATCAGGGGCGCTTGATCGTCCTGGCGGGAGTCGCGCATGCGGACTACATGCGCATCAACGCCGTGTGCGACGCGATGCTCGACACGCTGCGCTGGTCGGGGGGCAATACGAGCCTCGATGCGCTCGCCGCCGGGCTGCCGATCGTCACGCTGCCGGGGCGATTCATGCGCGGGCGCCAGAGCCTCGGAATGCTGCGTTTGATCGGGATGGACGAGCTGATCGCCCGCGACGCCGACGACTACGTGCGAATCGCGGTGAGGATTGCAACGGACTCCGCCTGGCAGCGCGAGCTGTCGTCGCGAATTCGCACGAGCGCCGCGCGCGTGTTCGATGATCGCCGTCCGACCGCGGCGCTGGCCGAGTTCCTGCTGGCCAACGGCTAGCGTTGCTTGGGCGCCCCGCGCTTTCGGCGAGAGCGCCCCGCACCTCCTCGACGACGCTCTTCTCCGGGCGCCGGCTGGCGGAAAAGCCGCGTCCGCGGATACCAGGGACTCTCCGCCCGGAAACGCCCCAGCGCCAGTCCGACGCGAACGGCAAGAGCGTCCACACCGGCCGGTCCAGCGCGCCGGCAAGGTGGCCGATACTCGTGTCCACGGTGATGACGCGATCAAGCTCCGCGATCAGCGCCGCGGTGCCGTCCATGTCATTGCGGGCCGGGAGCCACAGAAGGCGCGAGGCGAGCGCCGCGTCCTCGCCTTCCGCCGTGCCCTGCTGCAGCGACACCCATGTGACCCCCGATGCGGAGAGCAGCGGGGTGAGCGCCGCGAGCGTCGTCGAGCGTCGGCGATCGTCGGCGTAATGACGGCTTCCCGACCAGGCGAGGCCTCTTTAGCCTGTCCCCCACCTGACACCCTGCGGCGCCATCGGCGGGGAGCTCCACGACGTAGTGCACCCCTTTGTAAAACCGGCCGATGCGCCACGGCCGCAAGTTGCGGTCGATGCCGACGATCACGTCGTCTTTATTGACATAAAGGACATCGAGCGGAAAACGCATGAACTGGGTGTGGATCGAGCTGCACGGCACGATGACCAGCCCGGCGCGGGGGGCAGCGGCGGCGCCAGCATCAGCCCGCGGAAGTTGGACCAGAAGGTGCTCGCGATGCGACCTGACGCGATCACCGTGGTGCCGCTCGTTATGTTTTCAGACGCGGACCGGGTTTGGCTTGGCTGGCAAATCAGTTCTCCATTTCCGTGTCGAATCCTCAGCCTGAGGCAAGCAACACACTGACCCCGCCCAATGCCAGGTACGGCGCGTAGGCCATGGTGCTCTTACGGCCGGCGCGGCGGGTGACCAGCAGGATGATCGCCGCAACGCCCGCCAACAGGATGCCGAACACCAGGGCCGGGATACCTCCGGGTAGCCGGTCATCAGGCCGATGACTCCGGCCAACTTGACATCTCCCGCGCCCATCGCGCCGCGGCGACGACCGCGATGATCAGGAACACGCCAGGCCGACGCCCCCACCCAGCAAAGCCTGCAGTGGGCCCGGCATACCGGGCAGGAAGCTGAACGCCAGAGCTAGACCGCGGCCGGCAGCAGCATCACGTTCAGCACGCGCCGGTGTTCCAGGTCGATGATGCTGACCGCCACGAAGAAAGCCGTGTAAAGCCAGGCCACCCCCAGGGCCAGCAGGTTGTGGCGCAGGAAGAACCCCATCAGAAGGAAAGCGACGATCCCCGCCAGTTCGGTCAGGGGCAACACCAGGCCGCGCCGCGCCGCAGTGCGGGCAGACGCCATGACGGAACGGGTACCAGGCCAGCGTCCAGTAGTGGAACAGCGCGGGCCGGGCGGCCGGATCCGGGGCGGGCGATCTGCCTCGCCTTGCCCCCGGCGCGCAGACGGTCAGCGGCCCAGTTGGCCACGATCCGGCCAGCCAGCCGGGAGGACGCTCGCACAGAGACCGATGAGAGTGGGAAAGGGTCACGAGCCAATCGAATCCTTGAGCAGCAGCGGCACATAGCCGAAGGTCGGTGTTCGGGTCGATGTCGGCGTGCCCGCCGGGTTTCGGGTCGATGTCGGGGTAGCGGTCGGTGTGTGCGCCGGCGTGCTTGTCGATGTTCGTGTCGATGTCGAGGTAGCGGTGAGTGTTCGTGTCGGTGTGCCCGTCGGCGTTCGGCTGGGCGTTGCAGTCCTTGTCCGCGTAGGGGTCGGGGCCACGCCTGGCCGATGGGACCCGCCAGCAGATAGACGCGGCCGGCATCCATGCCGGCGAATGAATCGGCGTGCGGCGCGGCAAGGATCAGTCCATCGGCCATCGCCGGTGACATCCGCGACGGCCAGGGCGATGCCGGTACGATCCCCGGCGAATGCGCCATAGATGGTGAGATCGGTACGTTGGCCTGCGTCACGAGCGGCCCGGCCGGCTGGCCGTGCAGTTCCAGGAGTGGCCGGACTGCGGCCGGCCGGGGCCGTCGCCGTTGGGGACCCCTGCCAGGAGGTCGCTCCGGGCATCACCGTTCAAGTCGGCGGCGCCCACGGCCACACCCAGCTTGTCATAACTGGTGGTGCCCTCCAGCGTCAACTCCGGCGTCACCCGGGCCAGGTCGAGGGTCGGCGGCAGGTCCGCCCGCCAGGCCAGGCCGTACGCCGCGCCGGCGCTGGCCTGGCCACCCGCGCGTTGCCACCGGCGCGCCGAGGACAAGATGCTCTTGCCGTCGCCCCCCAGGTCGCCCAGGGCGACGGCCGCCGGCCATCGCCGGCCAGTGCGCCGAGCACGGTCAGTGCCGCCGGCTGCGTGCGCAG
>CAVPCQ010000010.1:0-132181 GCA_963702425.1 uncultured Acidobacteriota bacterium
CGGCGCCCCGGCTGCAGCGCGGATCCACCCCGCCGCCGCCGTCGCCGTCGCCTCCGGTGCCCCGGTCACCAGCCACCCCAGCCGGCGCCCGGCGATCGCCGCGCCCAGCTCCGCCGCCAGCCGCCCGGTATCGCCGCCGAGCCGGCCCATCAGCGCGCCCTGCGGCCGGCGGTTCTGCACCTCGCGCAGCAGCAGGAAGAGCGCGCGCACCGGATCGGCCGTGACGACCGCCGCGGCGCGGCCCGGCGGCGGCGCGGTCCCGGCGGTCCCGTGCTCCAGCACGACGTCGCGCGCCGCGTCGAGCGCCGCCGCCAGCGCGGCGTGATCGGTCGCGACCGGGTCGACCGCCAGCACGAACTCGTCGCCGTCGCGCGCCGCAAGCGAGACGCCCCGCAGCGCGGCGAGGCGCTCGATCAGCGGCCCCGGATCGGCGACGCAGGCGACGCGCAGCCGGAACGGGTCGCGCGGGGCGGGCGCGGCGTCGCGGCCATCGAACAACAGCACGCCGCCCAGCGGCAGCGGCGCGGGCTCCCAGTCGGACGGGTGCAGCGCGGCACGGCCGCGGCGCTCGGTGAGCCGCGCCGCGGTCTCGTGCCCCGGCCCCTCGCGCACACCGAGCGACTTGGGGAACGGGTGCACGAGCCCGGTCGCCAGCTCGAGCGGCGCGAAGTCGTCCGACAGCAGCCGGAAGCCGCGCTCGAGCAGGGACAGGGTCAGCGTCGTCTTGCCCGCGCCGGAAGGGCCGGCCAGGAGCCACGCGCGGCCGGCGTGCGCGACGGTGCCCGCGTGCAGGACCGCGAACCCCGCGACGCGGTCGAGCAGCGCCTCGAAGATGCGCGCGAAGAGCTGCCCGGGCGGGGGGCCAGGGCCGGCGTCCGGGTCCGGGATCTCCCGCGCCCTCCGCCTCGAACGCCGCACCGTCCCAGGCTTCACCGGCTGCGGCCGGCTCGGTCACGACGAACGTCCCCAGGTCGTGCCGCAACAGGGCGACCAGCTCCGTGTGCCTCGTCAGGACGAGCATCCGGGCGTCGAGGAGCTCGATCGGGATCCGGAACGCGGCGTGCGGCGGCTCGGCCATCGCCAGTGATTCTAGTGCCCTGCCCCGTGGAAGAGCGCCTCCAGCTCCGGCGCCGACTCGGCGTCGACCAGCGCCAGCACCTCGTCGCCCACCGCGAAGACCACGTCGCCGCGCGGGATGACGACGTCGGTCCCGCGCAGGATCGCGCAGATCACCGAGTGGCGGGGGAGGGGGAGCTGCCGCAGCGACTGCCCGACGGCGCGGGCGCCCGGCGGGAGCTTCTCACTGACGAGCGAGTAGCTCCCCCGGCGCAGCTTGAGCAGCGTCATCATGTCGCCCAGCGACATCTCCTGCTCGATCAGGCTGGCCAGGATGTCGGCCTGGTTGAGCGCCACGTCGACGTGGAACTTCTCGTCGAACAGCCACGCGAACCGGGGGTCGTTGATCGTCGCGATCGTGCGCGGCACCTTGAACCGCTCGCGGGCCAGGAAGCAGACCGACAGGTTCTCCGGGTCGCTCGACATCGAGGCCACGACGACGTCGGCCTCGGCGATCCCGGCCAGCTCGAGGGTGCGCGGGTCGGTCGGGTTGCCTTCCCAGATGATCTCGGTCGGCAGCTCGCGGTGCAGGTGGGCGAGCACGTCCAGGCGGTGCTCGACCAGGCGCACGTGGTGGTGCTGCTCGTGGAGCGTGCGGGCGAGGCGCGCCGCGGTTCGACCGCCTCCTGCGACCAGGACGAACACGGTCAGACCTCCTTGGCGTCGAAGCGGCGCCGCAGTTCGTCCACGCCCTCGAGCGGGGCCGCCACGTGGACCAGGTCGCCGCTCTCGAGCCGCGTCTCCGGCGTCGGCAGGCTGGCCCGGCCGCCGCGCGTCACCGAGACGGCGGTGCAGGCCACGCTGCCGGTCAGGGCGGACAGTGCGCGGCCGCTCCACGACGCCGGCACGCGCAGCTCGTAGATCTCGACCTCGCCGTTGCCGGCCGAGAAAACCGTCCGCAGCAGCGGGCTCTCGAGCAACTCTTCGATCCGCTGGGCCCCCCACGCCGTCGAGCTGACCGTCTGCAGGCCGAGCGCCTCGTGCAGGGCGCGCCAGCGCGGGTCGTAGTTGCGGGCGACGACCGACGGGACCTTGTAGGTCGTGCGCGCCACGTGCGCCACGACCGCGTTCACGGCGTCCGAGTTGGTGACCGCGGCGAGGGCGTCCGCCTTCTCGACCCCGGCCCGCTCGAGCACCCCCTCCGCCAGCGGCTCGGCCTCGATCGTCCGGCCGCGCCAGGTGGGGTCGAGGTGCTGGAACGACGAGCCGACGTGGTCGATGACGGTCACGTCGTGCCCGCGCCGGCTCAGCTCTTCGGCCAGCTCGGAGCCCACGCGCCCGCACCCGACGACGATGACCTGCATCTAGCTCCTCGCTTCCTCCGCCCCGACCTGGTACGGGACGCTGGTGATGACGATCCCCCGCTCGAACAGCAGCGCCAGCCGCAGCATCATCGCGGTCTGCGCGTGCAGCAGGTTGTGCCACGAATGGCGCGGCACGAACTGCGGCACGATGATCGTGATGACCTCGTTCGGCTGCCGTTCGCGGGCCACGGTGCGGATGTAGTCCAGCAGCGGCTCCACGAGCAGCCGGTACGGCGAATTGACCACGACGAGGCGGACACCCGCGCCCCACTCGCCCCACTTCTTCTCCAGCGCGGCGGTCGACTCGGGGTCGGTCGCGACGTAGACCGCAGTGACGTCCTCGGAGAGCGCTCGCGCGTAGAGCAGCGCGCCGAGCGTGCCGCGGTGGACGCCGCTGATCGGGAGGATCACGCGGTGGCGGTCGACGCGCGGCGGCGTCCCGAAGTCCTCCAGCGAGAGCCGGCGGGCCAGGTCGGCGTAGTGCCGGTGGATCGCGTAGAAGACCCCCACCAGCGCGGGGATGGCCAGCAGCACGACCCACGCCCCGTCGCGGAACTTCGTCACCGCGAAGACCAGGGTGACGAGTGCCGTCAGTACCGCGCCCAGGCCGTTGAGGATCATCTTCAGCAGCCAGCGCCGGTCGAAGCGCAGGGTCGAGCCCCGCTCGCGCCGCTCCTCGCCCGGGGCGAGCCGCCGGGACTTCCATCCGCGGCGGGCCATTCCGGCCTGCGAGAGCGTGAAGGACAGGAACACGCCGATCGCGTAGAGCGGGATCAGGCCGGTGACGCTCGCCGAGAAGATGACGATCAGGAGCGACGCGACCGCCGCGAGCACGGCGATCCCGCGCGAGAAGACCAGCCGGCTGCCACGGTAGGTGAGTTGACGCGGCAGGTAGCCGTCGGCGGCCTGCAGCGCGGCCAGGCGCGGGAAGCCGGCATAGGCGGTGTTGGCGGCCATGGCCAGGATCATCGCCGTGGCGGCGATGACCGCGAGGTAGAGTGGCCCACGGCCCGCGAACACCGTCCGTGCGAGCTGCGAGATGACCGTCTCGTGCTCGGACGGGACCGCATGCACCGCTCCGGCGAGGTAGCTGATCGACAGGAAAAGCGTCCCGAGGATCCCCGACATCCAGATCAGGGTGATCCCGGCGTTGCGGCTGCGCGGCTCGCGGAAGGCCGGGATTCCGTTCGAGATCGCCTCGACGCCGGTCAGCGCGGCGGTGCCGCTGCTGAAGGCGTGGAGCAGGAGGAACAGGCCGATGGCGCGGGTCGGCTCGACGTCGAGCGGCGGCGGATCGGCGACTGCGCCCAGCGAGCCGAGCGCGAGCCGCACGAACGCGACCCCGACCGTCAGGACGATCATCACGAGGAAGAAATAGGTCGGGACCGCGAAGACGAGCCCCGACTCCTTCGCCCCGCGCAGGTTGATGAACGACACCAGCACGACCAGCGCGACGGCAAGTCCGACGCGGAACGGGAAGACGGCCGGGAACGCCGAAGTCACCTGGGCGACCGCGGAGGAGACGGAAACCGCGACCGTCAGGATGTAGTCCATCAGCAGCGCCGCGCCGGCGACCTGGGCTGCGAACTCGCCCAGGTTGTCGCGCGCCACGATGTAGGCCCCGCCGCCGCCGGGGTAGGCGTGGATCGTCTGCTCGTAGGAGATCGTGACGATCAGCAGCAGCAGCGCGATCGCGATCGCGATCGGGAAGACGTAGGCGAGGGCGGCGGTGCCGGCCATCGCCAGGATGATCATGATCTCCTGCGTCGCGTACGCCGTGGACGAGAGCGCGTCGGACGAGAAGACGGCGAGGCCGACGGCCTTCCCGATCGCCTGGTGCGGTGCGTCGGCGGTGGGCAGGGGGCGGCCGAAGAGCCAGGTGCGCCAGGCGCGGCGGGGCGGGGCGCCGGACTCGCGATACCCCGGCGGGCCGGCCGCACCGGGGCGAACGAACGAGCGATCCATCGGCAGACGGGGAGGGACTCTAGCACACCCCGCCCGGCGGGAATCCGCCGCTAGTGTCCGGCCCCGGCCTTCTCGCCGCGCGTCACGAGCAGGGAGAGGGCGATCGATCCGAAGAGCAGCGCCGCGATGATCCCCAAAGACCAGCTGATCGGGAACTTGCCGCCGTACAACTCGTTCAGCCAGACCATCTTCAGGCCGACGAAGACCAGGATCAGGCCCAGGCCGTACTTGAGCATCCGGAAGCGGTGCACCACGCCGGCCAGGAGGAAGTACATCGCGCGCAGCCCGAGGATCGCGAAGACGTTGGAGGTGTAGACGATCAGCGGCTCCTTGGTGATCGCGAAGATCGCGGGCACGGAGTCGACGGCGAAGATGATGTCGGAGATCTCGATGAAGGCCAGCGCGATGAACAGCGGGGTGGCGAAGAGCCGCCCCTCGCGGCGCAGGAAGAAGCGCTGCCCCTCGATCGTCGGCGTGACCGGCAGGAACCTCTTCAGCAGGCGGATCAGGGGGTTCTTGTCGGGATCGATCGGCTTCTCGGGCGCGAACAGGATCTTGATTCCGGTCAGGATCAGGAAGGCACCGAAGACGATGACGACGATGTGGTACTGCATCAGCACCGAGCCCGCCGCGATGAACAGGGCCCGGAAGACGAGTGCGCCGAGGATGCCGTAGAAGAGCACCCGGTGCTGGTAGCGCGGCGGGATCGCGAAGAAGTTGAATACGACGACGAAGATGAAGATGTTGTCGACGGCCAGCGACTTCTCGACCACGAGGCCGGTCAGGTACTCGAGGAAGACCTGCCAGGCCGCGGCGTCGGCCTGGAAGCCGGGGATCGCGGTGAGCCGCGTCTCGCCGGGCAGGTCCCAGAGCGCGTAGCCGTAGAGCCCGACCCCGAAGAGCAGCGCCAGCGAGATCCAGACGACGGTCCAGATCGAGGCCTCCTTGAAGGAGACCTCGTGGGCTTCACGGTGGAAGAACCCGAGGTCGAGCAATAGCAGGACGAGGACCAGCCCGGTGAACCCGAGGTAGAACCCCCAGTACTGGGCGAACGGGAACAGCAGGGTGCTATCCAAGCGGTCCTCCCCCGGTGGCCGGGCGCGGGCGCGATTGTAGAGAGCGGCGGAGAAAGGACAACCCGGACCGACCCTGGGCCCGAGGCTGACCGGTCAGGCAGCCGGAGCCGGCCGGTCCGCCGGCGGTATCCGGGTGCCCCGGGGCGGCGGTTCGGATAAGATCATCCGGAAAGCCAAGAGACGAGATGAAGGCAGTCAGCCCATTCCCGCGTTGCCTCCCCGCCTCCCGCCCCGGGATGCGAGCGTGACCGCTGCCCCGGCGGCGGCCGGCGAGGCCCGGTTGTTCCGGTACGACGCGCATCCCCGCACCGACGGCCGCCGACAATACGTCTACGCGGTCCTGTCGCGCCGTGCGCGGGGGATCTCGATCGGGCTCAATCTCTGCCCCGACGCGGCGTGCAACTTCGGCTGCGTCTACTGCCAGGTGGATCGATCGATCCCGCGCCCCCCGTGCGGAATCGACGAGGGCCGCCTGCTCGACGAACTGGAAGCCACGCTCGAGGAGGGCCGGGATGGCCGACTGCTCGCGCGTGCGGCGGCGGACGGGGTACCCGTCCCGCTGCGACGGGTCGCGGACGTCGCCTTCTCGGGCGACGGCGAGCCGACCTCGTACCCGGGTTGGGGTGCCCTGGTCGACAAGGTGGGTGCGATGATCGACCGCACCCTGCCGGGGACGCCGATCGTGCTCATCACCAATGCCAGCCTGTTCCACCTCGCGGAGGTGGCAATCGGACTGGACCGGCTCGCGGCGCGCGGGGGGCGCGTGTGGGCCAAGCTGGACGCGGGGACGGAGTCCTGGTTCTCGCGCGTCAACGGGACGCGCGTCCCGTTCGCCCGCGTCCTCGACAACATCGGCGAGGAGGCCCGCAAGCGGCCGCTCGTCATCCAGAGTCTTTTCCTGCGGCTCGCGGGCGAGGCTCCCCCACCGGGGGAGATCGACGCCTGGGTGTCACGGCTGGCGGTCCTCGTCGCCGGCGGCGGGAGGCTGCGCGAGGTCCAGGTGACCACGATCGCGCGCCCCCCCGCCGACCCGGCGGCCGAGGCGTTGTCGCCGGCCGAACTGGAAGGGATCGCCGACCGCGCGCGCGCGGCGCTGCCCCTGGTCCCGGTGGAGGTCTACGCGACTTCCCCGACTGGGAATGGCCGGGCCGGGCAGCCGCACGCGCCGGACGGAGGCGCTCCATGAGCGCCGTGACGAGCTGGAACGCTTCGGGAACTCCCGCAGGGAGATCCACGAGTGTCCGAAAAACAGAAAGCGATGCTGATCAACGTCACCCACGCGGAAGAGAGCCGGGTGGCGATCGTGGCCGACGGGATCCTCGAATCGTTTGAAATCGAGACCTTCGACCACCGGGCGCAGAAGGGGAACATCTACAAGGGGCGGGTCGAGTCGGTCCACCCCGGCCTCCAGGCGGCCTTCGTCGACATCGGGGGGGCGCGCGGCGCGTTCCTGCCGCTCGACGAGGTCAACTTCGTGCTGCACGCGCCGAAGAACGGCGCGAAGGGGCGGATCGAGAACCACCTCGCGCGCGGCCAGGAGATCCTGGTCCAGGTCGTGCGCGACGCCTACGCCACCAAGCCCCCGACGCTGTCGACCTACTTCTCGCTGCCGGGCCGCTACCTCGTCCTGACGCCGAACACCGAGAGCGCCGGAATCTCGCGCAAGCTCGACGAGAAGGACCGCGACAAGCTGCGCAAGACGCTCGAGGGGCTGCCGCTGCCGGAAGGCTGCGGCATCATCGCCCGGACTGCCGGGGCCAGCGCGACGAAGGTCGAGATCCAGCGCGACCTGAAGTACCTGCTGCGGCTTTGGGAGACGATCGCGACGGCCGGGGCGAAAGTCCGGGCGCCGAAGCTGGTCTACCAGGAGCGCAGCCTCGTCATCCGCGCGATCCGCGACCTCTACACCCCCGACATCGACGAGATCGCGGTCGACGACGAGGACACCTACCGCGAGATCCAGGACTTCTTCGACGCGATCCTGCCGACCAAGAAGAAGTGCGTCAAGCTCTACCAGGGCGACCGGCCGATCTTCAACAAGTACAACCTGGAAGAGCAGATCGAGAACATCTTCCGCCGCCGGGTCCCGCTGCCTTCGGGCGGGGCGATCATCTTCGACACGACCGAGGCCCTGACCGCCGTCGACGTCAACTCCGGCAAGATGAAGGGTGAGTCGCACATCGAGGACACCGCGACCAAGGCCAACGTCGAGGCGGCGCAGGAGATCGCGCGCCAGCTCCGGCTGCGCGACCTGGGCGGGCTGGTGGTGATCGACTTCATCGACATGCGCGCGTCCAAGCACATCCGGCAGGTCGAGAAGGCGTTCAAGGACTCGCTCAAGAAGGACAAGGCGCGCTACGACGTGACGCGCATCAGCATGCTCGGCCTGCTCGAGCTGAGCCGCGAACGGATGAACCCCGAGAAGTCGTCGCTGCGCTACACCGACTGCCCGACCTGCGACGGGACCGGCTCGATCAAGACGATCGAGGCGGCGGCGCTGCAGGCGCTGCGTCGGCTGCAGACGCGTGTCGTGCGCGGCGACCTCGAGAACGTCGAGCTGCAGTTGCCGCCCGACGTCGCCGAGTACCTGCTGAACCAGAAGCGCGAGGACCTGACCGGGCTCGAGGAGCGCTACAAGACGCGGATCCTCGTCAAGGGCGATCCCGCGATGAGCCGCGACGGCTGCGAGGTCCGGACCGTGGCGCGCGAGAAGTCGCGCGAGACGGGGCCGGTCGTGGGCGCCCCGACGCACGGCCAGATCCTGGCCGCGATCGAGGCCGAGCCCGACCTGCCGGAGCCGGCCCCGAAAGCCGCCCGGCGCAAGGCCGCGCCCGCGCAGGCCGCTCCGGCTGCGGAGGCTGCGGAGGAAGGCGAGGGCGAGGGCGAAGGGACGCGGAGAAGAAGAAGCGCCGCCGCCGCCGCGGCGGGCGCCGGCGTCGCAAGGGGAAGGGGGGCGAGGGCGAGGACGCGGCGCAGCGCGCCGAGGGCGCCGAGGGGGGCGAGGCGTACGACGAGGAGGCGGACTCGGGCGACGTCTCGGTGGCGGACGAGGATGACGAGGCCGGTGCGGCCGGGGCCGCGGAGGCCGGCGAAGGCGGCGAAGGCGAAGGTGAAGGTGAAGGAGACGGCACCGGCAAGAAGAAGCGCCGCCGTCGCCGCGGCGGGCGTCGGCGCCGCAAGGGGAAGGGGGGCGCGGAGGGAACGGAGCAGGCCGGCGGTGAGGGCGGTGAGGGCAGCGAGAGCGGTGAGGGTGGCGAGGACGTCGAGGACGTCGACGACGACCAGGAGTCCGTCGCCCGCCCGCCGGCGCGAACCAGGCGCGGACACGCTGCGGTTGCGGGTGCCCCGCCGTCTCCTCCCCCTCCGCCTGCTCCGGCCGTACCGGTGGTCAACGAAGCCGAGCTGATCGCGGGCCCCGCGCCGCGCGCGCAGTGGTGGCGGAAGCTGCTCGGGGCGGAGGGGACGGCGGAGCCGGGTGCGCACGACCACGACAGCACGGAGGACCCGCGCGAAGACGGGATCTGAGGCGTCGAAGGGCGCGGCGCAGGATGACGGCGATTGCGGCTGCGGGACGGTCCGGTTCGCCCGAACCGCCCGCGCCGCAGGCCGCGCGCTACCCTCCCCGCGAGGAGTGACCGCCGATGTCGGAACCGGGCCGCGATCGATTGCTGACCTACGAGGACTACGCTGCGTTCCCTGACGACGGGCATCGCTACCAGCTCCTCGACGGGGAACTGATCGTGATGCCGTCAGTCAGCACGTGGCACCAGGCGGTCTCGCTCCAACTTGTGATCCGGTTGCTGGCTGACGTCCGGCAGCACGATCTCGGCGAGCTGTTCCACGCCCCCCTCGACGTGACGCTGGACGATCACAACGTGGTCCAGCCCGACATCTTCTTCATCTCGAAGGCAAGGGCCGGCATCCTGAAGGACGGACGGATCATCGGCGCCCCCGACCTGTGCGTCGAGATCCTCTCGCCCGGCACGGAGCACCTCGACCGCGTGCGCAAGCTGGAGCTGTACGCCCGCTTTGATGTCACGTATTACTGGATCGTCGACCTTGGCTCGCGGACGATCGAGGAGTACGTGCTCTCCGGCGACCTCTACCGCGTCCGCAGCGTCACCGGTTACGAGGAGCCGTTCCGCCCCGCCGCCTTCCCCGGGTTCGAGTTCACGCTGAGCGTGGTGGCGCTGCCGGACGGGGAGTGAAGAGGGTCCCGCAGGCGAGTCTCGGCGAACCGGCACGGGCTACACTAACTGACACCCGAGTCGGAGTTTGACGGCCCCTCGGCACGCGCCTCGCGCGGCACCCGTCTCCGACACGCTCCGGCGAGACATTTCGCTTCCGCCGCGACGGACCCGCACCGTATCCTCTCATCGCTGCGTCAGGGTGGGAGCAGGGCCGCGCCGAGTCGCCGCGCGCGGTTTCCCGCTGCCTCCGGCCCCGGAGGGACGTGCCCATGATCCGGATCGGGCGCTTCGTTGCCGCACTCGTCGTGTCCAGCTGCGCGGGCTACGCCGCGCTCGCTGAGCCGCCGTCGATTCACTCGGTCGAGCCGCCCCAGGGGTTCGTCGACGAGTCGACGCCGCTGGTCGTGCGCGGCGAGGGGTTCGAGCCGGAGGCCCGGCTCGCGCTCATCCCGGGAGGGCTCAGCGTCATTCCCTCCTACCTGGACGTCTCGCGGGTCGCCACCCTGGGTCGCTTCGCCTACGCGGCGGAGCAGCAGGGGCAGCTCCTGGTCATCGATCTCGCCGACCCGTCGTCTCCCGTGCTGGCCGGCGGCGCGGCGCTGCCGTACGGCGTGCGCGACATCGCGGCGGCCGGCATGCTCGTCTACGCCGTCGGGTACCAGTCGTCGTCCTACCCGAGCGCCAACTGGCTCGCGATCTATGACGTCAGCAACCCCGTCGAGCCGTCGTGCATCGCCTACGTCGAGCTGGAGCCGAGGGCCGTGGCGCGCGCGGTCTCGGTCTCGGGCTCCTACGCCTACGTCGGGACGGCCAACGAAGGGCTCGAGATCTTCGACGTCAGCCATCCGGCATCCCCCACGCTCGCGGGGCGGGATCGGGTAACGACGCGCATCCGGGACCTCGCCGTCTTCGGGAATCACGCCTACGTCGTCACCGACTACGCCGGCCTTCGCATCCTCGATCTCTCCGACCGAACCGCGCCCACGCTCGCCGGGAGCTTCCAATCGGCCGAGTTCAGCTTCCCGCGCGACCTTGCGGTCTCCGGCTCGATCGTCTACATCGCCGACCTGGGTGCGGGGCTCTTCATCGTCGACGTGAGCGACCCGGCCTCGCCCTCGCTGCTCGGGAGATACGACGAGTCGGAACCCGCGTACCGGGTCGCGGCCGCCGGAGGACGGGCCTTCCTCGCCGTCGGCCCCAACGGCCTCCGGGTCATCGATGTCACCGATCCCCGCGCGCCGATCGCGGAGAGCCGCTGCGATGTCCGGGCATCGCTGTCGATGTCGCGCTGTCCGGGGAGCATGCCGTCGTGGCCGACTACTTCCGTGGCGTCGTGGTTACTCGCGGCGCCTGTGGCGGCCCCTCTGCGGGGAACTACCTCGGGACCAACGGCCCGGCGGACGTCGCGATCTCGGGCTCGCTCGCCTACCTGGCCGATCGCTACGACGGGTTCCAGGTCGTGGACCTGAGCGACCCTCACGGCCGCATCGCATCGCATGGCGCGACGTCAACGGCTACGCGCGGGCAGTCGATGCCGCCGGATCGCTCGTTTACCTGCTCGTCAAAAACAGCCTCCAGGTCTTCGATGTCGGGAACCCCGCGGAGCCGGAGGTCATCGGTTCGCTCTACGTGGGACCCGAGCCGTACGACGTGGCCGTCTCGGGACGATACGCCCTGGTCAGCTCCTACTGGAGCGGCCTGCTCGTCGTCGACATCGGGGACCCGGCGCGGCTCGTGCCGCTCGGTTCGGTCAGTTGCAGGGAGCGCCCTTCGACATCGCCGTCTCTTGGCCTACGTCTACGTTGCCTCCAGCTGGAGGCGCCTGCAGGTCGTCGACGCCAGCGATCCGTCCGCGCCCCGGCTGGTCGCCGAACTCCCCACGCCAGACGAGTCGGTCGCGGTGGCGGCCTCGGGCCGGCTCGTGCTGGTGGCGGGCGGCGCCGCGGGGCTGCTCGACGTCGACGCCGCGATCCCGAGGCCCGCGGCTGATCGCCACCTAGAGATGCCGGGCACCACCAGCGACGTGGAGCTGCGTGGTGACCTGGCATATGTGGCGAACTCGAGCAACGGACTCGAACTGGTTGACCTCCGGGATCCACTCCGTCCAACGCTCGTGTCGCGGTATCCCGGGTACATGGCGGGCGGAGTGGCGACGTCGGAGGAGTTGGCCGCGGTGTGGAGCTACGACTACGACTTCTTCGCGGGCGTCCGCATCGCGCGGCCCAACCCCTTGCTCGCCGACATCGGCGCCGCTGCGGGCGACGGCTTGAGCGCGGTCGTACCGCGCGGATCGCGGCGGGTCCCTACGACGTGCGGGCGGTGAACGATGAGCCGGATGCGGCAATCCTCGCGGGGGGATTCCGGATCTGCGAGCGCCGCAACCTCTCCGCGCGGCTGGTTCCCTGGCTGCCTCCCATCGCGCACGGCGGGCCGGTTCCCGTCGAGCGGACGCCCGTCCCCTGGAGGCTCGAGGTAGAAGGGGACGACCTCTTCCTCTGCCCGAGGCCACGGCACCAGGCCGACCTGCTGCTCCGGCGCTCCCCTCGACTTTCGATGCTCAGCACGAGCCGGCGGGCCGGCCGGGCGCGATCGAGATCGAGCTGTTCGTGATCGCCGGCAAGGACACGGGGACAGTGCGCCTGATCGCGGACGATCCCGAAGCGGCCGACGCGCTGTGGGCCTCTCTCCTCGCCTCACGTCGCATCACCGTCCCGTCCGGCGACGCACAGCACTATGCCGAGCTGACGCTGCACGTCGATCGGCGGGCGACAGGTGGCACGGCCGTCGTTCCGGTCTTTCCCGATCCTTGGGCGACGAGTGGATCGGGGGGAACGATTCGAGCGAACGTCCGCCTGGCGGTTACGCCGGCCCGCGTGTCACCTCCTACGCGTTCCGGTTCGCGGACGGCCGGCTTGTCGGCGCTTCGGCGGCAGGCCCGGCGGCCGACCTCAGCTGCGAGGTCATCGGGCGGGACCGCGTCGGATGCGCACCGTATCGCGGGTCAGCGCTTTCGAAGCGATGGGTGATCCCCGCTTCCTCGTCCACGGAATGGACCTCGACGCGACGGGATCCCGGACGCGACGACAACTGCGCCGTCGACGGCGAACCCTGCTCAGCTCGACGCCGACGAAGACGGCTGGGGAGACGACTGCGAAGCTGCCCCCTCAACTCGAATCGCGACCAACTCGACCGGGATCGCGACGGGGTCGGAGACGCGTGCGACATCTGTCCCTCCTCGATGGACGTGTGCCAGGCCGACGGCGACGTCGACGGACTGGGAGACGCCTGCGACAACTGCCCGGCGCTCCCCAATTCGGCCCAGTTCGACGGGGACGGCGACTGGGTCGGCGACGCCTGCGACAACTGCCCCGCCGCGGCCAACCTCGGCCAGACCGACACGGACGGCGACGGGGCGGGGGACGCCTGCGACCCTGCACCGATTCCGACTTCGACGGCTACGCCGATGCCGAGACGCCGGGATCGCTCTGCCCGGTCGACAACTGCCCGGTGACGCGAAACCCGGACCAGTCCGATGCGGTGCACCCGGGCGGGGCGGGCGACGCCTGCGACGACCCCGACGCCGACGGTGTGCCCGACCGATTCGACAATTGCCCGGACCGCGCCAACCCGGGCCAGGAGGACCGCGATCAGGACGCGCTCGCGACGCGTGCGACCCGTATCCGGACCTCGCGCTCCTGGTCGTGCCCTCGGCGGCGCACTACGCGCTTGCGGGAGAGGGTGCGATCACGGTGACTTACCGGCTCGAGCGGCGCGGGTCGGGCGTTCTGGCGGCCGACCTCGCCGGGGTGCGCACGACGCTGACGCTCTCCGGTACGGCGGTGTTCGGCGAGCTCGCGCAGGAAGGGATCCTGCTCGCGGGCGGCGGGACGGGAGGGCGCTCGTCGAATTCGCGGGAGGCCTGGCCACGCTCACCGTGTGGGACGCGGCTCCGGAAGCGGTCCGCTTTGCGGGCGAGGACACGGAGCGGAATGGCGTAACGGTTCTCGCCGACGTGGTGGAGTCCTTCGAGCAGGACGACGGCGGGTTTTCGCACGGCGGCACGCGCGATCCGTGGGCCTGGGGTGTGCCGACCTCCGGGCCCGGCGCGGCACACTCCGGCGCCGGGCTCTGGGCCACGAACCTCGAGGGGGACTACCCGGACAGCTGCTTCGCCTGGCTGATGTCGCCCGACGTCTATCTCCCCGCGGGCACGGAGCCGAGGCTCGAGTTCTGGAGTTGGATCAAGCTGTATCCCGACTACGACTCCGCCAGCCTCGACATCAGCGTGGACGGGGGTCTGACGTGGGATTACCTGAACGACGACTGGCCCAGAGACACCCCGTTCACGCTGCACGGCGCGATCTCTCGGAGTACGCCGGTGAGCGGGTCCGCATCCGGTTCCGCATCGGGTCGGGCGCCGTCGGGAACGCGCCCGGCTGGTACGTCGACGACTTCGCGACACCGGCATCGGCGCGACCACCGTGTTCCTCGAGGCGAGCGGCGACGACGACGGGGATTCGCCACCAACGCCGCCGAGATCGCCCGCGGTACGGACCTGCGCAATCCCGATAGCGACGACGACGGCGTGCTCGACGCGGCCGACAACTGCCCGCTGGCGAAGAACGCCGACCAGGCCGATCGGGTGCACCCCAACGGGATCGGCGACGCCTGCGACGATCCCGACGGCGACGGCCGGCCGGACGCGAGCGACAACTGTCCCGATCTCGCCAACGCTGGGCAGGAGAACGTGGACGGCGACCGGCTCGGAGACGCCTGCGACCCGTATCCCGATCTCGACCTGCTCGTCGTGCCGTCGCACCGCCGTTCGGCGCGACCGGTCGGCCGGTGACCGTCACCTACAGGCTGGAGCGCCGCGGTACGGGGCAGCTTCTCGTCGACACCGTGGGTGTAAGGACGACGCTCTCGCTGACCGTGCTCGCGGTTGGAGAGAGCGCAGTGCGGTCGGTGCTCGAGGTGGATCGGGTCGGACGGGTCGTCAGTCGAATCGTCGGGGGCTGGTCACGCTCGACGTGGGCGACGACGTCGGCGAAACCGCGCTTTACGGAGCCGATGATACCGAGCGCAACGGCGCCACGATCTGGACCGACTACGAGCAGGACCGAGGCTGGGAACGGCGGGTTCACGCACCCGGCGACAACGACCCGTGGGCGTGGGGAGAGCCGGTCGCCGGGCCTGGCGCGGCCATTCCGGGCAGAACGCCTGGGCGCGGACCTCGACGGAAGCTGTGAGCGACGTCTCGGCGGCGCTCTACTCACCCGTCTTCCGTATCGCCGCCGGCCCCAACCGGTTCTCGAGTTCTGGGACTGGTTCCTGGGTTATTACTACGCGACAAGGGGCGCGTCGAGATCTCCGCGACGGCGGCCGACTGGGAGCTGAGAGGCGAGCGCCAGTCGAGAGCGTGCTGGCAGATGCGGCGGTACGACTCTCACGCTACGCCGGAAGAACGATCCAGGTCCGCTCCTGACGACAAGCTGAACTACGACGATGCGCCGCGCTGGTCGTCGACGACGCGATCCGGGAGCTTGCGCCGACCGGTCGTTGCGCCGACGGCGACGAGGACGGCGACGGGATGAGCAACGCCGACGAGGCGGCGGCGGCCGACCGAGGGACCCGACACCGACCGGTGACGCTGCTGCTCGACGGCTCCGCCAGCTGCCCCACCGGTCGCGCGAACCCGGACCAGTAGGATCGGGGTCGATCGCGAACGGCTGCGACGCCCGCTCGAGCACCGTGTCGTCGACGGCCAGTGTGGTCGCGGGCGACCTCTGCCCCGACCCGCATCGAGACACGGAGAGCAGGATGCCGAACGGGTCGACGCAGGGGATCGCGTGCGACGCGTGCAACGGGCTCGCGTCGGGAACGGGTCTGCGACAGCCCGCTCGGCACCGTGTGCGCGCCGCCCAACGCCCACCACGTCCAGCGCGTCGATCAACCGGAACGCGGCCTCCCGACGCGGCGCGAAGACATCGTCCGGAAGGCTTGCGCGGACCCTCAGCCGGTCGAGCGTCCGGAGGCACTCGACCCTGACCAGCGCGCTCGCGATCCCGCCGCGCCGCGACGGCCAGCCGGCGAGGCGTCCGGGCTGGCCGAGGAGCGCGCGCAGCAGGACGGAGGAGTAGAAGGGAAGTAAAGGGATGGGGAGCTGGACGACCGGAGCGGACGGCCGGAGGGCGTCGACACCTGCGACGATCTCTCGAACCCGGCGCAGGAGGACGGGGATCGGAGACGGTGTAGGCGACGCCTGCGAACTGATGAGACGCGAACCCCGAGCAGAGGGAGTCTGACGGCGACGGGTTCGGGAGCGCTGCGACAACTGCCCACGTCCGAACCGACCAGGTGGACGCCGACGCGACACGCTGGGCGATGCCTGGACGTAGTAGGTCGTCACCCGCGGTCCTGGGCCGCGCTCCTCGCGGAGCAGGTCGAGGACATCGACCGAGAGCGGCAGGGGAGGCGGGAGCGAGACGCGCCCGAGCGGCGGCGAGCCGGGCGTGGCCGTCCGGATCGACAGGCCGGGCGTGCCGTCGGGGGGGGGAACGAGTTGCGCGACCGGGTCGGCGGTCCAGGACGGTCACCACGCGTCCGCCCGGCGGGCCAGCTTCACGTAGTGGCATGAGGCGGGCCTTCAGCTCCGCGATGCCTACCTTGGTCATGACTAGAAGATAACCAGAAATGGTCACATGTGCCATCCTCGGCGTGGAACGCCGCGCAGGCCGATCGAACCACGGGACCGGCGGAAGCTCACTCGTTGAAGGCTGGGCCGCGAGCCTCCCGGGAATTAGGAACGTTCGGCGTGGCTCGACTCGCCGCCTCCGTCCGGAAACCCGGCGTGCTGGAGTTCTGGGACTACTTCCGGGCGGAATACGGAGCCGACTCGGGCGCGTCGAGGTCACGGCGGACGGCGGCGCCAACTGGGAGACGCTCGACGCTGCAGGGGTCGCTCGGAGGGTATTCGTGGCGGAGCTACGAGCTCTCGGCTTACCGCGGGGCGGAGATCCAGATCCGCTTCTGGCTGATAAGCGACAACTGGGTCAGCTACGCCGGCTGGTACATCGACGACTCGCGTCCGCGGCCTCGCGGCCGGGAGGGAGTTCTGACTCCCGACGGCGATGCGGAAGCGGTCGGCCTGACGCACCGCGGATGAGGGAGCGCGGTGGAACCGGTCGATCGTGCGACAAACGGAGACGGCACGAACTGCCGCTCAACAACACGCGCAGAAAGACCGGATCGCGAGAAATAGGGAGCGCGCGACAACTGCCCAGGGACGCCGAACCCCGGCCAGGCGGACGCCGACGGTGACGGCGTGGGCGATGCGTGCGAGGCGGGGCCCTGACGGGCTCGCCTCGCGGGTGTACGATGAGTCGAGTTGCGGATGCGGGACGGTCGCCCTCCCGGGCGCCGCCCGCGCCGCACCCCGCGCGCTACCCTCCCCGCGAGGAGTGACCCCGATGTCGGAACCGGGCCGCGATCGTCTGCTGACCTACGCGGATTACGCCGCGCTCCCTGACGACGGGAATCGCTACCAGCTCCTCGAGGGGGAACTGGTCATGACGCCGTCGCCCAGAGCGTGGCACCAGCAGGTCTCGTACCGACTCGAGTTCAAGCTGCTGGCCCACGTCCAGGAACACGATCTCGGTGAGATGTACCACGCCCCCCTCGACGTAACACTGGACGACCACAACGTGGTCCAGCCGGACATCTTCTTCATCTCGAAGGAGCGGGCCGGCATCCTGCAGGACGGACGGATCCTCGGCGCTCCTGACATGTGCGTCGAGATCCTCTCACCCGGCACGGTGCGGCTCGATCGCGTGCGCAAGCTGGAGCTGTACGCGCGCTTCGATGTCACGCATTACTGGATCGTCGACCTCGAGCGCGCGGACGATCGAGGAGTACGTCCTGCACGGGCGACGTCTACCGCGTGCGCAGCATCGCCGCCTACGACGAGCCGTTCCGGCCGGCCGTGTTCCCCGGGTTCGAGTTCACGGCTGAACATCGTGCCGCTGCCGGATGGGCTCTGACGGGGCTGCGGTGCCGCCGGACCGGTCGCTGCCTACCGCCCCGACACCACCCGCTTGAGCCGCCGTCCCGCCCGGTAGAACCCGCCGATCGACCCCGGCGGCTCCGGCTCCGGCAGCCCCAGCATCCGCGCCCGCAGCCGCGCCGCGGCGTGCCGGTCGAGGTCCTGCAGCCGCCGCACCAGCCAGCCCGGCCGCGCGGGGTCGCGCGCGATCCGCGCGATCGCGAAGTCGATCACGTGGACCGTCGCCGGCGGCGCGATCAGCACGTTGCGCCGGTGCAGGTCGCCGATCGCCACGCCGCGCGCGTGGATCGCGGCGACGATCGCGTCGAGCGCGTCGCAGACCGCCCGCGCGTCGTAGCTCCCCTTGGGGACCTCGTGCGAGGGCTGGCCCGGGGCGCGCGCGAGCACCAGCCGGTCGGGCGTCTCGAGCCCCAAGGACGCCGGCACGCCGGGCACGCCGACGAGCCGCTCGTAGACCCGCGCCTCGCGGCGCAGCGTCGGCCGGCCGTAGAACGTCCGGATCCACCAGGAGCGCGAGGCGTAGTCCTTGACCACGACGGCCCGCCCGCCGCGCTCCTCGAACCGCACCTCGGCCTTGGTCGCGTTGCGCGCTTTCGGGGTCACGGGGTCACCCTCACGGTCGGGTCCTCGGGCACGCGGCCGGTCAGCATCCACAGGTAGGCGCCCGCCTTCTCCGGCAGCCCCATCCGCCAGTAGTAGTCGGCCAGGCGCTTGGCCAGCTCGCGGTCGCCGCCCAGCCCCGGCGTGCAGGCGTAGGTGTAGCGCAGGTGGTCGAAGGCCTCGACGTCCTTCTTCAGCTCCAGCAGCAGCGCCGCCGAGCGGCCGCGCGCGCGCCGGTCGAACGGCTGCGCGGCGAGCGCCTGCTGCGCCAGCTTCAGGCGCTCGGCGGCGGGCGCACGCTCCTGCGCCAGCAGCTCGTCGAGCAGGGCGTAGGCCGGGAGGAACTGCGCGTCGAGCGCCAGCGCGGAACGGGCCGCGGCCAGCGCCTCCTGCCGCGCCGGATCGGGGGCAGCCGGTGCGATCGAGGGCACCGTCGCGACGCGGGTCGCGCCTGCACGCAGGACGGCAAGGCGATACAGCCTCGCCGGCGCGGCCGGCTCCAGCGCCGCCGCGCGGCCGGCGAGCGCGGTGCGCGCGTCGGCCGGCGCGCGCCGGTAGAGCCGCGCGATCAGCCGGGCCTCCGCGTTGCTCGCGGCCGCGGCGCGCGCCTCGGGCGCGACGCGGTCCAGCGCCGGCGCCAGCTCCGCCATCGCGCGGTCGATCGCCGCATCGACGGCGCCCGCGGAGTCATCGGATCGCATGCCGGCGCCGACGCTCCCGGGCGCGAACTCCCCCCGCTCGACCTCCGCGACCGCCGCCGCGTACTCGGCCGAGCGGACCACCGCCCGGTCCGCCGCCTCCGGGAGGATCAGCGTGCGCCCCTCGAGCACGCCCCCCGCCTCGAAGCGCCGCTCGACCGCCTGCGGCAGGAAGCCATCCGCGACGATCACGTAGCCGACGCGGATCGCCGCCGGCACCACGGCGCGCGGGAACTTCTCCTCGTCGAACAGGTTGAAGATCCCGGAGACCGCGCGCAGCGCCCCCGCCGCGTCGGTCGTGCCGACGAACTCGAGCGGCGGCGCGGCCGGGCCGCTCCCATCGCGCACGAACGGGTTGTCGGCCTGGTCGATGTCGGGTCCGGCCTCCGCGACCGGGGCAAAGCCGAGGTCCTGGAAGGTCTCGTCGTGCAGCACGACGTCGGCGAGTGCGCGCTCCTTCGGGTACGGGTACGGCAGGAAGCGGTAGTGCGCGAAGAGACGCGCCCCGGTGTCGTCGTCGTTGACGGCGTAGAACGCGGGATCGGTGTAGCGGTAGATCCGCGCCCCGGCGACCGGCCGCCCATCGCCGTCGAGCACCCAGAACTGGGTCGCGATCCCGACGCGCCGCTCCCAGCGCCGCGACGGGTCGCGCTCCGCGGGCGGCGCCGGCGCGGCGACACCCGGACGCCCTGCGCGCCGCTCGTGCGCGAGACCACGCTTGGCGCGGCGCTTGGCGATGCGGGGCGAGCTCGGCATCTGGCCGCCCGGCGAGGCGGCCGCGAGGTCGGGCCGCTCGATCCCGCGCACCACCGGCACGTAGCCGCCGTACTCCCCGTCGTAGATCACGGCGATCGGCTCCTTCGCCGCCAGGACGGACGGCGCCGGCGCGGCGAGGGCCACCAGGGTCGCCAGAACGGCCGGAGCGGACCGGAGGACCGGGGCGAAACCGGGCCCGGCGAGGCCGCGCGGCGATGCGGGGAAGCGGCGGAACATGCGAAGATCCTGACGCAATGCCGCGCCGCTGCCAACGGCGCGCTCCCGGAGCCGGCGCCCCGCGGCCGGCCGCGAGGTCTCGCCGATGGGATCCCACCCCGCCCCGTTCGAACGCCTGGCGATCGACGAGCCGCTCCCGTTCGTGGCCCGGATCACGCTCGACGCGCCTCCCGTCAACGCCCTCTCGCGCGACCTGGTGCGCGAGATCCGCGCCGCCGCGGTCGCCGTGTCGGGCCGTTCGGAGCTGCGGGCCGTGCTGGTCGCCGCGCGCGGCAAGGCCTTCTGCGCCGGGGCCGATCTCAAAGAACGGCGCGAGATGACCGACGCCGAGGCGCTGGCCGCGGTGCGCGGGATCGGCGCGGCGGCCCAGGCGCTGGCCGACATCCCGGTCCCGACGATCGCCGTGCTGCACGGGGCGGCGCTGGGGGGCGGCTTCGAGCTGGCGCTGGGCTGCGACCTGCGGCTGGCGGCGGCAGGCGTGAAGCTGGGGCTCCCCGAGTGCTCGCTGGCGATCATCCCGGGAGCGGGCGGGACGCAGCGCCTGGCGCGGCTGATCGGGCCGGCGCGGGCCAAGCACTGGATCCTGGCGGCGCGGGTCGAACCGGCGGAGGTTGCGCTGGGTGCCGGACTGGTCGACGAGGTCCTTCCGGCCGAGCGGCTCGAGGCGCGCGCCCTCGAGCTGGCCGGCGCGATCGCCCGCTGCGCGCCGCTCGCGCTGCGCGCCGCGAAGCGCGCGATCGACGAGGGGCTGGACGCGGCGAGCCTCGCCGCCGGGCTCGACGTCGAGACGCGCTGCTACGCGACGATCGTGCCGACCGAGGACCGCCGCGAGGCGCTGGCGGCGTTCGTCGAGAAGCGGCCGCCGCGCTACCGCGGCTGCTGATCGCCGCCCGCCTCCGGGCCGCGGTTCGCGCTCCCGTCCGACACGAAGAACAGCGCCGCCAGCGGCGGCAGCGTCAGCCGCAGCGAGCAGGGCTGTCCCTGCGCCGGCGTCGACTCGGCGGTGACGCCGCCGAGGTTGCCGGTCCCGCTGCCGCCGTACTCCAGCGCGTCGCTGTTGAGCGCCTCGCGCCAGAAGCCGCCGCGCGGGGCGCCGACGCGGTAGTCCTCGCGCGCCAGCGGCGTGAAGTTGATCACCGCCAGGACCAGCTCGCCCTGCGGGTCGGTCTGCCGCACCATGCTGTAGACGCTGTTGTCGGCGTCGTGGCAGTCGATCCAGTAGAACCCCTCCGGCGCGTGCTCGGCGGCGTGCATCGCCGGGCTGGCCGCGTAGAGCCGGTTGAGGTCGCGGACCCACGCCGCGAGGCCGCGGTGCGGCGGGTGCTGCAAGAGGTGCCAGTCGAGGCTCCGCTCGTGCGCCCACTCCCGCCACTGCCCGAACTCGCCGCCCATGAACAGCAGCTTCTTTCCGGGCTGCGCGAACATCTCGCCCAGCACGGCGCGCAGCGTCGCGTAGCGCCGCCAGTCCTCGCCCGGCATCCGGCCGACGAGCGACCCCTTGCCGTGCACCACCTCGTCGTGCGAGAGCGGCAGCAGGTAGCGCTCGTTGAAGGCGTAGAGCATCCGGAAGGTGACCTTGGAGTGGTGGTACTTGCGGAAGACCGGGTCCTGGGCGGCGTAGGCCAGCGTGTCGTGCATCCAGCCCATGTCCCACTTGTAGGTGAAGCCGAGGCCGCCGGCGTAGGTCGGGCGCGTCACCCCGGGCCAGTCGGTCGACTCCTCGGCGATCGTGATCGCGCCCGGGACGTGCTCGGCGACCGCGTCGTTGAGCTGGCGCAGGAACTCGATCGCCTCCAGGTTCTCGCGGCCGCCGTAGCGGTTGGGGATCCACTCGCCGTCCTGGCGCGAGTAGTCCAGGTAGAGCATCGACGCGACCGCGTCCACGCGCAGGCCGTCGGCGTGGTAGCGCTCCAGCCAGAACAGCGCGTTGCTGACCAGGAAGCTGCGCACCTCGTGCCGGCCGTAGTTGAAGATCGCGGTCTTCCAGTCGGGGTGGAAGCCCTGCTTCTGGTCGGCGTGCTCGTAGAGGTGCGTCCCGTCGAAGTAGATCAGGCCCAGCTCGTCGGTCGGGAAGTGGGAGGGGACCCAGTCGAGGATCACTCCGATCCCGGCCTGGTGCAGCGTGTCGATCAGGGCCATGAAGTCCTGCGGGGTCCCGTAGCGCGCGGTCGGGGCGAAGAAGCCGGTGACCTGGTAGCCCCACGAGGCGTAGAACGGGTGCTCCATCACCGGCAGGAACTCGACGTGCGTGAACCCCATCTCGACGGCGTACTCGGCGAGCTGCGGCGCGAGATCGCGGTAGGAGAGCCAGCGGTCGGGATCGTGCGGCGAGCGCCGCCAGGAGCCCAGGTGGACCTCGTAGATCGAGACCGGCGCCGACGGGGCGCCGCGCGCGGCGCGCGTCGCCATCCAGGCGTCGTCGTTCCAGGCGTAGTCGAGGTCCCACGCGACCGACGCGGTGCGCGGCGGCAGCTCGGTGCGGACGGCGAAGGGGTCAGCCTTGTCGACGCGGTAGCCGGCGACCGACGAGACGACGTGGAACTTGTAGGCCGCGCCGGCCTCGACCCCCGGCACGAACCCCTCCCAGATCCCGGAGTCGGCGCGGCGGAGCAGCGGGTGGGCCTCGGCGCGCCAGCCGTTGAAGTCGCCGACGACCGAGACCCGCGCCGCGTTGGGGGCCCAGGCCGCGAAGCTCCGGCCGCGCTGCCCGCCGATGGTCGCCGGGTGCGATCCGAGCTTGTCCTGCAGGTGGTAGTGCCGCCCCTCGTTGAAGAGGTGCAGGTCGTCCGCGCTCAGGCGCGAGAAGCCGCTGTCCATCGCCGGCCCTCCCGCGCGGATTGTAGCGCGGTCAGTCCTTCCACTCGGCGATGAAGACGTTCGTCTCGCCCGGCTTGGCGTTGGCGCGGTTGGAGCAGAAGGCGAACTTCCGGCCGTCGGGGGACCACATCGGGAAGCCGTCGAAGCCCTCCGCGAAGGTGATCCGCTCGAGGTTCTGGCCGTCGAGGTCGATCATGTAGAGGTCGAACTCGCGGCCCCGCGGCTCGGGGTAGTTGGTCGAGAAGATGATCTTCCGGCCGGACGGGTGGAAGAACGGGGCGAAGGCGGCGGAGCCCAGCCGGGTGAGCTGGCGCTTGTTGCCGCCGTCGGCGTCCATGATCCAGATCTCGAGCTTGCCCGGCCGGATCAGGTTCTGGCCGAGCAGCCGCTGGTAGTCGTCCAGCGCGGACCCCGGCTCCGGGTGGTGGGCGCGGAAGACGATCTTGCTGCCGTCGGGCGAATAGAACGCGCCGCCGTCGTAGCCGACCGCGTCGGTCAGGCGCTTGACGTCGCTGCCGTCGAGCTTCATCGAGTAGAGGTCGAGGTCGCCGTCGCGCATCGAGGTGAAGACGATCCGGTCGCCTTTGGGCGAGACGGTCGCCTCGGCGTCGTAGCCCGGACTCCGGGTCAGTTGCACCGGCTTCGAGCCGTCGGCTTCGGCGACGAAGATCTCGTACTCCGGGTAGATCGCCCAGACGTACCCCTGGCTCATGTCGGCCGGCGGGGGGCACTGCGGGCTGCCGAGGTGCGTGGAGGCGTACAGGATCTTCTTGTCCTTCGGCATGAAGTAGGAGCAGGTCGTGCGCCCCTTGCCGGTCGAGACGAGCTTCTTCCCGCTGCCGTCGGTCTTCATCGTGAAGATCTGGTCGCAGCCGTGGGGTGGGTGGGTGGACTGGTAGATCAGCTTGTCGCCGGCGAACGAGAAGTAGGCCTCGGCGTTTTCGCCGCCGTCGGTCAGCATCGTCAGCGACGCGAAGTGCTTCTCGCGCGGGTCGGGCGCCACCGGGCGCGGCACGGACGGAGCGACGGCGGCCGCCGCCATCGCGGCGAGCGCCATCGCGCCGGACACGAGGGCGAGGAGGACGACGGCGGTTGCGGGGCGGGAGGTCGCACGCATCGGGACGGGGTGCTCCTGGAGTCGGCGGCGAGAGGGCCAGAACGAAAACGGCGGGGCCGCAGGGGCCCCGCCGTCGTCTTCTCCGAACGGCTCCGGCCGGCGAGCGGCCGAATGCCGGTCACGGCTCACAGCGAAGCGGTCTGGGTCGCCTTCTTCTTGTCGCAGCCGCCCTTGGCACAGCCGCCCTTGGCCATCTGCGCCGCCGTCTCCTGGATCTTCTTGACGTCGGACGCGCTGGTCGAGGTGAGCAGGACGACCACGCCATTGTCGGTGTTCTCGACGTTGCGGGTCCAGTCGGAGTGCATCATCGGGCAGTCGCCGCAGCCGCCCTGCTTCGCCTTGTCGGCCGCCGCCTTGGGGCAGCCGCCCATCTGGGCCTGGATCCACTTGACGGTCTCGGGGCTGTTCGAGGCGAGGATGATCCTGGCGCCGTTGTCGAGGTTGGTCGCGGTGCGGGTGACGTCGGCCATGCCGAACGGGCAATTGCCGTTGTCGGCGACCTGCTGGGTCTTGTTGGCGCCGCAGGCCAGGACGACGGAAGCAGCGAGGAAGAAGGTCAGGACCGTGATCGGTGAGGATGCGCTTCATCGAACTCTCCGGCGCGCCGCGTGGTTGATCCGCCGGGAGCTGGGCGCGTCTCCGCCCGGCGGGTTCAGGTCGATAATCGAAAACTATACCGCGTAAGCCAGAACGGCCGCACGCCGCGGCCCCGAGATCCCGCAGGGGAGTGCCCCGGAGGCGTCTCGCCCGGGGGGCCACCCTGCTCCGGAGCCTATCGGAAGTCGCTGATGGTCTTACAGATAGCGGAGATGCTGGAGAACCTCTGGGGAGAGAACTCCTCGTTCGGGATGCGGATTCCGAAGCTCCCCTCGACCCATTCGACGAGGTCGAAGAGCCCCAAGGAGTCCACCACCCGGTCGAGCGGCTCCTCCGGGCCCAAGCCCCCGTGGTATTCCGAGAAGCGGGAAGCCAGAAACTCCCGGACCGCCGTCTCCATTTCGCCCTTCCCTCCGCTGAGCGTAGCATGGTAGCACCGGCTCCCCGCGCTGCGGTCTCACGAGGCCGGGCCCGGGAGGCGGTGTTTTTGCACTTTGCCGGAAGCGGTCCTGGGAAGCTCGGCCAGGAACGTCCAGCTCCGCGGGATCTTGTGGTGCGTCAGGTGCAGCGCGCAATGGCGCCGCAGCTCCTCTTCCGAGACGTCGTCCGCGCGGCGGACGACGAAGGCGTGCACCGACTCGCCGAGGATCGGGTGCGGTTCGCCCGCGACCGCGGCCTCCAGCACGCCAGGGTGAGCCGCCAGCACTTCTTCGATCTCGAGCGCGCTGATCCGCTCTCCGGCGCATTTGATCAGATCGGTCTTCCGCCCGACGAGGAACAGGTAGCCCTCCTCGTCGAGGTAGCCGAGGTCGCCCGTGTGGAGCCAGCCGCCGCGCAGCGTCGCGCGGGTCAGCGCGGGGTCGCCGAAGTAGCCCTGCATCACGTTGTCGCCGCGAACCAGGACCTCGCCGCTCCGGCCGGAAGGCAGGTCGCGATCGCCGTCGTCCACGATGCGCAGCGCGACGCCCCGGATCGGCCGGCCGCACGAGCCGGCCTTGTCGGCCATCCGCTCGGGCGGCAATGCGCAGGCCCGCGTGCTGGTCTCGGTCATCCCGTACATGAAGACGATCCGCGCCGACGGGAAGCGGCGCGCCAGCGCGTGCAGCGTCTCGGTCGCCAGATGGCTCCCCGAGATCGTGATGAAACGCAGTGCCGACAGGTCGTGCCGGTCGAGCGGGGCCCGCTTGAGCAGCATGTTGACGTGGTACGGCACGCCGCTGAAAGCGGTGATGCGCCGCGATTCCAGCCGCGCCACGAAGCCGGGGAGGTCGTTGAACGAATCGAGCACGACCGTGCCGCCCGCGGCCAGCGTCGTCAGCAGCACGCTCTTGGCGTAGGTGTGGAAGAGCGGCAGGACGAGCGCGTAGCGATCGGTGGGCGCGAGCGGCAGGTAGTCGAGGATCGCGTCGATCACCGCCGTGACGTTCCCGTGCGAGAGCATCACTCCCTTCGGCTGGCCGGTGGTGCCCGAGGTGAAGACGATGAAGGCGAGATCGTCCGGCTCGGCCGCGGCGGTTGCCGCGCGCGGCGCCGTGGCCGCCAGCGCGGCCGGCGCGAAGGCCGTCGCGGAAACGACGGTGTGACCCGCGGCCGCGATCGGGGCCGGATCGAGGGTCGTCACGACGAGCGCGGGGGCCAGCCGCTCGAGCACGGGCAGCAGGCGCTCCATCGGCTCCTGCGGCGAGATCTCCGCCGCCGGGCGGCCGGAGGCCAGTGCGCCGAGCATCGCCAGCGCGTACTCGACGCCGTTCGCGGCGACGATCGCGACCGGCTCGCGACGATCGCCGAGCCGCTCATCGAACAGCCCGGCGGCGCGCAGCACGCCGTTCCACAGCGCGCCGTAGGTCAGCCGCGCGTCGCCGTCCTCGAGCGCGACGGCGTCCGGGGTGCCGGCCCCGCGCCGCAACCGCTCGAGCAGGCCGCCGCTCACGCGGCCCCCCCGAACAGGCGGCCGAAGTAGGCGGGGACGTCGGCCAGCGTGTCGGCCTCGCGGTTGATGTAGTAGGCGATCGCGTAGAACGCGCTGGTCAGCACCCAGCCCGTCAGCGCCCAGTACCAGCGGCTGTCCAGCCCGAGGCGCGCCGTGAAGCCTGGAAAGCGCCGCGGAAAGTCGACGACGAGCCAGATCAGCAGCCCGTTCAGCGCCCAGTAGCTCATCGTCAGGATTGCCTGGTCTACGGTCAGTGCCCCTTCCGCGGCGTGGGCCAGGAGGTGCAGCGCGCCGGAGGCCAGGAGGGTCGCCATGATGCTCGGGAAGAGCCCGATCTTGGCGCGCATCATCGGGTAGAACGTGAACGTCACCAGCCACTCGCGGAACAGCAGGTTCCAGCGCCGCCAGTGCTCGTTGGGGGTCCGCGCCAGGAACCACCAGTCGAAGTTGTTGCGGATCGGTAGGCCGAACAGGCGCAGCAGGCCGAGCGCGAGGTCATAGCCGAAGACCACCTCGCAGGACAGGGCGACGTAGTTCAGGTAGGAGTAGCCGAGCAGCTCGAGGCCGCCGGCGTCGCGCCAGGCGTGGGCCTCGAGGAACGCGTCGAGTTCGACCGACACGGTACGGCAGAAGAGCGCGATCGCGAGCACGCGCAGCCCGGCCAGGCGCACCGCGTCGATCCGGTCGCGGCCGGCGGGCTCGAACTCCGGCAACGTGAAGACCGGCCCCTCCATGAAGAGCCGCGTGCCGACGTAGCCGAGGTACCTGGCGAGCGGGAGCGGCTTTCTCGTCGTCAACTGGTAGCAGGCGTACCACAGGCAGACGATCAGCCCGATCGTGATCCCGGAGCGGTCGAGGCCGCGCCAGTCGAAAGCCTGACCGAGGCCCCGGACCACGGGGGCCGCGGCGAGGATCGCGACCAGCATCGTCCAGCGCGGAACCGACAGCCGGAACAGGCCGTAGAAGGCGAGCGCCACGAGGGTCAGCACGGCGATCGACGGCAGGTCGAACAGCTTCAGGGCCAGGCCGATGGCCAGCGCTCCGGCCGCGATCGTCCAGTACCGGACGGTCCGCGGCAGCCAGAAGGTCGCCAGGAAGAGCAGGTGGAAGGCGACGAGGCGTCCCGGGATCGTCGAGAGTCCTTCAACCGACGGGACCGGCAGCCGCGCTCCGGTCGCGAGCGATCGGAGCGCCCAGCCCAGCAGCATCCAGGTCTGTTCGACGAACAGATAAGGGATGAACGAGAGCCCGACGATCAGCGCGAACCGCGCCGCCGAGGAGGCCGGAAGGGCCCGTCGGTCGAGACCCAGCCGCCGCGCCACCGAACCGGGTCCTGAAACGGCCTCGAGGACCGGGATGATCGTGACCCGGCCCGGGGTGGGGAGGGGGGGAGCGGGGGGCTCGGGACCGAGGGGCCGCAGGATGCGACCTGCTTCCCGCGCCGCGCCCTGGCCCTCGTTCGTCGACACATCCCACCCCTGCGCGCACCCGGTGGCGGCGCGGCGCCGCTCATCGTCCCGGGGGGGCCCCCGCGACGCGAGCGCGAAGTCATACCCTTTACCTCGCGGGTGGAGCAAACGCCACCCTGGAATGGGTTCGCCACGGGTTCGCCGCGGGTTCGCCCCGAGGCCCGGCTTACTTGACCGGCCGTTCAAGTTAAAGCGTTGACGGGATAGGGTTTCCCGGCCCGGCTAACCCGGAGTTTTTGGTCTTGACACGGACCCTTCTCGGGTTACCCTTCCCGCTCCATGCCCACGAACAGTTCGGACACTTCGCGCCACTTCGTTTTCCCGAAGTGGAGCAACCTGCTGAGGCCTGCCCTGGCGGTCCTGCTGGTCGGGGGACCCGTCTACCTGGTCGCGTTGGCCTGGTTCGGGGGCTCCCCGAAGACCCTGGACATCGGCTACGCGCCGGTCCAGCCGGTCCCGTACAGCCACGCCCTGCACGCCGGCAAGCTGGGGATCGACTGCCGGTACTGCCACAACACGGTCGAGGCCGCCGCGTTCGCCGCGGTTCCGCCGACGCAGACCTGCATGAACTGTCACTCGAAAGTGCGCGCGAACAGCGACAAGCTGGCGATCGTGCGCGAGAGCTACGCGACCGGCATGCCGGTCCCGTGGGTCAAGGTCCACGACCTCCCCGACTACGTCTACTTCAACCACAGCGCGCACGTGCGGCGCGGCGTGGGCTGCGTCGAGTGCCACGGGCGGATCGACCGGATGGAACTGGTCAGCCAGGTCCAGACGCTGTCGATGGCGTGGTGCCTCGATTGTCACCGCAACCCCGATCGCCGCCTCCGGCCGCCGGAGTTCGTCACGCAGATGGATTGGACCCCGAGCGAGGATCCGGCCGCGCTCGGCAAGCGGCTTCGCGCCGAACGCAACATCAACCCCAGCACGGACTGCTACACATGTCATCGATAGAGCCCTCGGCGAAGCACAGCGGACGGGCGCGGCCAGGCAAGGCAGCGTGGCGCAGCCTCGACGAGTTGGCCGAAACGGCCGACTTCCGGGCGGTCGTCGAGCGCGAGTTCCCGACGCTGGTGCCGGAGATCCTCGGTCCCACCGGGCGGCGCAGCTTCATGAAGCTGATGGGCGCCTCGGTCGCGCTCGGCGGCCTCACGGCGTGCCGCTGGCCGAAGGAGCGGATCCTCCCCTACGCCCACCGGCCGGAAGGTCGCACGCCGGGCGTGCCGGAGTTCTACGCCAGCGCGATGGAGCTGGGGGGGATCGCGACCGCGCTGCTGGTCAAGAGCGTGGACGGCCGCCCGATCAAGGTCGAAGGGAATCCCGAGCACCCGGAGAGCCGCGGCGCGTCGGGGGTCTTCGCGCAGGCGACGATCCTCGAGCTGTACGACCCCGACCGCAGCCAGGCGCTCGTCGAGCGGACCGGCGGCCAGGAGTTCCAGCGCACGTGGGACGAGTTCGCGGCGTTCGCGGAGCGGCACTTCGGGGCGCTCCGCACGACTGGGGGCCGGGGCCTGGCGGTGCTCGCCGAGCCGTCGTCGTCGCTCGGCTTCGCCGCGACGAGAATGCGCTTCGCCGAGGCCTTCCCGCAGGCTGCGTGGTTCGAGTACGCGCCGATCGGGCGCGACGCCGAACGCACCGGGACGGCGCTGGCCTTCGGATCGCCGATGCGGCCGGTGGCGGCACTCGGGGCGGCCGACGTGATCGTCAGCTTCGAGAGCGACCTGCTGCAGATGCACCCGGCAGCGCTGGTTCATGCGCGCGATTTCGCCGCGCGCCGCCGCGCCGCCGACGGGACGATGAACCGGCTCTGGGCCTTCGAGAGCACGCCGAGCGTCACTGGTGCCAGCGCCGACGAGCGCGTCGCGCTCCCGTCGCGCGAGGTGGCGGCGACGGCCGCGCGCCTGCTCTCCGGGCTGTTGCTGCGGCCCGGCGTCGAGCCGGCCTGGATGACGCCGACGCTGCGCGCCGCGCTGGCACAGCTCGCCGGCGAGGGGGCCGGCGAACGAGGCGCGGATCGAGGCGCTGCGCGAGGACCTGCTGTCGCACCGCGGACGGTCCTACATCGCTGCCGGACCGTCACAGCCCCCGGTCGTGCACGCGCTGGCGGCGCTGGCCAACGTGGCTCTCGGCAACGTCGCTTCGACGGTCCAGTACGTCGCGGACCCCGACGGTCCGGCGCCCGCGGCGGCCGCCTCGATCGCCGCGCTGGCGCGCGCGATCGACGCCGGCGAGGTCCAGACGCTGCTCGTGCTGGGCGGCAACCCGGTGTACGACGCTCCGGCCGAGCTCGACCTCGCGGCGCGCCTCGGCAAGGCCGGGACGGTGCTGCACCTGTCGCTCGCCCCGAACGAAACCTCCGCGCTCGCCGACTGGCTCCTGCCGCGCGCTCACTGGCTCGAGTCGTGGGGTGACGCGCGCTCGTGGGACGGCACGGTCAGCGTGGTGCAGCCACTGATCCAGCCGTTGTTCGACGGGAAGTCGCCGGCCGAGCTGCTCGCCCTCGTCGCCGGGCTGCCGGAGCCGAAGGGGTACGACATCGTGCGCGAGGCGATCCTCCCGCTCGCCGGAAGCGAGAAGGGCTGGCGCCAGGCGCTCCACGACGGGCTCGTCCAGGCCAGCGCGCCGGCCCCCGGCGACCCGTCGGCGTCGGTTGCCACCGCCGCCGCCGGGCTGGCGGCCGCGCTTGCAGCGGTCGACGCCGGGGCAGCCGGGAAGCCGTCCGCGCAGGCGCTCGAGCTGGTCTTCCTGACCGACCGCAAGGTCTTCGACGGCCGCTTCGCCAACAACGCCTGGCTGCAGGAGTTCCCCGACCCGATCACCAAGCTCACGTGGGACAACGCGCTGATGGTGGCGCCGCGTACGGCCGACGCGCTGGGCGTCGGGATGGGCGACGTGGTCACGCTGTCGTGCGGCGGCCGGAGCATCCAGGCCCCGATCTACATCCTGCCCGGGCAGGCCGAGTTCTCGGTCGCGCTGGCGCTCGGCTACGGGCGCCGCCGGGCGGGCCGCGTGGGCGAGAAGGTCGGCGCCAACGCCTACGCCCTGCGCACCGCGGCGGCGCCGTGGGTCGCGGCCTCGGCGACCGTCCAGCGCACCGGGCTGAAGCGCAAGCTGGCCACGACACAGGACCACTGGGGCCTCGGGAAGCTGGGCGAGCGGACGCTGCAGGAGCGCGTCCCGGAGTTCGTCAAGGAAGGGACGCTGGCCGAGTTCAAGGCCGACCCCGCCTTCGCCCGCGAGGGCGAAATCAAGCTGATCCAGCTCTGGGACCCCCACAAGTACGAAGGGAACCAGTGGGGGATGGCGATCGATCTGTCGGCCTGCACGGGCTGCGGGGTCTGCATGGTCGCCTGCCAGGCCGAGAACAACATCCCGGTCGTCGGCCGCGAGCAGGTGCTGGTCAGCCGCGACATGCACTGGATCCGCGTCGACCGCTACTTCAAGGGCGACCCCGACGATCCTGCGTTCGCCTTCCAGCCCGTCGCCTGCGTGCACTGCGAGAACGCCCCCTGCGAGCAGGTCTGTCCGGTCCAGGCGACGGTGCACGACCACGAGGGGATCAACGAGATGGTCTACAACCGCTGCGTGGGGACGCGCTACTGCGCGAACAACTGCCCCTACAAGGTGCGGCGGTTCAACTTCTTCGACTGGCACAAGGGGGCCGGCGAGCTCGGCCCGCTCGCGCGGATGGCGATGAACCCCGAGGTCACCGTGCGCAGCCGCGGCGTGATGGAGAAGTGCACCTACTGCGTGCAGCGGATCAACGCCGTGAAGATTCCCGCCAAGAACGATGCCCGGCCGATCAAGGACGGCGAGATCGTCACCGCCTGCGAGCAGGCCTGTCCCAGCCAGGCGATCGTCTTCGGGAACCTCAACGACGTCGAGAGCCGGGTCCACAAGCTGCAGCAGAGCGGGCGCGCCTACTCGCTGCTCGCCGAGATCAACGTGCGGCCGCGCACGCAGTACCTGGCGCGGTTGAAGAACCCGGTCCACGGTGCGGACGCCCCGGCCGGCGGCGCCTCCGGCGCGCGCGAGGAGCACCACGAGTCATGACCACCGCGGTGATCGACAACACGCAGGACAATCCGCGCTCGCGCCCCCCGCTCGTCCTGGGCGACCAGACGCTCTCGTCGGTCACCGACATCGTCTGCAACGTCTACGAACGGCCGGCGACGCGCGGCTGGTACATTGCGTTCGCCATCTCCTCCTCGCTCACGCTGCTGCTGTTCGCGATGATCGGCTACCTGTTCGCGCGCGGGATCGGGGTCTGGGGGCTGAATCACCCGGTGGGGTGGGCGTTCGACATCACCAACTTCGTCTTCTGGGTCGGCATCGGACACGCCGGGACGCTGATCTCGGCGATCCTGTTCCTGTTCCGCCAGAAGTGGCGCACCAGCATCAATCGCTCGGCCGAGGCGATGACGATCTTCGCCGTCGCCTGCGCGGGGATCTTCCCGCTGATCCACATCGGCCGGCCGTGGCTGGCCTACTGGCTCTTCCCGTACCCGAACCAGATGGCGATGTGGCCCGGTTTCCGCAGCCCGCTGCTGTGGGACGTCTTCGCGGTCAGCACCTACGCCACGGTCTCGCTGCTCTTCTGGTTCATGGGGATGGTGCCGGACATGGCGACGATGCGCGACCGCGCGACGACGCGGCCGCGGCAGATCGCGTACGGCCTGCTGAGCCTGGGCTGGCGCGGCTCGAACCGCCACTGGCTGCGCTTCGAGAAGGCCTACCTGCTGCTCGCGGCGCTGGCCACCCCACTGGTGCTCTCGGTGCACTCGGTCGTCAGTTTCGACTTTGCCGTCTCGGTCCTGCCCGGCTGGCACACGACGATCTTCCCGCCCTACTTCGTCGCCGGCGCGATCTTCAGCGGCTTCGCGATGGTCCTGACCCTGCTGATCCCGGCGCGCCAGATCTTCGGCCTGAAGGACCTGATCACGCCGAAGCACCTGGACAACATGACGCGGATCATCCTGGCCACGTCGCTGATGGTCGGCTATTCGTACGCGACGGAGTTCTTCATCGCCTGGTACAGCGGCAACAGCTTCGAGCTGTTCGCGTTCCTCAACCGCTCGATGGGGCCCTACTGGTGGGCCTACTGGATCATGGTCACCTGCAACGTCTTCGTGCCGCAGGTGTTCTGGTTCAAGTTCTTCCGCAGTAACACGACCGCGATCTTCATCACCTCGCTGCTGGTCAACGTCGGGATGTGGTTCGAGCGGTTCGTGATCATCGTCACCTCGCTGCACCGCGATTACCTGCCGTCGAGCTGGGGGATGTTCAAGCCGACCGCGGTCGACCTGCTGACGATGCTCGGCAGCTTCGGGCTGTTCTTCACGCTCTTCCTGCTGTTCATCCGGTTCCTGCCGTTCGTGGCGATGGCCGAGGTCAAGAGCGTCATGCCGCACGTGCTCCACCAGGCCGGCCCGACCGCGCTGGGCGATTACTGGGGCGACGCGCCGCACGACCGCCGTGGCCCGCGGAAGGGGGCGCACTGATGGCCGACCACTCCGTTCCGGCCGCGTCGGCCGCGCCCGAGGCTCCCGTGTTCTGGGGCTACGCCGCGGAGTTCGACTCGGTGACAGGGGTCGTGCACGCCGCGGAGAAGTGCCGCGACGAGGGCTTCACGCGCTGGGACGTGCTGACCCCGTTCCCGGTGCACGGGTTGAACGACGCGATGGGCCTGCGCAACACGCGCCTGCCGTGGTTCGTGTTCGCGATGGGCGCGACCGGCTGCCTGGCCGGGGTCCTGATGCAGTGGTGGATGAACGCCGTCGACTATCGGCTGATCGTCAGCGGCAAGCCGTTCTGGAGCCTGCCCGCAAACATCCCGGTCGCCTTCGAGCTGACCATCCTCTTCGCGGCGCTGTCGACCTTCTTCGGGATGTGGTTCTTGAACGGCCTGCCGAGGCACTACCACCCGACCTTCAACAGCCGCCGCCTGAAGCGCGCGACGACCGACCGCTTCTACGTCGTGGTCGAGGCGACCGACCCGCGCTTCGACCGGGCCCGGACCCGCGAGTTCCTGGAGTCGCTGGGTTCGACGCACGTCGAAGAGCTGGAGGACTGACCCCGTGCCGAGGTGGATCCTCTACACGATCGTGATCCTGGCGGTGGCGTCGCTGCTGCCGTTCGCGTTCATCGCGCGGGCGCGCGGCGCCAAGGCCGACCGCACCCGCCTGCGTCCGATCCAGAACATGGGCACCCAGCAGAAGTACCTGCCGCAGAGCGAGAACCCGCTGTTTGCCGACACCCGGGCGATGCGTCCCGCGATCGAGGGGACCGTCAAGCGCGGCGCGCCGATCGATGACGGGGCCTTTTCGACGGGGCGCGGCCCCGACGGGCGGTTCGTCGTCGAGTTTCCGGTCCCGGTGAACCGCGCGCTGCTGCTGCGCGGGCAGGAGCGCTACAACGTCTACTGCTCGCCCTGCCACGGGCTGTCCGGGTCGGGCGACGGGATCGTCGCCCGGCGCGCCGACGCGCTGCAGGAAGGGACCTGGGTCCCGCCGCTCAGCTACCACGTCGAACAGGTCCGCGGCCGCCCGGTGGGTCACATCTTCAACACGATCACGAACGGCATCCGCAACATGCCCGCCTACGGCAGCCAGGTGTCCGCCGCGGATCGCTGGGCGATCGTGGCCTACGTCCGCGCGCTGCAGCGCAGCCAGAACGCAACCGTCGCCGACGTCCCGCCCGACCTGCGCGCGGGCCTGCGCTGAGCGGGGGAACGATGAAGCACGCGTACGACCTGTCGAAGGACAACGTCCAGTTCGGCGATCTCGGCCGGAAGTGGGGGACGCTCTCGCTCGTCGTGGGCGTCGTCGGCCTCGCCGCCGCGGCCGGGTTGGGGTTCGCCTCGGGTGACGGCGGCAAGCGCTTCTTCTGGTCCTACCTCGTGGCCTTCGCCTACTTCCTGGCGCTGGGCCTCGGCGCGCTGGTCTGGGTGATGATCCAGCACATGACCCGCTCCGGCTGGAGCGTCCTCCTGCGGCGGATCGCGGAAGGGATCGCCGGAGCGCTGCCGATGATGGCGCTGCTGTTCGTCCCGCTGGTCTTCGGCCTGGGCCAGGTCTACCACTGGGCCCACCCGGAGGCGGTCGCGCACGATCCGGTGCTGGCGAAGAAGGCGGTCTATCTCAACGTGCCGTTCTTCGTCGCGCGCTGGGTCGTCTACTTCGCGGTCTGGTGCGGCACCGCCTGGGCGCTCTACCGCGCGAGCAAGGCCCAGGACGCCTCGGGCGACCCGGGTCTGACGCTGCGGATGCAGCGGATCTCTTACGCGATGATCGTACCCTTCGCGATCACGCTCACCTTCGCGTCCTTCGACCTGCTGATGTCGCTCGATCCGCACTGGTTCAGCTCGATCTTCGGTGTCTACTTCTTCTCCGGCGCGATCTGGCTGTTCTTCGCAGTGCTGCCGATCGTGGTCTGGCGGCTGCAGGCGAACGGCCGGCTCGCCGGCGCGATCACACCGGACCTCTATCAGGAGATGGGCAAGCTGCTGTTCGCGTTCGGCGTCTTCTGGGCCTACATCGCGTTCTCGCAGTTCATGCTGATCTGGTATGCGAACATCCCGGAAGAGACGAGCTGGTACCTCAAGCGCTGGAACGGCGGCTGGCCGCTGATCGGCCTGCTGCTGATCGTGGGCCACTTCCTTGCGCCGTTCCTCCTGATCATGTCGCGGGCGGCCAAGCGCAACCTCCGGATCCTGATCCCGGTCGCCTTCTGGGCTCTGCTGATGCAGTGGTTCGACTTCTATTACATCGCGATGCCGGAGTACGAGCCGGGCAGCGGCAAGGTGCCGTTCTCGCTGCTGGACCTCGCGGCTTTCCTGGGCGTCGGCGGCCTGTTCTTCTGGATGGTCAGTCGCAACCTGGCCTCGGCGCCGCTGGTCCCGGTGGACGATCCCCGGCTCGCCGAGTCGCTGGTCTTCCAAGAAGGCGTCTGAGGAGGACGGCGATGGCGCGCACGGGCAACGAGGGAGATCCCAAGACCGGCCTGACCGCGACGATCGGGATCGTCGGGTCGCTGATCCTGATCCTGATCGTCGTCGCGCTCCAGGCGCTGTTCTACCACGTCGAGGACGACATCTACTCGGAGATCTACGCCGAGCCGAACCTCGACGTGAGGATGGTGAAGGCCCAGCAGCTGGAAGTGCTCAACAGCTACGGCTGGGTGGACCGGGAGAAGGGCGTGGTGCGCATCCCGATCGACCGGGCGATCGAGATGGTCATCGCCGAGCCGTCCGGCCGCGCCGCGGCGCCGGGCGAGGGGACCGCGACAACCCCATGACCGGACCGAGATCGTTGCTCTGCGTCGTGCTGGCGGCGGCCGGCGTACTGGTCCTGGCCGCGGCCTCGCTTCCGGACCCGCGGGCGGACAGCGCCCAGCCGCTCCCCGCCGAGCTGGAGGGGGTCGGCGTCACGGAGCGGCTGGAACAGCAGCTGCCGCTCGACCTGCCGTTCACGGACGACGACGGCCGGCCGGTCAAGCTGGGCAACTACTTCCAGGCCGGGCGGCCGGTGCTGCTCGACATCGGCTACTACCGCTGCCCGATGCTCTGCAACTTGGTGCTCAACGGTTTCATCGAGGGGCTGCGGGAGGTCCCGAGCTGGGTCCCGGGGGACAACTTCGAGGTCGTGGTGGTCTCGGTCGACCCGCTCGAGACGGCCAAGCTGGCCAAGCTCAAGAAGCAGAACTACATCCGCGAGTACGGGCGGCCCGAGTCGGCGTCGGGCTGGCACTTCCTGACCGGCAGCGCCGAGAGCATCGCGGCGCTCACCGACGCGGTCGGCTTCCGCTACCAGTATCTCGAGGATCGCAACGAGTACTCCCACGCCGCGGTCCTGATGGCGCTGACGCCGGAGGGCAAGGTCGCGCGCTACCTGTACGGGGTCACGTTCGATCCACGGACGATCCGGCTCTCCCTGGCCGAAGCCTCGGAGGGGCGATCGCTCTCCGCGCTCGACCAGTTGCTGCTCTACTGCTACCGCTACGATCCGAGCTCGAGAAGCTACTCCTTTGCCGCGATCAAGATCATGCGCGCCGGCGGGGTCCTGGCGCTGATCGTGCTCGGCGCGACCCTGACCTCGCTCTGGATGCGCGAGAGCCGCCGCCGCCGGGCTGCGACCGTCACCGCGGAAGGCCACCCATGACCGGACTGCTCGCCGTGCTCGCTCCGCTCGCCAGCGCCAACCCGCCCACCACCACCTCCGGCGACTTCTGGATGCCGGTGCGGGGATCCGCCAACGCAGCGGCCGTGGACTGGCTGTTCTACTTCATCTACTACATCTCGCTGTTCTTCTTCGCCCTGATCATCGGCCTGATGGCGTACTTCATCTTCAAGTACCGTCAGCGCTCGCCCGACCAGCTCGGAGAGGGGCCGACGCACAATACTCCGCTCGAGATCGTCTGGACCGTCATCCCGCTGGTGCTCGTCATCGCGATCTTCTGGATCGGCTTCACGGGCTACATGAAGGGCGCGATCGCGCCCGACAACGCCTACGAGATCCAGGTCGTCGGACAGAAGTGGAAGTGGATGTTCGGCTACCCGAACGGCTACATCGACGAAAACCTGCACGTCCCGGTCGACACGCCGGTGCGCCTGGTGATCACCTCGGACGACGTGATCCACAGCCTCTTCATCCCGGCCTTCCGCCTGAAGAAGGACGCGGTGCCGGGCCGCTACACGAAGATGTGGTTCCGGGCGACCCAGACCGGCGAGTTCCAGATCTTCTGCGCCGAGTACTGCGGCACCAGCCATTCCGACATGCTGGCCAGGACGATCGTCCACCCCCCCGGCGAGTTCGAGAAGTGGCTGGAGAACGCCTCCAACTTCCTCGACAAGATGTCGCCCGCCGAGGCCGGCGAGAAGCTGTTCAAGCAGCGCGGCTGTACCCAGTGCCACTCGATCGACGGTTCGCGGGTCATCGGCCCGACGCTGAAGGGCGTCTTCGGTCACGACGTGGTGCTGTCCACCGGCCAGAAGGTGGTCGCCGACGAGGACTACCTGCGGAACTCGATCCTCAACCCGCAGGCCCAGGTCGTCGCCGGTTTCGACCCGGTCATGCCGACCTACCAGGGACGACTCAAGGACCGCGAGATCTCCGCGGTCATCGAATACATCAAGACGCTGAAGTAGGAAGAGGGGCGACACCATGGCGACGATCGACCACACGATGCCCGGAGTGGCCCGGCCCGGGCCGACGGAGCCGGCGAACTACCTGAACGCCAGCCACGGCCTGCTGTCGTGGGTCACGACGCTCGACCACAAGCGGATCGGCGTGCTCTACCTGATCTCCACCCTGACCGCGTTCTTCCTCGGGGGGGTCTTCGCCCTGCTGGTCCGGACCGAACTGCTGACGCCCACGCAGACGATCATGGGCCCCGACACCTACAACAAGATGTTCACGCTGCACGGCGCGGTGATGGTCTTCCTGTTCATCATCCCCTCGATCCCCGGGGCGCTCGGCAACTTCGTGCTGCCGATCATGCTGGGCGCCAAGGACGTTGCCTTTCCGCGGCTGAACCTCCTGAGCTGGTACCTCTACATCATCGGCGCGCTCTGGGCCGTGGCCTCGATCATCATGGGCGGCGTCGACACCGGCTGGACCTTCTACACGCCCTACAGCACGACCACCAACACCGCCGTCATCTCGATGACCTTCGGGGTGTTCATCCTGGGCTTCAGTTCGATCCTCACCGGCGTCAACTTCATCACGACGATCCACAAGCTGCGGCCGGTCGAGATGGGCTGGTTCAAGATGCCGCTCATGCTGTGGGCGCTGTACTCGACCGCGGTGATCCAGGTCCTCGCCACGCCGGTACTCGGCGTCACGATGCTGCTCCTGATCGCCGAGCGCGCGCTGGGGATCGGGATCTTCGACCCCGCCCTGGGCGGCGACCCGATCCTCTACCAGCATTTCTTCTGGTTCTACTCCCATCCGGCCGTCTACATCATGATCCTGCCGGCGATGGGGATCATCTCGGAGATCATTCCGGTCTTCTCCCGCAAGCACATTTTCGGCTACCGGTTCATCGCCTACTCTTCGGTGGCGATCGCGATCTTCGGCTTCCTGGTCTGGGCGCACCACATGTTCACCTCCGGGATGTCGCCGATGGCGACGATGATCTTCTCGGCGCTGACCTTCAGCGTCGCGATCCCGTCGGCGGTCAAGGTCTTCAACTGGCTCGCGACGATGTACCGCGGCTCGATCGAGTTGAAGACGCCGATGCTGTGGGCGCTGGGGTTCATCTTCGTGTTCGGGATCGGCGGGCTGACGGGGCTCTTCCTCGGCGCCCTGACGACCGACGTCCATCTGCACGACACGTACTTCATCGTCGCCCACTTCCACTACGTGATGATGGGGGGGTCGGTTTTCGCGCTGATCGGCGGCCTGTTCTTCTGGTGGCCGAAGATGTTCGGGCGGATGGTCGACGAGCGCTGGGGGCAGATCGGCTTCTGGCTGTCCTTCGTGGGGTTCAACGTCACCTTCTTCACCCAGTTCGTGCTGGGCAGCCGCGGGATGCCGCGGCGCTACTACAACTACCTGCCGGAGTTCCAGCTGCTGCACCAGCTCTCCTCGATCGGTTCGTACGTGCTGGGCCTGGGGCTGCTGATCGCGGCGATCGCGCTGCTGCACGCGCTCTTCGCCGGTCGCCGCGCGCCGGACAACCCGTGGGGCGCGGGCTCGCTCGAGTGGTTCACCAGCTCGCCGCCGCCGACGGACAACTTCTCGGTCGAGCCGGTGGTTCGCGACCCCTACGACTACACCGACCTGGCCTGGGACCGGACCATCCAGGGCTACGTGAAGAAGGGCTGACGCGATGAGCCACGCCGCCGACGCGCACGATCAACACGCGCACCCGCCCAACCTCGCCCACCACTTCGAGTCGCCCGAGCAGCAGGTGGCGTCGGGCAAGCTGGGGATGTGGATCTTCCTGGCGACCGAGATCCTGCTGTTCGGCGGGCTGTTCTGCGCCTACGCGATCTACCGCTCCCTGCACCCCGAGATCTTCGACTACGCGCACCTCTACCTGAGCAAGGAACTGGGCGGGATCAACACGATCGTGCTCCTGACGTCGTCGCTGACGATGGCGTGGGGGGTTCGTGCGGCGCAGCTAGGGCAGCGCAGGATCCTGGTCTGGATGCTCAGCCTGACGCTCGTCTTCGCGGTCACCTTCCTCGGGATCAAGTACGTCGAGTACAAAGCCAAATGGGAGGAGGGGCTGCTCCCCGGGAAGCGCTTCGCCCCGACCGCCCCGCCGCACACCAACCACGGCACGGCGGCCGAGCCGGGCCACCACGACCTGCAGGAGAAGGTGCTTCCGATGATGCCGGGGGCCATCGTCGCCCCGCCCGTCGCCGCCCCGACGACGGCGGCACCCGCGCCGAACGGGACGTCGCCGGGCCTGGTGCCCGTGGCTCCCGTTCCACAGGGAGCGGCGCCGGCCGCCGCCGCTGTCCCCGGACCGAAACCCGGCGACGAAAGCTCGCTGATCAAGCCGGCGGCCGTCGGCCCGCCGGGCCTGTCCGCCGGGGTCGTCGAGCCGCTCGGCACGGCGAAGAGACGCGGTGCCCAAGAACGTCCAGATCTTCTTCGGCATCTACTTCATGATGACCGGCCTGCACGCGGTGCACGTGATCGCCGGGATGGGGATCATCGGCTGGCTGCTGAAGCGCTCGTTGCGCGGCGATTTCAGCCCGCAGTATTTCGCGCCGGTCGACCTGGGGGGCCTCTACTGGCACCTCGTCGACCTGATCTGGATCTTCCTCTTCCCGCTGATGTACCTGATCCACTGAGTCGGAGACGACGATGCACACCAAGGGCCACCACGCGCACGGCGGCGAGTCGATCGGCGGCGTTCACGTCATGCCGGTCTCGGTGCTGGTCGGGATCTGGGTCGTGCTGATCGTCCTGACGGTCGTCACGGTGGGTGTGACCTTCTTCGACCTGGGGCCGTTCAACCTCGCGGTCGCGCTCGGCGTGGCGCTGGTCAAGGCCTCGCTGGTCGCGCTCTTCTACATGCACCTCAAGTACGACCACCCGTTCAACGGGTTCATCCTGGTCGTGTCCTTCGCCTTCGTCGCGCTGTTCATCGGGATCACACTGCTGGACGCCAAGCAGTACCAGCCGGACATGATCCCGGGCTACGCGCCCGGGATGCAGAAGAAGTAGCGCGTTGGCCGCCGCGACGCCGGGCGGCGGCATCGACCGCCGGGCCACGCGGGAATCTCCCGCGCCCCCGGAAGCGGGGCGCTGGCGCTGAACCTCTTTCTGATGGCGCTCGGGATGTTCTTCGCGGCGAGCGTCGTCGGCTTCCTGCTGATCCGCGCGCGGCAGCCGGAGTGGCCGCCTGCCGGCTCGCCGCCTCTGCCCGGCGGCCTCTGGCTGGCGACGGCCGTGCTGGTCGCCGGGAGCGTCGCGGCCCAGCTTGGCCTGGGTGCGATCCGGAAGGGGAGCCAGCGGGGGCTCCGGATCGGCGTCACGGCGACCCTCGCGCTGACGATCCTGTTCCTGGCGGTACAGGCGATGAACTGGAGCGAGCTGGCAAGCGAGGGGCTCACCCCGGGCCGGAACCTCTTCGGTTTCGCGTTCTACATGCTGACCGGCCTGCACGCCGCACACGTGGTCGGGGGCCTCGTGGTACTCGTGCTCGTGGGGTCGAAGGCGTTTCGCGGCGGCTACTCGGCGGGATATCATCCCGGGGTGCGTTCGGCGGCGGTCTACACCCACTTCCTGACCGCAGTCTGGATCGTCATGTTCGGGATCGTGTTCCTGACCTGAGGCGCCGATGTCCCTGCCCAGCATCATCGTGACCGGCGCGTCCGGATTCGTCGGACGGTTCCTGCTCGAGTCGCTCAAGGAAGAATTCCAGATCTACGGGATCGCGCGCCGCTCCCAGGCGCGCTCCGGCGCCCCGGTCCATCCCAACATCAAGTGGTACCAGGTGGACATCGGGGACGTCGCCCCGCTGCGCGCCGTGTTCCACCGGATCCGAGACAAGGGGGGCGCTGACACGGTCATCCACCTCGCCGCCCACTACGACTTCACCGGCGAGGAGCACCCGGAATACGTCCGCACCAACATCGAGGGTCACCGCAACCTGCTCGAGTGCTGCAGGGAAGCCCGGATCCGGCACCTCGTCTTCTCCAGTTCGGTCGCGGCGAGCAGGCTCCCGCCGCGCGGCGAGGTCCTGGACGAGACGAGCGCGCCCGACGGCGAGCACATCTACGCCCGGACCAAGCGGATCGGCGAGGAGATGCTCGAGCAGTACCGCCACGAGTTCAAGTCGGTCATCGTCCGCTTCGCGGCGATGTTCTCCGGCTGGTGCGAGTACCCGCCGCTGTTCATGTTCCTCAAGACCTGGCTCTCCGACGCGTGGAACGCTCGCGTGCTGGGCGGGCGCGGGGAGACGTCGATCCCGTTCCTGCACGTGCGCGACGCGGTCTTCCTGCTGCGGCGGGTGATCGACCGGCTGCCCGAGTTCGAACAGGGAGAGGTCCTCGTGGCCAGCCCCGACGGGGCGACCTCGCACGCCGACCTGTTCCGTGCCGCCACCCGCGCGTACTTCGGCAAGGCCCGGACGCCGATCTTCATGCCGAAGCTCCTGTGTGGCCCCGGGATGTGGGTGATGGACGGCGTCGGGCGCCTCACCGGCGAGCGACCGTTCGAGCGGCCGTGGATGGCGCGCTACATCGACACCGAGATGACGATCGACTCGTCCCGGACCCGGCTGCGCCTCGGCTGGGAACCGCGCCAGCGGCTGTCGATCGTGACCCGCATGCCGTTCCTGATCGAGAACCTCAAGACCGATCCGGTCGAGTGGAACCGGCGCAACCGCGCGGCGATGAAGCAGGTCGAGGTGCGCGACAACCTCCGGATCTACTGGCTGCTGGTCAAGCACGGCGCGGAGATCCAGCGCGAGTTCTTCGACCGGATCTACGGGCCCGACGGGCAGGCGCGCTTTCCCGAGCTACCAGCACCTCGACACCGAAGAGCACCGCTGGGCGCTCCAGATGCTGCTGCGGCAGGTGCTCTCGGCGATTCGCACCGGGGACCGCTCGATCATCGCCGACTATTGCCGCGACCTCGCCGAGCGGCGCTACCACGAGGGGTTCAGCGTCGACGAGGTCTGCGGCGCGCTGCAGATGCTCAACCAGATCGCGCTCAAGCAGCTGCGCAGGGAGAAGGAGACGGAGGGGATGTTCCGGCAGCTCCGCGAGCAGATCACGATGCCGCTGCGCTGGGGCTGCGACCAGGCGCAGGACCGCTTCGAGCAGCTCGAGGAGGGGCGCGTCCGGCGCGGCGAGCCGCGGCCGATGGTGCGGACCGACTAGCCCGATGCGCTATCCTTCCGGCAACAGGTCCCGTCCGGGCCCCTTCGTCCCCACCAGGTGCAGCAGCGCGGCGAGCTGCCCGAGCAGGATGTCGATCCGCTCCGCGGGGCTGCGGCTGGCCAGGAACCGGTAGCGCTCGTCGGACTCGGACAGCAGCACGCTCCCGAGACTGAACAGCCAGCGCTCCTCGTCGGCGTGATCGGCGGCGAGCCGCGCCAGCTCCTGCGCCGGCGGGCCGATCATCTTCGCCAGCGTCAGCGTCGACTGGGCGAGCGCGTCCACTCCGGCGGCCTGCGCAGCGCGATCCCCGGCCCGCGCCGGATCGTCCGTGTAGGGCTGCGGGCGCGCGAGGCGGTAGGGATGCGGCGACGGCAGCTCCTCCAGATGGACCCGCCGAATCCCCTGCACGACGATCTGGAACTCCCCGCCGGGCAGCGGCGCGCAGTGGACGACCTGCCCGAGCGTCGCGATCGGGTCGAACGCCGGAGCCCCCTCGTACTCCTCCGGCTGCCAGCCGGGCGTGAGACGGGGGATCGCGAGGAAGCGCTCGGCGGACGGGCACTTCAGCAGGTCGCGCACCAGCGCCCGGTAGCGCGGCTCGAAGATCCGGTAGGGAGCCGGTACCCCGGGCAGAAAGACGTGCTCGGGGAGCGGAAAGAGCGGCACGCGCTCGGGGAGGTCCGGGTCGCCGGGGAGCATCGGCCCGATTATCCCGGCTCCCCGAGGATCTCCGCCAACGCATCCGCCAGCCGCTCGAAGTCGGGGAGCGCGTTGTAGAGCGCGGCCGAGATCCGGACCAGCATCCCGCCGGGCGCGCTCGACCACGGGAAGATCTTGCTCTCGATCCGGAAGCGCTCGAAGAGCAGGTCCTCCAGCGCGTCCGCCGAAAGGCCGTGCGCAGCCGCCCCCCGGGCGGGTGCGGGAAGCGGCAGCGACGCCATCGCGGCGACGGTTTCGGGAGGGCAGGGGAGCGCGACCCCCAGCCGGCGGGCGAGCAGGTCGCGCGCGGCCAGCGCCAGCGCGCGCTGGCGCGCAACGATCGCCGGCCAGCCGCCGGGCACCTCCTCGTCGAGCACCCGGATCGCTTCCGGAACGGCCAGCCACGCGGTCGGGTCGGCGGTCCCGGTCCAGTCGAACTCCAGCCGGAAGCGCGAGCGCCCGGGGCGCGACGCACCGTGACCGAGGCTGACCACCAGCGGCGAGATCCCCTCGCGCCGGTCCGCGCGGACCCAGAGCGCGGCCGCACCCTTCGGCGCGCAGAGCCACTTGTGCGCGTTGAAGGTGGTGTAGGCGGCGCCGATCGCCTCGAGCGCGAGCGGCACCATCCCCGGCGCGTGCGCGGCGTCGACCAGCGCGTCGACCCCGCGCGCGTCGAGTTCGCGCACGAGCCGCGCGAGCGGCACGACGAGCGCGGTCGGGGCCGTGACGTGGTCGATCAGCGCCAGCCGGGTGCGCGGCGTGACGGCGGCGAGGACCGGGGCCAGCGAGGTCGTCCCCCGCCGCCATCGGGAACGGGACGCGCGCGACGACGACCCGCGCGCCGGACCGCGCCGCCCAGGCTTCCAGCGCGTTGCGGCACGCGGGATAGGCGTGGTCGGTGGTCAGCAGCTCGTCGCCCGGCGCGAGCCGCAGTGACGCCAGGACCGTGTTGACCCCGGTCGTCGCGTTGGCGACGAACGCAAGTCCCTCCGGGTCGCCCCCCGCAAACGCGCCGAGCGCGGTCGCGCGCCGCGTCGAGCAGCGGCTCGAGCTCGCGCGCGAGGAAACGGAACGGCTCGCGCTCGAGCCGGTCCCGGAGCCGCCCCTGGAAGTCGAGCACCGGCCGCGGGCAGGCGCCGAACGAGCCGTGGTTGAGGTAGAGGACCGCCGGATCGAGGCTCCAGAGGTCGCGGCGGACGGGGACGTCGAGCGGCAGGTCCATCGGCCGCATCTTGCACGGCGCCGGCCGGGAACAAAAGCCATCCCCGGTGGTCCAACAGCTGGAGGACCGGGGCGGGAGCGCCTCGCGCCGGCCCCACAAGCGCCGCAGGTCGTGGCATTCTCCCGGGGATGGCGCAGCAGCATCGGGAGATGACCGAGGCGCGGGAGAGCGAGCTCGTCGAGCGTGCGCGACTGGGCGACCGGGAGGCCTTCGACGAGCTGATGGAGGCGCACCTTCCCCGGGTGTGGCGGGTGGCCTACCGGATCGTCCGCCACGACCAGGACGCCGAGGACGTCGTGCAGGAGACCTTTCTCGCCGCCTTCCGGACGATTCCCGCCTTCCGGCACGAGGCCAAACTCTCGACCTGGCTGACCCGGATCGCGACCAGCCGCGCGCTCAACCACCTCGATCGGGCGGCCGAGCGGGTCCGCCGGGCCAGCCGGCCGATCGACCTGCGGCCGTCCGAGCTGGAGCTCGGCGTGCCGGAGCCGGTCGCGACCGGCCCGAGCCCGCTCCAGGAGCTGGAGCGCAAGGAGCTCGCGGCCCGTCTGGTCGAATGCCTGGAGCGGCTGCCCGGGCCGTGGCGCTCGGTCCTCGCCCTGCGCGAGGGGGAGGGGCTGAGCTACGAGGAGATCGCCGAGACGATGGACCTGAACCTCGGCACCGTCCGCTCGCGCCTGGCACGGGCGCGCGTCGCGCTGCGCGATTGCATCGAGGGGAGGTCGGGATGAGCAGCCACCAAGACCGGCACCCCGACGAGATGATCTCCGCGCTCTTCGACGGCGAGCTGGCGCCCGAGGAGTGGACCGCCGTCAAGGAGCACCTCGAGCAGTGCCCGCGCTGCCAGCGGCTGCTCGAGGAGATCAAATCGATCTCGGCCGCGCTGCCGGAGGATCCGCCGGTGCCCGACGGCCTCGCCGCGCGGGTCCGGGAGCGGCTGCCGGCGGGGACCGGGCGCCAGCGCGTCGCGCCGCCGCGCCGCGAGACGGTCCCCTTCAGGCCGGCGCGCCGGCGCATCACCTTCCCGCTCGCGGCCGGGGCCGGGCTGGCGGCGACACTGATCGTCGGGGCGCTCCTGGTGCAGTACCTTCCGGCGAACCTCTGGTCGCGCCTGCCCCTGCCGCCCCGGGGGGCCGAGGAGGGCGCGCCGGGCGCCTTCGGCGACCAGGCCGGAAGCGGGCGGGAGGAGCGATCCGCCGCCGCGGAGAACGCTCCGGCCAAGGAACAGGCTGGCGAGCCGGGGAGTGGGCCCGGCGTCGCTGCGGCTCCCGCTGGCGGCACCGCGACCGCCGAAGCCGATCTCGCGGCGGCCTCGAAGCTCGACGAGATGGCGCAGCGTCCGGCGGATGCGGAAGGGGCCGCGGCGCCGAGCGGGATCGGATCGCCGGCTGCGACATCGACCGACTTCGCCGCCGCGGGGGAGCGCCCCGGGTTCGCGCCCGGGCAGGAGCTGCCGGTCACCGTCCCGGAGGAGGCCGACGAACCGTCGCGCACGGCCCAGGAGATCGCGCTCGACCCGGTCAACCAGGCGGCCGCGGGAGAGGCTGCGCCGGGGGCACCGGTGGGGGCGTCGTCGGGGGCGTCGTCGGGGGCGTCGCCGGGGGAATGCCCGGAGCGACCGGTCGAGGACGGCACCGCAACCGCCGCCGACGGGCAACCGGCGCTCGCCAAGGACGACAAGGCGCGAGGCCAGCGCGAGGATGCAGCGTCGGCGCTCGAGCGGGCGAAGTCCGCCCCGACGGCCGCGCCGCCGGCGGCGAAGATCGAACGGCTCGGCGATCGCGTGGCCGAGGCCGTCGCAGTCCCCTCCGCGGCCAGCGTTGCCGAGTGCCGCGCCACCTGGGGGGCGCCGCGGCAGGCGAGCTGGCCGGTCACGGCGGGGCGCCATCCCGAGCGAGCGGTGGGTGGCGCGGGGAAGGCTTCGGGCGGGAAGTCGGTCGTTCAGGAAAGCCCGCGCCGCATCCGGGTCACGGTGACACGCGAGCGCTGGCCCGAGCTGATGCAGCGGCTCGCGGCGGCCGGCGTGACCGGGACCGCTCAGCTACCCGCACCCCCCGAGTGGGCGGACTGCGCGGCGGTCAACGTCTCGCTCCCCGAACCCCCGGCCACGCCGCCTTCCCCCGTGCCGCCGTCCCCGGAAACACCTCCGCCCCGCCGCCCGCGTCCTGACGCGGACCGCGCGACGTCGTCCCGGCACACCGCGCGATGCGGCTGACCGACCTGCTCCTCCTCGCGATCGGCCTCGCGATGGACGCCTTCGCGGTCGCGGTCTCGTGCGGCTTCGCCTTCCCCCGCCGCGAGCACTGGGGCGCGCTGCGGATCGCGCTCTCGTTCGGGCTGTTCCAGGCGGCCATGCCGATCCTGGGCTGGGCCGCGGGCCTGTCGGTGCGGCACCAGATCGAGGCCTGGGACCACTGGCTGGCCTGCGCGCTGCTGACGGTGATCGGCATCAAGATGATCCGCGAAGCGCTCGCCTCCTGGCGGCAGGAATCCGCGATGGAGCTGCCCGACGCCGTCACGCTGCTCGGGCTGTCGGTGGCGACCAGCATCGACGCGCTCGCGGTCGGCCTGTCGCTGTCGTTCCTGCAGGTCGAGATCGCGACCCCGGCGCTGGTCATCGGGATCGTCACCTTCGTCATGTCGTTCGCGGGGATCGTGCTGGGGTTCGAGCTCGAACACCGCCTGCGGGGGCGCTGGCGGCGCAACATCCAGGTCGCCGGCGGCGCTGATCCTGATCGCGATCGGGATCCGGATCGTGCTGGAGCACACGCTGGGCCCCTGATCGGGACGGGACTGCCCCGCGGCTCCCGGTCCGGCATAATCCTCGCACCTGTCGCCTTTCTCCCTCCAGGAGGCTCCATGGAACGCGTACTTCGTCCGGGGCACCCCGCCCTCGCGCTCGTCCTCGCCGCCGTGCTGCTGCTCACCGTCCCGCCGGCCGCCGCGCAGGACCTGGCGTCCTTCGAGCGGCGCCTCACCGAGCACCGACTGCCGAACGGCCTGACCTTCCTGATCTACGAACGCCCCGGCGCGCCGGTCGTGTCGTTCTACACCCACGTCAACGTCGGCGCGGCGCAGGAGGTGCCGGGCATCACCGGCATCGCCCACATGTTCGAGCACATGGCCTTCAAGGGGACGACGGTCATCGGGACGACCGACTGGCCCGCCGAGAACGCCGCGCTCGAGAAGGTCGAAGCCGCGTGGGACGCGCTCTACGCCGAGCGGACGAAGATCGGCGGCGGCGACCCGGCGAAGTTGAAGGAGCTGGAGAAGGCCTTCAAGGACGCGCAGGAGGCGGCGGACAAGTACATCGTCAAGAACCAGTTCGGCGACATCATCGACCGCCAGGGCGGGACCGGCATGAACGCCTCCACCGGTTCCGACCAGACGAACTACTTCTACTCGCTGCCGGCCAACAAGGTCGAGCTGTGGGCTTACCTCGAGTCCGAACGCTTCCTCGACCCCGTGTTCCGCGAGTTCTACAAGGAACGCGACGTCGTGATGGAAGAGCGGCGGCTGCGGACAGAGAGCCAGCCGACGGGCCGGCTGATGGAGCAGTTCCTGGCGACGGCCTACGTCGCGCACCCCTACAAGCAGCCGGTCGTCGGCTACATGAGCGACCTGCAGTCGTTCTCGGCGACCGACGCGAAGGCGTTCTACGCGAAGTACTACGTCCCCTCGAACATCGTGATCGCGATCGTCGGCGACGTGAAGGCCAAGGAGCTCATCCCGGTCCTCGACCGCTACTTCGGGCGCCTGCCGAAGGGTGAGACTCCGCCCCCGCTGCGGACGGTGGAGCCCAAGGCGATCGCCGAGAAGCAGGTGCTCAAGACGGACAAGTCGCAGCCGATCTACATGGAGGGCTACCACCGCGCTGCGGTGACCAGCCCCGAGGACGCAACCTACCAGGCCCTCGCCGAGGTCCTCGGCACCGGCCGCACCTCCCGCCTCTACCGCAGCCTGGTGCGCGACCAGAAGGTCGCCGTGCAGGCCACCGTCTTCCCGTCGTTCCCGGGCGGCAAGTATCCCTCGCTGATGGTCTTCTTCGGGATCCCGGCCCCCGGCCGCACGAACGAGGAGGTCCAGGCCGCGATTCGCGCGCAGATCGAGAAAATCAGGAACGAGCCGGTGACCGACGAGGAGCTGGCAATGGTCAAGTCGCGGGCCAAGGCGTCGCTGGTGCGCGGCCTGCAGAGCAACATGGGGATCGCGCGGCAGCTCGGCGCCGCCCAGACGATCTACGGCGACTGGCGCGAGATGTTCACCGGCGTGACCGAGATCGACGCGGTGACCAAGGAGGACATCCAGCGCGTCGCGAAGGCGACCTTCGTGCCCGACAACCGGACCGTCGCGATGATCGTCAACGAAGACGCCAAGTCGGCGAAGAACTGAGGAGCGGACGACGATGAGACTCATCACCCTGCCGACCGTCCCCCTGTTGAAGCTCGCAGCCGCGCTCCTGCTCGCCGCGGCCACGATCGCGCCCGCCGCCGCCCAGGCCAAGGCCTGGTCGGACATCCAGTACCCGCCGCTGCCGGCCTTCCCGATCCCCAAGCCGCAGGTCGTCGACCTGCCCAACGGGATGAAGGTCTTCCTGCTCGAGGACCGCGAGCTGCCGCTGATCTCCGTCACCGCCCTGGTCCGCGCCGGCTCCAACTGGGAGCCGGCCGACAAGACCGGCCTCGCGTTCCTGACCGGCTCGGTGCAGCGCACCGGCGGGACCGCGACGATGACCGGCGACCAGATCGACGACTTCCTGGCCGCCCGTGCGGCATCGGTCGAGACCTTCATCGGCGACGACGCGGGCAGCGCCTCGATGGACTGCCTGAAGCAGGACTTCGACGCCGTGCTGCCGGTCTACGCCGACGTGCTGCGCCGGCCGGCCTTCGCGCAGGACAAGCTCGACGTCGCCAGGGTCCAGGCCAACGCCGGGATCGCGCGCCGCAACGACAACGTCGGCGGGATCACGAACCGCGAGATCACGAAGCTGGTCTACGGCGCCGACTCGCCGCTGGCCCGGCAGACGGAGTACGCGACGATCGCCGCGATCACGCGCGACGACCTGGTCGCGTTCCACGGGAAGTACTACCACCCGAACAACGTCTACCTCGGCGTCGTCGGCGACTTCGACGCCCGGGAGATGCTCGCGAAGCTGCAGCAGGCGTTCGGCGACTGGCCGAAGGGGCCGGCCTTCGACGGCGGCCCGGTACCGTACCGCAAGACCCCGAACCCGGGCCTCTACTTCGTCGAGAAGAGCGACGTCAACCAAGCGAACATCGTGCTGGCCGAGCTGGGGATCGAGCAGAAGAACCCGGACTACTTCGCGGTCGAGGTGATGAACGAGGCCTTCGGCGGCGGCTTCTCGGCGCGGCTGTTCTCCAACGTGCGCTCGAAGAAGGGTCTGGCCTACAGCGTGCGCGGCGGGCTGGGCTCGGACTTCCTCTACCCGGGGCTGTTCCAGGCCGGTCTTCAGACCGCGTCGTCGAACATGTCCCGCGCGATCGACGCGATGAAGTTCGAGATCAACGACCTGATCGCCAACCCGCCCAGCGACGACGAGATCCGGCGCGCCAAGGAGTCGATCCTGAACTCCTTCATCTTCAACTACGACTCGCGCCGCAAGATTCTCGGGCAGCAGATGAACTACGCCTTCTACGGCCTGCCGGCTGACTACCTCGAGAGCTACCGCGCCAACATCGAGAAAGTCACGCGCGAGGACGTGGCGCGGGTGGCGAAGACGTACGTCAAGCCCGAGCAGTTGGCGGTGCTGGTCGTCGGCAAGGCGGCCGACTTCGACAAGCCGCTGGCCGAGCTGGGGCCGGTGACGACGCTGGACATCACGATCCCGCCGCCGCCGGTCAAGGGGCCAAAGGTCGAGAAGACCGCCGCGTCGCTGGCCGAGGGGCGCGCAGTATGGCAGCGCGCGGTAAAGTCGATGACCGGCGGCAAGCCGTTCGCGCCGGCGGCGATCGAGAGCGTGGCGACGATCGCCCTGACGCAGCCGATGCCGATGACGATCAAGCAGACCTCGCTGGCGGTTTTCCCGGACCGCCGGCGCACGGTGCAGGCCCTCCCGATGGGCGAACAGGTGATCGTCCTCGACGGCGCCGGCGGCTTCATGCAGATGGGGCCGCGCTCGATGCCGCTCGCAGGCGAGCAGCTCGAGCGCAGCACGAAGGAGTTCGCGCGGCAGCTGACGACGCTCCTGCGCTACGCCGCCGACCCGGGGCTGGAGGCGGTCTCGGTCGGGAAGGAAACCGTCGACGGGGTGGCGGCCGACGTGGTCGCGATCGCGTTCCGCGGGGCGGAGACGCGGCTCACGATCGCCGCGGACGGCCGCGTGCTCAAGCAATCGCACACGGCGACCAACCCGGCGACGCGGGCTCCGGGCCAGGCTGAGATCGTCTTCTCCGACTGGCGGGAGGCCGGCGGCGTGAAGCTGCCGTACAGGCAGTCGACGCGCTTCGACGGCCAGGAGGTCGCGGCGACGACGGTCGAGTCGATCACGCTCGACCCGAAGGTCGATCCGGCGCTGTTCGCGAAGCCGGCGGCGTAACGGGCGCGCGGCGGGACGCGACGGCGGCGTAGGGGCCGGCCTCCGTGCCGGCCCGCCCTGCGCATCGAGGAAACGGGCCGCCACAGAGGGCGGCCCCTACGGCCGCTGCGCGAACGGTAGGGGCCGGCCTCCGTGCCGGCCCGCCGGACAGCCTATCGGGCCGGCGTCTTCGCCTCGAGTTCCGCGTGCCAGTCGAGCACGACGTCGATGTGATCCTGCGAGCGGTCGGGGACGGACTGCTGGATCCGTAGGAAGCGGCGCCCGTCGGGCGACACGTCAAACGGCGTGTTGGCGTTGCTGCCCCGCCGGAACTGCCCTTCGAAGAGGACGCGGGGTTCCCCCCACGGGGCCCCTGGACCAGCCGGAGCGTCCATCGCCAGGAACTGGTTGCCGCTGACGAAGAACAGCTCGCGCCCGTCGCGCGACCAGCGCGGCTCCGAGCCGCCACCGCTCGACAGCAGCTTGCTGGGACCGGGACCCGGGTACGGCTGGACGTAGAGCTCGTTCTGCCCCGATGCGGCGGAGACGGAGGCGAGCCAGCGGCCGTCGGGCGAGACCTGGGCTCCCGCCTGGGGCGATCCGGGCTGGCCCAGGGGCTGCGGCGTCCGGTCTCCCGAGAGCCGGATTTTCCAGATCGTGATCGCGCCCTTCGCCTCGCCGGCGACGTCGTGGAACACGAGCCACTGCCCGTCGGGAGAGACCGCAGTCGGGGTCTCCGTCACGCCCCGGCCGGCCGTCAGCGGCTGCTCGTCGCCGGTTCCGTCGGCCGCCTTCCAGTAGACGGTGCGGGTGCCCTTTCGCGTCGCCCGGTAGGCGACCCTGCTGCCGTCCGTGGTCCAGACCGGGGCCTGGCTGCTGCCGCCGGTCGTGACCAGCGGGGTCATGGTGTGGCGCGCGAAGTCGAAAATCCAGAGGCCGACCGTTCCTTCCGAGACTTGGACCACGGCCCGCTGGCCGTCCGGCGCGATCGCGACGGCCTCGTAGTCCCGCTCCGGGAACGGCAGGGGCTCCACCTTCCCGTCCCGATCGACCCAGACCAGACGATACGAATAGCGCGTCGGCCCGCCCTCCAGGTACGCGAGCGTCCCGCCGTCCGACACCGCGTACGCAGCCGCGCCCTCGTTCTCCAGGCGCGGGTACTCCGAGAGCGTCACGGGTGCGGCGCTCCCGACGTCGGGCTGACCCGGGTGCCAGGGGACCGCATACAGCGAATCCTGCCGGGCGTAGAGCAGGAAGCCGGAGGGCAGGTAGCACGGCGTGTCTCCGCCCGGAACGAGGACGTGCCGCTCGCCGGTCTCGAGCGACTGCACCACGATCTGGCGCTCGTCCTTTCCCGGGCCGGTCCAGATCGTGAAGAGCAGCATCCGCGCGTCCGGCAGGACGTGCGGCCAGCGGTGGCTGATCTCGCCCTTTGCGCGATCGACGCGGGTCAGCTCCTTCGGCGTCCCGCCGGAGGCCGGGACGACCGACAGCCCGGAGCTGTTGCTGGGCGCGAAGTAGATGTTGCCGTCGCTGCCCCAGCTGCCCCCGCGCGATTCGGCGGCGTTGTCGCAGATCACCTGCAGCCCCGCGCCGCCGACCGCGACCCGCTTCAGCGCGCCCTGCGCGAAGAACGCGATCCACTGCCCGTCGGGTGAGAAGAACGGCGTGGCGGCCCCCTCGGTGCCGGCCACCGCGACCGGCTCGCGTTCGGAGAGGTTGCGCAGGAAGAGCTGGCGCTTTCCCTCGCGGAGGCCGACGTACGCGAGCAGCCGGCCGTCGGGCGAGAGGGCCAGCGGCAGCCGGTTGGTCTCGGTCAGGAGGTCCCCTTCCGGCAGCACGATCGAGAGCCGGGTGACCTCGCCCGCGCCGCCCGCACCCGCAGCCGCCCGATGGGACGGGCCGGCCCCGCTGCGCCGCCCCACGGCCCACGCGCCGACGCAGGCCGCGAGCAGCAGCAGCGTCACCAGCCCCGCCCACTTCCACGAGGTCTTCCGGTTCTCCGGCGCGAAGGGTGCGGTGAAGGCCACCGAGTTCTCGGAAGCGCTCGACACGTTCTCGAGCGCAAAGGCGACGTCGTGGGCCGAGCGGAAGCGCTGGTCGGGGCTCTTCTCCAGGCAGTGGTGCACGATCCGCTCGAGGCCCGCGGGAATCGACCGGCCCGTCGTCGTCTCGAGCTCCGGCGGGTCGTCGCGCAGGATCGCCGCCAGCGTCTCGGTGGCGCTGCCCCGCGCGAAGGCGCGCGTCCCCGTCAGCATCTCGAACAGGACCGCGCCGAACGAGAACAGGTCGCTCCGCGCGTCGACGCTCTCGCCGCGCACCTGCTCCGGGCTCATGTAGCCGACCGTACCGAGAATCGTCCCGCGCTCGGTCGAGCCCGCCTCGCTCGAGGGGAGCACCTCGGTCTCCAGCAGCGAGTTCGGCGCGGACTCCTGGCGCAGGAGCTGCTTGGCGAGCCCGAAGTCGAGGATCTTGAGCCGTCCGTCCTTCGTCACCCAGAGGTTGTCCGGCTTGAGGTCGCGGTGGACGACCCCCTTCTCGTGCGCCGCCGCGAGGCCCCGCGCCGCCTGGACCGCCAACTCGATCGCTTTGCGCGGCGGAAGCGGTCCCTGCTCCAGGCGGATCCGCAGGCTCTCCCCCTCCAGCAGCTCCATCACCGCGTAGACGACGCCGTCCTGCGTGCCGATGTCGTGGAGGGCCATGATGTTCGGGTGGTTCAGCGCGGCCACCGCCCGTGCTTCACGCTCGAAGCGGGCGAGCAGCTCGGCGTCCTTCGACAGCCGCGCGGGGAGCACCTTCACCGCGACGAAGCGGTCGAGCCGCGTGTCCTTCGCCTTCCAGACCTCGCCCATCCCGCCCGCGCCGAGCGGCGAAACGATCTCGTAAGGGCCGAGCTTCGTGCCGGGGACGAGGGTCATCCGTGCTCCGTCCTGCGCGGCGGGCCGGACCCGCTCCGCCGGGTCGGTGAGATTAGCACCGGTCCGCGCGTCCGGGTGTACGATGGCTCCGGTTGCCACTGCGGGACGGATTGCGCCACACGACCCGGTCGCGCCAACCCCCGCGCGCTACGCTCCCCCGGAGGAGTGTCCCCGATGTCGGAACCGGGCCGCCAGCGTCTGCTGACCTACGCGGACTACGCCGCACTTCCCGACGACGGGCATCGCTACCAGCTCCTCGAGGGGGAACTGGTCATGACGCCGTCGCCCAACCGGTGGCACCAGCAGGTTTCGGCGAAGCTCCTCTCCGAGCTGTTGATCCACGCGGAGAAGCTCGGGCTTGGCGTCGTCTTCGCCGCCCCCCTCGACGTCACGCTGGACGACGGCAACGTGGTCCAGCCGGACATTCTCTTCGTTTCGAAGGAGCGGTCCGGGATCCTGCAGGGCGGGCGCGTGATCGGTGCTCCCGATCTCTGCATCGAGATCCTCTCGCCCGGCAGCGAGCGCCTCGACCGGGTGCGCAAGCTGGAGCTTTACGCGCGCTTCGATGTCACGAACTACTGGATCGTCGACCTCGGCGCGCGAACGATCGAGGAGTACGTCCTTGCCGGCGACGTCTACCGGGCGCGGAGCATCGCCGCTTACGACGGACCGTTCCGGCCCGCGGCGCTTCCCGGCTTCGAGTTCCGTCTGAACGTGGTGCCGCTGCCGGACGGGTCCTGACGCGGCCCTTCCCGCACGAGCGGCCCGCCGGTTCACGCCGGGCGGGCCGGCACGGAGGCCGGCCCCTACACCTGGTAGAGCGCGAGGGCGGCGCCGGCCGGGTCGCGGACGATCGCGGCGCGGCCTTCGCCCAGCTCGAACGGCGGCTTGACGACCGTCCCGCCGCGGGCGAGACACGCCGCGACGCTGGCCTCGAGGTCGGGGACCGTGACGTAGATCAGCCAGACCGCCGGGAGGTCGGCGTTCTCGCCCCGCGCGTGGCAGACACCGGCGACGGTCGTCCCGTCCGCGGGACGGTTCATGCAGAAGTCGGAATAGCCGCCCATGTCGACCTCGGTCACGGTCCAGCCGACGACCGCGCGGTAGAAGTCGCGCACCTCCGTCGCGTTCGCCACCGTGAGATCCGTCCATGCGATCGATCCGGGATGCTGCGTTTCGTCGGCCAAGGACCCTCCTCGCCGCCGCGTGCTAGGATCGCGCGCTCCGGCGGCCCGCTGATGGAATCGTTTCTCGACAGCCTCGTCAAGGATACGCGCATCGGACCGTACGCGGTCTACCGCGGCGTCGCGCCGGCGCGCCCGGCGCGCTGGGCCGAGCCGGCGGTGGCCTGGCCCGCGGGCGCGCGCGAGGCGCTCGACGCGCTCGGCATCGACCGGCTCTACGCCCACCAGGCCGAGGCGCTCGAGCGCGCCGTGCGCGGCGAGAACGTCCTGCTGGCCACGCCGACCGCGTCGGGGAAGACGCTCGCCTATCTGCTGGCCTTCCTCGCCGCGCGCCAGCAGGACAGCGGCGCGCGGGCGATCTTCCTCTACCCGCTCAAGGCGCTGGCCCGCGACCAGCTCGCCGTCGTGCGGCGCGTCCTGTCGGCGCTCGGCTGCTCCGCCGCCGAGGCGGCCGAGGTCTACGACGGCGACACGCCCGAGGCCCTGCGCCGCCGGATCCGCCGCGCGCCGCCGGCGGTGATCCTGACCAACCCCGACATGCTGCACCTGGGGATCCTGCCGTCGCACGACACATGGGGCGGGTTCCTCGCGCAGCTCGGGCTGGTCGTGGTCGACGAGGCGCACGTCTACCGCGGGATCTTCGGCGCCCACGTCCACCACACGCTGCGGCGCCTGCTGCGGCTGGCGCGGCACCACGGGGCGCGGCCCCTGGTGATGGCCGGCTCGGCGACGATCGGCGAGCCGCAGGCCTTCGTCGAGACGCTGACGGGGGAGCCCTTCGCGGCGATCCGCGACTCCGGCGCCCCGGCCGCGCTGCGCCACGTGCTGTTCCTCGACCCGCGCGGCGAGAGCCCGTACACGATCGCCACCCGCGTCGTCGGCGAGGCGGTCGCAGCCGGGCACAAGACGATCGCCTTCACCAAGGCCCGCCGGATCACCGAGCTGATGCACCAGTGGCTGCGCCAGCAGCGGCCCGAGCTGATGCAGCGGATCGCCTCCTACCGCTCGGGCTATCTGCCCGAGGAGCGGCGCGAGATCGAGCGGCGGCTGTTCGCGGGCGAGTTGACCGGCGTGATCAGCACCTCGGCGCTGGAGGCCGGGATCGACGTCGGCGGCCTCGACGTCTGCGTGCTGGTCGGCTACCCGGGCTCGCTGGCCAACGCCTGGCAGCGGATCGGGCGCACCGGGCGGCAGGACCGCGAGTCGCTGGCGGTGCTGATCGCGCTACCCGACGCGCTCGACCACTACGTCACGCGCCACCCGGAGCATTTCTTCAGCGGCGAGTTCGAGCGCGTCGTGCTCGACCCGGACAACGACTCGATCGCGGACGCGCACCTGGAGGCCGCGGCGGCCGAGCGCTCGATCGACCCCGCGGACGTGATCCAGCTCCAGGGCGAGCACGGGATGGAGCGCGTTCAGCGCCTGGTCGCGGCCGGGAAGCTGGTCGAGGTCGAGGGGGACGAGCGCTGGTTCGCGCTGCGCCGCCAGCCGCAGCGGGATATCGCGCTGCGCAGCGCCGGGACCGCCTACGCGCTGAAGCTGCGCGATGGCCGCGAGATCGGCTCGATGGACGAAGCGCGCGCCTGGTTCGAGGGGCATCCGGGGGCGATCTACCTGCACGCCGGCCAGACCTACCGCGCGCTGTCGCTCGAGCGCGAGACGCGGACGATCACGCTCGAGCCGGCCGAAGTCGACTACTTCACCCAGGTCTACGCGCGGAAGGAAACCGAGATCCTCGAGACCTTCGAGGAGCGACCGATCGGCGCTGGCCGGCTGGCGTGGGGCCGCGTGCGCGTCACGACCTTCATCGAGGGCTACGGCAAGCGCCGGCTGTTCGGGCAGGAAGAGATCAGCCGCCACCCGCTCGATGCGCCGCCGCAGGTGCTGGAGACGGTCTCGTTCTGGGTCGTCTTCCCCGAGGAGCTGCTGCCGCACCTGGTGGCCGACGAGTACCACCCGGCGGGATCGCTGCACGCCGCCGAACACGCCTCGATTGGCCTCTTCCCGCTGCTCGCGATCTGCGACCGCTGGGACCTCGGCGGGATCTCCTACGCACACCACCCGCAGTTCGATCGGCCGGCGGTCTTCGTCTACGACGGTTGGCCGGGGGGCGTCGGCCTGGCGCGCACCGGCTTCGCGCGTGCCGAGGAGCTGTTCGCGCGGACCCGCGCGCTGATCGCGGCCTGCCCGTGCGAGGACGGCTGCCCGGCCTGCGTCCACTCGCCCAAGTGCGGCTCGGGCAACACCCCGCTCGACAAGCTGGGCGCGCTCGTCGTGCTCGGCGTGACGACGGGCGAGGTCGTGCCGGTCGCGGCCCCGCTGCCGGACGGCGCGCTGGCCTCGTCGCTGGCGACGCATCGCACGAAGGCCCACGCCGGCGTGCGCGGCGGCGGCGCGCTTCCGGACGACTTCTTTGCTGCGCCGACCGACGCCGATGGCGACCCTGCTCCCGCCGATCCGGACGCCCGTAGGGGCCGGCCTCTGTGCCGGCCCGAACAGGCCGCCGGCGACGGTGCCATCGGTGACTTCGGGCCGGCACAGAGGCCGGCCCCTACGGTTCGCGAGGAATGGCCCGATGGTCTGCCGCTGCCTTCGGATCTGCTGCGCCCCGAGGACGGCCGCTGGCTCTTCTTCGACCTCGAAACGCTGCGCGGGGCGGACGAGGTCGGTGGCTGGGACCGGATCCGCGACATGGGCCTGGCGCTCGCGGTGACGCTCGACACGACGACCGGGCTCTTCACCACGTGGTTCGAACACGACGCCGGCGCGCTCGCGGACCTGCTCCTCGCTGCCGACCGCGTCGTCGGGTTCAATCTCGACCGCTTCGACCTCACGGTCCTCGAAGCCTACGCCGGCCCGCGCATCCGGCAGGTCCGGAGCCTCGACCTTCTGACGCTGCTCCACCAGCGCCTGGGGTTCCGCGTCAGCCTCGGCCACCTCGCGCAGGAGACGCTGGGCGCGCCGAAGCTGGCCGACGGGCTGCAGTCGCTGGCCTGGGTCCGGGAGGGTCGGCTCGACCTGGTCGAGCCCTATTGCCGCGCCGACGTCCGGCTCACCGCGGCGCTCTGGGCCCACGGCCGCGCGCGCGGGCACGTGCTGTTCCGGAACCGCGAAGGGCTGCGGGGAAGGGTTCCGGTCGCCTGGTGAGAGGCGGAACGGCCCCGGCGGCGGGCCCCGCGATCCCGTGCCATCATGGGGAACGATCGCGGGAGGTGGGGAAGTGCTCGTGAGTCACCAGTTGCGGGGAAAAGTCTGCGTGGTCGAGCTGCACGGCGACGTTCGCGTCGGTCCCGCCGACCGGGCATTCCGCGACGGGATCAAGGACCTGATCGCGAAGGGGCAGAAGCACATCGTCGTCGATTTCGCGGGCGTCCAGTTCATCGACAGCACCGGCCTGGGCGACCTCGCCGGGCTGCGGGCCACCGCGGTGAAGGCCGGCGGCAACGTCAAGCTGTCGGGATTGAGCAAGCGGCTCCTCGAGCTGCTGGTCCTGACCCGAATGGACCTCGTGTTCGAGATCTTTCCCAGCGCGGACGAGGCCGTCGCGTCGTACTGACGGGGACGGCGGCGCTAGCGGGGCGAAGGGCCTCGCGCCCCGCAACCCGGCGCCGGCGCGGCCTCATCCGGCTTCGGGACTGCCGCCCCTTCGGGGCCCGTCCCCCCGGGGTGACGATTCGGCCCCCCCCCGGTAGACTTCTCCGTTTCCCGCCCCCCGGGGGGCCGATCCGAGGCACCCATGCCCAAGCTGAGCCGCCGCCCGTGAAGCGACACCGAGCCTCTGCCGCGCCGACCGGCGCGCGCTGCGCGGCGCTCGCCCTGGCGGCGCTGGCTGCCGCGGCCTGTGGCGGCGGCGCGCCGTCGGAGGAGAAGCCCCCGGCCGACGTCGTCTTCGCGTCGCAGGAGGCCGTCCTCGAGAGCCGGACCGAGAAGGACGCCACCTTCAAGACCGATGCCGACAGCCCGATCCCGGAGGAGATGCGCGCCTCGTTCGCGGCACTCGAGTACTTCCCGTACGACCCCGCGCTGCGCTTCACCGCCAAGCTGCGCCGCTACCCCCACCCGCCGCCGATCAAGATCATCACCACGTCGGGGAAGGAGCGGCCGGCGGTGAAGGCCGGCTACCTCGAGTTCACGCACGAAGGGAAGCGGCACCGGCTGCAGGTCTACAGCCTGCGCGACAAGGACATCCCGCCGGAGCAGTGGGGCAACCTGTTCCTGCCGTTCCTCGACGCGACGTCCGGCCAGCAGACCTACGGCGCCGGACGGTACCTCGACCTCGACGCCCGGCCGGACGACTGGTACGTGATCGATTTCAACCTCGCCTACCATCCCCTGTGCGCGTACGGCCGGACGATCTATCGCTGCCCGCGCACCCCGGATGAGAATCGCCTGCCGTTCCCGGTGCGCGCCGGGGAAAAGGGCTGGGCGGACCACGGGTCCGCCGTCGTCGCCCCCGTGGCGGCGGCCGGCGCGCCCCCCGAGACGGACAAGAAAGGACACTGAGCCATGATCCCCGACAAGATCTTCGTGGTGGGCTTCATCGGGTCACGCACCCGGGAGATCGCCCAGGTGCTGGCGGAACGCGTCGATCGCCCGCATTTCGACACCGACCAGGTGGTCGAGGCGTCGGCGCGCATGTCGCTCGCCGAGCTGTTCCGCAACGAGGGCGAGAGCGGCTACCGGCAGCGGGAGCGGCGCGCCGTCGTGTCGGTCTCCACCGGCCCGCCGGCGATCATCTCGACCGGCCACCGAAGCTTCGTGGACCGCGGCAATCGGCGCACGATGCAACAGTTCGGCGTGGCGGTCTTCGTCGACGCGACGCTCGAGGAGTGCCTGAAAGACGCGCTCGATCACGGCCTGCTGCGGATCGACGATCCGAACAACGAGCGCTTCTCCACGCTCTACGAGGCCCAGCGCTACGAATACGAGGCGGCCGACGTGATCGTCGAGCCGATGGGGCGCGACCCCGAGACCGTCGCCGACGAGATCATGCAGCGCCTCGAGGACCGTGTCTGGTCCGAGAAGCTGACCTGAGGCCCGCTGATGAGCGAACTGAACAACGCTCGGGGACTCGGGTTCGGACGCGTCCTCGGCGCGCTGTCCGGCGTGACCGGCATCGCGCTGCTCGCCGCGGTCGTCTCGGCCCAGTTGTCGCAGGACCTGGCGCGGCGGTTGCCGGTCTTCCCGTTCTTCGACCGGATCGCGCGCTTCCACACGCCCCCCGCTGCGGTGGCGGCACTGACGGTGGCGGGATTGCTGCTGGTCGTCGCCGCGTGGGGCCTGTTCTCGCGGCGGCGCTTCGTGACCTGGTTCTTCCCCGCGGCGGGGTGGATCGGGTTCCTCGTCACGCTGGCTGCGGCCTGGCCCCGGGAGCACCTCTGGAACCTGCTCGACTTCGGCTTGAAGACGGCGCAGAAAGCCGGGCGGGTGCCGGACACCGCGACCGTCTACGACCTGCTGCGGGCCACGGTGCCGGGGTGGGTCTGGCCGACGCTCATCCTGGCGCTCGTGGCGTGGGTTCTGCTGCTGGTCGCGGGGACGGTCTACCTGCGCCGGAACAGGGATCTCTACCCGAGGTGACGCGGCGGCAGGGCGCTGTATAATTCCACCGGCGTCCTAAGTAAGTCGCGCCCCGGGAGGAGTACCCATGCGTCGTGCCGGTCTCGTCGCTCTCGCCCATCTCGCCCTACTCGCACCCGCGCCGGTCGCCTTGGCCCAGCACGATCACGGCGCGACCGCGGCCAAGGCTCCGAATGCGTCCTTCGAGAAACTCAAGTCGCTCGAGGGGACATGGACCGGAAAGGCCGGCCCGAAGGGGGGCGAAGCCACCGAAGCGACCGTGACCTACAAGCTCACCGGCGGGGGGAGCGCGCTGGTCGAGACGCTCTTTCCCGGGACGCCGCACGAAATGGTGACGGTCTACACCGTCGACGGCGCCGAGCGTTCGCCTCACGCACTACTGCGCGGCCGGCAACCAGCCCAGCATGAAGCTCGCGGGCGTCGACGGGAACACGATGCGGTTCGATTTCGTTTCGGGCGCCAACATGAAGCTCTCCGACATGCACATGCACTCGGCCGCAATCACGATCGTCGACGCGAACCACGTCGTCACCGAGTGGACGGCGTGGCGCGACGGCAAGCCGGCGGAGGTGATGGTCTTCGAACTGGGCCGCAAACCGTAGGGGCCGGCCTCTGTGCCGGCCCGCGGCCTCTGTGCCGGCCCGCCGACCGGGAGGCGGTCAAGCGCGCCCGGCGGATCTCTGCGGCTGGAACGGCCCTCCGGCTCAGGGCCCCTCTTGATGGCAGCTGTTGACGGTCCGCACCTGGAGGAAGGTCAGCGCGGGCGTCGTCCCGGCCCCGTCCGGAAGCGTGAACGTCGTCTCCGTCGTCGTCGTGCCGACCAGCTCCACGGCGCTGCGGAACGTCGGGTCGACGGACTGCAGGACGTGGTAACCGGCCCCGGCCACCGCGCTCCAGGACAGGGCGAGATCGAAGGGCGGCGAGCTGCCGGCCCGGGCGAGCCGCAGGTCCGGCGACCCCGTGGGTGTCGGCTGGGCGCACGGTTGCGGCGTGCAGTCGAAGGCCCCCTCGATCGTGAAGTGGAGCGTGCGCGGGCGGATGTAGCCGTCCGTGGTCGCGCCGGAGCCGTCCACGTCCTGGACCCTGAGTGTCCACGTCCCTTGCATCGATTCTCCGGCGAAATCGGCCATGCTGCCGGGGCCGTCCGGCAGCGTGTCGCGGTCGAAACGCGTCTCGATGCCGTGGCCGTTGCCGGCACTCCGATCGTGCAGCCGGACCGTCGTGCCCTCGGGCGAGACCAGCTCGACGATGAGCTGCGTCGCGTCCTGGTGGAAGACGTCGAGCGTCACGTCGACGTCGGCGATCGTCTGGGTTTCTGCGACGTTCCAGTAGGTCTCGACCGGAGCGGTGGTCAGGTACGGAATCGCGACGATCTCGGTCTGCGTGTCGTCGCGCAGCCGGTTGCCCATCGGAATCCGGATCGCGCTCGAGAAGGGGGCTGAGTTCGAAGCCGCCCCGCTGAGCGCGAGCTCCAGAACGTCGCCGCAGTGCGCCTGCTCCAGCACCACGACCTGGAAGTGCGGGGCGCTGCTCTCCATCGTCGAGTTCGGGGCGATGGTCGGCCAGGTCGACGTCGGCCCGAGGATGCGGACCTCTGGCGGGCCGATCAGCCCCAGCTTCCCGCTGGTCGAAAGGGCCGGGTCTCCGCCGGAGTTGAACAGCGAGACCGCCAGGTTCAGCGTCTCGCCCGGCTCCGGGATCCCGTCCCCGTCGTCGATCACGCGGTGAGAGGCCTTCTGAAGCCGGCTCCCGGGCGGCGCCGTCACGCAGTTGGAGACCCGGCTGCTGCACGCCCGCTGGGTGCCGAAAGCCTGGACCCGGTAGTTGCGCAGGACGTCGGCGTCCCGGCTGTTGTCGACATAGGTGGTCTGGCTGGAGGGGAGGGCTGCGAGCGGGACCTGCTGGCGGTTGCAGCCCAGCTCGCCGCGGAAGACGCGGTACTCTGCGGCCCCCGCGACGGGAGCCCAGCTCAGCTCGACGCCGGCCGGCACCATCGATCGCGTCACCACCGGGGCCGCCAGCGTCGGGCAGCTCGAGGAGTTCCGGTTCGTGGCATCCGTCGCGGCGCCGCAGGCGAGCTTGTGGCGGTTGAACGCCGCGAAGAGCGCCGCGGCGTGCGGCGTCCCGTTGGCCAGATTGCCGTCGTTGTCGTCGGCAACGCGCATCCGCTGGTACCAGCTGGTGGCACCGCAGGAATCGGAGAGCGGCAGCAGGCAGGTGTAGGCGTTGCCCCCGGATCCCGGCCGCGTCTGGTACCAGAGCCGATCGACCAGCTGCCAGGCGCTGTCCTGGTCCATCCCCGCGGCAGGGAGGTCGCGCGTGGCCAGGTCGAAGAAGGCCTCACTCGAGACGTAGGACTCGCAGTGGGGCTCGCGGCGGCACGGACCGCCGAAGCCGGAGGTATCGGTGGGACACCGTGTCCCGGCGAAGCCCGAGGGCGTGGCCGGCGTCTTCGACTGGCGCGCGTTCCAGTCGAAGTCGCGGAACCCGGTGCAGCTCAGGCAGGTGTCCCCGTAGCCGGTGCAGGTGCTGCCGTCGTTGTACATTCCGCGCCCCATGCAGGAGTCGCGTGTGGTGAGGATCGCGACGACGTCCGAGTAGGCCTCGGAGGGGCGGTCCTTCCCGCCGCCGTCGTTCTCGTCGTAGCCGTGTCCCCACTCGTGGACCAGGATGTCGGTGTTCTCGCCGGTGTTGTTGCAGTTGCTACCGGCGCCGTACATGTTGATCACGGTCCCGGACCAATTGGCATTGCAGCTCGAGGTGAGGTTGACGTTGACCGTCAGGGGGCTGCGCAGCCAGGTGTTGGCCGGGTCGTAGAACCGCGCGATCTCGGCGACGCGGTTGACGTGGTAGTACGCCGTCCGCGCGGCCGCGGTGTTCCCGGCCGACGCTCCCGGCGCGACGCTGCAGTTCTCGCCCTGCTTGAGCCCGAGGTCGAGGCCGCCCCCGCAGGTCCCGAACTCCGCGGCGGGGCCGCAGGTGTCGGCGATGTTGACGTAGGGCCCGCTCAGGTTCGTTTCGACCGTGGCGGCCGGCTCGCTGCACGTCAGGTTCCCGTAGGCATCGGCGAACTGTTCGGCCTGGCCGGACTCGGTGAAGTCGGCGAAGGGCATCGGGAAGCCGGCAACCTCGCAGCCGCCCTGGAAGCAGTCGCCGTCGGGCGCGACGGGGAAGACCCCGCCGCGGACGGAGGCGTACTGGGTTCCCTCGTAGAAAGCGCTGATCGAGCCGTCGTGCGCGTCGACCTCGCCGACCCAGCGGATCGGGGCGTCCGCCTGGTCGAGCAGGAAGCGCCAGACCAGCTCGTGCCTCAGCCCCTCACCGCGCGCGCCGGACCACGGCTGTGGCTCGCCCTCCGCCGGGGCGGCATCGACGGCAATGAGCGTCAGCTCCGGTTCGCCCGCGAGCCTCAGCCCCGCCGCGTCGTCGCCGAGATAGCTCGTCAGCCGGTCGAGGGCCCGGGCGGCGTCGAACGCCGGGATGCCGCGGGTGCGGGGCCGGCCCCAGAGGTCGGCCCCCATCAGGACCATCCGCCCGCTCACGACATGGAGATCGAGCCGGGCGTTCTCGACCCGCACGCCGTCGACGCGCTGGCGGAAGACGAGTTGCCAGTGCCCGTCACGCAGGCGGAGGCTGGCCGAGCGATCGAGTTCCAGGATCGCGGACCAGTCCCCGAGCAGCGCCACGTTGTCGGCCAGGAACTTCCGGGCGAGCCGGTCGAGATCGTCGAGCGTCGCACCCGGGAGCGTGGTCTCGGCGATCCAGGGGATCCCGCTTCCCGAGACCAGTGTCGGGAGCCCGCTGCGCTCGTCGAGGTAGACGGCCCAGTCGCCGCCGTTCCGGGCCTGGAACTCCTCCCAGCGCGTACGCAGGGCGTCCGTGTCGGCGAGGCTCTCCACGGGGCGCGGGAGCACGGAGACCGCCCCGCCCTCGCGGTGAACGATCCGGCCGTCGAACCGCGATGGGGCGCGCCGGTCGGAACCGGCGTGCGCCGTCGCGATCAGCGACAGGAAGGCGACTGTGGCGGCGAGCGCCGCACGGTGCTGCCTGCGCATGAACCTCTCCCGGCCCGTGCGGGCCGCGTCCTCGCGCCTCAATTGCAGACGGGATCGGACGTGTCGTCGTCGATCACGCCGCAGAGCCCGGCCGCGCGCCAGCTCCGCGGCCCCGTCGAGCTGGTCCCGGGACTCCCGGCCGCGCCGGCGTCGTTCACCCAGAGCACGTTGAACCAGACGTTGCCCGGGGGAGCGGTGAAGGTCGCGTTCGGTCCCGTGCCGATGTTGCAGCCCGTGACTGCCCCCTGGTAGCCGTTGTAGTTGCCCAGCGTGCCGTAGACCACGACGGCGTGGTTCGAGTTGCAGGTGGCGTTGTCGATCGTGACCGTCACCGCGTTCGGTCCGGTGCCCCGGCGGAAGCGCACGGGCGTCCCGACCTTGCCGTCGGCCATCGGGGGCGCCGGCGTGGGCACGACGCCGCACCCGGCATCGCACTGGATCCCGGTGATCGAGAGCGCAGCGGTGCTGAGGCTTGCCCGGCCCCCGCCGTTGTTCTCCTCGACGCGGATCTCGTAGGTTCCTGGTCCCGCGGCGTCGTAGATTGCCTTGACGTCGTAAGGACCGGTGTCGGCGGCGCCGAAGCGCTTGATCACGTAGCCCCTGGTCCCGTTCCACAGCGTGACCTGCGCGTTGGCGGTCCAGTTCCCGGTGGGCGTCTGGTCGGTGACCGTCATCGTGGCGCCGCGCAGCGTCGCCTGGCCGCCGCAGGAGCCGCTGGTGGACTCCTGGAGCCCGATGCTGTACTGCCCGGCGCCGCCGTTGGCGTTCCGGTAGACGCTCAGCACGTCGTAGGGTTTCGCCACCGCCACACCGAAGTCCTTCAGCGTCGAGTTGACGCCCTTCGGCGTTCGCAGGAAGACCTTGGTGCAGGCGGTCACGTTGGCGTGCGAGAGCGTCGTCCAGTCGACGACCGCCGCCGCCGCCGTGCTCGGCGAGATCGTGAACGGGGCCCCGAGCAGCGAGGTCACCGACGTATTCGTGGCGTTCAGCGGATCCGTCACCTGCCGCTCGGTCTGGGCCGGGGGGACGTTGGTGTAGCCGTAGGTGTAGCTCAGCGTTGCGCTGTACACGGGCACCGGCACGGTGAGCGCCGGCGAGAGCGGTGACGAAGCGAGGGAGTCCTCGGCGAGCAGAGGGCTGACCGTCTGCGTCGCGGTCTGCTGCGCCCCGATGCCTCCCACGGGGATCGAGAAGGCCGACGGCTGGTCGGCGTATGACGCCTGGCTGGTGGCGATGTTCCGCACGTCGAACAGGACGTCCTCGATGCAGGTCGCGTCCGGCCCGACGACGAACTCGTAGGTAGCGGTCGCGGTCCCGCCGGCGGCAGCGAGGGTCCCGAAGCTCTTCGGGTTGCCGCTCACGCTCGCCGGGTTGCGCGAGCTGCCGCTCGGCAGCAGGTCGGCCACCGTGTTCACCGCGGGCGCCGCTGTCGAGTTGCGGAGCGTGACGTCGACTCTCCAGCGCTCGGTCGGCTCGACCAGTGCATCGCCGTCGCCGCAGACCTGCGTGAGGTTTCCGAAGCGGTCGAAGACCACGCCGCAACCCGCGTCCGCGTGCGGGGTCGCATCGCAGGTCTTCTGCACGACGCTGGTCAGGCTGACGTTGTCGAGGCCGTAGCCTCCCAGCGTCGAGATGCCATATGCCGAGCTGCGCATCGAGCCGACCCGCCAGCGGAACTGGACCAGGTCGCCCGGGGAAAGCCCTGACAGCGCGCCGGAGGCCGACCTCCAGTTCACCACCCCCTGGTCGAGCTGGTTGAAGACCTTCTCGCCCAGGCCGGGTGTCTCGGAGAAGCAGGCGTCGCCCAGCTCGCCGCCCGTGTTGCAGAGCGGGTTGCAGTAGGTGTTGAAGATCAACCCGCCGTCGTACGGGAGCGTGGTCAGCTTCCGCCACACGCCGCCGTTGACGCGGTAGTCGACCCGCGCCCCGTCCGCGCGGAGGGTACCGGAGTAGCCGAAGCGGTACTCGTGGTCGAACGTCAGGGTCGTTCCGGTCGCGTCGATCTTGAAGACCGGCGAGTAGAGCGCCGAGTCCGAGAGGTCGCCGAGGTCGCCGGCGGGGAAACTGTCCGCCGGATTCTTCCAGCAGAAGTAGCCGCCCCCGGCGTTGCCGCCGGTGCCGCGCCAGAAGAACCGGTCGGCGTAGGGGCTGCAGGGGAGCCCGTCGGGGTTGACCACGGCTCCGTCGTCGTCGCCCGGACCGAGTTGGTGGACGAAGCCCGTCGGGTTGGTGGTGAACGGCTCCTGGTACGTCACCGTTCCCGGCACGTCGTTGAGGTCGAGGATCAGTGAGACCTCCTGCGGCGCGAGCGGGCCGGCGAAGCCGTCGGCGAGGATCAGCACCCGGAACGTCGCGGTCGGCGGCTTCATCGGATCGGCGCAGGCGACGCTGCCGGCTACCTTGAAGGTGAAGGGATCGGTCGTCACGCTGTTGACGCCCGTGCTTCCCGCGGCGATCGTGCCGAACGAGGCCGTCTTCTTGCTGATGCAGTCGACGGTAGGATCGTCGGAGTCGATGATCGCCACGACGTTCTGGAGCGGCTGGCCGGTGTTGTTTCGGATCCGGATCGAGACGTTGACGGTCTCGTTCGTGTCGCCGTACGAGTCGTGGTCGCCGTTGTCCGTCAGGCCGGCGAACCCGTCCACGACGACGTCGCCACCCTGGCAGTCGATCGTGGCGAACGACTGGGGCGACGAGCCAAAGCCGCCGTTGTAGGTCACGCGGATCCGGTCGCTCGGGGCGACCAGCAGCGTCCCGTCGTTGGAGCGCGGCCCGCCGGCGGTGGAGGAGGGGAGGGTCGCGGTGAAGTTCGGCCCGGCGCCGTAGAGCGAGAAGGTCTCGCTGTCACCGGTGGTCTCGGAGACGACCGTCACCTGGACCGCTCCGGAGGCGTTGCCGTCGAGCACGCTGACCCCGAGCGGCTGGCTCGGGCACTGGAGGTAACTGAAACGGTCGAACGCCACGACCGCGGCCGGGGCGGTGCACGAGCCGACCTGCCCTTCGGCGTGATACTGGGTGTAGGCCAGGTTGAGATCGTCCAGGGCCAGCCCCTGCGTCGCCGCGGTCTTGAGCGGATCGCCCCCTAGATCGGTGTCGTAGACCTCGATCGCCCAGCGCCACTGGAGCCCCGCCGTGGCCAGGCCGCGGGCGTTTCCGAAGCTGATCCCGTCGGTGTTGGCCGGCGGGGCGGTCGAGTTCCACGGTGTCGCGCTGTCCCAGCCCTGGTCGGGGTAGAAGAAGTAGCCATAGGTGTAGGGGTAGTAGTCGTAGATCTCGTTGACCCCCGGGGTCGAGACGCCAGGGTAGTTGTGGTCCCAGAAGAACCCGACCGCCATCGCTGGATCGGCCAGGGCGACCATGTCCGAGCGGAAGTACCAGGTGGCGGACTGCCACTCGTAGTTCCAGGGCTGGCCGTTGGCCGCGAGGCCGGTGTGGGCCGGCCCGAAGATCGGCGAGTAGAGCGCGGTGTCGACGATCGTGCCCAAGCCGCCGGCTTTCGTCTGCTGGAAGTTGGTGCAGGCGGCGGCGTCGGCGTTGCTCTTGAACGCCCTGGTCCCCGCGGTGTCGCACGAGATCCTCGGGTCGTCGGAACGGGTCTCGCTGCCGCAGCCGGCGCCGTGGGTCCACGGCGCCTCCACCGCGCTGACCTGCGTCGCGGTGCCGCAGTCGAAGGGAGTGCAGGAGTACTGGTAGTCGATCTTCTGCTCGACGAACCCCTGGGCCCCGGCCTCGAAGTTCCAGCACTGGCCCTCGCTGGCGATGGTGTCGTCGGTCTGAAGCAGGTGGCGCTGGGTGATGACCTGCGGAACGCTCAAACCGTCGGAGGCCGAGGTGATGTACAGGTTGAAGTCGGTCTCGCTCATCCGCAGGGCCGGGGTGTCGATGCTGGGGTCGATGGTGAGCGTGAAGACCGGCGCCGTCAGTTGGCCGCGCGCGAGGGAGCCGAGCTGGACGATCGGGTTGAAGATCGTCACCTTGTTGGCGGCCGGGCCGGTGATGACCAGCTCGGCGACGATGTCGGTCAGGTCGGAGGCGGTCGGCGGGTTGTAGATGCCGAAGGTGTACGAGATGTACTCGCCGCCGTCCATGTAGTCGCGGTAGCGCTCGCCCCCCTGGCCCCCCTCGCAGCCGCCGGCGGTGAGGTAGCCGCCGTCCTGCAGGCGGGTCTTGCAGCTCACCGCCGCGTCGACGGACCGCTCGCCGTGGCCCGGGTGCGGGTCGGCGTAGAAGGTCGTGATCGTCTCCGTGTCGTGAACGTTGACCGTACCGTTGTTCGACGAGCCGGGAGCGCCGCTGACCGGCAGCGTCGCTTTCCAGGTCTTGCAGGTGCCGCCGGAGCAGTCGGATCCGGTCCAGGACCCCGCCGGGATCTTCTCGGAGTCGCCTCCGGTGGTCGAGATCGTGATTCTGGCCGCGACGGTCGCCGCGTCGATCGCGATCGAGTCGGTCACCGTGACCGTCATCGAGTCATCACAGGTGTAGGTCCCCTTGTCCACCTGGACCTGCGCGTCGGTGCTGCACGAGGAGAAGCGGAAGCTCGCGATGGCGGTCTTCCATGCGGCGTAGCCGCCGTCGGAGAACTCGCCGAGGTACCAGAAGGTGCAGCCGTCCGGATCGACGGTCATTCCGCTGTAATCCCCCCAGCGGTCGCAGCCGCCCCCGCAGCCGCCGCCGTCGGTGTAGTTGCCGAGGCCGGCGCGCTGGAGCGTCTCGCTCTGGAGCGTGCCCGGCGGGTCGCTGAACAGGCGCCCGGTGATCCAGAGCTGGGTGTGGGTCGTCGGGCTGGACTTTGTATAGCCGATCGCGATGCTGCCGTTCCGGTCGACCGATACGTCGGGGTAGTAGCGGAAGTCGTCGGTGCTGCCGTAGGCGCCGCCGGTCTGCTGCTGCTCGAGCACCGGCGCCGGCCCGGAGACGTTGACCTGGATCCAGTCGATGCAGCTCTCGGCGTTGCCGCCGCCGAGGTTGCAGCCCGTGGCGCGTGTGGCCCAGAGCCTGCCGCCGCGGTACTCGGCGTCGTACCAGCGGCCGCTCCCGGTATCGTTGTAGTTGCCCGGAAGTGACCCCAGCTCGGGCGCGCTCGGCGGCACGCCGTTGAACGCCGCCTCGGGGAAGGTGCCGTAGATCACCGGCGGCGTGGCGAACGGATCGCTCCAGCGCCAGATCCGGCTGTTCCCGCCGCCGTCGTGCGCGATGAAGTGGTGCGGGGTGCCCGGGGCCGGCCAGCCGCCAGAGGTATAGCCGTGGATCTTGACCGGCTGGGCCGTGAAGAACAACGAGCCGAGCCCCGCCTCCGCGACCGCGGCCGCAGTTCCCTGGTAGAGGGCGTTCTTGTCGACGGCGAAGATCCGGATGGAATCGAGGCCGCCATTGTCGACGAACATGTTGCCCGAGATGTAGATCGCGTCGAGGCCGATGCCCATGTGTGGGTAGTCCAGCCAGGTGCTCGGCTGGACCGAGTCGGAGCGGAACGAGGTCCGGTACCAGACCCCCGTCGGGTCGTTGGTGGCCGTCGCGGCGACGCAGAGATAGGAATCCTGGCCGCTCGTCGTTTCGAGCGTCTCGCCACCCATGACGAACCGGTTGGCGGCCTCGTCGTAGTCGACGAAGACGTCGAAGACGCTGGCGCAGTGGGGCACGCCGGCGAAGAACTGGTCCAGCGTGATCTCGTCGATCAACGGCGTGCCGGCCTTGTTCCACACCCGGTAGCGCTGGTTGACGATCGCGACCAGGTGGCCCGGGCCGGCAGCCATGATCGGGTCCGGCGGGACCATGAAGGTGCCGCCCGATCCGATTGCGTCGAAGCTGACGCCGGCCGGGGAGGGGGCGAGGGGAGACGGCCCGCTCACGTCCTGGGCGTCCGGCGTCAGCGGGGCGCTTTCGGCCTGCCGCTTGACCCAGCGGTACTCTTCCCAGGTCATCCCGGAGTGGTGGTCGAGCAGCGATTCCTGCTCCGACTCGACCTCGCTCTTCGGCTCGATCTTCTCGCCCGGCGGGAGCTGACGCAGGTCGATCGGCGAGATCTGGTACTTCGCGCCGTGCACGGCGTAGCTGATCGACTCGTCCGGGACGTACTCGACCCGCTTGCCGCTGAGCAGGTTGGCGGCGTAGTTGCTGGCGAGCGCACTGGGGATCCCCGCGGGGCCGGCAGTCCCCAGATTCGCCGTCTGCGCCGCCTTCCAGGCCTCGAACTCCGCCTGGGCCTCCGCGGTCGCGGGACGGTAGCCGCGGACCCAGCGGCCCGCGGTGACCGCGTCGGTGGACATCCGCTCCCTCGGCGCGACGGTCTGCGTGCCGGGAATGCGCTCGCGCGGCGGCGCGAGTTTGCCGTCCTGGCGCCATGGCCCCGGGCGCGTCGCCTTGACGCTGTCTCTCACGCCCCCCGACTTCGCCGTCTCGCCGGACCCGTCGGCCGAGCAGGTTCCCCCGTCGGTCGCGACGGCAGCCGGTGCCGGCTGCACGGACTCCGCCGGCGCCTCCTCCGCTCCGGCCGGCATGACCGGCAGGAGCGCGATGAGCGCGGCCAGGATCGCCGCGAGTACGAGGCTTCGTCCTGAGGGCTTGGAGGATCGCTTGTCGTGGGAGCGCATGGGGGACTCTCCTCGGGGTCTTGCTGTCATCCGGCGATCATTCGCCTCCGCCGCTGTTCTCGGCGGTCACGCGGTAGAAGTAGGGATCGGGGGTGCCGAGCGCGTCGACGTCGACCCACCGGGTGGAGGTCGCGGAGCCAGCCTCGATCCAGGGGCCCTGCGGAGCGAGGGCACGCTCGATCCGGTAGAGCGTCGCGGGGCCGTGGCCGCCGTCGACCGGCGGCGCGTTCCAGGTCAGCACGACGTGACCGGCGGCGTCGGCCGAGACTCTCAGGCTGCCGCCGACCGGGTTGGGCGCCGAGAGCAGCGGGGGTGAGAAGGACTGGCAGTCCACCCACATCCCGCGGATGTGTACCTCGTCGACGGCGGCCTCGACGACCGAGTCGGCGCCCCCGTCCGTGGCGGTGAAGCGGAGCCGCATGTTCTCGCTGGGGGCCAGGAGCGCCATCAAGTCGGTCGAGAGGTTCTTCCATCCGCCGGTCGGCGAAACCCGCTGCTCGAGGAGCAGCCAGCTCGCGCCGCCGTCGTTGGTCACCTCGGCCTTGTACGAGTCGCTCGACGCGGAGTCGTCGTAGTACCAACGGTCGTAGGTCAGCGACATCGCCTGGACGTGCGGCGCACCGAAGGTCGGTGAGAGCAGGAACGTCGATCCGCCGTCGACGTCGTTGCTGCTCGGGCTGCCGCCGCCGCTGCCGGTGACCCAGCACATGACCCCAGGGGCCGGAGTCGTGTCGTCTTCGGGGTTGCTGAGCCCGCCGCTGATGCTCACCCCCACCGGATCCTCGCGGACAAAGCGACCGGCACTGGCCGAGCCCGGATTGGACGACCAGCCCGCCGCGGTTTCCATGTCGTAGTCGAGCCCGCTCAGCGGCGTCTCCGTTCCGACGCGCACGCGGAAGCTCGACCGGCGCACCGAGCTGCCGTAGCGGAACTCGAGGTCGAAGATCGCGATCGTAGCGCACGCCGAGGGATCGACGCTCAGCGAGAAGTGCGGGGCGAGGCTGCTCGCCGTGCCGCGCGCCGGGAGCGTCGGGAAATACGCGACCCGGTCGTGGATCGTGATCCCCGGGGTGGTCGTGGTCAGGATCGCCTGCAAGCCGACGATCGGTGCGTCCGTCCGGCTCTCGACCGTGACGGACAGCGTGACCTGCTCGCCCGGGTCGAGTCCGCCGTCGGCGTTCCCGAGCGAGGTGTCGTCGAAGGCGTGCGAGCGAAAAACCACCCCCGACTCGACGGCGAGCACCGCGGGATAGGCCTGCACCAGCCCGGTGCCGTAATCGAGGTTCTTGCCCGGCGCGCCGCGGTGCTGGGCGGTCGTCATCAGCGCCTCGGCCAGCTCCGCCGGCGTGGCCTCGGGATTCGCCTGGAGCATCAACGCCACGATTCCGGTGACGTGCGGCGTCGCCGAGGAGGTCCCACTGAAGCTGCAGTAGCCGGTTCCCGGACAGGTGGTCGACGTCCCGTTGCCGTACGCCGAGAGATCCGGCTTGAGCAGGCCCGGCTCCGCGCCGCCGTGATAGGGGTAGTCCATGTACGCCGGCGTCAGCGGGTAGGGGTAGGCCGGGTTGCTCCAGGCGACGATGTCCTCCCAGGCCGACGGGCCACGCGACGACGACGGCGTCAGATCGTTCGTCGAGTAGTCGATGTTGGCCACGGCGACTACCGACGAGATCCCGCCGACGATCGTCTGGTCGGGATGGAGCCACGGCGGCGGACAGTTGGCGGGCGCCGCCACGTTGTACGGAACCGGCCGGCTGGCGTTCTGGCCGTCGTTGCCGGCGGCATTGAGGTGGAGCACGCCCGCGGCCAGCTCGGTATCGGTCTGCCGCCGCCAGCCCTCGTAGTCCGGTGGATCCTCCCAGGGCCAGATGAACGATTCGGTGATGACGTGCGCGCCGTTGGCGATCGCGTAATCCGACGCTTCCCAGCCGATCGAGTCGGGAGGAGAGCAGTCGAAGCCCAGCACCATCAGCTCCGCGTCGGGTGCCATGCCCGTCACGACCCCGTTGGTCCCGTCTCCGGCGACCTGGCCGGCGACCTGCGTGCCGTGGGAGCCGCTGGTCGGCTCGTTGTCGTGGTTGCAGAGGTCCCAGCCCCAGGTGTCGTCGACGTAGCCGTTGGCGTCGTCGTCGATCCCGTTTCCCGGGACCTCGTCGAGGTTGGTCCAGATGTGATCGGCCAGGTCGGGGTGGTTGCGGTAGACGCCCGTGTCCAGGACCGCGACGATCACGCCGGCGCCGGTGTAGCCCAGCTCGTTCCAGACCTGCGGCGCGCCCATCGCGGTCACCTCGCCGCGGATCGTCGCGTTCGGGTTCGGCCCCGAGGTGTCGCCGCCGGTGGGGCCGGTCGCAGGGACTCCCCCGGCGGCGCCGGGCTCGGCAGCCCCGGGTTCGGCAGCCCCGTCGGCCGGCTCGCCGCGCCCGCCGTCGTGAAGGACCCAACGCACTTCCGGCAGCTCGGCGAGCCGCGCGATCATCGCCGGCGTGGCCTCGAGCGCGAGGCCGTTGACGCCCCACAGCACGCGCACCCGGCCCGCGGCGCCGGGCTCCCCGTCCAGCACCTCGAGCACGCCGCGCTGGCTGCGATCGGCGAGGGCCTGCAGCATCGAGACCACGCGGGCCCGGCGCTGCTCGCGATCCATCCCGCGGACCTCGCCCAGCAGCGTCTCCGGCGCGGGAAACTCGTCCATCAGAACCACGATGGGTACGCGATCGTTCGGACCCGCGGACGCCAGCGCCTCGCGCAGGCTCGGCGCCAGCGAACCGCCGTGCGCGGGGACGGCGACGGTCACGCAGAGCAAGGCGAGCGCGCACGCGACCGCGTGCGGCGAAATCCTGTCGGAGGGGTAGTTCATCATTCGACGCCTCCGCTGTTCTCCGCGGCCACGCGGTAGAAGTACGAGTCGGGGGTACCGCGCGCGCCGACGTCGAACCAGCGCGTCGAGGTCGCGGTGCCGACCGCGGTCCAGGGTCCCTGGGGCACGACGGCGCGCTCGATCCGGTAGAGCGAGGCCGCGCCGTGGCCGGCATCGACCGGCGGCGCGCTCCACGTCAGCAGCACGTGGCCGTCCGCGGTGGCCGCGACGCGCAGCGTGTCGCCGACGGGGTTGGGTGGCGACAGCAGCGGGGGCGAGTAGGACTGGCAATCCACCCACATCCCGCTGAGGTGCACCTCGTCGACCGCAGCCTCGACCACGTTGTCGCTTGCGCCGTCGGTGGCCGAGAAGCGGAGCCGCATGTTCTCGCTCGGCGTCAGGAGCGTCATCAGGTCGGTCGAGAAGTTTTTCCAGCCGCTGGTCGGCGTGACCCGCGTGTCGAGGAGCACCCAGCTCGCGCCGCCGTCGTTGGTCACCTCGGCCTTGAGCGAGTCGCTGCTCGACGAGTCGTCGTAGTACCAGCGGTCGTAGGTCAGCGACAGCTGGTAGATGTGCGGCGCCCCGAAGATCGGGGAGGAGAGGAAGGTCGTTCCGCCGTCGACGTCGTTGTCGTTCGGGCCGCCACCGCCGCTGCCGGTGACCCAGCAGCGGACGCCGGGGTCCGGCGTCGTGTCGTCCTCGGGGTTGCTGAGTCCTCCGGAAACGCTCACCCCCACGGGGTCCTCGCGGACCCACCTTCCGCGGGTGGCGGTGCCCAGCGCGGAGGTCCAGCCGGCCGCCGTCTCCATGTCGAAGTCGAGGCCGGTCAGCGGCCGCTCCGTGCCGACGAGGGACCGGAAGCTCGAGCGGCGCACCGTGCCGCCGTAGCGGAACTCGAGATCGAAGACCGCCAGCGCGGTGCACGCCCCCGGGTCCACGCTCAGCGAGACGTGCGGGGCGAGGCTGACCACCGTCCCGCGCGCCGGAAGCGACGGGAAGTAGGCGACCTGGTCGTGGATCGTGATCCCGGGAGTCGTCGTCGACACGATCACGTGGAGGCCTTCGATCGCCTCATCGCTCCGGCTCTCGACGGTCAGCGACAGGACGAGCTGCTCGCCCGGATCGGGCTGCGCGTCGCCGTTGCCGAACACCGTGTCGTCGAAGGCGTGCGCGCGGTAGATGACGCCCGACTCGACCGCGAGCACCGCGGGATGGGCCTGCAGCAGCCCGGCGCCGTAGACGTTGTTCTTGCCGGGGTCGCCGCGGTGCTGCGCCGTCGTCATCAGCGCCCGGGCCAGTTCTTCCGGCGTAGCCTCGGAATTCGACTGGAGCATCAGGGCGATCGCTCCGGACACGTGGGGTGTCGCTGACGAGGTCCCGCTGAACTGGCAGTAGCTTCCTCCCGGACAGGTCGAGTTCGTGCCGGTGCCGTAGGCCGACAGGTCCGGCTTGATCAGACCGATCCGCGCGCCGTTCTCGTATGGATAGTCTTCGTATTCGTGAGGATTGACGTAGGGGAACGTTGGATCGGTGTTGGCCTGGATGTTCTCCCAGGCCGACGGGCCGAGGGACGACGACGAGGCGATGACGTTGGTGCTCCAGTTCACGTCGCCGACCGCCACGACCGACGAGAGCCCCCTGCAATCGTCTGATCCGGGTGAATCCAAGGCGCCGGGCAGTTCGCCGGGGTCGAAATGTTGTACGGGATCGGTTGCGTCGCCTGACTGCTGCCGAAGTTCCCCGCCGAGTTCGCGTGGATCACGCCGGCCGCCAGCTCGACGTCGGCCTGGCGGCGGAACCCCGCGTAGTCGGGCCGGTCGGTCCACCACCAGCTGTAGGACTGCGTGATCACGTCGGCCCCCTCGGCGATCGCGTAGTCGCTCGCCTGCCAGGCGCGCGACGGGGTATCGCAGTCGATCCCGAGCGACATCAGCAGGGCGTCGGGGGCCATGCCGGTGACGGTGCCGTTGGTCCCGTCGCCCGCCACCTGGCCCGCGACCTGCGTGCCGTGCGTGCCGACGACGGGCTGGGAGTCGGCGCAGAAGTCCCAGCCCCAGGTGTCGTCGACGTGGCCGTTGCCGTCATCGTCGAGGCCGTTGGCGGGGATCTCATCCGGGTTGCTCCAGATGTGATCGGACAAATCCGGATGGCTGCGATCGAAGCCGGTGTCGATCACTGCGACGACAACCCCCAGGCCGGTGTATCCGAGCTCGTCCCAGACCTGCTTCGCGCCAAGCGCGACCACGTCGGGCGCGACCGTAGCATCCGGGTCCGGGCCCGACGGACCGTCGCCAGACGACGGGACTCCGGGGGCCGCCCCCCCATCTTCTTCGCTGACATCGGGACGCGCCGGGGCGCGGTCGTAAAGTACCCAGCGGACCTCGGGCAGCTCGGCCAGCCGTGCGATCGCGTCCGGAGCGGCCTCCAACGCCACGCCGTTGACGCCCCAGAGGACCCGGATGTCGCGCACCCGGTCCCGCAGTTCCCCGTCGGTGACGAGGGCCCGGACGTTCCCCTGGCTGCGCTCGGCGATCCCCTTCAGCGCGGAGACCACGTACTCCCGGCGTTGCGCCCGATTCATGCCCCGGACCTGGTCGAGCAGCAGCCGCCCCTCGGGGAACTCGGCCATCAGGACCACGACCGGGAGACGATCGTCGGGTCCTGCGACCGCGAGCGCCTCGCGGAGGTTCGGGGCCAGCGAGCCGGCGACGGCGAGCGGGCCGGAGACCGCGAGAAGCAGTGCCACAAGGGCTGATCGGTATCCGACCACGAAGTCCCTCACCACGAAGTCCCTCCCCCTGTGCATGGGACGCGAGCGAACGATGGCAGAACGAGGAGGGCATCCCTCTTATAGGAGGAAACGGGAGCCTCGCCCATAGGGGAAATCCTGACTCCCGCGAATGCCCTCTCGGTGCCGTGACCGGATCTGCGCGCCCCGGGGTCCGGCTCCCGCCCTCCCGAGATGCAACGGACACGCAATAGCCTGGAGGTCGACAGGCCATAGGGAAAACCCTGATGGTCCGGTCCGATGGACCAGCGGATCATTCCGCCGCCTGGTGGTCGGCCGGGGCCGGAGTTTGGTGCCCGTGGGGCAGTCCAGGCATTTCAACCATGCGGGTACGGCCCGCGACTGTCAGCGCACGAGCTGGCGGGCGATACCGGCGAAAGGGGGCTCCATGAGAAAGTGTCTCGTAGTGCTGGGAGTGGCGGTCGTGGCCGTCCTCCTCACCACCTCCGCGTTCGCACAGAGCCGCGGAGTCACCTTCACCCCGATCGGCTTCATCGATCCCCCGGGACCGTTCCCGGCGTCGAGCATCCTGGCGATGAACCCGCAGGGCACCATCTTCGTGGCGAGCCCGTCCTTCAGGTCCAGCTACGCGGTCCTGTGGACGCGCGAGGGCGGATGGGGGACGCAGATCGGCAACGTCGCTCCCCCCATCCGGATCTCGGAGGACGGAACGGTGATGTCGAGCGGCATCTACCCGGACTCGAACCCCGCCTACCTGTGGCCCGGCACGTGGCTCGGCTCGACGGACATGTTCTCCGCGATTCCGTCCCAGCCCGGGTATGCACCCTGCGGCAGCAGCCGCATGTCGTTCTACGACATGGGCGGCAACGGCGATTACGCCGCCGGGCTGACCTGGTCGGGGTGCAGCATCGCCCGGGGCTTCCTGTGGGACAAGGCGACGAACACCACCATCGACACCGGCACCCCCAACGGTCAGAGCACCCGGGCGAACGCCGTCACCTGCGACGGCTCGGCCGTGATCGGCTGGGGTACTTCGCTGGGGGGCCCGCGGCGTGGCGCGCGCTGGGAGAAGGAGACCGGCACCTGGACCTTCTTCGGCGACCCGACCGGCCAGGAGCCCAAGGCCTGCAAGGTGACCCCCAAGGGCTGCACCTCGGATTCGGCCGACCCGGTGCGCGGCTGCCCCGAGTACGTCGATGACGGCTCCTGCCCGACGTCGAGCAAGGGGGTCTGCACGGCCGGCGTCTGCGTCGGCGGTTTCGACGCGGGCAAGACCTGCACCAGCAGCTCGCAGTGCGGCGGAACGTGCGCCGGCGGGCCGAACAACGGCAAGCGCTGCACGTCGAACGGCAGCTGCCCCGACACGCCGGTCTGCCTGCCCAACCCGCTCTGGACCGACGACCTCTGGAAGGGCGAGGCGTTCGACGCCACCTCCGACGGCAAGTATGCGGTCGGCCGGAACTTCGACTACGGCCTGGGGTGGAACGACGGCTACCGGGTGAACCCGGACGGCAGCTTCGACCGGATCCCGACGTTCCCGGACTTCCCGTACATCCTCAACCCGTACGTGATCAGCGACAACAGCTACGCCGTCGCCGGTGCCGTCGGCGACTTCTTCTCCGGCACCGCGCCGTTCATCTGGAACAAGGACGTCGGCACGATCGACTTCCAGTTGTTCCTGATCGGGCAGGGGCTCGACGAGCTGTACTTCTGGTACCTGAGCTCGATCAACGCGATCAGCGCCAACGGCAGGATCGTCGCCGGTGGGGGAACCAACCCCGACGGTCTGCTCGAGGGCTGGATCGTCGACCTCAACTACGTCCTGGTCTGCCGCAATCCCGACCCGGCCGCCGCCGCCGCGGACCCCGGCTGCAAGGACGGGACCGGCGATGGTTGCCGTACGATGCGCGTCGCCTACGAGACCGTCGGCGATGCGAGCGAATACGGCTCCTGCGAGTTCAAGCGCTCGGGTGGTCTGGCGCGCGCGCAGGAACTGCGCCAGGAGCTGACCGAGAAGTACCACTCGGGCGTCTTCAACGGCCCGTACAAGTTCGGTCCCAAGCGCAACGAGGGCCCGAGCGAGACGCGCTAGTTCGAGAACGTCCGGCAGCCGGTCAGCAGCGATCGGAGAAACGGGGCGGCGGGCCGTGCAGTGACGGCCCGCCGCCGCCGTTTCGGCGGGTGGTGCGCCTTCCAACGCGTGCCGCGAGCGGGTCATCGGGAGGGCGGGAGGACAGACAGATGCGAGGCCGTGTCAGGCTCTTTGCCGCGCTCGCGGCTTTCCTCGGTGCGGCGCTGCCGGTGGCCGCCGCGGGCGGGCCGGGCGAGCCTGCGCGCGACGACCACACCCTGCGCCTCGCCGAGTTCGCCTTCGATCCGCTGCTGCAGGAGCCGGCGCTTCCCCCTGGGTGGGACCGCTCGCTGACGGCCGGTCCCGACCTGCAACTCGTGCAGTTCGACGGGCCGATTCCAGCCGACGCCAGCGCCCGGTTGAACGCCGCCGGCCTCGCTCCGGTGCGCTACGTCTATCCGAATACCTACATCGTCTGGGGGCAGGGCGCCGACCGCGACGCCCTCCGTGGACAGCCGCGAATCCGCTGGACCGGAGAGTTCGTACCGGCCTACCGCGTGCGCGCGGCCCTGCGCGATCGCTCCAAGGATCTCCTCGACGTGCGGGTGCTGATCTACCGCGGTGCCGGGGCCGACGCCGTCATCGCGGCCCTCTCCAAGCTGGGCCTCCCGACCGGGAGCCGGACCGTCGTCGACGACACGCTCGAGATCGCCGGGTTCCGGATTCCCGGCAGCCTGATGCGGTTCGCAGCCGCGGTGCCGGGGGTCTACTCCATCCAGCCGCTGAACTCCGATTGGGCCTCGCGGGCCGAGCTCTCCTCGCAGATCAACGTCGCCAACCTCGACCCGGAAACGGGCTTCCCGATCCCCGGCTACCGCAACTGGCTGGCCGCGGTCGGACTGGATGGTGCGGGGGTCAACGTCGCGATCGTCGACGAGGGAGTCGATCAGTCCCATCCCGACCTCGCGGCGGGCCGCCTGCCCTGCACGGGTATCACCTGCACCGACGCGCCGAGCACACACGGCAGCCACGTCGCGGGCGTCGTCACGGGCGATGGGATCAGTGGCGCGCTGGATGCGAACGGGTTCCTGCGGGGGCTGGGTGTGGCGCCGGGCACGCGGTACCTGGAGCAGGAGTTCGTCCTGTTCCGCTTCCTGCCCGCCGGGGTCACCCAGCTCATCCGCGACTCGGGGCGGAACGGGGCGACGATCTCGAACAACAGCTGGGGAACGTCGACGACGGCGGAGGGTTACGACGCCGACACGCTGCTGATCGACGCCGGCGTGCGCGACGTCGACCCCGCGCGGCCCGGCAACCAGGAGCTGTTCTACGTCCAGGCGATCGACAACGGCAACGGCGGCATCAGCTCGCAGGGGACGCCGGACGAGGCGAAGAACGTCTTCGTCGTCGGCTCGACGCGGGCCTCCGACCTCAGCGGGAACCCGATCGACACCTTCGACGACCTGTCTGCCAACACCGCGCACGGGCCGGCGCTCGACGGTCGCACGATCCCGCACCTGGTGGCCCCCGGCTGCCACGTCGACTCGACGATCCCGGACTTCGGCGGCGGCTACGGCTTCCAACTGATCTGCGGTACGTCGATGGCCGCGCCGCAGATCTCCGGCGCCGCCGCGCTCTTCACGCAGCACTACCGCCGCCTGCCCGACACCGCGAGCGACCCCAGCCCGGCGCTGATCAAGGCGGCCCTGCTCGCCGTCGGACGGGACCTGCAGGGGCAGTTGGATGCCGACGGTACGACGCTGGGCCATCGCCCCGACAGCAAGCAGGGCTGGGGCCGGCTCGACCTGCGGGCGCTCGTTCAGCCGCCGCCGGGCAGCGTGATCTACTACGATCAGGAGCGCGTGTTCGTGGAGACCGGCGAAGAGGACTGGCTGCGCGAGGTCGTGCCGGCGGATCCCGGCGAGCCGATGCGGGTCATGCTGGCCTGGACGGACGCACCGGGTCACGGGCTCGGCGGGAGCACGCCGGCCTGGAACAACGACCTCGACCTCCTGGTCGAGATGGGCGGATCCACCTATCGGGGTAACTTCTTCGGCGTCGACGGCTGGTCGGCCACGGGCGGCTCGGCGGATCTCCGCAACAACGCCGAGGGGGTATTCCTGCCGGTCCCCGCGGGCCGCGTCACGATCCGCGTCCGCCCGTCGAACATCAACTCCGACGGCGTCCCGAACTTCGGCGACAGGCTCGACCAGGATTTCGCGCTGGTCTGCGTCAACTGCGCCTACGCCGAGGGGTTCGATCTCGAGCCGGCACCGGTCACTCGCGGCGTCTGCGCGCCGCAGTCGGCGGTGTACGAGGTGAACGTCGCCTCACACGCCGGCTACGCGAAGCCCGTGACGCTCTCCCTTGCCGGCGTGCCCGCCGGCGCGAGCGCCGGATTCGATGTCAACCCGGTGGTTTCCGGCGGCAAATCGGTGCTGACGGTCGCTCCCGGCGCCGTCGCCGACGGCAAGTACAAGCTGACGCTCACGGGCATCGCGGCGGAAGCCTCCCGCGTGCAGCCGCTGTACCTGGAGGTGCGTCGGGCGGCGCCGGCCGGGGCCGCCCCGAGCGTGCCGGTCAACGGTGCGGTGAACGTCGCGCTGCAGCCGGTGCTCGAGTGGACGGCGGCGACATCGACCGTGAGCTACGTCGTCGAGCTCTCCACGGATCCGACGTTCCGGACGATCTTCTACAGCGCCGTCTCGGAATCGACGCTGCACAAGGTCGGCGTGACGCTGGCCGAGGCGACGCTCTACCACTGGCGCGTGCGCGCCCGCAACGTCTGCGGCTTCGGCGCGTTCTCGGCGTCGTCGAGCTTCACCACGCGCGACGTCCCGCCGGTGCTGCTGGTCGACGACGACTGGGACCTGAACGGCGACTTCCAGGCCGAGTACCGCGCGGCGCTCGATGCGCTGCCGCTGGCGCCTTACTTCTACCCGGTCAGCTACGACGTCTGGGACGTCCACGCGGTCCACCAGCAGCAGGAACCGGACGCAGCGGACCTGGCGGCCTACGAGAAGGTGATTTGGTGGTCGGCGAAGGAGGACTATTACGCCGGCCCGGAGTACTTCGGGGAGCTCGAGCTGTCCACGTGGTTCGTTCGCCGTGGCGGCTGCCTGATGCTGAGCAGCGCCGACTACGTCCTCTCGCGCCGCGGCGTGAGCGACTTCATGCGGGAGCGCCTCGGGGTCGCGAGCGTGATCGAGGACACCAGGCGAACCACGGTGACCGGGCGAGGATCGGTCTTCGGCGGGCTGGGACCATTTACGCTCCAGGCTTCAAGCCCCGATTGGTCGGACGCCGTGTCGCCGGACGCTACGGCCGAGATCGCCTTCTCGGGCGACGGGCAGAAGGCCGGCATCGACAAGCAGGGCAGCTACTACCGCACCAGCTTCCTGGGCTACGGGCTCGAGCGCCTGTCCGCGACCGACCGTCCCGCCGTGATGCGGCGGTTCCTGCAGTGGTGTGACGGCTTGACGGCCCTCGACGGCGACGGCGACGGGGTGGCGAACGGGACGGACTGCGTGCCCGGCGACGCCTCGGCGTGGGGCGTTCCGGGACCGGTGACCGACCTGGCGTTGAGCAGGGACGCGATCGGCTTCCGCTGGTCGCAGCCAGTCGGAGACGGCGGCGCGGTCTACGACCTGCTGCGCAGCGGGAGCCCGGCCGATTTCTGGAATGCGTCGTGCGTTGCGTCGGGCCTGTCGGAGACGTCGGTGCCCGCGTCGTGGGACACGGATCCGGCGCCCGGTGCGGCGACCTTCTACCTCGTCAGGGTACGCAGCGACTGCGGCACTGCGCCGATGGGAAGCGCGTCCGACGGGACGCCGCGGCAGGGAACTGCCTGCCAGTGAGGAAACGACAATGACATCCGCTTCGGAACGGAGGCCGGTCATGAAAGCAGCCCTCGTCGCGGGACTCGCGATCCTGGTTTTCGGCGCCACGCTGGCAGCCCCTCCGGGCGGCACCGTCCGGCTGCGGTCCGGCGCCATCGACGGCAGCCGCGCGGGAACCTCCGCAACGTCCGCCGCGCCGAGTGAGCTGGGCCGCTGGGTCGTGCGCTTCCAACGGCCCGTGGGCTGGCCGGAGCGGGGAGCGCTCGAGACGGCCGGCGCCCGCATCGTAGCGCCGCTGCCGGGCCAGGCTTTCCTGGTCAGCGTGCCGCCCGCCCGCGCCGCTGCGCTCGCCCGCATCGCGGGCGTGGAGTGGGCCGTGCCGTACCTCCCGCAGGACAAGCTCGCGCCGGAGATCGAGCAGCTCGCGGGGGCCGGGAAGGGGAGCGCGGACCTGGCGGTGGTCGTTCACCTGTTCCCCGACGCGGATCCCCACCAGGTGGCGGCCGAGTTGGGGTCCTCGGGACTGCGGGTCGCGAGTGCCGCGCGTGGCGGACGCTTCGGTCGCATCATGCTGCTCGCGACGCCGGAGGAACTCCGGGGGCCCGTCACCGCGCTGGCCGAGCGGAACGACGTCTTCTGGATCGGTCAGAGGTACCGCCGCACGCTCGCCAACGACACCTCGATCTGGGTCGGCCAGTCCGGTCTCAACGCCGGCATGACGACGCCGGTTTTCGACCACGGGATCTACGGCGCCGGGCAGGTGGCCGCGGTGCTCGACACCGGTCTCGACGCCGACATGTGCTACTTCCGCGACGGCGCGCTCGGATTGCCGCTCACCAACATCGGAGGCGGCACCGCTGTCGATCCGAATCACCGGAAGGTGCTCGCGGTCGACTTCCTCTGGACGGCCGACGACCCGGCGAACCCCGCCGCCTGGGACAACCAGGGGCACGGGACCCACGTCGCGGGCACGCTGGCCGGGGACAACCTGGCCAATCCGGTCCTCCACGACACCGGCGACGGCATGGCGCCGGCGGCCAAGCTGGTGATTCAGGACGCCGGCTACGCTGCCGACGCCTGCGGCGACCTCCCCGGCATCGGCTGCCCGGTCACCGACCTCAACCCGGTCTTCCAGCAGGCCTACGCGCAGGGGGCGCGCGTCCACTCGAATTCCTGGAACGACAACGAAAACGGAGCGATCCAGAACAACTACACGGACGCCTCGGTCGACGTCGACGAGTTCATGTGGAGCCACCCCGACTTCCTGATCGTCTTCGCCTGCGGCAACCACGCTCTGGGCGGCACGGGGACGATCGGCAGCCCCTCGACCGCCAAGAACGGGATGGCGACCGGCGGGACGTACAACGGCCAGGCCGCGATCTACCTGTCCGACATCTCGGCCTGGGGGCCGACCGACGACGGCCGGATCAAGCCGGACGTCGTCTTCCCGGGCGCCAGCATCCAGTCCGCCCTCAACGACAAGAACGTCACGACCAGCAATTGCGGCACCGGGGGCTCGACGGGCACCTCGATGACCGCCCCCGGTGTCTCGGGAATGGCGCTCCTGACGCGCGAATACTTCATGAACGGCTGGTACCCGACCGGAGCCCCGGTTCCGGCCAACGGCTTCACCCCGTCGGCGGCGCTGCTCAAGGCGATGCTGGTCAACTCCGCGGTGCCGATCCCCTTCGACGCGGAGGGGCGCCCGATCACGATCCCCGGGAACGAGCAGGGTTGGGGCCGTGTGCTGCTGGACAACGCCCTCCACTTCGCGGGCGACAAGCGCGGGCTGTGGGTCGCCGACGACGCCGGGGACTTCACCGCGCCCGGCGACGCCCCGGTGGTCTTCCAACTCCAGATGGAGGACACCGGCGAGCCGCTGAAGGTGACGCTCGCGTGGACCGACTACCCGTCGACGCCCGCCGCGGCGACGCACCTGCTCAACGACCTCGACCTGCGCGTGGACGGCCCGAACGGCGGCTTCTGGGGCAACCAGTTCTTTCAGGGCGTGTCGGTGGACGGCGGCTCCGCCGACCGGCTGAACAACCTCGAGCAAGTGCTGATCCCGAACGCGCGGCCGGGCATTTACTCGATTCAGATCCAGCCGCACGCGATCCCGGCCGGCCCGCAGTCGTTCGCGCTCGTCGTGACGGGGGGACGCTTCACCGTCACGTCGGGCCCGAGGCCCGCGTACTGGTCACACGTCATCGACGACGCCGCGCCGCGCGGCAACGGTGACGGCATCCTCGACCCGGGCGAGTCGGCACGGATCCCGATCACCCTGCGCAACGCGGGCGACGCGGTCGCGACCTCGGTCGTGGGTGCGCTCTACTCGGCCTATCCGGGGCTGCTCAAGGTATACGACGGCTCCGCGTCCTATCCCGACATGGCGGTGGGGGCGCAGGGTGTCTCGGCGGCCCCGCACTACGACGTGACACTCGAGCCCTCGGCCGCCTGTGGCCAGATCCTTGGCGGGACCATGGACATCACCGGGAACGGGTTCGCCGTCGGCAGCGCGATGACGATCGACATCGGGGTCTACGGGAAGAACTACCTATCCACCGACACCCCCGTCAACATCCCGCGATCCACCGGCTCTTCGGGGGTCTCGTCCTACATCAACGTCCCGGTCACGTTCCCGCTGACCGAGGCGGACGTCACCGTCAACATCGCTCACCCGAACATCGCGGACCTCGAGGTCATCCTGTACCGGCCCGGGACCAACCCGCCGGTCTACCTGCACAACAATACCCGCCCCGGGGTCTCGGGGATTCATACGACCTACGACGAGCAGACCGCTCCCGACGGCCCGGGAAGCCTCGACGACTTCGTCGGCGGCGAGCCCCAGGGCAACTGGCGGCTGAAGATCACCAACTCCGGAACCCAGACGGGCACGCTGCAAAACTGGACGCTGCGCCTGAAGAGCAACATCCCCTTCAACTGCAAGCCGATCGGCTGCGCGCAGGGGGTGCCTGCGGCCGTGGGGAACACGCTGACCGTGGCCAAGTCGGGCGCCGCGGACGTGCGGCTGAACTGGACCGGCGTCGGCTCCGCGAACTACAACGTCTGGCGCTCGACCGACGCGCAGTTCGGCGCGGCCGCCTTCGTCGGCGCGTCCGGCGGCGCGACCACGCTGCTCGACGTCGGAGCGCAATCGCTGCCCGGCATGCACTACTACCTCGTGCGCTCGGTCAACTCGTGCCGGTGGGAGAGCCCCTGACTCTCCCGTAGCGGACCGAACGAGGTCCTGCCGCGGGTCTCCGCGTCAGAGCGGGGCCCCCGGCCCAGGTGATATTCTGCCCGGCCTCGTTCGCACGAAGGAGCCCGCCATGTCCACCCGAGCCTTTGCCGCCCAGACCGCCACGTCGCCCCTCGGACCGTTCTCGATCACCCGCCGCGAGCCGCTGCCGCGCGACGTCGAGATCGACATCCTGTTCTGCGGGGTGTGCCACTCGGATCTGCACTACGCCCGCAACGAGTGGGGATTCACCAGCTACCCGCTGGTGCCGGGGCACGAAATCCTCGGGCGGGTGACGCGCGTGGGCGCGGGAGTGACCCGCTTCGCGGTCGGCGACCTGGCGGCAGTCGGGTGCCTGGTCGATTCCTGTCGGACCTGTACCAGCTGCGCGCGCGGGCTCGAGCAGTTCTGCCTGGGCGGCCCCGTGTTCACGTACAGCGGGCCTGACAAGCACTCCGGGGGGATGACGTTCGGCGGCTACTCGGAGAAGATCGTGGTGGACGAGGCGTTCACGCTGAAGGTCCCACGCAACCTCGATCCGGCGCGGGCCGCGCCGCTCCTCTGCGCCGGGATCACGACCTACTCGCCGCTGCGCAAGTGGGGGGCGGGGAAGGGGAAGAAGGTCGGGATCGTCGGGCTCGGTGGCCTGGGGCACATGGGCGTGAAGTTCGCCCGGGCCTTCGGCGCGCACACCGTGCTCTTCACCACGACCGAGGGGAAGATCGCCGACGGCAAGCGCCTGGGCGCCGACGAAGTGGTGATCTCGAAGAACGCCGAGCAGATGGCCGCGCACGCTGGCAGCTTCGACATGATCCTCGACACCGTCTCGGCCGATCACGACGTGAACGCGTACCTGGGACTCCTGAAGCTCGATGCCACGATGGTGATGGTCGGCGCCCCACCCGACCCGCAGCGCCTGACCGTCCTCAACCTGCTCCTGCCGCGCCGCCAGCTGGCCGGCTCGCTGATCGGTGGGATCGCCGAGACCCAGGAGATGCTCGACTTCTGCGGCGTGCACGGCGTGGTGTGCGACATCGAGCTGATCGGCATGCAGCAGATCAACGAGGCCTACGAGCGGATGCTCAAGAGCGACGTGAAGTACCGCTTCGTGATCGACATGGCGACGCTGAAGGCGTGAGGCCGGGTCCCGATTCGGGCAGGGCGCGGGGAGGCTCCATGATCCGTACCCGCGCGATGCGAGCCGACGATGCCGCACCCGTCGCCGCGCTCTCGGAGCAGCTCGGCTACCCTTCCACGGAGAGCGACGTGCGCCGCCGGTTCGCAGGGATCGAGGGGAGCGCGGATGCCGCTGCGTTCGTCGCCGAGTCGAGTGAGGGGCAGATCCTGGGCTGGGTGCACGTCTTCGTGGCGCGGCTCGTCGAGTCGGATCCGTACGTCGAGGTGGGAGGCCTGGTCGTCGCCGAGCGATCGCGAGGGCGCGGTGTCGGGCGGGCCCTGATGACTGCGGCCGAGGAGTGGACGGTCGCGTCTGGCTGCACGACGATCCGCCTGCGGTCGAACGTCCTTCGTGACGACGCACATCTTTTCTACGGGCATCTCGGCTACGAGCGGATCAAGACGCAGCATGCGTTCCGAAAGCGCGTCCGGTAGCGACCGACGAAGGCGAGAGCGCCCCGGTGGTCTTCCCAGGCCGGAGCGCTCACGGGCCGATTCCGGTCAGTCGGATCAGATCAGGGCCACCAGGTGACGCCCTTGTCGTCCTTCTTCGTGCCCGTGCACGGCGCGTTGGTGATCCTGCCCTTGTCGTCGTACTTGCAGTCCTTGTACTTCTTGGCGGCCATGCCGGGCTCGGGCGTGATGACGGCGCCCGTGCCGACCTGCCGGAACACGCGCGGCTTCGCGGGAGTGCCCGCCGCCTTGGGATCGGCAGTGGCTTTTCCCGAGGCCGAGGCCGCTCCGGTCGGTGCGGGGTCCTTGGCGTAGCTGGCGGCCGCGAGCAGCGCGGCCAGCGCGAGTGCGACGATGAGCCTGGGGGCGAGCTTCTTCATCGGCTTCCTCCTGTCGGCAGCTGGCGTGAGGCCCACTAAATGCGAACCATTACCAGTTGCGTACCCGGAAGGTAGGTTCGGAAGCGATCGCCTGCCAACCGTCCCACCCCGCTGCCGGCTTACCACTCGGTCAGGCCGGCCCCGCAGTGGAGTGCCCCGGTCTGCACGGTGCCGGCCGCTCACTCCGCCATGACGCCCCGTCCCCTGATCTCGTCGAGTTCCCGCTGCTCGGCGGGAGTGAGCGTCTCTTCGCCGATCCTCACGACGACCTTGTTGATCGTGCCGCTGAACTTGAACGGGACCCGGTACTCCTCGCTGACGGGCGTGCCGGTGTCTTCGCCCGCATCGAAGGTCTCGTCGAGCGACATGCGGAAGGCGAGGGACCGGCCGAGCTTGCCTTCGGCGGCCTTCGCGCCGTCCACGGTCAACGTGGCCGTGCCGCCCTTGCCGAGGCCCGGGCCGTCGTACTTGAAATCGAGCACGACGGCGTGCCTGCCGGGCGTGAGCTTGTCCCTGCCCCTGACGAAGTACCGTTCGACGCCGGCGAGGTTGTAACAGAAGACGGGCCTGCCATCGAGCACGTAGAGCCCCCAGCCCGCGAATCGCCCACCCTGGGTGATCAGCATGCCGCTCGCACCGCTGGCTGGAACCTCCACGCTCGCGGTGATCTGGTACGATTTGTTCTTCATGTCCGGCGCCGCACCTTCGGGAATGCGCACCTGGCCCGGGTAGTAGCTGAACACTGATCGTCCCCGCGTCAGGCTGGGGCGGTTGGTCGTGTCGAGACGCTCGACCTTGCTGTTGTCCAGCGGGAGGACGCTGTACTTGGCCGCTTCCACCCAGAACAGGTCCTGCAGTTCGCGGAGCCTGGCCGGCTCCTTGTCGACGAGGTTGTTGGCTTCGCTGAAGTCGTCGGTGACGCGGTAGAGTTCCCACTTGTAGTCGGAGATACCGACGCTTCCGGTAACGGAAGCCCACGGCGGCGTCGGAGGTGTCGTGGCGGCGACCCAGCCGTCGTTGTAGATCGCGCGGTTGCCGAGCATCTCGAAGTACTGGGTGCGGTGACGCGACGGGGCCTTCGCGTCCCCGAACGAATAGGCCATGCTCACGCCTTCCACGGGCTTCTGCGGAACCCCGTTGAGCACGGAGGGCGACTGCACGCCGACGGCTTCGAGGATGGTCGGGTAGATGTCGATGACGTGGTGAAACTGGGTACGGATGCCGCCCTTGTCCTTGATGCGAGCGGGCCAGGAGATGACGAGCCCGTTGCGCGTGCCCCCGAAGTGCGAGGCGATCTGCTTGGTCCACTGGAACGGCGTGTCCATCGCGTGCGCCCAGCCGATCGGGTAGTGGTTGAAGGTGTCCGGCCCGCCGAGTTCGTCCATGCGGCGCAGCACTTCCTTGAAGTCCTCGGGAATGTTGTTGAAGAACGTCATCTCGTTGAGCAGGCCGTTCTGGCCGCCTTCGGCGCTGGCTCCGTTGTCGCCCTGGATGTAGATGACGAGCGTGTTGTCCAGCTCGCCCAGCTCGTCGATCGCGTCGAGGACGCGGCCCATCTGGTAATCGGCGTGCGACAACGCGGCGGCGTAGACTTCCATCATGTGCGCCGCCACCTTCCTGTGGTCGGCATCGAGGGAATCCCAGGCGGGGATGCCCGGCGAGCGCTCGGTCAGCCGGGTGTCGGCAGGAACCAGCCCCAGCGCCTTCTGCCGCGCCAGCGTTTCCTCGCGCACCTTGTCCCATCCCTGGTCGAACCGGCCCTTGTACTTCGCGATCCACTCTTTCGGGGCGTGGTGCGGCGCGTGGGCGGTCCCGGTGGCGTAGTACTGGAGCCACGGCTTCTGCGGGGCGACCGAGTGCAACATTCGGATCCGCTCGATGCAGTGGTCGGCCATGTCCGTGTCGAAGAAGTAGTCCTTGGCGTCGTGCGGCGGCTCGATGGGCTTGATCCCCTCGATGATGGCCGGGTTCCACTGGCTCGTGTCGCCGCCGATGAAGCCGTAGAAGTACTCGAACCCGAGTCCCGTCGGCCACAGGTCGAACGGCCCGGCCTGGCTGCCGTGCCAGTCGGGAACGTTGTGGTTCTTGCCGTACCAGGCGGTGTTGTAGCCGTTCTGCTTCAGGACCTCCGCGAAGGTCCCCGAGCTCTTGGGCATCAGCGTGTTGTAGCCGGGGAAGCCGGTGCCAGCTTCCATGATCACGCCGGTGGCGTTCGAATGATGGTTGCGTCCGGTGAGCAGCGCGGCGCGCGTGGGCGAGCAGAGCGCCGTGGTGTGGAACTGCGTGTACCGCAGGCCGCTCGCCGCCAGCCGCTCGAACGTCGGGGTCGGAATCGGCCCGCCGAACGTGCTCGATGCGCCGAAGCCGACGTCGTCGGTCAGGATGATCAGAATGTTCGGGGCGCCCTTCGGGGCCTCGACTTCCTTCGGGAAATCCTTGACGGAATCCTGGGCCGTGAGCCCGATCCGGCCGCCGAAGGGCTGCTCCGGCCGCGGAAGAACCTCCTGGGCCACGGAAGGCAGCGTGCAGGCCGCGGCCAGGACAAGGCAGAGAATGGCAAGGATCGTCGGTCTCTTCACGATGGACCTCCTCGTTCCGGAGAGGCGCGAGTCTACATCGACTCGTCGAGCGTGGGAGTCGGAGGCTGCAGGAGGGCCGGCACGGAGGCCGGCCCCTACAGGGTTTCCCAGCGGCGGGTGAGCAGGCGCGCGACGAGGAAGCCGACGAGGCCGACGGCGAACAGCAGGGCGACCGGCACGGCCAGTGAGGCCAGCCCCTGGTCGCGCCAGAAGATCCGCGTGTACCCCTCGAGTGCCCAGGTGTTGGGCGTGATCCAGCCCAGGTCCTGGATCCACTTCGGCATGAAGAAGCGCGGGACCATGCTGCCGCCGATCGCGGACAGGATCAGGATCCCGATCGTCGAGACCGCGTGCGCCTGGCGCTGGGTGCGGCTGGCGGCGGTCAGGGCCAGTCCCAGCCCGGCGGCCGCCGCGGCGGCGGCGACGGTGACGACCAGATAGCCCGCGAGGTGCCCCGGCAGGTCGACGCCGCGCAGCAGCCAGGCGACGACGAAGATCGCGCTGACCTGCACCACGCCCATCAGCACCAGGAACAGGAACTTCGCGCGCAGCAGCGGCGCCAGTCCCGACGGGCCGGCGAGGATCCGGTCGAGGATCCCGGTGTCCTTCTCCTCGAGCAGGTGAGCGGCGGTGCTGGCGGCCGAGAGCATCAGGAACATCACCGCGATCGCGCCCGCGTAGTAGGCGATGCCGTTCTGCCCCGCCGAGCGGCCGGTCACCTGCTCGACCTCGACGATCGCGCCGAAGTCGCTCTCCGAGGCCTCGTTGCTGGCGTCGGCCTCGAGCGCTTCGGCGCGCAGCGACGCGATGCCGCGCTCGAACTTCTCGCGCTGCGGGGCGGTCAGCTCGCCCAGCTCGTCCTCGAACAGCCCCATCCCGCCGCTCGCCAGCACGTCGGGCATCGCCCCAAAGTAGACCTTCTGAAGCAGGCCCTGGGCGATCTGCGAGGCGACCCCTTTGGCGGTGTCCTCGACCAGCACGACCGGCGGCCGCGCTGAGGCACCGAAGACGGCGTCGCCGCTTCCCGCCTCCGGGCGGAGGATCAGCCCGACGTCGGCGGTGCCGTTGCGCACCAGCGCGCGCACGGTATCGCCCGTCAGCTCGGGGAGCGCGACGCCGGAGACGACCCGCTTGCCGTCGGCGCCGACCGCGTCCAGCGCCGGCTCGCGCGCCAGCGCGCGGGCGAGTCGCCCCGTGGCCTCCGTGCCCCCCTCGTCGGCGATCGCGACCCGGACCGACGGCGCGTCGCCCGAGTGTCCGCCGAAGATCGACGCGAAGACCAGGAAGAACGCGACCGGCAGCAGAAAGGTCAGCGCCAGCGAGCCCTTGTCGCGCAGCAGCGAGAGCAGCATCGAGCGCAGGACCGCGAGCGTCATTCGACCAGCTCCCTGCCGGTGACCTGGAAGTAGACGCCGTAGAGCGACGGCTCGCGGACCGACAGCTCCGCGGCGGACAGCCCGGCCTCGGCGAGGCGCCGGCCCGCGGCCAGGGCCTCGGCCATGTCGCCGGCGACGACGCCGGTCAGGCGCGCGGGATCGGCGGGATCGGGCACCAGGCCGAGCTGCTGGAGCACCGCGCGCTGCGTCTCGCCCGAGGGCGGCACCGCGAGCCGCACGACGAGCTCGCGGGCGTGGCCCAGCGTCGTCGCGATCAACTGCGAGAGCGTCCCCTCCGCGCGCAGCACGCCGTCGTCGATGATCCCGATCCGGTCGGCGAGCAGCGCCGCCTGGTCCAGGTCGTGCGTCGTGAGCAGGATCGCCATCCCGCGTCCCCGCAGGGAGGCGAGCATCTCGTGGATCCGCTCGCGGGCCTGCGGATCGACGCCGACCGTCGGTTCGTCGAGCAGCAGCAGCGCCGGCTCGTGCAGCACGCCGGCGGCGATGTTGACGCGCCGCCTCATGCCGCCGGAGAGGGTCGACACGCGGCTCATCGCGCGATCGGCGAGCCCGATCCAGTCGAGCGCCTCGCGGGCGCGGCGACGGGCCTCGACGGCCGACAGCCCGGCGAGCTGCCCGAGGATCTCGAGGTTCTCGAGCGGCGTGAGGTCGGGGTAGAGCGCGATCTCCTGCGGCACGAGGCCTAGACGCCGGCGGGCACCGGGGTCGACGGCGGGGTCGGCGCCGCCGAGCCGGACGCTCCCGGCGTCGAGCCGGACGCGGCCGCAGATCGCGCGGATCAGGGTCGTCTTGCCGGCGCCGTTGCGGCCGACGAGGGCGTAGATCTCGCCGGGCCGGAGGGCCAGCCCGACCCCCGCCAGCGCCTGCCGCGGGCCGAAGGCGCGGCGGGCGTTCTCCACGACGAGCACGGGGGCGTCGGTCGGCACCCGTCGATTCTACGCGCGCGCGGGGTTCGGTCAGGCGACCGGTCGCATCACGAAAACGGCCACCAGCGCCCCCAGGAAGGCCAGCCCGGTCACGACGTGGATCAGCAGCGGCGGGCCGGGGCTCCCTGCGACCTCGCGGGACTTCGATTGGAGCGCGACCAGGCACAGGTCGAGCACGATCAGCAGGAACACGAAGGTCAGCTTGGCGTGCATCCAGCCCTGCGAGAAGTAGGCGGTGTGGAGCATCAGCAGCACGAGGCCCCCGGCCAGCGTGACGATCATCCCGGGCAGGCCGAAGCCGAGGTGGACCCGGCGCATCGCGTCGAGGATCGGCCGCTGAGCTTCGCGCGGGAGCTTCGTCGCCTGGCGAAGCTGCAACGAGGCGATCAGCAGTGCGCCGATCCACATCACGATCCCGAACAGGTGGATCACCTTGAGGAATCCTTCCATCGTGTTCTCCAGGTCTCGGCCCCCGAAGGGGCGGGGGCCGGATTCTATGCCGTGGGGGCGAGCTCCACACCCGGGAGTCCGCCGGGGCGGCCGGGACCACGGCAGCGGCCGGGCTTCATGACGGATCCGGGTTAGGGCCTAGAATCCCGGATCCCGTTCCCCCGGAGACCCGATGGCGGACCCCGTCCTGCTGCTCACCGACCCGGCGATGCTGGCCCACGACCCGGGCCCCGGGCACCCGGAGCGCCCGGCGCGCCTCGAAGCGGTGCTGGACGTGCTGCGCGAGCGGCCCGCCCCAGGGACGTCATGGCGCGCGCCGCGGCGCGCCACGCGCGAGCAGGTCGCCCGCGTTCACGATCCGATGTACGTCGACGCCGTCGAGGCGCTGCGCGGCCAGTACGCGGTGCTCGACGGCGACACCTTCACCTCGCCCGGGACGGTCGACGCGGCGTGGCTCGCGGCGGGTGCGGCGATCGAGGCGGTGGAGGCCGTCGTCCGCAGAGAGGCGCGGCGGGCCCTCGCCCTGGTCCGTCCACCGGGCCACCACGCCGAACGGGACCACGCGATGGGCTTCTGCTTCTTCAACAACATCGCAGTCGCGGCCGCGCACGCGCGGGAGTCGCTCGGCTGCGAGCGCGTGCTGATCGTCGACTGGGACGTGCACCACGGCAACGGCACGCAGCACACCTTCGAGGACCGGCGCGACGTGCTGGTCTTCAACACCCACCAGTCGCCGCTCTATCCAGGGACGGGGGGGGCGCCGGAGACCGGGCGCGGGGAAGGGGACGGCTTCACCGTCAACGTCCCGCTGCCGCGGGGATCGGGCGACGCCGACTACGCGGCCGTCTACGAGCAACTGCTGATCCCGATCGCGGAGGCCTACCGGCCGGACCTGGTGCTGGTCTCGGCCGGCTTCGACGCGCACCGCGACGATCCGCTGGCCGACATGGCCGTAAGCGAGGAGGGGTTCGCGCACCTGTGCGGCGTGGTGTGCGAGATCGCCGACGGGTGCGCGGAGGGGCGCGTGGCGGTTCTGCTCGAGGGGGGCTACGACCTGGCGGCGCTCGCCCGAAGCGTGCGCGGGTGCGTCGAGATCCTCGCCGGAGCCAACGCGCCGGACGTGCGAGGCACGCCGGGATCGGCGGCCGCGGAGTCCCTGGATCGCGCGCGCGTCATCCAGAGGCGGCACTGGCCGGTGTGACGGCCCGCGCGGGTCGCGTGCCCGGTAGGGGCCGGCCTCCGTGCCGGCCCGCATGCGGAATGCGTGCGTTTCGGGCCGGCACAGAGGCCGGCCCCTACAGGACCGGCCGCGCCGTCATTTGGTGGGGTTCCAGATGAACTTGCCGCTCTTGTCGACGTAGCCCCACGTGCCGCGCCCGAGCTTCACGCGCGCGAGGCCGTTGTCGAACGGCTGCGCCTCGTCGAACTGCGGGTTGATCGCGATCTTGCCGGCCTTGTCGACGTAGCCGTAGCGGTCGTCCAGCTCGAACCAGGCCAGCCCGTCGTGAAAGTCGCCCGCGCTCTCGAACTGGGGATTGATCGCGATCTTGCCGGTTTTGTCGAGGTAGCCGTCGCGGCCGCCCATGCGGAAGCGCGCCAGCCCGTCCGAGTAGGGGCCGACGTCGTCGAAGTTGGCGTCGATCTTGAACGCCCCCTTGCCGTCGACGAACCCCTTGCGCTCGCCCAGGCGCACGAACGCAAGCCCCTCGGAGAAGTCGGACGCGCGCGTGAACTGCGGGTTGATCGCGATCGTTCCCTTGGTGTCGACGAACCCCCACAGGTCGCCCAACTCGACGCGAGCCAGGCCCTCGTGGAAATCGCCCGCGTCGTCGAACTGCGGGTTGATCGCGAACTTCCCGTTGCTGTCGACGAAGCCCCAGCGGCCGCCCGTCTTGACGCGCGCGCGCCCCTCGGTGAAGTCGAACGCGTCGTCGAACTGCGGGTTGATCACGATCTTCCCGTCGCGATCGATGTAGCCCCATCGATCGTCCATCCGGACCGCCGCCATCCCTTCCTTGAACTCCCGGCCGCGCTCGAACTGCGGGTTGACCACGATCTTTCCGGTCGTGTCGATGTAGCCGGCGCGCCGGCCGAGGACGAACCGGGCCCGCCCCTCGGAGAACGGCCCGGCTTCCTCGAACTGAGGATTGATCACGATCTTGCCGGCCTGGTCGACGTAGCCGATCCGCTCGCCCTGCGTCACCGGGAAGAGCACCGGAGGCCCCGCGGCCAGGACTGCGGCGGCCGTCGCACCCGCGAAGAGCACCCAACCGACGAAGCGATACCGTGTCATGGTCCGTCCTCCCGCTCGGTCTCGGGCTGATGGTAGCAGAACGGCGGTACGGCGGTGGCGCAGCGGCGGCGCAGCGGCGGCGCGGGTGCCCTTCCCAAACCGGGCCACCAGGCCGATCATGGGGCCGGCCGGACTCCCGCCCGACCGGCCGCGAGTCCACCACCCGTGAACGACACCTGGCTCGAACGGTTGCGCCGCGACCAGCCGGACAAGCTGCGTCCGCTCGACGAGATCTTCGCCCGGATCCGCCGCGGCCAGCGGATCTTCATCGGCACCGGCTGCGGCGAGCCGCAGTTCCTCGCGCGCTCGCTGGCCGAATACGCGCAGGCGCACCCGAAGGCGATCTTCGACGCCGAGCTGTACCACGTCTGGACGCTCGGCGTGGCGCCGCTGGTCCAGGAGGCGCTCGAGCCGCACTTTCGGCTCAACGCCTTCTTCGTCGGCGACGGCGCGCGCGACGCGGTCAACCGCGGGCTGGCCGACTACACGCCGGTCTTTCTCTCGCAGGTGCCGGACCTCTTCCGGCGCGGGCTCGTCCCCGTCGACGTCGCGCTGATCCAGACCACGCCCCCCGACGAGCACGGCTACGTCAACCTCGGGATCTCGGTCGACATCGTGCGCGCGGCGGTCGAGTCGGCCGCCTTCGTCGTCGCGCAGGTCAACCGGAACATGCCGTGGCTGGACGGCGACGGCTCGATCCCGCTGTCGATGATCCACGCGATCGTGCCGCACGACGAGCCGCTGCTGGAGTTCGACCAGACGGTGCCGGGCGAGGTCGCCGACCGGATCGGCCACTTCGTCGCGCGGATCGTGCAGGACGGCGACACGCTCCAGGTCGGCTACGGGGCCACTCCCAACGCGATCCTCGAGCACCTCCGGGACCACCGGCACCTCGGGATCCACTCGGAGCTGATCGGCGACGGCGTGGTCGCGCTGATGCAGTCGGGCGCGATCGACAACAGCCGCAAGTCGATCGATCGCGGCCGGGCGGTCGGGAGCTTCGTGATGGGCCGGCGCGAGACCTACGCCTGGCTCGACCGGCACCCCGCGGTCTCACTGCGAACGATCGACTACACCAACGACCCGCTGGTCATCGCGCGCCAGCGCAACATGACGGCAATCAACGCCGCGCTGCAGATCGACCTGACCGGGCAGGCGACGGCGGAGTCGCTCGGGCGCCGCTTCTTCAGCGGCGTCGGCGGGCAGGCCGACTTTGCGCGCGGGGCGGTGCTGGCTCCCGGCGGGAAGACGATCCTGGCGCTGCAGTCGACCGCGCGGGGCGGCACGGTGTCGCGGATCGTGTCGGCGCTGGCCGAGGGAACCGGCGTCACGGCGCACCGAGGAGACGTCCACTACGTGGTCACAGAGTACGGGATCGCCCACCTGCACGGCAAGAACGTGCGCGAGCGGGCGATGGACCTGATCGCGATCGCCCACCCCGACTTCCGCGGCGCGCTGGTCGAGATGGCGCGCGAGCGGCACCTGGTCTACAGCGACCAGGTCTTCGTGCCGGGAAAGGCCGGCGAGTACCCCGAGCACCTGGAGGCCTACCGCACGACCAAGACCGGCCTGCCGATCCTGCTGCGCCCGGTCAAGCTCAGCGACGAGGCCCTGCTCGAGGATTTCTTCCGCGCGCTGTCCGACCGCAGCCTCGAGATGCGCTACGTCGGCCGGCAGCTCTCGGTCCCGCACGCCCGCCGGCAGCGGCTGGTCGGGATCGACACCACGAAGGAGATGGTGATCCTCGCGGTCGTGCCGGAGGGGGAACGGGAGATGGTCGTCGGCCTGGGCGAATACTACCTGGACGACGCGAAGCACGCGGCCGAGGTCGCGTTCGCGGTGCGCGACGACCACCAGGGTCGCGGCATCGGAACGGAGCTGATCCACTACCTGATCTTCCTCGCCAAGCGGCAGGGGCTGCACGGCTTCACCGCGGAGGTGCGGCGCGACAACGAGCCGATGCTCCACCTCTTCCGCAAGATGAACTTCGACATCGAGACGCGCCGCGACGAGCTGGTCTTCGACCTGACGATGAGGTTCCGCGAGTGAGATCGTCGCCGCGGCAGGGAACGCGAGGGAGGCTTCGGCGGTGCCGATGATCGTCGCCATCACGCGGCGCGTCAGCCCGAGCATCGCGCGCTGCGAGCTGACCCACCTCGCGCGCAAGCCGATCGACGGCGCACGCGCGGCCGCGCAGCATTTGCGGTACGAGGCCGCGCTGGCCGAGCTGGGCTGCACGGTCGAGCGGCTGCCGGAGGCGCCCGACCTGCCCGACGCGGTGTTCGTCGAGGATGCGGCCGTGATCCTGGACCGGATCGCGATCGTGACGCGGCCCGGCGCGGCGTCGCGCCGGCCGGAGACGGCGTCCGTCGCCGCCGCGCTCGCCCGCTACCGCGTGCTGCGGACGATCGAGGCCCCAGGCACGCTTGACGGGGGCGACGTGCTGCGGGTCGGCGCGCGGCTCTTCGTCGGCCGGACGGCCCGCAGCAACGCCGAGGGGATCGCGCAGCTGGCGCGCTTCGCGGCCGAGGACGGCCTGGAGGTCGTCCCGGTCGAGGTGCGCGGCTGCCTGCACCTGAAGTCGGCGGTGACCGAGTTCGCGCCGGGCCGGCTGCTCGTCCAGCCCGACTGGCTCGACCTCGCGCCGTTTGCCGGACTCGACCTGCTCCCGGTCGACCCGGGCGAGTCGAGCGCCGCCAACGTGCTGCGGGTCGGGTCGGGCCTGATCGTCGCTGCGGCCTACCCGCGCACGCGGGCGCGGATCGAAGGGGAGGGGATCACGGTCCAGACGGTCGACGCGTCGGAGCTGGCGAAGGCGGAAGGGGCCCTCACCTGCTGCAGCCTGATCGTGAGGCCGTCAGCCTGAGGTCGGCCCCGGGCGCTCGATGCGGACGATGACGCGCTTGCGCTTGATCGTCGTCGCGCGCAGCGCGGAGGCAACCCTCTCGACGACCCCCTCGGAGAGTTCCACGAGCGAGAACTTGTCGGCGATCTCGATCGCGCCGATGTCGCGGACCGAGACCCCCGCCTCGTTGGCGATCGCGCCGACCAGGTCGGCCGGGCGGATCCCCGCCTTGCGTCCCGCTCCGATGAAGACCCGCAGCATCCCGCCCCCGGCGCGGGCGGCACTGGCGTGGCCGCCCCCGGCTCGGCCCGCGCCGTGGCGAGGCCTCCCTTCGGCGTGGCGGCCCTTCGCGGGGCCCGGCTCGGGCGCCGACGCGGCCGCCGGAATCTCGGGCTCCTCGTCGTCGCGCCCGCCCGCGGTGGCCTCGTGGGCCAGCTTCACCGCCGCCGCCGCGACGTCCATCGGATCGAACTCGTCGGCCAGCGTCTCGGCGACGACGCGGTAGCCGTCGAGGTCCCCGGCGAGAATCGTGTCGCGCACCGCGCCGCGCGTGAGGTCCAGCCGCCGGGCGCGGACATCGAGCAGCGTGGGGACCGAGGCGACCTCGATCCGGTGCTTGGTCAGCTGCTCGATGGCGCGCAGCATGCGGTGTTCGCGCGGCTCGGCGAACGTGATCGCCACCCCCGTGCGTCCCGCCCGGCCGGTCCTGCCGATGCGATGGATGTAGTCGTCCGGCGACGACGGGACGTCGAAGTTGACGACGTGCGACAGCTTCTCGATGTCGATTCCGCGCGCAGCGACGTCCGTCGCAACGAGCAGGTCGACCGTCCCGCCGCGGACCTTCCGCATCACGCGGTCGCGCTGGTCCTGTGACATCCCGCCGTGGAGCGCCTCGACGCGGAAACCGCGTCCGGAGAGGGTCTGCGCCAGGCTGTCCACCTCGGTCCGGGTCCGGCAGAAGATCAGCGCCAGTGCCGGCGATTCCAGGTCGAGGACCCGCCCGAGTGCGGCGATCTTGTGGGCCCGCGGGACGATGTACGCGACCTGGCGCACGCGCGGAACGTCGCCTTTCGCGCGCGCTTCCTGCGGGATGTGAACGCGCAGCGGCTCGCGCAGGTGGGCCTCGGCGATCGCCGCGATGCGGCGGGGGATCGTCGCCGAGAAGAGCGCCGTCTGCCGGTCGGTGGGTGCCGCGTCGAGGATCTGCTCGAGGTCCTCGGCGAAGCCCATGTCGAGCATCTCGTCGGCTTCGTCGAGCACGACGGCGGCGAGCCCCGAGAGATCGATGGTCTGGCGCCGGAGATGGTCGAGCACGCGTCCCGGCGTCGCGACCACCACGTGCACGCCGCGCTGCAGTGCCTGGATCTGGCGGCGGAAGTCCTGCCCGCCGTAGATCGGAACGACGTCCGCGTCGAGCCGCTGGCCGTAGCGGTGGAACGCCTCGGCCACCTGGATCGCCAGTTCGCGCGTCGGCACGAGGACCAGCACGGCCGGCTTCAGCGGGACCGGGCGTACCCGACCCAGTCGCTGGAGTAAGGGGAGCGCGAATGCCGCCGTCTTGCCGGTTCCGGTCGCCGCCTGGCCCAGCAGGTCGCGGCCGGCGAGCAGCGGCGGGATCGCTTCCCGCTGGATCGGGGTGGGCTCCTCGTAGCCAAGCTCGGTGAGCGCAAGGACGAGATCGGGCTCGAGGCCGAGCTCCGCGAACGGTTCGTTCATGCGGGGAGCATAGCAGCAGGCGCTCTGGGCGCGGTGCCGCCCGTCAGAGGGCCGTTTCCTTGGCGCTCTTCTCCCACGGCGGCAGCAGTTTCACCAGCACCGCCAGGATCACGAACGGCAGGATCAGGAAGAAGACGGCCGGAAGCAGACCCTCACGCGTCGCGAAATCCAGCTTGTAGGTCGTGTAGCCGAGGAAGGACTTCGAGAAGAGCTGCCCGCCGATCACGACGTTCCAGCGCATCGCGAAGATCCCGATCATCGTCAGCGTCGCCGCGATCGCGTAGATCGTCTTGCGCGCCTTCTCGCTGAGCGTGACCAGCTGGGTCAGGGCCAGGAGGGCGAGCGGCGTGATCGTGCCGAGGAAGATCTGGATCACGATGTGCGACATGTAGAGCTTGGTCCGCACCATGAAGTCGAGCGAGCGGAACGACTCGTCCGCCTCGTAGACCCGGTGAATCAGGTCCAACGTCTCGAGCGCGAAGTCGATCACGAAGGCGTAGAAGAGGTACATCGCGACGGTGTCGAGGCACTTCATGTCGATCGGCTCGCCGCGGGTATAGGAGAAGACCATGTACATCAGCAGGACGAGCGCAATTCCCGAGACTACGGCGGAGAACAGGAAGACCACCGGCATCAGCGGCGTGGACCACCAGGGATTGGCCTTGACCGAGCCGAAGATGAACCCGACGTATCCGTGCAGCAGGAAGGCCGACGGGATGCCGATCACCGTGATGATCCGGCCGACCTTGTCGTCCAGGGCGAGGGCCTCCGGGCCGATGTCGTACGAGCCCAGCGTCATCGCCCGGTAGACCCAGCGCAGCGGCCCCTTGGACTGCTGGGCCAGTAGCACGATCTCCTTGCGATAGTCCAGCCAGATCTCGACCACCAGCACCGCCATCAGGTACCAGAGGTAGACGAAGCCGAACATCGCCATCGCCGAGTTGGTGTGCGGCGTGAGGTACATCTCGAACGAGCGCTCGGGATGTCCCAGGTGCATCTGGAGCGGGAGCGGCGCCACGATCAGGAACGCCAGCGCGGTGAGCAGCGCCAGGCGGTAGGTTGGTTTTACCGCGACGACGTTGAAGACCCGCTCCAGCGACGCGAGGATGAAGGCGCCGGCGACGAGACCCGTGAGAAACGGGTAGAGCACGATCAGGACGCTCCACTGCAGCTCGATCTCGTTGGGGTACATGAAACCCTGCACGGTGTCGACCAGGTGTTCCATGCCTCACCTCACCGCGCCGTCGAGATGCTTGTAGTAGCACTTGGATCCGGTCGCCATCTGCGGCTTGAGCACCTGGATGGCGTTGTCGCGCAGGAAATCGTGGATCGGGTCCTTGGGGTTCTTCAGGTCGCCGAGCATCCGCGCGCCGGTGGGGCAGTTCTCGGCACAGGCCGTCGTCAGTCCGCGGGTGATGCGGTGGTAGCAGAGCGTGCACTTGTCGGCGGTCATCGTCTCTGGATTGATGAACCGGCAGCCGTAGGGGCAGGCCTGAATGCAGTAGCGGCATCCCAGGCAGTAGGACTTGTCGACCAACACGACGCCGTCGGGCGATTCGAACGTCGCCCCGACCGGGCAGACCTGCACGCAGGGCGAGTGGGCGCAGTGGTTGCAGAGCTTCGGCACGAAGAAGCTCTTCATGTTCTCGGCCGAGGGAAGGACCGGGAAGCCCTCGTAGCCGCCGTCGGGGGAGTCGACCTGGGGGTGCTCCTCGTCGTCGCCGCTCACCCGGTAGCGCTCGACCCAGGTGCGGAAGTAGTAGGGCTCCTTCGGCACGTGGTTCTCGGTCTTGCAGGCCCTGACGCAGCTCCCGCAGCCGATACAGCGGGTGATGTCGATCGCGAAGGCCCACCAGTGGTCGTCCATGTCGTAACCGGGCGCCTTCGCGGGCTCTCCGGCCAGGACCCAGTCGAGCGCCGCGGCCGCGAGCGGCGTGAGGAGCAGGAGCTTCCCCGACGCGGCGACGAAGCTCCGGCGTGTGGTATCCAAGGCGTCCTCCCCCGGTCTCAGCCGAGCGCCGGGCTGTGGGGCACGTGGCAGTCGGTGCAGGATCCCGACGGGGCGTGATCCTCGACGACGATCACCTTGAACCAGGCGGGCTTGCCGACGTTCCGCTCATGGCAGGTGAGGCAGGTGAGGCGCGGATCGGGCAGCGTGGGCTTTCCTGTGGTCGGATCGTCGGCGTGCGCAGCCAGCGCGCCGTGGCAGGTCTCGCAGCCGATTCGCGCGTGCGGCCCCGCCCCCTTGAGCTTCACCACTTCGTCGTGGCACTCCGCGCAGGCGCCGCGGCCGGCGTAGACGAGCGGTTTGTCGCGGTTGTCGGCCAACGCGCCGGGGCGGAAGAAGCCGTACTCGCCGAAGTTCGCGGGCACGAAGAGCGCGCGAACGACGAGGAAGAGCACGATCCCGGCGACGAACAGTCCGGCCATCCGGAACAGGTGCGACGCGTGACGCAGCCCTGCCTTCATGGTCCGTCAGCAAACCACAGGTCCGAAGGTGGTGACAAGAACAAACTCGACTTCGAGACCGGTTCGGCGGAGAGCTTACAGGCTGGATGCCCTTGGTTTGCCGGAAGTCAACGAGGAGCGAGTAGCGCGCCGAGCAGCGGGACCGCTCCCGGCGCGTCCTCCTCGACGATCACCGGAACCCCGCGCGGGCGGGCGAGGAACCGCGCGAATCGCGGCTCTGCCGTGGCGGCCGCCGCACGCGGGTAGCGCCCGGTCCAGCTGTGGGCGGGGTGAAACAGCCCGAGCACGTCGTTCAGCGCGGCGGTCGCGATCGGCAGGCTGCCGGTCCCGCGGCCGAGGTGCACGACCTCGCCCTGCTCGCCGCCGTCGATCACCACCACGTTGCCGTCGCCGCGCACACCACCCAGGTGCCCGTCCACGGGGACCGCCAGCGGCAGGACGCCGGCCACCTCGCCGCGCTCTCCGCGCGCGAAGAGCGCGACCAGCTTGATGCGCAGGCCGAGCTCCGGCGCGGCCCGGACGAGCAGCGGGTCGAGCGCGCCGATCCCGCGCACCGCCAGCTCCTCGACGAGGTGCCGCCGCCCCGTCGCGCGCGCCATGAGCATCGCCAGCTTCTGGGCGCTGTCCCAGCCCGACAGGTCGAGCTCCGGGTCGGGCTCGGTCAGCCCGCGCGCGACGGCCTCCGCCAGCGCCTGTTCCGGCAGGGCGCCGGCCTCGATCTGCTCCAGCACGACGTTCACCGTCGACGAGAGGATCGCCTGGATCCCGAGGACGTCGCCGTGCGCCAGCGGCCGCTCGACCGCGTAGATCAGCGGCCAGCCGGCGGCGATCGCGTTGTGGTACGCCAGCCGCACGCCGTGCTCCGCGGCCAGCCGCTCGAGCGCCGCGCCGTGCTCTCGCACCAGCGACTTGTTGGTGGTCGCGACCGGCCGCCGCCGCCGCAGGACCTGCTCCAGGATCGGCAGGACGCTCGTGCCGCGCGTCACTTCGAGCACGACGTCGACGTCGTCGAGCAGCGCGAGGCGCTCGGGGTCGGACGACACGCCGAGCCGCGCCAGCTCCGGGTCGAGCGCGCGCGAGGGATCGACGTCCGCGACCCCCGCCAGCTCGAGCCGCAGCCCCAGCTCCTCGACCAGCGCGTCGTGCCGCTCGCGCACCAACCGCGCGAAGAGCGCCGCGACCCGCCCCGCGCCCAGCACCGCGACCCGCACCGTGCGGGCTTCGCGCGCGGCGGGCGAAGGGACCGGCGCCGGCGGCCGCAGCGCGGCGTCGCGCAGGATCTCGGTCAGCTGGTCGGTCTCCAACAGGAACGCGTCGTGGCCGTGCGGCGAGCGCAGCTCGGCGTACTCCACCGTCTTCCCCAGCCGGTTGAGGATGTCGGCTCCCAGGTGGACCTCGGTCGCGGGGTAGAGCTGGTCGCTGCTGATCCCGACGACCAGCATCCGGCAGCGCACGTGCTCGAGCGCGTTGACGATCCCGTCGCGCCCTTCGCCGACGTCGTGCAGGTCCATCGCTCGGCTGAGCAGGATGTAGGTGTACGGGTCGAAGCCCTGGACGCTGCGCCGCCCGTGGTGCCGCAGCCAGGATTCGACGTTGAACATCCCGCGGGCGTCGAGCGTGGCCCCCGGCGGCTGGAACCACTCGCGCCCGAACTTCTCCTCGAGCCCCAGCGGCGAGCGGTACGAGATCATCCCGACGCCGCGCGCCACCATCTGGCCCCAGCGCCGCATCGCCTCGTCGCCGCCCAGGTCCAGCTCGATCCCGCGCCGCTGCAGCCAGTTCAGGCCGATCTGCTGCGCCGTCGTGCGCAGCGGCGCGGCGACGACGACGACGAGGCCGACGCCGTCGCCGGCCTCGATCGCCCACTCCCAGGCGACCATCGCCCCCATGCTGGCGCCGACGACCGTCGCCGGGCGCTCGATCCCCAGCCGCTGCAGGAAGGCGCGCGTGAAGCGCATCAGGTCGCGCGGGGTCAGCAGCGGGAAGCGGCCGAACCACGGCTCTCCGTCAGGGGCGGGCGAGCGCGGCCCGGTCGTGCCATGGCAGCCCCCCAGCAGGTTGGGGCAGACGACGAAGCAGCGATCGGTGTCGAACGCCCGGCCGGGGCCGATCAGCGTCCTCCCACCAGCCGCGCTCCTCTCCGGCGCCACTCGCCCGTGGCGTGCGGCCCGGCGGTCAGCGGGTGGATCAGCAGGACCGCGTTGTCGCGCGCGTCGTTCGAGCGTCCCCCAGGCCTCGTACTCGACCTCGATCGCCGGCAGCACGCCGCCGTGCTGCGCGGTGAACGTCCCCGGGAGGTCGACGCGCACCCGCGCCCCCGCTACTTCGCGGCGTCCTTGAACTGCACGCTGAGCGGTCGGCCGAGCAGCCGCTCCATCGCCAGCGGCCAGCCGCCCAGGGGCTTGAGCGCGGCGTAGGCCTCGTCGGGCGTCTTGCCGAGGTACTTCACCGCGTAGGCCGCGTAGAGCTGGCCGGCGCGCGCGCCGACGGTGCAGTGCAGAACGGTCTTCCCCTGGGACTGGCTCACGCGCTGGGCGAAAGCCTCGAGCAGTTCCGGCGTGTAGGCCGGCGCGCCGTCGATCGGCAGGTTCATGTAGCCCATCCCGAGCTGCTCGACCAGCGCCACCTCGTCGAAGCCGACCCCCTTCATCTCCTCCGCGGTCCGGAGGTTGATCACCTGGGTCACGCCGCGCGCCTTGAAGGCCTCGAAGTCGGCCTTCGTCGGCTGGCCGCCGACGAGCAGGGAGCCCGTGTCGAGCGACTTGTCGAAGAAGCTGGCGGGCGGGGTGGCGGGGGAGGGGGATGCGGCCGCCTTGTCGGCGCCACCGGTTGTCGCGCAGCCGGAGGCTGCGGCGCAAATCAGGGTGAGGAGGATCAAAGGGGGGGAGCATCGCATGGCGGGCCTCCGTGTCGACGCGCCGTTCTCGGCGCGACCCTTGGCCGAGGGTAAGGTGTGCCCCCGCTCCGGGGCAAGGCTCCAGCCTGCTCGCGGTCCTACGCCGGGATTGCGGCCGGGTTCGGTCCGCAGCGGGTAGTGACGCTGCCATTCGCGCGGCACCAAGGGCTGGTGTTCTGCGCCAAGCTGGCCTACGTCCAGCTGGCCGCGCCTGGGACGCGTTCGACCTGGAGTTCCGGCTGATCGGAATCCCGCCTCCGGTGCGCACGCGCGCCGGCGCCAGGGAGGGGGGGACCGGACGACGCTTCAGATCACCGCGAGGATCGACACCGAGAAGACCGACTGGATCACCTGCCTTCAGGCGGCGCTGGACGGAGTGGGGCTGGACTTCCACGTCGAAAGGTCCGGACGGCGTCGAGGACGCGGATGTCGCGCGGGGACTCCTCGCAGGCCAGGGCATCCTGTGCTTCGCAGGAGGGAACCCCGCCAAGGGGAGGACTGGCCCGGCCGTGTTCCGGGGCTTTCCCGGCGCACCCCCGAAGCACTCGTGAACGACGCCGCTCCGCATCGCCCGCAGCGTCGCCCACGGGAGCTACCAACCGGCGGCGGTAACCTCGTCTCGATCGCGCCGTTCCGTCCCTTTGACTCCGCTGCGCCTCGGAATGGCGAGAAGCGGGTGCGCCCCGCAGGAACTGCCGCGAAGTGGACGCGGGAGAAGCGCTGGCACGCCGCAGGCCCGGTACAGCGCGGAGAGCACTTTCCTTAACGGACGGACCGGGTATCATCCGCCATCATGTCCACGCTCGATCCGTCGCCGCCCTTCGGCGAAAACCGCAACAACCGCCTCGAGTTCGAAGCGCTGCTCTCGGACCTCTCTTCCCGGTTCATCGACCTGTCACCGGACGAGGTGGACCGCGAGATCGAGGACGCGATGCGCCGGGTCTGCGAGTCCCTCGGCATCGACTTCTGCGTCCTCTGGCAGTGGTCGAACCTGATACCCGGGGTCATCACGCCGACTCACATCCACTATGCGCATGGAGAGTTGCGATCGGCCGAGCCTCCCACGCAGATGCAGTTCCCGTGGGTCGAGAGCGAGATCCGGGCGTGCCGCGCAGTGGTTCTGCCGACGCTCGACGCGTTCCCGGACGAAGCGGGCCTCGACCGGGAGAGCGCCATGCGGTTCGGCATCCTCTCGAGCCTGACCCTGCCGCTCGCGGTAGGCGGCGACGCCCCCGTCGGCGCCCTGGCCTTCAACACGCAGCGGGCCCAGCGCGACTGGCCGGAAGCACTGGTGCGACGGCTGCAACTGATCGCGCAGATCTTCACCAACGCGCTCGCTCGGCGGCGCCGCGAGATCGACCTGCAGGAGAGCCGAGAACGCCTCGAGATGGCGGCGGACGCCGCCGAGGCCGGGCTCTGGACCCTCGACTTCGCCACCGACGGCTTCTGGGCCACGGGCCGGGCACGGGCGATCTTCGGCTACTCGCCCGACGAGGTCCTCGACCTGGCGCGTTTCGAGGCCTCGGTCCATCCCGACGACTGGAGTCTCGTCCGAGGCGTGATCGATCGCTCCAGGAGCACCGGCGAACCCCTCAGCGTGGAGTACCGGATCTTCCGCCCGGGTGACGGGCAAGTGCGGTGGATCGCCTCCCGCGGACGGTGCCGCGTCGCAGCGAGCGGCACGCCGGTACTCCTAATGGGGCTCTCCTCCGACATCACCGAGCGGAAGGGCGTCGACGAGGCGCTGCGCGCCGGCGAGGCGCGCCTGGCGGCGGGCGCCGACCTCGCCGGACTCGGGTTCTACGAGGTGAACTACGGAACGCGCACCGCATTCCTGGACGCCCGGTTGCGCCTGCTCCTCGGTCTGCCCCCGGATCCGGCGCCGGGCCTCTCGGACGTAGAGCTCTTCATGTCGCGTGTCCATCCCGACGACGGTCCGTCGTTCTTCGAGCAGCGCGGGCAGCTTCACGACGGACGGGTGCCGGAGGTCTCGGTCGAGTACCGTTACCTGCACCCGACCCGGGGAGAGCGGTGGCTGGACCATGTCGCCCGGATCGCGGCCCGCGACGCCGAGGGGCGGGCGCTGAAGGCGTACGGCGTCGTCCGCGACATCACCGCGAGACGGCAGCGCGAGGCAGCGCTCCGGGACTCCCTGGCGGAGATCGAGCGACTGAGAGACCGCCTCCAGGCCGAGAGCGACTACCTCAAGGCGGAGATCAAGCTGGCCCACGCGCACGGCGAGATCACCGGCAAGAGCGCGGCCATCAGGAAGGTCCTGCGCCTGGTGGAGCAGGTCGCCCCGACCGGCTCCACGGTCCTGATCAGCGGCGAGACCGGCACCGGCAAAGAACTCGTCGCCCGGGCGATCCACCGGTTGAGCCCCCGCCAAGGCCGCCTGATGGTCAGCGTCAACTGCGCCGCGCTGCCGTCCGGGCTGCTCGAGAGCGAGCTGTTCGGCCGCGAGAAAGGTGCGTACACCGGAGCGATGACGCGGCAGGTCGGGCGCTTCGAGGTGGCCGATGGCTCGACCCTCTTCCTCGACGAGGTCGGTGAGATGTCGCTCGAGATGCAGGCCAAGCTGCTGCGGGTGCTGGAGTCGGGCGCGTTCGAGCGCCTCGGCAGCCCCCGCGCCATCCGGGTCGACGTGCGCGTGATCGCGGCCACCCACCGCGACCTGGCCGACGACGTCCGGACGGGGCGCTTCCGGGAGGATCTCTTCTATCGCCTCAATGTCTTCCCCATCCGCGTGCCGCCGCTGCGCGAACGGACCGAGGATCTCCCGCTGCTGGTGTGGGCCCTGCTCGAGGAGTGCTCGGCCCGCATGGGCAAGAAGATCACCAAGGTGCCACGCCTGACGATGGAGGCTCTGCAGCGCCGCCCCTGGCCGGGAAACGTCCGCGAGCTGCGGAACCTGATCGAGCACGCGGCGATCGTCACCGAGGGCGAGGTGCTCCGCATGCCGCTGATCGAAGAGCCCGCGCTGGCGTCGGCTCCAGCGCGAACGCTGGCCGAATCCGAGCGCGAGATCATCCTCCGCGCGCTCGAGACCGCCCACTGGCAGATCAAGGGGCCGCACGGCGCGGCCTCGAGACTCGGGCTCAAGCCGTCGACGCTGTACGGCCGCATGCGGAAACTGGGGATCCGTCCTTCAGAGAAGAAAGAAGACGGCGCGGAGTAGCGGGCCGAGTTGCGAGCGCGGGACCAAATACGGACCCGCGGACGTCATGTGGCCCCCGGGGCCGTCGCAAGGGCTTCGGCCATCGAGGCGTCATCAGCAACGAAGTCCCCAACGCGTAGCGAGTTAGCGAGTCACGCCGGGCCCGTCACTTGCACTGGCACGAATCTAGCAAAAACACGGGAAGATGATCGCAGGAACCCTCAGGATCAACCCGGCGCCGAACCGCCGCGCCGACGTCCTCGAGATCCTCAGGTCCATTCAGGAGCCGGTGCTGGCCCAGCCGGGTTGCACCGCCTTCCACCTCTACGAGGAGCTCGGTGACGAGCGGGCCATCGTGCTCGCCGAGATCTGGGAGGACCAGGCGTCGCTCGAGCGCCACCTGTGCTCGGAGGCCTACCGGCGGATCCTCGGCGCGATCGAGCTCTCCACCGATGCGCCGGAGATCCGCTTCGACCACGTGTCGGCGTCGGAAGGGATGGAGCTCGTCACGCGGCTGCGCAGCCCGGAAGGAATGCAGGCCCCGCGACGAGAGACACCATGAAAGGATGTCAGCTCCGTGGGGCTGTCACCGCCGCCGGGAATGTCGATCGATCCGAGTCGCGGGTTCATTCCCGCGTTGAAGAGCGTCTGACGGCCCCGGCGAGACGATCCTCGTCTTCGGTCGGAGCGAGGGCGCAGGTGAAGATCCGCGCCGAGGCGTTCATGGAGGTGCTTGAGAGCCGGGCGAGCCAGCCCGGATGAGCCTCTGCCGCGATGCTCACCAACCATATCCAGGCGACCGGGTCTGGCATTGAACAACTCGCCATCACCGCTGGTCCGGTGAGGCACAAGTAAGGAGCGCACCATGAGAAAGAAGCTGATGGACATGAACCCAGTAGACGACTTCGTCACAAGGAACACCCCGGGCCTCAAGATCTGGGATGAGCAGTGGGGCGGCATGCAGTGCGCCTACCACATCTTTGCCCCGGGTACTGACTTCACAGACATTCTGAAGGGAAAGGGACTGGAGCACGATCTGTGTGGGGTTGAGCACTGGGCCTACGTCCTGAAGGGCTCCGTGGAGGTCATCTACCTGGACGGGACCATCGAGGTTTGCCACGCCGGGGACGTGTGCTTCTGGCCCGCTCCGCACAACTTCAAGTCGAAGGAAGGGGCCGAGATCATCCAGTTCAGCACCGCTGGAGGCTTGGCTGAGCAGGGCAAGAGAATCAAAGAATTTGTCGCGAACCAGATGAAGAAGTAGGTGAGGATGCGCCCGGAAGTGGACCGCCCGCCCCTCGTCCTGGGCGGTCCATCTCCCGCGGCCGCACACCTCGGCCGAGACGACCAGACTGCCCCCGTGACATCGAATGAACCGGCAGGACTTGCCAAGGAGAGCCGGCAGGAGTTTCCGGAACCCACATTCGGGCCGTGCGAGAGGCCCTGGAGCGCCACGAAAGGAGAGAGAGATGAAGCTCAAGACCGGTTCCACGCGCCGAGTCCACGCCAAGAACACCCGCGGGGCCGCGTTCTGCGGGCTGGGCGCCTTCGTCGGCGTCGGCAAGACGCAGCGCGCGCACGTCTACACGGCTGCCGTACTCCCGGTCGGCCCGGACGATTACAAGAAGATCGATCCGACGAAGCTGGCGCGCGAGCTCGAGGTCGACATGTGCGCGGTCAACAGCGGCCGCTTCTGGATGATGGACGAAGTGGACTACGCCGGCGGCGATACCCAGGACTTCCACGGCGTCGGAATGAACTGGGCGGGTGACATGACCGGCGCCGAGATGCTGACCCAGTTCCAGAGCGCCTACGTGCCCTCGCTCATCCGGCGCAATACCATCTGGACCTGGCACGCCGGCACCAAGCTTCACCTGCTGCGCGAGCCCAACGGCACGGTGTGGGTCCTGCAGGAGTACACCAAGGCCGTCGATCCGAGCCTCACGCCCGACACTCTCGACACGGTCGGCAGCAAGCTGCCGAACCTGCCGGCAGGCTGGAAGTTCGAAACCAAGGTTCTCGCCAAGGAGCTGACGCTCGATACCGGCCGGGCCGGCGGGTGGGCCGCCATCATTCGCGACGACCTGCACTGCACTTATCAGGGCTGCGGCTACGGCGCCGACACCAGCGCCAACTACATCCCCTAGGCCTGGGGCAGACCAGGCGCTGGCCCAGGACTTCGACGGCGAGGGCAAGGACGGCCGCTTCGGGATGGACGTCCTCTACCAGGGGCCGCAGCTGACCGTCGCGTATACGATCTGATGGCCCGAGGCGCCGCGGGCGAAGCGTTTTCCGAAGCCCGTGGGCGCCCGTGACGAGAGGTGCCGCATGAGCTTCCTTCACAGAGTCCTGCGCATTGCGGAGGTCGCGCTGCTGTGCGCCACGGGCATCGCCGCCGCGGCCCCACCGCTTCCGCCTGCAGCGACCACCGCCAAGGAGGCCACCGTGATCGACGCCAGCAAGCTGCCGAAAGCCAAACAGACCACCCTCGGACTCTACGTGACCGCCGCGCAGGCCTACGCGATGTGGCAGGCCGCGCCGGACAAGGTGAAGGTCATCGACGTGCGAACCCCCGAGGAGTTCGCCTTCGTCGGCCACCCGGCGATGGCGTGGAACGTCCCCCTCGCGTTCGTCACCTACCAGCGGAAGGGCGGCCGGTTCGAGTACGCGCCGAAGATGAACGTGGAGTTCGTGAATCTGGTGCGGGAGATCGCCCAGCCGGCCGAGACACTGCTCGTGACCTGCCGCTCCGGCGGCCGCAGCGCCATGGCTGTCAACCAGCTGGCGGCAGCCGGTTTCACCCACGTCTACAACATCGTCGACGGCGTGGAGGGCGACGCGGTGAACGACCCGGAAAGCGTCTTCCACGGCAAGCGGATGAAGAACGGCTGGAAGAACTCGGCGCCCTGGGTCTACGACATCGATCCCGAGAAGGTGATCCTCGAGGAAGGCAGTTCCAAGCAGACCAAGTGACTCCCTGCAGCGCGGTCGTCGGAGGACCACGGATGGTAACCAGGAGGGCGAAGCGCACCCTCACGCGCCAGAACTTCCTCCGGACGGTCGCCAACGTCCTGGCCTCGAGCCCCGTCCTGGTCGCGGCGCTTTTCCGGCCGAAGACCTCGGCCGCGCTGCGCGAGAAGGTCGTGCTTGCGGTGACCGCGATCAACGACTGCGCCCTCTGCGCCTGGGGTCACTCCCACTGGGCGATGGCCAACGGCGTGCCGCTCGAGGAGGTCAACCAGATTCTCGGCGGCCAGATCGAATCGCTCGCAGCGGCGAACCCGGCCGAGGCCGCCGCGATTCTGTTCGCGCAGCATTACGCGGAGAGACTCGACCGAATAGACCCGGAGTCGCTCGACAACCTGCGCCGATACTTCACCAAAGCCCAGGCAGCGGAGATCCTGGCCTACGTCCGCGCCATCACCCTCGGGAACCTGTGCGGGAACACCCTGCAGGCGGCGCGAGACCGCCTGCGCGGGCGTGGAGCGGCGGGCGGCGGAAAGGAGGACCAATGAGCGAGTTCCCACGAGAAGGCCCGCCCGACGCCGACGGAGCCCCCGTCGGTCCGCCGGAGAACTTCGCCCTGATGAGCGGCGGCCCACTCTTTCGCCTCCTGTGTCGCACGCGCCTGTGCGGGGCCGGGCTGGAAAATGCGCCTCGGCGCGTGCTGGCGGTGGTCCTGCTCACCTGGCTGCCGCTGCTCCTGCTCTCGATCGTCGAGGGGCACGCCTGGGGCCGGAGCGTAACCGTGCCCTTTCTGCGCGACGTCGAAACCAACGTGCGCATGCTGATTGCGGCACCCCTGCTGATCCTGGGGGAGGTCCGTGCCAACCGCCTGCTGTCGCTGATCGCGGGCCTATTCGTCCGCAACGGCCTGATCTCCGGTGCGGCGCGCCCTCGGTTCGACGCGGCCATCGCTTCCGCGATGCGCCTGCGGAATTCGGTCTGGGCCGAAGTGGGACTGATCGCGTTCGTCTACGCCGTGGGCATGCCCTTCGTCTGGAGGGATCAGCTGGCGCTCGCCGCTGACAGCTGGTACGCCACCGCGGTGAACGGGCGGGCAGAGACCTGGCACGCCGGACTGTGGCTGGGCTTCGTCAGCATGCCGGTATTTCAGTTCCTGCTCCTGCGCTGGTTCTTCCGGATCTTCATCTGGACCCGCTTCCTGGTGCAGGTGTCTCGGATGGGTCTGCAACTGGAGCCAACACACCCCGACGGCACCGCAGGCCTGCTCTTCCTGGCCCGCGTGGGTCGCGCCTTCACGTACGTGGGCCTCGCCCTCGGAGCGACACTCTCCGGGTTGATCGCCAACCGGATCCTCCACGCCGACGCGACGCTGCTCCAGTTCAAGCCGGAGATTGCCGGCACTGCGGCGCTGATCGTCGCGATCGTCTTCGGGCCGCTGATCGCATTCCACCCGCTGCTCCGCGCGACCCGGCGCGAGGGCATGGTCGCGTATGGGACCTTGGGCCAGTCGTACGCGCGAGAGTTCGACAGCAGGTGGATCAGGGGAGTGCGCCCGACGAACGAGCCGCTGCTCGGCAGCCCGGACATCCAATCGCTGGCCGACCTCCACAACGGCTTCGAACTCGTCCGGCGCATCCGGCTCGCTCCCTTCACGATGAAGAACGTCACCGAGTTCGCAGCAGCGAGCCTGCTGCCGCTCGCCCCACTCCTCCTCACGATGTTCTCCGCCGAGGAGTTGATCGAGCGCGTGCTGAAGGCCCTCCTGTGACGGGCCCGCCACAGTCACCCTCCGCACGTGGCCGGCGGTGAGTACGAGGACTCTGCCGAGGACCCGTGCCGGCATCGTGTCGGTGCTCGTCCTGCTCAGCGGTGCGTCGGCCAGCGCCGAGTCGGCAGATCCGATCGTCCCCCCGGGCAACGGCGCGACCGGAGAAGTCCCACCCCCCGGGAGCAGCTCGGCGGCTCCGGCCGACTGGCGGACGCGCCAGGAGCTCAGCGGCGACTGGGGCGGCACCCGCAGCTGGCTGGAGGAGCGCGGGATCACGGTCCGTCCGCGGCTTGCGCAGTTCTACCAAGGAGTCACCGCAGGAGAAGGCGAGCACGGCTTCGTGTACGGCGGAAAGGCGGATCTTCTCGTCAGCGCCGATCTGGGCCAGCTGGGACTCTGGAAGGGCCTGTCGATGACCGTCCAGGCTGACCTCAACTTCGGAAAGAGCGTCAACGGCCGCGCGGGCGTCCTGGTACCGCCAAACACCGCGCTCCTCACGCCGGGACTCGACGGAGCCGACGCATTCGACGTGTCGAGCCTGTATTTCGGCCAGACGTTCGGTTCGCGCGCCGCCGTGTTGTTCGGCAAGCTCAACATGATCGAGGTGGTCGCCTCCAAGCTGTTCATGGGAGGGGCGGGCATCGACGCGTTCTGGAACCACACGTTCACGGCTACGCCCACTGGTACGGTGCCGCCGTACCTCCTCGGAGCGCTCGGAGCGGTGTTCACCGAGCGGGCCACCTACCGTCTCTGGGTGTTCGACCCGAACAGCTTTGTCAACCGCGCGGTGGTCGACGACCCGTTCGAGGACGGCGTGAGCGTCCGGGCAAGCGCGGACTTCAACATCTCAATTGGCGGGAGGTCCGGCCACCAGGGTGTCTCTGCGTACTACAGCACGATGGACGGCACCGACCTGTCTACCCTCGGCGACATCCTGCTGCCGACTCCGGACCCGGGGGCGGTGACGACCGAAGACCACCGCTACTACTTCGCGTACGGGTTCGATCAGTACCTGTACCAGTCAGCCACGGATCCCAGCGAGGGCTACGGGCTGTTCGGCAACGTCGGCATCTCGGACGGCAACCCGAACGGCCTGCGCTGGTCGATGTACTTGGGCATCGGCGGCACCGGCGTAATCCGCTCTGGCAGCCGCGACCGCTGGGGCGCCGGCTACTACTACGACGGAATCAGCACTTACGTCAAGGACGCGCTCCCGATCTCCGACGAGCAGGGGCTGGAGGTCTTCTATGACTTCGCGCTGACTCCATGGTTTTCGCTCGGCGTCGACCTGCAGGTGATCGCGCCGGGGCTGGGTAGCACCACGGCGGTGATCCCCGGCGTACGCGCCGTCCTCCGCGTCTGATGACAGAAGGGACCCTCGTGCTCATCGGCAGGCCACGTCGGGTCGCCGGACCGCGTCGAGCAGGGGGCCGGGCTGCGCGATCCCGACATCCTGTCGGCCTCAGCCTGCGCTCGACGGGGACGATGACCCGGGACCTCGAGAACCACGCCCACGGCGTGCCGCTGGGGGTCGGCATTGGCAAGGCGTGCGCACCGACAGGCGGGCCAGGAGCTCGTTCGTCGATCCGTAGTGATCGATGCTCGACGATGGGGCCGGGTGGCCCGCATGGCTGGTGCTCGTCGGCTTCAACGAATCGTTCAAGTGAGGTGCCCTTCGAGTCGAGCACTTCAGACGGCCGGGCCTGCCGTTCGGATGCCGCTCCCGCCGCCGGCCCGGTGGTGAGCAAGGAGATGACATGAGGACGAAATGCGGGGAACGTCCGCGGACGCGATTCGTGCGCCACGCGCTTGCAATCGCCGTGGCGCTCGCTGTTGCTTCCGGGCTGGCGACCGCCGGAACCGGGATTGCAGCGGATGCAGACGAGGTACTGCGCGAGATGTCGAATTACGTCGGAAGTCTGCCAGCCTTCAGCGTCGACGCCGACGTCACCGTCGAGTACATCGACCTGGACGGGCAGAAGCTCCAGCTCTGCAGCTCGGGCAGCATCCTTCTCGCGCGTCCTGGGAACTACTACGCGAAGCGACGCGGGCCATCGGGGAGCTTCGAGGTCTACGCCGACGGCAAGACCGCGACGCTGTCGAACAGGGAACGTGGCGTGTACTTCAAGGTCCCCGTGCCCGGGACCATCGACGGGGTGATTTCGACCCTGCGCAACGAGACCGGCCTCGAGATGTCCGGTGCCGACCTGCTGTACGCCGACTCGTACGCCGGCCTGCTCACCGACGTGAGGACCGGAACCTACGAGGGGATCGGGTACATCAACGGTGTCGAGTGTCACCACCTGGCGTTCCGGGCGGCGAAGGTCGACTGGCAGATCTGGGTACAGACCGGGGATCAGCCCCTGCCCATGAAGTACCTGATCACCACGAAGTGGATGACCGGCGCTCCGGAGTACGTCGTGACTTTCGACAACTGGAACGTGCGGCCCGAGGTCCCTGCCGGCCGCTTCGTCTTCACCCCGGCAAGCGGCGCAACGAGGCTCGAGACGCTGCAGTTCAATGAGATGGGCGAGGTAGAGCTCGGTGGAGGCAAGCCATGAGTGTGAGCAGGCAGGTCAAGAGGGTCGCGCTCGTCGTCGGACTCGCCGGGATGCTCCTGCTCGCCGACGCGTGGGTTCCTGGTGGGATCGGCTCCGGTTCAGCCGAGGCCAGAGTCGGCCGCCCCGCGACTCCGGCGAGTGTCGCCGGAGTTGCCCGCCGGACCACGAGACGCTGCATCCGCAGGACGACGATCTACGTCGCCTCTCTCCCGCCGAGTTGCACGACGGTCGTCATCGAGGGTGCCACGCTGCAGCAGTGCGGCGGCACGTACTACCAGCCGTCCGGCAACCAATACGTCGTCGTTACCGTCGACTGAGGAGCGGGTGACGAGAGGTGACCGGAGGCTGCCGGACCGGGCTCGGAGTACGGGGCTGGGCGAGGCGTGCCAGGATCGGCAGTGAGCCTCGCGTCCTGATGTGGCGGAGCTGAGCAGGGTGGAGCACGGAGGGCCCCCTGCGTGACTGCGGAGTGAGTCGCGCGCACGATGGGACACGGCGAGATCCCGGCGGCCGCCCGGTGCTGAAGTCCGTGACGACCAGACGGTATTCGCCGTTCTGCGGAGGTCGCGGCAGTGGACCTTCCGCGCGAGCCCGACCGGAGCCGGCCGAGTGGGCATGGCATCGGGATCGAGAAGGACGCGGAAGACACGCACGGGCGAGGGGTGGCCCCTCGCGCCCAGGTAAGGCCAGGCTGGACCACAGGGCTCGTCGGGCGGAGGTCGTCGGCTCGGAGTACGACTCACGTCGTATCATGGGCGCGTGCCGGCGAGGAGCCGCGGGACCGGATGATCCTCGGCAGGCGGCTCCCATCAACCCGCCGTCGGCTTCGCGCACAGCGATCGCCGCGCCCCGTGAGAGGCCGAACCGTGCCTTCGATCTATGACCTCAAGCCCGCCTTCCAGCGCCTGCTCCGGCCGCTGGCCGGCGGCCTCGTCCGGGCCGGCGTCTCGCCCAACGCGGTGACCGCCGCAGCGCTGGCCGGCTCGCTCGCGCTGGGGGCCGCGCTCTTCGCCTGGCCGAACCGCCGCGCCCTGCTGCTGGCGCTGCCGGCCTGGCTCTTCGTGCGGATGGCGCTCAACGCGCTCGACGGGATGATGGCGCGCGAGCACGCGATGGCGACGCCGGCCGGCGCGGTGCTCAACGAGCTGGGTGACGTGCTGGCCGACCTCGCGCTCTACCTGCCGCTGGCGAAGCTCGCGCCGGGCGTTCCCGGGGTCGCGTCGCTGGCCGTGCTCTTCGCGATCGCGGCCGCGCTGACCGAGTTCTGCGGCCTGCTTGGCCCGCTCCTGGGCGGACCGCGGCGCTACGACGGCCCCTTCGGCAAGAGCGACCGCGCGTTCGCGGTCGGTGCGCTGGCGCTGGCCATCGGCCTGTGGCCGACCGCGGGGCAGGCGCTGCGCCCGTTCTTCGCGATCGGCCTGCTGCTGCTGGCCGTCACCTGCTGGAACCGCGCGCGCCGCGCGATCGCCGCCGCGGTGCCGCGGGCCTGAAGCGGGGAAACCGCCGTGTTCGAGATCATCGCAGGGCTGACCCCGATCTGGCGCGTGGCCGTCGCCGTGCTGGTCGTGCTGGTTGTCGCCAGCGCGGCGGTGCTGGCGGTCCGGCGCCGCGTGACGCCCGCGCTGGCCTCGGAGCTGGTCACCCGGACCGGATCCTGGTGGGTGATGGCGGCGGTCTTCTTCGGCGCGATCCTGCTGCACCGCTGGGCCGCGCTCGCGCTCCTCGCCTTCGCCAGCTTCTGGGCGCTGAAGGAGTACCTGACGCTGCTCCCGACGCGCCCGGCCGACCACCGCGCGCTGGCCTGGGCTTTCCTGTCGATCCCGATCCAGTACCTCTGGATCGGCGCCGGCTGGTACGGGATGGCGATCATCTTCATCCCGGTCTACATGTTCCTGCTGCTGCCGCTGCGGATGGTCCTGGCCGGCGACACGCACGGCTTCGTGGCCTCGGCGACGCAGCTGCAGTGGGGCCTGATGGCGTTCGTCTTCGGGCTCTCACACCTGGGGATGCTGCTGGTCCTGCCGGTCGCCGGCCCGCCGGGCGCGGACGGGCGCACGCTGCTGCTCTTCCTGGTGATCACGGTCGAGCTGAGCGACGTGCTGCAGTTCTGCTGGGGCAGGCTGCTCGGCCGGAACAAGGTGATCCCGACCGTCAGCCCGAACAAGACCTGGGAGGGGCTGATCGGCGGCGTCCTCTCCGCCGCGGTGATCGCGCTGACGCTGCGCTTCCTGACGCCCTTCTCGCCCGCCGAGGCGTTCGGGATCGCGCTGCTGGCCTGCCTGGCCGGCTTCTTCGGCGGCGCGGTGATGAGCGCGGTCAAGCGCGACTTCGGGGTCAAGGACTTCGGCTACCTGATCCCCGGGCACGGCGGGATGCTCGACCGGCTCGACTCGCTCTGCTACGCCGCGCCGGTCTTCTTCCACTGCGTGCGCTACTTCTTCGGTGCGCCGTGAGCGGGGCGGCCCAACGCCTGTTCTTCGCGCTCGGCGTGCGGCCCTTCCTGGTGCTCTTCATCGGGCTGCGCGTCAGCGGCCGCGAGCACCTGCCCGCGAGCGGCCCGTTCATTCTGGTCGCGAACCACAGCAGCCACCTCGACACGGCGTCGCTGCTGGCGCTGTTCCCGACGGCGCGCCTGCGCTCGATCCGTCCCGTCGCGGCAGCCGACTACTTCGAGCGCACGCGCCTGCGCGCCTGGGCCAGCCGGACCTTCTTCAACATCCTGCCGATCGCCCGCGGCAGGTTGACGCCGGAGACCAACCCGCTGCCGAAGATGCTGGCCGCGCTGGAGGCGGGGGAGTCGCTGATCGTCTTTCCGGAGGGGACGCGCGGCGGCGGCGACGAGGTCGGGCACTTCAAGTCCGGGATCGCGCACCTGGTCGAGCGTGCGCCGCAGGTCCCGGTCGTCCCAGTCTACCTGCGCAACATGGGCCGCGTGCTGCCGAAGGGGGAGTGGGTGCCGGTCCCGCTCTTCTGCGAGGTCCGGGTCGGGCCGGCGCTGCGCCCGACGGGGTCGCGCGACGAGATCGTCGCGGCGATCGAGGGGACGGTGCGGGGGCTGGCGGAAGGGGAGGAGGGGCGGGTCCCTGCCGTGTAGGGCTGTCCTTCGCCAATAGCGTGTCTGCGCCTTCGTGGCGCACTGTTGGCGAAGCACGAGTTGACGGTCCGCCTCGCCGGGCTCTCGACTGGGATGGAACGCAGATGCCCAGTTGCCGCGCCTGCGGCTACCGGTGAGAATGCGACCACAATGGAGAAGGAGGACGCATGGAGATTCGCGCGCTCAAGGCGATCGTGACGGGCGCTGCAAAGGGCATCGGCAAGGCCATCACTCTGCGCTTGCTCGACGGCGGCGCGAGTGTCGCTGCCTTCGACATTCATGGCGTCGGGCTCGATCAGCTCGCCGGCGATTGTAAGGACCGCGCGGGCAAGCTGTTCACGTACAAGATCGACGTTTCGAAGGAAGCCGAGGTCGAGCGAGGCGTCGCTGCCGCGGTGAAGGACCTCGGGCCACTCAACTGCGCAGTCAACAACGCCGGGATCATGCGCGACGGGTTGCTCGTGCGCAGCGATCCCGAGGGCGCAGTCATGCTGCCGCTGGCGCAGTGGAACGCGGTCATCAACACCGACCTTACAGGTGTCTTCCTCGTCACGCGTGAGGTGGTCGCGCACATGCTGGACACGGGCACCAGGCCCGGTGTCATCGTCAACATCGCCTCGATCTCTCGCCACGGGAATCCGGGCCAGGGCAACTACGCGGCCGCAAAGGCCGCCGTGGTCGCAGCCACCTCCACCTGGGGGCGCGAGTTGAGCCCAAGTGGCATCCGGGTGGGTGCGATCGCGCCGGGTCTCGTGCGAACCGAGATGCTCGACGCCATTGATCCGGCCGTTCTGCAGTCGCACCTCGATCTCGTGCCTGTGCGCCGCCTCGGAACGCCTGACGAGATCGCAATGGGGGTGCAGTTCATCGTCGAGTGCGACTTCTTCAGTGCACGCTGCCTCGACATTGACGGCGGATACTCGTTCTAGAGTGTGTCCCTCGCCACCTGTGCCTCGCCGCAACCCCGTCCGCCCTGCCCTTCAACGACTTGCGTTCCTATCCAGGTGTTGTCCTTCGCCAACAGCGAGTCCGCGCATTGCTGATCGCTCACCCGGCTTGGAACGAGAGGTAGATACGCCGGCCGAACGTGCCCCTGCGGGTGTCGGCCACGGTCCTGCCCGCCGGTTGACAGAGAGGGCGGCGGTCTGCTTTCCGCAAAGGCACACGCGCTCCGCGCGAGGCCGTGGCGATGGACTGGTCGAGCGGGATCGTCAGGCCGCGCGGCGCCAAGCATGGCGATGATGAAGCCCGCCAAGGCGAGGTAGAGCGATGACCTCGGCGGCTGGATGCGGCTTCGACTCGCCCGCGGCAGGCTGACGCCGGCGAGCTCCCGCACGGTGACAACGTGTCGAGGCCGGGGCCGCCGGGCGGGATCGCCCGCTATTCCACCCTGTAGAAGTAGTTGCGCCCGTCCGAGAAGGTGCCGAAGTCGACGTAGAAACCGTCCGGCCAGGCGTCTTCGAGGACGGACGGATCCGCGAAGTCGCTCGATTCGCTGCGCAGGATCCGGTAGGGGGGCGTGCCGCCGTCCCAGTCGAGCCGGGTCTCTCCCGCTTCCCGGCTGACGCGCAGGTTCACGGGAGGGGGCGACCCGCCGAGCGCGACCAGCGCGTGCGGGTAGTCGCCCGGCGGGATGTGGGTGACCTGTTGAAGGTCCGCCTGCTCCTGCGGCGAAAGCGGCGCCCGGAAGTGGCACGCCAGGCCGTCGGCGGCCGCCTGGATCAGCATCCCGCCGGCCACGAACCCGGTCTCGAGCCGGCAGTACCAGGTCCCGAGGCCGGCCTGGTCGAGGCACAGCAGAACGTAGCACGGGGCCTCCGGAAGTCCGTGGAGAGCCTGCCGGACTTCGGCGCGCACGTCGGCATCCTGCACCAGTTCCAGCCGGTGGTCCCGTGTGGCTCGATCCGTACCCCTCCTGTTGCAGAAGCGCCAGACCTTGTCCTGAACGACGTAGATCCTTCCTGTCAGGAAGTACTCCGCGACCCAGGATGGAGCGGTCAGCGCGCCGCGGCTGTTGGACGTCCAGTGCGGGATGCACCCATAGCCCGCCCAGAGCAGCTGCGACAGCTCGGCCAGCTCGAGATCGGCCGGGGCGAACTCCGTCTGGAGCGTCAGCGCGGACAGGACCTCTTCCAGTTTCGCGCCGCTGTTGGACCGGGGCGTCGGCAGCGTGGAATCGGACGAGACGGCGACCCGCTTGAGCGACAGACCGGCCACGGTCCCGATCCCGAAGTTCAGGTCCGATTGCTGCGGGCAGCTCCTCAGTTGCGACGCGGTTCCCGTCCACAGCGACACCGATTCCGCGAGCGCGAACTGGTACGACACGCCCGCGTCGAAGTCGAGCTCCCGGTCGAAGTTGAGCCGGAACGCGTTCGCCACGGTTTCGGTGGAGTACGACTCGAGCGAGTGATCTTCCGGATGGTAGACGTAGGTGCCGTGTATGGTCTTGAGGTAGATCGTCCTGGAAGCGCCCACGACCGGGGCTCTCCCCGCGGCCCACAGGACGTTCGCGATCTGCTGGTCGGACGCGGTGCCGCCGAGCCCCGAGTGGTAGGAGAGCCTGCTGTTGAGGCAGATCTCCGGCGAGTTGCCCGTGACGATCGGTGGAAGGAGCGGACCCGGCCCTTCCGCCCAGGCGTAACTGCTGCCGACGAGACCGTGGCCCAGCGCCAGCCCGCCCGCACCGGCCGCAGCGCTCCGGACGAAGCTCCGCCGCGATATCCGCTGCTCGGTGTCGTGGTTCCGCATGGCGGCCTCCGGCGAGCCGGCCTGCCCGGCCACGCCGCGGTCGGTGCTCGTCGTCCAGCGGGCCGTGCGGCGCGGGGAATCCGGCGATGCGTTGCATTCTATCGCGCTTCCGGCCGCGGCTGGCGGACCAACCGCTTCCTTGCAAGTCCCACGCATCGAGCAGCAAAGCGGGCAGCGCGGATAGGACGAATTGCCCGCGTTTCACCACGCGCTCAGCGTAGCACCGGCGGGGAGGACGGGGGATGACAGGCGGCCGCGGGCGAGTCAGCAGGTGGGAGCGGCGCCGGCGAGCCGTTCTCCGGCCCACGACGGCCCGAGAAGCCGAATCCTGACGCACCCCTCCCGGCGCGAGGCCGGGCCTCAGTCGGGGGACCAGTCCAGATCGGGCTCGAGCAGCGGCGCCGCCGCGCGGCGCGCGGGAGCCAGCGGCGGCGGACGGGCCGGTAGCCTGAGGCACTCCAGGATCGCCTCGGACGTGTCGGGCGGGTGGATCTGGGCCGAGACCTTCAGACTACGTCAGCGCTCCGTCAGAGCGTGCGTTCGCCCGAGTCCGTCGGAAGATCCGCACTGCGCCAGCCGCTGATCCCGGCGGACATCACGCGCACGTTCGCGTAGCCCATGCGCAGGGCGCGTCTCGCGGCGTTCGGGGCCTTTCGGCACAGCGGGTTCGAGCAGTAGAAGACGAGCTCCGTTTGCCGATCATCCGGTAGATCTCTCGCCTCGAAGCTCGTGGGATCGAGGTGCCGTGCGCCGGGGACGCGGGCCGCGAGCCAGCTCGCGCGCATGTTGACGTCGATCGTGACGATCGGCTCGACCTGCATGCGTCGATGTAGGTCGTTAGGAGAGATCGTCGAAAGCCCCATCAAGCGTGCGAACACGAGACCTCCAAGTCGGCGAGCGCGGTCACTCCGCCCTCGGCCGCGCGAAACGCAGGCTCACGCACCGTAGCGCGATCAGCGCGATGCCGAGCGGCAGGACCACGAAGGTCGCGGTGCGCGCGGAGCCGAGCGGAAGGACCAGCCAGGCGAGTCCGAGGGCGAGGCCGGTCAACACCCACGTCCAGCCCGCGAAGCGGTAGAACGACTGCGCCTGGGCCGGATCGTGGAGGCCGGCCAAGGGGGCCAGCCGTTTCGGAATGGTGTTCCCGATGCTGGCGATGAACAAGCCGAGAAGCACCATCAACGAGCGATCGGCCAGGCCCTCGCGGCTGCCCCATCCGAGGCCGGGGCTGAGCTTCGCCGCGAGCGGGATCATCAGCATGAGCCCGCCGAAGACGAGACCGTTCCGGAGCTCGGGTGCGATGCGGCGCGGGTGGGTCGTTTGTGCACTCATGGCATCACATCTCCTCGCGGGTCAGGCGTCGCCGTCTGGCGAATGAGCCCCCGCGTCGCCCGTGGCCACGCTCCCCGGCGCGCCACCCGACGGTCTGCGCGAAGCCAAGCAGCGCGTCCTCGAGCACCGAGAGCTTCAGCCGATAGAGAATCGTGCGTCCGCTCTTCTCCGCTTCGATCAGATCGGCGTCGAGAAGCGTCGCGAAGTGCGCCGACATCGTCGGCTTCGACACGTCAAAATGATCGGAAAGTTCGCCGGCCGTGAGCGGCCCCTCGCGCAACAGCTGGAGCACCCTGCGGCGGGTGGGGTCCGATAGAGCCTTGAAGACGCGGTTCATGCTTCGAAGATTAGCTAACTATCGAAATGTTGTCAAACGGGACTCGAGGAGCGCGGCCTGAGCACGCCCCGCCCCTGCCGGATTGATCCGCAGCTTGATCGTGGCTCTCGAAGGTCAACGGGGCGATGCCCCGGAATGAGCGATCACGATCGTCCGGAACCGCCAGCACCCGACGAAGCGGTCTAAATTTACCGCGTCCGGCTCGACGCGAACAGCCTGGCGGTGCTCGACTTCCAGAACCCGAATCAGCCCAATCAGGTCACCGGGTACAACGTGTACCGCTCCTCGAACCCGGCGGCAGCCTGGCCCTGGCCGCTCGTCGCCTCAAACGTCAGGGATGCGGACGCGGGAACGACGAACCTCCAGTGGGTAGACCAGCCCGGGGATGCCGGGAGTTGGTACTACCAGGTGAACGCCTTCAATGCCGCGTGCGACGCCGAGGGGCCGCGCTAGCGCGGCGCCCGGGGCTCACGCCGTCCCCGATGCCCGCCCGGGGAGTGAGGCGGGGAGGAAGCCGTGTAGGAGCCGGCCCGCGAGGGCTGACGGACGCGGGTCCGCCGCGGGAAGGCCGGGCCCGACCGGTCGCAGCCCTCGCGCCACCCCTCGTCGTTTACCGCGCCGCGGATCGCGTTGTTCCCGCGTCACGGGCGTACACGGACCCTCGACGGGCGCGACGGGTCAGCCGACCGGCCCCACGTCCCGGGAGAGGGGGCGCCCATGTCGAACGATCGCGGCCCGCGCGCGTGCGCGGTTCTCCTCGTGGCTCTGCTGGCCCTGCTGACGCCGCTTCCGGGCCTCGTCATGGCCGGCGACGCTCCCGGCACTCCCCCCGGCGTCCCCACCGTCCGCGCCGGCTTCGTCGAGACCAACGGGGCACGGCTCTACTACGAGGACGCCGGGCAGGGCCGCCCGCTCGTCCTGCTGCACGGCGGCCTGCTCGACCGGCGGATGTGGGACGCGCAGTTCCTCGAATGGGCGAAGCGGTTCCGCGTCGTGCGGTACGATGCGCGCGCGCACGGCCTGAGCGAGACCGGGCCCCAGACCTACTCGCCGGAAGCCGACCTGCAGGCGCTGATCGACGCGCTGCAGCTCGAGCGGCCGGTGCTGGTCGGGATGTCGCTCGGCGGGCGCGTCGCGATCGACTTCGGGATCGCACACCCGGAGGAGCCCGCGGCCCTGGTCCTGGTCGGTCCGGGCCTCTCCGGGTACGAGTTCAAGGACGCGGAGGTCCTGGCCGCGGAACGGCAGCAGGAGAAGGCGGCGCACGAGGGCGACGCCGCGGCGTTCGTCGAGGCCTACCAGCGGGCCTGGACCGACGGGCCGAAGCGCGCCCCGGGCCAGGTCGATCCGGCGGTGCGGGAGAAGGTCGGCGCGATGGCGCGGAACTCCGTCGCGAAGTTCGAGGGGAGCGGGCCGATGCTGCGCCCGGATCCGCCGGCGATCGGGCGGCTGCGCGAGATCCAGGCCCCGGTGCTGCTCGTGGTCGGCGAACTGGACGCCGCCGGAATCCACGAGATCGCGGCGCTGATCGAAACGCAGGTGCCGCGGACCCGCCGGGTCTCGATTCCCGGGGCGGGCCACGCGGTGAACATGGAGAAGCCCGGCGAGTTCAGCGCCGCCGTGCTCGAGTTCCTCGGCACGCTGCCCGCGCCGGCGCTGACCGCCGGCACGAATTTCTACGAGAAGAGCCTGCACTCCACGAACCGCGGGATCGCGTACTGGTACGCGAAGGAGCAGGGAGGCCTCGAGCGCCTGACGGGCCTCACCGTCGACCAGATGGGCTGCATGAAGGCCAAGTGCCACGTGAAGAGCTGCGACGTCTGCCACCGCGTCGAGGCCGCGGGCCAGGCGGCCTACGCCGCGACGGCGGCCCGCGCCGAGCAGGCCTGTCCCCGCTGCCACTCGGTCGATCCCGAGAACGCGACGAAGGACATCCACGCGGCGCGCGGCATGACCTGCACTAGCTGCCATGCCGCGCGCGACCTCCACGGCGACGGCGTGGCCTACGACTCGTGCCTCCAGGAAGGCGCCGTCTCGGCGAGCTGCGAGGGCTGCCACACCGCGCTCCCGCCCAGCCGCAGCCACACCGTGCACGCCGGCAAGGTCGACTGCACGGCCTGCCACACCCACGAGTACTGGACCTGCGTCAACTGCCACGTCGACACGCGGGTCGCCGAGAACCGGGACGAGTCGGTCCTCCTGACCGAGATGCTCTTCCTCGTCAACCGCCGCGGGAAGGTGACGCTGGGCAACTTCCTGAGCTACGTCTACCGCGGGAAGACGATGATCACGTTCGCGCCCTGGTTCTCGCACTCGGTGATGAAGGAGGGACGCCCGTGCGAAGCGTGCCACGCGAGCCCGCTCGTGCTGGACGCCGCGGACGGCCAGATCCGCGCCTTCTGGTGGGAGAACGGCGAGGTGCGGAGCGTGAAGGGGGTGGTCCCGGTGGTGGAGGGGATGAGCTGGGACATCGCGTGGCTCGATCGCGCCGACGGGAAGTGGGTTCCCCTGGCCGACCCTCCGAAGCCGCTGGTGAACTACTCGGGTTGGTGCAGTCCGCTGACGGCGGAGCAGCTGGCGCGGCTGGCGAAACCACAGCGTCGGTGACAGGGGCACCGACGACCGCAGCGCCCGACCGCCGCTACTTGGCGGACTTGGCCTTCTTGGCGCGCGACTTGGACGCCGGCTTGGTCGGGGCCTCGACGCTGGTCGCCTCGAGCTGGACCATGCTGGTCACGAACTTCTTCCGCCCGCCCTTGTCGAAGTCGATGATGGTGTAGGGCTGGGTCACGTCCGCGATCGTCCCGGTCCCGTAGATGGGATGAATCACCCGCTCGCTGACGCCGAAGGTCGAAGAGGTCTTGGACATGGGCTAAGTCCTTCCTGGGAAACGCCCGCGAGGCGAGGCTCGCGACCGGCTTACTGGGTGGTGACGTCGCACCGGTCACTTCGACGGACGCCGAACAATAATGATAACGCATCCCGGCCGTTCGCGCTCCTGACGTGTTCCGGGCCGGCTTCCCGGCCTGCGACGCCGCTCAGAACAGCCCCAGCGTCGCGCGCGCGGTGAACCAGCCGCCGATGGCCAGGAAGACCGCGGCGGTAAGCCAGCGCGCCCAGCGCCCGACCTGCGTCACGCGATCGAACGCCGATCCGACCCAGCTCGCGCCGAGGCCCAGCGGGATCGCGAAGCCGAGCACCGGGACCGCGGTCCCCAGCCCGTAGGCCGACGGCAGCAGCACGCTGGACCGCGTCTCGAGCGCGAGCGGCACCAGGCTGCCGAAGAACAGCGCCGCCGAGATCGGGCAGAAGCTGAGCGCGAAGACGAAGCCCAGCAGTGCGGCCCCCGGCAGTCCCATCCGATCGACGCGGCGTTGCAGCGACTCCGAGACGCCGCGGCCGCCGAGCGGCAGCCGGACCGCACCCAGCAGCACGAGTCCGGTGAGCAGCAGGATCGGCCCCAGCGCCGCCGTCATCCAGCGCTGCAGCCCGTGCGACAGCCTGGGGGCGGAGAGCAGGCCCAGCACCAGCAGGCCGCCGACCAGGACGTACGCCAGCGCGCGTCCGGCCGCGTAGAGGAGCCCCGCCCAGACGACGCGCCGCGGCTGGTCGACCTGCGTGCCGACGTACGACACCGCCACGATGTTGGTCGCCAGGGGGCAGGGGCTGATCGAGGTCAGGATTCCCAGCCACAGCGCCGTCGCGGCGCCGGCGAGCAGCTCGGTCACAGGGCCGCTCGCACCGGTCAGCGCTGCTTGAGGAAGGCGGTGATCTGCACGCGGACGTACTGCTTGAACTCGTCCTCCTCGTGCGCGAGCTGCCAGATCTTGTCGAGGTTCCGGTAGCGAACCTGCCGGCCGCCGACCGTCTCCACCAGCACGACGGACGGGCCGACGAGCTTGAAATCCTCGATGAAGTGCTCGTTCGCCGCCTCGTCGTAGTTGACGACGCGCCAGTCGATCGACTTGTCCTTGAGCTGGGCAGGGAAGTCGGTCTTCAGGACCGCGGTCGTCATGCCCTCCATCCCGACACAGGTTCGGCAGCGCACCTTGCCGTGAAAGTAGTAGGCGACGACCTGCCGGTCGCCCGCCGCCGGCCCGTCGCCGGCGAACGCGGTAACGCCGAAGGTGGAGAGCAGGGTGAGGACGGCCAGCGCGACCGGGACGAAAGCGCGTCTTGTCATCGAGCGTTGCTCCTTACCTGTTTGGGCCGCGGCGCGCGGCGCGCGGGCTTGACGATGCCGAGACGGACCAGATCGCGGTCGGCGCGACAGACTTCCTCGAGGGGGATCGCCCGGAGCGAGCGCAGGATGCGGCGATCCTCGACGACCTGGGCGTCGCGCACGAGGTCCTCCAGGACCTCGTCGAGCCACGCCGGCCGGGACGACGGCTCGACGAGCCGGTAGAGGACCCAGCGCCCGTCCTTCCGCTCGACGACCAGCCCGGCCGCACGCAGCTCCGCCAGGTGCTCGGACGCGGTGGAGTTGGCGAGCCCGAGCAGGGCGGTGAGCTGGCAGACGCACAGCTCCCCGGCCGCCAGCGCGGCCAGAAGGCGCAATCGGACCGGGTGGCCGAGGACCTTCAGCCGCGAGGCGGTCGAGGGGATCGAGGCCGGCATCATTTCTCCAATTCCCGAAATAGTGTACTCTAAGTTCCTCGGCGCGTCGCCCGGAGAATCGCGAGCATGACGCAGGGTCCGGATTACCTCGAGGCAAGGATAGACAAGTTCATCCTGCGGGTGGCGCGGGACCGCGCCTACACCGCGGAAGGGGTCTGGGCGCGCCCCGAGTCGGACGGCACGATGCGCCTCGGGGTGAGCGACTACCTGCAGCAGAGCAGCGGCGACGTGACCTTCGCCACCGTGCGCCCGGCCGGGACGCACCTGGCCGCGGGCGACCCGTTCGTCGACTTCGAGACGATCAAGATCGTGACCGAGCTGGGCAGCCCGGTCGCCGGGACGATCGTCGAGGTCAACCCGGAGCTGGTTCTCGCCCCGGAGCGGATCAACCAGGACCCCTACGGCGCGGGGTGGATGGCCCGCGTGGCCTTGGACCCGTCGGCCCCCGCCGGCCCGCCGCTGCTCGAGCCGCCGGCCTACTTCGAGCTGATGAAGCGGCGCGCGGAAGAGGAGATCGGCGGGCGATGAAGCGGACGAGCAGCGAGACCGTGGTCATCCCGTGCAGCGGGATCGGCAAGCCGTTCGGTTCCGTCAGCCGCGAGGCCGCCTACGAGGTCGTCGAGGCGCTGCGCCCGGGCCGCGCGCGCCTGGTCGCGCTCTCGCGCCTGGTCCTCGGCGACGAGGAGGCGCGGGACGCGGTGGCGAGCCGTCCGGTCGTGACGATCGACGGCTGCAAGCTGGCGTGCGCGGCCAAGATGGCGAAGGCGAGCGGCGCGCGCGAGGTGCGCGAGCTGGCCGTGATCGACACCTTCCGCCGCCACCCGAAGCTGAAGCCGGAGGGGATCGCGGAGCTGAACGAGGCCGGGCAGCAGCTTGCCCGCGTTCTCGCCGAAGAGATCGCCGCGATCGTCGACGAGCACGCCCGCAGGGAGGGGACCGATGCCTGAGCTGCCGAAGCGCAAGGTCGGGATCGTGGCCTGCTCCGGCGAGGAGATCGCCGAGGGGACCGTGACGCGCCTCGCGGCGCTGCGGGTGCTGCACGACCTGCGCCCGGAGGACACGGTGACGATCTGCCTGCCGCTGTTCCTCGCCGGCGGGGAAGGGGACCGCGCCTTCGCGCGCTTCTACCCGACGGTCACGATCGACGGCTGCGAGAAGCGCTGCGCCGCGCACGGCACCGCGACCTACTCGGCGGAGCCGGCCGCGTCCGTGGTGGTGAGCGAGCTGGTGACCGAGTGCGGCATCGGGGCGGTCGAGGGGCGGCGCCGCCTGAACGACGCGGGCCGGCAGGCGGTCGAGGCGACGGCCGCGCGGGTGGTCGCCCTCGTCGACGGGCTGTTGAAGCCACCGCGCGGGCGCCGTTTCACCGCGACGCTGCCGTCGGCCGGCCCGTGAGCCGGACCGCGATCTACCACGCGACGGTCACCTGGACCGGGGAGCACCTCGGCCGGGTGGCGCTGGGGAACGGCCCGGAGATGACGTTCTCCGCGCCCCCTGACGCCCACGGCCATGCCGGGGTCCTGACGCCCGAGGACGCGTTCGTCGCCGCGGTCAACACCTGCGTGATGCTGATGTTCGTCTGGGCGGCCGAGCGCTTCAAGCTCGAGCTGCTGGCGTACGAGTGCCGGGCCGAGGGGACCAAGCGGATCGAGTTCGACCGGACCGAGATCTTCACGGAGGTCCGGCTGACGCCGCGCATCCGCGTCGCGGCCGGGGCGGAAGCGCCGGCAGTCGTCGAGGCCCGGACCCGCCGCGCGCTCGAGGGCGCGCAGAAATACAGCCTGGTCGCCAACTCGATCAAGTCCGCGCTCGTCGTCGAGCCTTCGATAGAGATCGTCGAGGAGGGACACCGATGATCGAGGTGAAGGTCCTGGGACCCGGGTGCCCCAACTGCTCGCGGCTGGCCGATCTCGTGACGCGGGCCGCGGCCGGCCTCGGCGTCGAGGCGTCGGTCGAGAAGGTCACCGGCATGGGCGCGATCGTGCAGTACCGGATCCTCGCCACGCCGGGGCTCGTCGTCGACGGGAAGCTGGTCTGCTCGGGGCGGGTTCCGACGGAAGCCGAGATCACGGGCTGGCTGGCCGGCGCGCGCTGACAGGAGGCACTCGATGAGCAGGGGATCTACCGCCGTGAACGGCCCGGCGCCGCGCGAAGCGGCTGGTGTGGCGAAGCGCCTGTCGTTCCTCGACCGCTACCTCACGCTCTGGATCTTCCTCGCGATGGCGGTGGGGGTCGGCGCGGGGTTCCTGTTTCCGGGCGTCGTGCCGTTCATCAACCGGTTCAACGTCGGGACGACTTCGATCCCGATCGCCATCGGGCTCATCCTGATGATGTACCCGCCGCTGGCGAAGGTGCGTTACGAGGAGATGGGCCGGGTCTTCCGCAACACGAAGGTCCTCGGGCTGTCGCTGGTCCAGAACTGGATCATCGGCCCGATCCTGATGTTCGTCCTGGCGGTGCTCTTCCTGCGCGACAAGCCCGAGTACATGGTCGGCCTGATCCTGATCGGCCTCGCCCGCTGCATCGCGATGGTCATCGTCTGGAACGACCTGGCCAAGGGCGACACCGAGTACTGCGCGGGGCTCGTCGCCTTCAACTCGGTCTTCCAGGTCTTCCTCTACTCGGTCTACGCCTACCTCTTCATCACGATCCTGCCGACCTGGCTGGGCCTTCAGGGGGTGGCCGTCCACATCACGATCGGCGAGATCGCCAAGAGCGTCTTCATCTACCTCGGCATTCCCTTCCTGGCGGGGATCATCACGCGGTTTTCGCTGATCAGGCTCAAGGGCAAGGAGCTGGTACGACACCAGGTTCATCCCGAAGATCAGCCCGATCACGCTCGTCGCGCTGCTCTTCACGATCGTCGTGATGTTCTCGCTCAAGGGCGAGAAGATCGTCGAGCTGCCGCTCGACGTGGTCCGCATCGCCATCCCGCTCCTGATCTACTTCGTGGTGATGTTCTTCATCTCCTTCTTCATGAGCAAGAAGGTCGGTGCGACCTACGGCCAGGCGACGACGCTGTCGTTCACCGCCGCGTCGAACAACTTCGAGCTGGCGATCGCCGTGGCGGTCGCGACCTTCACCATCAACCACGGCGCCGCCTTCGCGGCGGTGATCGGGCCGCTGGTCGAGGTGCCGGTCCTGATCGGCCTCGTCAACGTCGCGCTCTGGCTGGGGCGCAGGTACTACGGGAGCGGGGAGGTCGGCGC
>CAVPCQ010000011.1:0-334174 GCA_963702425.1 uncultured Acidobacteriota bacterium
TCGCGCTGCTGCGGTGGGCCGTCAGCCAGCCGTTCCGCTCCCAGTCCGCCAAGCTCATCCGACCCTCCGATGACGAACAGGTGCGGCTCCAGCAGAATGCTCGTCAGGAAGTGGTGACCGCCACGGATCTTCTCGCGGAATTCGGCGGGCGGGTAGACGGTCGGGTTCACCTCGCGCCCGATTCGTTGCTGGGCCGGGATCAGGGCGTCGACGACTGCCGGGAAAGCTGCCTCCCCCACGACCAGCAGGTCGATGTCACTGTCATTGCGCAGATCGCCGCGTGCCACCGACCCGAAGACGAAGGCCAGCACGATGCGGTCGGCAAGCGGTGCGAGTGCCTCGCGCAACACGTCGACGGCGCCGGTCGTTTTCAGGAGGAGCGATCGCAACTCCGGAAAGATCGGCGAGGCGCGATTCGCCTGGAAGTAGACCTGCCGCCCCGCCACCGTGCGCTGGAGGATCCCGGCGCTCGTGAGGGCACAGAGTTCACGCTGGACCGCGCCGTGCGCGGCACCCGTTTGCCTCACGATCTGGCGCAGGTAGAAGGCCTCGTCGGCGTGACCGAGAAGCCAGGCCAGGAGGCGGCGCCGTGTCTGCCCGAACAGGACGGCGCCGGGGTCTCTGGGCGGGTCCCTGCCGGCCGGTCGTACTCATTTCGGATACAAATGTACTCGATTCGAGTACGAAGTCAACGGATCGACCGCGCGGCGGACCGGGACCCGGTCCTCATGGAAGGCACGGACGCAGGCCACGGTCGGGATCGCGGTCGGCGTCACCCCACCCGCAGCACCATCATCGTCGCGTCGTCGGACAGCTCCGCTCCCGCGCGGAACGTCCGGACGGCGTCGTCGACACGGGTGAGGACGGCGTCGATGCCGTGCCGCTTCACCGTGGCGAGCAGCTCCTCGAGCCGCTCGGTGCCGTACTGCTCGCCCTGCGGGTCGAAGGCCTCGACGATCCCGTCGGTGTAGAAGAAGAGCAGGTCGCCCGGCGCGACGAGCGTGCGCTGCTCGTCGTGGTGCATCCCGTCGAACATGCCGAGCGGCACCCCGGTCGCCTCGAGCCGCTCCACCCCGCCGTCCGCGCGCACGACGAAGGGCGGGTTGTGCCCCGCGTTGACCCAGCGCAGGGTCCGCCCGTCGGCCTCGAGCACCGCCGCGAAGAGGGTCAGGAAGACCTCGGACGGGGTGTTGGCGGCGACCTCGCGGTCGAGGTCGATCACCAGCCGCGCCAGGTCCGGCTCGAGCGGCAGCAGCGCGCGCAGGGCCGCCTGCGCGTTGGCCATCAGGAGCGCCGCGCCGACCCCCTTCCCCGAGACGTCGCCGACCAGCAGCGCGAGCGCGCCGTCGGCGAGAGCGAAGTAGTTGAAGAAGTCGCCGCCGACCTCACGTGCCGGGATCGACACGCCCTTCACCTCGGACAGCCCGACGCGGAGCGGTAGCTTGGGCAGCATCTCGACCTGGATCTGGCGGCAGACCTCCAGCTCGCGCCGCATCCGCTCCTGCTCGACGACCTGCGAGCGCTGGCTCTGCAGGTCGGCCGCCATCTGGTTCACGGCGCGACCCAGCTCGCCGATCTCGCCGCCCTCGCGCACGTCGATCCGCGCCGACAGGTCGCCGGCCGCGATCTTCCGAACCCCGTTCGTCAGGTCGACGACCGGCCGGGTCATCCGCCGCGACAGCGGGAAGACCAGCCCGGACGCGAGCGCGATCACTCCCAGCCCGATGCCGAGGTTCCGGACCAGCGAGATCTGCATCGCCCGCAGCGATTCGCCGATCGGCCGCGCGAGGCCGAGCATCACCCCGGTCGCCTCGTCGCGCTGGGCGACCACGACCCAGGTCTCGCCGCCGCCCGTCACCTCGACGCTCTTGCCCGGCCGCACCCGCTCCGCGACGGAAAGCGCTCGCAGCACCGGCTCCTGGCGCGGGTCGGGCGTGAAGAGCCTTCCGTCCGCGGCGACGGCGAACGGGATCTCCCCCGTCTCCCCGCGCGTGTTGGCGACCACCGTTCCGAGCAGGCGCGGGATCGACAGGCGCGCCTTGAGGTCGGCTTCCCCACCGCTGGGCCGCCGGATCCGGAAGGTGAGCTCGCGGCCTTCCGGCGCCGGCGGCGCCGCTGGAGCAGGCGGCGCGGGCGGCGCGGGGGGAGCCTCCACCGCGTCCACCGACAGCGGCGGCTCCGGCGGCGGCACGGCCTGGCCCGCGATCTTCGCGCTACGCTGCTGCTCCTCGACCTGCCGGGCGACGCGCGCCAGTTCGCGCTCGGTGGCTTCCGCTTGCTGGCGGATCGACTGTTCGATCGCGCGGCGGGCCTCGGGCGGCAGCTTGTCGAGCGCACCGTACGTCACGTTCGTGCCGTCGACCACGACGTCGGGAACGAACCCCTTGACGTTCTTCAGGATCTCGCCGAGATCGACGACGACGGGAGCCGCGGCCGCCCCGGCACCGGGGCCACCGGCGTCTCTCCCCTGGGGCACCAACTCGACCCGGTCGAGCAGCGCCGTCGCCGCGCCAAGCTCCCGCTCCAACTCGGCGAGCAGCTGCTCGGAACTCTCGGCCCCGGCTCCGGCCGGATCGGCGGGCGCGCCGGGAAGCGCGGGGATCGCCGCAACCGGTCGGGCCGTGGCGTCCCGCCGCCCCAGCCCTTCCACCCGGCGCGAGACGTCCGCGGCGACCGCACCCATGCGCCGCGTCATCTCCGCCGCCGTCGAACGCCCCTGCGCCTCGGCCGTCTCGCGCAGCGCGGCCAGGGAGGAGCGGTACGACAGGAGCGTGACCAGCGCGACCGGCAGCACCGAGGCGGCGAGCAGGGCGAGCAGCAGGCGGGTGCGCAGCTTCATGGCTTACTCACGCGATGGCCGTCCGTTCCTTGACCATCCGCTCGCCTTCGCGCCGAGCGGGCGTCTCATCGAGGCGATTCCCGGGGGGCCCGTGGGGTAGGCGCCCCGGGGATGGAGGGGCGCGACAGCCTATTCCGCGGGGTGCGAGGACGCTAATCGCTGCCGGGGTCGGGCCGCCGCGCCCGCCGGCCCACCCCTAGAATGGCGAGATGACCGACGACCCCCTGCCCCCTCCCCCGGAGAGCGCAGCCCCGCGCTGGCTACTCCTGCACCCGGGCATCCGCACGGTCTGGCGGATCAGCAGCGTGATCGCCACGCCGATCGTCGCGGTCACCGCCGCCGGGCTGGCCCGCGCGCTCGAGGAGGCGGTCGCGCTGCCGCTTCGGTGGTGGGCGGTCGGGCTCATCGTCGCGCCGCTGTTCCTCGCCGGGAACTGGTGGTTCTCCGGGCGGCGGTTCGCCGCCTGGCGTTACGCGCTCTCGGCCGACGACCTGGCCGTCGAGCACGGCGTCTTCTGGCGCCTCGCACGAACGATTCCTCGGGTGAGGATCCAGCACGTCGACGTCCACTCGGGCCCGCTCGACCGCGCGCTCGGACTGGCCCAGATCTCGATCTACACCGCGGGCTCGGAAGGCGCGGTGGAGACCATTCCGGGCCTCGAGCCGGCCATCGCCGACGGCTTGCGCGACGCGCTGCTCGGCCTCTCCGCGCGCCCGTGATCGAGCGCGCGGTCCCGTCCGAGGCGTGGCACCGCCTCCACCCGCTGACCGTCGTCACGGAGCTGCTGCGCCTGGTCGGCCAGTTCGCGTACGTACTGATCGCCGCGCTGGCCGCGCGCTTCCTCGGAGCTTCGGAGCGCTTCAACGACCCGTTCCTGGTCGCGATCGGCGGCGTCGGCATCCTGGTCGCGCTGCTGCGCTACCTGTCGCTGCGCTTCGCGGTCTGGGAGGGGACGCTCTACATCCGCCGTGGCGTCATCTTTCGCCAGGCGCGTACGATTCCGATCGACCGGATCCAGAACATCGACCTCAAGCAGAACCTGCTCGGTCGGCTGACCGGGGTCGTGGACCTGAGGGTCGAGACCGCGTCCGGCAGCGGCGCGGAGGCCGAGCTGTCGGTGCTGTCGCGGGCCGCGGCGGAGCGGCTGAAGTCCGAGCTGGCCGAGCACCGGACGGGGCCGGTCGCCGCCTGCGCCGACGACCGCCCAGCCACCGCGGAGGGAGTCGCCCAACCGGAGGGCCGCGCGCCGGCCACGACGGCCGCGCCGCCCCCCTTCGCGACCACCGCGCGCATCCCGATCTGGCAGGCTTCGCTCGGCGACCTGCTGCTGCTCGGCGCGACCCAGAATCGCGCCGGCGCGATCCTCGGCGGGCTGGCCAGCCTCTACTTCGTCGTCGACGGATACTCGGGCCTCAGCGCCCGCGCGGGCGTCGACGCGGCGCGCGCGCTGGGCGGCCTCGGGGCTTGGGCCGCCGCCGCCGTCGCGCTGCTGGCGCTGGCGCTGCTCTTCGCCGGCGGCTGGATCCTGTCGATCCTCTTCACGGTGGTGAAGTACGCCGGCTTCACGCTGGCCGAGGCGGGGGGCGGGCGCCTCGTGCGCTCGTACGGCCTGACCACGCGCTACGAGAGCGTGATCCCGTTGCGCCGGGTGCAGGCGCTGCGGCTGGTCGCCAACTGGCCCAAGCGCGCCCTCGGCTACTGGACGGTCTACGCCGAGACGGCCGGCTCGTTCGTCGACAAGGAAGCAGGCGGCGCCTCGATCGTCGTACCGCTGCTCGACGCCCGCCAGCGAGGAGACTTCGCACGGCGCGTCTTCCCCGGGCTCGATCTCGACGCCGCGGACTGGCAGCCCGTCAGCCGCCACGCGATCCGCCGCGGCTTCCTGCGCGCGACGCGGCTGATCGGCCTCGTCTTCCTCGCCGTCGGGGTCTCGTTCGGACGCTGGCCCTGGGTGCCGGTCGCGCTCCTGCTGGTAGTCGCCGCGGCTTGGGCCTGGCTGCGCTGGCGCGCGCTGCGCTGGGCCCGCGCCGGGGAGTTCTGGCTGGCGGCCGGCGGGGTCTGGCGGCGCACGGTGTGGATCATCCCGGAAGCGAAGATCCAGTGGGTGGCGGTCGAGCAGAGCCCGTTCCAGCGCCGGCTCGCGATCGCGACGCTCGAGGTGGCGACGGCCGGTGCGGGGCCCGCTGCGGGGGCGGAGGTGGTCGACCTGCCCGAGGGTCCGGCGCGCGCCTTGGCCGCCGCGCTCGCGGCCCGCGCCGCGGCCGCCGGAGCGCTGCAGCCCGACGGCGTCTGAACCGGGCTGAGCCCGCTCAGATCCGCGAGTCCTCCCGCTTGAAGCGGCGCAGCGCGTCGCGCGTGCCGAAGACGTAGAGCCGGTCGCCGGCGAACAGGCGCGTCGTCGCCTGCGGCAGCAGGCGCACGGTGCGTCCCCCCTCGCGTCGCCGCAGCACCAGCACCGAGACGCCGAATCGCTCGCGCAGGCGCGCCTCGCCGAAGGTCTGCCCGATCAGCGCCGCCGGGATGTCGACCTCCGCCACCTCGTGATCCTCCGGCAGCTCGACGTAGGTCGGCTTGGTCTCATCGTCCTCGTGCGCCTCCAGCCGCGCCAGCAGCGAGCGCCGGTGGAGCACCTCCAGCGAGTAGACGCCGAGGATGTCGCGCTTGGAGACGGTCCCCGCCAGGCGCCGGGAGGCGAGCGACTCCAGCACCGGCAGGCGCTCGCAGTCCTGGACCCAGAAACGGTCGAGCGCCTTCTCCAGCCGGTCCTCGGGCGTCACGGTCGGGAAGTGGCGGTCGGCCACGTCGCGCGCGTGGAGAGTGCCCGGGTCGGCCGCCTCGCGCAGCGCGCGGCTGGCCTCGTAAAGGCTGACGACGCCGAGGAAGCGCTCCTCCTCGTCGACGATGTAGATGTGGTTGCGGCGCTCGCGCAGGAAACGGTCGAGCAGCTCGGGGAGCGCTTCGTCGGCGGCCGCGGTCGCCTGCTCGGTGCGCATCACGTCACTGACGGTCAGGGAGCGCATGACGGCCGCCCCGCCCGCCATCGGCGACGTGCCGCGCTTGCGCCGCATCGCCTCGGTGTAGATCGACTCGCCCTCGATCCCGCGTGCGACCAGGCTCGCCGCCGCCGCGCCGACTAGCAGCGGCACCACCAGCTGGTAGTCGAGCGTCATCTCGAAGACCATCAGCACCGCGGTCATCGGGGCGTGAGTGATCCCGGCCAGCAGGCAGCCCATCCCGACCAGCGCGTAGGCCTTGGGATCGGCGGTCCACCCCGGAAACAGCCAGTGCGCGGTGCCGCCGAAGGCGTCGCCGAGCAGCGCGCCGAGGAAGAGCGTCGGGGTGAAGACGCCGCCCACCGCGCCGGCGCCGACGGTCAGCGCGCTGAAGACCAGCCGCAGCGCGAACAGCGCCAGCAGGTAGCGCGGCAACCAGTTCTCGGAGAAGAGGTCGAGGATCCCCTCGCGGCCGTTGCCGACCAGCTCCGGGAACCAGATCAGCGCGATGCCGAAGACCAGCGCGACGAGCGCCATGGAGGCGACCTGCGGCAGCCGGCTGGCCCGGAACAGGACCCCCGCGCGCCGCAGCGCGCGCAGGAAGAGGACCGCGACGGCGCCGCACAGCACGCCGAGCAGGACGTACAGCACCACCTCCCAGACACTGACCATCTGGAACGGCAGGACCTTGAAGACCGGCCAGTCGGCGAACGCCGCGCGCGAAACGAGCGTCGCCAGGACCGAGGCGAAGACCAGCGGCGCGAAGACCTCCAGTGCGAAGCTGCCGACGATGATCTCCATCGTGAACAGCGCCGCGCCGACCGGCACGTTGTAGGCGGCGGCGATCCCGGCGGCGGCGCCGGCCGCGACCAGGATCCGGCGCTGGCGGACCGGGATGCCGAGCCGCCGCGCCCCCCACGAGGCGACGGTCGACGAGAGCAGCACCATCGGCCCCTCGCGCCCGACCGGCCCGCCGGAGGCGATCGTGAACAGCGAGGAGGTCGCCTTCACCACCGCCGACCGCGCGTGGAGGATCCCGTCGCGCAGCACGACCGCCTCGAGGATGTCCCAGCCGCGCATCGTGCCGGCCCAGCGCGCGCCCCATGCGAGAACCGCGCCCGCGAGCAGCGCGCCGAGCACCGGGACCGCGATGCGCCAGAGGTACGACGACTTCTCGACGGCGTGAACGATGTTCGGGTCGCTCGGCCAGAGCAGCGCCGGGAGCAGTACCGCAAAGGCGCGGAAGATCACCGCCACCCCGCCGCCGAGCAGCCCGACCCCCGCCGCGAGCAGCAGCAGCTTGGCCTGGTCGGCCGCCGGTTGCTGGGGAGTGGAGCGGCTCATCGGGTCCTCGGATCCTCGGGTCGCGGCGCGCGCGGCCGAGCGCCGGCAGCGGCGCGCGCGGGTGGGAATCGTAGGCCCCGGGAGCCGCTTTCGTCTCCCCCTCCCGTCCCGCGGACCCCGCGGCGTTGTGTGCTAGGGTGCGCCCCATGTCCGCGGCCCCGCCTGACGGCCAGCCTTCCGTCGCCCGAGCCCTCTTCAGCCGCCCGATGCTGGTCTCGCTGCTGCTGGGCTTCTCCAGCGGCCTTCCTCTGCTCCTGGTCGGGTCGACGCTGCAGGCCTGGATGGTCGACCAGAAGGTCGACCTCAAGCAGATCGGCCTGTTCACGCTGGTCGGCCTGCCTTACACGCTGAAGTTCCTCTGGTCGCCGGTCTTCGACCGTTTCGTGCCCCCCTTCTTCGGCCGCCGGCGGGGCTGGCTGCTGATCACTCAGCTCGCGCTCCTGGTGGCGATCGGGGCGCTCTCGACCGCGCAACCGGAGCGCAGCCCGCTGGCGGTCGCGCTGCTCGCGCTGGGGGTGACCTTCGCCAGCGCTTCGCAGGACATCGTCGCCGACGCCTGGCGGCGCGAGTCGTTCTCGGACCGCGAGCTGGGGCTGGCGACCTCGATCTTCATCAACGGCTACCGGGCCGCGATGCTCGTCTCGGGCGCGCTGGCGCTCTACCTCGCCGACCGGATCCCGTGGCACGACGTCTACCTCCTGATGGCCGGCCTGGTCGGGGTCGGCGTCCTGACGACGCTGATCGCCGGAGAGCCCGCGGTCTCGGGGCCGCCGCCGCGCGGCCTGCGCGAGACGGTGCTCGGCCCGCTGCAGGAGTTCTTCCAGCGCCTCGGCCTGCGCGAGGCGCTGCTCGTGCTGCTGTTCGTCCTGCTCTACAAGGTCGGCGACCAGATGGCCTCGGCGATGACCACCCCGTTCGCGCTCGCGCTGGGCTTCTCCAAGACTGACCTGGCGGCGATCGTCAAGGTCTTCGGCCTGGCGGCGATGATGGCCGGGGCGTTCGTCGGCGGGCTGTCGATGGTGCGGCTGGGGATCCACCGCGCGCTCTGGATCTTCGGCGTGCTGCAGGCGCTGGGGATCCTCGTCTTCGCGGCGCTGGCCCAGGCCGGCAAGGACTACGGCCTGCTGGCGGCGGCGGTCTCGGCCGAGAACTTCTCGTTCGGGCTCGGCACGTCGGCCTATTCGGCCTACATGGCGAGCGTCACCAACCGCCGCTTCACGGCCACGCAACTGGCCCTGCTCTCGAGCCTGATGGGGGTCCCGCGCGTGCTGCTCTCCGCGCCGACCGGGATCCTGGCCGAGGCGCTCGGCTGGACCGGGTTCTTCGTCTTCTGCGCGCTGGCGGCAATCCCCGGGCTGCTGCTGCTGCCCAAGGTCGCGCCGTGGCGCGGACCGGGCGCGCCGGGGGATCCCGCGCGATAATCGCCCGGCGCGCGCGGAGGCCCCCCCGATGCCCAGCCCCCTGACCGGTCCCCTGTTCCGCTTCGCCGAGCGGCTGCGCTTCCCGCAGCTCTTCGCGCTGACGGCCGGGCTGTTCCTGCTCGATCTGGTCGTGCCCGACCTGATCCCCTTCGTCGACGAGATCCTGCTCGGCCTGCTGACGCTGCTGTTCGCGAGTTGGCGGCGGAAGCGCACGGAGCCGGTGCGGACGGACAGCCGGCCGGGTGGCCGGCCGGGCGACGACGCGCGCGTCGTCCAGGGTGAGACGCTGCGCTGAGGCGGGGCTTGGTGCGGGCCGCGCAACGCGGGCCGCCACGGAGGGCGGCCCCTATCGGGTTCCGGGCGGGTCGGCGTTGCGCAGGCTCTTGCGGAAGCCGTACAGGGCGTAGATCACGAGCCCCAGCAGCAGCCAGATGATGAACCGCTCCCAGGCGGTCTCCGGCAGGCTCAGCATCAGCGCCCCGCAGAGCAGGATCCCCAGCGCCGGGAGGATGTGCCGGCGCAGCAGCAGGAAGAACGCCACCAGGAGCGGCCACTGCAGCCACCACGGCAGCAGCGACCAGCCGTGGAGAACCTGGGCCTCGACCGCGTGCATCGTCCAGACCAGCGCCTTGATCGGCCAGAGCACGGCCGCCAGCGACGACGGCGGCGATGGGAAGGGGCCGACCCCGGCCAGGGCGTTCGGGCCGATCTCCGGCCACGGGACCATGGTGTTGATCAGCAGCGCCACCGCGAGCACGGCCAGTGCGATCAACCAGCCACCCGGCACGCGGAACGGCCGCGGCCGCCCTGGATCGGTCCTCCGCAGCAGGATCACTCCCGCGCAGACGATGATGAATGCGAACAGCGTGCCGATCGAGCAGAGCTCGGCCACCACGCCGATCGGCAGCAGGGCCGCGCCGACGCAGACGACGATGCCGGTCAGGATCGTCGTGACGTAGGGCGTCCGGAAGCGCGGGTGGACATGCGACAGCGCCGGGGGGAGCAGGCCGTCGCGCGACATCGCGAAGAGAATGCGCGGCTGCCCGAGCAGGAGTACCAGCAGCACGCTCGTGATCCCGGCGATCGCACCCAGACTGATGATCGCGGAGGCCCAGGGCATCTGCAGCACGTCGAGCACGTGCGCCACCGGGTCGGCGACGCCGAGCTCCTTGTAAGAAACGGTCCCGGTCATGATCGCGGCCACCGCCATGTAGAGCACCGTCGCCACCGCCAGCGACGTCAGGATGCCGAAGGGCATGTCCTTCTGCGGGTGGACCGCCTCCTCGGCCGCGGTCGAGACCGCGTCGAAGCCGACGTAGGCCAGGAAGACGATCGCTGCCGCCGTCATCACCCCGCCGAATCCGAACGGCAGGAACGGGGTCCAGTTCGACGGCTTCACGTACCAGACCGTGAGCAGGATGAAGAGCAGGATCACGGCCAGCTTGACGACCACGATCGTGACGTTGACGCGCGAGCTTTCCTTGATGCCGCGGACCAGGAGCCAGGTGAGGAACGCCACGATGAAGACCGCGGGCAGGTTGATCCAGGCACCGGTCATCTCGAAGCGCGCGGCCGCGGCGTTCCAAGCCAGGGGCGCGCTGGCGATCGTCGGCGGGATCACGACGCCCAGCCCGCCGAGGAGGTTGTTGACGAGGTTGACGAAGTAGGCCGACCAGCCGATCGAGACGAGGCAGGCCGCGACCATGTACTCGAGGATCAGGTCCCATCCGATGATCCAGGCCGGCAGCTCGCCGAGTGCGGCGTAGCCGTAGGTGTAGGCCGAACCCGAGACCGGGATCATCGCCGCCAGCTCGGCGTAGCACAGCGCGGCGCAGGCGCAGGCCAGGGCCGCCAGCGCGAACGACAGGATGATCCCGGGGCCGGCGTGATTCGCCGCCTCGATTCCCGGCAACACGAAGATCCCGACGCCGATGATGCAGCCGATGCCGAGCGCGCAGAGATCCCACGGGCCGAGCGTCTTTTTCAGGCGGTGGCCTTCCTCGGCCGTGTCGCCGAGCAACAGGGAGAGCGGCTTGCAGCGGAAGAGCACGTGGCGCATCGCGTCGTCTCCGGACTTCGGGCGGGCCGGCACGGAGGCCGGCCCCTACGGTGTCCGTCTTGTAGGGGCCGCCCTCTGTGGCGGCCCGATCAAGCGCCCCGATTTCGGGCCGGCACAGAGGCCGGCCCCTACATTTTCATGATCAGCTCGATCTTCTTCGGGTCGTCGGGAAGAAGGCCCACCTTCGGGAGACGCGGCACGAGCGTCTTCCAGCGCGGGTCCTTCCGGAAGACCTCGGCGAACAGCGGCAGCGCCCGCTCCTCCTGGCCGGTCGAGAAGAGCGTCACCGCCACCCAGAACGGCATCTCGGTGACCTGCGGTGCGCGCTTCATCCCCTCGCTGTACTTCGCCAGCGCGGCGTCGGTCTTCCCGGCGGCCAGCAGCGCGTCGCCGTCGTTCATCGCGTCGTAGGCCAGGTCCAGCTCGTAGAGCCGCCGCAGCTCGACCAGCGGCTCGGGGGCATCCTCGACGCGCAGGTCGACGACGCGGTCGTTCCACGGGGTCTTCGATCGCGTCCCCTTGACGACGAGGAGCGCGGCGCTCTGCTTGCCGCGCACGTCGCCCCCTTCCGCCTGGGCAGCGTCGAGCGCCGCGAGCAGCCGCTCGGCCAGCGGCTTCCCTTTCGAGCCCTCCCAGGACTTCGCCATCGCCGGCCAGACGGTCGCCCGCTCCATCATGTTGGCCTGCACCGAGAAGCCGTCGCCCTGGACTTGCCCCGCTTCCGGGATGCAGAGCTTGCCGGTCCAGGCCGCAACGCCTCCCTTCGCATCGACCATCGCGACCTGGCGGGAGTCCTTCTGCGGGTCCTTCGCCAGCAGGATCGCGAGCGCTTCCTTCGCGCTCTTCCCCTCGCGCAGCAGTCGCAGCCCTTCCGGGCCGTAGCTGACCTCGACCATCGACTGCGTGGCGACGGCGCCGACGCCGGGCTCGGCCCAGGAAACGACCGACCCGACCGAGAACCAGTGACTCTGGACCGCCACGCCCAGCTCGCCGGTCGCCGGGTCGCGGGCGACGATCGAGTAGGTGGCGACCGGCCGCACGGGCGCCGCGAGCGCCGCCGCGGCCGCCAGCAGGACCGGGATCGGTCCCATCACTTCCACCCGCAGGTTCGGCCCTTGTTCTGCTCGTCGAGCCACTTCATCAGCGGGGCGAAGTAGTCGAGGATCGCGCCGGCATCCATCTGCTTCTGGCCCGTCATCGCGAACAGCGCGTCCTGCCACGGCCGGCTGCGCCCCATTTCCATCGTCGACCAGAGCTTCTCGCCGGCCGCCTTGCTGTCGTAGATCGAGCAGCGGTGCAGCGGCCCCTTGTATCCTGCGGTTTGGCACAGTGCACGCTGGAACTGGAACTGCAGCACGTGGGCCAGGAAGTAACGGGTGTACGGCGTGTTGGCCGCGACGTGGTACTTCGCTCCGGGATCGAAGTCGGCCTCGCTGCGCGGCACCGGCGGCACGACGCCCTGGTACTTCCGGACCAGCGCCCACCAGGCCTGGTTGTACTGCTCGGGGGTGATCTCGCCGCTGAAGACCTTCCAGCGCCACTGATCGACGAGCAGCCCGAACGGCAGGAAGGCGATCTTCTCGAGCGCCTGCCGCATCAGCAGGTCGAGGTCGCCGGCGTCAGCCGGGGCCTTGTCGAGCAGCCCGACCTTGACCAGGTAGTCCGGCGTCACCGACAGTGCCAGCGTGTCGCCGATCGCCTCGTGGAAGCCGTCGTTGGCGCTGTCGCGGAAGAGCGGCGGCTGGTTGCGGTAGGCCAGCTGGTAATAGTTGTGGCCCAGCTCGTGGTGGACGGTGGCGAAGTCCTCGTCGTCGATCTTGATGCACATCTTGAGCCGAACGTCCTCGTCGAAGTCGATGTCCCAGGCGCTGGCGTGGCAGACGACGTCGCGGTCGGCCGGTTTGACGAAGAGCGAGCGCTCCCAGAAGGTCGGCGGCAGCTTCATCATCCCGAGCGAGCTGTAGAAGCGCTCGCCGATCCGGACCATTTCGAGCGCGTCGACGTTCTTCTGCTTCAGCAGCGCGGTGACGTCGATTCGCGTCCCCGTCGGCGGCGGGGCGACGACGTCCCACAGGCCGCCCCACGACTGGGCCCACATGTTCCCCAGCAGGTGCGCCGGGATCGGCTCGCCGTCCGGCACGACCTGCTTGCCGTACTTGTCCTGCAGCTTGCCGCGGACGTAGCAGTGCAGCCCGTCGTAGAGCGGCTTGACCTGCAGCCAGAGCCGGTCGACCTCCTTGGCGAACTCGTCGGGGGACATGTCGTAGCCGGCACGCCAGAGCGCGCCAAGGTCCGGGTAGCCGAGGTCCTTCGCCCCCTGGTTGGCGAGCGTCACGAAGCGGCTGTAGCGCGCGCGCATCGGCGGGCTGATCGTGCGCCAGCCCTGCCACGCCTCGAGCAGCGCCTTCGGGTCGCGGCTGGTGGCCATCGTCGCCGACAGCACTTCGAGGTCCTGGCAGGCCTTCTCGTGCTTGCCGGGCGGGCAGTACTTCCCCTTGCCGTAGTCCGACTCGAGGCTGGTCGTGATCTCGGTCAGCTCCTTCCGCAGCGCCGGGTCGCTCGGCGCGGGGGTCACGATCGAGAGCTTGATCAGCTTGAGCTTGCGCGCGACGTCGGGCGGCAGCGCCAGGCCGTCGAAGCGCGTCGCCTCGGCGGCGAGGCGCATCGTGCCGGCGATCATCTTCTCGTTGAAGAGCGCCGACAGCGCCTCGGTGTCGTCGGTGATGAAGTTGCTCTGGATCCACGAGGCGCGCTGCTGATCGCTCCAGAGCTGCAGCAGCTCGGCCTCGGCGCGCGCGGTAAAGGCCGACGCGTCGGCCGCCGTCGGGGGCCTGGCGGGAGCCGCGGAGGGAGCGACGGACTGCGCCGCGGCGGGAAGGAGCGCGAGGAGGGCGAGCGCGGGGGCAAAGGCCCCGCGCGCGGGCGGGGAGAGTCGGAAACGCATCGGATCCTCCGCGGCCGGGGCCCGGGGCCCGGCGGCCGGATGGGACGCGCAGTATAAGACCCTCCCCGGCCGTTTCCGGTTCACCCGGGAGGGCACCCCGTATTACCCTCCCCGCGCCATCCGCCCGCTCCCGGGAGCCGCACCTGAACCCCCGCCCCTCGCCTTTCGCCTCGCTGCCTGCGCGGTTCCTGATCGCGCACCGGGGCGTGCCCGCCCGCGCGCCGGAGAGCGGCGCCACGGGGCTCGCGCTGGCCCGCGACGCCGGGGCCCCGGCCGTCGAGATCGACGTTCGGCCGACCCGGGACGGGCTGCTCGTCGTGCTCCACGACGAGACGCCGCGGCGGCTGACCGGCGAGCGCGCGGCCACCTCGGAACGAACCGCACGGGAGCTGCTGGAGGCGCCGCTCGTGGCCGAGCCCGGAGAGCGCCTGCTGCTGCTCGACGAGGCGCTGGCGCTGCTTGCCGGGCGGACGCTGCTGGACGTCGAGGTGAAACCCGACCGCGGCGCCAGCCCGGACGACCTGGCGGCGCGCGTCGCCGCGGCGCTCGCTCGCGCGGGCGACCCGCCGGTGGTCGTCGTGACCAGCGAGAGCGAGGCGATCCTCGCCGCGCTCGCGCGGGCCCTGCCGCAGGTGCCTCGCGGGCTGGTCTTCCGCGCGCTCGACCGGCGCGATCCCCTGGCGGTCGCGCAGCGTACCGGCTGCTCGCTGCTCGTACCGAGCGCGCGGCGCGTCGGCGAACGGCTGGTCGCGGCCGCCAGCGAGGCCAACCTGGGGATCTGGGCCTACACCGTCAACGAGGCGGCCGAGGCGCGGCGGCTGTTCGACCTCGGCTGCCACGCGCTCTTCACCGACGACTGGCCGCGCATGCAGCAGGAGGTCCTCGGGCCGGCCGGGACGCGGACGACCGCCGCGGCCGAGATCGGCCGGCCGCCGCGCCCGTCGATCGCCGTGCTCGACCTCGGTTCGTCCTCGATGAAGGCCGCGCTGGTCGACCCCGCGGCCGGCGTCGTGGGCACGCTCAGCGTGCCGACGCCGACCTCGTTCCCCGGCCCGGGACTGGTGGAGCACGACCCGCTCGACGTCGCCGACGCGGCCCGGGCGCTGCTCCTTGCGCTGGCGGAGCGTGCGCCCGGCGTCACGCCCGCGGCGTTCGGTCTGGCCTCGCAGCGCTCGACCGGCCTCTGGGCGAACCGCTCGTCGCTCACGGCGCTGACGCCGGCCGTCTCGTGGCGCGATCGCCGCGGTGAGGAGGTGATCGCCGAGCTGGCGCCCATGGCGGCCGAACTGGAGGCGATCGCGCTGCTGCCGCTGGACCGGGCCTGGACCGCCGTCAAGGGACGGGCCCTGCTCGGGCCGCGCCAGCTCGGCTGGGACCAGGTCCTCGCACCGCTCGGCAGTTGGCTCGGCTCGGTGCTCACCGGCGCGATCCCGCGCGCGGACCCGACGCTCGCCAACCGGATGTTCCTGGTCGATGCGCGCCGCGGGACCTGGTCACCCGACCTGCTCGAGGCCTTCGGGCTCACCACGCACGTCCTGCCGCGGCTCGTCCCGACCGTCGACGATCACGGCGCGCTCCCCTGGCCGGGCGGCGGCTCGGTCCCCTGGACCACGCTCGTCGGCGACCAGCAGGCGGCCTACGTCGGCGCCGTCGGACCGCTCGGCGAACGGCTCGTGCTCAACCTCGGCACCGCCGGCTTCGCGATGCGCGCCGGCCGGATCGAGGAGCCGCTTCCCCCGGGCGGACGGCGGGCGCCGCTCTGGACCTCGCGCGTCCGCCCGGAGCGGGACGCATGGCTGATCGAGGTGCCGGTCGTTGCGCCGGCGGAGAGCGGGCTCGCCGCGCAGACCGTGGACGGCGCGGCACGCGAGCTGGCGCGGCGCGTCGCGTTGGGCGATCCGGCGCCGGCGGAGTTCGCGCGGCGCGTCGCCGAGGCGTTGCGCGCCTTGTCCGGTCCCGCGCAGCAGACGGTCGCCGTCACCGGCGGCGGGATCGGGAGCCCGCATCTGCTGACGCTGATCGCCCGCGCCTGGGGCGGCGCGCTGGCGGTGGCGCGTCAGCCGGAAGCGACGCTGCTCGGCGCGGCGCGGCTCGCCGCGGCCGGCGCGAAGATCCCCTGGTCGCTGCGCCCGGGCGGCGGCTTCCTCCCGTTTCCGGCAGACTGACGCCGTTCCCGCAAGGAGGGTGCTTGATCCGCCACGACGTGTTCGGGATGTGCAACGCGCTGTACGACGCGCAGGCCGAGGTGGACGACGCGTTCCTGGCCCGGCTCGGCCTGGCCAAGGGAACGATGCAGCTCGTCGACGAGGCGCGCGAGGCACAGCTCCTGCCGCTGGTCGAACCGCACCTCGTGCACCACGAGGCCGGCGGCTCGGGTGCCAACACGATGATCGGCCTCGCGCTGCTGGGCGGGCAGGCCTGCTTCACCAGCCGCGTCGGGCCCGACCGCTACGGGACGCTCTACCGCGCCTCGCTGGCGCGGCAGGGGGTGCAGGCCAACCTCGGCGCCGGCCGCGGGCGCACCGGCGTGGCGGTGATCCTGATCACCCCCGACGCGCAGCGCACGATCCTGACCTACCTCGGCGACTCGCAGGCGCTCGAGCGCGCCGACGTCTCGGTCCCCGACATCGAGGCCAGCCGCTGGCTCTACCTGACCGGCTACCTCTGGGACACCGACAGCCAGAAGGACGCTTTCCTCTTTGCGCTCGACGCCGCGCGGCGGGCCGGCGTCAAGGTCGCGTTCAACCTGTCCGACCCGTTCTGCGTGAACCGCCACCTCGACGACTTCCGACGCCTCGTCGGGCTCGAGGGCGGGCCCGGCGTCGATCTCGTCGTCGGCAATGCCGAGGAGGCCAGGATGCTGACCGGCGAGCGCGACGCCGGGGCGGCGGCCCGCGTGCTCGCGGCGCGGAGCGGTCTCGCCGCGGTCACCCGGGACGCCGTGGGATCGGTGATCGACGACGGCCGCGAAGCGCACGCGATCCCGGCTTTCGCGGTCAGGGCAGTCGATACGACCGGTGCCGGCGACATGTTCGCGGCCGGGCTGCTCTACGGGTTGACGCACGGGCTGGCGCTGCCGGCCGCGGGACGCGTCGGCTCTTACGCGGCGGCGCAGGTCGTGGCCAAGCTGGGCCCGCGGCTCGAGTCGATCGATCGCGAGGCAGTCGAGAAGCTGTCTCGTTAGTCCGCCGCGCGCGGCGCGGCGCACGCTGGACGGCACCCGCTGCGCCGCGCGACTCGCGCACCGCATCGCGTCGCCCTGGGAACTTCCGCTGCCTTCGGCGGTCTCTCACACTGGAGACACAATCTGGAGGTGGCCCATGTTCGAGTACGCGCTCACCTCGACCGCCGATCGGACCCGCTCCGCCTGGTCCCTGCCGATCGCCGCCGCCCTCCACCTGGCCGCCGGCCTGCTCGTCGTGGCGGCCTCGTACGTCACCCTCGGCGTGCTGCCCGGCCCGGAGCTTCCGGACGAGATCGTCCTGCTCCTCCCCGCACCGCCTCCCGCGGGACCGGCGGGGCCGAAGCCCCCACGTGCGCCGCAGGTCGCGGCGCCGGCGCGGCGCGACCCGCAGGAGCTGACCCAGCCGACCGCGGTCCCCGATCGCGCTCCCGCGGCCGAGCCGGCGCCGGCGCCGGACGAACCCGTCGACGAACCGACGGCGGGCGATTTCGAAGGCGTTCCCGGCGGCGTCGAGGACGGTGTCTCGGGCGGCTTCGGCCCGGGGGGCCCGGGCTCGATCCTCGGCCCAACCGCAGGCGGCCCTGAAGCATCCCTGGCGACCGACGAGCCGCTCGCGATCGGGGGAGCGGTTCAGGCCCCGGTGCTGATCCGGCGCGTCCGCCCCGACTACCCGCTCACCGCCAAGCTGGCGCGCGTCCAGGGACGCGTGGTGCTCCGGGCGGTGATCAGCGACTCCGGCGCGATCGAAGACGTGACGGTCGCCGAGGGGAACCCGCTGCTCGTGCCGGCTGCGTCCGAGGCGGTGGCGGCGTGGCGCTACCGCCCCGCCACGCTGGGCGGTCGGCCGGTTCGCGTCTGGATCCTGGTGACCGTGCACTTCACGCTCGAATGACCGCGGCACGGCTGAGGAACTCCTTGCACAGAGCGGAATAACACTGTAAAGAGTCCCGGTTTGTCGCATCGAATGGGGGGCTCGGCGCGGGTTAGCCGGTCGCAGCGACCCGCGGCGGTGGCGACGAGGCGGGGAGGGCGAGTGGGTTCCGATGCGCGCGGGGAGCTGACGGCGACGGGCGGGCGGACGGCGCGTCCCGGAACTGGACCGCGCCTCGCGATCCGGGCGCTCCTCGGGCTGGCTGCCGTCCTCCTCACGCTGCCTGCCACACCGGCGGCGACCTGCGGCGACGGGACGGTCGAACCGGGCGAGCAGTGCGACGACGGATCGTTGCAGAACGGCGGCGCGAACTCCTGCTGCACGACCTCGTGCACGTTCAGCGGGAAGTCCCCCGACGTCATCGTCGGCGAACTCTCCGGCCGCACGCGGTGGGGTGTCATCGGGGGGATCCACGCCTTCTCGGTCGGCACCACCTCCTGCAACCTCGGCTCGTGCTGGCTGAACTGGTTCTCCACCACGAACAAGCACCCGGTCATCGCCCAGAACATGTACCGCCTCCGGGACGGACGCTTCGAGCAGATCGGCCAGAGCTGGGTGAAGCACGGCTTCTCGGCGCTCGCGGGGACCGTCTGCTCCAGCGCGTGCATCGCGCCCCCGGACGGTACGCACCTGGGCGTCAACTGCTCCGACCCCTACAGCAGCTCGCTCAACGGGTCCCAGACCCGCCTGGGGCCGAAATTCGAGGTCAATCCCAACACCGGCGTGTTCCCCTACCCGCCGACGGACGGGTCGCGAACGGGCAATTCGATCTACAAGCGCCTGCAGGTCCGCAGCGTCGACCTCGACCCGGCGCAGAACCCCGGTGCGCTCTACTGGGTCGAGGCTCAGTACGTGACCGGCGACGACGCATCGTCCAGCAATCAGAACAACAACGCGTCCTCCCGAACGGTCACCGTCTCGACCCTGTCACCGGCGAATTTCGACATCACCCTGACCGGTACGACGCAGCGGATGAAGACCGCGCTCGAGCAGTGGGCGACGCTCGATCCGGAGGTGGTCCTGACGAACACCGCCGTCCCCGGCGACGGCCGGGTCATCCTGGCGGCACGGGTGACCGGCCTGGGCGGCGGCGTCTACCACTACGAGTACGCCTTCCTCAACCTGAACGCCGAGCGCGCGGTGGGAAGCTTCAGCGTCCCGATCCCGCCCGGTGCCAACGTGAGCAACGTCGGCTTCCACGACGTCGACTACCACAGCGGCGAGCCGTTCTCGGGGGTCGACTGGCCGTCGACGGTCGATGCTGGTTCCGTCAGCTGGAGGACCGAGAGCTACGCGACGAATCCCAACGCCAACGCGCTGCGCTGGGGGACGCTCTACAACTTCCGCTTCGACGCCGACGTGCCGCCGGGCAACTTCGCGATCACGGCGGGGATCTTCAAGCCGGGCAGCCCGGCCTCGTTCACGGTCGACACGCTCGCACCCGCGTTGTGCAACAACGACGGCATCTGCCAGCCGGGTGAGAACTGCACCCTCTGCCCCTCCGACTGCTCCGGCCAGGGGGGTGGCGCGGGATGCTGCGGGGATGCCGTTTGCGACCCGGGCGAGAACCCCTGCCGGTGCGCCGCCGATTGCGGTCCCCAGCAAGCGGGCGAATTCTCGTGCCAGAACCTCATTGATGACGACTGCGACGGACCGAGCGACTGCGCCGACGTCGACTGCTGCAGCGACGCGGCCTGTGCGGGGGTGGACCACGACGGTGACGGGCGTCCGTGCGACTGCGACGACGCGAATCCCCTCGTCTGGTCGCCGCCAGGCGAGGTGCGGAACCTGTTGCTGTCGGGCCCGCCGAACGCGACCGGCCTGACGTGGAGTCCGCCGGCCGATCGGGGAGCAATCGCGGTCACCTACCAGGTGATCCGCTCGGCCGATCCAGCCGACTTCGTCACGGCCGCGAGCTGCCTCGCCTTGCCGGACCCTGCGCTGCCGACCACCACCGATTCCACCCTGCCGGCCCCAGGCCAGGCGCTCCACTACCTGGCCCGGGCGAAGAACGGCTGCCCGTCGGGACTCGGGCCGCTGGGCTCCGATTCGGCCGGCCGGCCGATCTCCGGCCGGAACTGCCCTTGACGCTACCCGGCGGAAGGAGCCCGCGGCCGGCAAGGCGGCATGGCGCAGAAGGGTAGCCCGGCGCGCCGCGGCCGGTGCGGGGTCGGGATCGACGTCGCCGACCCGGCGCTTCCGGTCGCCGGCACCGGCTCGCTGTCGCACGTTCGCGCCTCGCGGCGGAGCCGGTGGCGCGCGGCGGTGCTGCTCGGCGTGCAGGGGCTGATCGCCCTGCACATCGCGCACTTCGCCGTCGCGGGCCGCACGCTCTCTCCCGTCGAACCGTCCGAGTCGATGTACACCCTCGAACTCGGCTTCGTGAATGCCGGCTTCATCTTCTTCGCGGTGGCGCTGCTCGGAACGCTGATCTTCGGCCGCTTCTTCTGCGGCTGGGCCTGCCACCTCGTCGCGCTCCAGGACGCGTGCGCCTGGATCATGAAGAAGCTCGGCATCCGGCCGCGGCCGTTCCGTTCGCGACTGCTCGCACTCGCTCCGGCGGCCGTGGCGTTCTACATGTTCGGCTGGCCGACGCTCGCGCGGATCGCCGCGGGCGACGCGGCGCCGCCCTTCCCGGGGTTCACCAACCACCTCGTGACGACGTCGTTCTGGGCCACCTTCCCCGGACCGCTCTTCACGGCGCTCACGTTCCTGACCTGCGGCTTCGCGGCCGTCTATGTCCTGGGATCGAAGGGGTTCTGCACCTACGGCTGTCCGTACGGGGCGCTGTTCGGCGGTTTCGACCGCCTCGCACCAGGCCGCATCGTGGTCAGCGATGCCTGCGAGCAGTGCGGCCACTGCACGGCGACGTGCACCTCCAACGTGCGCGTCCACGAGGAGGTGCGGCTCTACGGGATGATCGTCGACAGCGGCTGCATGAAGTGCCTCGACTGCGTCAGCGTCTGCCCCAAGGGTGCGCTCAGCTACTCGTTCGCGCGGCCCGCGCTGCTCGTGCGCAAGCCGGCCGCCCGCCCCGCGCGGCGGTACGAACTCGGGCTCGCCGAGGAGCTCTTCGTCGCCGCGGTCGCCCTTGCGGCCACGCTCTCGTTCCGCGGCCTCTACGATGGGCCGCCGCTGCTGATGTCGGTCGGTCTCGGGAGCATCACGGCCTTCGTCGCGCTGACGCTGCTGCGGCTCGCCCGCGAGCCGGCGGTGCGCGTGCAGAACCTGGCGCTCAAGGCCGGGGGCCGGATGCGGGCGCAAGGGTGGGCCTTCGCGGCCCTCGCCGCGGGCCTGATCCTGTTCACCGCGCACAGCGGTTTCGTGCAGTGGCACCGCGCCTGGGGGCGCTTCCATCTCGAGCGGACCGAGGCCGCGCGCGCGGACGTGCTGAGCGGCGCCTTCCGCGAGAAGCGCTACACGGAGCGGCACGGGAACGCCGTCACCGCGGCCCTCGCGCACTTCTCCGTCGCCGACCGCTGGGGGCTGAAGGACGTCCCGGAGATCAAGCTGGGCCTCGCCTGGTGCCACCTGCTGCAGGGGGAGCCCGCCGCCGCCGAGGCCGACGTCCGCGCGGCGGTGGCCGTGCGCCCCGACGACGCGACCCTCCAGCAGAACCTCGCCGAGATCCTGCTGGCCGAGGGGCGCCTCCCCGAGGCGATCGACGCGCTGTCGCGCCGGTTCGCGCTCGCGCCGCCGACCGCCGCGGAGCGGTTCCAGTTCGCCGGGCTGCTCGCCGATGCGGGACGGCTCGACGAAGCCGCACTGGAGTTCGCCGCCTGCGTCGCGGCGACGCCCGACTCCGCTCCCGCGCGCTACAACCTCGGCGGCGTGCTGCGGCGGCTCGGCCGCTACGACGCCGCGATCGAGCAGCTCCTCGCGGCGCGGCGGCTCGACCCGCAGGACGCCGACACCGAGGTCGAGCTGGGCCTGGCCTGCATGGCCGCCGGCCGGAACGCGGAGGCGCTCGCGGCGCTGGAGCACGCCGTCGCGCTCGCGCCGGACAGCCCGGAAGCGCGGATGCACCTGCCGGCGCTCATTCGCCAGCTCGAGGAGTCGCGCACCCGGTAGCGCAGTTCACGCCGCCGGTGGGTGACCGGTCCGCTTCGCCTTCCACTCGCCGCCTGCGCCGCGTGACCCGCGCCGGCAGTGACCCCGCCGACCGGCCTGGACGCGCTCCTACGGCGTGCAGCTGCCTCCCAGCGCCCGCGGCTTCACGCAGGGCGCGATGGCGGGCACCGCTGCCGGGCGCTCCTGCCCTGCGGAGTCCTTGCCGTAGGAACCTTCGTTGGACCCGTTCTGCGCGACGACCACGAAGTAGAGCACGGAGCCGGCGGCCGGCGCGGGGAGATCGAGCTCCGCGCTGCCGCGCGAGCCCAGGTTGCACTGCGCCCCGGCCCACTGTGGCGCCGAGGTGATCCGTCCCGTGCCCCAGTACGCGGCGTGGTCGGCGGCGCCGCAGCCCGGCGTGAAGCCGAGCGACGTGCGGCCGTCTCCGTTCCGTTGCGCGGTCATCGGTGAGCTGGCAGGGCTCGCCTCCTGGGGGTTCGGATCGGCGCTCGCCGAGGGCACGAAGCGCGCCTTGAGCGTCGCGTTGCCGACGAGCGTCACCTTCGCGGTCGCGGCCGACGGATTGTCGAGCCATCCGTCGCCGGTGAGTTCCCAGCGCAAGAAGCGGTAGCCCCCCGCCGGCGCCGCCGACACGCTGGTCGCGACGGCGAGCGCGACGCTGCGCGCGCCGGCTGCGGGTGTCGTCGATCCCGCGCCCGCGGGGGTGACGGCGATCGTCAGCGTGCGCGCGGGCAACGGGCTGTCCTGGGCGAGCACGCGCACATTGTCGACCTGCCAGGTCGCCGCTCCCGTGAGCCACTGGTTCGACCCGTTCGGGGCGCCGACGAGGTGCCAGCGCAGGCGGGCGCGCGGGCGGTGCGCCGCGCTCGTGGGCAGGTCGAGCGCTTCGGATTCCGCCCCCAGCGTGTTCCACGACCACGGGGTCCACGCGTACGACGCAAGAGTCTGCCACGTTGCGCCGCCGTCATAGCTGACATCGACCTGGCGGAGGCTCGGTTCCGGGGAGCTGTTCTGCCGCCAGGCACTGTCGAAAAGCACCCGGACGCTCCCGAGGGCGGACCAGTCCATGTCCGGCGTGACCAGGACCTCGTTGAGGATGTGGGGCCGGTAGAAGAAGTTGTCGGCGGTCATGAAGGTGCCTGCCAGCGGCGGCGGCACGGCGAGGTGGCCCGGATTCTGGTCCGTCCAGGTCTCGGGTGTCCCGGTCGTGCCGCCGTCGGTCCCGCCATTGATCACGCCCCACCCGCGCTGACGCGCGCGAACGAGCCCGCCCTCGAAGTCCTCGGAGAGCAGGGCGGGAAACCCCGTGGTCAGGTCGGTCCTGGAGACGACGGCCGTCGCGTCGGCCGTCGCCGGCGTGTCGCTGGCGGTGGACGTGCTGCTCGCACGCACGTCGACCGCCTGGAAGTTCGAGAGGATCGACGCGTTGCCGGCCGTGGAATCCTGCAATTCGGCGTACCACCGGTACGGGCGGATGTCCCCGGCGAGGTCGGTCATGTCGATCACGAAGTGGCCGTCGACGGCCGCCGTGGTCCCGGCGAAGCCGTAGTTGCCACCGTTGTAGTAGACCGCGTTCTGCGTGAACCAGGTGTCCGCGGACGTCTTCGAGGGACTCGACACACCGACCCGGACGCCGACCTGACCACGCATGGCGGTGTTGAGGGTGAGTTGGCCGACGACGAGCGGCGTGTAGGCCGGTCGCGCGGTGATCCAGTACACGGCGCTCGACCAGAACGCGCTCTGGCGCCCCGTCGAGGGACCGCCCGCCACGCCCGAGACCGCCTTCAGCGCGTCGTACGCCAGCCAGGTGAACCCGCCGTCGCGCCAACCGCTGCCCCACGAGTTCGCGATGCGAAGCGCGCCCCTCTCGCCGGGGTCGACCGTGCCGTTGGCGTTGATGTCGGCCCAGAGCGAGTCGTCATAGCCGACTACGGTCATCCCGTGACCGCCACTCGACCCGTTGACCCAGGTGGCAACGTCCTTGCCGACGTAGGCGTCGTCGGCCGTGGTCGACGGGTCGTTGACGACCTTGCCGAACTGCCAGCTGGAGATGTAGGTCGCGTAGTTGACCACGAATCCGTTTACGAGCAGCTGCTTCAGCTGGGTCAGGCCGCTGTCGGTGTCGACTCCATGGATCGCGCCGGTCTGGGCAATGCGGTAGTCGAGCGCGCTGCGCCACGTCGCGAAATCGGTCGGCCACTTGAGGTAGTTCAGCGGGTCGCTGCGGTTGCCGACGTAGGGGAAGTCCTTCCAGTGCGGCGTGCCGTTGGTCTGCATGACAGCGTACGCCGTCGTGAGCCACGAGCCGTTATCGCCGCCGCCGTTGATCAGGTTGTAGGTGAAGGCCGGCGAGAACGCGACGGCGCGCGTGGGATCGCTCTTCGCGTTGCACCCGCGCACGAGGCAGGTCATGTGGGTCAGCGTGTAATAGGTCGTCGAGAAGCAGGCGCACGAGCCGATGCTCCCCTGGGTGTCGATCGGCGGGAACGCGTCGAGCTTGCTGTTGTCGACGCTGGGGGGGAGCGGGGGCGAGCCCGCCGGGGCGGCCGGCGCGAGCGGCGTCTCGAAGGTCGCCGCGGCCTCGGGGTCCTGGGGCAGGACCTCCTCGCCGAAGGGGACCGGCGGCTCGAGGCCCGCTGAGACCGGCGCTTCGCCGGGGCCGTTGCCGCCGTCCCCCTGCAGGAACTCGGAGACGCGCTGCCAGCCGAGCGGGTTCAGACGCACGCGACCGGTGTGCACGAGGTGCCGATCCATCCAGTCGCGCTCCGCGGCGGTCGGCGGACGCAGGCCGGTGGCGTAGGACTGCTCAGGCTGATCCGCGTCTCCCTTCCGGTCCGACGGTTCCGGCGCATCTCCGTTGGGAGTGCGGGGCGGCTGCGCCCACGAGATGGGGCCCGCACAGGCGCAGAGCACGGCGACGACGATGATCGCGAGGCGGCGAGCGGAGCGGGCGGGGGTGCGTGGACGGGCGGGCATGAGTGAACACCTCCCTCCGCCGGACTCCCCGGACCGCGGAGGCTTGGGTCTCGGCCGAAATCTAGGGCTGCCGCGGGCAAATCGCCCGCACCGACAGGCCGACGAGGCGGCGCCGCCAGCCCGTTCAGCGGACTCCGCATCCTGCCGTGTTCCTCAGTGATCGCGGTCTGCCGTTCGGATCCGCGCCGCAGCGCGGAGAATCGAGCCATGAACGGGACGAAAAAGCGCGCCGTCCCAGGGCCGTCTGTCCGATCTCCCGGTTCGGAGCCTGCTCCGGGGGGCAGGTCGGATCGGGGCGCCCCCGTCGTGGCCTGGCTTGACTTCGGGTTTCGCGTGAGACAGACTTGTCTCATGAGAGACAAACGAGTCTCACAAGCAGAGATCCTCGCCGCCGCCGCCGCGGTCCTCTCCTCGAACCCCGGCGCCTCGCTGGACGAGGTCGCGCGTGCTGCGAAACTGAGCCGAGCCACCTTGTACCGCTCCTACCCCAGCCGCGAGGCGCTCTTGCGGGCGGCAGCCCTCGACGCGCTGACCTCCGTCGAGACCGGCTTGAAGGGGCTCCCCCTGAAACGAGGGGATCCCCTCTCAACGCTCGAGCGGGTCGCGGAGGTGCTCGTCCCCCTGGGAGCGAAGTTCCATTTCCTCGCTTCGGAAGACTGGCTGGAGAAGGACCGGAAGGTAGCCTCGCGCCTGAGGACGCTCGAGGACGCGATCACCAGCGTGCTCGCAAGGGCGCGGGCTCAGCAGCTCCTCTCCGCTGCCCCCCCGATCGAATGGCAACTCCGCGTCTTCATGGCCCTGGTGTACGCGGGCTGGGAGTGCATCGGCGACCAGATCTTCGTGCCGCGCGATGCCGTCCGCGCCGTCGTGTCTTCGTTCCTCGGCGGCCAGCAGGCGCCGCTCGCCGCAAGCGGGCGGAAACCCTGACGCCGGGCGCTTCACAGGATGCGTCCTTGGAGGTGGCTGTGAAACGACGCGACTTCATCAGAAAGGGGCTCATCGGAGCTGGCGGTCTTGCCGTGGCCGGACTCGGTCTCGAACGAGCGGCGCCTCGATTGTGGAGAGAGCGCGTCTCGGTCGAGCCGAACACTGCCTTCTGGGCTAAGGCCACCCCCCGCAGAGCTCCGCAGCTGACTCGGGACCTGGAAGCAGACATCGTCGTCGTCGGCGGGGGCATCACCGGCCTCTCGTCGGCGCTCGCGCTGCGACGCAACGCACCCGAGAAGCGGGTCGTCGTGCTCGAGGCGCGGGGCATCGGCAATGGGGCTTCGGGGCGCAGCGGCGGCTTCCTTCTCTCCTGGCCCTCCAACGAGTATATGCGTGTCGCGAGCACGCCCCAGCTGCACAGGCGCCTGTACGATCTCACGGCGACCGCAATGCACGAGGAGGTGGCGCTGGCGCATGCCGCCGGCTTCGAGACGGAAGCGGAGCTGAAGGGCGTGCTCATGACACTGCGCCCCGGCGACGTCGACGCGGCGCGGGCCTATGTCGACGAGGCGAAAGCAGCCGGTGTCCCGATCGAGTTCTGGAGCGCGGAGAAGACGCGCGCGACGCTCGGAGTGACCAACTGCGCCGGTGCGCTGTTCGACCCCAACGGCAGCCACGTCGACCCGATGCAGCTCACCCTGGGGCTCGGTGCTGCCGCGGCAAGCAGCGGAGCGCTCATCTTCGAGGACAGTCCCGTGGCGGAGGTCGAAGAGGGTGAGACGTTGCGCCTGCACCTGGCGGGTGGTCAGACCGTGAAGGCGCCGGCCGTCGTGCTGGCAACGAACACCTGGACGACGCAGCTCGGCTTCTTCCGCAACGCGATCTTTCCGGCCCACAATTACATGGGGATCACTCCGCCGCTGACCGCCGGAGAGCTGGCGCGCGCGGGGCTGCAAAGCCACCTGCCGTTCACGGATTCGCGCACCAACCTGATCTACATGGGGCTCACGCGCGAGAACCGCTTCCGCATCGGCGGCGGCTACTCGGACTACAGCTTCAACAACGGAACGGAAACGAACGGGAACGCCGCACTGGTCACGCCGGGACTGCGGCGCGAGCTCGGGGCGCTCTACCCGAGCCTCTCGGAGGTCCCCTTCGAAGCGGTGTGGGGAGGCGTCGTCGACTGCACCCTCGACAACGCCCCGTCGGTGGGGGTCACCGGCGATCACAGGAACATCTACTATGGCCTCGGTTACTGCGGCCACGGGATGGTGATGGCGTTTCTGGCAGGCCGGATCATCGGTGACCTCGCAACCGGCAGAGCAGCGGCATGGACGGACGTGCCGTTCGTCAACCGGAAGATGCCTTACATACCCAACGAGCCGTTCCGCTGGCTGGGCGCGAAGGGGTTCATCGCCGCGCTCGACCTCGTCGAGTAGTGGAGGTGACAACGAGTAGTGGAGGTGACAAAAGGTGAAACGGACGACGGCCTTGGTCGCTGCATCCCTCGTGTTCCTCATCGGTGCCGGGTCTCCCGAAGAGCGCTCATCGCTCGCCGCCGAACCCCGGGCCGGGGCGGTGCCGCCTGCGTATGCGGGTGTCTGGTTCACGCCGGACGAAGAAGCCAAGGTCCTCATCACCGAGCAGGGAGGCGAGTATTCCGGCAAGATCGTGTGGCTCAGAAGTCCGCACGACGACTTGGGGAACGCCGCGCGGGACAGCAAGAACCCGAACGCCTCCCTGCGCGGTCGAGCGCTTCTGGGACTGGTGATCCTCGGGGGCTTTGTGCTCCGTTCGGGAGAGCTCGTCGGCGGCACCCTCTACGACCCCACGGACGGCACGACGTACGACTGCCGGATGTGGCTGGAGGACGACTCGACGCTGAAGGTCAGGGGATACCTCGGCCCGTTGTTCGAGACCGAAACGTGGACGAAGTCGAGAGAGCAGTGAGCCGCACCGCGTTCGAGAGGACGCTCCAACGCCTCGGCGAGCTGCGGCGCTGGTCGAGCGTCCGCGCGCGGTCCTGCGGCATCGGCGCCCTGGCACGCGCGGCAGCGCTCGTCGCGGCGACCTGTCTCGCGGCCGCGCCGACCGGTGCCGAGACCACCGCTCGCGTTGCGGAGGTCCAGGCGGATCCGGACGCCGCGGGGCCGGACGGCGAACCCCGCCGCTGGGAGTTGAGCGCCGGGTTGATGCTCGCCTCGCTCCCCGACTTCGAGGGCAGCCGCACCTCGAGTCCGCGCCTGCTGCCCTGGATCTCGGGCTTCTACCGGACAGGAAAGTGGGGCACCTTCAGCCTCGACACCGGCGCCCTCACCGTCCCTGGCGCATTCTCGTGGGAGTTCATCGACCGCGACGAGCGCGGTCTCGGAGTGCTCCTCGGCGAGCGCGCGAGCCGCTCCGAGAGCGACCCGTCGCTGTTCTCGCTCGATGGCGGCAGCGCGCGCCTGCGCGGGTCGGGGTCGATCGACGGCGGCTTCGACTACGGCCTGCAGGCCCGGATCTCGGTCTTCGGTGTCCCGCTCTTCGCGCAGGTGCGGCGCGCATTCGAGAGCTCCGGCGGCACCCTCGTCATCGCGGGCATGTACGCCCCGATCGAGTGGGGCGACCGCCTCACTCTGACCGTCTTGCCGACCATGGCTTGGGCCGATGCCGATGAGGCGCAGACGTACTTCGGCGTGACCCCGCAGCAGTCCGCCGGCACCGGCCTTCCCGCCTACTCAGCGGCCGCCGGCTGGTGGCGCGCAGGGTGCGAGACCCTGATCGACGTCAAGATCTCCGGCGGCTGGTCCGTGACCGCCGACGTCGCCTACACGCGTCTGCTGGGGGACGCGGCGCGCAGCCCGATCGTCGAGAGCGCGGATCAGTTCGGCGCCGGCCTCGGTCTGACCTACGAGTTCTGAGCGGGATCGTCCCGCTCACGAGGCGCCCCGCGGCGATGCGGCACTGCCGCCTTCGCCTCCCGGCACGCCGCGGGCAGGACGATCTGCCCGTCCTCGTCACGCATGTCACGGGTGTCGTCCGCTCGGCCGCGGCCAGGGCTGACCCGCGTGCAGCCCGAGGACCGCGCGGGAACACCCCGCTGCGGGGCCGGCACGGCGGTCGGCCCCTGCGAACCGGGGCCTGCTGATCGGAGGCCGCGATCCTGCCGACATGGGACGCCTTCTCCCCGCCCGCCCCAGCAATGGGAAGAGCCCTTCCCGCTGGTTCCTCCTGAAGGGCGCCGCCCGCTGGCCCGCCGTTTGCAGCCAATCGAGAGCGCTACCCGAGGGAGGTCCCATGCAGCAATGCGCAGCCATGGTCGCCGTCCTGCTGGCAGGGTTCGTGGGCGCCCCGGGCTTCGGCGGGGCAATCTCCCGGAGTCCTCGTTCGTCGAGCCCGTCCTACACCGTGCACTGGCCGGGGGAACGGCCGCGGTCGACGGGTTCCCTCGACGCGGCGACAGCAACCCAGCCGAGCGAGACGCTGCGCCGCGAGGGGACGCTGTTTCTCATCGTGCCCGACTCGCGCTCGCAGTACGGGGACTACATCCGCATCCGGGCCAGCGTGGACGGGACGGTGGTCCGACTGAACGGACGCCTTGCGATCACGCTTGCGGCGCAGGAGGAGTGGCTCTTCACGCCCGGCTGGGTGACGCTGCGGATCCAGGCGACGGACCCGGTCGTGATGAGCTTCCTCGTCAGGCCGGAACACTGAGCCGCCCCTGCTGCCCGGACGGAAGCTCCAGCCGTTCGACGCACACCTCGGTCCTCGGATCGCTCCGGAGCGGGTCGAAGTCGGAGCGCTGGATGAGCTGGTTCAGACCGCGTCTGATGACACAACGAGGCCAGCAGCGACGCGTGGGGGTCAGGAGTGCGCCGCCGTGGACACGGCGCCCGGGACTGCGAGCCGGGTGCCGGCCCAGAGCAGACGGTCCGGAGCAGCCAGCGCCAGGCGATCGTCCACATCCGGGCGCGGACCGTTGCACCGTGGATGCGCCAATGGCCCCTCGGCCAGCCCCCGCCCCGCGACGGGCCCCCCGCCCTTCCCCGCCCTAGCTTCTCCTCGAGGGCCCCCTCGATGAGCAGGAAGAGCGGAGGCTTCGGGCTGGTGCTGCTGGTCGTCGTGATGGCGATCGTCCTGCTGCTGGTCGCGAAGAACTGGCAGGCCGCGGCGCCGCGGCTGTCCGAGACGATGCGCGCGCGGCCCGACGCAGCCCGCGCCGGTGGCGCGGAGGCCGGGACTGACCCGGCCGGGGACGCCGGGGCCCCACGCCGCACCCTCCCCGGCGTCGGCGAGATGAAGCAGGCGACCGATCAGCACGCCGACCAGGTGCAGGAGGCGCTCTCCGAGGCCCGTTAGCCCGACCGGACCCGGACTGCGCCTGGAACACCCGCCCGGTTGGCAGACCGGCCACCCCGGTGCCACCCTGAGGCCTCGGAGGACCGATGACCCGGAAACAGGACGCGACCTGGGACGCGGCGGAAGCCGACCTCGAGCCCGGGACCGCGTGGGGGGAGAGCGACGCGGCGGTGGACCCGGGATCCGAGGAGTCGCTGCCGCTGGCGCTCCCGCCCGGCTGGCGCAAGCGCGATCTGTTCGTCAACCGCGAGCTGTCGCTCCTGCAGTTCCAGCGCCGGGTGCTGGAAGAGGCGCAGGACGCCTCGCACCCGCTGCTCGAGCGGGTGAAGTTCCTGTCGATCGTCGGCTCGAACCTCGACGAGTTCTTCATGGTGCGCGTGCCGGGCCTCAAGGAGCAGGCCGCCGTCGGCGTGGGCGAGTTGCCCCCGGACGGCCTGACGCCGCACGACCAGCTGTCGGAGATCCGCCACGTGGCGCTCGACCTGATGGACGCGGCGCGGGCCACCTGGCACCGCGACCTCGTGCCCGCGCTCGAGACCGAAGGGATCCTGGTCCGCGGCTGGTCCGAGCTGTCCTCCCGCCAGAAGGCGGAGATGACCGAGTACTTCGAGCAGTTCATCTTTCCGATCCTGACGCCGCTGGCGGTCGACCCGGGCCGCCCGTTCCCGCACATCTCGAACCTCTCGCTCAACCTCGCCGTGCTGATCCGCGGCGCCGACGGGCAGGAACGCTTCGCGCGCGTCAAGGTCCCGAGCCAGCTCCCGCGTCTGCTGCCGGTCGGCCGCCCCGCTTCGAACGGGCGCGGCGGCAAGGGCGCGGCCGCGGCGGGTCCCCGGCGCGCCGAGACCTTCGCCTGGGTCGAGGACGTGATCGCCGCCAATCTCGACGCGCTCTTCCCGGGTATGACCGTGCTCGAGGCCTACCCGTTCCACGTCACGCGCGACGCCGACATGGTGATCCAGGAGCTGGAGGCCGAGGACCTGCTCGAGACGATCGAGCAGGGGGTGCGCGCGCGGCAGTTCGGCAGCGTGACGCGGCTCAAGGTCCCTCCGGCGATGCCGCCCGGGACGCGCGACCTGCTGGTCGACAACCTCGAGATGGACCCGCGCGACGTCTACGTCCTCGAGGCGCCGCTGGCGCTGGCCGGGCTGATGGGCTTCTTCGGCGCGTCGGACCGCTGGGACCTGAAGGACGTGCCGTTCAAGCCCGCGCTGCCGCGCGCCCTCGATCCGCAGCAGGACGGCGAGGAGGGCATCTTCGCGGCGATCCGGCAGGGCGACATCCTGCTTCACCACCCCTACGACTCGTTCCGCCCGGTGGTCGATTTCCTGAAGGCCGCGGCGCAGGACCCCGACGTGCTGGCGATCAAGCAGACGCTCTACCGCGTCGGACGCAACTCGCCGGTGGTCGAGGCGCTGCTCGAGGCGCGCGAGGAGGACAAGCAGGTCGCGGTGCTGGTCGAGCTGAAGGCGCGCTTCGACGAGGAGAGCAACATCAACTGGGCGCGCAAGCTGGAGGCCGAGGGGACGCACGTGATCTACGGCCTGCTGGGCTTGAAGACGCACGGCAAGGTGGCGCTCGTGGTGCGGCGGGAAGGCAAGCGCCTGCGCCGCTACATCCACCTCTCCACGGGGAACTACAACACCGTCACCGCCAATCTGTATACCGACATCGGCTATTTCACCTGCGACCCCGAGATCGGCGAGGACGTGTCGGACCTGTTCAACTACCTCACCGGCTACTCGGCCAAGCGGGACTACCGGAAGCTGCTCGTCGCCCCGATCAACCTGCGCGAGCGGATGACGGAGCGGATCGACCGTGAGATCGAGCACGCGCGGCGCGGCGAGCCGGCCCACCTGGTCTTCAAGTTCAACGCGCTGCTCGACAAGCAGATGATCATGCACTTCTACCGTGCGTCACAGGCCGGCGTGAAGGTCGACCTGCTGGTGCGCGGGATCTGCTGCCTGAAGCCGGGGGTGCCGGGCCTGTCGGACAACATCCAGGTGATCAGCACGCTCGGGCGCTTTCTCGAGCACAGCCGGATCTTCTGGTTCCGCAACGGCGGCGAGGAGGAAGTGCTCCTCGGAAGCGCCGACCTGATGCCGCGCAACCTCGACCGCCGGGTCGAGGTCCTCTTCCCGATCCAGGACGCGCGCTGGGTGCGGTACCTCAAGGACGAGGTCCTCGACGTCTACCTGAAGGACAACCTCAAGGCGCGGCAGATGCGGCCCGACGGCCGCTACGAGCGCGTGCCGGCCGACCGGGGGGAGTCGCCGTTCTCCGCGCAGGCCCACCTGCTTTCGGTCCGGGGCAGCAGCAGGCGCTAGGTTCGACCGTTCGACCGATTCGTTCGACCATCAGCCCGCCGGGCTGGGAAACCGTTCGGTAAGGGTGCATACTCTGCCCTCAAAACGATCGTTTGGAATGATCGTTTGAACGAGGGCAGTCACCGATGACCGGAGACCCCCTTCCCGCCCCCACCCCGCCTCCGGCCGAGGCGGGCCCCTCGACCGAGGGGCGCCTGCTCGCCGCGGCCGAGAAGCTCTTCGCCGAGCGCGGGTTCGCCGCCACCTCGGTCCGCGACATCACCTCCGAGGCCGGGACGAGCGTCGCCGCCGTCAACTACCACTTCGGTAGCAAGGACAGCCTCTACCGCGAGCTGTTCGTCCTGCGGCTGCGTGGGATGCGCGAGCAGCGCCTGCGGGCGATCCGGCAGGTGCTGGAGGCGGCGGACGAGGCGGCGGGCGCGGCGCCGGGCGCGGTCGACCCGGCCCACCTGCTGCGCGCGTTCGCCGGCGCCTTCCTGGAGCCGGTCAGCGACTGGGAGCGCGGCCGGAACCTGGTCCGGCTCCTGACGCGCGAGTTCGTCGACCGCAACCTGCCGCCCGAGATCTTCTGCGACGAGATGATCCGGCCGGTCGAGGCGGCGTTCGTGGCCGCGCTGCGCCGCGCCGTCCCCGGCCTCGGAGAGCGCGAGGCGGTGCTCGTCGCGCACTTCTTCGTCGCCCAGTTGATGTACATCGTCGACATGGCCGAGCTGGTCGGCACGCTCGACGGCCGGCACGCGCTCGGCAGCTCGTTCGAGGCGCTGGTCGACGAGATCGTCCGTTTCTCGACCGCGGGGCTCGCCGCCTACGCGCCCGGAAAGACCGCATGAACGCCAGACACGCCGCAGGACGCGTCCTGCTCGCCGTCGTCCCCCTGCTCTCGCTGCTGGGTGCCGTCTCGCCGACCGCTGCGGGATCCGGGGCCGGCTCGATCTTCGCTCCCGCCCCCGCTTTGCCGTCGGGCGCACGCGCCGACGCCGCGCTGCCGGTCGTCACCGGACCGCTGTCGCTGGAGGACGCGCTGAAGCTGGCGCTGCAGTACGGCGTGCCGCTGCGCCGCGCCCGCGAGGACCAGGAGATCGCCCGCGGCCGGCGGAAGGAGGCCTTGAGCGAGGTCCTGCCGAAGGTCTCCGCCGTCGGGGAATACGACCGGCTCGACCGGGAGTTCACCGTCGACTTCGACGGGGAGGGGGGCGAGGCCCCGGTCAACTTCACGTACCTCGACAACTACAGCCTCGGACTGCTGGTGGAGCAACCGCTGTTCCGCGCCGGCCGCGGCGTGGCAGCGATCCGCGCCTCGCAGTACTACGACATGTTCACCGACGAGACACTGCGCGCGGCGGTCCAGCAGACGCTGTTCGATGCGACGCAGGCCTACTACTACGCGATGCTGGCCCGCGAGCAGGTCCGGGTGCTCGAGGCCTCGCTGCAGCTGGCCGAGGCGCAGTTCAAGGACACCGAGACCAAGAAGAAGTACGGCGTGGCCTCCGAGTTCAACGTGCTGCGGGCCGACGTCGAGGTCAGCAACGCCAAGGCGCAATTGATCCGCGCCCGGAACGACCTCGACTTCGCCTGGAGCGACCTGTTCCGCGTGCTGGGGGTCTCGCAGAACAGCGCGGTCGAGCTGACCCAGAAGCTGGAGCGCGACAGCGCGATTCCCGTGTTCGAGGAGTCGCGGGAGACGGCTTTCGAAAACCGCCCGGAGCTCTCCGCCGCAGCGCTCGTCGTGAAACTGCAGGAGCAGAAGCTCAAGGTGCTGCGCTCCGAGTACTGGCCGACCTTCGACGCCTTCTACTCCTTTCGCTACGCGAAGCCCGACCCGGTCGACACCTTCGTCTACGACTGGGGCTCGACCTGGAGCGCCGGGATCCTGATGCGCTGGAACGTCTTCGACGGGTTGCGCCGCGAGGGGATCCTGATCCAGGAGAAGGCCCGCCAGCGGCAGTACGAGCTGGACTGGCTCGACACCGTCGAGCGCACCAGCCAGGAGGTCCGCAAGTCGACCGACGCGATCGAGAATGCGCTCGAGGCGCTCAGGGCCCAGGACAAGACGCTGTCGCAGGCCCAGGAGGGGCTGCGGCTGGCCGAGGTCGGCTTCCGCGAGGGGACACTCGACCAGGTCGCGGTGCTCGACGCGCGGACCGCGCTGACCTCCGCGCAACTGCTCTACTTCCGCTCGCTGTACGATTACTACGTCGCGAAGCTCTACCTCGCGCGGGTCACCGGCACGCTCGGCCCGAAAGCCGGCGAGCCCGTGACGCTCCCGCCCCCGCCTCCCCCGCCGGTGCCTTCCCGCGAGACCGAGAGGTAGCCGCCATGTGGATCTCCGACACCTCCATCCGGCGCCCCGTCACGACCCTGACGCTGATGGCGGCGCTGGTCGTCTTCGGCTGGCTGGCCTTCAGCCGGATGGGCGTCGACGCCTTCCCCGAGGTCGAGTTCCCGATCGTCACGGTCCAGACCGTCCTCGTCGGCGCCAGTCCCGAGGTCATGGACCAGGACGTGACCGACGTGATCGAGGAGCAGATCAAGACGATCGGCGGGATTCGCCAGCTCACCTCGGCCAGCATGGAGGGGTTCTCGATGGTCACCGTCGAGTTCGAGCTGGACAAGGAGATCGACGTCGCGGCGCAGGAGGTGCGCGCGAAGGTCGCGCTGGCGCGCCGGTTCCTGCCGGACGACATCGAGGAGCCGATCGTCGAGAAGTTCGACATCGGCGGCTTCCCCTTCATGTGGCTCGGCGTCTCCGGGAGCGTCCCCTACGGCGAGCTGTCGTTCTACGCCGAGAAGGTGCTGAAGGAGCAGCTGCAGTCGATCAAGGGGGTCGGGAACGTCGAGGTCGGCGGGCTGCGCAAGCGCGAGATCCGGGTCTGGCTCGATCCGCAGAAGCTCGAGGCGCGCGGCCTGACGGCGCTCGACGTGGCGCGCGCGATCCAGATGAAGCACGTCGAGCTGCCGGGCGGCCGGATCGAGACGCCGGAGACCGAATTCTCGGTCAAAGTCGAGGGCGAATACGGCTCGGTCGAGGAGCTGCGCCAGCTCGTCGTCGCCGAGCGCGGCGGGACGATCATCACGCTCGCCGACGTCGGCCGGGTGGACGACGGCTTCGAGGACCTGCGCGCGATCGCCCGCTTCTCCGGCAGCCCGACCGTCGGCCTGGGGGTCCGGAAGCAGCCCAAGTCGAACCTGGTCGAGGTCGCCGACCGGGTCAAGGCGCGGCTCGAGGAGATCAAGCTGCACCTGCCACCCGGGATCTCGATCGCGATCGCCTACGACGGGTCCGTCCTCGATCAAGGAGTCGATCAAGGGGGTCCAGACCGACATCCTGATGGGCATCCTGCTGACCGCCGTGATCATGTACCTCTTCCTGCGCACGGTGCGGACGACGGTCGTCGCCGTGGTCGCGATCCCGATCTCGCTGATGGGCGGCTTCATCGTGATGAAGGCGCTCGGCTTCACCTCCAACAACATGACGATGCTGGCGATGTCGCTCGCCGTCGGGATGGTGATCGACGACGCGATCGTCGTGATCGAGAACATCTACCGCCACATCGAGATGGGCGAATCGCCGCTGGAGGCGGCGCGGACCGGCACCTCGGAGGTCGGCCTGGCGGTGCTGGCCGCCACGACTTCGATCGCCGCGGTCTTCATCCCGGTCGCCTTCATGGAGGGGATCGTCGGGCGGTTCTTCTACCAGTTCGGGCTGACCGTCGCACTGACGATCCTGATCTCGGCTGTCGTCGCGCTGACCCTGACCCCGTTCCTGTCGTCGCGGCTGATGCACCACGAGACCAGTCACGGGCGGCTCTACAACCTGCTCGAGCGCGGCTTCCAGGGACTGGAGCGGGTCTACCGCCGGGCGCTCGAGTGGGCGGTCCGCCACCGCGTCGCGGTCCTGGGGCTCGCGGTCGCCGCGTTCGCGGCCGGGCTCGTCCTCGTCCCGTTCATCGGCTCGGAATTCATCACCGAGGCCGACGAGGGGTTCTTCATGGTCAACTTCGAATTGCCGACGGGAACCTCCTTGGAGCGGACCAACGTCAGGATGCGGGAACTGGAGGAGCGCCTGTTCGCCAACCCGGAGATCGAGAGCGCCTTCGCGGCACTCGGCCTGCAGATGGGGGCCGGCGCCGAGCCGAACAAGGGGCTGTTCTTCGTCAACCTGGTCCCGAAGGCAAAACGCGAGGCCTCGCAGCGCGCGGTCATGGAGCGCGTCCGCGGCCAGCTCGACTTCGACCCGGCCATGCTGGTCACGCTCGAGACCTTCAACCCGTTCGGGGCGGCCGGCCGCAACACCGACGTCAGCTACGTCATCCAGGGGCCCAGCACGCGGGAGCTGGGCGAGCTGGCCGACCGGATCACCGCCGAGATGAAGACGAGCGGCCGGTTCAAGGACGTCGACACCGACCTGCGGATCACCAAGCCCGACGTGAAGGTGCGGATCAACCGCGGCCTCGCGAACGACCTGGGCGTCGACGTCCGTTCGATCTCGGGCGAGATCTACGCGCTGTTCGGCGGCAACAAGGTTGCCAAGTTCAAGGACGGCGGCTACCGCTACGACATCCGGATCCGCGCGCTGCCCGAGTACCGCGGCAGGCCCGAGGACCTCGACGGGATCGCGGTCCGCGCGGACAGCGGCCGGCTGATCAAGTCGCCCAACCTGATCGAGTACGAGGTCGGAACCGGTCCCAACTCGATCAACCGCTTCGACCGGCGCCGCGCGGTCACGCTGTTCGCCAACGGCAAGGGGATCGGCGCGGGCGCCGCGTTGACCGAGGTGGAGCAGCTCGTGGCGCGGCTGATGCCGGACGACGGCCGTTACGGGATCGCACTGACCGGCAACGCGCAGACCCAGCGCGAGTCGTTCCAGTCGCTGCTGACCGCGCTGATCCTCTCGATCCTGGTGATCTACATGATCCTGGCGATCCAGTTCGAGTCGTTCGTCCACCCGTTCACGATCATGCTCTCCCTGCCGCTGACGATGATCGGCGTGTTCGGCGCGCTCTTCCTGACCGGCACGACGCTCAACATCTTCTCCTTCATCGGCATCATCATGCTGATGGGGATCGTCACCAAGAACGCGATCCTGCTGGTCGACTTCGCCAACCAGCAGCGCGAGAAGGGCGCGGACAAGGTGAGCGCGATGCTGCAGGCCGGTCCGGTCCGGCTGCGGCCGATCCTGATGACCGCCGCGTCGACGATGATCGGCGTCGTGCCGGTCGCGTTGGCCCTCTCCCAGGGCGGCGAGACGCGGGCACCGCTGGCGATCGCGGTGATCGGCGGGACCGCGACCTCGACCCTCCTGACGCTCCTGATCATCCCGGTCGTCTACCTGGCGCTCGACGACGCCACGGCCCGGGTCAAGCACTTCTTCGGCGCCCGTTCGCGGGCGAAGGAACCGGCGGCGGCGGCGGCGCGCGTCCCCGGTGAGGCGGGCCACGCATGAACGCGAGAACGTCGATCGTCAGGTTGATCGTCCTCGGTGCGGCCCTGGCCGCCGCCGGCTGCGGTCGGAAGGCGGACGCGGACAGGACCGCGTCGGCCGCTCCCCCGCCGGCCGCGGCGCAGACCGCGGCGGCTATCCCGGCTGGCACCGCCGAGGCGCTGGCGGCCTCCGAGGTCGAACTGGTCGTCGCGACCCGCCGCGACTTCCGTCCGACGCTCGAGGCCACGGGCACGCTGCGGGCCGCGCGCGAGGCCGAGATGCGGGCCCTCTCCGAGGGGCAGCTCGACGCGGTCCCGGTCGACGTCGGCAGCCGCGTGCGGGCCGGGCAGGCCATGTTCCAGGTCCGCCCGACCGAGTACCGGCTCGACCTGCAGCAGGCCGAGGCGGCGGTAGTGTCGGCGCAGGTGGCGCTGAAGGAGGCCCGGCGCGAGCGCGAGCGGATGGAGGGGCTGGCGCGCGAGGGCTCGGCGACCGGCCAGATGCTCGACCAGGCCGTCGCCGCCGCCGAGCGGGCCGAGGCGATGCTGGGCGAGGCCCAGGCCCGACGCGACGCGGCGAAGCAGCGGCTCGCCGACACGACCGGCCCGGCTCCCTACGACGGCGTGATCACCGCCCGCATGCTGCAGCGCGGCGAGTTCGTTGCGCGCGGCGAGCCCGTGGTGAAGATCGCCGACCTCTCCACGCTGCACGGCGAGTTCGAGGTCCCCGAGCGGCTGGCCGGGACGCTGGCTCCCGGGATGAAGGCCGACCTCGTCGTGCGCACCACGGGAGAGCCGCTGGAAGGCGCGATCATCGCGGTCAACCCGTCGATCGACTCGACCAACCGCACTTTCATGGTCAAGGTCGCGATCCCCAACCCGGGCCTCCGGCTGCAGGCCGGCCTGTTCGCGATCGCGCGCTTCGAGCTGCCGCCGCGGCTCGGCTCGATCGCGATCCCGGCCACGGCGGTGATCCGCGACGAGGGGCGCTCGTTCGTCTGGATCGTCGACGGCGGCCACGCGAAGACCCTCCCGATCCGGGAGGGACTCGCGGACGGCGAGTGGGTCGAGGTCGTCGAGGGGATCGCGCCGGGCCAGGCGGTCGTGACGACCGGCGCCGGCGGTCTCGTCGCCGGGGCGCAGGTGGCGGTCAAGGGGAGCTGAGAATGGCGACGCCGGGTGCGGAACCGGATCCGCACCCGGCGTCGTCGCTTCAAGAGCCGGCCCGGGCCCGCCGGCGCTACTCGCAGCGCTTCGCGAGGTCCTGCGGCAGCGGGCAGACGGCGTTCCCCGCGTACCTCGGGCGTTCCGTGCCCGCGCTCGACTTGCCGTACGGGCCCTCGTTGGTCGCGTTGCGGCCGGCCACGAGGAAGAAGAACGACGCCGGGCTCGCCGGGTAGTTCCAGGTGTAGGCGCCGGTGTTGCCGATCGCGCACTGCTGGCCGGAGTAGCCATAGGTCGAGACCGCGCTCAGCGGGCCGTAGTAGATCGTGTTGTTGGTCGACGTGCAGGCCGGGCCGTAGCTGATCGCCATCAGCCGGGTCACCGGGTTGTGCGTGGTGACCAGCAGCTGGGGCAGTCCGCCGCGCGAGACCTCGCCCGGTGTCGCCGCGGCCGCGGCGCACTGCGAGTCCAGCATGTCGAACGTCCCGTCGCCGTCGTTGTCGAGGCCGAGGGTCGAGGCGGCGTAGTTCTCGACGAAGGTGGGCGAGGGGTTGCACGGATTGTTCGGAATCGTGTGGCCCGTCCCCGGATTCGCATAGTACGGGGGCAGGATGTTCTCGCCGACGGGCGTCTTGGCCGCCGGGTTGGAGTCGGCGTGGCAGCTCACGCAGCCGGTCTCCCCGGCCCGCCAGTGCAGCTGGCGCAGCCCGGCGCTGAATCCTTGCGTGCCGGTCCCCGTCCCGTCCTGCGAGCGGCCGTGGCAGCCGGAGCAGGAATACGCCGAAAGACCGTTGCCGCCGGCAGAGCGCCCGAGATAGGTCGGGAAGCGGCCCGCCGAGACGTGGCAGGTGTTGCAGTCGCTGCCGAGCATGTTGTTGCGGTGGACGTCGTGCATGTCGTTGCCCCAGCTCTGGCCGTCGACCTTCGAGGTGTAGGGGCTGGCCCGGAAGTCGCCGTGGCAGGTCGCGCAGTTGCCCGTGCTTCCGTTGGTCGAGTACTGGTCGTAGGCGAGGGCGAGGCTGGCGACGGCGACGACGGCCGCGAGCGCGGCCACCGGCGCGAGGCGGCGTGCGCGCCCCGCGGCTTGCTGATACGGCGTGACCTTCATGGAGGGCTCCCCACCGAGCAGCGCCACGTCTTCCAGATGCGGGATGATCGTCTCGGCGCTGAAGTGCGTCCGCCTCGGGCCGGCGGGAAGCGTGAGAGAAACTAGAATGATTGTTTGTTCGTCCGGCGCCGAGTCAAGTCGGTCTGTGACTTCCTTCACACCCCTCGCCCGCGCAACGACTGCGCAGGGGGCTTACGTGGATCTCCATGTCTATTAGTCGACTCTTGCTTGAACCTGGTCGAATCGCATTCAGGGGACGGAAACACGTCTTCGGGGTGCCGATTCGCCCGGAACCTGCGACGATACGGTGTGCGCGTTCCATCGACGCGCCCCGAGGAGCCACCTGGTGGCGAACAAGCGACCGTCATTCCTGAAGCGCCAGAAAGAACAGGCCCGCCTCACCCGGGCGTCCGAAAAGCGCGCGACCCGGGCCGCCCGCAAGCAGGCCAAGCGGACCGGCGAGCCCGAGCCGACCGAGGTCGAGGTCGAGGCGGACGCGCCCGCCCCCCAGGAAGAGGAAACCCGCGTCTAGGCCGCTCGGCCGAGGACCGGTTCGTCCCCCGTCCCGCCCCGTCAGGGAGCGGCCCCGCGCGGGGCGATGAAGAGCACGACCGCATCGCGCCCGGCGTTCGCCGCGCGATGCCGGGTGCCGGGGTCGATCACGAACCCCTCCCCTTCGAAAACAGCTTGTCCGCAGTCCGTTTCAGTTGGCGGTGAAGGTCAGCGTGTTGGTCTTGGCGAACTCCTGGTCTGACTGCACGAGGTGGGGGCCGGTGAACGGCAGGGAGGGCATCCGCAGGTGATCCGTGTGTCCGACCAGCTCGTGACGGGGCAATTCCAGCCTTCCACCGTCACCGGGAGTAGGTCCGAGGTCCGAAACCGCTGCCGTTGATCTCCAGCGGATACCGCCGCTCTGCTGCCTGACGAGGATAGATGGTGTTGATGTGAGGCGGGTAGATCCTCACGACCACGGCTGCCGAGTCGCTCAGGTCGTAATTGGTGACCACGACCCGGTAGCACGCGTAGGTCCCATGCGCCCCCAGCTTCTTCGCGGCTTGTGTGAGCGGGTTCATCATGGCCAGCTCGGTGAGAGTTCGCGGCGGCGAGGTACAGATGTGGGTATCGCCGTAGATGGTGACCTCCTGGGCGTGTCCGTCGGTGCGGAAACTGGCGACGAGATCCTTCCCCCGGAGTTGGGGTGCGAAGGCGCTGGAGGCGGAGACATCGGCGTGGTCGCTGCTGGCCTGCGGACGAGACGCTGGATCGTGACGCCGGTCCAGTCGGTGATCTGGGGAGCGAGGTGGCCGAAGTCCAGTGCCGAGACGGGGGACTCCTGCTGAGTCCAGAACCACTCCCCCAACTGACAACGAGTGTCGACATTCCGCCCGACGCGCCCGTCACCTCGGCGAATGTGCGGTAGGAGTCGGACCAGTAGCGGGGGTCGTAGTGCAGGGCCTGATAGGTCTTCAGAATCGACTTCGGGTAGGTCTTTTCCATCCAGATGGCAAAGGACCCGGCGGCGTAGCCTTCATCCGTGGAATAGCTGAGAGTAGAAGCCCCCGGGAACGGACTTGATGGGCAAGGTCGGGAAGGCTAGAGATGTCGGTGCCGAGATCCGCCTGGATCCCCAGCAGCATCGAGGCGATGGCGTTGGCGGACGCCTCGTCGAACGACTAGGCGCTGGCATTGGTGGTCAGTTGCCGCTGGAACGCGTGCACATCTCGTGCGCGACGGTCGTCTACAGGTTCGAGCTCTGGGAGGTCTTGGCGGGATAGATGGTGATCCAGGGATGGCTGAAGACGACGGAGATGGTCGATCTGAGATGGCTGGTCACACCAGGGCGTGCGGATGCTCAGGGACAGAGACAAGAGAACGAGCGTACGGCTAGGGACAACCTGCGCTACGAGCAGGTCGTAGGTCTGCTGGGCGGTGAAGAAGGTCTACTGGGCGTAGGCGACGCTGACAAGGCTGCTGCTGGACGGGTCGCTGATGTAGACCACGATCAACTACGGGTATAGACGACAGGGTGGGGTAGGTGTTCTAGGCGGAGTAGACGCCCAAAGAACGATCTAGTCCAGGGCAAAGGGAACGGAGGCGAGCTGGGTGCAGGAAGAGGTCCTCGAAAGCCGAAGAGACGAGGGGGCAGGGTACTCCGGGTAGCGCCGGGCGGGAGCGACGAGCGCAGGAGAACGGAACGGACGACACCGCAACGGTCAGCTAGAAATACAACTGTGAAGATGGGAAGAAGACAACGAAGAACGGCGGGCTGAAACGGCGCTACAGCGAGTAGGGCAACTAGATAGAGATCGGCTAGAGCAGCTAGGGAGAGAACGGATAGATGAAGATGGACAGGCTGTGAACGGCGACGATGATGGACGCAACGGCGAAAGAACGGATATACGGGAGATGAGCGCAGCTGACATAATAATATACGGAGATCTGCTCGGGATCGGTCAGGAGCGCTGGCAGGGCTACAGGAGGGATCGTCAGGCGGGCGCCACCGCACCGCAGGATGACTCCTTCGAGCGCCAGGGCCTCGCCGAAGGCGAACCCGCGGTTGTTGTCGGCGTAGCTCGCCGAGTTGTAGCCAGCGGCGAAGACTCGACCTGGATCGACTGCCGGTCGTCTGGTTGGCGACGGTGAATGTCCCCGGCTGGTAGAGCAGGACCAGGGTGCTGAAGAGCTGGCCGCTGGCCAGCGCGAAGGGGTGCGCATACTGGTACAACGAGACGGTGCTGTTCCAGAGACCGGCGGCGGAGAGGGATTCATCGCGATAGCTGCCGGCGACCAGGAGCGTGTCTCCCTGCGCCATGGCCAGTCTACCGTCGCGGACCGGGAGATCGAAAGCGGAGTAGATGACCGTGGCAGTTCCCGGATAGAGAACCGGCCGACGGTCAGGGTCAGCCAGGGACATGGCGAACGACCCGGCTGAAGAGCTCGTACCCCGAAGCCCGCACGGTGAACGTGTCTCCGGGCTACAATCCCTAGAAGAGGGACCAGGGCGGGCGGTTGACGATCGCACCGTGTCCCCGGCGGCCATCAGCTCGGTCGTGGCGGTGCCGTTGGGAGTGCTCACTTCGAGGTTCAAGGTGCCCGGAGGATGATCGAGGCTCGCGCGGATCCTGGTGAGATAGGCGCCTCCCAGGCGCCACGGAGCTGGGCCGTATTCCTGGGTGTGTTCGCTGGGCAGGCCGATGTCGAAGGTGACGACGGGGACGACGATGCCATCGGCCGCGTCCCCCGAGGTGAGAACCAGCGGGGTGGGTTCCAGGACGGTGAAATCGGCGGGCTGGCTCCAGCGGTCGACGCCATCGGTTCGTTTCAGCCGCAACGGACCGGTCGTGGCCCCTTCCGGAACCCGCACGGTGATGTAGGCCAATTCCGGATCCCAGTCCGGCCTGATCGACTCGGGATGGGTGACGGCGCCATTGAAACTGACCAGGATCTTGTCCAGCTCGGCGGGCAGCCCGTAGGCCTTGAGGGTGACCGGGTCCCCGATCCCGCCGGCGTGGGGGTCCGTCAGGACGATCGCGGGTTCACAGGGCATCAGGTTGGTCAGGCGGAAGTACGCGCCCCCGCTCTGGACACCGCGCACCGTCACCCACACCACGGCGTCCTGGTACTTCTTCCAGGCGCAGAAGCCGGTGGGGATGGTCACCGACATCGACTTGTCGCTGACCGAGCCGACCGCGGCGTCGAGGATGTAGCCTCCGGACACGGTCACGCTGACCAGGGAGGCCGTGGTCCCGAAACCGGACCCTGCAAGGTGGCCGAACTGCCTTCGTCTCCCTCGGTCGGGGAATGCTGGCAGACCGGGGCCGGCCAGGTGCCGGTGCCCCTCAGGATCTCTCGACCACCGGCGACACCTTGTCGTTGGAGGTGATCCAGAGCAATGCGGAGGACTCGGTCAGCTCTCGCGGGGTGTAGGTGACCTTGATGGTCAGCGTCTTGTTGGGGAGACCGAGGAAGGCAGCTTCACTTTCCGAGGACGAAAGGACCGCCGCTGCCCCCGTCGACTGCAGCCTGGTGATCTTGAGTTCGCCTTGCCCACGTCCTGATCGTGAACGATCTGGTGATGGAGGAATCCAGAAGACGCGCCGACCCAGCTGGGGGTGGGCAGGAGATCACCGGTGACTGAAGCGCGGCGAGCACGGCCGAAGCAGCGGGGAGCGAGGGCGCCGCCCGCCCAGACGACGTCGCGCCGTCCGCAGCGAGGGCCGGATCGAAACGGCGCCGGCGAGGCCGGCAGGGAACTCGAGATCCAGCTGTTCGCTTCGCGGCGGGAAGTCATGACCATGTCGTCGACGCTGAACACGACCGTCGAACCGGCCGCATCCACTCCGGCGGGGCCGGTGTCCTGCTCCAGGAAGGCGGAGGGCCCGCCGATTCGCCGGAGCCGGTGAGGGCCCTTCCCGGGAGACCACGCACAACTCCTTCACCTTCTTCCCGTCACGCGCCGTGATCCGCCAGACGAAGGCGGTCGAGCCGTCTGCGGAAAGAGAGGGCCACAGCAGTGCCCCGCCCGTGGCCGCCGTCCCGCGCCATTCCGAAGCCGTCCACCCTCCCTCGACGGCTGCGCGAGCACCAACCGGTTCCGCTGAACGAAGACCAGGCTCTCTCCGTCCGGGGCGAGATACGGATGGGAGCAGGACCCTGCCGCGGATCGGACACGAGCTCCCTCCCCCCAGCCCAGGCCGCTTCGCCGGACGGCTGCACCTGGGGTGAACCGGACGCCTCGCCGCTGAACGCCGGAGCTGGCGTGCTGGTCGAGGCTCACCCAGGGATGCAGGACGAGAAACGGCAACTCCTGCGGGTCGGCCCCGACCTCTCCCGGGCGGTCGACGGTCCAGATCGCGTAGCCACTCTCCCGACGGTCGCCAGCGCTCGCGAGCGTCCGGCCGTCCGCGCTCTCGCCGGTCGCGCCGCCGTCGTCCGCGGGCAGGGAGAGCGTGGGCGGGAGGGTCCCTGCCCGCTCCCACGCCAGACCCTGAGGTCCGTGACGGGAGCGGCGGCGCTCTGCTCGAGGAGGCCACCACCCTCCCTCCCCGCTCACCGCCGGTGCGAGAAGCGAGGGGCCCGGGTCGTCGCGCGGTCACCACCGGTGACGAGGGGCTGTCGGCGCCGCCCGTGCCCTGGCCGTCGGAAGCTGTGCCAGTGAGATCCCTGGGTGAGCAGGTGTAGGGCTAGGTCGTTCTGTTCGCTGTGAAACGGTGCTGTGCTTTCGATCTATTTATGGAGCGATCTCTATGGGAGATATTAATTGTAATTGTTATGGTGTTTGATTTTTTTTTTTCTTTGAGGTAAATTAGCGCATTGTTGGGTGGTTGTCTTGTTCGCGGTAAGATGTTTGTGTGTGGTGTTGGAGATTGTGGGGTTAGGCGCGCGGGGCGATGAAGAGCACGACCGCATCGCGCCCGGCGTTCGCCGCGCGATGCCGGGTGCCGGGGTCGATCACGAACCCCTCCCCTTCGCTCACCTCCAGGGTCTCCTCGTCGAAGGCGAGCCGCAGCGTCCCCTGCAGGACGAATCCGGCGTGGCCGTTGACGCACCAGTTCGGGTCCTCGAAGCCGGGCTCGAAGCGCAGCAGCGTCGCGCCTCCGAGCGCGCCGAGTTTCTTTCGCTCGAGGGGGTGAGCCCCGGGCTGCCAGGGGAGCTTCTCGAAGTCGAGCGTCTCGTGCGCCATCACGCCTCCGCCTCCGGCCCGGGGCTCGACTTCGCCCTTCCCCGCGCCTTCGCCAACCCGTCCAGCGCGCGGCGGCCCCACGGCGAGCCGGGCCAGCGCGCGACGATCTCGCCGTACGCGGCTTCCGCCGCGCGCCACTCGCGCCGCTCCTGGTGCCACGCGCCGAGGTCGAGCAGCGAGGCGTAGCAGCGGCCGGTCAGCGCCAGGTGCGCTTCGATCTCCTCGCGCGTGAAGCCGCGCTTCGGGGCCTCGCGCTCGATCGCGCCGACCATCCTTCGGAACTGCCGCTCGGCGTGCGGGTCGCGGCGCACGAACAGCGCGGACTGGTCGCCGGCGAGGAACAGCTCCTCGTCGACCTCGCCCCGCGCCTTCGCGTCGTCGAAGAGCGAGGTTCCGGGGTAGAAGGCCAGCGGCGCGACGATCCCGTCCATCAGCCCGGCGGTTTCGAACAGCCGGCGGTTGGCCTCGAGATCGGCGTCGGTCTGGCCCGGCACGCCGGTGATGAAGTAGGCGCTGGTCTTGATCCCGATCCGCCGGCAGAGGGTCAGCGCGCGCTCGATCTGGTCGGGCCGGATCTCCTTGTTCAACTCCTTCAGGATCGTCGGCGAGGCCGCTTCGACCCCGAACTGCACCTGGTCGCAGCCCGCCCGTCGCATCCAGAGCAGGCGCTCCTCGTCGACCAGGTTGACCCGCGACTGGCAGTTCCAGAGCACGAAAATCCCGCGCCGCTGCAGCTCGTCGGCGAGCTGCTTCACGCGCGACTTCTTCGCCGTGAAGGTGTCGTCGCGCAGGCTGAAGAAGTCGATCCCGTGGCGCTTCCAGACCAGCTCGATCTCGTCCACCACGCTGGCCGCGCTGCGGTAGCGCATCTGCCGGCCCCAGAACAGCGGCGTGTTGCAGAAGGTGCAGGCCGCCGGGCAGCCGCGCGAGGTGATGACGATCGGGAACTGCTCGCCCGGCGCGACGCCGTGCAGCTCCTCGTAGCGCTCGGACGGGTGGAAGGGATCGAGGTCCTCGGCCGGCGGGGCCTCGGCGGTACGCCGGACCGCCCCGCCGTCGAGCCACGACAACCCGGGGATGTCGTCGAAGCGGCGCGAGCCCTCCGCCAGCCGGCGCGCGATCGCGAGCATCGGGCCCTCCCCTTCGCCTCGGACGATCAGGTGCGGCGCCGGCCCGCGCGTCAGAATCGGCTCGTCGAGGTGCGTCGCCTGCGGGCCACCTGCGACGCGCAGCGCGTCGGGCACGGCCTCTTCTGCGGCCCGGTAGAGTCCGGCCGCTGACGCGTGGTTGAAGGTGAAGTGCGAGACGCCGATGGCATCCGGCTGCAGCGCGGCGAAGGTGCGGCGGATCTCCTCCCAGGTCCGGCCGGTGACGTTGTGGAGCCGCGAGTCGAACCCGTGGGCCCGGAGATAGCCGTGGATCGTCATCACGCCGTACGGGACGATCCGCGAGAAGACGTCCCCGGCGTGCGGGTCGTCGGCGCGGTAGCACAGGACGATGCGCGGCGCGGCGCTCACGAGCGGCCTCCCGGCTGCGAACGGGCGGCCAGCGTACACCGGCGGGCGGGGTTTCGCGGGAGCGGCGGAGCGGCGACAATAGGGTGTTACCTCGTCCTTCCCGGAGGAGCACCGCCTCATGACCCCGCCTGCCAGCGCCGCCCGTCGCGTGCCCCGCGCCGCGGCCTCCGCGATCGTCTCCCCGCTCCCCGTCGTCGCGCTGCTCGGGCTCCTGCTGCTGTCGGTCGGGTCGCCCGTTTCGGCCGCGTCTCCCGCCGCCGCCCCCCAGGCGCTCGCGATGCAGCCCGACCTGCTCGGTGACCTGGTCGCCTTCGTCCATGCCGAGGACATCTGGACCGTCCCGACGTCGGGCGGCATCGCCCGGCGGATCACCTTCCACGAGGGCGAGGAGAAGGCCCCCAAGTTCTCTCCCGACGGGAAGCTGATCGCGTTCACCGGGGAGTACGACGGCAACACCGACGTCTACGTGATGAACGCCGAGGGGGGGAACATCACGCGCCTGACCTGGCACCCCGGGGCGGACGAGGTGGTCGGCTGGCACCCGGTGAGCGGAAAGATCCTCTTCCGTTCGGGGCGCGACGCGTACAGCCGCTTCACGCGGCTCTACCTGGTCGCGCCGGACGGCACGGGGCTCGAGGCCCTGCCCCTGCCCGAGGCCGGCTGGGGCTCCTTCAACGGCGACGGCTCGCAGATCGCCTACACCCGTGTCGCGACCGAGGACCGGACCTGGAAGCGCTACCGGGGCGGACTCGCTCCCGACCTCTACCTCTACGACGTCCGCAGCGGGACCGATCGCCAGCTGACGAACGCGCGCGGGACCGAGCGCTTCCCGATGTGGATCGGCGACACGATCTACTACGAAGCCGACCCGGACGGCGTGCTCAACCTGTTCGCCATCGATCCGAAGACCGGACAGAGCCGGCAGCTGACGCGCTACACCGACTACGACGTCGGCCGCCCGACGGAGGGGAGCGGGAAGATCGTCTACGACCGCGCCGGAGGGATCGAGATCTTCGACCCGGCGACCGGGCAGGCGAAGGCCGTCCCCTTCCAGGTTCTCGCCGACTCGCCCGAGACACGCCCCTATCTCAGGAACGTCAAGGAGTGGATCACCGGAATCGGGCTCTCGCCGGACGGCAACCGGGCCGTGGTCGTGGCGCGCGGCGAGATCTTCACCGTGCCGCGCGAGAAGGGCGTGATCCGGAACCTCTCGCAGGACTCCGGCACGCGCGACAAGGACGCCACCTGGTCGCCCGACGGCAAGCGGATCGCCTTCTTCTCCGACCGCACCGGCGAATACGAGATCTTCGTGACCGACCCGCTGGGCCAGGAGCCGCCGGTCCGGCTGACGACCCACAAGGACGGCTACCGCTTCGCGCTGCGCTGGTCGCCGGACTCGAAGAAGCTGGCCTACACCGACCAGACCCTGACGCTCTCGTACATCGACGTCGACACGAAGGCCGTCACGAAGGTCGACAAGGCGGAGTACGAGGCGATGGATCTGGCGATCGACGCCAAGCCGGTCTTCGACCACGCCTGGTCGCCCGACTCACGCTACCTCGCCTACACGAAGATGGGCGAGGACCTGGTCAATCGGATCTGGGTCTACGGGCTCGAGATCGAAGGAGAAGAAGCCGGTAACCGGCGGCCCGCTCGAGAGCTTCGGGCCGGTCTTCTCGGAAGACGGCGAGCGGTTGTTCTTCGTCAGCAACCGCCGTTTCGACCCGACCTACAGCGACATGGACTTCGAGCTGGTCTACAAGAAGGTCGCGGGGATCTACGCGCTGGCACTGCAGGCGGGCGCAAAGCCGCTCTTCCCGCCGCAGACCGGCGACGAGGTGCCCGCGGTCGAGACGCCGGATGAGAAGGCCGGAAAAAAGCCGGACGGCGCCGCCCGGAAGGACGAGCCCGCGAAGCCCGCGCCCAGGACCATTGTCGACTTCGCCGGGATCGAGGCGCGGGTCGAGCCGCTGCCGCTGCCGCGCGGCAACTACCGCCGGCTCGGGGCGGCGGGCGGCCTGCTCTTCTACCTCGACGGCGACGAGGGGGACTTCAACCGCTTCGACATCCGGGAGCCGGGTGCGCGCGCGCTCAAGGCACTCGACCTTGCGAAGCGCAAGCCGCGCACCGTGCTGGAATCGGTCGAGGACTACGCCCTTTCGTCCGACGGCAAGCGGCTGGTCTGGCGCAAGGGGAACGAGATCGGCATCGTCGACAGCTCGGCGGAGAACGCGAAGGCCGAGCCGATCGACCTCTCCGGCCTGACGATGCAGCTCGACCCGCGCGCCGAATGGAAGCAGATCTACCGCGAGGTCTGGCGCATCGAGCGCGACTACTTCTACGACCCCGGGATGCACGGCCTGGACTGGGCCGCGATCGGTGCGAAGTACCAGCCGCTGATCGACGCCGCAACGAGCCGCGCCGAGGTCCGCTGGGTGATCGGCGAGCTGATCGGCGAGCTGGCGACGTCCCACACCTACGTCTTCGGCGGCGACCGGCGGCGGCGGCCGGACCGGGTCGCGACCGGGATGCTGGGGGCCGACCTCGTCGCCGACCCGGCGAGCGGCCGCTGGCAGATCAAGCGGATCCTGCGCGCGCCCGACTGGACCGACGGCAACGTCCCGCCGCTGGCGGCGCCGGGGGTCGACGTGCGCGAAGGGGACTTCCTGCTGGCGGTGGACGGACGCGAGGTGACGACGGCGCACGAGGTCTACGCCGCATTCGAGGGGCTGGCCGGCAAGCCGGTACGGCTGACCGTGGCGGCGGACCCGAAGGGCAAGACCACGCGCGAGGCGGTCGTCGTCCCCTCGGACGACGAGTCCAAGTTCCGCTACCTCGACTGGCTCGAGCGCAACCGCAAGGCGGTGGACGAGGCCTCGGGCGGGAAGATCGGCTACCTGCACCTCCCCGACACCTTCACCGGCGCGGCGGAGATGTTCCCGCAGTACTGGTACGGACAGACGCAGAAGGAGGGGCTGATCGTCGACGGCCGCTTCAACGCCGGCGGGCTCGATCCCGACCCGTTCCTCAACCGGATGAACCTGCCGATCCTCTACTACTGGACGCGCCGCTACACCCACGACTACTCGACGCCGCTGGTCGCGACCCGGGCCCACAAGGCGCTGCTCACCAACCGCCAGGCCGGATCGGGCGGCGACATGCTGCCGGCCGAGTTCCAGCTCAAGAAGATGGGCCCGGTGATCGGCACCCGGACCTGGGGCGGCCTCGTCGGGATCTCGATGTTCACGCCGCTCGTCGACGGCGGCGGGATCACCGCGCCCGACTACCGCGTCTACTCGACCGACGGCAAGTGGGTAATCGAGAACGAAGGGGTCCAGCCCGACATCGTGGTCGACATCGACCCGGCCGGGATGCAGCGCGGCGTCGATGCCCAGCTGATGAAGGCGGTCGAGTACCTGATGGAGAAGATCCGCACCGAGCCGCCGCAGAAGCCGCCGCGGCCGGCGGCGCAGACGGCGCGGTAATCGGGGACAGCAACCGTTAGCGGGTAAGCCGGCCGAATCGGGGACAGCAACCGTCAGCCGGTAAGTCCCCGGGAAGTCGACACCGGTCGGCCGAACGCGTCCACGGGCGGACATCTGCCGCCTCGGTTAAGCTGTCCCCCTTTTGACCGGCTAACCGACTAACGGTTGCTGTCCCCGTCGAGGTGTCGATGCCCGAGTTCATCTACGTCATGAAGGACCTGCGCAAGGTCGTCCCGCCGAACCGCGAGATCCTGAAGGGGATCTGGCTGTCGTTCTTCTTCGGCGCGAAGATCGGCGTGCTGGGCGCCAACGGCGCCGGGAAAAGCTCCCTGCTGAAGGTCATGGCGGGGCTCGACCCGCAGTTCAACGGCGAGGCGTTCGCGGCCAAGGGGATCAAGGTCGGGATGCTGCAGCAGGAGCCGCAGCTCGACCCATCGAAGTCGGTCTTCGACAACGTCAGGGAAGGGGCCGCCGACAAGCTGGCGCTGATCGACCGCTTCAACGCGATCTCCGACCGCTTCGCCGAGCCGCTCGAGGCCGACGAGATGGACAAGCTGCTCGCCGAGCAGTCCGACCTGCAGGACAAGATCGACGCCCAGGGGCTGTGGGACCTCGACCAGAAGGTCGAGATGGCGATGGACGCGCTGCGCTGCCCGCCGGGCGAGGCCGAGGTCGCGAAGCTCTCCGGCGGCGAGAAGCGGCGCGTCTCGCTCTGCCGGCTGCTGCTCTCCCAGCCGGACCTGCTGCTGCTCGACGAACCGACGAACCACCTCGACGCCGAGTCGGTGGCGTGGCTCGAGCACCACCTGGCGCAGTACCCCGGCACGGTCGTCGCGGTCACGCACGACCGCTACTTCCTCGACAACGTCGCCGGCTGGATCCTCGAGCTCGACCGCGGCCAGGGGATTCCCTGGGAAGGGAACTACACCTCCTGGCTCGAGCAGAAGAAGAACCGCCTGGCGCTGGAGGAGAAGGCCCAGATGACCCGCCAGCGCACCCTCGAGCGCGAGCTGGAGTGGGTGCGGATGTCGCCGCGCGCGCGACAGGCCAAGGGGAAGGCGCGACTCAACGCCTACGAGAAGCTGGTCGAGCAGGAACAGCAGAAGCTCCCCGAGTCGGTCGAGATCTACATCGCCCCGGCACCGCGCCTGGGCGACGTCGTGATCGAGGCCGACCACCTGAACAAGGGCTACGGCGACAACCTGCTGATCGAGGACCTGACGTTCAAGCTGCCGCGCGGCGGGATCGTCGGGGTGATCGGCGCCAACGGCGCGGGCAAGACGACCCTCTTCCGGATGATCACGGGACAGGAGAAGCCGGACGGCGGGACGCTGCGCGTCGGCGAGACGGTCAAGCTGGCCTACGTCGACCAGAGCCGCGACGTGCTCAAGGACGACATGAGCGTCTACGACGCGATCTCCGAGGGGCAGGAGAACCTCGAGATCGGCGGCCGCACGATCAACGCGCGCGGCTTCGTCAGCTCGTTCAACTTCCGCGGGGCCGACCAGCAGAAGAAGCTGGCCACCCTCTCCGGCGGCGAGCGCAACCGGGTCCACCTGGCGCGGATGCTCAAGTCGGGGTCCAACGTCCTGCTGCTCGACGAGCCGACCAACGACCTCGACGTCGACACGCTGCGCGCGCTCGAGGACGCGCTGCTCGACTACGCCGGCTGCGCGGTCGTGATCAGCCACGACCGCTGGTTCCTGAACCGGATCGCGACCCACATCCTGGCCTTCGAGGGGGACAGCCAGGTCACCTGGTTCGAAGGCAACTTCGACGACTACGAGGTCGACAAGAAGCGCCGGCTCGGCGCCACGGCGGACCAGCCACACCGGATCAAGTACCGCAAGTTCACGCGCTGAGGACGGGCTGATGCGACGCACGGCGGTGATTCTCGCACTCCTGGCGGCCACCGCGGCCTGCGGGAGGCCGAAGCCCGAAGGACCGTTGACGGTCGTGCTCGTCTCGATCGACACGCTGCGTGCGGATCGGATCGGTGCCTACGGACGCGCCAACGCCGGGACCCCGGCCATCGACGGGCTGGCGGAGCAGGGCGTGCGCTTCGATCTCGCCCAGGCCACCGCGCCGGTCACGCTGCCGAGCCACACCTCGATGCTGACCGGCCGCTCGCTCCCGGCGCACGGCGTATACGACAACGGGACGTTCGCGCTCCCCGAGAGCGTACCGACGCTCGCCGAGGCACTGACACAGCGCGGCTTCAAGACCGCGGCCTTCGTCTCCTCCCCGGTCCTCGCGCGTCACTTCGGCCTCGCCCGCGGCTTTGCCGAGTATGACGACCGGATCAAGAGGACCACCAAGTCGATCCACTGGGAACAACGCTCGGGCGCCGACACCGTGACCCAGGCGCTCGCCTGGCTGGTGACTTCAGGGGAATGCGCCGGCCTTTCTGTGGGTCCACATGTTCGAGCCGCATCGCCCCTACACGCCGCCCGAGCCGTTTGCCTCCCGCTTTCCCGGCGACCCCTATCAGGCGGAGGTTGCGACGGCGGACGCCGCCGTCGGCCAGCTCCTCGAAGGACTCCGCGCCCTGGGTCGCGGCGGGAATCTCCTCGTCGCAGTCGTCGCCGACCATGGAGAGGGGCTCGGCGATCACGGCGAGCCGACGCACGGGCTGTTTCTCTACGAAACGACGATGCGCGTGCCGCTTGTGCTCTGGGGACCGGCGTTCGGCATCGTACCGGGCAAGGTCGTCGATGCGCCGGTGAGCGTCGCCGACCTCACGCCGACGATCCTCGAGTTCGCCGGAGCACCCCCCTTCGCGGCCGTCGATGGGCTCTCGCTGGCGGGGATCGCGCGCGGCACCGTCGCAGCTCCCGCAGAGCGCGGCGTCTTCGCCGAGGCGCACGCCCCGTCGATCGCCCACGGCTGGTCCGGGCTGCGCGCGCTCGTCCGGAGCCGCGAGAAGTTCATCGAGGCGCCGCGCCCGCAGCTCTTCGACCTCGCCAGCGATCCGGGGGAAACCAAGGACCTCGCCACCGATCGGCCGCAGGCAGTCCGCTACCGCCGCCGAGGCGCTCTCCGACCTCCTGCGCCGGGCGCTTGCCATCGCACCGGCGCCCGGTGACGGCGTCCGGCGTGGTGAGTGCCGCCGATCACGATGCCCTGCGCGGCCTCGGATACGCTGCGACGGGATCGACGAGCAGCAGCCGCACGCTCGTCGATCCCTCCCGGAAGCCGACCCTCACGACCGGATCGCTTTCCTCAACCGGTTCGACGGTGCGGTTCGACTCGTGCAGCGCGGCGAAGCCCGAGAGGGAGCCGCGATCCTCGGCGAGCTTGCGGCGCTCGAGCCGGAGAACAAGGGAGTGCACTTCGAGTACGGCCAGGCCCTGATCCAGGCCGGCGATCTCGACCGCGCGCGCACGGTCTACGAGCAGCTCGTGGCCACGCATCCGGAGTCCGCGCTGGCCTGGTTCCGACTCGGGCAGCTGCGCGATCAGGCCGGCGATGCGCGGGGGGCCGAGGCCGCCTGGCGGAGCGGCGCCGCGGCCGACCCGCGCAACGGCGACGTCCTCAGGGCGCTCGCCAGCCTGCTCGCCGACCAGCGGCGCTACGACGAAGCGATCGCCGCAGCCGAGTCCGCGCTGGCGCTCGATCCAGAGGACAAGGGGATCCAGCGCGACATCGCAACCTGGTCAGCGGCGGGTGCCGCGGCGACGGGCCCGGCAAAGCGCTGACCACGAGGCGGCGGACACGGGTTACACTGGCCCCGCGTCCAGGACCCGGGAATCCCGCGTGGGCGACAGCCCCCCGCGCGTTCACGCGGTCGCGGCGCCGATCGCCCTTACCCTCGGCCCCAGGAGCGACGCCCATGTCGGACCACGTGACCAGCGGACCTCACGGCACGCGCGCGAACGGCGGCCTGACGTACGCGGACTACGCCGCGCTCCCCGACGACGGGCAACGCTACCAGCTCGTCGAGGGGGAACTCGTCATGACGCCGTCGCCGACCCGGTGGCACCAGCTCGTGATCGGTCTCATCCATGCCCGCCTCCACGAGTTCGTGGAGCAGCACGGTCTCGGCGAGGTGCTCATAGCCCCGCTCGACGTCGTGCTGGATGACCACAACGTCCTGCAGCCCGACGTGCTGTTCGTCTCCCATCAGCGCGCCGCGGCCCTTACCGACGCGAACATCCAGGGCGCGCCGGACCTCTGCGTCGAGGCACTGTCTCCCGGGACCGAACGCCTCGACCGGGTGCGGAAGCTGGCGCTCTACGCGCGCTTCGGCGTCCCCCATTACTGGATCGTCGACGTTCGCGCGCGCTCGATCGAGGAGTACGCGTTGGTCGGGGAGGTCTACCGCGTGAGGAGCGTGACCGGCTTCCACGACGAGTTTCGCCCGGCCGCACCCGCCGGGTTCGTCTTCCGGCTCGATCAGGTCGCCCTTCCCGCGCCCCCGGACCTCACGGAGTAGGCCGGCCCGCGCCGCGCGATGTAGATCACCAGCAGCACGGCGACCGCCCCGAGTCCCAGCGCCAGGCCGATCCAGATCCCGGGAAGTCCCCAGCCGAGCCCCGGCAGGCCCCAGGCCTCGCCCTGGAACGCGAGAAAGACCGCGAGCGGCAACCCCAGCACGTAGTAGCCGAAGAAGTTGAACCAGGCCGCGGGCCGGGTGTCGCCCAGCCCGCGCAGCACACCGCCGCCGACCGCCTGCGTCCCGTCGAAGACCTGGAACGCCGACGCGATCGGGAGGATCGCCGCCGCGAAGCCGATCGTCGCGGTCGCGCCGGCCGGCAGAAAGAGCGCCGGGAGCTGGAACCGGAACAGGGTGAAGGCCACGGCGAACAGTGCCATCGCCCCCGCCGCCATCCCGACCGCGACCCACGCCGCGCGCTGCGCTTCGCGCCGGTCCCCCGCGCCGACCAGGTTCCCGACGCGCGTCGAGCTGGCGTGCGAGATCCCCAGCGCGACCATGTACGAAAAGGCCGAGAGCTTGAGCACGATCGTGTGCGCCGCCAGCTGGTCGGCGCCGAGCCACCCGGCGAACAGCCCCGCGATCGAGAAAGCCCAGACCTCGAGCCCGAGCTGCGCGCCGACCGGGATCCCGTACTCGAGGATCTCGCGCATCTCGCCCAGCTCGAACGCCGAGCGGCTCCAGGGGATCCAGGCCTCGCGGTGCAGCGCCAGCGCGACGATGATCCCGGCCATCGCCAGCGGCATCACGGTCCGCGTGATCCCGGTCGAGAGGCCGGAGCCGACCGCGCCCATCGCGGGCGCGCCCAGCTTGCCGTAAATGAAGACCCAGTTCAGGAAGGCGTTCATCACGTTGGCCAGGATCACGACCGCCAGCATCGGCAGCATGATGCCGCGCCCCTGCAGGTACTGGCGCATCGCGACGAAGACCAGGAACGGCGCCGGAGAGAAGATCTGGATCATCGTGTAGCGCTGGGCGACCTCGGCCAGCACGGGGTCCTGTCCGGCGAGGCGCAGGACCGGCCCGGTGACCGCCCAGAGGGCCATGACCGGGAGCGACAGCAGCACCGCCAGCACCACGCCGCGCTGCAGCGCCGAGCCGGCGCGCGCCCCCTCCCCCGCCCCGTGAGCCTGCGACACGATCGGGTCGAGGCCCATCATGACCCCCTGCGCCACGAGCAGCGTGCCGTAGATCCAGAGGTCGCCCAGCGCGACGCCGGCCAGCGCCTCAGGCCCGAGGTGGCCGACCATCCACATGTCGACCAGCCCCAGCGACATCCAGCCGATCTGCGCCAGGACGACCGGCGTCGCCAGCCGCGCGATGACGGAGGTCTCGAGGGCGATGCTGTGGCGGCGGGAGGTCATCGGGGCGCAGGGGACCGGCAAAGGAGGGGGATTCTATCCCGCGGGCCCGCGGCCCTGCGCCGCGGTGCCGTGGACCCTCGCTGGGCGGTCGAGGAGAATGCGCACATGGTCTCCCTCCCCCGCGGCTCCGCCGACCGCCTCGTCGGCTTCCTGCTCTTCCTGCCGGTGCCGCTCGTGCTCTGGCTCTTCACGCGCGCACCGCTCGGCGTCGTCCCGTCGATCGGGCTGGGCGTGGTGATCATGCTGTCGCATCGGCTCTACGCCCGGCCGTGGGCGCTCGCGCACGCCGGTCGCCGCTGCCTGTGGTGCGGCGGGGCCGCCGCGGACGGTGCGCTCCCGGTCGAGGTGGCCGAGCCGCCCGGGCGGACGGTCTGGCGCGCCTGCTCGACCCCGCACGCCGACCGGCTTCGGCGCACGCTCGGCTGGGCCGCGCGCCACCGGCCGCTGGTGCTGGGCGGGATCGGCGGGGCGATCCTGGCGCTGGTGGTCGGCGGCCCGCTCGCCGCCCGCGGGGGACTCGGGCCGGTCACCGTCCCGGACCTGTCGATCGCCTTCCGCACACTGGTCGCGCTGACCGTGCTGCCGCTCGCGCTGATCGGCCCGTTCTCGCGCGACCCGGGTCCGGAGCCGCCGCGCGTCCCGTTCCCGGTGCACATCCAGGCGCTGATCGGGACGAACGCCGTGATGTGGCTGTTCCGGGTGGTGGGCGCGATCTGGCTGGCCCAGGGACTCGTCTACTGGATGTCGGAAGCGGCCCGGGGCCGGTGACCCGCGAAGGGTCACCGGCCCCGGCGCCATGGGACGGGATCGCTCAGCGAGCGTCCCCTGAGGTGTTCGCCGCGACGATGCGGTAGTACACGAGGCCCGGTACGGGCGCTCCCGCCTGCTCGCGGTACTCGGTCGTGTTCACCAGCGCGACCTCGACCAGGTTCTGCGGGTCGGTGCCGCGGTAGACGTGGTAGCGGTCGGCCGGCCCGTGATCGAGGTCGGCGACCGGCGGCTTCCAGGTCAGGACGGTCTCGGCCCCGAGCCTCTCGACCAGGAGCTGCGCGCCGTCGATCGGGAGCGGCGGTGCGAGGATCCCGCCCGCGATCGTGAACGGCGCCGCGCTGTCGTCGCTGCCGAGGAGCCGGCCGGTGACGTCGTACGACAGGACCCGGACGATCGCGTTCGTCGTCGCGGGACCGGCCGCCGTCCAGTCGAAGGAGGTCGCGGTCAGCTGCGTGGCGAGCGTCTCCCAGGTGGATCCGCCGTCGCGCGAGAGCTGGATCGTGTAGCGGTGCGCGATCTCGCTGGAGGACTCGTTCCAGCGGATCGGAACGGGCTGGCCGGCCGTGAAGTAGGCGCCCGGGACCGGCGCGTACTGGTCCGGATCACCGGTGCGGATGTAGTCCGTCCCGCGGAACCACTGGACGTCCTCCACCTCGCCCATGATCGTGACCGGGATCAGCATCCCTTCGGCGAGCGTGGTCTTGACCAGGTTCCAGTCGAACCAGAAGGTCGCCTCCTCGATGCCGTTGTGGTTGTCGTCGGTGTAGTAGGGCGCCGGGTCCGCCAGCGCCGGGACCACGTCGTTCATCACGACCGAGGAGAGGCGGATGTCGTGCGGGTTCAGCCCGGCCGGCAGCTCGACCGTCATCCGCACCCGAAGGATGCCGGTGTCGGCGAAGCGGAGCACCTTCGGGACGAACTCCGTCAGCGTCGGCTCGATCACGCCCACGTTGACGAAGACGGGAACTTCGACGAGCGGGTTGTAGGGGTCGTTGCTGCGGAGCTGGATCGTCCCCTCGTGCATCCCGTCCTCGAGGCCGGCCACGTCGAGCAGCACGCTCACGTCCTGGTTGCCGCCCTCCGCGACCGTCCCTTCCTCCGGTGCGATGTGCAACCACTGCGGGATGTTCTTGAATTCGATCGCCATCTCGCTGTGGACGTAGTCCTGGTTGAACACGACGGTCAGGCCGTCGCTCTTGCCGGCGTCCTGGATCCCGATCGTGCCCGAGTTGAGCAGGCCGCTCATGCTCTTGTACTGGAGCAGGACCCGGCCGTTCGGGAAGAGCTGGATCTGGAAGGTGAAGAGCGACCCCGCGGTCAGGCGCTCCACGTTGTTCCACTGGACGATGAAGCGCGAGCCGTCCGACCAGGTGAAGACCTTCCCGGTCGTCCGCATGTGCAGGTCGTCCCAGAACGCCGCGATCAGGTTCTCCGGGACCGCCGTGCCGGTGTTCGGCAGCGGCTGGTTGGTATAGGCGGTCAGGCTGGAGGTGAAGGAGAGCCAGCCGTTGGTGCAGACGCTCGCGGTGGTGAAGGAGTTCCCGTAGAAGGGGAACGAGATCCCGAGCGGAACGCTGAGCGCCGTCTGGTCGTCGCCGGTCAGCCCGGTCAGTTGGGTGCCGATCGCGCTGATGTCGAACCAGTCGTAGGCCGGGCCGCCGGCCTCGTTGGAGTCGACCCAGCGGTAGCCGTAGAGGTCCGGGCCGCCGGTGCCGAGTGCCCCTTCGCGCGTGTCCTCCTCGCCCTTCTCCAGTTCGACGTAGGTCCCGGGCGTGACGCCGACCGCGATCGAGATCAGGTTCGTGCCGCCGTCCCAGACCAGGTCCGAGCCGCCGGCGTTGGCGATGTTGAGGACCTTCGTCCCCTGGCCGCCCGGCGGGAGCGCGGCGTGGATCTCGGGCGGGGTGGCGTGCATCTCGGGCGGCCAGAGCCCTTCGCCCTGGAGCGGGACGATGAGCGCGGGCTCGTCCGGGTCGTCGCTGACCAGCGTCAGCGCGCCGAGCCGGGTCCCTTCGTCAAGCGGCAGGAAGCTGACGGTGACCGGGATCGAGCCGCCCGGCCCGAGGTCGACCGGAGGCGCGAGACCCGCCGCTTGGAACTCGCCTTCGACCGTCAGGCCCGTGATGTGCACGGTGTCGGAGCCGACGTTCCGGACGTTCAGGACCTGCTGGCTGCTGAACCCGACGAAGGTCGTCGGGAAGAGCAGTGACGTCGGCTGCGCGTCGATGTCCGGCGTGCCGATCACGTGGAGCGAAACCGGGACGGAGATCGCCGCGTGGACGGGGTCGTTCGTCACGAGGTCGATCGTCGCGGCGTAGTTGCCCCCCAGCAGTCCCGTCGAGTCGATCGTCACGTCGAGATCGGTCGCCAGGCCGGCGCCGACGGTGCCGGAGGTGGGGGACACTCGGAGCCAGTTGGCCGGCGGCGAGAACTCCACCGCCAGGCTGTCGTGGACATAGGCGGCGTTGTAGACCACCGTCAGGCCGTCGTTCTTGTCGGCGTTCTGGATGCCGACCGTCGCCTCGTTGAGCCGCGTCCCCTGCATGTCGAGGTACTGGTAGACGATCTTACCGCTCGGATACAGGATGACCTGGTACGTGTATGGCCCGCCCGAGGAGTAGCGCGGCACCGCGACATAGGAAACGATCAGGCGGCTGCCATCATTGTAGTAGTAGGCGGCGCCGGCTGTGCGGAAGTCCTGGTCGTCGTGGAATACGGCAAGCAGGTTCTCCGGCGCCGACGTGCTGGGCAGCTGGTAGTTGGTCAGGCTGGTCGCAGTCGACGTGAACGACAGGAAGCCGTTCGTGCAGGCGCGGAAGGTGTTGAAGGTCTGCCCGTAGAACGGGAAGTCGAAGCCGATCGGGAACGTCCCGAGGTTCTGGTCGTCGGCGTTCAGCGGGATCGGCGTTCCGATCGACGAGATGTCGACCCAGCCGAAGGCGGGACCTCCGGGTGCGTCGGAGTCCTTCCAGCGGTAGCCGAACACGTCCGGGCCGCCCGAGCCGAGGATCCCCGGCCGGGTGTCCGCCTCGTCCTTCTTGAGCTCGGGGCTGGAGTCGACGGTCACGACGGCTCCGCTGTCGAGCTGGACGGCGACGGCGAAGGTCAGATCGGAGCCGCCCTGGTTCGCGAGGTTCAGCGTACGGTGGACGAGCTCGCCGCTGTTCATCGACTCGGCGAAGTGGTCGGGCGCCCAGACGGCGACCGGCGGCAGGATCGCGTTGCCCGTCACCGGCAGGATCGCGTCCGGCGTCACGGGGTCGCTGGAGAGGACGTGGACCTGCGCGTCGAGCGGTGCCGGCAGCATCGGGGCCCAGCGCAGGTTGAACAGCCGCGCCTGGCCCGGCAACAGCGGGAACTCGGCCTCGGGGATCGCCTCGCCCCCCTGCGGGTCCTCGACGAGCAGAGTCGGGTCGCTGCTGTAGACGCTCGAGACGTTCAGAACGTCGGTCCCGTTGTTCACGACCTGGAACGTCGTGAGGTACGAGTAGCCGGTGTATCGCGTTCCGTAGGCGTAGGACGTCGGAACGAGGCCGACGATCGGCGCGCCGATGACGTGCAGGGTCGCCGGGACCCGTTCCGTCGCCTGCGAGGGGATGTTGGTCGTGAGGACCACCGCCCCCGTCAGGTCGCCGCCGTTGCGGCTCGTCGAGTCGAACTTGACGTCGAAGGCGAACGACGCGCCGGGCGGAACCGACGCGTGGTTCGGGGTCACGGTGAGCCAGTCCGGCACGCGGCTGAACTGCACCGCGAGACCGCTGTGGACGTAGTTCGCGTTGTAGTTGGCCGTGAGACCGATCGTTTTCGTACCGTCCTGGATCCCGATCGTCGCCGAATTCAGCGTCCCGGCCATCGTCCTGTACTGCAGCAGGATCTTGCCGCTGGGGTAGAGCTGGACCTGGAAGGTCAGCGGGCTGCCCGACGGCGAATACTTCTCGACGTTGGTGTACTGGATGATGAAGCGGGTCCCGTCGTTGAGGTACTTGACGTTCCCGGTCCTGAGGTGCAGATCGTCCCAGAAGATCGCGATCTGGTTCTTGGCGCCCGACGTCGACGGCAAGCTGTAGTTCGACAGTCGCGTCGAGGTGTCGGTCGTGTCGAACGTGAGGAAGCCGTTGGTCCCGACCTTCAGAGACGAGAAGTTGCTTCCGTAGAACGGGAAGGTCATCCCCATGCTGATCGCGGCGGAGAGCGCGTCGTCCTGGCTCGTGAACGTGATCGTCGTGCCCGTCCCGCTGATGTCGACGAAGTCGTAGGCCGGGCCACCCGACTCGTCGGAGTCCTTCCAGCGGTAGCCGAACGCGTCCGGCCCGCCCGCGCCTTCGGCGCTTTCGTCGGGCGCGTAGACCAGGCCGGTGCCGTTGCCGCTCACGCCCTGGTCGGCCGCGGCGGTGACCTCGAGGGTCGATCCGCCGGTGTTCGTGACGTTGAGTTGACGAACGACCTGGTGGCCGCTGTACAGCGTCTCGTCGAACAGGGCCGGGTCGACGATCATGATCGGCGCCGCAACGGCGTTCCCGGTCACCGGAACGGCCAGGCTCGGGTCGGCGGCGTCGTTGCTCTGGACCGTCAGCGAGCCGCTGAACGGGCCGATGAGGGTCGGCGCCCAGGTTACGGTGACGTTCTGCGAGCCGCGCGGCGGGACGTCGAAGACGTTCGGCGTGGCCGTCAACTCGGGTGCGCTGCCCACGATTTCGGTCACGTGCAGGACGTCGGTCCCGTCGTTGGCCACGATCAGCGACGCCGTGTGCGGGTTGTTGACGAACCGGTCGCCGTAGTCGATCGAGGCCGGCTGGACGGCGATGTCGGGCGCGCCCGTCACCTGGAGCGTGACCTGCACCGGGATGTTGGGCTGCGCCGGATCGTTGGTCAGGATGTTCACCGTGCCGGGGTAGGTCCCGCCCTCGAGCCCCGAGGCGTCCATGTGGACGTTGATCGGGATCGACTCGCCGGCGTGCAGCCGCCCCGAGGAGGGCGACGCCGTCAGCCACTGCGGCGTGGCGGCGATCCGGACCGCGAGTTCGTCGTGGATGTAGGCCTGGTTGAAGGCGACCTGCAGCCCGACGGTCTTCGAGGCGTCCTGGATCCCGACCGTCGCGCTGTTCACCGCGCCGGTCATCGCCAGGTACTGGAACGTGACCGCCCCGCTCTGGTCGATGATCGCCTGGAATGTGAAGGTCCCCGTGCCGCTGTAGGGCGCAATCGCGTTCCACTGCACGATCGCCTTGTTGCCGAAGGACTCGAAGAAGATCTTCTGGGTCCCGGCCGGGTTGAGGTCGTCCCAGAACGGAGCGATCAGATTCTCGGGCGCGCCAGTGCTCGGCAGCGGCTGGTTCGAGTACGAGCTGGCGCTGCTCGTGAACGACAGCCAGCCGTTGGTGCAGACCCGGATCGAGTCGAAGAAGGTCCCGTAGAACGCGACGTTGAAGCCGAGCGCGAGCGGGCCGCTCGTCGCATCGTCGGCCGTGATGTTGATCGGTGTGCCGGTGGCGGCGATGTCGGTCCAGGCGAAGACCGGGCCGCCCGGCTCGTCGCTGTCCATCCAGCGGTAGCCGAAGGTGTCCGGCCCGCCGGCGTTCGCCACCACGGGCTCGCCGTGGCGCGGGTCGATCTCGTCCTTCCCGAGCTTGAGCGGCTCGGCGACGGCCTGCGGCTCGCCGACCGAGGGCGACGGGATCGTGAAGTCGAGCGTCCCTACGCCGGTGTTGGTCAGCGTGACGACGTGATCCGACTGCTCGCCCGTGAACAGCGCGTCCGCGATCGTGAGCGGATCCGCGACGGCGGTCGGCGGCGGCAGCGTCGAGGCCTCGACGACGTTGGACAGGGGTCCCACGTTCCCCCATTCGTCGAACGCCTTCATCGCGAAGTAGTAGAGCTTGTTGGCGTCGAGGCCGCGGACCTCCATCTGCTGGATCGTCCCGGCCACGGCCGGCACCGGCTCGTTCCCGGCACGCTCCGCCGCCGCGAAGTTCCCCTCGTCGATCGGCGAGAGCGAATAGCGAACCTCGTAGTAGGTCGCCGTTCCGGTCAGGCCGTCGTCGCCGGGCGCGGTCCAGGTCAGGCCCATCGTGTTCGAGCCCGGGTCGGAGGCGGCCAGGTTCACGACCGCGCCAGGCGGCACGTCGTCCGGCTCGGCGATCGCGAAGAAGGCATTGAGCCGGCCGCTGCTGACGACCAACCCCTGCATCGACGCGATGTGGTCGACCGAGTTGAGCAGCACGCTCTTCATCTGCGCCACCGGGATGTTCGGCGAGATCGAGCGGATCAGCGCGCAGGCGCCGGAGACGTGCGGCGTCGCCATCGAGGTGCCGGAGAGCGAACCGTAGGTGTTCCCCGGCATCGTGCTCAGGATGTTCGTTCCGGGCGCGGCCAGGTCGACCGACGTCGGTCCCCAGTTCGAGAACGACGACTTGGCGTCATTGTGGTCGGTCGCCGCGACCGAGATGATGTTCGGCAGGTCGTAGTTGCTGGGGTAGTGCGGCGAGGTATCGTTGTTGACGTTGTCGTTGCCGGCCGCCGCGACGAAGGCGATCTCCTGCGCGCCGGCGCGCGCGATCGCGTCGTACAGCGTCTGCGAGAAGCCGCCGCCACCCCACGAATTGCTCGTCAGGTCGACGCCCATCATCGTCGCGTAGTCGACCGCGCGGACGGCGTTGTCGGTGCTGCCCGAGCCGCTGGCGCTCAGGAACTTGAGCCCCATCAGCTTGACGTTCCAGGCCACACCCGCCACGCCGACCGCGTTGTTGCCCCGGGCCGTGATCGTGCCCGAGACGTGGGTCCCGTGGCCGTTGTCGTCGAACGGATCACCGTCGTTGTTGATGAAGTCGTAGCCGCGGATGTCGTCGACGTAACCGTTGGCGTCGTCGTCGATCCCGTTGCCGGGGATCTCGCCGGGGTTCGTCCAGATGTTGAGCGCGAGGTCCGGGTGGTTGTAGTCGATGCCGGTGTCGATGATGCCGACCACGACGTCGGGGCTGCCGGTCGAAACGCCCCAGGCCAGGTCCGCGTCGACGTCGGCGTCGGCCGTGCCGCCGGTCTGGCCGGTGTTGACCATGCCCCACAGCTCGGAAAGGCGCGGGTCGTCCGGGATCACGTCGGCCGACAAGATGTAGTTCGGCTCGGCGTAGACGACGAGCGGGCTGGCCGACAGCCGCGCCAGCGCCTCCTGCACCGACACGCCTTGCGCGAGGCGCCAGTGCTCGGCGCCGGAGAGGAAGGCGTGAACCGTCTCGGCTCCCAGTTCGCCCTGCAGGCGGACCCGCTCGGAAGCGGGCGCCCCGGGGAGCAACTTGAGGAGCACTTCTCCATCGACGAAGGCGGGCCCGCTGCCCGTCCCGGTCGAGGACTCGGGCAACATCAGGCACAGGAAAGCGACCAGAAGGATGACCAGCAGTGAAGACCGTCTCGCCATGACCCCGCCTCTCGCCCGCGCCCGCGGCGCGCGGACGTACTGGCCCGCGGTCGAACCGCGGGCCGTGTTGGACCGAGTGCGACGGGGCCCTTGCTGCTGCGGCGCGAGGGACCCCGCGGTCCTGACCCCAGCCTCCGGAGACGCCGGTGCGTCCAACCCACTGCGCCGCGGCGCGGCGCCCAGAACGACCCTCCCACAGGCCGATGAAGCGTCTTCGTTTAGCCCCGCGGGAGGCGGGAAGTCAAGGGCCTCGCGGCCGTTCGTCGCGCATCCTTCTTGATGCGAGATCGTTGCACCTTGACGAGATACCAACGAGCGCGGGCGATTCCGGACGGTTCAGATCGACTTCGCAAGGTGGCGGGCCCGCTCCATCCTCCGCTCGATCGTTTCGACCCGTCGCGCGTAGCCCCGGCTTGCGCTCCCCGGATGCCAGGTCGAGGGCCTCGGCAGGCCGGCCGCCAGCAGCGCCGCCTCATGCGCCGTCAGATCCGCCGCGCTCTTGCCGAAATAGCGGCGCGCCGCGGCCTCCGCTCCGAAGACCCCTGGCCCGAACTCGACGACGTTCAGGTACAGCTCGAGGATCCGCTTCTTGGAGAGCGCGCGCTCGAGCTGCCAGGTGAGTGCCGCTTCCTTCGCCTTGCGCCAGGGGTTGCGGGAGGGCGACAGCCAGAGGTTCTTCGCCAGCTGCTGCGTGATCGTCGAGGCACCGCGCGGCAGCTCGTGCTCCTCGCGGGCTTCGGCCAGCGCCTTCTTCAGCTCCGCGATCTCGAACCCCTCGTGGTCGAAGAAGCCGATGTCCTCGCCGACCAGCGCCGCGCGCTTGAGATGGTCGGAGATGCGCGCGTAGGGGACGAAGCGGTACGCGACGTCATCGGGCCGGCCCGCGGCGCGCTGCCGGCGCCGGAACGCCTCCGTGAAGGCGGTGTCCTGCGGGTCGGCGGTCGCAAGCGCGGAGACGGCGGGCCAGGTCACGGCCTGCCACGCCGCAAACAGCGCGACGGCGAGCACCAGCCCGGTCAGGACGCGCCGCAGGAAACGGCCACGTCGGGTCCGCCGGCTGCTTCCCCGGGGCCGCGCGCCGGACATCACGCCCGGTCAATGCGCCGCGTGCGCCCGCTCGAACGCCTTCGCGAAGCCGGGCATGCTGCGCACGATCGTGTCCTTGGGGACGGTGAAGGAGACCCGCATGTGGCCGGCGCAACCGAAACCGGAGCCCGGCACCGCGAGCACCCCCTCCTCGGCGAGCAGCTGGACGAAGGCCACGTCGTCGGCGATCGGTGTCTGCGGAAAGACGTAGAACGCCCCTTCCGGCTTGACGCAACGGTAGCCGATCCGCGTCAGCCCGTCGTACACGAGGTCGCGCTTCTCCTGGTACGGGGCGATCTCCACCGTCCGGTCACCGACCTCGGCGACGACCCACTGCCAGAGCGCGGGGGCGTTGACGAATCCCAGCACGCGTTGCGTGAAGCAGCAGGCCTCGAACAGCTCGGCGGCTTCAGGCAGGCGCGGCGAGAGGGCCAGGTAGCCGATCCGCTCGCCCGGCAGCGCCAGCGCCTTCGACCACGAGGTCCCGATCACCGCACGCGTCACCAGCGCCGGCACCTCCGGGGCCCGGATCCCGTCGTAGGTGAGCGCCTTGTAGGGCTCGTCCACCAGCACCACGATCGGTCGGGCGGCGCGCTGCAGCGCCGCCTCGAGTTCCTCGAAGATCTCCGCGCGATAGACGACGCCGCTCGGGTTGTTCGGCGAGTTGACGATGATCGCGCGGGTCCGCGGGGTGATCGCGGCAGTGATCGCGGCGACGTCGGGCTGGAAATCGTCGCGCGTCCGGGCGACGACCATCGCGCCGCCGTGGTTCTGCACGTAGAAGGTGTACTCGGCGAAATACGGCGCGAGGACGATGACCTCGTCGCCCGGATCGAGCAGCGCCTTCAGGACGGTGTTGAGCGCGCCCCCGGCGCCGACGGTCATGATCACGTGGTTCGCGGTGTACGGGAGGCCGGTCGCCGCGGCGAGCCGGGCCGCGATCGCCGCCCGGACCTCCGGGAAGCCGGCGTTCGGCATGTAGGCGTGGCGGTGCGGCCGGGGGGAGGCGAGCTCCCGCTGCGCCGCCTCGATCACGATCCGGGGCGGTTCGACCTCGGGATTCCCGAGCGTGAAGTCGAAGACCCTGTCCTCACCCCGCTCGGCCTTGAGACGGGCCCCCTCCTCGAACATCCGGCGGATCCACGAGGCGTGGTGCAGGTTCTCGGAAACGCGGCGGCTGACGATCATGGGCGGACTATACCGTCCCTCAAGTCCGGGCGGCACGGGCCGATAGGGGGGGCGTGACCGAGGCGCTCGCTTCGACGCTGACCGTCGACCGTCCGGGCTACAGCCTGTGGGCCCAGGTCATCGGCCTCGACGTGCCGGTGCTCCTGGTCCACCACGCGCTGGGGACCTTCGCCGGCTACAGCGACCCCCATCTCGGCAACGTGGCCGAGTGGATCGTCGCGCGCGGCTGCCGCGTCGTGGGCTACGACCTCGCCGGCCACGGCGCCTCCGGCGGCCGCGAGCACTTCCCGGACGCCTACCTCGAGCGTTCGGTCGCCGACGCGCAGGCCGTGCTCGATGCGGCAGCGATCCCGACGGCGGCCGTGGTCGGGATCGGGTTCGGCGGGCTGGTCGCGCTGAACCTCGCGGCCAGCGCGCCGCGCCGGGTGTCGTGTGTCCTGGTCGATTCGCTGCCCGGCATCCACGAGGCCATCGGCCCCGAGCCGTGGCCCGGCCTCAACGAGATGGGACCGCGCGCCGGTGCGGGCTTCGGCGAGACCTACCGCGACTACCTGGCCGGCCTCGCACGGCAGCCGGGCTACCCCTTCCTCGCCGGCCGCCCGCACTGCCCCGGCCTGCTCGTCGCCCCCGGCGAGGCCGACGGGCCGGCTGCGATCGCGCTGCACGAAGCGGCGCGCCGGGCCCCCTCGATGGCGGTAGCGATGGTCCCCGGCTCTGCGCCTCCCGCCTGCTGGAGCGCGCCGCGGTGGTTCCTGCAGGAGGCGGAGCGGTTCCTGGCGGCCTACGCCTAGGGACGGGCGAGCGGGGTCGCGCGCCCGGCGCAGTCGGGACAGACGCCTCCGACCTCCATCCGCAGGAACTTGACCTTGAAGCCGGTCTCCTGTTCGAGGCCGGCGCGCAGTTCCGCCATCACGTGGCCGGACAACTCGAGCACCCGCCGGCAGGTCAGGCAGATGACGTGCGCGTGCTCGGTCTCGCGCCGGACCTCGTAGAAGTGGCGATCTCCCTCGAGATGCAGCAGGTCGAGTTCGTCGACGAGGCCGAGCCCCTTCAGCAGCCCGAGCGTGCGGTAGACGGTCGCGCGGTGGACCGACGGGTCGATCGCCTTGGCGCGCTCGGCGATCACCTCGACATCGAGGTGGTCGCCGGCCTCCTCGAGCACCCGGACGATGGCGCGGCGCGGGGAGGTCACGCGGATGCCCGCGTCGCGCATCCGATCGACCAGCCGGGAGGAGGGGGCGGCGCTCACCGTTCCATCCTGCCACCGGGGGCCGGGTGACTTCAAGCTGCGACCGCTCCGCGGTAAGATCCGGATCCCTCCCCGGAGCGGCCATGGCCCCCTCCCCAGCCCCCGAGAAGCTCCGGCTCGGCCCGACCCTGCGCGCGCTTCCGGCCGCCTTCTACACCGCCAACCTGATGGAGGTGTTCGAGCGGATGGCGTGGTACGGGTTCTTCGCCGTCTCCTCGAACTACCTCACCGGCCCGGTCGCAGAAGGCGGGCTCGGCCTGACCGCCGAGCAGCGCGGCGTGATCCAGGCGATCATTCCGTTCCTGCTCTACCTCTTCCCGGTCTTCACCGGCGCCCTGGCCGACCGGTTCGGCTACTTCCGCACCTTCTTCGTCGCCTACTCGATCCTGCTGCCGGGCTACTGGCTGCTCGGCCAGCCGCGCGGGTTCTGGGGCTTCTTCTTCGTCTTTCTCGTGGTCGCGGTCGGGGCCGCGCTGTTCAAACCGCTGGTCGTCGGGACGGTCGCGCGGACCACCGACGCGACGACGGAGTCGCTCGGGTTCGGGATCTTCTACCTGATCGTGAACATCGGCGGGTTCCTCGGCCCGGTCATTGCCGGCCTGCTGCGCAACGAGTTCGGCTGGCCGGCCGTCTTCAAGGCCTCGGCACTCTGGATCGGGCTCAACTTCGTCGTGCTGGCTCTCTTCTACCGCGAGCCGCAGGCCGGCCACGAGCACGACCGGCCGGCTAGTACCGGCGAGAAGCTGCGGGGCGCGGTCGATGACATGGTGCGGGTGATCGGCAACGGCCGCCTGTTCGTGACCTCGCTGGTCGGGCTGGTGCTGCTGATGCTGGCCGGCGGCGACTGGATCTCGTGGCGGCTGTGGGCGGGCCTGACCGCGGCGTGGGTCGGCGGGAACCTCCTGCTCGACAGCGTGCTGCGCCGGGGCCGGTCGGCCGGCGCTGTGGGCGGTGCCGGCCGGAGGATCCTGGTCCCGATGCGGATTGGCGACGGCGCGTTCGTCGTCTACCTGTTGCTGGTCGCCGGTTTCTGGGCCGTCTACGAGCAGCTCTTCATCACCCTGCCGGAGTACATCCGCGACTTCACGAACACGGACGACATCCTGATCGGGCTGCGGGGCGGGGCCGAGGCGCTGGGACTGTCCGGCGTGGCGGGGCGCATGGACGGCCTGCTGGCCCAGGGATTCAAGGTCAACCCGGAGTGGATCGTCAACGTCGACTCGTTCGCGATCATCCTGCTGCAGATCCCGATCTCGGCGATGCTGTCCCGCGTCGCGCCGTTCCGTGCGATCGTCGCCGGAACGCTCGTCACCGCGCTCGCGATGGCGGCCAGCGCCGGGGCAACGACCGGCTGGATCGCCTGCCTCGCGGTGCTGATCTTCTCGTTCGGCGAGATGACCGCCTCGCCCAAGACCTTCGAATACGTCTCGACCGTCGCGCCGAAGGAAAAGAGCGCGCTCTACATGGGTTACTACTTCGTCTCGACGGCGCTGGGCAACCTCTTCGCCGGGCTGCTCTCCGGCCAGGCCTACGGCAAGCTGGCGCGCGATCTGGGGCGTCCCGACCTGATGTGGCTGCTGTTCGCGCTGATCGCGGTCGTCACCGCCGGCGCGCTGTGGCTCTACGACCGCCGGGTGATCCGGCCGCGGGCCGCGCGGGCCGCCGCGGCCGCGTAGAATGGCGCCGGCCCCGGGAGACCCGATGCGCCCCGACGAGATCCACGCCATCGCCGACGAGCACCAGCAGGCCGTGCAGCGATTCTTCGCGCGGCACGCGGAGGAGCTCGCGCGCGCGGCGGAGCTGCTGGTTGCCGCGCTCGGCCGGGGCGGCACGGTCCTGCTCTGCGGGAACGGCGGCTCCGCGGCCGACGCGCAGCACATCGCGGCCGAGCTGACGGGGCGGTTCCTGCGCGAGCGCCGCGGGCTGCCGGCGGTCGCGCTGACCACCGACACCTCGGCGCTGACCGCGATCGGCAACGACTACGGCTTCGACCGGGTCTTCGCGCGGCAGGTCGAGGCGCTCGGCCGGCCCGGCGACGTGCTGCTCGCGATCACGACCTCCGGCGCCTCGCCCAACGTGCTCCAGGCCGATCCACTCGGCGCGGGCGCGGGCAATCGCGGTGATCGGCCTGCTCGGCCGTGACGGCGGGGCGGCGCGCGCGCTCTGCGACGTCGCGCTGGTCGTCGAGGCGGACCTGACGGCGCGGGTCCAGGAAGTTCACATCCTGGTCGCGCACATCCTGTGCGAGGCGATCGATCGCGCCTTCGCCGAGCCACGCAAGGAGTGAGCCGCGCCGTCCCGGCCGCGCGCATCCGCGCGACGGACCTCTACGACCTCGCCGTCTGCCCGCACCGGATCGCGCTCGACCGGCGCCTGCCGCGCGACGCCCGCACCCCGCCGGGCGCGGCGACCGCGCAGTTGCTCGAGCACGGACTGGCGCTCGAGGCGGAGGTCGCGGCGGCGCTCGGCTACCCGCAGCCGGAGTACGCGCCGGGCGACTTCGTCGAGGGGGCACGACGCACCCGCGCGCTGCTCGAGGCGGGCGTGCCGGGCGTCTTCCAGGCGGTCCTCTTCGACGGCCGGCAGCTGGCGATCCCCGACCTGTTGCGGCGCGTCGAGGGGGCCTCCGCACTGGGCCCGTTTCACTACGAGCCGGGCGACGTGAAGGCCGGGCTGGCGCCGCGCGCCGACCACGTGCTGCAGGTCGCCTACGGCGGGAGGCTGCTCGCCGCGCTCCAGGGGCTGCCCCCTTCGCACGGCTTCCTCGTGCTCGGCGACCGGCGCGAGGAGCGCTTCCCGCTCGGCGAGCTGCAGCACGTGCTGACCTCGGCGGTGGCGCAGGTCGAGGCGATCGTCGAGGGTGGCGGTGGTGCCGAAGGGGACGGAGAGACGTTCCCGTTCCTCGGCCCGGGCTGCGCCGGCTGCCGCTGGCGCGGTACCTGCATCCCGCAGCTCGTCGCCGGCGACGACCTCTCGCTGGTCGACGGGATGACGCGCACCCGGCACCGCGTCCTGCGGCGCCACGGCGTGGCGACGGTCCACGCACTGGCCGCGCTCGATCCCGCGGCGTGGCGCGCCGCGGGGCGGCCGCCGCTCGGTCTCGACCTGCTGACGCGGCAGGCCGCGGCGCTGGCCGACGGCCGGGTCAGCGCCGGCCCGCACGCTCGACCTGCCGGCGCTGCCCGCGGGCGCGCTCCTGGTCCACCTCGAGTGCGACCCGCTGGCCGCCGACGAAGTCGTGCTGGCGGCCTGGGCGGAGTGCGACGCGCAGGGTGCGTCCGGCCCGGAAACGGTGCGCGTGCTGCTGACGGCCGCGGAACGGGGGGCGGCGGCGGGAGAACTGGCGGCGCTCCTCGAGCGCGCGCCGCGGCCCGTGCTGCACTTCGGCGGCGCAGTTGCGCGCGCGTTCGATGCGCTGGGTGAGACGGGGGGGATCGATCCGCTGCGGCAGGCGGCGCTGGCCGCGCATCTCGTCGACGTCGCCGCCGTGCTGCGGCGGGCCGCGTCGTTTCTTCCCGTCCGGCGCTACGAGCTGGAGCAGGTCGACGCCGCGCTCGCGGGCCAGCCGCTCCCTGGACCGGATGCCGCGGACGAGCCGGCCTTCCTCTACGCCGCGTTCCTGCGGGACGGCGTGCCCGGCCCGTGGCGGGATGCGCTCACCGAGCTGGGCGCGCGGCGCCTGGCGCGGCTCGCGCGCGTGGCGGCGTGGATGGTGCGGCGGTGAGCGCGCCGGCCGGACCGGCAGCCGCTGCCGACGCCGCGTGGCGCGACCGGTTGCTGCGCTCCGTGCTCCGCGAGCGGGCGGCGTCGCGCCGCGACCTCGACGAGTTGTACAGCCTGCCGGTCGCGGGCCGGGTCGAGGCCGGCTACGCGATCGACGGGTTGTCGTTCGCCGGGTGGGAACCGGGCTCGGGACGGCTGGCGCTCCGCGCGTCGAGCAACAGCTCCGGCTTCCGCCTCGCCGACCGGCTGCGGCTCGGCCGCGGCGACGACCCGTGGAACGCCCTGCCGGTCGAGTTCGTCGACTTCGACCCGTCCGAGGGACGGCTGACGCTGGCGGTCCCGTGGGGCAGCGACCGCGAGGCGCTCGACCGCCTCGTGCGGCGCGAGCCGGCGCTGGTCCTCGACCGCGGCGACGCCGACCTGACCGACGCGCTGCTGGGCGCGATCCATCGCACCTACGCCTCGCCCTCGCCGCGGGAGCGCGCGCTGCGCGACCTGCTCGCCGGTCGCCTGCAGCCGACTCCCGACCCCGCCGGCGAGGCCGCCGCACTCGACTCGCTGGAACGGCTCGCCGCGCGCGGCCTCGCGCTGCGCCCGGCACAGGCCGAGGCCTACGCCGCGGCCTGGGGCACACAGCCGTTCCAGCTCGTGCAGGGGCCGCCCGGTACCGGCAAGACCTGGCTCCTGGCGCTGCTCCTGGCCGCCTGGGCTTTCCGCGGCGAGCGCGTGCTGGTCACGGCCTTCACGCACCGCGCCGTCGACAACGTGCTGCAGCACGCGGCGGCGCTCGTGCGAAGCGCCGGAGGGGGCGTGCCGGTCGTTCGCGTCGGCGCGCGCGCCGACCAGCGCGAGGAGCTGGAGCTGCTCGGGATCGGGCTGGCCCGCGGTCCGGCGCAGCTCGCGTGGCCTGCCCCCGGCGCGCGACGGGGCCTGATCGCGGGCGCGACGCTCTTCGGCGCCGCGCGCTTCGAGGGGGCGCCGTTCGACCGCGTCGCGTTCGACGAGGCGGCGCAGGTCGCGGTGCCGCACGCGCTGCTCGGCCTCGCGGCCGGCCGCCGCTTCGCCTTCTTCGGTGACGACCGGCAGCTGGGCCCGGTCGTCGCCGGCGAGCCCGACCCGGCCCTGGCCCCGTCGATCTTCGCGCACCTGCGCGCGACGGCTCCGCCGGTCCTGCTCGACGAGACGTTCCGGATGAACGACGTCCTCGCGGCCTTCCCCTCGACGCAGTTCTACGGCGGCCGGCTGCGGCCGGCCGAGGAGGCGCGGGATCGCCGGCTCGCGCTGCCGTCGGTCGGCGACGCCGGCGCTCGAGGAGGTGCTCGGCCCGGAACCCCCGGCGGTGCTGGTGATCCTCGCGCACGAGGGCTACCAGCGGCACTGCCCGCCCGAGGTGCGCGCCGCGACGGATCTCGCGGAGGACCTGTTGCGCCGCGGTCTCCCGGCGCACGAGCTGGCGGTCGTCTCGCCCTTCCGCGTCCAGAACCGCGAGATCGAGCGCGAGCTGCGGCGGCGCCTGGCGCCGGGCGCCGCGCTGCCGGTGGTCGACACCGTCGAGCGAATCCAGGGGCAGGAGCGCGAGGCCGTCATCGTCTCGCTGGCCTGCTCCGACCCCGACGCGCTGCGCCGCGACGCGAGCTTCTTCTTCTCGGCCAACCGCTTGAACGTCACGCTGACGCGGGCCCGCACGAAGCTCGTGGTGATCGGCAGCCCGCGGATGCTCGCCACCTATCCGCGCACCCACGCGGGGCTGGCGCAGGTGGACCTGTTCCACCGGCTCTTCCAGGAGCTGCCACGCGTCGACTGGACCGCGCGCTACGCCTGAAAGTGCAACCCTCCCGGCATCCGCATCGGCACCGCCCGCGTCGCCGCCCGCATCTCGGCCATCAACCGGCGGACCTCCTCGACCTGGGCCGGTGAGGGACTCGACTGCATCGCCCGGTAGAGGTGCTGGTAGGCCTCCGACGGTTGGCCCAGCCCCTCGAGCAGCACGCGCGCGGCGCCGAGGTGCGCCGTCACCTTCGCCTCGCCTCGTGAAGAGAGGGTCAGCGCCCTCTGGTAGGCGGCGAGCGCCGCGCGCGGGTCGCCGGACGCGGCCAGCTCGTCGCCGACCGCCAGCGCGTCGACGGCGGTGGAGGTCGCCCGCACCTCCGCCCCCTTCCCCCCGCCCCACAGGCGGGCCCCGAGCGCGACGGCGAGCGCCAGGACGGCACCCGCGATGAACCCGCCGATATGCGCCCCATACGCGACACCGGTCGAGCCGCCGCCGCCGAGCAGCGCCGGCACCAGGTTCTGACCGACGATGTAGAACAGCAGCACGGCCGGCGCCGGCAGCTCGAACGGCCGCATGGCCAGCGGCGGCAGGAAGAGCAGCATCCGGACCCGGTTGTGCGGGAACCAGATCAGGTACATCCCGAGCACGCCCGAGATCGCGCCGGAAGCGCCGACGGCCGGGATGTTGCTTCCCGGGCGCAGCAGGATGTCGCCGAACCCCGCCGCGAAGCCGGTGGCCAGATAGGCCAGCAGGTACAGCACCGGTCCGAGCCGGAACTCGACGTTGTTGCCGTAGATCCAGAGGAAGAGCATGTTGCCGAACAGGTGCATCAGTCCGCCGTGCAGGAACATGCTGAGCAGCATGTCGACCGCCGACGGCTGGGCCGGACGCAGCCCGTGCTCGAAGACGACCATGTCGTACTCGGACACCTGCTCGCCGAGCGCCTGGAGCTCGGCGGGCGGCAGCTGCGCCTCCCGGCTGACGGCCTCGATGTAGGCCCGGTAGTTGGGGTCGTTCGGGTCGGCCGGCCGCTGGCTCATCGGCCACGTGAAAAGGAAGACGGCGACGTTGATCGCGATGAGCAGGACGTTCATCCACGCGAATCCCTTGGGATTCGGGCTATCGCCGATCGGGAACATGCGGACTCTCCCCAGCGCGATTCGTCGAGTCGCGGCGGTCGGGATGATAGCTCCGGAGCGGACCGCGGCGGGCCGCCCCCGGCAACCCGGCCGTTACCGTGCCGTAAGGGGCGCTCCCCGGCCTGCCACGGGGGCCGGATGGCCGTATCCTCCCTCTCCTTCGCCGAGGGTCCGTCGTGCTGATCACCTCCCTCCCGTTCGCCGCACTGGTCGTGGGGGTCCTGGCGCTCTACTTCCTGCTCCCGCGCCGCGCGCAGCTCCTGCTGATGCTCGCCGCGTCGTTCGGGTTCTACGCCAGCTGGTCGTGGACCTTCCCGCTCGGCCTGCTCGCGCTCACGGGCATCAATTACGCGGTCGGGCGCCGCCTCTGGTCGTCGCCGAGCCGGACGTGGCTCTGGGCTGGGATCGCCCTCAACGTCCTCTCGCTCGCCGCACTCAAGTACTCCTCCGGCTTCGTGACGACGCTGCTGCACGCGACCGGCGCGCTCGGCCCGCACCAGATGCTCCAGCTGCTGCTGCCGATCGGCTTCTCGTACCGCGTCCTGGAGAACATCTCGTTCCTCGTCGACGCCTCGCGCCGGCAGTTCGACGGGTTCCCGCGGTTCCTCGACTTCGCGCTCTACCTGGCCTGGTTCCCCAAGCTGCTCTCCGGCCCGATCGAGCGCGGCAAGGCCTTCTTCACGCAGCTCGCGCGGCCGGTCGTCGTCGACAACGACGTGCTCGCCCGCTCGGTGACGCTGGTGGCGACCGGCCTGGCGCGCAAGCTGCTGCTGGCCGACACGCTGCGCGGGCTGATGCCCCCGACCCTCTTCACCGACCCACCGCCGCGCGGCGGGATCGGTCTCGTCTTCTGGCTGCTCGCCGACGTCTTCGTGATCTACAACGACTTCGCCGGCTACACGAACATCGCCCGCGGGGTGAGCCTGACGTTCGGGATCGAGCTGCCGCGCAACTTCGCGCAGCCCTTCTTCTCCCGGAACTTCAGCGAGTTGTGGACGCGCTGGCACATCAGCCTGTCGATGTGGCTGCGCGACTACGTCTACATGCCGCTGAGCCGCGCCCTCCTGCGGCGCTCGGCGAGCGCCAATCCGCCGGCGGCCCTGATCCTCCCCCCGCTGGCGGCGATGCTGGTCAGCGCGCTGTGGCACCAGGTGGCCTGGCACACGCTGGCGTGGGGCCTGCTCTGGGGGATCTTCCTGTTCCTGGGACGGATCCCGACGCTCTGGCGGCCGGTCGTGCCGCCCGACCGGCAGCCGCGCTGGCGGCAGCTGGCCGGTACGGCCGGCGTGATCGCGATGCTGACCGGCTCGAACCTGCTCTTCGAGATGAACTTCCGGGTGGCCGGGGAGTTCCTGCGGGCGGCCACGACGGGGGCCCGCTGGCTGCCGGGCATGTTCCCCGCCACCCTGCTGATCCTCGCCTCGCTCGCGATCGACGGGGCCGAAGCGCGGTCGAGCGACGAGACGGCCTTCCGCCGGTGGCCGTTGTGGGCGCGCTCGGCGTTGCTCGCCGCGGTGCTGCTCGCGGTCTTCGCGATGACACGGCTCTCGGTACCCGAGCCGTTCATCTACCAGGGCTTCTAGGAACGCCCCGCCGGCGGCGTCCGGAGGTCACCGCGGGCGCGGCGGACGGAGCCTCGACAACACACGCCCCAGGAGTTCGCGGTCCTCCGGTTCCGGCCGCAGAAGCCACCAGGCCCCGGCGAAGACCGCGACCGCGACGGCGGCGGCCGGGACCCCGCCGAGGGTCGCGTAGACCGCGCCGCCGGCGGCCGCGGCCAGCACGAACGCCGCGACCGGCTTCAGGATCGTCCGGTCCCACGGAACGAGCCGGAACATGAACCAGATCTCGACGCAGCGGACGGCGTTGATCAGCGCCAGCGACGAGGCCCCCGCCGCCGCCGCGCCGGTCGCGCCGTAGGCCGGGACCAGCAGCGCGTTGAGCCCCAGGCTGGCCAGCGCCACGCAGGCGGCGTTGACCAGGTTGATGTGCGGGTAGCCGGTCATCGTCAGCAGCATCCCGTTGGTCCCCATCGCTGCCGAGGCGAGTTGCCCCGCCGCGAGCAGGGCCAGCGGGAGGTGCCCGGCTTCGAAGTCGCTGCCGAAGAGCCGCAGCAGCGGCCGGCCGCCGAAGACGACCACCAGCGCGATCAGCGCACTGAGCGAGAAGATCCAGCGGGTCGAGGTGTGGAAGGTCCGCTCGAGGCCCGCCGCGTCGCTCCGTCCGTGCATGCCGGCATAGCTCGGGGCGAGCGAGGTGTTGAGCGCCTCGGTCGGCATGTTGACGGCCGTGCCGAGCCGGGACGCGACGGCGTAGATCCCGATCTCCGCCGCGCTGCGGTAGACGCCCATCACCAGCACGTCGGCCCAGAGCACGAAGTGGTTGAGCAGGTTGAGGAACATCACCGGTGTGGCGAAGGCGAACAGCTCGCGCCAGCGCCGCGGCGCGGGGGCTTCGGCCGGCGGAACGGTGGCCATCCGCCGCGCCAGCCAGCGGCCACTCAGCACGGCGACCACCGCCGCGGCGAGGAAGAACGCGGCGAGGACCCACGGCAGGCTGCGCGTCGCGGCCGAGCGGGGCACGAACAGCGCGAGCAGCAGCGCGGAGAAGATCGCCGGGTGGGCGATCCGATCGACGATCACCTTGGCGCGGATCTCCTTCAGCCCCTGCAGGCAGCCGCCGGCGACCGCGTTGAGGCCGAGGAGCGGGAGCGCCAGCGCGAGCCCGGCCAGCGGCAGCGCGAGCCCCTCCTTGGCGAACAGCGCGCGCGAGCCCCAGGGCGCGGCCAGCAGCACGAGGACCGTCCAGGCCAGGCTCGAGACGACGACGACGCGCAGGCTGGCGGCGACGACCCAGCGCAGCGTCGCCCAGTCGCGCCGGGCGGCGCTGGCGGCAACGAAGTGGACGCTGGAGACCGGCAGCCCCATGTTGGCCGGCATCGCCGCCATCATGACGACGGTACTGGCCAGCGCGAAGAGCCCGTAGCCGGCGCTGCCCAGGACGCGGGCCAGGAGGATCGAGTTGAGGTAGCGGCAGGCGGCGCCCGCGGCGCCGAGCAGGCCGGCCCAGCCCCCCTCCTTCGCCACGAAGCGGACGTCGTCCGCGCCCGGCCTCGACGGGGCGCTCATGCCGCTCCCGGCCTGCGGCGCGTCACGCCGTCACCGCACCGTCCGCGTAGCCGAGCCGCTCGAGGAGACCCGGCGCGACCTCGCGGAACGCCGCCTCGTGCTCCGGCGCGAAGTGGTTCTTCCAGTCGCCGATCTCCCCCTTGCGGAAGGTCAGGCTGTCCCTCGAGAAGGTCGCGCGGGCGATCGCGGCCACCTGCTCGCCGCTCAACCCGAAGCCGAGCCAGTCGGTGAGGCGCTGCAGTTCGTCGAGCTGCGCGCGCTCCGAACCACCACCGTGCGGGCCGACGAGGTCCTCGAAGCGGCAGGTGTGCACGGCGTGCCGCTCGGTCCAGGCGAGGTAGGAGCGGAAGAGCGTCGCCGATGTCGGGCTGTGCGCGTCCGTCCCGGGCGTACACCCCATCGACGCCGCGGATGCAGGCCATGATCCGCTCGTGATCCGAGGTCAGGACGCGCGTGAAATGATCGTGGAAGCGGTGGCCGACGTGCTCGCGCGGGATGTACTTGGCGAGCGAGACGACGACGTCGCGCGGGTCCCTGATCATCAGCACGAGCCGGATCCCCGCGGCGTCCAGCGCCCCGGCGACGCGCGGCTCGTAGACGATGTGCCCGACGAGGACCTGGAACGGGGCGATGCGCCGCAGGCGGCGGATCTTGCCGTCGACGCTGACCTTGCCGAGGACCAGCTCGGGGATGACGCGCACGCCGGGAACCCGCTTCAGGGCCGAGATCAGCAGGTGCGTGCCGGCCTTCGGCAGGCTGGTGACGGCGACGCGCGGGCCCTCCGGCCGGGCCGCGGAGGGCGTGCCAGGCGTCGCCGACCCGGCCCGTCCACGTCGCCAGCGTCCCCGCCATCGCGTCCCCTCGAGAAGATGAACCGCGCGGCGCTTCCGGCCGCGCGGATCCGGCATTATGACAGGCGCGGATCGCCGTACAATCTGCGGATCCCCCCTCCGCGGGGCAGGACCGGGACGATGCCGACCGACCCACCGACCTCCACCGTGCTCCGCCTGCGCTGGCCGGCGGGCGCGACGATCGCGCTGGCGCTGCTCCTCGCCGTCGCCGCGGCCGGGGTCTGCGAAGCGGTGGCGCGGATGGACGGCGTGCGCGACCGGCTGAGCCCGGAGAGCGTCGGAAGCGGGCAGCAGCAGCTGGACCGGAAGCTGGTCCTGCTGCGCGAGGCGATCGCCGGCCAGGGGGCGGTCGACGCGCTGTTCCTGGGCAGCTCGCAGGTCCACCGGGCGGTCGACCCGTCGCTGCTCGCTGGGGCGCTTCGCGGGGAGTCCGGGGGCGACCTGCGCAGCTTCAACTTCGGCCTGAACGGGATCTCGGAGGTCGGCCAGGTGCCGGTCGCCCGGATCCTGGTGCGGAAGTTCCACCCGCGCCTGATCGTGGTCGGCGTGTCGTCCTACGGGATGGACGACCGGCGCGACATCAAGTTCGGCGAGCACCTCGAATCGAGCCCCTGGTTCCGGTACCAATCGGGGCACCTGGATATCGACGGCTGGATGCTCGAGCACTCGTACGCCATGCGCCAGTACCAGGGCTACCTCTACTGGTCGAACCCCGACGCCGAGAAGCTCGAGATCCAGGAGCGGGCGGTGAACGGGATGGAGTCCGACGGCCACGGCGCGTTCGAGCCCGGCCGGTTTCGCGACGTCGACGCGGAGGCGGCCGCGGCCCTTGCCGACTTCCGCGTCTCGCCGTCCCACGTCGAGGCGCTCGACGCGCTGTTCGCGCTGCGCTCGCCCGAGCTCGAGGTGATCGCCGTAGAGCTGCCGGTCCACGAGCACGTCATCGAGCGCTACGGCCGCGGCGCCGCGGATCACGCGGCGGCCCTGGCGGCCATCGAGCAGGTCGCGGCGCGGCACGGCGTCGCCTTCTGGCGCTGGCCCGCGGACCGGCCGATCCCCGAGGACGCCTGGGCCGACTTCGTGCACCTCAACCGGACCGGGACGGCGATCTACAGCGACGTGGCTCGGCGAGCGGCTCGGCAAGGCGCTGAAGAGCGGCGAGTTGAAGCTGCCGGCCGGCAGCTGACTCCGTGCCGGCCCGAGCGGCTGGAGCGAGAGGGGTCAGAGCACCGCGTCCGACTCGTCGGCGTCCTTCGCGGCCTTGCGCGAGGCGAGGATCTTCCCCTGCGCGTCGACGCCGAGGATCCGCACCAGCGTCGTGTCGCCCGGCTTCAGCACGTCCTGCACCTTGCCGATCCGGTGCGCCTCGATCTCGCCGATCGGCAGCTTGGCCTCGACGTTCGGCGCAAGCTTGACGATCGCGAAGAAGTCGCGCACCAGGATCACCTCGGCCCGGAAGACCTGGCCGACCTCCGGCTCCAGCGTGACGAGCCGCACCCGGCGCAGCGCCTCCGCCGTGGCCGCGGCGGTCGGCGCGTAGATCCGCACGAGGCCGTCGTCTTTGACGTCGATCTTGACGCCAGCGACCTGCTGGATCTCCTGGATCGTCTTGCCGCCCTGGCCGATCAGGTCGCGGATCCGCTCGCGGCGGATGCGCAGCGAGCTGACCCGCGGCGCGCCCGGCTTCAGCTCCGGCCGCGGCGCGGCCAGCGCCTTGTCCATCTCCCCCAGGATGTGCAGCCGGCCGGCCCGCGCCTGCTCGAGCGCCGCGGCCAGCGTCTCGGCCGGGACCGCGCCCAGCTTGTTGTCGAGCTGGATCGCGGTGATCCCCTCCGTGGTCCCCGCCACCTTGAAGTCCATGTCGCCGAGGTGGTCCTCATCGCCGAGGATGTCCGAGAGCACGACGACCTTCCCGTGCTCGCCGATCATCCCCATCGCGATCCCGGCGACGGCGCGGCGCAGCGGGACGCCGGCGTCCATCAGCGCCAGGCTGCCGCCGCAGACGGTCGCCATCGACGACGAGCCGTTCGACTCGCTGATGTCGGAGACGATCCGCACGGTGTAGGGGAATTCCTGGCCGGAGGGCAGGACCGCGGCCAGCGCGCGGTGCGCCAGGTTGCCGTGGCCGATCTCGCGTCGGCCCGGGCCGCGCAGCGCCCGCGTCTCGCCGACCGAGTAGGGCGGGAAGTTGTAGTGCAGCAGGAAGCGCTCGTAGACGACGCCGGCCAGCGACTCGACCAGCTGCTCGTCGGACGACGTCCCGAGCGTGCAGGTGACCAGCGCCTGCGTCTCGCCGCGGGTGAAGATCGCCGAGCCGTGAGGGCGCGGCAGCCAGCCGACCTCGGCCGCGATCGGGCGGACCTCGGCCGGGCCGCGGCCGTCGAGCCGCAGGCCGTCGTCGACGATCCGACCGCGCATCGTGCCGCGGACCAGCTCCTCCCAGGCCTCGCGCAGTTCGTCCTCGCGACCCGCGAACTCCTCCGCCAGCGCGGCCAGGACCTCCGCGCCGAGCGCCGCCACCGCCGCCCGCCGCTCCTTCTTGCCGGCCAGCGCCAGCGCCTCGCCCGCGCGGGCGCCGGCGGCCTCGGCGACGCGACGCGCGATCGCTGCGTCGGGCACCGGCGGCGCGAAGACGCGCTTTTCCTTCCCCGCCGCGGCGCGCAGCCGGTCGAGCGCCGCCGAGCACTCGCGGCACCAGGCATCGGCGCGGGCGAGCGCCTCGAGCACCAGCTTCTCCGGCGCCTCGTCGGCCTCTCCCTCGACCATCACCATCCCGTGCGGCCCCGAGGCGACGACCAGATCGAGGTCCGCGACGGCCCGGACGGCCCGCGTCGGGAACAGGTGCCACTCGCCGTGGGCGTGCGCGATCCGCACGCCGGCCAGGGGGCCGTCCCACGGCACGTCCGAGAGGTGCAGCGCCGCCGCCGCGCCGAGGATCGAGAAGGCCTCCGGGTCGACTTCCGTGTCGGCCGACAGCACCGTCAGCAGGACCTGGACCTCGTTCAGGAAGCCGTCCGGGAACTGGGGCCGGATGCTGCGGTCGGCGAGGCGCGAGGTCAGGACCTCGGCGTCGGTGATCCGCCCCTCGCGGCGCTGGAAGGAGCCCGGGATCCGGCCGGCCGCGGAGAGCCGCTCGCGGTACTCGACCGTCAGCGGGAAGAACCCCTGCCCCGGCTTCGGCTCCTCGGCCGCGACGGCGGTGGCGAGCAGGACCGTGTCCCGGTGCCGCAGCACCACGGCGCCGTGGGCCTGGCGGGCGATGCGCCCGGTCTCCAGCGCGATGGGGCCGGCCGGCGTGTCGATCGTCTCGCGATGCATGGCGTGTCTCGCTCCCGGCGAAGCGGCTACAATACCGGTCCCCCGCCTCGCCGGAAACCGTTCCGGAACACGTTCGCGTCCCCGGAGTCCCCATGCCCGCGTCGCTCGAGGCCTTCCTGCGCCCGCGCTCGATCGCGCTGATCGGTGCCTCGCACCGTCCGAACTCGCTGGGCGGCCGCGTCACCGCGCGGCTGTTCGGGTCGGGCTACCGCGGCCGACTGATCCCGGTCAACCCGCGGCCCGACCCGATCCACGGCCTCGCCCCGGTCGCGTCGGTGGCCGACGCCGAGGGCCCGATCGACCTGGCGCTGATCGCGATCCCGCGCGACGCGGTCCGCGGCGCGGTCCTGCAGTGCCTCGACAAGGGGATCCCGGCGATCTGCGTCGTCACCGCCGGGTTCAAGGAAGTCGACGAGGAAGGGGCGGCGCTGGAGCGCGAGCTGGTCGCGCTGGTGCGCGCACGGGGCGCGCGGATGATCGGCCCGAACTGCATGGGGATCACGAACACCAGCCCGCAGTGCACCTTCGACGCAACCTTCTCGCCGGTTCCGCCGCTGGCCGGTCCGATCGGCTTCGCCTCGCAGTCGGGCGCGCTCGGCGTCGCGGTGCTCAACATCTGCCACCAGCGGCAGATCGGCTTCTCGCAGTTCGTGTCGATGGGGAACAAGGCCGACGTCGCGGAGGACGACCTGCTCGAGGCCTGGGAGGACGACCCCGAGGTCCGCGTGATCGCGATGTATCTCGAGTCGGTGCGCGATCCGCAGCGCTTCCTCGCCGCCGCGCGCCGGGTGACGAAGCGAAAGCCGGTCGTGGTGGTCAAGGCGGGGCGGACCGCGGCCGGCGCGCGCGCCGCGTCGTCCCACACCGGCGCGCTGGCTGGAGCCGACCAGGGGGCAGAAGCGCTCTTCCGCCAGGCCGGCGTGCTGCGCGTCGACACCGTGGAGGAGATGCTCGAGACCTCGCTCGCGCTGTCGCGCTGTGCGCTCCCCGCAGGAAACCGCGTGGCGGTCCTCACCAACGCCGGCGGGCCGGGGATCATGGCCGCCGATGCGCTCGACCGCGCGGGGCTCCTCGTCGCCGAGCTCGAGGCGACGACGAAGGAGGCCCTGCGCGCGCTCCTGCCGCGGGAGGCCGCGGTGACGAACCCGGTGGACATGATCGCCTCGGCCGGCCCGGTCGAATACGGCAGCTGCCTCGACCTGCTGCTGAAGGACCCGCAGGTCGACGCGGTCGTGCCGGTCGTCGTGACCCCCCCGGCCCACGACGCGCTCGACGTGCTGAAGGCGCTGATGGACGCGGCCGCGCGCCACCCCAAGCCGGCACTCGGCGTCTTCATGGTCGGCGAGGACCTCAAGCGCCTGGCGGCGACGCCCGGCGCGATCCCGACCTTCCCGCAGCCAGAAGGGGCGGCCCGGGCGCTGGCCGACATGGTGCGCTCCGCGCGCTGGCGCGCGGCCGGGCCGGGGACGGTGCCGGACTTCCCGGCCGACGACACGGCGATCGCGGCGCGGTTGGCGGTGCGCGCGGCCGCCGGCGGCGGCTACCTCGACGCCGCCGCGACCTGGCAGGTCCTCGAAGCGGCGGGGATCCCCGGCGCCGGATGGAGCAGCCTGCCCGCCGCGGCGGACCTGACCGAAATCTCCGGCGCGGCGGAAGCGATCGGCTTCCCGGTCGTCCTCAAGGCGACCGGCGACGCGCTCGTGCACAAGTCGGACGCCGGCGGCGTCGCGCTCGACCTGCGCGATCGCGCGGCGGTCGAGCGCGCGGCGGCCGCGATGTCCGGCGCGCTCGGTCGCGCCGGCCAGGCGCCGGGTAGCTGGGACTGGTTCGTGCAGGCGTTCCGGCCCGGCGGGCGCGAGGTGATCGTCGGCGCAACGCGCGATCCGCACTACGGGCCGCTGGTGATGTTCGGGCTGGGCGGCCGCTTCGTCGAGGTCTTCCGGGACGTCCTCTTTGGCCTGGCACCACTCACGCGGGAGGATGCCGAGGCGATGGTGCGTGGCATCCGCGGGCTCCCGCTGCTGACCGGCACGCGGGGCGAGGCGGCCGTCGAGCTCGGCCCGGCGGTCGACACGCTCGGCCGCGTCGCGCGCCTGATGGAGCGTCACCCTTCGATCGTCGAGCTGGACCTCAACCCCCTGTTGCTCTACCCCGAGGCCGATCGGGCTGCGGCGGTGGACGCGCGCATCCGGGTCGCGGGCCCCCCGGCCCCATCCCCGGAGGTCGCGCGGTGACACGGCCTCCCCCTTTGTGGATAATGCGCCGGTTCCGGCCTTCCTCCCCGGGAGCTCGGCCGCCGGCCGCCGCCCCGGTCCCGTTGCCGAAGGAGATCGTGATGTCCCGTAAGCTGCTCGTGGCCCTTGCGCTCCCGCTGCTCCTGGCGTCGTCCATCGCCTGGGCGCAGGAGGCGGCGGCTCCCGACGAAACAGCCGCCGAACCCCGCCAGCCGATGCAGTGGGGGGTATACCTCGGCTTCCTTCCCGGTGGGGTCGTCTCCGAGGCGAATTTCGACTACGCGACGCCGTCCAAGGAGCGGGACGCCAAGGGCCTGACGCCCGAACTCGACGACATCAAGGAAATCGGCGGGATCTGGGCGATCGCGCTCTCCAAGCGCACCTGGTTCCAGGTACGCGCAGCCGTCGGCCAAACCGCCTACTTCGACACGCCCAACGGCCGGGTCGACTCGCTGGTCTATTCGATCGACCTCGCGCTGATGCCGCGCTGGGAGTGGGGCTTCTACCAGCTCGGGATCCCGTTCGGATTCGGCTGGGCGCAGTTCGACGCGGACGGCCCCCTGGCCGACGAAGATGTGCCGGGTTCGAACTACACGCTGCCGCTCAAGTCGGCCGGTGCGGGGACCATCTTCCTGGGCGTCTACAACGGCTTCAAGATCGGCGAGAAGTCGGCGCTCTTCCTCGACCTGCGGTACAAGATCCTCCACCGCACGCTCAACGTGACGGCGATCTCGCTGCCGACGTGGGAAGCGACGTTCGGGTTCGTTCGCACCTTCTAGTCCGGCGAGGCCCCCCTGCGGCGGCCGGCGGCGCGCGCCGCCGGCCGTTTCGTTTTCCGGTTCAGCCGACGGCCCGGCGGATGAAACGCCGCTCGTGGGGGTCGACCTCGATCCGCTCGCCCGACTCGAGGTAGAGCGGCACCTGGATCTCGACGCCGCCGGCGACGGTGGCGCGCTTGAGCACCTTGCCGGAAGCGGTGTTGCCGCGCACCGCCGGCTCGGTCTCGAGCACGTCGACTTCCAGCACTTTGGGCAGCTCGATTGCAGCGATCTGCCCCTGGAACGAGATCGCCCGGACGACCAGCCCCTCGGAGAGCCACGGGGCGGCGTCCTCGTTGCGGTCGCGCGGCAGCGAGAACTGCTCGAACGACTCCTCGTCCATGAAGTGCAGGTCGGAGCCGTCGTCGTAGAGGAACTGCGCCTGGCGGTAGAAGAGGTCGGGCTCGTCGAACGCTTCGCCCGACTTGAGGGTCCTGTCGAGCAGCGTCCCGTCGAGCAGGTTCTTGAAGCGCGCCTTGACCAGCGTAGCCGAGCCGCGCGCGGACGGGCTCTGGACGGTGAAGTCGGCCACGGCGTAGGGCGCGCCGTCGAGCAGCACGCGCAGCCCCTTCTTGAAGTCGGCGGTGGTGATCACGGGAGCCTCCGGGTGAAAGCCGGGCGATTCTACGGCGTCCCCCGCCGGCGTGACAAAGTCGCGGCCGCAAGGAACGCCGCCGCCGCGAGGAGGTAGCCGACGGCGACGGACCAGGCCTGGCCCGGCACGATCTCCTCACGCACCGCAGCGGGGGTGAGCGTGTAGGCGTGCATCAGCCCCGTTGCGGCGAGGAGTGCGGCGACCGCGGCCCAGAGCGCGGCGCGGGCGTAGAGGCGCTCGGCGAGGAAGACCGCGATCGCGGCCAGCAGCGTCGCCGAGAACAGGAAGCCCGACTTGAGCGCCAGCAGGCCCCGCACGTACGGGATCGTCGTCGCCGCGAGCCCGTTCACGAACGCCGGCAGATCGACGGCCGCCGGCAACCAGCCGTTCACGCGCGCGCCGGTGAAGGTCATCTCGACCAGGAACCAGCCCCAGGCGGCGATGCCGGGGAGCATCCCGATCACCACCGCGGGCGCGTGCTCGGCCGGGGTGGCGCGGAACGCCTGCGCCGTGATCACGACCGCGATCCAGACCAGGATCGCCATCGCCGCCTCGATCGGCACGATCCGGGCGATCGGTCCGATCAACCCGGTCAGCGCCACGACGGTGAAGAAGACGCCGTTCCAGGCCGAGTAGGCCCAGCCGGCGCCCATCCGCTTCCAGCCGGGGTGACCGATGTAGATCGTGGTCGGGAAGCACGAGCCGAGCGCGGCGGCGGCGACGGTCGCCGCACCGTTGACGAAGAGCGAGCGGCCGGTCGGGTAGGCGTCCCCTTCGGCCTCCGCCGACTCCACGTTCTGGAGCGAGCCGAGCACGTTGATCAGCCCCATCGGCACGATGACCGCCATCCGCTCCCAGACGAAGGGGCTCGCCAGCGCTGACGCCAGGTCGCCGAGCGCGGGCCGCGGCAGCCGCAGCCCAGCGCCCTCCCAGAGGCCCGCGAGCGCCAGCGGCGGCGCCCCGGCGACCCCGGCCAGCGTCAGCCCCCACGCCAGGAGGGTGCCGGCGAGGACGGCCACGAGACCGCCCGGCAGCCCGAACGGCCACCGGAAGCGACCGAGGTAGGTGAGCAGCACGATCGCCAGCGGGGCGATCGCGACCAGCGGCCGGTCGAACGTCTTCAGCGCGAACTCCATCGAGATGAAACCGAGCGCGATCCCGGCCAGGGTGGAGAGCAATGCCGCGCGCGGCGTGACCCGCCGCACCCATCCCGCGAAGAGCGCGCCGGCCGCCTCGATCAGCCCGGAGAGGAGGCACGCCACGAGCCCGACCTGCCAGGCCACCTGCGCCGCCCGTTCCGGGCCGAAATCGGGGCGCGCCGCGAGTTCCTGGTACGTCGGCGCCATGATGAACAGGACGAAGGCGAACAGGCTGACCGTGTTGATCCCGAACGGCAGCGCGGTGTGGGGGCGGCCCGTCGCCGCCGCACGCGACCGGGCCAGCCAGGCGTAATACAGGTTCCCGGCGAGCAGGGAGAGCGCGGCCCCGGGGAAGATCCGGCCCAGGACGAAGTCGGCCGGCATCCCGACCAGGGTCGTACAGAGCGCGAGGATCACGAGGAACTGCAGCAGGTTGTCGACCATCAGGCCGAAGAAGCCGTCGAGGTCGCCGCGGGTCACGGGGGCGGAGCCGCTCATGGCACGATTATCGCGTTCCGCGTGGGAGAATGGGGTTCCCCGCGGGTGAGGTCCTGATGACACGCGCCGACGCCGAAGCGATCCTCTTCGAGTGGACCCGGACCGAGAGCCTGCGCCGCCACGCACGGAGCGTCGAGCTGGTGATGCGCGTGCTGGCGCGTCGGGCCGCCACGGCCGGCTCCGCCGGGCACTCGGTCGACGAGGAGCGCTGGGGGCTCTGCGGCCTGCTGCACGACGCCGACTACGAGGCCTTCCCCGACGAGCACCCGCGGCGGATCGTCGCGCGGCTCGAGGAGGGCGGCGCGGAGGACCTCGCGCGCGCGATCGCGGCGCACTACACGAAGTGGGGCGTCCCGGCGGACACGGAGATGGCCCGGGCGCTGCTCGCCTGCGACGAGCTGACCGGCTTCGTCACGGCCTGCTCGCGGGTCCACCCCGAGGGGATCGGCGGCCTGACGGCGGCCTCCGTGGTCAGGAAGTTCAAGCAGAAGTCCTTCGCGGCCAAGGTCGACCGGGAGGAGATGCTGGCCGGGGCCCAGGCCTGCGGTCTCCCGGTCGAGGAGCTCGCGGAGATCGTGATCGGCGTCCTGCGGGACCACCGCGACGAACTGGTCCTGTAGTACCAGTAATTGAGTCGCGGGCTCTATCGTAGTATCCTGTTCAGCCCCATCGGACTTGGCCGTGTGGATCGTTCGCCCAACCGGCCCCATCGGTATCGATTCGTTCGGTTTGTCGCCAAGGAGCGCGCCCATGATCTTCTGTGTTCCCAAGGAGACCCTGCGCCACGAGCATCGCGTGGGCCTGACCCCCTTCGGGGTTTCGCGGCTGGTGAACTACGGCCACGAGGTCTACGTCGAGCACGACGCGGGAAAGGACAGCCACTTCGCCGACCAGGACTTCGCAACGGCCGGCGCGTCGATCGTCTACAGCCGCGAGGAGGCCTTCGGCCGCGCCGACGTGCTCTGCCGCGTCGGCCAGATGACCGCCGAGGAGATCGAGCACCTGAAGCCCGGCGCCACCGTGATGGGCTTCCTGCACCTCGCCGTCACGCCGCGCGACGCGATCCAGAAGGCCATGGAGCAGGGCCTCACCATGATCGGCTACGAGGTCATCGAGGACACCGACGCCAACCACCCGGTGCTGCGTCCGATGTCGGAGATCGCCGGCCACATGGTCGTGCACATCGCGGCTCACCTCCTGGAGTACGAATCGGGCGGCCGCGGCCTGATCCTGGGGAACGTCCCGGCGATCCCGCCGGCAACGGTCGTCGTGATCGGCGCCGGCACCGTCGGCTGGACGGCAGCGCGGATCGCGCTCGCGAACGGCGCCCACGTGATCGTGCTCGACCAGCGGGTCCACCGCCTGCGCCGCGCGCTGACGCACGGTTGCGAGCAGGCGGTCACCGCGCTCGCCACGCCGCGCAACGTCGGCCGCTTCACGGCGATCGCCGACGTCGTGATCGGCGCCGTGCTCGTCCCGGGCGGCCGGGCGCCCTACCTCGTCTCCGAGGACATGGTCAAGCGGATGAAGCCGGGCGCGGTCGTGGTCGACCTCTCGATCGACCAGGGGGGCTGCGTCGAGACCAGCCGCCCCACCACGCCGGACCGGCCGACCTTCAAGGTCCACGGGGTCACCCACTACTGCGTGCCGAACATGACCGCCAACGCCCCCCGCACGGCGTCGCGGGCGATGGTGATCGCGGCCCTTCCCTACCTCGAAATGCTCGCCTCGGAGGGACTCGCGGGAGCGCTGAAGCGCGACCCGGGCTTCGCGCGCGGGACCTACCTCTACCAGGGATCGATGGTTCACGAGACCGCCGGCCAGGCGCTCGGCCTTCCCACCAGCCGCCTGTCCGAGCTGCTCGGCTGACCGCCGGGCGCGTTGCAGGAGAAGAGACCATGCAGTGGCTCGATGACTACCGCCGCAAGCTCCGCACCGCGGACGAGGCGGTTCGACTGATCAAGAGCGGCGACCGCGTCTACTACGGCGGCAACGCCGCGATCCCGCAGGGACTGGTCCACGCGCTCGGTGCCCGCCACCAGGAACTCCACGACGTCCAGCTGGTGCACGTCCTGCTGCTGGGCGACGACCCGCTGTCTCGGCCCGAGATGGAAGGGCACTTCCGTCACAACTCGCTGTTCGTCGGGCCGGCCGACCGCGAGGCGGTCAACGACGGCCGCGCCGATTACGTGCCGGTCTTCCTGTACCAGATCCCGCGGCTGTTCAACGAGAAGCTGATCCCGCTCGACGTGACGATGCTGATGGTCTCGCCGCCGGACGAGCACGGGTTCATGAGCTTCGGCGTGGAAACGATGAACGCGCGCGCCGCCGCGGGCTGCGCCAAGCACGTCATCGTCCAGGTCAACGACAAGATGCCGCGCATCCTGGGCGACTCGTTCATTCACGTCAGCCGCGTCCATGCGATCGTCGAGCACCACCAGGCGCTGCCGGAACTGAAGCCGCACGCGATCAGCGACGTCGAGCGCCGGATCGGCGAGCACATCCGCCCGCTGATCACCGACGGTGCGACGATCCAGATGGGGATCGGCGGGATTCCCGATGCCGTCTTCGAGACGATGGACGGCCTCAAGGACCTCGGAATCCACACCGAGATGATGTCCGACGGGGCGATGCGCGCGATCGAACGCGGGATCGTCACCGGGGCCAGGAAGTCGCTCCACCCGGGCAAGGCCGTGATCACGTTCGCGCTCGGCACCGCGGAACTGTACGACTTCCTGAACAACAACCCAATGGTCGAGGCCCACCCGGTGGACCACGTCAACGATCCCTGGGTGATCTCGATGAACGACAACCTGGTCGGGATCAACTCCGCGATCGAGATCGACCTGACGGGCCAGGTCTGCTCGGATTCGATCGGCACGCGGATCTACTCCGGCTTCGGCGGGCAAGTCGACTTCATCCGCGGCGCCGCGCGCTCGAAGGGCGGCAAGCCGATCATCGCGCTGCCCTCGACGACGGCGAAGAACGTCTCGCGCATCGTCGGGAAGCTGAAGCCGGGCGCGGGGGTCGTCACCTCGCGCGCCGACGTGCACTACATCATCACGGAGCACGGCATCGCCTACCTGTTCGGCAAGAACCTTCGTGAGCGGGCCGAGGCGCTGATCGGGATCGCCGACCCGGAACACCGGGACGAGCTGATCCGCGAGGCGAAGGAGCGCAAGCTCATTCCGTAGGGGCCGCCCTCTGTGGCGGCCCGCATGGCGCGCCTGCCGAAGTCCCGACGACGGCGCCGTGTACCATGCACGGGATGTCCCCGGATCCGCTCCCGCTGGCGTTCTACCGCCGCCCGGCGCTGCAGGTCGCGCGCGACCTGCTCGGGCGGCGGCTGTGCCGCCGCCTCCCCGGCGGGCGCGTGCTTGCAGGGCGGATCGTCGAGGTCGAGGCCTACGACGGGCCGGACGACCGGGCCAGCCACGCCCGCGCCGGGCTCACCGCGCGCACCGCGCCGATGTACGAGGCCGGCGGGATCGCCTACGTCTACCTCGTGTACGGGATGCACCACTGCCTCAACGTCGTCACCGGCACGGCCGGCTACCCGGCCGCGATCCTGGTCCGTGCCGCGGAGAGCCCGGTACCCGGCGCGTCGGCCTCGGGCCCCGGGCGGCTGACGCGCGTCTTCGCGATCGACCGCGCGCTCGACGGCGCGCCGCTGTCCGGCCCCGAGCTGTGGCTCGAGGCGGGTGAGCCGGTCCCCGACCGACTGGTCGCGCGGACCCCGCGGATCGGCGTCGACTACGCCGGCCCGTGGGCGCGGCGGCGGATGCGGATGGTGATCAAGGGGCACCCGGCGGTGTCGCGCGCGCCGCGCGCGAAGCGACCGTCCGATCGGTAGGGGCCGGCCTCCGTGCCGGCCCGACCCTATACTCACCGGTCCCTGCCGCCCCGCGGCCCTGCCGGTGAGGATCCGATGGCCTCTCCCAACCCGCTCGACTTCTTCGACGTTCGCTCGCTGCTCACCGACGAGGAGCAGGCGGTCCAGGACGCGGTCGCGCGCTTCGTCGACGAACAGGTGATCCCGGGCGCAGGCGACTGCTTCGAACAGGAGCGGTTCCCGGTCGAGCTGGTACCCCAGCTGGCCGAACTGGGCCTGTTCGGCGTCAGCATGCAGGGCTACGGCGGCGCCGGGATGAACTCGGTCTGCTACGGCCTGGTCTGCCACGAGCTGGAGCGCGGCGACTCGGGCCTGCGCAGCTTCGTCTCGGTGCAGTCGAGCCTGTGCATGTTCCCGATCCACCGCTACGGCAGCGAGGAGCAGAAACATCGCTGGCTCCCGGCGATGGCCGCCGGAACGGCGCTCGGCTGCTTCGGCCTGACCGAGCCCGATGGCGGCTCCGACCCCGGCATGATGAAGACGCACGCGCGGCGCGACGGGTCGGACTGGGTGGTCAACGGCGCCAAGATGTGGATCACCAGCGGCACGCTGGCCGACGTCGCGGTCGTCTGGGCGATGACCGAGGACGGCGTTCGCGGCTTCCTGGTCGAGCGCGGGACGAAGGGCTACGTGGCGCGCGACATCAAGCACAAGATGTCGCTGCGCGCGTCGGTCACCTCGGAACTCTTCTTCGACGACGTGCGGGTGCCGGACTCGGCGCGGCTGCCGGAAGCGGCCGGGCTGGCGGCACCGCTGTCGTGCCTGACCCAGGCCCGCTACGGGATCGCCTGGGGCGTGCTCGGCGCCGCCTCGGCCTGCCTGGCCGAGTCGCTCGAGTTCGCGGCCGCGCGGGTGATGTTCGGCCGGCCGCTCTCCCATACCCAGACGATCCAGCGCCGGCTCGCCGACATGGCCCGCCGGATCACGACCGGCCGGCTGCTCGCGCTGCAGCTCGGCCGGCTCAAGGACCAGGGGCGGATGCACCACAGCCAGGTCTCGCTGGCCAAGTGGAACAACGTGCGGCTGGCGCTCGACATCGCCCGCGACGCGCGCGATCTGCTCGGAGGGGGCGGGATCACGCTCGATCACCACGCGATCCGTCACATGCTGAACCTCGAGAGCGTCGTGACCTACGAGGGGACGGAGACGATCCACGAACTGGTCGTCGGCCGCGAGCTGACGGGGGTGGCCGCCTTCTAGCCCTCACTCGCCTCGCTCGGCACGCCCGGACGGCGCTATGATGCGCCCATGCCGGCGAAGAAGACGCTCTTCCGCGTCGCGTTCCACAACCAGGGTCAGCTGTACGAGGTCTATGCCCGGCGCGTGAGCCACGGCGAGATCCTGGGTTTCGTCGAGGTCGAGGGGCTGGCCTTCGGGGCCAAGGGGACGCTCGTCGTCGACCCCTCCGAGGAGCGGCTCCAGCGCGAGTTCGAGGGGGTCCGGCGCTTCTTCGTGCCGCTGCACGCCGTGGTGCGGATCGACGAGGTCGAGAAGGAAGGGCCGGCGCGCATTCTCGAGGCCGCCAAGGGGGCCACCGTCGCGCCCTTCCCGGTGCCGCTGATCCGGCCCGAAGCGCCGCCGTCCAAGTCCTGACCAGAGAGGTGTGCCGATGATCCGGTTCCGCATGCTCGCTGCCCTCGCCGTCCTGGCCGCGCTGTCGTCGCCCGCGCGCGCCCAGCAGCCGGCTCCCGTGCCGGCCGAAGTGTCGGGCCCGGTCGTGGTCACGCCGGGGCCGCCCCCGGCGCCGGCCCCGGACGCGACCGTCCCGCCCGAGCTGGGCCGTCGCCCCAAGGTCGGTCTCGTGCTCTCCGGCGGCGGCGCGCGCGGCGCGGCGCACGTCGGCGTCCTGCGCGTGCTGCGCGAGCTGCGGATCCCGATCGACTACATCGCCGGCACGAGCATGGGCTCGATCGTCGGCGGCCTGTACGCCAGCGGGATGTCGGTCGAGGAGCTGGAGGAGGTCGTCGACACGACCGACTGGTTCGACGTCTTCAACGACTCCTCGCGGCGCCAGTACCTGTCGTTCCGCCGCAAGCAGGACGACGTCCAGGTGCTGTCGCCGATCCGGATCGGGATCGAGAAGGGGAAGGCACCGTTCCCGGCGGGCCTGATCACCGGCCAGAAGGTGAGCGGCATGCTGCGCGACTACGCGATCACCGCCGCCGGAATCGAGAGCTTCAACGATCTGCCGATCCCGTTCACCGCGGTGGCGACCGACCTGGCCACGGGCGAGATGGTCCTGCTCCGCAGCGGGAGCCTGGCGGAGGCGATGCGCGCGAGCATGTCGGTCCCGGGCGTGTTCACCCCGGTCGAGATCGACGGCCGGCACCTGGTCGATGGCGGGCTGGTGCGCAACCTCCCGGTCGACGTCGTTCGCGCGATGGGAGCGGAGGTCGTGATCGCCGTCGACATCAGCACCCCGCTCGCCGACATCAAGGAGATCAGGACGTTCCTCAACGTGACCGGGCAGATGAACGGGTTCCAGACCCGCAAGAACGTGCTGGAGCAGATCGAGACGCTCGGTCCGCAGGACACCTTGATCGTGCCCGCGCTGGAGGGGATCAGCGCCGGGAGCTTCGAGCCCGAGAAGCTCGAACTGGCGATCGAGTCCGGCGAGGAGGCCGCGCGGCAGCACGCCACGGAACTCGAGCGGCTGGCCGTGTCCCCCGAGGACTACGCCGCCTACCAGAAGCGCCATTTTCGGAACACGACCCGGGTCGTCCAGATCCGCAAGGTCGATGTCTCCAACGATTCGCACCTGGACTCGCGTGTCCTGCTCGCCCGCGTGAGGGTCAGGCCTGACGCGCCGCTCGACCTGTCGATCCTCAACGCCGACCTGGCCCGGCTGTACGAGCTGGACGCCTTCGAGCTGGTCGACTACATCCTGATTCCGGTCGAGGGCGAAAAGAACAGGTTCGACCTCCTGATCCGAGCGAAGGCCAAGACCTGGGCCCGCCACTACCTCCGCGTCGGCCTCAGCCTGGTCTCGGACCTGACCGGATACGGGGAGTTCACCGCCCTCGGCTCGTACACCATGACCCAGCTCAACGGGCTCGGGGCGGAGTGGCGGACCTACGCGGGGGTCGGGACCAGGCCCCTGATCGAGACCGAGTTCTACCAGCCGATCGACTGGGCCGGTCACTGGTTCGTCTCGGCCGCCGGGGGCTGGCGCCGCGTCCCCTACCCGGTCGTCAGCCTGGACAACCTGATCATCGACTTCGAGCTCGATCGCGCCGCGGTCTACGCCGACATCGGCCGCCAGTTCGGCCGCTACGCAGAACTGCGCCTCGGCGTCGTTCAGGCCTGGCGCACGGCGAGGCTTCAGACGCTCGAACCGGGCGCGATAGAGCTCGACAGCAACCCGCTCGCCGGGAGGCTGCGTTTCGACTGGGACACGCTGGACAACGTCAACTTCCCGCGCCACGGACTGCGGTCGATCCTCGAGGGGCAGTACGCCTTCAACGGCGGCGTCGACGACGACTCGTTCGAGACGGCCGAGTTGCAGGTCAATGGCGCGTTCAGCTTCGGCAAGAACACCTTCGTCCCGGGGATGCGGGCCGGGTGGGCGGGAGGCGCGCCGACGATCTTCGACCAGTACTCGTTCGGCGGCCTCTTCAACCTCTCCGGATACGGCGCGCAGCGCTATTTCGGCACGAAGGCGGTGCTGGCGAAGCTGATCTACTACCGAAGGCTGCTCGAACTCCCGGCCCAGCTCGGATCGGGGATCTACGCCGGCGTCGGGGTCGATGGGGCCTACTCGAAGGACCCCGTGGCCGGGGCCCCGACGGATGGCTGGAAGGGCTCGGCCTCCGCCTTCGTCGGCGCCGATACGCTGATCGGCCCCCTTTACGTTGCCTACGGCATCTCGTCGGACGGGGTGGACTCGTTCTACCTGTTCCTCGGCCGGCTGTTCTGATCGTCCGGCGGGCGGCCGGGGCGCCCGCTACGCGCCCCGGTCCCCGCGGACCTTCGGACCGGTCGACCCGTGGTGGCCGTGGGTGTCGGTGTGGAGCGTGCCCGACGACCCGCCGGTCCCGTGGGCCTGCTCCCCTTCGGCGAGCAGCTCGACCTGGCCGGCCTCGATCAATTTCGAGACGCCCGGCGCGTCGATGGCGTCGTCGGCGATCTGGCCCGATTTTCCGGGGCCGAGGCGAAGCACCTTGCCGCGCGGGAGACGCACCGCGAGGGGCGGAACGGTCCTGTTCACGATCGTTCTCATCGAATACGCTCCTCTTCACTGGGTGCGAGGGGATCGTACGCCGATCAGCCGATTCCGAACAGGCGCGTCAGGAGCGGCACCCCGGCCGACGCGACGATCGCGCTGGCCAGGTCGAGCAGCGTCCCAAGGCGCAGCATGACCGTGATCGGCACGCAGCCCGAGCCGTAGACGATCGCGTTGGGCGGCGTCGAGACCGGCAGCATGAAAGCCATCGAGGCCCCGAGCGCGACCGCCATCGCGGGCGGCACCGGGCTGACGCCGGCGGCCTGGGCCGCGGCGATCGCCAGCGGGGCGACGATCGTCGCCGCCGCGGTGTTGGAGGTCGTCTCGGTCAGGACGATCGCGAGGAGCGTGAACGGCACGGTCAGGGCCGCCAGCGAGGGCTTCCTGGTCGAGCGCGGGACGAGGGGCTACCTCGCGCGCGACATCAAGCGCAAGATGTCGCTGCGCGCCTCGGTCACCTCGGAGCTGTTCGTCGACGACGTCCGGGTGCCGGACTCGGCGCGGCTCCCCGAGGCGGCCGGCCTCGCGGCGCCGCTGTCGTGCCTGACCCAGGCCCGCTACGGCATCGTCTGGGGCGCGCTCGGCGAGGGCGGGATCACGCTCGACCAGCACGCGATCCGCCACATGCTCAACCTCGAGAGCGTGATCACCTACGAGGGGACCGAGACGATCCACGAACTGGCCGTCGGCCGCGAGCTGACCGGCGTGGCGGCGTTCCAGCCGGCCGGCGCCGGTCGCTCGCCGCAGGCCGACCCGTCTATCATGCGCGCATGGCCGCGAAGAAGCCGCTCTTCCGCGTCGCGTTCCACAACCAGGGCCAGCTCTACGAGGTCTACGCCCGGCGCGTGAGCCACGGCGAGCTGCTCGGGTTCGTCGAGGTCGCGGAGCTCGTCTTCGGGGCCAAGGGGCGGCTCGTGGTCGACCCCTCGGAAGAGCGGCTGGAGCGGGAGTTCGAGGGGGTCCCCCGCTTCTTCGTGCCGATGCACGCCGTCGTCCGGATCGACGAGGTCGAGAAGGAAGGGTCTCCGCGGATCCTCGAGGCGGCCGTCAAGGGGGCGACTGTCGCCCCGTTCCCGGTGCCGCTCATGCGGCCCGACGCGCCCCCGTCCGAGTCGTGAAAGAGGTGCCACCGTGATCTGCCGACCCTGCCTTGCCGCCTTCGCCCTGCTGGTTGCTCTCGCCGCCCCCGCTCGCGCCCAGCAGCCGGCTCCCGTGCCGGCCGAAGTGTCGGGCCAGCCCGTGGTCGACGCCGGGGCCGCCCCTGGCGCCGGCCCCGGCCGGCGATCAGCCCGTCCCGCCGGAGATCGCCCGCCGTCCCAAGGTCGGCCTCGTGCTCTCCGGCGGCGGCGCGCGCGGAGCGGCACACGTCGGCGTGCTGAGGGTGTTGAAGGAGCTGCGGATCCCGATCGACTACATCGCCGGAACGAGCATGGGCGCGATCGTCGGGGGCCTCTACGCCAGCGGGCTGTCCGTCGACGAGCTGCAGGAGGTCGTCGACACGACCGACTGGTTCGACGTCTTCAACGACAGCTCCCGCCGCCAGTACCTCTCCTTCCGCCGCAAGCAGGACGACGCCCGGGTACTGTCGCCGGTCCGGATCGGGATCGAGAAGGGGAAGCCCGCGCTCCCGCCCGGGCTGATCACCGGCCAGAATGTGACCATCCTGATGCACGCACTGACGCTCCCGTCCGCCGGGATCGAGCGCTTCGACGACCTGCCGATCCCGTTCCGCGCGGTGGCGACCGACCTCGTGACCGGCGAGAAGGTCGTGCTCGACCGCGGGAGCCTGTCCCTGGCGATGCGGGCGAGCATGTCGGTCCCGGGCGCGTTCACGCCGGTCGAGATCGACGGCAGGCGGCTGCTCGACGGCGGGCTCGTCGCCAACCTCCCGATCGACGTCGCGCGCCAGATGGGGGCCGAGGTCGTGATCGCGGTCGACATCAGCACGCCCGCTCGCCACGTCCGACCAGATCAGGACGCTGCTCAACGTGGCCGGGCAGATGAACGGATTCCAGACCCGCAAGAACGTGCTCGAGCAGATCGCGACGCTGGGGCCGCAGGACATCCTGATCGTGCCCGAGCTCGAGGGGATTTCAGGCCGGCAGCTTCGAGCGCGAGAGGATCGACGGCGGCGATCCTCGACGGCGAGGCGGCGGCGCGGGAGCACGCCACGGCGCTCGAGCGGCTGGCGGTCTCTCCCGCGGACTACGCCGCCTACCAGCAGCGGCGGTTCCGCAACGCCACCCGCGTGGTCCAGGTCCGGAACGTCACGGTCGAGAACGACTCCCACCTCGACGATCGCGTCCTGCTCGATCGCCTGCGGGTCGAGCCCGACTCCCCGCTCGACATCACGGTCCTCAACGCCGACGTGGCGCGGCTCTACGAGCTCGACGCCTTCGAGCTGGTCGACTTTCGCCTGATGCCGATCGAGGGGGAGAAGGACCGCTTCGACCTCGTGATCAAGGCCAACGCCAAGACCTGGGGGCGCCACTTCCTGCGCTTCGGCCTCAACCTGGTCTCGAACCTGACCGGATACGGGGAGTTCACGGCGCTGGCGTCGTACACGATGACCGAGCTGAACGGGCTGGGCGCCGAGTGGCGCACCACCGTGGGGGTCGGGACGCGGCCGCTGGTCGACACCGAGTTCTACCAGCCGCTCGACTACCGGGGCCGCTGGTTCTTCGCCCCCTACGGCGGATGGCGCCGCGAGCCGTACCCGGTTGACCGCCGCGAACGGCGCGGAGCTGGAGTTCCGGGCTCGACCGCGGGACGGCCGGGATCGATTTCGGCCGCCAGTTCGGCCGCTGGGCCGAGCTTCGTCTGGGTGCCTTCGCCTCCCGGCGCGACGCCAAGCTCGAGACGCTCGGCATCGTCCCCTTCAAGATCTCGAGCGACCCGATCGGGGCCAGGCTGCGGTTCGAGTGGGACACCCTCGACAGCGTCAACTTCCCGCGCAGCGGGTGGAAGGCCGTCCTTGACTCCGAGTTCGCCTACAAGGGCGGCATCAACGACGAGTCGTTCGAGACGGCGAATCTCCGCGTCGGGGGCGCGATCAGCTTCGGCAACAACACGCTTCTCCCCGTCGGTGTTCCTCGGTTGGGCCGGGAGGCTCGCCCACCGTGTTCGACCAGTACGCCTTCGGCGGCCTGTTCAACCTCTCCGGCTACGGCGTGCAGCGCTACTTCGGGACCGAGGCCGCGCTGGCCAAGCTGGCCTATTACAGGCGGCTGCTCGAACTCCCGCCGCAGCTGGGCTCCGGCATCTTCGCGGGACTGGCGGTCGAGGGGGCATACGCCAGGGACCCGGTCGCCGGCGTTCCGACGGATGGATGGAAGGGCGCGGCAGCCGCGTACCTCGGCGCCGACACGCTGATCGGGCCGCTCTACCTTGCGTACGGCATCTCGTCGGACGGGGTGGACTCGTTCTACCTGTTCCTGGGCCGGCTGTTCTGATCGTCCGGCGGGCGGCCGGGGCGCCCGCTACGCGCCCCGGTCGCCGCGGACCTTCGGACCGGTCGACCCGTGGTGGCCGTGGGTGTCGGTGTGGAGCGTGCCCGACGACCCGCCGGTCCCGTGGGCCTGCTCCCCTTCGGCGAGCAGCTCGACCTGGCCAGCCTCGACCAGCTTCGCGACGCCGGGCGCGTCGATGGCGTCGTCGGCGATCTGGCCCGATTTTCCGGGGCCGAGGCGAAGCACCTTGCCGCGCGGAAGACGCACCGCGAGGGGCTGAACGGTCCTGTTCACGATCGTTCTCATCGAATCCGCTCCTCTTCACTGGGTGCGAGGGGATTGTACGCCGATCAGCCGATTCCGAACAGGCGCGTCAGGAGCAGCACGCCGGCCGGCACGACGATCGCGCTGGCCAGGTCGAGCAGCGTGCCCAGGCGCAGCATGACCGTGATCGGCACGCAGCCCGAGCCGTAGACGATCGCGTTGGGCGGCGTCGAGACCGGCAGCATGAAAGCCATCGAGGCCCCGAGCGCAACCGCCATCGCGGGGGGCACCGGGCTGACACCGGCGGCCTGCGCCGCAGCGATCGCCAGCGGGGCGACCATCGTCGCGGCGGCGGTGTTGGAGGTCGTCTCGGTCAGGACGATCGCGAGCAGCGTGAACAGCACGGTCAGGGCCGCGAGCGACTCGGCGCCGGTCGCGCGAACGATCCCCTGCCCGATCGCCTCCGCCAGCCCCGTGCGGAACATCGCCGCCCCGAGCGACAGGCCGCCGCCGAACAGCAGGAGCGTGCCCCAGTCGATCCGCACCGCCTCGCTCCAGCGCAGCGTGAACCGGCGCTCGTGCCAGTCGACCGGCAGCACGAACAGCAGGCTGGCGCCGAGCACGGCGACGACGCTCTCCGGGAACAGCCGCTGGATCTGCCGCGCGGCGGCCGATTCGGTCCCCAGCCGCAGCGCCAGGACGCCCGGCAGCACCCAGAGCGCGACGGTCAACGCGAACGCGCCGAGGACGTTCTTCTCGGCCCGCGAGGGCGCGCCGAGCGCGGCGCGCTCGTGCACGAATTCGTCGCGGCTGCCGCGGATCTCGCCGACTTCCGGGGGGAGCGCCCAGCGCAGGGTGGCGAGCAGCAGCAGCACCATGAAGGCGGCGATCGGCCCGCCGACCAGCATCCACTGGAAGAACGGCACCCGCACGTGGGCCAGCTGGTCGAGCTGACCCAGGACGATGAGGTTCGGGGGCGTCCCGACCGGGGTGACGATCCCGCCGATCGAAGCGGCCCAGGCGATCGTCAGCATCAGCGATGTCCCGAAGCGCAGGCGGGTCGCGTCGGCCGGGCCTCCCGATTGGCGTTCGAGCAGGCGGGAGAGCGCCGTCAGCACGGAGAGCGCGATCGGGTAGAGCATCGCGGTCGTGGCGGTGTTGGAGAGCCACGCCGACAGTCCGGCCGTCGCCACCGCGAACGCCGCGAGGATCCGCGTCGACGACGAGCCGACCCAGCGTCGCGCCAGGATCGCGTAGGCGAAGCGCCGGTCGAGACCGGTCGCGAACATCGCCTCCGCCAGCACGAAGCCGCCCAGGAAGAGGAACACGATCGGGTCGCCGAAAGGGGCGAACATCTCGGCCGCGGAGCCGACGCCCAGCACGACCGCCAGCGCCGGTCCCAGGACCGAGGTCACCGGGATCGGCACAGCCTCGGTGATCCACCAGGTGAGGACCCACGCCAGGACCGCGGCGAGGCGCCCGGCGGGCGCCGGCAGCCCGGGAACCGGCAGGGCCAGCAGGAGGGCGAACAGGGCCGGCCCGGCGAAGAGCCCGGCCGTGCGGCGCGCGCGCTCGAAGCGCAGTTCCGCCGGCGACAGGACCTCGCGGGCCTGCGTGAGGTCGCGGAACCGGACGCGCTCGACCACGGGCCGCCCTCCGACCGCTCCAGCCTAGCGCGACCGCGGGTCGATCCGAACGTGATTTACCGGACCTCCCGAGAGGGCTAGGATGGTCTCGCAGGCGGTCCTGCCGCCGGGGAGCGCCGGATGTCCGATTCCAAGCGACCGTCGCCACAGCCGCCCCCGCCGCCCGTCCGCGAGTTCCACGACGACGCGATGGTCCTCCGCTACGACGACGTCATCCCCGCCGAAACCGGCGCGATCACGCCGCTGGTCCAGCGGGTGATGGGCCTGGTCCGCAACTTCGGCTGCGCCGTCGGGGAGGAGCACACGATCGAACTGGCGCTCCAGGAGGCGCTGGCCAACGCCGTCGTCCACGGCGCGCAGGGCGACGCCTCGAAGCCGGTGGCGATCTCGGTCGCCTGCGAGGAGGATCGCGGGATCCTGATCGTCGTGCGCGATCCCGGCCCCGGCTTCGATCCCCGCAACGTTCCCAGCCCGGTCCTCGGCGAGAACATCTTCGAGTCCCACGGCCGCGGGATCTTCCTGATCAACCGGCTGATGGACCACGTCGAGTTCGCGCGCGGTGGGACCGAGATCCGGATGCGCAAGAACCCGACCGAGATCCCGGGCGCGCCGCCCCCCAAGTCGCCGTAGCTCCCCCCAGCCAGGAGAGTCCGATGTCCGCCGAGAAGACCGGCCGCCCCGTCGATCCCCCGCCCGTCACCGGCGGCGAGTCGCTGCGGACGCTGATCGAGACCCGCTTTCCCGCCTTCGCCGGCCGCAACGTGCGCGAGGTCCACCGAATCATGCGCCGCTCGCTCGAGGACGACTGCACGGTCTTCGCGACCCTCTCCGGCGCGATGACGCCGGCCGGGCTGCACACCTCGGTCGTGATCCCGCTGGTGACGAGCGGCGCGATCTCCTGCCTGACCACGACCGGCGCCAACCTCTACCACGACGTGCACCGCCTGCTCGGCCACACGATCCACGAGCTCTCGCCGCTGGCCGACGACCTCGCGCTGCGCGAGGAGCGGATCATCCGGATCTACGACCTCGGCTTCGACGAGGAGGTGCTGCTCGACACCGACCGCTTCTTCCTCGAGGTCATTCGGCAGCCGGAGTTCCAGCGCCCGATGACGACGCCCGAGTTCCACCACGCGCTGGGCCGCGCCGTCTCCGCCGTCGAGGACGAGCGGGGCGCCGCGAACTCGACCGTGCTCGGCGCCTGCTTCCGCGCCGACGTCCCGATCTTCTCGGGCGCGGTGCAGGACGGCTCGATCTTCCTGAACGCCGTCCGGCTGCAGCGCGAGGATCCGCAGTTCCTGTTCCGGATCGACGCCGGCCGGGACGTCTACCAGATGGCGGCGCTGCAGAACCTCGCGCGCCAGGGGGGCGGCAAGGCCGCGATCTGGATCCTCGGCGGCGGGGTCCCCAAGAACTACACGCTGCAGGGCGAGCCGTTGCTCTCGCAGATCCTCGGCGTCGAGGCGCGCGGCTTCGATTACGACGCCCAGGTCTGCGTCGACGTCGTCGACAACGGGGCCCTGTCCCCCTGCTCCGCCGGCGAGGGGCACACCTGGGGCAAGACCAGCGCCGAGTGCGTCGAGTCCTCGTCGGCCTACCTCCGGACCGACGTCACGATCGCCGCGCCGTTCCTGGCCGAGGCGCTGCTCTCGGACGCCTCGCTGCGCCGCGCGCCGAAGCGGCTGTTCGCGCGGATCGCGGAGGCCGAGCGGTTGCTCGACGCGCTCTGGATGGCGGGCTGAAGGAGCGTCCGGTCAGGGCCTCAGGGCGGCCTCGGATTCGAGCGCCTCGGTGCGCGCTCCCATCCCGACCATCAACGCTACCAGGAGTCGCTGCGCGTCGCTCATCCGGGCCCGCTGCGCCACTACCTCGCGCGCCAGGTCCGGCTTGTCGGTGATCAGCCCGTCGACGCCGCGCCCCATGGTATCGAGCATCCAGGCGGGGTCGTTCGACGGTCCAGACGTAGACATCCTGCCCGGCCCGATGCGCCCGCCGGACGAAGCGGCGCGTCGCCATCCGCGCCTCGACCGCCAGGAAGTCGGCGCCGAGCACGGTCAGGTCGCCGAGCCCCTTGGCGACCAGCAGCCCCGACCGCCACGACGGCCGCGTCTGCTTCATCTTCCGGACCATGGCGCGATCGAGCGACATGAAGAGGCAGTCGCCTTCCATACCGGCCGCCTCGACGATCGCCGCGACCCGTTCTTCGAGGCGCTGGTCGTGGCCGTAGGACTTCAACTCGACGAGGACGCGGGTGCGGCCCTTGCAGACCGCGAGCGCCTCGGCGAGCGTCGGCACGCGCTCCCCGGAGAATTGCGGACCGGCGCGGCTGCCGATGTCGACCGTGCGGAGGGTCGCCGCGTCGGTCTCCCAGATCTTCATCGCGGCGCCACCCGCCTTCATGAGGTCGCTGTCGTGCACGACCAGCACCTCGCCGTCCGCCGACTCCTGCACGTCCAGCTCGACGTAGTCCGCCCCCTGCTCGGCGGCCAGGCGGAAGGCGGCCAGGGTGTTCTCGGGCGCCGCCGCCGACGAGCCGCGGTGGGCGATAACCAGCACCGGCTGATTCGTCCGGGTGACGAGGAGCGCGAGCAGCGCGAAACCGACCGAGGCGAGGACCGCGACGGCCGCCAGTCCCGCCCGGGCGCGACCGGAGAGGAGCCGGGCGGCACCCGGGTGCGGGCGCGCCGCGACCGGTGCGGGTGTCGAGGCCTCGCGGGGCTCGCCGACGCGCAGGTAGAGCCTTGAGAGGAGCAGCGAGAAGAGCGAGAAGCTGGCGATTCCCGCCGCGAGGCCGAGCGCGGCCCACAGCAACGCGAGCCCGGCGATGAACGCGAGGAGCAGCGCCAGCGAGCCGCCGAAGTGCGGCGCGAGGCTGCGGCCGAGGAACTGGACCAGAGTACGTCGTCGCCATCGTCAGCGCCAGGGCTGCGGCCGCCCACGCGGCAAGGACCGTCACGACGACCCAGCGGCTCCCGGCCGATCGACGGGCGCTCTCGCCGAGGGCCCGGCGGGGGCTGACGTCCTCGAACAGGACGAGCGGCAGCGCCAGCGCCCAGCGGGCGGTCGTCCACGCGAGCAGCGCGGCCAGCCCAGCGCCGATCAGCCCCGCGAGCGTCCCCGCGGCCCAGAACTCGGGCGGTCGCTGCGCCAGGTAGTAATTGATGTCGTGTCGCCGCAGCAGCGCCCAGTAGACAAGGCCGGCGGCGGCGAGGAACGGCAGCAGGCCGGCCAGGACGCGCACCACCATGTGCGCGGTCAGGCGCAGCACGTCCAGTGCGCGCACCGCCCCGAAGGCGAGGGCGTCCTCTGGCGCTCAGGTGCCTACCCCGCGCTTCGGCGAGCCCGATCGCCATCAGGCACGCTGCCTCCAGGGCGACGATCGCAAGCAGGAGCGCTCCGCACGCGACGAGCGCAACGACCCCGGCGCGCGTGGTCAGGAAGAACCGCGCGATGTCGGCGTCCGCGATCGCGCCGGATCCGGCGCGGGACATCAGCCAGTGAAGCAGCATCATCGTCGCCGGGGTGAGCAGCGCGAACGCGACCACCTTGCAGGCGAGGTCGGTGAGCGCCAGGCTCCTCCACGATCGGGAAAGGTCGCGGAGTGCACCCGTCACGACCTCGCGCGTCGTCGCCCACGCCGATCCCGACTCCCGCTCGCCTTCGCTCATCTGTTCATTCTAGACAATCGGAGAGGAAGATGGTTGACTCGCACTCACGCAGCAGCCGGGGGGATACGACATGAGCCAGCATCCGGGGACCCCGGACGCGATCCCGGCAGGCACACCGGCGCTCCGCTTCGACGTGGTCGCCGGCCTCACCGCGGCCGCGGTGGTCCTGCCGAAGGCCATGGCCTACGCGACCGTGGCCGGCCTGCCCGTGGAAGTCGGCCTCTACACCGCCTTCCTTCCGATGATCATCTACGCCCTGCTCGGTTCCTCGCGGGTGCTGAGCGTCAGCTCCACCACCACCCTGGCGATCCTGGCCGGCACGCAGCTCGGCCTGGCGGTGCCGGACGGGGACCCGGCCAAGCTGGTCACCGCCGTGGCCACGCTGACGGCGCTGGTGGGCGTCCTGCTGCTGCTCGCGGGCCTGATCCGCCTCGGATTCGTCGCCAACTTCATCTCCACCCCCGTCCTGACGGGCTTCAAGGCCGGGATCGGCCTCGTGATCGTGCTCGACCAGGTGCCGAAGTTGCTCGGCATCCACATCACCAAGCAGGGCTTCTTCCGCGACGTGATCGACGTCGCGCGCCACCTGCCCGAGACCTCGTTGATCACGCTGGCGGTGGCCGCGGCGACGCTGGTCGTGCTGATCGGCATGGAGCGCCTCTGGCCGCACTCCCCTGCGCCCCTGGTTGCGGTAGGGGGCGGCATCGCCGCGTCGTGGTTCTTCAACCTGCATGCCCAGGGCGTCTCGACGGTCGGTCTCATTCCGCGGGGATTCCCGTCGCCGACCATGCCGGACGTAGCGCTGGTCGGACAACTGCTGCCGGGCGCGCTCGGCATCGCCCTGATGAGCTTCACCGAATCGATCGCGGCGGGGCGCGCCTTCGCCGGTCCGTCGGACCCGCCGATCAACGCGAATCGCGAGCTGCTCGCCACCGGGGCGGCCAACCTCGGCGGCGCGTTCCTGGGTGCGATGCCGGCGGGAGGCGGCACTTCGCAAAGCGCGGTCGTTCGCGCGGCCGGAGGCCGGACGCAGAAGGCATCCCTGGTGACGGCGGGCGCCGCGGCGGCGACGATGCTGCTGCTCGCGCCGCTGCTGGGCCTCCTCCCGTTCGCGACGCTGGCGGCCGTCGTCATCGTTTACTCCGCCGGCCTGATCCAGCCGCTGGAGTTCCTCGCGATCCGCCGGGTCCGCACGATGGAGTTCCGCTGGGCGCTGGTGGCCTGTCTCGGCGTGCTGATCTTCGGCACGCTGCAGGGGATCGTGGTCGCCATCGTCGCGTCGCTGATCGGCCTCGCCAGCCAGTCTGCCCACCCGCGCGTCTCCGTGATCGGCCGCAAGCGCGGCGCCGACGTGCTGCGACCGCTGTCGCCCGAGCATCCGGACGACGAGCTGTTCGATCGCCTCCTGATCGTCCGTCCGGAAGGGCGCATCTTCTTCGTGAACGCCCAGAGCATCGGCGAGCAGATCGCGGCGCTGGTGACGCAGTACGACCCGCGCGTGCTGGCGATCGACATGAGCCGGGTGCCGGACATCGAGTACTCGGCGCTGCAGGCGCTCATCGAGGCCGAGAAGCGCATCACCGAGCGGGGCGTGACGCTCTGGCTGGTCGGTCTGAACCCGGCGGTGCTCGAGGTCGTGCGCCGGGCCGGTCTGGCCGACCGGCTCGGCCGCGAGCGCATGCTCTTCAACGCGCGCGCGGCGATCCGGCAGTACGAGTCGCTTCGGGGCGCAGCGTCATGACTCGCTGAGATCCGAGGTCGCCCAGGACTCGGCGAGCGCGTGCGTCACGGCGAGGACGACGGGGCCGACGAAGATGCCGATCAGGCCGAGCGTCATGAGGCCCCCGATCACCCCGGCGAAAACCATGATCAGCGGCATGTCGACACCCTTCTTGATCAGGATGGGGCGCAGGAAATTGTCGAGCGGCCCGACGACGATCGTCCAGACGAGGAGGAAGACGCCCCATCCGGTGCTGCCCGTCCAGAAGACGTAAGCCACCGCAAGCAGCAGCAGCGGGAGTGGTCCGATCTGCGCGATGCAGAGCACGAACGCCACGACCGTGAGGACAGCCGGGAACGGAACGCCGGCGATCCACAGCCCGAGCCCACAGAGGACCGACTGCAGGAGAGCCGTGACCACCACCCCCATCGCCACTCCGCGGATCGCCGCGCCGGCGAGGTCGAGCGTGCTCTCGCCCCGTTTCCCGCCCAGGCGGCGCGCGAAGCGCCGTGCCATGGCGACCGCCTGTTCGCCGCTCGACCAGAGGATGGCGGCGATGACGACGGTGAGCAGGAACTGGATGAGTGCGAGGCCGACGTTCCCGATCCTCCCGATCAGCCATTTCGTCGCGTCGCTCGCGTACGGTGCGGACTTGGTCATCAGCGGCTGGAGCCCCTCGCCGACGAACCCTTCCCACGCGCTGGCCACCTGTGCTCCCACGAGCGGCAGCCCGGCCACCCAGCCCGGTGCGGGAGGGAGCTGGAGTGTCGAGAGCTCCTGCACCCGGGTGACGATCGCGTCGGAGTTCCTTACGAGGGCGCTGACGGACAGAAGGAACGGTACGAACAGGAGGCCGAGAAGGACCAGCGACAGGACGGCCACCGCCGGCCACCGCCGGCCGCGAAAAAAGCGCTGGACCGCGAGCAGCACCGGCCAGGTCGCGACGACGATCGTCGTCGCCCAGATCATCGCCCCAAGGAACGGACGGAGGATCCAGAAGGACGCGAGCATCAGGGTGAGGATCGAGAGGACGACGAGAACGATGCGGGTGATGTCCGGTCGCGGCTCGGTCATGGTCGGTTTCCTCCATGGATCCTGCGGTGGCGCGGAGGAAATCGAGCCCGCGTCTCGCAAGGGCGAAGTGTAGCACCGCAGTCGACCACACTGGCGCCGACTGACGGCACGTCTCGCGCAGCGCTGGGGCCTTGCGGGTACCATGAAGCCTGCTGCGCCGTCCTGGAGACCCCCATGAGCGAGACCGGGAAGATCGACACCCATCACAAGGCGCTCCAGCTCAACCTCGACCCGAAGATCTTCGGGACGTTCGCGGAGATCGGCGCCGGCCAGGAGGTGGCCCGCTGGTTCCTCCAGGTCGGTGGCGCGTCGGGGACGGTCGCGAAGACGATCTCGGCCTACGACATGACGGTCAGCGACGCGATCTACGGCAAGGGGACCCGGTACGTGTCACGCGACCGGCTGATCGCGATGCTCGACCACGAGTACGCGCAACTGATCGAGCGGCTCGACGCGGGCCGCGGTGCGGACACCCGCTTCTTCGTCTTCGCCGACACGGTCTCGGCGCGCAACTTCGCCGGGACCAACGAGTGCCACGGCTGGCTGGGGATCCGCTTCCAGTCCTCTCCGCGCGGGCGGCCGAACGACGTCCTGCTCCATGTCAACATGATGGACCCGGGCAACCTGCTCCAGCAGCAGGCGCTCGGCGTGCTCGGCGTCAACCTCGTGCACGCGGCCTACTTCGAGCGCGGTTCTGTGGACGCCCTGCTCGCGGCCCTCGCCTCCGGGCTGTCGCTCGCCCGGATCGAGATCGACGTCATCGAGCTGTCGGGGCCCGACTTCCGCGAGACCGACCCGCGGGCGGTCGGCGTCGCCCTCGTGCGCGGCGGCTACGGCAGCGCGGTCCTGTTCAAGGAGGACCTGCAACTCGTCCCGCCGTCGGAGGTCCTCCGCAAACGGCCGATCGTCGTCGAGCGCGGCAACTTCCGCCGGGTGGAGTCGATCCATGCGCGCATCCTCGAGGCGGCGCTCCGCCGGCTGGGCTCCGAGGCCGGCTCGACCGAGCGCGAGCCGCTGGGCCTGTTCGAGATGAGCACCGATCCGATCGGCGCGGCCGAGCGCCCCGACGATCGCACCATCCTGGACCGGCTCGCGGCCCTGGCTGCGCTGGGCCGGCCGGTCCTCCTCAGCCGCTACCCCCACAACTACGAGCTGTCGGGCTACCTCCGGCGCTACACGAAGCTGCCGCTGCGGTTCACCGCGGGGACGTCCGCGCTGATCCCGCTGCTGCAGATGGCGAACTACCCGGAGCTGATGGGTGGCCGGCTCGAGGCGCTCGGGAAGCTGCTCGCCGCAAACGTCCGGATCTACGTCCACCCGATGCCGGCCGAAGCGGTGCGGGAAGCGCTCGCCGCGCTGCCTCCCGGCGCGCCTTCGGTCGGCTTTCCGACGGACGGTCCGGTCACGGCGGAGAACCTGCTTTTCCCGCCGCCGCTCGGGCACCTGTACCGGTACCTGCTCGAATCGGGCTGGATCGAGGGCCTGCCGCTCGCGTAGCGATCGGTGCGCGGCCGTTGCGCGGCCGGCGCCTGCGGGCCTATCCTGAGGTCCCGCGGGCAGAAGCGAATCCCGCATGCCTCCGGCTCCGGAGGGAGCAGAAAGCCATGGCCCAGAAAGCGATCCCGCGCTCCCGCGTGTCGAGCCGATCACTGCAGCGCTTTGTGGCGCTCTGCTGCGTGCTCCTGCTCGCGCCCGGCTCGGGCGTGGCCCTCGCGCAGCAGGGCGCGCCGGCACCGCAGCCGGCCCAGGCGGCGCCACCGGCGCGGCCGGCGCGGCCGAGGCGCCGGCGATCCCGCCCGACCAGCTCGATGCGCTGGTGGCTCCGATCGCCCTCTACCCCGACCCGCTCCTGGCCCAGACGCTCGTCGCCTCCACCTATCCGCTCGAGATCATCCAGCTCCAGCAGTGGCTCGCGAGGAACCCGGGCCTGAAGGACAAGGCGCTGGAGGAGGCGGTCGCGAAGCAGCCCTGGGACCCCAGCATCCAGTCGATGGCGGCGGTCCCCGAGGTGGTGAAGCGGCTCTCGGAAGACATCCAGTGGACCACGGACCTCGGGAACGCTTTCCTCGCGCAGCAGGCCGACGTCATGGAAGCCGTCCAGCGGATGCGCAAGAAGGCGGCGGACAAGGGCGCGCTGACGACCAACGAGCAGCAGGTCGTCGAGACGAAAGTGATCGAGCAGAAGACGGTCATCGTCGTCCAGCCCGCGAATCCCGAGGTGGTCTACGTCCCGTCCTACAGCCCGACGGTGGTCTACGGGCCGCCGGTCTATCCCTATCCGCCGATCTACTATCCTCCCTACCCGGCGGGCGGCGCCTTGATCGGCTTCGGCATCGGGGTCGACGTGGGGCGCGGCTTGGGGCGGCTCCTGCTGTGGCTGCGGCTGGGGCGGAAACGACGTCAACATCAACGTCAACAACAACTTCAACAAGAACACCAACATCAACCGCGGCGGAAACAACAACTGGCAGCACAACCCTCGCACCGCGGGGGCACCCCCTACTCGAACAAGGCGACGGCAAGCAAGTACGGGGGATCGGCGCGCGGCGGCGCGAGCGATCGGGCGGCGGGCGGCGCCGGGGCGCGTTCCGGCACCGCCGGGGCCATGGACCGCGGCACGGGCGGCGCGGGATCCCGCACCGGCACGCCGAGCGCCGCGGACCGCGGCACCGGTGGCGCGGGATCGCGCGGCGGCACGCCGAGCACGATGGACCGCGGGCACCGGCAGCGCGGGATCCCGTCCCAGCCAGCGCCGGCAGCATGGACCGCGGCGCCGGCGGCGCGTCGGCGGGCGGCGCGCAGGTCGGCAACCGCAACATTCCGTCGGGCAGCGGATCGAGCGTCAACAGCGGCTTCAGCGGCGGTTCGCGCGGGTACAGCGGGAGCAGCGCCAAGAGCAGCAGCTCGCGCGGGGCGTCCAGCATGGGTTCGCGAGGCGGCGGCGGCGGCCGTGGCGGCGGCCGGAGGTGAATGCGATGAGACCCGGATCGAACGATCGGATTCCCGGCCGGCTCCTGATCCGCGTCACTCGCCTCGGGCTCTGCCTGGGCGTCGCATGCGCCTTCCCGTTGCCCCCGGCCTCGCAGGCCGCCGAGCCCGCCAAGCCGGCCCAGGGACCCGGCGATCCAGCAGCGGACCTTCGACACCCCCGAGAAGGCGAGCGACGCGTTGATCCTCGCCGCGGAGCGATACGACACCGCGGCCATGAAGGCGATCCTCGGACCGGAGGGCGTGGACCTCGTGACCACCGAGGACGCGGTCCAGTCGGAGAACCTGAGCAAGGCCTTCGCGGCGCAGGCCGAGAGAGAAGACCGCGGTCGAGGTCGATCCACTGGACCCGAACGTCGCCATCCTCTCGGTGGGACCCGAGGACTGGCCGCTGCCGATCCCGATCGTCAGGGAGGGGGGCAAGTGGCGGTTCAACACCGCGGCGGGACGCCAGGAGATCCTCTACCGCCGCATCGGGCGGAACGAGCTGGACGCCATCCAGGTGTGCCTCGGGTTCGTCGAGGCGCAACAGGAATACGCCCTGACGAAGCACGACGGCGCACTGGTGAATCAGTACGCCCAGCGTGTCATCAGCACGCCCGGGAAGCAGGATGGCCTGGCGTGGCAGGCCGCGGACGGGACGTGGCAGGGACCGGTCGCCGAAGGGGTCGCCCGGATCATCGCCGAGGGCTACACCGACCGACGCGAACCCTTCCACGGCTACTACTACAAGGTCCTGAAGGGCCAGGGTCCCGCCGCACCGCTGGGCGAGATGGACTTCCTCGTGAAGGGGGCGATGATCGGCGGCTTCGCACTCGTCGCCGCACCGGCGGACTACGAGGTCAGCGGCGTGATGACGTTCATCGTGAGCCACGACGGCATCGTCTACCAGAAGGACGTCGGACCGAAGTCGGTCGACGAGTTCCGCGCGATGGAGCGCTACAACCCGGATTCGAGCTGGACCCCGGTCTTCGGCCAGTACCCGGCGCGGCCGCATCTGAGATACCCCACGCGATGAAGCGCAGCCGGGGAGCACGGCCGCGGTGGCGACCCGGGCTGGTCCTGCTCGGGATCGCCGGAGCGCTCGTCGTACCGGCGGAGTCCCTTGCCCAGGAACTCGAACCCCGCGCCTACTCCGCCTCGCCGGTCGGGGCCAACTTCGCGGTCCTGGGCTACTCCTGGACCGGCGGCGAGGTGCTGCTGGACCCGTCGCTGCCGGTGAGCGACGTCGAGGCGCGGATCGACAGCCTGTCCGCCGGATACTCGCGGACCTTCGGGATCGCCGGACGCGCGGCGAGCATCGCGGTGGCCGTGCCTTGGTTCTGGGGCACGATGAGCGGAGAGGTCGGCGAGGAACGGCGGGCGATCGAGCGCGTCGGCCCGGGCGACGTGCGGCTCCGGTTCGCGGCCAACCTGGTCGGCGGGCCCGCGCTGTCCCCGGCCGAGTTCGCGGCGCGACCGCAGCGGACCACGCTCGGAGCCAGCCTCACCGTCGTCGCCCCGACGGGAGAATACGACGCCACGAAGCTGGTCAACATCGGCTCGAACCGCTGGTCGTTCCGGCCCGAACTGGGGGTCTCGATCCCGCTCGGGAAGTGGTTTTTCGAGACGGCAGCCGGGGTCTGGCTGTTCGCCGACAACGACGATTTTTTCGGCGGGTTCAGGCGCGAGCAGGACCCCCTCGTCCTGCTCCAGGCGCACGGCGGCTACCAGTTCCGGCCGGGCTTCTGGATCGCCGCCGACGCGAACTACTACCGGGGCGGGACCACCACGGTCGACGGGGTCGCGAAGAACGACCTTCAGGCCAACTCGCGCTACGGCCTGACGCTGTCGGTCCGGCTGGGGAAGGGCCTCTCGGCCAAGCTGGCCGTCGCCGACGGACTGACCACCCGGGTCGGCGGCGACTTCCAGACGATCGGGGTGGCCCTCCAGTACCTCTGGATGGACCGCTGAAGCCGGCCTCCGACCCGGGCCTCATCTCTCCAATGCGTCGCCTCGCCGGGGAGGGTCGTCCGGTCAGACCAGCCCCGCGTCCTCCAGCTCTGCCGCGAGGTCGGGCCCCATTCGCTTTGGCCGCCGGAAGAACCACGGCTGCCGCGCCGGATCGTGCGCCTCCTCGGCCGCGATCTCCTCGCCCCACAGCGGTGCTCCGGTCGGCAGCGTGCCGGCGAGAAAACGCCGGTCGGCCTCCGCGACCTGCGCCGAGACCGCGGTCCGTGCGGCGTCGGGCGCCACCGCCAGCGCACCGGCGAGGATGTCGCGCAGGTCCATGTCGTTGAGCCAGTCGTCGAGCGTCAGGTCGTAGCTGTCCTCGAGCGCGTCGGCGATCGCCTCCCAGCGGTCGGCCAGTCCGGCGAGGCCTCCATCGACCAGTCGCGACGCGACGCCGCGCTCTGCCAGGTACTCCGTAACCGGGTCGTCGGGGATCATCGTCTCTGCCTTTTCGCCTGGCGTTGGAAGTAGCGCTCGCCGTCGTTCGAGATGAAGAGGGTACGGATCACGCCGTCCCGCTCGAAGGCGAGGAAGGCGCCGGAGGCGCGGTCGAAGCGCGTGATCACGCCGTCGTCGCGCACGATCTCGCGCACGTCGCCGCCGGCCGGTCGGTCGCGCAGCGCCTGCGCCAGCGCGAGGTACTCCTGCGGCGAGGCGGCGCGGAACTCGGCGCCGTGCTTGGCGAAGTGCTCGGCCAGCGCGCGCGGGGTGCGGAAGCCGATCGCCTCGCGCCCCGCGACCTGCAGCGAAGCCCGGCGCGGGGGATGGCGCGGCGGCGGGCTGGGCGGCAGGGTCCCGGGGACGCCTGCTGCGGCGCGGGGCCGGCGTCGCACCCGACGAGCAGGAGCGCGAGCGCGGCCAGCCATCGGACCCGGGGGCGCATCGACCACCGGATCGTGCGTCTGGCCTGCGCACGGGTCAAGCGCGTCGCGCCTCCGCCTCGCCCGCCCGTCCCGTCCCGCGGTACCCTCCGCGCGTGCATCCCGTTCCCCCGCCCCGCATCGCGCCCGGCGCGCTCCTCCTGGCGCTGATCGCTTCCGCCACGTTGCCGCTCGCCGGTTGCGTCGGCGGTGACGTCGGATGACCGACCGCCCCCTCCGCTCATGTCCCTCGAGGCACCCCGGGGGGAGGTCCACGCCACGCCGGACCTGTTCGCCTGGCAGCCGGTCACCGGGGCCGCGAGCTACCGGGTGACGATCGGCGATGCCGACACGGTCTGGCCCCTCGTCGTGGCAACGACCACCGAAGCGCGGTTGCCGCTGCCCCCCGAGAAGCGCGGCGCGATCCTCCGCGGCCGGATCCACGAGTGGTCGGTCGAGGCATTGGACGTGCGGGGCGCCACGATCGGTTCCGGCACGGTACGCTTCTGGGTCGATCGCGGTGCGCCCGGCTCGTCGACGAACTCGCCCGGCGGGGGCAGTACACCAGGACCGTAGCGCCGATCCGGAAGGCCTCGCGCCCGGGATGCCCGCCGGAAGCGCGCCACGGCGGTAGAATGAAATCGGCGAAAGGGGGGTCACGATGGCGATCCGAATCGACCTCTCCGACGACGAAGCCACGTTCCTGCGCGAGATCGTGGAGTGGCGGCTGAAGGCGCTGCCGCTCGAGATCGCGCACACCGACCACGCCCCCTACCGCGAACTGCTGCGCGACGAGGCCGACGCGCTCGAGCACGTCCTGGACCGGATCGTGCACGCCGCCGCGCCGGCGCCCGTGCACGGGCTCTAGCGCACGTCGCGGACGGGACGGGGGGTGGGCCCGGCGCGACGCGCCGTGGAGTAAGCTGGTTCTATCATGTCGATCCTCACCTCCCGCACCGTTCGCCGCATCGCGATCGTCCTGCTCCTGTTCGCCGCGGCCGTCGCGCTGCGCTACACCGTCTTCCGGACCGATCCCGTCCCGGTGACCGTCGCCCGCATCGCAACGGGCCGGGTCGAGCAGACGGTGACCAACAGCAAGGCCGGCACCGTGCAGACACGGCAGCGCGCGTCGCTCAGTCCCGAGATGGGCGGCCTCGTGGTCGAACTGCCGGCCCGCAAGGGGAGCCGCGTCGCGGCCGGCGAGGTCGTGCTACGCCTCTCCGACGCCGACTTCCGGGCCCAGGTCGCGTTGCAGGAGCGCTCGCTCGAGGCGGTCCAGGCCGCCGCAAATGAGGCCTGCCTGACCGCCGAGCAGGCGATGCGCGACGATGTGCGCTACGACGCGCTGGCTCGCGAGGGGGTGATCTCGGCGGAGCTTGGTGAGCAGGCGCGGTCGCGGCGCGATGCCGCGGCGGCCGGGTGCGTGGCCTCGCGCGCGCGGATCCGCCAGGCCGAGTCGGCGCTCGCGCTGGCGCGCGCGCAGCTCGCCAAGACCGTGCTGCGTGCTCCCTTCCCCGGCGTCGTGGCCGAGCTGAAGACGGAGCTGGGCGAGTGGATCACGCCGGCGCCGCCGGGCGTGCCGATTCCGCCCGTGATCGAGCTGATCGCCCCCGAGGAGATCTACATCTCCGCTCCGCTGGACGAGGTCGACGTCGGAAAGGTTCGCCTCGGGCAGCCGGTGCGGATCACGATGGACGCCTACCCGGGACGGAACTTCCCCGGAAAGGTCGTGCGCGTCGCCCCCTACGTGCTCGACATTCAGGAACAGAACCGCACCTTCGAGATCGAGGCCGAGTTCGACGACGCAGCGTTTGCCCGCAGCCTGGTGCCGGGCGCGTCGGCCGACGTCGAGGTCATCCTCGACCTCAAGGACGGCGTGCTGCGGGTGCCGACCTCGGCGCTGATGGAAGGGGGTCGCGTGCTGGTCGTCGAGAACGACCGGCTCGTCGGCCGGCCGGTGACCACCGGATTGCGCAACTGGGAGTTCGCCGAGGTGACGAGTGGGCTGTCGGCGGGGGACCGCGTGACCGTCTCGCTGGACCGGATGGAGGTCAAGGAGGGCGCGGCCGTGACGATCGCTGCCGAGATCGCTCCTGACGGCCGCGCCTCGGGCCGGTCGAACGGACCGGCGAAGTGATCGAGCTGTCCCACGTCGAGCGCGTCTACCAGGTCGGAGACGAGGCGGTCCACGCGCTGCGCGACGTCGACCTGACGATCGAGGCGGGCGAGCATGTCGCGATCATGGGCCCGTCGGGCTCGGGCAAGTCGACCTTGCTGAACATTCTGGGGGCGCTCGATCGCCCGACGGCGGGAACCTACCGGCTGGACGGCCTGGACGTCGGCGCCTTGGGCGAGGACCGACTGCCGGAGATCCGGCGGCACCAGATCGGCTTCGTGTTCCAGTCGTTCCACCTGGTCCCGCGCCTCACCGCCGCGGGGAACGTCGAGCTGCCGATGATCTTCGCCGGGTTGCCGCGGAAGGAACGCCTCGAGCGGGCCGGCCACGCGCTGGCCGCGGTCGGGCTGATGCCGCGGGCGACGCACCGCCCGGACCAGCTCTCGGGCGGCGAGCGCCAGCGCACCGCGATCGCGCGCGCGATCGTGATGGGGCCCAAGATCCTGCTCGCCGACGAACCGACGGGGAACCTCGACAGCGCGTCGGGCGGCGAGGTCATCCGGTTGCTCGAGCGGATGAACGCCGAGGGACTGACCTGATCGTCGTCACCCACGACCCGGCGATCGGCTCGCGCGCGCGGCGCCGCATCCGCCTCGCCGACGGGCGCGTGGTCGAGGACGTGCGCCAGCCGGGGATGCGCGCATGAAGACCGGCGACCTGCTGCACTTCGCGGCGGGTGCCCTGTCCGGCCACCGCCTGCGCGCCGGGCTGTCGCTGCTCGGCGTGGCGATCGGCGTCGGCTCGGTGATCCTCCTGACGAGCCTCGGCGAGGGGGCGAGGCGGTACGTCACGGGTGAGTTCGCGGTCCTGGGGAGCAATCTCCTGATCGTGATCCCCGGGAAGATCGAGACCTCCGGCGCCCCGCCGATCTTCGGCAGCTCGACCAACGACCTGACCGTCGAGGATGCCGAGGCGGTCGAGCGGCGGGTTCCCCTCGTGCGGAAGGTCGTGCCGCTGGTGGTCGTGCTGGCCAAGGCCCAGGTCGATTCCCTCGAGCGCGACGTGGTCGTCGCCGGCGTCTCGCCGGCCATGAAGGAGGTCCGCAAGATCGCGGTGCCGATGGGACAGTACCTCCCCGACGGGCGACCTCGACCGCGGGGCGCGGGTCGCGGTCCTCGGCGCGAAGATCAGGAACGAGCTGTTCCCGGGCCGGAACCCGCTCGGGGCCGCGATCCGGCTGGGCGACGAGCGCTTCCGCGTGATCGGCGTGATGGGACAGCGGGGCACATCGCTGGGCGAGAACCTCGACGAGGTGATCCACATCCCGATCGGCCAGGGACTGAAGATGGCCAACCGCCGCGGCCTGTTCCGGCTGCTGATCGAGATCACGTCGCACGAGGACGCCGAGGCGGCCAAGGCGCAGGTCCTGGCGGTCCTCAAGGAACGCCACGGCGGCGTCGAGGACGTGACCGTCCTGACCCAGGACGCGGTCCTCTCGACCTTCAACCGGATCCTCGCGATCCTGACCGCCGCCCTGGCGGGGATCGCGGCGATCTCGCTCTCGGTGGCCGGGATCGGGATCATGAACGTGATGCTGGTCTCGGTCTCCGAGCGCACGCGGGAGATCGGGCTGCTCAAGGCGCTCGGGGTCACCCGGCGCCAGGTCGTCGCCGTTTTCCTGGCCGAGGCCGCGATCCTCTCGACGCTCGGCGGCCTGGTCGGCGTGGTGCTGGGGTTCGCGCTGGGCCGCGCCGTGATCCTCGTCTTCCCGGACTACCCGGTCGCGGCGCCGGCCTGGGCGGTCGCCGCGGCGATCGGGGTCTCGGTCGCCGTCGGCCTCGTCTTCGGCGTGCTGCCGGCACGGCGCGCGGCGGGGCTCGATCCCGTCGCGGCGCTCGCGGGGAGGTGAGCGTGAGCCTGGCCGACCTGCTGCGGCTGGCGTGGGGATCGATCGCGGCCCACCGCCTGCGCTCCGGCCTGACGATGCTCGGGATCACGATCGGGATCGCCTCGGTCATCCTGCTGACCTCGATCGGCGAAGGGACGCGGGTCTTCATTCTCAGCGAGTTCTCGCAGTTCGGCACCAACCTGCTCGCGGTCCACCCGGGCAACGTGCGGACCACCGGCGTCCCGGGCTCGATCGTCGCGACCCAGCGCAAGCTGACGGTCGAGGACGGCGAGGCGCTGCTGCGCGTGCCGGGCGTCGAGAAGATCGTGCCGCTGGCGATCGGCCAGGCCCGCGTCGAGGCCGGCAGCCGTGGCCGCTCGGTCTACGTCTACGGCGTCAACCACGCGGTCCCCGCGGTCTGGAAGTTCAAGATCCGCCACGGCCGCTTCCTGCCCGAGGAGGACCCGCGGCGCGGCTCGGCGGTGACGGTGCTCGGCCCGAAGCTCAAGCAGGAGCTGTTCGGCGACGACAACCCGCTGGGCGAGTACGTGCGGATCGGCGGCGAGCGCTTCCAGGTGATCGGCCTGCTCGAGCCGAAGGGGCGCTTTCTCAGCTTCGACCTCGACGACACCGCCTACATCCCGGTCGGCCGGGCGCTCAAGCTGTTCAACCGCGACGAGCTGGTCGAGGTCGACGTCCTCTTCTCCGCGGGCCTCGACGCCGCGGGCGTCGCACGCGGCGTCAAGGACCTGCTGATCGCGCGCCACGGCGAGGAGGACTTCGACGTCGTCACCCAGGACGAGATGCTCGGCGTACTCGACCGCGTGCTGGGGATCGTCAGCGCGGCCGTCGGCGGGATCGGCGCGATCTCGCTCGTCGTCGGCGCGATCGGGATCCTGACCATGATGTGGATCGCGGTCAACGAGCGGACCGCCGAGATCGGGCTGGCCAAGGCGCTGGGCGGAACGCCGGGCCAGATCCAGGCGCTGTTCCTGGTCGAGGCCGGGATGCTCTCGCTGCTGGGCGGGGTGCTCGGCGTGGCGGCCGGGCTCGGCACCGCGCGGCTGCTGCAGGTGGTGCTGCCCGATCTTCCGGTGCGGACGCCGCCGGGCTACGTCGCCGCCGCGCTGGTCGTGAGCCTCGCGGTCGGCCTGGCGAGCGGGGTGATGCCGGCCCGGCGCGCGGCGCGCCTCGACCCGATCGAGGCCCTGCACGCCGAGTAGTGTCACTTCGACTTCTTCTTCTCCTTCGGCTTCACGGACTGCCCCGTCGCCTTCTCGTAGCGCTTGAGCGCCTCGGGCATGTCCTGCTTCAGCCGCTCGATCCGCTGCTCGTCGGAAGGGTGGGTGCTCAGGAAGACCGGCGGCTTCCCCGCGCCCTTCGCGGCCGCGGCCATCCGCTGCCAGAGGCCGATCGAGGCTCGCGGATCGTAGCCCGCGATCGCCATGAAGTTGATCCCCATCCTGTCGGCCTCGCTCTCCTGGGCGCGGCTGAACGGCAGCAGGATCCCGACCGTACTCCCGGCGCCGAAGGCGGCCATGGCCAGCGCCTGCGTCTCGGCCGACTTGGTCGACAGCGCCACCCCCAGCGCCACGCCGCCGAGCTGGGTCGCCAGCTGCTGGCTCATCCGCTCGGCGCCGTGCTGGGCGATCGCGTGCGCCACCTCGTGCCCCATCACGACCGCCAGACCGGTCTCGTCCTGGGTGATCGGCAGGAGGCCGCTGTAGACCACGACGCGCCCGCCCGGCATGCACCAGGCGTTGACCGCCTTGTCGTCGACCAGGTGGAACTGCCAGTCGTACCCCTTGAGGAGGTCGGCGTACTCGTGCTTCACCATGTAGCTCTCCACCGCCGCCTGGATCCGGTGGCCGACGCGCTCGACCGAGGCGGCGTCGGGGGTACCCTGGACCGGAGGGTTCTTCGCGAGGAACTTGCCGTACTCGGTGGCGGCGAGCCCGTTGATCTCGGTGCCGGAGACCAGGCTCAGCTGCTTGCGACCGGTCATCGGCACGGTCGCGCAGCCGGCGAGAATCAAGATGGCGACGAGCAGGGTCAGCGGGTGAATGGTCGCCCGTCTCATGCACTCCCCTCCTTGCGGTGGCGCAGGAACTCGAAGACGGCCGGCAGGACCGAGATGATGACGATCGCGATGATCACGACGCTGAAGTTGTCCCGGACAAATGGCAGGTTGCCGAAGAAATAGCCGGCCAGGACGCAGGTCAGGACCCACAGCACAGCGCCGGTCACGTTGTACATCGCGAAGCGCGGGTAGCTCATCTCGCCGACCCCCGCCAGGAACGGGGCGAAGGTGCGCACGATCGGCACGAACCGGGCGATGATGATCGTCTTGCCGCCGTACTTCTCGAAGAACCGGTGCGTTCGGTCGATGTACTCCTTGCGGAAGACGCGGCTGTCCTTCATGTCGTAGACGCGGTGGCCGATCCGGCGGCCCACGGCGTAGTTGACGGCGTCGCCCAGCACTGCGGCGACGATCAGCACCGCGAAGACGGCCGGCAGCGACAGCGAGCCCTTGGCCGCGAAGACCCCCGCCGCGAACAGCAGGGAGTCGCCCGGCAGGAAGGGCGTGACGACCAGGCCGGTCTCGCAGAAGACGACGACGAACAGCAGCGCGTAGGTCCACGCGCCGTAGCTCTCGATGACCTTCGCCAGATACCTGTCGAGATGCAGGAAGATGTCGATCGCGGTGTGGATCAGTTCCACCGGGGCCCTCGTCGCGGGGCGCGCCGCGGGGCGCGCCGCGGGCGGCATTGTGACCCGGCTCCCCGGGGCCGCCAAGGGGGGGATGCCGCCTGCCGCACCCGTTCCCGCGATCCTCTGGCGGTTCGGCCCGGACCCGGTAGACTCCCCAGCGATCACGGCCGGCGCGGCGGAGCCCACTGCCTCGCGCCCGGACCGGGATCAGGGAGTCACCATGAAGCGATTCGCACTGATCACGCTCGCGCTCGCCCTCGTTCTCGGCCTCTCGGCCGTCGCGCTGGCGGGCAACCCCAAGGAAGTCACCCTCACCGGCAAGATCGCCTGCGGCAAGTGCACCCTCAAGCTGGAAGGGGTCACGGGCTGCCAGGACATGTTCGTCGTCGCCGGCAAGGACGGCGGTGCGCCGACCTACTACTACTTCGCCAAGAGCGAGGCGCTGGAGGAGTTCGGCCACGGCTGCAACGGTGAGAAGGCGGCCGTCGTGACCGGCGTCGTCGCCGAGAAGGACGGCAAGCAGTGGATCGTCGCCACGAAGATCGTGGACGCGAAGGGCTGACAGCCGGAGAACCGGAGGGCGGCGACGCCGCTCTCCGGCGCTCGCTGGTTTGCGCTTTCGCCCGCGCGGGCGGCGCCGTACGCATCGCCCCCGGCGCCGGCAACCTCGTCCGCCGCGCCCTTCCCGCCGACGGGGTCCCGCACCCCTTCGTCATCGACGTCGAAGGCCTTCCCAACCTGCTGCACGAGGTCGTGCACTTCGCCCTGCGCCCGCCGCTGGCGGTCGACCACGGCTTCGAGTACCGGCTCATTCCTTTCGACACCGCGCAACGGGAACAGCGGCGCTGGCTCTGGGAGGAGCTTGCCTGCTGCGTCGTGAGCTGTGCCTACCTCGCCGGCCGGCCGGAGCGCGTCGAGCCGTGGTTCGCCGAGCAGCTCGAGATCCAGCACCACTTCTACGGCTTTCCGGGACCGGAGGCGTTCCTGGCCCACGTTCGCGCGCTCGTCGCGGCGCACGGTCCGGAACTGGACGCGGTCGTCGACGAGGCCTACGCGGCGACGGCAGTGCACCTCACGGCGGCCGGCGCGAGCGACCCCGCGCCGCCTCGGCGGCTCGACTTCGCGCCGTTGTTCGAACGCCTCGCCGCTACAAGCCGGCGAGGATCTGCGCCAGGATGATCTTCGAGATCGTCGCCACCGGGTAGACCGCGGCGTAGGCGACGTTCGGCGTCTCCGATCCGGTGTGGGAGTTCGCGAACGACAGGGCCGCCGGCTGGGTGTGGATCCCGGCCACCAGCCCCAGCGTCGTGATCATGTCGAACCCGAAGACCCGCCGCGCCAGCAGGATCGCGGCCGTCGCCGACAGCACGGTGATCACCGCGCCGGCGGCCAGCAGCGGCAGCCCCTGCTTCTCGAAAGTCGCGACGAAGGTCGCCCCGGCCCGCGTGCCGACGCCGGCGAGGAACAGCAGGATCCCGAGCTGGCGCAGCGTGAGCGAGGCGTTGGCCGGCATCGTCCAGACGATCGGCCCGGTCCGCCCGAGCCGGCCGAGGATCAGCCCGACCACCAGGGGCCCGCCGGCCAGGCCCAGGGACATCGTCTGGCCGCCGGGGAGCGGAATCGGGAAGGTGCCGAGAAAGACCCCGAGGATCAGCCCGAAGCTGAACGACATGAAGTCGGTCTCGGTCAGGTCGCGGAGCGGGTCACCGACGACCTGCGAGACGCGATCGAGGTCGCGCGCGTGGGCGACGGCGCGGATGTGATCGCCCAGCTCGAGCGTCGTGTCGGCTTCGGGGGTGATCGCGATCCCGCCCCGCCGGATCCGGCTGACGACGACCGGGCAGCTGCAAGCCGCGGACAGCTCGGAGAGTTTCGTCCCCGCGACCTTGCGCTGCAGCACGACGAGGTCCCGGTGCGCAATGTCGGAGCCGAAGTGCTCGTGGTGCTCGCCGACCAGCGGGCCGATCAGCAGCATCGCCGCGCTCGATCGCATCGGGCGGGCCGACGCCGACCAGCACGTCTCCCTCCAGCGAGCTGCAGCTCGGGGGTGACGAGGATCTCCTGCCCGCCGCGCTTGACGCGCGTGAAGACCATCCCGGTCAGCTCGGCGAAGCGGGCCGCCTCGAAGGCTCTCCCGATGAGCTGGGGGTTGGCGATCCGCAGCTCGCGCGTGATCAGGTCGTCGCCGCCGAGGCCGCTGGCGTCGCGGGCCTTCCGGTCCTCCTCCTTGAAATCGACGCGCGCGAGCCGCGTCGCGACCTGCATCACCAGGATCAGCCCGACGACGCCGAGCGGGTAGGCAATCGAGTAGCCGACCGTCGGGCCGTCCGCAGCCCCCGCCGAGACGACGCCGCGCAGCCGCTCGATCGCCGCCGCGAGCGCGGGGGTGTTGGTCAGGGCGCCGCAGAACAGACCGGTCGCGACCGGAGATCCTGTCGCCAGCAGGATCCCGGCGCCCCAGGCGCCGACCGCGGCGACGACCGGGATCAGGGTGCCGGCGAGCGTGAACTGCAGCCCCTGCCGGCGGAAGAGGTTGAAGAACATCGGCCCCGACTGCAGCCCGATGATGTAGACGAAGAGGATCAGCCCCAGCAGGTAGACGAACTCGGGCAGCACGAAGTGGCCGGGGTCGATCGCGCCGAAGACGAGGCCGACGAACAGCACCGCGGCCACGCCGAGCGAGAAACCCTTGAATCGAACCGCGCCGAGGAACCAGCCCAGGCCGATGACCGCGAAGAGCAGGGCGACGGGAGACGTGGCGAGCAGGTCGTACAGGCCGGCGAGCAAGGGGGACGATCCTCCGGGGCGGGCTGGTCAGGATACGGGAGCGCGCTGCCGCGCGGAAGCGCCCGGCGGAGCGCCCGGCGGAGCGCCTCGGGAATCCCGCGCGGTCGGATCCCGGCACGAAGCCGGGCCGTGACAGCCGCCGCCGGAGTGGGCAGACTCGCCGCGCTGGGGCTTCATGGATGATCCGGGATGGGAGGCGGCGGTGCGGATTCTCCTGGTCGAGGACGACCCCAAGATCGCGTCGTTCGTCGCGCGCGGGCTGCGCGAGGCGGGACACGGGGTCGACCACGCGGTCGACGGGAACGCCGGCCTCGCGCTCGCGCTGGAACATCCCTACGACGTCGCGATCGTGGACGTGATGCTCCCCGGTCTCGACGGTCTCGCGCTGGTGGCGAAGATGCGGGCGCGGGGGGCGACGACCCCGGTCCTGATCCTCTCGGCGCGGCGGACGGTGGACGACCGGGTGAAGGGTCTCACGGCCGGCGGCGACGACTACCTGACCAAGCCGTTCGCGTTCGCCGAGCTGGCGGCGCGCGTGAAGGCGCTCGCGCGGCGCGCGGCCGTCGCTCCGGCCGCGCCGGAGCCTGAGCCGACGCGGCTGGTCGCGGGCGAGCTGGTGATCGACCTGGTCACGCGTCGGGTCGAGCGGGCCGGGCATCCGATCGAGCTGCGGCCGCGCGAGTACGCGCTGCTCGAGCTGCTCGCCCGCCACGCCGGGGAGGTCGTGCCGAAGACCATGGTCATGGCGCAGCTGTGGGGGTACAGCTTCGACCCGCGCACCAACGTCGTCGACGTGCTGATCCACCGGCTGCGCGAGAAGCTCGACGCGGGGTTCGAGAGAAAGCTGCTGCGCACCGTGCGCGGGGTCGGGTATGTCCTCGAAAGCGCCTGACACCCTGCCGCGTCTCGGCCTGCGGCTGGGCGCGTGGTACGCCGCGCTGTTCGTCGTCGGCGCGCTGCTGCTGACGGTCCTGACCTACCTGCTGCTGGCCAACTCGCTCGAGGCCCGCGACCGCCAGATCGTCTCCTCGACCCTCGAGCGCTACGCCGGGGCCTACCTGCGCGGCGGGCTCCCGGCGCTCGACGAGACGATCGTCGCCGACCGCGTCGCCGGCCGGCACGAGCGCCTGCTGGTGCGCGTCGTCGGGCGCACCGCGCAGGCGCTGTTCTACACGCTGCCGACCGACTGGCGTGGCTTCGACCTCGCCCGGCTCGACCGGCGGCCGCCGCCCGGCCAGACGGCCTGGACGCGGATCCCGTCGCCGGACGGGCTCGCCACGCTCGAGGTCGAGTCGGTCGTGCTGGCGGACGGGGCGCTGTTCCAGGTCGGCAAGAGCACCGAGAGCCGCGCCGAGCTGCTGGAGCGCTTCCGTGCGCTCTCCGCGCTGATCCTCGTGATCATCGTGCTGGCCGCGCTGGCGGGCGGCGCCCTGGTCACGCGGCGGGCGCTCCGACCGCTGCACCTGCTCTCGGCCACGGTGGGGAACATCCTCGAGACCGGACGCCTCTCCGAGCGCGTGCCCGTGCGCGCGGGCGGCGACGCGCTCGAGGAGACCGGCGTTCTCTTCAACCGCATGCTGGCGCGGCTCGAGACGCTGGTCGACGGAATGCGCGGCTCGCTCGACAACGTGGCGCACGACTTGCGCACGCCGCTGGCGCGGCTGCGTGGCGTCGCCGAGGCGGGCGATGGCGCACGCGCGCACCGAGACCGAGCTGCGCGAGGCGCTGGCCGAGGTGCTGGAGGAGACCGAGCGCGTGTCGGGCATGCTCGACACGCTGATGGACATCTCCGAGGCCGAGACCGGCGCGATGGCGCTCGCGCGCGAGCGGCTCGACGTCGCGGCGCTGCTGGCCGAGACGGCCGAGCTTTACGAAGACGTGGCGGAGGACAAGGGGGTCGCGCTCGCCGCCGAGCCGGCCGGGGGCCTGGCGATCGACGCCGACCGCCAGCGGATGCGGCAGGTCCTCTCCAACCTGGTCGACAACGCGCTCAAGTACACGCCGGCGGGGGGGCGCGTCGTGCTGCGGGCGCGCCGGGCCGGGCTCCGCGTCGAGATCGAGGTCGCCGACGACGGCCCGGGGATCGCCGCCGAGGACCTGCCGCGGATCTGGGACCGGCTCTACCGCGGCGACCGCAGCCGGTCCGAGCGCGGGCTGGGGCTGGGGCTGTCGCTGGTTCGGGCGATCGTCGAGGCCCACGGCGGGCAGGCCCGCGCGGGCTCGACCCCCGGCGGCGGCGCGACCTTCACGATCGAGATCCCGGCCGCCTGAGCGCGTCCGGCGCCCTCCACTTGCCCGCAGCGGCGCGCGCCCGGCGCCCGGCGCCCGCGGCGAGCGCTTCCCTTTCACGCGTGTCATGGTCGTGAAAGCGACATGTCAGGGTCGCCGTGGTCTTCTCTTTACGAGCCGTTCCACTGCTCGCTGGAGAAGACGACACCATGCAGATCACCGGCACGATCGACACCGCCCCCGCCCCTCCTCGGCGCCCCGCGGCGCGCAGCGGGATCGTGATTCTCGGCCTCGCCGCCGTGCTCGCGGCGTCGGCCCTCGGTTGGGCCGTGGCCGGCCGCGGCCCCGAGCCGCTGGCCGCAGCCTCCCACGCCTTCGCGGCCGCTCCCGCTCCCGCCGCCCCCGCGGCCGCCCCCGCACCGGCCGGCGCTCCCACCCTCGCCGGGGTGCCTTTGCAGGCCTCCTACGCCGACCTCGTGGCCAAGGTCGCCCCCGCGGTGGTCACGATCCGCGCCGAGCGCGTCGTGAAGCCGGCCAACCAGCCGATGCCGTTCGCGCAGGACCCGATGTTCCGCCGCTTCTTCGGCGACCGGATCCCTCAGCCCGGACAGCCCGGCACCCCGGGGCACGGCTACCGCGAAGGCGGTCTCGGCTCGGGGGTCGTCGTCAGCGACGACGGGATCATCCTGACGAACCACCACGTCGTCGAGGGGGCCGACGAGATCAAGGTCGAGCTCTCCGATCGCCGCGTGTACGACGCGAAGGTGATCGGCTCCGACCCGCCGACCGACCTGGCCGTGCTGAGGATCGACGCGCGGCAGCTCCCCTACCTCCCGCTCGGCGACTCCTCGGCGGTGCGGGTCGGCGACGTCGTGCTCGCGTTCGGCAACCCGCTCGGCGTCGGCCAGACCGTGACGATGGGAATCATCAGCGCCAAGGGACGCCACACCGGACTCAACGACGGCGGCTTCGAGGACTTCCTGCAGACCGACGCGCCGATCAACCGCGGCAACTCCGGGGGCGCGCTGGTCGACCTGCAGGGGAAGCTGGTCGGGATCAACTCGCAGATCATGTCCCCCTCGGGCGGCAGCATCGGGATCGGCTTCGCGATCCCGGCCTCGATGGCCGGCAGCGTGATGAACCAGCTGCTCGACGGCGGCGCGGTCCGTCGCGGACAGCTCGGGGTCACGATCCAGCCCGTCACGCCGGAGCTGGCGCGGGGCCTGGGGCTCGACGGCCTGCGCGGCGCGCTGGTCAGCAACGTCAGCGAAGGCAGCGCGGCCGCGAAGGCCGGGGTCGAGCGCGGCGACGTGATCGTCGGCTTCGAAGGCAAGCCGGTTGCCGACGGCAACGAGTTGCGCAACCTCGTCGCCGGCACCGCTCCCGGCTCGCGCGTCGGGCTCGAGGTGCTGCGCGACGGATCCGCGAAGCAGCTCAGCGTGACGCTCGGCGAGCTGGCCGCGCAGAACGAGAAGGTCGCGGCGAACGCCGAACCGGCCGACGAGTTCAAGCTCGGGATCGGGGTTCGTCCGCTCGGCCGCGAGGATCTCGGCGAACTGGGCCTTCCCGCCGGCTCCAAGGGTCTGCTCGTCACCGAGGTCGATCCCGGCGGCGCTGCGGGGGCGGCCGGGATCGCCCCGGGCGACGTGATCGAGCGCGCCAACAACCAGCCGGTGGGATCCGTGGCCGAGCTCAAGGCCGCGCTCGAGCGGTCGGGCGACCGGCCCACCGTGCTGCTGGTGCAGCGCCAGGGGAACTCGCTCTTCGTCGCGATCGAGCGCCCGAAGGACTGACCTTCGACTCCTCCCTCTCCCTCACTGCGCGGCGAAGTGCACCCGCACTTCGCCGCGCAGGCTGCTCACGAGCCACGCGGACGCCGCGCGCCGCAGGTCGCCGGGCCGGAGGATCCGCTCGGCGATCGCACCGCGCGCGAGCAGCTCGCCGCGCAGGACGCCGCCCAGCAGGCCGCAGTCCCGCGGCGGCGTGAAGCGCGCGCCGTCGAGCTCCAGCACGAGGTTCCCGCGGGTGAACTCCGTCAGCTCGCCCGACTCGTTGAGCAGCAGCACGTCGTGCACGTCCGGGCGCTCGGCGCGCCGCGTGTCGTACACGGCCCGGTGCGTCGTCTTGTGGTGCAGGAAGAGGTCGTCCCGCGAGACCGGGCGCGGCGAGAGGGCCACCGCGAGGGGCTGCGCCCGGCAGCGGCTCGAGCGGCGTCGCCTCGACCCGCGGCCTGCCCTCGTCCGGGACGAGCAGGCGCACGCGCCACGGGCCCGGGGGCAGCCCGGCGACGGTCCGGCGCAGCTCCCGCTCCGCCGCCAGCCCGTCGAAGGGCCAGCCGAAGTAGCGCGCCGACGCGCCGACGCGCGCCATGTGCGCGGCGAGGCGCAGCGGCTCCCCGGCTTCGGCGCGCAGCGTCTCGACCAGCTCGAAGTGCGGCGGCGGCTCGCCGAGCACGGCCGCCTTGAGCAGCACCTCGCGGTACTCGGCCGAGGCCTCGGAGCCCCAGGTGATGCCGGAACCGGCCCCGTACTCGACCCGCGCCGGTCTCGCGGTCGACGACCGCGGTCCGGATCGGGACCGAGAAGGTCGCGTCGCCGCCGGGAGCCACGACGCCGATCGCTCCGCAGTAGACACCGCGCGGCGAGCCCTCCAGCGCGGCGATGAGGCGCATCGTGCTGGCCTTCGGCGCGCCGGTCACCGAGCCGCTCGGGAAGAGCGCGCCGAAGATCTCGACGAGCCCCGTCCCCGGCCGCGCGGTCGCGGTCACGGTGGAAGTCATCTGCAGCACGGTCGGGTAGCGCTCGACCGCGCACAGCGACGCCACGGCGACGCTCCCGGGCACGGCCACGCGCCCGAGGTCGCTCCGCATCAGGTCGACGATCATCACGTTCTCGGCGCGGTCCTTCTCCGACCCGCCGAGCGCCGCGGCGCGGGCGTCGTCCTCGTCGACGAAGCGGCCGCGCCGCGCCGTGCCCTTCATCGGGCGCACGACGAGACGGTCCCCTTCCCGTCGGAAGAACAGCTCCGGGGAGGCCGAGGCGATGCGCGTACCGTCCCAGGTCGAGGCAGGCCGCATAGCCGCCGCGCTGCCGCTCCGCCAGGCGCCGCCAAAGCGCACGGGGGTCGCCCGCGAACCGCGCCGCGAGACGCAGCGTGAGGTTGGCCTGGTAGGTGTCGCCGCGGGCGATGGCGGCACGCACCTCCGCGACCGACGCGGCCCACGCGGCCTCGTCCGCATCGGCCTCGAAGGGATCGAGCGCGAGCGGCGGCTCGATCGCGCCGCGCTCGCCCGGCGGCTCCCCGGCCGGCGCCTCGAACAGCGCGAACCACGCCAGCGGAAGGGGGCCGGAGGGGCGCGTGACGAGCGCGGCGTCGAAGGCCGGCGCGGCCTCGTAGGCGACGAAGCCGGCCGCCCACCGCCCTGCCGCGGCGGCCGCTTCGACCTCCGCCAGGAGCGGCGGCACTTCGTCCGGCCGGCGGGCCTCGAGCACCGCCAGCGGATCCGAGAACTGGCGGGGTGTCACGCCTCCCGAAGCGTTCTCGAACCGGGCGAGCACCCGGGGCGAAGCGGGGCGGCTCATGGCGCGACGAGCGCCCTGGCCTCCCGCAGCGTGCGGCGCGCGATCTCGTCCTGCACCGCGCGGGTCGCCTCCGGCGCGGGTGCGACCTTGCGCCACGCACCCAAGGCCTCGTTGGCGACGTCGCGCGCGATCCGGGACAGCAGGAGCGGCGCGTCGAGCGTTCTCGCGCTGGCGGCCGCGCCGCGCAGCGCGCTCGCGCGCCGCCGGCGCAGCGTGCCCGAGCCGCGCTGGTCGTCACCGGAGTCGCTGAAGCTGCTGCGCACGAGGTAGCCCTGCGGCGCAAGCGTGGGGTCGGTCGCGTCGAACCGCTGGTAGGCCTTGGGGGAGGTCTCGAAGTAGGCGGCTCCTCCCTTGGCGTCGATCACGCCGAAGTTGGAGGCGACCGCGCGGCCGCCCGGGTTGGTGCGGTCGAGCAGCGCCTTGGATTCCGAGAGGCTCGTGCAGGTCTGCAGCGCGAGCCGCATGAACTGCCCGTCGGCGGTCGCGGAGCCGGAGATGACCGCCGTCGTGCAGGCCGGAGCGGACGGCGCCGCCGCAACAGCACGCGGTGCGGCCTTGCGCCACGCGTCCAGGGCCTGCCCCGCGGCGGCGACGTTCTTCCGCTCGATCGCGAGCAGCCCGTCGACGAGCCGGCGGTCGTTCGCGCGCAACGCGTCGACGCTGACGAAACGCTTCAGCTCGCCGCGCGTCGCGGGATAGAAGACCGCTTTCACCGCGTCGAAGGCCTGCGTCAGCGGCGCCGGCCCGGGAGCGGCCGCGATCTCCGCGGGGACACCGCGCGCGGCGACCCAGGCCGGGACCGCGACCCCGGTGATCGGCTGCCCGAGGATCACCCAGAGCGTCGCGAGCAGCGCGTTCTCGCCCGGCTTCACCCCGGCGATCACGAACGCCGCCGACGTGGCATCGCGGCAGATGCTGTCGCCGACGTAGGCGTAGGGCCCCGCGGCGGCGGCGGTCCCGAGCGGGTCGCTCCCCAGGGCCTCGTTGGCGACGTCGCGCGCGATCCGCGACAGCAGGAGCGGCGCGTCGAGCGTCCTGGCGCTGGCGGCCGCGCCGAGCAGCGCGCTCGCGCGCCGCCGGCGCAGCGTGCCCGAGCCGCGCTGGTCGTCACCGGAGTCGCTGAAGTTGCTGCGCACGAGGAAGCCCTGCGGCGCGAGCGCAGGGTCGGTCGCGTCGAACCGCTGGTAGGCCTTGGGGGAGGTCTCGAAATAGGCGGCTCCTCCCCTGGCGTCGATCACGCCGAAGTTGGAGGCGACCGCGCGGCCGCCCGGGTTGGTGCGGTCGAGCAGCGCCTGGAACTCCGAGAGGCTCGTGCAGGTCTGCAGCGCGAGCCGCATGAACTGTCCGTCGGCCTCCTCGTCGTTCTCCTCGATGTTGTACGAGGCGGAGTTCATGATCGCGAAACCGGCGTCGTTGACGCCGGCCCAGATCTTCATCCCCGCGGCGTCTCCGGTGTCGACCAGGCCGACGAAGGCGTGCCTGCCGTCGTCGTTGAAGACGAGCTGGTTGGCAAGGTTGTCGGCGTCGCGGTTCTTCCACAGGATCGGCCGCCCGTCGGCGGTCGCGGAGCCGGAGATGACCGCCGTCGTGCAGGCCGGAACGGACGGCGCCGCGCGACGGCGACGGCGGCGAGGGCGGTCAGCGCCAGGACGGTGCGGCCGGGCGTGCGGGACAGCATCGACGATCTCCCTTCGAGGGGAGTCTAGCCGATCGCCTCAGGCTCCCGGCCGCCGCGCGGCCCCGGTCAGCCGGTCCGGGTCGAGGACGACCACCGAGCCGCGCTCGAGCCGGACGCAGCCGCGCTGCTCGAAGGCCTTGAGCGCGCGCGAGACGACCTCCCGCGCGGTCCAGAGGTCGGCGGCGATCTTCTCGTGCGTCATCTCGAGCCGCCCCTCCCCGGCGGCACCCGGCCGAACGCGCGCGCGGTCCAGCAGGTAGGAGGCGAGGCGGTCGTCGACCGACAGGTTCTGGATGTCTTCCAGCAGCTCGAGAATCGCGCGCAGCCGCCCCGACAGCGAGGCGAGGAAGAGCCCGCGCAGGAACTCGTCGCTGCCGAAGAGCCGCCGGAAGGCTGCCGCCGGGACGGCCCACCCGACCGCAGGCTCTTCGACCGTGGCGCTGGCCAGAAGCGGCTCGTCGTTCAGCGCGCCGAGGCAGGAGACGAGGCACAGTTCGCCCGGACGCATGTGGTAGAGCGTCCCCTCGCGGTCGCCCGGTCGCGAGCGGAAGACGCGGACCGACCCTTCCTCGAGCAGGCCGACGTGGCGGCACGGTTCCCCCTCGGCGAAGAGTCCCGTTCCTCGCGGGAGGTGGAAGGGACTGCCGTGCCGTCGAAACAGGGTCGCGAGGGTGGCGTTCATCGGCGCTCTCCCGGGCCCCTCCAGCGCGGCCCCTTCGGACCGGAAGAGGGGGCGACCGGGTTCTGATACGCCGGACCGGTGAGTCGACGCCGGGCCGGCCGGACCCCCGGCAGGGTCAAGCAGAAGGAGGGGCGCCGGGGCATCCCCACCTCCCGCAGCGGCCCCCACCCGGTCCTCCGACCGTGGAATAATGAAGATTCTTGGTCGGGTTAAAGGTGGGGTGTCGATGGTCAACCGAACGCGTTTCTCTGCGTCGCCGTTACGAGGCGGGGCGGCCCCGGCAAGCGTGGTCCTGGTCGTGGGCCTCGCGCTGCTCTCCGCTGCAGCTTCTCCCGCCGTGGCAAGCGAGACGGCGAGCAGCCGGCACGACGCTCTCGGACCCCTTCCCCTCCAGCCTCTACGTCGAGCAGGACGTCAAGATCGCGGCGCGGCGCTCGGGCGTGATCGAGAAGGTCCTGGTCGACCGCGGGCAGGCCGTCCGGGCGGGCCAGGCGCTGGCGCTGCTCGAGACCGACCTCGCAACGCGGGACCTGGAGCTGGCCCAGGAGGAACTGCGCCTGGCCGAGGCCGAGCTGGCGCGGGTCGCGCCGCTGGCCGACTCGGGAATCGTCTCGCAGCAGGAGCTGCAGCAGCGTCAGATCGACCGCGACCTCGCGAAGACCCGGGTCTCCCGCGCCCGCTCGATGCTCGAGCGCTGCACCGTCGCGGCGCCGTTCGCCGGCGTCGTCGCCGAGCGCTGGGCGGTCCTGGGGGAGCGCGTCCAGGAGGACGACAACACCCCGCTCTTCCGCATCGTCGCCTCCGGACCGCTCCGCGCGCGGATCGACCTTCCCGAGGCCCTGCTCGCGCGCGTCGGGGTCCCGGGCCGCGCGACGCTCCGCCTGGACCGGGCGGCGACCGAGAGCTTCGCGGCGCGGGTGGTCTTCGTCAGCCCGACCGTCGACGCCGCCAGCGGCACCGCGCCGGTGATCGTCGAGCTGCCGAACACGGCGGGCCGGTTGCGCCCGGGGACGGCGGTCACCGTCCGGTTCGAGCTGGGCACGGGGACGGCAGGGGCACGGGAGGGGCGATGAGCCCGCGCCTCGCGGCGCGCTTCGGGGCGGGCCGCCGGCCGCCGGCGGCCCACGCCGCCCCGAACCTGCTGGTCCACGAGCTCAAGCACCTCGCCAGTCGCCTGCAACTGCTCAACGAGAACCTCTTGCACCACTTCGACGACCCGGACTTCCGGCGGAGCGCGGCGGAGCTGCTCGACGACACGGTGCGCCAGCTGCGGCGCCTCGCCGGCGAGATGCACGAGCGCGAGGGGCGGCTGCTGGTCAAGCTGCGCGTCGACCTCAACGAGATCCTCGAGGACGCGCTGGTGAGCTGCCATCTCGGGCTGGCCCCGACGCTGCAGCTGGAGCGGCACTTCGGCCATCTGCCCCCGATCTGGGGCGACCAGTTCCTGCTGCGTCGAGCGTTCTGCTGCGCGATCGAAAATGCGCTCGAAGCGCTGGACGGACGCGGCAGGATTTCCGTCCGCACGCGCTGCTCGTCGAAGCGCCGCACTCCGCAGATCCTCGTCGAGATCCGCGACGACGGCCCGGGCATGTCCGCCGAGTTCCGGCGGCAGCTGCTGGCGCAGCGCTTCGCGAGCACCAAGTCCGACGGGTTGGGACTGGGCGTCTACACCGTGCGCCAGGTCGCGCGCCTGCACGGGGGCACGATGCGGATCGCCAGCTCCCCCGGCACCGGAACCTGCGTCCGTTTCTGGTTCCCGTTCGAAGGTGAGTGAGCCGTGGCTGAACCCCGCGCGTCGCTGCTCGTCGTCGAGGACGATCGGCTGCACGCGGACCAGCTGCGCTGGGCTCTCGGCGAGGAGTACGAGGTGAGCTTCGTCGCGGACTCCGACGCGGCGCTGACGGCGCTCGACGGCAGCGAGCCCGATCTCCTGCTGCTCGACCTTTGCCTGCCGCCCGAGCTGACCCCCGAGGCGGGATTCCGCATCCTGCGGGCGGCCCGCGCGCGTCACCCGGACACGGTCGTGGTGGTCATGTCGGCGCTCGAGGAGCGTGACGCGGCGCTCCGCGCGATCGAGGGCGGGGCCTATGACTTCTTCGCCAAGCCGGTGGATGTGTCGACCCTGCGGGTCGTCCTGACCCGCGCGCTGGAACGGCGCGCGTTGGAGCGGGAGAACCGCCGCCTTCACGACGACCTGGCCCGCCGGTACGCACCAACGAGATCGTCGGCGTGTCCGCGCCCATCCTGAAAGTCCACGAAGCGATCCACCGCGTGTGCGACGTCCCGGTGACGGTGCCATCGAGGGCGAGAGCGGCACCGGCAAGGAGCTCGTCGCCCGCGCGATCCACTTCAGCGGAAGCCGTCGCAGTGGCCCCTTCGTGGCCCTTCATTGCGCGGCGCTCCCCGAATCGCTCGTCGAATCGGAGCTGTTCGGCCACGAGCGGGGCGCCTACACGGGCGCCGAGACGGCGCGCATGGGGCGCTTCGAGGCCGCGCAGGGCGGAACCCTGTTCCTCGACGAGATCTCGACCCTGCCGCCCCCGGTCCAGGTCAAGCTGTTGCGCGTCCTCGAGGAACGGACGGTGACGCGCCTGGGTTCCAACCAGCCACGACCGATCGACATCCGCCTGGTCGTGGCCACCAACGAAGAGCTGGATGCGATGGTGCGGCGCCGGGAATTCCGTGAGGATCTGCTCTACCGGATCCGCGGTTTCCCGATCCGGTTGCCTCCGCTGCGCGAGCGGCGCGAGGACATCCCGCTGCTGGCGGATCACTTCCTGCGCCGTGCGTCCGCCGGTCAAGGCAGACCGGTCCAGCGCTTCGATGAGGAAGCCCGGCGAGAACTCGCGCGGCGCGAGTGGCCGGGGAATGTTCGGGAGCTTCAGCACGTCGTCGAGAACCTGGCCCTCACGGCGGACAGCCCGGTCATCGGCGCGCCGGATCTCCCCCCGGCGGCGAAGGCACTCGTCGGCGGCCATGCGGACGACCTCCCCGCCGATTTCAAGGCGGCGATGCGCCTTCACGAGCGGCGGCTCCTGGAGCAGGCGATCGCCCGCGCGGGCGGGGTCAAGGCGCGCGCGGCGCGGGAGTTGGGCCTGGATGCGGCCCAGATGAAGTACCTCGTTCGGAAGCACCGTCTTTTCTGATGGGTGAATAACCGGACTCCCGTGGGTGACTTTTTCTTCCGACGCGCGCGATCCCGCCGGGGACGTGCGGGGGCCTGTGGTCGATCCTGTTGAAACGGCGAGAGTTGCGCGCCTCTCCCAGTTCGTCGGCTGCGGCGGCACGGCGATTGCAGGAAGCCAGGCGTCATCCTCAACAGGGAGAAACGCGATGGATCAGCCGAAGGGCGTCACGATCAAGCTCACCGACAAGCAGCGCAGCCAGATCAAGACCGTCACGGGGAAGGATCACGTCGAGATCCGGGTCGAGTCCTTCGACGGCGTCGGGCAGCAGCTCGGCGCGAAGGCCGCCGCCAAGATGCCGGCGAAGGCCGCCGCCAAGGCCGCCGCCAAGATGCCGGCGAAGGCCGCCGCAGCGAAGGCCGCCGCGCAAGATGCCGGCGAAGGCCGCTGGCCAAGGCCGCCGCCAAGATGCCAGGCGAAGGCGCGCTGCCGAAGCGGCTGCCGCCAAGATGCCGGCGAAGTCGGCCGCCGCCGCCAAGATGCCGGCGAAGGCCGCCGCCAAGAGTGCCGGCGAAGGCCGCTGCCAAGGCCGCTGCTGCGAGGCAAGAGGTTCTAGTCCGCGCGCCGGGCGCCGACCCCGTGCGGGTTGGCGCGCGGCGGCCGGTGGTCGCGGGGTCCCTGTTTCGGGGCCCTTCCGTCACCAGACGACGGTCGAAATCCACCGCGAAAAACGCCACCAGACCTGTCCGGCGAGGCTGCGTCGGGCCAGTTGGAACTGGGCCTGGCCGGTCATGCCCGGGAGCAGGGCTCACCCGGATTCTCGATGTCGACCAGGACCCTCACCTGGTGCACGCGCCGCACGAGATCGACGGCCGAGGCGACCCCCTCCGGGGGAGCGGAGGCGAGCGGCGAGACGGCCTTCACGCGAGCCCGCAGGGTCTCGCCGGCAAGCGCCTCGACCCGCACCGGGCCGGCGTTCCGGGAACGACTTCCTGGACGTCGCGCTCGCTCATCCGCACCCCCAGGCGCACGGTGTCGGGCACGACGATCGTGCAGAGCTCGTCTCCCTCCGCGAGCCAGCGCCCCACGGACTCCTCGACGCGATATCCGGCGACGATCCCGGCGACCGGAGCCTTCATGACGAGGCGCTCGCGCCGCTGGTCGAGCATCGCGCCGCGAGCTTCGGCCGAGCCGGCCCGCTCCGATGCGGCGCTCGCGGCCGCGGGGTCCATCCTGGCGCGAGCCAGCACGGCACCGCGCCGGGCGACGTCGGCGTCCATCGCCGCGCCGGCAGCCGCGGCGGACAGCTCGGGGCTCGCGATCCGTGCGAGAACGGCTCCTGCCGGCACCCGGTCCCCTTCCCGGACCTCTACGGTCTCGACGACCCCCTCGGCCGGAGCGCGCACGACGGCTCGCTCGCCGGCCTCCACTTCGAAGACGCCACCGACGCGGGTCGGCAGCGGAGGATCGCGACACACGCCACGAGCAGCAGCCCGATGGCCGCTGCCGTCGCCTTTCCGGCCCCGGTCCCGAGCCACTCGCGCTTGTCGAGCCAGAGGTGCTTGAGGAAGCCCCGGATCGTTCGCACGCGACGCCTCAGGATCCAGGCGAAGAACAGGATCAGCGCGAGGTACCCGGCCGGCCCGAGCCACCCGACGAACCAACGTTCGAGCAGGTGGTAGATCACGATCATGATGGTCGCCGTGTAGAGGATGGCCGCCGTTCCGTACACGAGGTAGATCCGGCGCCGCCGTCGCGAAATCGGCGTTTCGGGGACCTCGAGCCGGAGCACGGTGCGCCGGAACAGTCCCCCGACGTATTCGAAGCTCTCTTCGCGCAGGTTCGGAACGTCGAGCCAGTCCATCAGCAGGTAGTAGCCGTCCAGCTTCAGCAGCGGATTGATGTTCAAGACGACGACAGACAGGCCGGTGAAGAAGACGACGGTCAACGCGAACTGATGGAGCCACGACTCGGCCGGTGTCAGGAGCCAGACCGCAGTCGCCACCGACGCCAACATGAGTTCGAAATACGGCCCGCCGAATGTCGCGTAGAGCCGGTGAGCGCGGTTCGTAAAGAGGTACGAATCGTCGATGTTGCAGTAGAAGGCGGGCTGGAAGTAGAAGATCATGAAACCGATGTCGTGCACCTCCCCGCCATAACGCTTGCACGTGAAGCCGTGACCCAGCTCATGCCAGATGCTGACGCCGATCAGGAACGCGAAGAACGCGAACCAGCCCCCGAGAGTCTTCTCCTTGAAGTTCCAGAGCTCGAAGAACCCCTCCCAGTAGAGGCCCCAGTGGCGGAAGAGGAACACGAGCAGGACCGCGAATACCGCGATCCACGGGACGACGAACCACGGGGACCAGACCCAGCGGATCCACGGGATCACACGATCCATCATCCGGTTCGGGTCGAACATCGGGACCAGGATCTGGAACAGGCTGGATCGCTCGGCATCGTAGAACCGCCTCTGCCGCCTGGAGCGCAGCTTGTCCATCATGATGAGATGACGATCGCGTTCGCTGCGCTCGATCAGGTCGATCGATGTCAGCCCCTCGACGTACTCGACTACCCACGCGGCGTCGATGGCGCGCTGCGGATTGTTCCGCGTGTATTCCTCGGCGATCTCCTCGGCGGTTCGCGAGCCATCCATCAGGAGCAGGAGCTCCTCGTAGTCGGGCTCGAACTTGTAGTAGTTCTGCGTCGCTGCGTCCTTGACCATGACGTAGTCGTCTTCACGGGTCGCGATCCGGCGGACGATGACTCCGGCCTTGAGACGCGGCTGAGAGTTCGCCGTATTCACGGCAACCAGCCCCAGAGCTTGTTCCAGATCCAGCGGGCGGGGCGACGGAGCAGGACGCGGCCCAGACTGGCGTTTCCGGTGTTGATCTTGGCTCGCCCCGTCATCCCCGACCGGAGGCCCTCGGGTTGCCCCGCCAACGCCGCGCGGACGAGAAAGACCTTGTATCCGTCCTCGTCGATCACGGCCTGGACCCCGACCCGCTGCACTTCCGCGCGAACGCTCGCCGTCGGCAGGGCGTAGAGCCGCACCTTGACCGGCATCGCAGCCGCAATCAGCCCGGCGTCCCGCTCGGGGACGGCCACCTCGACCTCCTGGCGCTCGAGGTTGGCGATCTCGCAGAACACCTCCCCCGCTTCGAATCGCTCGCCCGAACGATCCTCGATGCGCGGCGTGACCACGATGCCCGGCTCGCGAGCCCGGAGCCGGCTCCGTTCCAGCTCCGTCTCCCACCGCGTGACCTCGGAGGCGAGGCCTGCTGCCCGGGCCGCCTCGGCGGCCGCACCCGCGGCGTCGCCTTCGGCCCGACGCCGGGTCAGGGCACGCTCGGCGATCGCCAGCTGAGCCGTCGCCTCGGCCAGCGCCGCCCGGACTTCGACGTCATCGAGTCGCGCGATCTCCTGGCCCGCGTCCACGCTGTCCCCCTCCCGGACCAGGACCTGGGCGATGCGACCGCTGGCTTGCACCGAAACGGGCAGGCGCCGCTCCGGAAGGACGCGCGCGTCCCCCGCGATGCGCAGCGGCACCGGCACGAAGAGCAGAACTGCTGCCGCAAGTGCCGCGCCGCCGAGCCACGCGATGCGGCGCCGGCCCAGGGCGGCCAACCTCGCTTGCGTCCTCGCCAGGGGCTGCATCACCTGCCGCATCGGCATCTGCTGAAACAGGATGGCGTTGCGCAGCGCGACCGTGGCCTGGGTGGCGAGCAACTGCACCACTTCGAGATCCCGCGCCGAGAAGGCGTAGGGCTCCATGGCCTCGAGCGTCCAGACACCGAGTTTGCCGTCTCCATCGGCCAGGGGGACCGCGAGGAAGGAGTTGTTGCCCGTCTTCTCGAACCACGCGCTGAACTTCTCGCGCGTCTCGGGACGAGCGGTGTCGATCGAACCGTCCTCCTCGCGGACGACATAGACCCCCTCGTCCAGTCCCGCCGCCCACTCGACGATCCCTCGCAGTTCCTTTGTTTCGCTCAGGGTTTCGTCGACGAACCGCTGGCCGCTGATGGCCGTCAGTCCGAATCGCGCGCCGTGCTGGAGGCCGACCACCGCGCGCTGGTACGAAAGCAGTTCGGCCGGCTTGTGGACCAGCGTGAAGGTGACGGTCTTGGCGTCGAGGTGCGAGGCGAGGGACTGCGACACGCCGAGCAGCGCCCCCAGGTCGGCCGCGCGACGTTCCGCATCGAGCCGCCGCGCGTTCGCGAGCGCGATCGCGGCGGTTCCCGCGATCTCCTTCAGGAAGGTCAGGTCGTCGGTATCGAGCAGCTCGCCACCGTTCCGGTTGACGACTTCGATCGCGCCGATGACACCGCCGTCGTCGTCGATGATCGGGGCTGCGGATGCCGAGGCGATCTCGAGGCCGCTCTGAACGTCGGGACGCGCCTCGACGTCGGCGATCTCCTCGGGCCCGGCAGCGAGCACGGGCTCGCCGGCCGCGAGGGCTGCTCCGGCGAGTCCTTCCGGAAGGCGCAACTCCCACCCCGCGACGACCTCCGCCGCGGTGCCCGCGGCGGCCGTCACGCTCACCGACTCGCCGCTCCCGTCGAGCAGCCACAGGTAAACCTGCTCGACGTCGAGCGCGGCCTGCACGCGGTTGACGATCACCTCGGTCAGTGCGGCCATCTCGAGCGTGGCCGCGAACGAGCGCCCGATGTCGTAGAGGCGGCTCAGACGCTCGATCACCTCGATCATGTCCTGCTGCGCACGGTCCCGCTCGCGCACCGCGGCCAGGGCCGACTCGGCGGCGCCGAGCGGCTCGCGGGCCGAGGCGGCGTCGGCGACGCTGTAGGGACCCTCGCCGCGCGCGCGCTCGAGCAGCTCGATCACTCCGAACGGGCGCCCGGCCGCCCGCAGCGGGAGCACGAGGCGCGAGCGGAAGCCGGCCTCGGTCGCCGCGGCCACGACCGGGGCGTCGAATGCCATCGCGCGCGCCGCCGCGTCCGGCGGCTCGACGTCGCCGCCACCGCCGCGCGCGTCGGCCGGCCAGGCCCCCGCATACCGGAACCCGCGCCGCCGATCGAAGACGAACACCCGGACTCCGTCGGCGCCGAGCAGGGCCCCGACCGCGCGCGCCAGCGCCCCCGCCGCCTGTGCCTCTCCGGTCGCCCGCGCCAGTTCGCCGGCCAGCCGCCAGACCGCCGCGGTGTCACCGCCTGGAACGCCCATCGCGCCCCTCCCACGAACACGGGAGTCTAGCCGCGATCGGAGTCCTGATGAAACGCTGTCTTGGCGCGGTTAGCGGGCGCGGACGAACACGCGCCGCGGCGGCGATGGTCGGTTGGACGGGCCCGGGCGGCGAAGTCCCCGCCGCGTGGCGGAGGCGCGCACACTCTCCGCGCCCGGACCCGTCCCCCCGAAACGTCCGGCAGCACCCCGGGACCGGCAAAGCCGTCGGGGGGGACGGGAAAGCGGCCTTCGCGCGTTCCCGGGGCACCACCGGTATGCAGGGTGATGGTGACCCGCGGGAGCGGACTCCGCCGTGTCCGGGAGCGCCAAGTTTCTGATCCGGCGCGCCAGCCGGCGGCTTGAAGCGGGTCCGTCCGAAAGGTGGCGAAGCGGTGCGGACCGGTTATCGCCCCGCGGCGCGGAACTTGCGCGGCGAGTCGCCGTGCCAGCGGCGGAATGCGCGATGAAAGGCGCTGGGGTCGGAGTAGCCGAGCAGATAGGCGACCTCGTAGACCGTGACGTCGCGCTCCTGCAGCAGGCGCCGCGCAACCCCACTGCGGAAGGAGTCGAGGACCTCCTTGAAACTCGTCCCCTCATCCGCCAGGCGGCGCTGCAGGCTGCGGCCGCTCACGCCGAGCCGGGCGGCCACGACGCCGATCGACGGGCTGCCGGAGGCCATCTCCTGCCACAGCACCCTCCGCACGCCGTCGCCCGCCGAGTCGTCGTGCGACAGTTCTTTCCGCGCCTGCTCGGCCAACTGGTCGAGGTACGTGAGCAGGGTCTCGTCGGCCGTAGCGAGCGGCAGCTCGAGGTCCGAGGCATGCAGCACGAAGGCGGGCGCCTCCTGCTCGAAGCGGAGCGGGCAGCGGAAGATCCGGCGGAGCGCGGTGAGGTCGGCCGGAGCCGGGTACGGGAACCGGGCCTCGAGCGGGACGAGCTCGACCCCCGTCGTCAGCCGCGCGCCCGAGAGCAGCAGCGACAGGCGGAAGTCGATCGGCGGCCGCACCGGAGCGTACAGGAACGCGCGCTGCAGCTGGACCTCGGCCCGGTCCTCGCGGCGCCGCAGCGCGACGACGAGGTCCTCCGCAACGATCTGGCTGTAGCGGGAGACGCGGTGCAGCCCTTCCCCCAGCGTGCGGGCGAGCCGCATCGTGTAGGCGACGAGGCCGAGATCGCGATACGCTCGACTCTCCGCCACGAGCAGGCCGACCGCCGGGTCCGGGACGCGCTTCGCGATCACTCCCCAGAGCCGCCGGAGCTTCGAGATCGGGACCCGGGCGTCCGGGTCGCGCAGTTCGTCCGCGCCGAAGCCGGCCTCCCTCAGCAGGGCGTCGGGGTCGAGCCCGAAGCGCTTCGTGCCGTGCGCGATGAAGAGCGGCAGGCGAACGAGCGCGGTCTGGTCGGAATCGTGCATCGGCGATGCCTCAGACGAAGTATGCCAGCATGAGCACCCCGACCATCACGGCCGCGAGCGCGAGCTTGCCGACCGTGCCGAGCAGGAACCCGAGCGCGACCCCGGCGCCGGCCCGGGCCGCCCGCTTGAACTCCGGGTCCTTGAAGTACTCCAGCGCGAAGGCCCCGAGGGGCGGGCCCAGCAGCACCCCGGGCAGGCCGAAGAACAGCCCGACCAGGAGCCCGAGGCCCGCGCCGGCGAGGCCCCAGGCCGAAGCGCCCATCTTCTTCGCCCCCAGCAGCGAGGCGGCGAAGTCGACGATCGTCATCAGCAGCGCAAGGACTACCGCGGCGACGATCGTCGGCCAGCCGATCCGCTGGAACCCCTCGGCCCAGGCGATCGCGACCACGCCCAGCACCAGGAACAGCGCGCCCGGCAGGGCCGGCACCACGAGTCCCGCGATGCCGAGCCCCACGAGCGCGATTCCCAGGGCGTAGAGCGCGATGGTCACCGGTCGAGGACGCCGACGGGTCCGGTTACGGCCGGCCGCCGGCGACCGCGGACCTCACACGGCCGGCGAAGCCCTTGATCTTGAACGCGAAGATGATGTTGAAGACGCCGATCGCGAGCGCGAACAGCCCCAGCGCCATCGTGATGCCGACCGCCGAGACCAGGGGCGCGTAGACGCAGTAGATCCCGAAGAGGATCGAGATCGCACCGAGCAGGACCAGCAGCCACTCGCCCTCGATCTCGTGGCGCAGCTTGAGCGCGGTGTAGATCTCGAACCCGCCGCCGATGATGGCCCAGGCGGCAATGAACATCAGGATCGCCAGGCCGGTGGCGAGCGGCGAGGTGAAGGTCAGGATCCCGAGCAGGATCCCGAGCGCGCCGCCGATCCCGACCAGCCACTTGTCGTCCTTGGGGGTGTTGCTCGAGAAGGCCGCGAAGAGCCGGAAGACGCCGTCCACGAGGAACCAGGCGCCGATGTAGAGCAGCAGCGCCTCCATCGTCAGGCCCGGCTTCAGGAGCGCGAGCACACCGAACAGGATCGCGAGGATCCCGCGGATCAGGAAGAGCCACCAGGTGCGCGAGAGCTGGTTGAGCAGCGACATGAGTTTTCTTCTCCTGGAACTGAACCAGTGGATCGAATCGCAGCGGCGAGCCATCCCCGAGGCTGCCGGCGGAAGGCTATCACGCTCGCCGGAGGCGGCGCTGCCCACGCCGCGCCGCCCCCTGCCCGATGCGTTTGTCAGTCATCCCGCGCCGATTCCCCGTCTCAGTGGGGCGGGCCGCTCACGGTCGCGCGCTTCGGGTGCACGAGGCGTTCGAAGTCGTCGAAGGCCATCTCGACCAGCTCCGTGTGGTCGCCGCCGTTGAAGGCGATCCGGTCGTTGTGGAAGACCTTGTCGTCGACGACGACCGGCACGCCGTAGAGGTTCCCGAACGGCGGCATCGCCCCGACGTCGCAGTCCCGGAACAGGCCGGCGAACTCGCGCTCGTGCTCCATCACCGCGTCGTGGGCGTGGAGCGCGGTCTTGAGCTTGCCGACGTCGATCCGGTCGTTGGCCGTGGTGACGACCATCGTGTGCTCGCCGTCGATCCGGACCATCACCGGCTTGACCATTTTCTGCCCGTGCACGTGCGCGCGTTCGGCGACGCGTTGCGCGGTGTAGGCCGGCGTGTGGACGGTGACGGTGTAGTGCACGTGGTGGTCGTCGAGGAACGACTTGAGACGTTGGCACAGTGGCATCGGGTCCTCCTCGCTCGCGCGCCGGGGCGGCGCAGGACGAGGCGCGCGCCCCGATTCGAGAATGATTATGCGCCTCGATCGGGCCGGAGGGCCCGGCCTTACCGAGTTCCTTTCGCGGTGCCTTCAAACCGGAAGCTCAGCCGGGCTGCGTCATCTCCGCCAGCGCGGAGCCGAAGCGCTCGACCTCCTCCGCGGTGTTGTAGTGCAGGAGGCCGGCGCGCAGGACCCCGTCGGGCTCGAGACCCAACGCCTCGGTCAGCGCGATCGCGTAGAAGTGCCCGCTCCAGGTGAAGATCCCGCGCCCGGCGAGGTGTCGCGCCAGCTCGGCCGGCGACCGGCGGACGCACGTGACGGCGAAGGTCGGCGTGCGCTCGGCGATGCGCGCCGGATCGGCGACCCCGTGCAGGGTGAGGCCCGGGATCGCCGCCAGGCGCTCGAGAGCCTGGCGGGACAGGTCCCGCTCGTAGGCCTGGATCCCCGCCATGGCGGCAGCGATCGCGGCGCGGCGCCCCGCCGCGGCCGGGTCGAGCGCGCGGCCGAGGTCGGCCAGGTACTCGATCGCGGCCAGCGTTCCCGCGATCCCCTCGTGGTTCAGCGTGCCGGTCTCCCAGCGGTGCGGCAGCGCTTCGGCGGCCGGACGAACCTTGTAAGCCGGGAGTGTCTCGAGCAGCGCGCGGCGGCCCCACAACAGGCCGACGTGCGGCCCGAAGAACTTGTAAGCCGAGCAGGCGAGGAAGTCGCAGTCCCACGCCGCGACGTCGACCAGCGCGTGCGGGGCGTAGTGGACCGCGTCGAGGAAGACCAGCGCGCCCCGGGCGTGGGCCAGCTCGGTGATCCGGCGGACGGGCTGGATCGTTCCGACCGCGTTGGAAGCACAGCCGACCGCGACGAGTCGCGTGCGGCGCGACAGCTTCCGGGCCAGGTCGTCGAGGTCGAGCGTGCAGTCCTCGCGCCGGATTTCGACGTGTTGCACTATCACATTGGCGTCGCGCGCGGCCAGCAGCCAGGGCGCGACGTTTGCGTCGTGGTCGGCCCGCGTGACCAGCACTTCGTCGCCGGGGTTCCAGCTGCGGGCGAGCGAGCGAGCCAGCGCCATCGTCAGCGTCGTCATGTTCGCGCCGAACGCGATCTCGCCGGGATCGGTCGCGCCCAGCAGGTCGGCCGCGGCGGCGTGGGCCTCGTCGAGCATCGCGTCGGTCTCGACGCTGGTCGCGAAGGCGCCCCCGGAGTTGGCGTTCCGGTCCGAGAGGGTGCCGGAGACGGCGTCGATCACCCGCCGCGGGACCTGGCTCCCCCCGGGCCCGTCGAGATAGGCCGCCGGGAACTCCCCCACGCGGCGCGCGAGGGCCGGGAACTGGGCGCGGACGCGGTCGACCGGAAACGGCTCCATGAAGGGTCCCCTTTCGGGCGGCGAGTATAGGCGCGCCGCTGGATCTCCCTGATAATCGCCGGTCTGCGAGGAGCCCCGTGACCGACCCGATGACTGCCGCTCGATTCGCGCTCGTCGCTGTTGCTTTCCTTCTCCTGCCGGGCGGCAGCGCGCCGGGGCTCGGCTCCCCGGCCGACGGCAGCCCGGACGAGCGGGCGGCTCCCGGCGCGGCCGGAGCGCCGGCACTGGCCCTCGTCGGCGCGCGGATCCTGCCGGTCGCGGGGCCGCCGATCGACGACGGCGTGCTGGTCGTCTCCGGCGGGAAGGTCGCGGCGGTCGGGGCGCGCGGGTCCGTGGCGATCCCCGCCGGCGCGGAGGTGCGCGACCTCTCCGGACGCGTCGTGATCCCGGGCCTCGTCGACACGCACAGCCACATCGGCGGCGTCGGCGGCGCGGACGGGAGCGGGCCGATCCAGCCCGAGGTCCGGATCTACGACTCGCTGAACCCGTTCGATCCCGGCTTCCGGCGCGCGGTCGCGGGCGGCCTGACGACGATGAACGTGATGCCGGGCTCGGGCCACCTGCTTTCCGGCCAGACGGTCTACCTGAAACCGCGCGGCGGCGAGACGATCGACGCCTTCTTCATCCTGACGGCCGACGGCCGCCCTGCCGGCGGCATGAAGATGGCGAACGGCACCAACTCGATGCGCGACACCCCGTTCCCCGGCACCCGCGGCAAGTCGGCGGCGCTCGTCCGCGAGATGTTCGTGAAGGCGCAGGCCTACCGCGAGAAGAGCCGGGACGAGGACCCGGCGAAGCGCCCCGCGCGCGATCTCGGGATGGAGGCGGTGGTCGAGGTGCTCGACGGTACGCGCATCGTGCAGTACCACTCCCACCGCGCCGACGACATGATGACCGTCCTTCGGCTCGCGCAGGAGTTCCACTTCAAGCCGGTGCTGCACCACGCGAGCGAGGCGTGGAAGATCGCCGACGAGCTCGCAGCGGCAGGGATCCCGGTGTCGGCGATTCTCGTCGACAGCCCGGGCGGCAAGCTCGAGACGCGCGACCTCTCCTTCGAGACCCCCGGGGTCCTGGAGCGGGCCGGCGTCACGGTGGCGCTCCACACCGACGACTGGATCACGGACAGCCGATTCTTCCTGCGGATGGGGGCGATCGCGGTGCGCGGCGGCATGTCGCGCGAGGGAGCGCTGCGTGCGCTGACCTCGTCCGGCGCGGAGATCCTGGGCCTCGCGGGGCGCGTCGGCTCGCTCGCGCCGGGGAAGGACGCCGACTTCGTCGTGCTCGACGGCGACCCGTTCGGCGTCCACAGCCACGTCGAGGAGACCTGGATCGAGGGGCGGAGGGTCTTCGACCGCAGCCTCCCGGCCGACCGCCTCTACGCGACCGGCGGCTTCGGCGCCGGCAGCGAGCGCAAGCCGTACCTGTGCTGCGCGGACGAGGCGGCGCTGGCCGCGGGAGACGCGCAGTGAGCGGGCGCCGGCTTTCCTGCCGGACGCTGGCCGTCGCGGCGGCCGTCGCCGCCGCGCTGCTGGCATCCCCGGCGATCTCCCCCGCCGCCGCACAGGTCGCGGTGCGCGGCCGGCTGGTCCACACGATGGCGGGCCCGGCGATCCCGGACGGCGTCGTGATCGTCGCCGGCGGCAGGATCGTCGCGGTCGGCCCGGCGGCGACGACGCCGGTCCCCGCGGGCTACCGCGTGATCGAGGCGGCGGTCGTCATGCCGGGGCTGATCGACGCGCGCTCGGTCGTCGGGCTGTCGGGGCTGCTCAACCAGAAGCAGGACCAGGATCAGCTCGAGCACTCGACCCCGCTGCAGCCGGAACTGCGGGCGATCGACGCCTACAACCCGCTCGATCCGCTGGTGGCGTGGGTGCGCGGGTTCGGCGTCACGACGCTGCACACCGGGCACGCGCCGGGCGAGACGGTCGCGGGCCAGACGATGATCGTCAAGACCGCGGGGCGCACCGCCGACGCCGCGCTGGTGCGTGAGCCGGCCGCCATCGCCGTCTCGCTCGGGCCGATCGCAACCAAGGACGAGGGGAGATCGCCCGGCACGCGCGGCAAGCAGGCTGCGCTGCTGCGGGCCGAGTTGGTCCGGGCGCAGGAATACCGCACCAAGCTCCGGGATACCGCGGCCGAGAAGCGGCCCGAGCGGAGCCTGCGGCTCGAGGCGCTGGTCCGCGTCCTGGACGGCGAGTTGCCGCTCCTGGTCTACGCGCAGCGCGCGCAGGACATCGCCACCGCGCTGCGGATTGCCGAGGAATTCGGGATCCGGGTCTGGCTCGAGGGGGCCGCCGAAGGCTACCTGCTGCTCCCCGAGATCAAGTCGGCGGGCGTGCCGGTGATCGTCCACCCGACCATGGCGCGCGATTACGGCGAGCTGGAGAACGCCAGCTTCGAGACCGCGGCGACGCTGCGGCGCGCCGGGACCCCGGTGGCGTTCCAGAGCGGCTACGAGAGCTACGTGCCGAAGACGCGCGTCGTGCTGTTCGAGGCCTCGGCGGCCGTGGCGAACGGCCTCCCGGACGAGGCGGCGCTGGCGCTGCTGACGATCGACGCGGCGCGGATCCTCGGGATCGCGGACCGGGTCGGCTCGCTCGAGCCGGGCAAGGATGCGGACCTCGCCCTGTACGACGGTGACCCGCTGGAATACACCTCCCACTGCCTGGGGGCCGTGGTCGGCGGCGAACCGTTCCTCGAGGGGCGATAGCGGAGACGATGCGCGCGCTCGCGCTGCTGCTCGCGCTCGGCGCAGCCACCGGCTTCGCGGCCGCCGAGGAGCTCGCTCCACCCGCTCCGGAGTCGATCCCGGCCGCGGACAGCGTGCAGCTGCCGGCGAACCCGGTCGACGTCGCGGTGGGCGACGTCGACGGCGACGGCCGCGCGGAGATCGTGCTGCTCCTGCTGTACCCGGCCTGGGGCTCGGCCGCGGAAGTTCGCGACACGAAGGAAGGCCAGGAGGTCGATGTCGTCGCCGCGCTGCAGGACCGGCGCGAGCTGCGAGCGTACGGGATCGAGGGGGGAACGCGGTTGCGGCTCGCGGCGCCGCCCCTGCCGCTCGACGGGAGCATCTTCGCGATCGATGCGCTGCCGCGCGGCGGACCGGTCGTGGCGATGACCGCGACCGGGCCGGCGCGGGTCGTGGTCCAGCCCGCGGTCGCTGGATCGCCCGGTGAGACGCCGACCGCAACCGCGGCGCGACTGGCCCTCATCCCGGTGGCCGAGGTACAACCGGTCTTCGCCGGCGTTGAGCGCTTCTTTTCCTTCGCCCCGCTGCTCACCGATCTCGACGGGGACGGGCAGCCGGAATCGCTGGTGCCGACCGACCGCGGCCTCGTCGCCGTGCGCATCGCGAGCGGCGAGCGGATCGAGCTGGGGGCCCCGCTCGCCGAGTACGTGTCGGGGGCACAGGGCCGGATGCGCACGACCCTGCCCCGGGTCCTCGACGTCGACCGCGACGGGACGGCCGACCTGCTGGACGTGGACGATCGGACGGAGCGGGTGGCCCTGCGCCGCGGACTCGGCGGCGGGCGGTTCGCGGACGCGACGAGCTGGAGCCTGGGCGGGCTGCTCGCTGAACGGCCGCTGAAGACCGGGAAATTGCGCTCGCCGTGGCTGCTCGACGTGCTGGACGTCGACGCCGACGGGACGCTGGAGGCGGCGATCGCGGTGCGCGAGGGGGACGAGGACGACGAACCGAGCCTGCGTGCGCTGAAAGGAGGCCCGCACGCGGTGACCTTCCACGCGCTCGTACCCGGCCGGCCTGCCGCGAGTCAGCCGGAATCGACGCTGCGCGCGAGCTTCACCGCGCCGCTGTCGGTGCCGCGCGAGGACTCGTTCTCCCCCTTCGTCGACGTCGACGGCAACGGGTCGAAGGAGCTGCTCGTCTTCGACCTGTCCCTCGGGTACTTCGGGGTGGCCAGGGCCGTCGTCACCGGGGCCGCGAAGGTCGGCGTCGCGCCACGCGGTTTCCGGCAAACGGCCGACGGCTGGACCGAGATCCGGGACCTCGCCCCGGCCTTCGACGTCCGGCTCAACCTGCGGCAGGGGGAGCTGCGCGGCTTCGCGCTCCTGCCGGGCGACGTCACCGGGGACCGGATCGACGACATGGTCGTGCTCGACGGGGACGAGGTCCTCGTCCACGCGGGACGCCGGAACGGGACGATCGAGCCGCGCGCCCGGACGCGCAGCAGGCTGCCGCGCGCCCAGTCGGGCAGCACATTCCTGCCCCTCTTCGTCGACCTCGAAGGCGACGCGGTGCTGGAACTGATCGCGGTGGAGCAGCTCGAGGAGCGCGAAGGAGAGCCGGCCCGGCCGACCCAGCTCTCGCTCCACCGCTTCGCCGCGACGGGTGCGCCGTGAGGTCCGTCGCGGCCACGGCCTGGCGGCGCGCGGTGGGGACCGGCCGGGTCGCCGCCGGCGTGGCCGCATTCGCGGCGCTGGCGTTGGGCGAACCGGTGCTGGCCGCCCGGACGACGGCCCCGAAGGCACCGGCCCCGATCGTCCTCGAGCGGCCGTCGCCGTTGCAGGCGCTCGTGGCTGCACCCTCCGGCCCGGCGTGGGAGGGCTGCGCCTTCGTGCTGGAAGGTCCGCCCGAGCGCGGCGCCGAGCGGGCCCTGCTGGCGGTCTGCCGCGCTCCGTCGCCGGCCGACGCACCCGAGGTGCGACCGCTGGTGACCGGGCTCGCGGGCGCGGGAGCGCTTGCGGCGGACGCGCTGGGCGACGGCCGGGTCCGCGTGCTGGTCGGCGTGACCGGAGGGGTGCGCACCTTCCTGCTCGGCCCGCCCGGTGAACCGCCGGTCGAGGCGCGCGCCCTCCTCGACGGGAAACTGGATCCCTCGTCCCTCGCCGACCGTCCCGATCTCGACGGCGACGGCACGCGGGACCTGCTGCAGACGACCTGGGACGGCCTCGCTGCGTGGCGCTGGGCCGGCGACGGGTTCGAACCGCTGGCCGCGGCCGCGCTGCCCCGCCGCGCCAGGGCGGCCGGCGGCGAGGTGATGGTCTGGAGCCCGAGCGTGATTACCGGCGAGGAGGCTGCGTCCCCGCGCTGGACCTACCCCGCGAGCTGGACCGGCGACCGGCTGCGCGTCGAGCGGATCGCGATCGGCGCGCAGGGTGCGGGGCCGGCCTGCTCGGCGTGGATCGCGCCCGGCTCGCGCGTGCGGGCCGTGGAGGCGGCGGTCACCCGTGGCGACCGCCCGCGCCTGGTGGCGCTGGTCGAGCCGACCGAGCGGATCGCCCTGCTCGGTGAGCGCCGCCTCCTCGTCGCGCCGCTGGTCTGCCGCGCCAGCGGGCGCGGCGAGCCGCCCACGATGCTGCTCGACACCCCACTCGCGAACTACTTCGCGGGGGCGACGCTGCTGGTGCGCGACGAGACCGGCGACGGCGTCGACGACCTGGTCGCGATCGGGATCAGCGGGCGTCTCAAGCCCGATCTCGAGGCCCTGGTTTGGGCCGGGGACGCAGCCGGCGGCTTCGCCCGCCAGCCGCTGCGCTGGTCGCGCAAGTCCGAGACGATGTCCGGGAGCTGGTTTTTCGCCTGGGATGTCGACGGCGACGGGCGGATGGACCTGGTCCGGCGCGAGGAGCAGCGCGTCTGGGTCGCGCGCGGCGTGGCCCCCGAGCGGGGCCGGGTGCCGCTCGAGCGGACGCCGTCGTTCACGGCCGAACTGCCCGGGGAGTACGTCGTGTCCGGGCCCTGGGGGCGAGTGCTGCCGCGCGCGGCAGCCCCGGGCGACGCAGGTTGGCTGATCTTCGCCGCGCAGCGCGCCGGGAAGGACGGCGGCGCGCCGGGCCAGGCGCTGATCGTGGTGCCGGTGCCGGCCCGCTGACCGCGCAGCACGAGCCGTCGGCCGGTCGTTCGTTCCCGGAGCCCGGCGTCGCCTCCGCCTCCTCCCCGGGATTAGCATGTAGTTTCCGGCTGACTTCGCCGGGGTCCGCGAAGGTCGGTGGAGTTGCCGGGGAGTGCGCCTCGAGGAGCCGACGATGACCCCCGAAGAGGCCTACTTCCGCGACGAGCTGGTCGATCGGCGGCAGCGCGCCGAGCAGACCGCCCTGCGGATCGGCAACCGCCCCGACCTGGCGGCGCTCCTGGTGCGGATCGACGAGGCCCTCGGGGAGATCGAGGGGGGGACGTTCGGGATCTGCCGGACCTGCCGCGACCCGATCGAGGCCGAGCTGCTGCACGCCGATCCGCTGATCCGGTTCTGCATCGACCACCTCGACCGCGGCGCGCGGCAGCGACTGGAGGCCGATCTCGACCTGGCCGCGCGGATCCAGCAACGGCTGCTGCCGTCCGAGGCGGCGGCGGGCTCGTGCTGGCGCACGGCGCGCGCCTACATCCCGGCCGGTCCCGTCGGCGGGGACATCTTCGACCTCGTCACCGGCGGAGGGCCCGGCGACGCCCGCGCGGCGGACGGTCTGACCTTCGTGCTCGGCGACGTCGCCGGGAAGGGGGTCGCGGCCGCGCTCCTGATGTCGAACGTTCAGGCCACCTTCCGCGCGCTGGCGCCGATCGAGCCCGACGTCGCGCGGCTCGCCGCGCGGATCAACCACCTCTTCTGCCGCAGCATCCTGGAGTCGCACTACGCGACGCTGGTCGTCGGGAGCGCCGCACCCGACGGCCGCGTCGAGCTCTGCAACGCCGGGCACCTGCCGACGCTGCTCGTTCGCCCGGACGGCGTCACCGAGCTGGGCGCCACCGGGCTGCCGACCGGGATGTTCTGCGACGGTGAGTACGAGGCGCACCGCCTGGTTCTCGCGCCGGGGGAGTCGCTGCTGCTGTACACCGACGGCGTAACCGAGGCGCGCGACGCCGCGGGCGAGGAGTACGGGCTGGCGCGGCTCGTCGCGCGGGTGGCGGCGCTGGCCGGCGGGCCGGCCGAGACGCTGGTCTCCGCCTGCCGCGACGACCTCGAACGCTTCCACGCCGGCGTGCCCCGCGGCGACGACGTCACGCTCTTCGCGCTCGAGCGCCTCCGGAACGCCTGACGCCGCGGCCCGAAACACGACGGGCCGCCGGAAGGCGGCCCGTCGCTGTCGTTCGCGGTCCGTGGGCTACTGGTCGGCGACCTCTTCCTTCCAGGCCCGGATCTCGATCGCCTTCTCGCGCGGCAGGTAGATGCCGAAGTCCTTCGCCCCTCCGAGCAGGCGCGGGTCGTGCGAGAACATCGTGATCGACGCCCCGACCGTCGCCTCGACCCGCGAAACGAACGCGCCGTAGGTCTCGATGATCCCGGAGGCGTCGGGGCGGAAGACCCCCGCGGTCGCGTGGTTGTTGTAGAGCACTCCGGCGATCTGCGGCACGCTCGGCGGGTTGGGCGAGAACTCGGACCAGGCGTGCGTCGTCACCGCGTCCAGCCAGAGCGGGCTTCCGCGCCAGATCCTGCCGTCGTTGTCGGTGTCGAGCGGCGCCGCGGTGTTGGGGTCGGCGGCGGAGGAGTTGAGCCGGTCGTTGATGTTCTCGGGCAGTGCGAAGCTCGACGAGCCGGCCGTGGGCAGTCCCTGCCCGTTGAGCGAGCCGCGTTGGATCCGGTCGTCGAACCGCGCGTCGCCGTCGATGTCCTCGCCCGAGCCGGGGATGACGTCGCCGATCGCATAGCCGGCCGGGATCAGCCCGGACCCGCACTGGCCCTGGCCGTCGGCGGAATAGTACTTCACGTTCCAGACGTTGTTTCCCTCGTTGGTGTCGGCCGTGTTGGGCAGGTTGTCGACGCCGAGATCTTCCTTGGATTGGTTGTTGGCGTCCGCCAGCCAGCCATCCACCAGGCCCCAGTTCGCGCCGTCGGGAAAGCGGCCGATGATGATGTTCTCGCGCGCGAACATCCCGACCAGGTCGGCGTCGCGTACGGAGTAGGTCCCGGCGGGAGCCGTGGCCGAGGTCAGGGCGCGCCAGGCCTGGATGTCCGCGGTCGCCATCGACGCGAACCCGGTCTTGGCGACGTTGCCGTAACCGGTCCCCGCGGGCGTACCCGAGTCCGGCAGGTGCGGCCGCGGCGGGTTGTCGTAGAGCAGGCCGTTCGGGAGGTAGACGTTCCCCGAGGTGTAGATGCTCCCCTGCCCCGAGATCCGGCCCATCAGGATGACGCTCCCGGTCATGGGTCGCAGGCCGGCCGCGTCCCACTCGTCGCTCGTGTTCCAGATCCCGTCGGCGCCGGGCGATCCGATCACCACCGGCCCATCGACGATGATCGGACGCGTGCGGCCGTCGAGGATCATGAACGGCGACTCGTCGTCGTCCGTGTTGGCCGTTCCGTCGCGGCCGTAGCCGTCGTCCGCGGTGTTCCAGGTGGCGTCCGGGCCGACGTTGCAGCCGATGCAGCCGCGGTAGGTGCGGTAGCGGCCGAGCTTCTGGTCCCAGACCTTCAGCGTCGAGCCGCCGGTGTCGTCCGGGGTCCCCCAGAGATCGTCCGCTCCGGCCGCTCCGCCGTTCCATTCGCGCGCCGCCTTGATGTAGACGGAGAGATCCGACAGGTTCGGCATCGGGACGATGTCCTGGTATTCCAGTCGGTTCGCGGCGACGCTGTAGTCACCCTTGAGGTTCTCCGGCCCGAGAATCCGCTTGCCGGCGATCACGCCGCCGTCGTGCAGCCGGTGGATCAGCTTGTTGCCGACGATCTTCTCGAAGTAGGGCGTACCGCGGCCCCAGATGCACGAGCCGTAGAGCCGCACGTCGCCATTCGCCCGCAGGTTGCCGTGGAAGTAGAGCTGCCCGCAGCCCCAGCCGCTCATCCAGCCGAAGTTGTTCATGAAGTAGGCGTTGTCGAACACCCGTGAGGGGATGAGCTTGAGCCGGATGACCGCCGACAGCGTCTTCTGCTTGCCCTCCAGGACGGCCGTCGAGCGGATGTTCATGTCGACGTACTCCAACTGGCGGGCTTCGTCGATCGTCGTGGGGTAGGTCAGGATGTTGACGGTGTAGCTGCCGCGGCCGTGCTGGATGTTCACGTAGTCGCGACCGGAGTCGTCGGCCGTCCCGGCAGTGCCGTCGGCGCCTCGCGACTTGCCGTGCGTCAGGTGCAGCATGACGTAGTTGTCGAAGATGTGGTCGAGGTTCGGGTTGCCGACCAGAGAGCAGGTGACGTCGCCGGTCATCCGCTCGAGGCCCGCCTCTGCGATATAGAGCAGCTCGTTGTTGTCCTTGTCCTGATCGGTCGTCCTGAGCGAGAGCATCGACGATCCGAGCATCGCCAGACCCATCAGGGTCAGCGCGGACACGACGAACATGACGACGAGCAGGGCGGCGCCGCGCTCGTCACGCTGCTTTCCGATGTTCATCGTCCACCTCATGGCATCGTCACTCCCAGCTCGAAGCTGTTGCAGGAGTCGACCAGGATCTGGTCCTCCCCGTCGTCCGGATTCTCGGTCGGGCCGGCCCGGTCGGTGAGCATTCCCGACTCGCCGTCCAGCGCGCTCGTCTGGGAGTAGCTGGCGGTGACGACATAGAAGTACGAGGCTCCGCTCGACGCGGTCTTCGTGCCGTCGTCTTCCCAGGCCAGTTCGGGCCGCAGAGCCAGGGCGCGCAGCGGCTCGCCGGAACTCTCTGCCATCACGCTGGTCCAGTTCCCCGCGTGATCGCGGTGGAAGACGAAGCCGCTCGAGTCCGACACCCAGGCCCTGCTGCCGTCGAGCATTGCCACCGCGAGCGGGCCGTTGGGAGCCGGCGCCTCGGTCGCCCAGCTCACTCCGTCGGTCGTCCGGTAGATCGCGTTGGCCGACGGCACGACAGCCATGGCGGGCCCGCCGGGAGCCACGGCGACGCCGCGGAAGCGCCCGGCGCCGGGGAAGTCGAGCGGGACCCAGTTCACGGCGCTGTCGGTCGAACGCCAGATCCGATCCTCGGCCCCGACCACGACCGTCCGGTCGCCCAGGCCCTCGCGGGCCATCGCGACGCCGTAGAGGTCGCTGCCGGCCGCGAACCCGAGGATCGTCCAGTTGATGCCGCCGTCCGGCGAGCGGGCCGCCGCTCCGTTGTGGCCGACGACGACCACGAAGTTGCCGTCGTTCGCGATCCCGGTGAGGTCGTCGGTGATGCTCACCGTGACCGAGCTGAAGGTCGCCCCGCCGTCGGTGGACTTGAGGACGGTTCCGTTGTTCCCGACGGCCATGACCGTCTGCTCGGACAGGAAGGCCACCGCGTTCAGGTTGTCGCTGCCGGCGATGCTCGAGGCGTTCCAGGTCGCGCCCCCGGTCGTCGAGTAGTAGCCCTTGCCGGACTCGCCGACCACGACCGCGTTCAGGCGGTTGCCGAAGGCGATCCCGTTCGGCCGGAAGCCGCTCGCGTCCCCGACCTCGCGCCAGTTCGTGCCGCCGTCGAGACTCTGGACCACCTTGCCCGGCGAGTTGCCACCGGCGGCGTAGGCCAGGCCGGTCCAGCGGATCGTCGCCACGCGGTCGGATACCCGGTACCCGGCGCTGTGGTCCGAGAGCGACCGGAGCGTTCCGTCGCCGTCGAAGTCATGGGCGAGGTAGATGTTGTAGTCGATCAGGTGCGGATCGTACCCGGGGCCGTCGTTGCGCGGGTTCGGAGAAAAATAGATCTCCACCGGGTGGTCGTTCACCGCGTGCTGCGCGACCCGGGCGTGCTGCGCCACGGGGAAGACCGGGCCCTTGTACGGTCGTGCGCAGTAGCGCGGGCTGTAAGGCGAGAGCGCGTTCGCCGCATCGATCGCGCGCATCCAGTAGTAGTAGAGCGTGCCCCAGACCAGGCCGGACGACGAGTTGGTGGCGTTGTCCGTGAAGGTGTACGAGGCTGCAGCCGTGGCGTCGATCGGAACGTTGTTGACCGGCGGGACGCAACGGTAGTCCTGGCTCTCCGAGCGGTGGACGTAGTACTTCTTGACGATGCCGCCGAACCCGGTGGTGTTGGCCACCTCGTCGGCCGAACGGTCGAATACGACATCCAGCTGGGTCCCGTCGTCGCCCGGGATGTCGAGGATCTCGATCTGCTCCGGGTACTGGCCGCCGATCCTGGAGGGGTAGGCTCCGCCGGCCGGGTCCAGCACCGACAGCTGCGGTGTGCAGTCCATCGCGCGGAGCTTGTACCAGTACTGCCGCGGCGGCCACGTCCGCATGATGACCCAGTCGTCGACGACCTCCGTCTCGCCCTTGTTCGCCTCGCTGTAGGGTGTCGTCCCGAACACGCTGTCGACGTCGGTCCGGTAGAGAATGTACTTCTCGACGTCCATCTCACCGCCGCCGTCGTCCGACGACAGGGCCCACGTGACGCGGACCTTCCCGTCCGCCAAGGCGTCAGGGCACGCGTTCTCGACCGTGATCGACGATGTCGGATGGGGCTGATCGCCGCACGCACCGCCAGGCAGGTCGATGTTCCGCGGCTTGATCTGCGTCGACATCGTGACCGTCCGGTACCGGAAGGGAGTCATCGCGGTCGATCGCGCCTTGTCGGCGTACTTCATGTCCGGGTAGGGTGTCTCGACCGTGACGTGGATGTCGATCTTCTTGATGATGTCGCCGATGCGGCGGTCCAGCAGCCCGTTCGCGTTGCGGTCCTCGCCCACGTCCATCACGGCGTTGTCATTCGCGTCCTCGTCGGTGATGGCGGTCAGGGCGGCCAATTCGCCCGTCTCGAGGACGCCGTTGTAGGCGACCCCGCCGCCGGCGCCGGTGTCGCCCCACAGCGTGAGGCCCTTCTGGTTGTAGAATTCGCCCCAGTACTGGAAGAGCGGCAGCGGCTTGGCCCCGCTCGGGTAGGCGCCCGGCCCGCGGACCAGGCCGACCGGTCCCGCGCCGGACACGTTGTCGGTGCCGTTGTCGCCGTAGACCTCGCGGCGCAGCATGTAGAGTCCCGTGTTGTCGACAACCGCCTCCTCGGCCTCGTCCTGCCTGTCGGCCGTATCCAGCGTGCCGTCGCCGTTGGAGTCGAGGGTGTAGCGCACCGTCTCGGCCCCGGTATGGAAGGTCACGGGGGCGTAGCCGGTCGGAAGCGCGTCGCCGCCGTTCCCGTCGATGATCGCTTCGACCTCGGGGTTCACGTCCGCGTTGACGACCAACTCGTAGGGCGCGGCGTACACGACCGCCGACTGGCCGACGAGGTCGTCGCCCGTGTCGGCCGTTCCGTCGGGGCCGACGTCGGCGATCGTCTGCTTGTCGATCAGGAACCCCGTCATCAGCAGGTCGTGCTCGAGGGTCTCGACGGTGTGGCGGGCCTCGCGGGTGACCTCCAGCACCGCGTCGTCTCGATGGTAGACGCGGTTGTCGATCGCCAGCATCGACAGCGCGGCGAGAAACACCATCGAAGTGATGGCGATCGCGACGAGGGCCTCGGCGAGCGAGAACCCCCGCTCCGTCTCGGCGGGCTGTGCCGTCCTCGCACTCGGGCGAAGGCGGTCAGAACGACGGAATGTAGAACGCCTTTTCCGTGGAGAGCGTGACGTGATGTAGTTGTCCATTGAGGTCCTTCCACTTGACGCGCACGAGCACGTATTTGACGTAGCGGCTCGCCGGCTGGTCGGCGGTCGGCGTCGTGGTTTCGACGGTGACGCTGTCGCGGGCATCCGGCGAAGCCGGGCCGAGACGGACGTTCGTGATCGCCTGGGCATGATCCGCAGCGTCCACGATGTAGACCTCGCGGCGGAATCGTCTGTACTGGCCGGCGTTGACCGCGTAGTCGAGCTTGCCCTGCGTCCCGGCCGAGTAGGTCGCGAGCGTGATCGGGATCGGCGAGAGCTTGATGTCCGGGACGTTGGCGCAGTTCCGGTAGTTGAAACGCGTCCCGTTCAGAAGGTCGACCTGGCCATAGTCTTCGTCCGTGAAGATCGTGGTCGTGACCTCGTCGATGTCGGTGCAGGGGTCGGACACGTCACGGTAGGCGTCGCGGTCGCCGTCCTGGTAACGGGAGTTCTTGATCTGCTCCAGCCGGTGGCCGGCCAGGTAGCGGGCGGTCGCGTAGTCCTTGGTGAACTGCGAGGTCTTGAGCGTCGAGATCAGCAGCATGTTCAGGCCGAGCAGCGCGATCCCGAAGATGCCGACGGCGACGAGCGCCTCGGCCAGCGACACGCCCGCTTCCGACGAGAGTCCGCGCCTGGTCATCGCTCGAGCCTCCACGGCACCGGTCCGCTGCTGTCCGGGTCGTATTTCCACCGGCGCACCCGTCCGGTCGCCTCGTTCACGCTGATCGCGCGCATCTTCGCGGGGTCGTTGTGCGCCAGGTCCTGCTTGTCGATCAGGTAGACGATGCCCGCTGTCGATGAGCCGCCCGGCCGGAAGACCGCCGCCGGCGGGCTGCCGGCGAAGGTCACGGCGTCGGCCACCGCCGCCCCGTCGAGCCCGACGACTCCGGGGGGGCAGCCGAACACGATGTGCTCGGCCGATGCGGACAGGCGGGATTCCACCAACGTCTCACCGATCGCCTCGTCGAGGTCGCCGTCGCTGTTGCGGTCCGCGTGGACGGCGTAGCGACCATCCACGTCGTTGAACACGACACGGAAGTTGTAGTCGTTGAACGCGGCCTGGGAGCGCGCCAGTTCCAGCCGGCGCGCCACGTCCGAGGCGACGGCGCTGGTGCGCCAGCCGGACGTGTTCGCCACGTAGACCCCGATGGTCGTCGTGACACCGAGGATGGCGAGCACGACGAGAAGTTCGGGCAGGCTGTAGCCGCGCTCCCGGCGAGTACGGCCTCGGCGTCCGTGCTCAGTGCAATGTGTGATGTCCACGGGCGTTCCGTCCGCGCGAGGATCCCCGGTCGAATATTGGTTCGGGGCCGGGTCCGGGCAAGGCCTTGCGGGGCGCGGCTTTTCGAGGATCGAGGAGATGTCCCCAGGGCTGTTCAGGAGCTGAACACCGGGCTCCCCGCGGCTGTTCCGTCCCGTTCGAAGCGCTACCTTCGGCGGGCGGGATCGTGGCAGTATCTTCTTCCCCGATGGTCGACCCCGGTTCCGCCCGCTTGACCCTCCGTTGCGACCTGGACGAGGTCGCCCGGGCCGACGCATGGCTGCAGGAGTTCTGCGCCGGCCACGGGGTCATCGAGGACGCGCTCTACGACCTGCGGCTCTGCCTCGACGAGGTCCTCGCGAACGTGATCCGGCACGGCTACGGCGTCGGCGACACGGGGACGGTCCACGTCTCGATCGAGTGCCCGGGGGACCGGGTGAGACTCGAGGTTCGCGACGCGGCCGCACGGTTCAACCCGCTCGACGCGGCGGATCCCGATCTCGATGTCGCCCCCGAGGATCGCCCGATCGGCGGGCTCGGGATCTTCCTCGTCCGGCAGCTGATGGACATGGTCAGCTACGATTACGAAAACGGTGAGAACCGGCTCTCGATGGAACGCAGCCTCAGGCGGCGGTGAAGCCGCTGTCCGTGACCGCGATCGAGCGGCCTGAGGCCGGTGGGGTCACGCGCGTCCCGTCCGCGCCAGCGCCTCGCGGTAAGCGGCTTCCAGCTCGCCGATCATCCGCTCGCGCGTGAACCGCGCGCGCACGAAGCGCTCGCCCTCGGTCGCGCGGGCCCTCCAGGCCGGCAGATCGCGCGCCATCGCGCCGATCGCATCCGCCAGGGCCGCAGCGTCGCGCGGCGGAACGACGATCCCGTACTTCCCGTCACCGGTCAGCTCGCGCGCGGCACCGATCCCGGTCGCGACGACCGGGACCTTCGAGGCCAGGGCCTCCTTGATCATCCCGGAGGAGGCATCGCAGTCCACCGCCGGCAGGATCGCGAGGTCGAGCGCGGCGTAGATGTCGTTGACGTCGTCGCGATAGCCGAGGAAGTGGACCCGGCCGGCCAGCCCGAGCGCCCGAGCGCGGGCCCGGAGCGCCTCCGCCGCGTCCCCGTCGCCGGCGAGGACGACGGAGAGCTGCGGCCACTCGGGCGCCAGGATCGCCAGCGCGTCGATCAGGTACTCCTGTCCCTTGTCGGGCACCAGCCGCGCCACCGTTCCGGCCAGCAGGTCGCCCTCCCCCGCTCCGACCTCGCGCCGCACCTTCGCGCGGTCGGGCGGCCGGGTGGGCGTCGCGACCTCGGGGCGCAGTGGGCTGTGGATCGCCGGGATCTCGCGCTCGTCCAGCGCCCCGGCCGCGATGATCCCGCGAAAGCGGTCCTTCACCTCGGGGGCGACGACGATCAGCCCGTCGAGACCGCGCCCGAAGAGCCAGCGATTGACCGCCGTGTTCCGCACGCGCTTGGTGTTGTGCCGCGTGTAGAGCTGGACCGGGCGCGACGCCCGCGGCATCGCGAGCCGCGCCAGCGCCGCCGCCCAGGTGTCCTGCGAGCCGTGCGAGTTGACGATGTCGGGAGCGTAGGCGGTGAAGAGGCGACGCAGCGTGAGGGCGTCCCGGACCAGCGAGACGACCTGCTGCTTGGGGCGGAAGCGGACGTCGCCGAAGACGGCGATCCCCTCCGCGCGCGCCGTCGCCGCCGGCCGCCCGTCCCCCGGCACCGCCAGCATGACCGTGTGGCCGCGCGCGGCGAGGCCGCGGCACTCGGCGAGCACGCGATTGATCTGGCCGCCCCACCCGCGGTGGAAATCGGTGTGGAGGATCGTGAGGCGGCCGTCCCCCACCATCACTTCTCCCAGGGCAGCCCGGGCTTTCCGAAGTGGCCGTAGTTGGTGGTCTTCGTGTAGAGCGGCTGCAGCAGCTTGAGCCGCTCGATGATCGCGTGCGGCCGGAAGTCGAACTTCTCGCGCACGAAAGCCGCCGCCTTGTCGGGGTCACCGGTGCCGAACGTCTCGACCAGCACCGACATCGGCTGGGCGCGGCCGATCGCGTAGGCGACCTGGATCTCGGCTCGCCGCGCGAGCTTGTGCCGGACCAGCTGGCGCGCGACGAAGCGGCAGAAGTAGGCGCTGGACCGGTCGACCTTCGAGGGGTCCTTGCCCGAGAACGCGCCGCCGCCGTGACGGGCGAAGCCGCCGTAGGTGTCGACGATGATCTTGCGGCCGGTCACGCCGGCATCGGCAGTGGGGCCGCCGATCTCGAAGGCCCCGGTCGGATTGACGAGGTACTCGATCTTCCTGTGCGCCCAGTCGCCCAGCACCTGGGGCGCGAACTGTTCGACGATCCAGGACCGGATCTCCTTCGGCTTCGTCCCGTGCGCGTGCTGGGTCGAGACCAGAACCGACTCGACCTCGACCGGCCGGCCGTCCCGGTACTGCACGGTGACCTGCGTCTTGGCGTCGGGCCGCAGCCACTTCGGACCGTCGCCGTGCCGTGCCTCGGCCAGGGCGCGCGAGAGCTTGTGGGCCAGCAGGATCGGCAGCGGCATCAGTTCCGGCGTCTCGTCCGTCGCGTAGCCGAACATGATCCCCTGGTCGCCGGCGCCCTGCTGGTCGGGGTCGGTGCGGTCCACCCCCTGAGCGATGTCGGCCGACTGCCGCGTCAGGTGGAGCTGCACCGAGACGCCGGCGGCGTTGAAGGACTCGCTCGGGTCGGTGTAACCGATCTTCTCGATCGTGTCGCGCACGAGCTTCTCGAAGTTCAGCCTGGCACCGGTCGTGATCTCGCCCCCCAGGATGACCTGGTTGCTCTTGCACATGACTTCGCAGGCGACGCGGCTGTGCTTGTCCTGCCTCAGGCACTCGTCGAGCACGGTGTCGGCGATCAGGTCGCAGACCTTGTCGGGGTGGCCTTCGGTCACGGACTCGGAGCTGAACAGGAACTCGTTCGTTTTCGCCATGGGGCTTTTTCCTTCTTCCGGGCGGGCCTCGGGCCCGCGAACGCTCGTTGGACTCGGATCCGCGGCCGCGCACCGGGGAACGCGGATCGACCGGACACTTGGTTGCCCAGGCCTTCAGGACCGCATCCCCGAAACGAGCCCTTGCGGGACCGTCTCGGGATGGCACCTTGGGTGTCCGCCCAGGTTGCCGGACCCGGCGCCGGCCGGGTCGCTCCCGATGCAACGGCGCAAGATACCGTCCCGCGGCGACGCCATCAACACGCCGGGGGGCGCGCTCCGCTCCGGCCGCACCCCAGACCGCGCCCGCCGGCCAGCCGGCCGGCCCGGCCGGCCGGGGGTCGCCACCCCCCACCCCAACGACGGAGGAGAAGAAGGCGGCCGACGGCGGCTTCCCGGCATCGGACGGGGTCCCCGATCGCGAACCCTCCCCGGTCGAATCCGCCGAGTTTCAGGCGGTCGATCCGGGCGATCGCTGGCCGGTCGAGCAGATCGTCGCCGGCCGGTGGATCGAGGCCGGACCGACCAACATCCCCGGCCCGGTCACCGGCCTGGCCCGGCCGGCGAACTCGCCCGGGTCGCTCCTGGTCGCCAACGCCGACGGCGGGCCGAGGCTCACGCGCGACAGCGGGGCGAGCTGGGAGCCGCTGACCGAGGGCGAGGCGACGCAGGCCTCGGCTCGGTCCAGGCCGATCCGGTCGATCCCCGGGTCTTCTAGTGGGGCACGGGCGAGTGGAACGGGGCAATCGACAACCACGACGGCGAGGTGATCGGCGGCCGCGATTCGGGCGTCTACGGCAGCACGAACCGCAGCCTCAACCGGGTGGGTGGCCACCGGGCAGGGCCTGCCCACCACGCAGTTCCACGGGGGCTGCGGCCACGATACCGACGGCGCGTGGCTCGCGGGCGGGACGGAGGACAGCGGCACCGACCGGACCCGGACCGGCGAGTCCTGGCGCTGCATCCGCTGGGGCGACGGCGGGAACGGCTTCGCCGATGCCAGCTCGGGGGTCCGCAGCGACGACGCCGAAGGCGTGGGGCGGGATCTTCGAGCGCAACCCCTCATCCGGTCGAACGATCTACCTCGGCACCAGCCGCGTCTACCGCACGACCGACTTCCACACGGCGGCGTGGAAGGAGATCCTCGGGCCGGTCTACCGCAACCGGCTGGTGAGCGCGCTCGCGGTCTCTCCCGCCAACCGCAGCGCGCTCTGGGTGGGCTACGAGTGGGGCGGCCTGTACCGCTCGGCGGACGCACCGGCTGCGCTGGGACACCGAGGCCTGCGCGGCCGCGCGTTACCACCTCTCCTACGGCCCGCTCGGCGCGGTGGGCGACGCGGTCTACTCGGGGCAGGCGTGCGATGTCGGACGCGGCGGCGTGATCTCTCAGGAGCCGGCCGCGAGCTGTCCCTGAGCACGGGCTGGGCCTCCCCTCCCGTCAGCAGAGGTTCTGCGTGACGAAGACCTTCCCCCCGGCGGTGATCGACACCCCGATCCCCTGGCGCTCGAAGCCGCGCTTGAGCAGGTTCTCGCGGTGCCCCTCGCTGCTCATCCAGCCCTCGACGACCTGACGGGCGATCTCGTCCGCGCTCATCCACTGGTAGGAGCGCACCCCCGCCGAGCCGAAGGTGACCGACGAGAAGACCGCCGACTGGAAGATGTTCTCGCCGAGGCCGTGGGTCACGTAGTTGCCGTGACTCCTGCGACAGGGATACCCGGCGTCGAGCCCGCGCCGCCCCGGGTCCTTTCCATCGGGCGAAGTGTGGTCGAAGAACTTGCGCGCCGCCATGTCGGCGGAATGGCGGCGCGCGATGTCGGCCAGTTTCAGGTCGGTGGCGAGCGGCGGCAGCCCGGCCCGCACGCGCTCTGCATTGACCAGCTCGGCGACGCGCGCTTCGACCACCGCCGACTCGACGCCCGACCACGCGGCGACGTCGATCGTTCCGTCCGACTGCGCGCGGAGCGGGGTCGCGCCGGGCCACGCCGCGACCAGCGCGACCAGCGCGGCGAACGCGCTCCAACGGGCCGGCGCGGGCCGGCGGAGGCTCACGGCGCTTCCTTTGCGGGCGGGGCTTGGCGGCCGAAGTGACGGCGCGCTCCCACGAGGTCCTGCGCCCGCCCAAGCACGACGACCGTCTCCCCCGCGCGCAGGCGGTGGGCGCCGGGCGGGTTGAAGACGACCTCCTCGGACCCCGGCTCGCGAGCCGCGACGACGAGCAGCCGTCCGAAGCGGCGCACGTCGGCTTCGGCGAGCGACTTGCCGTCGACGTCGCTGCCGGACTCGACGACCAGTTCCTCGAAGCGGTACGGGTCCTCCGGCTCGCGCAGCATCCGCTCGATGAAGGTCATGACGGTCGGGCTGAGCAGCTCGCCGACCAGCCGGCGGCCACCGATCGCGGTCGTGTTGACCACCGCGTCGGCGCCGGCCGCGCCCAGCTTGTTCCGCGCGAAGTCGTCCACGCCCTTGCTGACGATCCGCAGGCGGGGGTTGAGCGCCCGCGCCGACAGCGTGACGAACACGTTGTCCTTGTCGTCGGTCAGCGCCGCGACCAGTCCCGTGGCGCGCTCGATGCCGGCCTCGCGCAGCACGGCGTCGTCGTCCGCACGACCGACGACGTAGAGGAATCCGCCGAGCTGCTGGAACACGTGCCGCAGCCGGTCCGCGTCCTTGTCGATCGCCACGAAGGGCGTTCCCAGCTCGCGCAGCTCCTCGACGCAGTGCATCCCGGTCGAGCCGACCCCGCAGACGATGACGTGGCCGGCCAGTTTGGCGATGTCGCGATCCATGCGGCGCCTCCGGAAGACGTCGGTGAAGAGCCCGTCCACGATCAGGGCAGTCGAGTTGGTGATCAGGAAGGCCGGGACGGCCACCCCGACGACGGCGAGGAGCATCGTGAACAGCGTCGCTCCCGGCAGCCCCTTGATGTCGAGCCAGTCGCCGTAGCCGATCGTGGAGAGCGTGATCACGGTCATGAACAGGCAGTTGAGCAGCGTCCACTGCTCCCGCCCGTGGTAGAGCCCGATCGCGTAGTAGATCAGGGTCGAGGCCACGATCACGAGGAGCAGGACGATCGCGCCCTGCCGCACGAGGCGGAGCGGCTCGTAGCGGGATGGGCGGGACGCCGCACGGGGTCGTGAAGGGGACGTCGCGCGCGGCCTGAAACTCGACATCAACCGCATTCTACGCGCGCGTCCCTCGAGGCGGCGCCGCTGGAACTGCGGCCCCGCGCCGGCGTCGGAGGTGCAGGGCGCAGCGCCCGCGAACAGGGTGCGCCCGGGTCTCTCGTGTTCCTGAATGTCCGTAAGTGTTCACAATAGCCGTCCGGACTCCCCGGCCCGGAATATCGGCTCGCGCGCCCTGCCGGCTCGGCGAACACTTAGAGGCGTCCGGGGACGCTCTGCGGGGGGCGGGAGAACCGGTGATAGTTACCATCGTCTGTCACTGCGGGAACCACAACCAGGTCTCGGAGCACGAACTCGAGGTGGCGCACTGCTCGCGCTGCTTCCGACTCCTGCTGCCCGCGTCGAGGGTCGCACCCGAGGCCTCGGCGGCCAGCCTGCCGTCGCACCCGTAGCGGTTCTCCGTGGCGCTCCGGCGCCCGGGTGAGCAGAATCGACGGTCGTGAAGGAATCGCCGAAGGAACTCGCCGCCCAACGCCTCCGCCTGCTGGCCCTCCCCCCTCGCGAGCGGGTCGCCGCGATCGAGGATGCCCCGAACCCGGGTGAGCTGGTCCGTGCGCTTCCGGCGCAGGACCTGTTCCTGACGCTCGTCGAGACCGGCTTCGACGACGCGCTGGTGCTGCTCGAGCACGCCAGCGTGCCGCAGGTCGAGTTCCTGTTCGACCTGGGCGCGTGGGACCGCGATGCGTTCGACCCCACGCGCTTCTCCCGCTGGCTGTCGGCAGTCGCGACCGCCAACCCGGAACGCGTCGCCCGCTGGCTCCTCGATGGGGACGAGGCGGCCGTCGTGCTGGCGCTGGCGAGCGTGTTCCACGTCTTCAAGCTCGACGAGTCGAGCGACCCCGCCTTCTGGCCCCCGGATCGCCCGCTCTCGACGCTCGATGGGACCTACTTCGTCGAACCGCGGGACGAGGTGCCGGACGAGGCGGCCGTGGCGCTGTGGGATGCCCTGGCGCGGCTGCGCTCCACCCACTCGCCGGCCTTCGAGGCCCTGCTCGAGCAGGTGATGTGGGCTGTCCCGGCCGAGCGCGAGGAGGAGGCCTACGAGCGCCGCGCCTCGCGCCTGGCGGAGAAGGGCTTCCCGCCGTTCGACGAGGCGATCGAGGTCTGGGCGGCGGGTCGGGAGGCCGATCCGGCCGTTCGGCGGCAGGCCGCGGACCGGGCGGTCGCGGCCGCCGCGTCGCACCTGATGAACGCCGCGCCGGCTCCAGCCGAGACCGCGCGCCATCTCCCCGCGCCGGTCGCCGAAGCGGGCCGAGCGCTCGCGCAGGCGGTCGCCGGACTCGATCCGGTCGAGCAGCACCGCGTCCTGGCCGACCTGCTTCGGGTCGGCAACCGCTTCGCGGTCTCCGGCCTCGGCGACCTCGGTGAGATCGAAACCCACCGCGAGGGGCTGCGGATCGCGCTCTCGCACGCCAGTCTCGGGCTGCACGAGCTGGGCGGCGTGCGCGCCGGCGCACTCGGCCCGGCGCTGCTGGCGACGGTCCCGGTGCCGGACCTGGTCCGCGCGGGGACCGGCGCGGTGATGGAGCGCGCCGAGCGTGCGCGGCGACTCGCGGCCGGCTGGCTGTCTCGCGTCCCCGGCAGCCGGCAGCGACTCGACCCGGAAAGCGAGGAGATGCTCGCCGCGCTGCTCTCGCCGCGCCCGGCCTTCGGTGCCGCCGGAATGGCGACACGCCCCTTCCGGAGCCCGGAGGATCTCGCGGCCGCAGACGAGGCGCTCGACGCGACCGAGGCGCTCGGCCGGTTCGTTGAGGAGCGGCTGGGGGTCAACCACGACGGGCGCTGGCCCGAGCTCGACCCCCTTCCCGCGGCGCGGGGGGGCCCGCTGGACCTCGACTGGCCGGCGGTGGCGCTGACCGCGATCGCGCGCGCGGCGCTCGGCGAGCCAGCCCGTCCGCGGCCGCTCAGCCCGGACGAGGCGCGCCGCGCGCTCGCCCTGCTGCTCGAGGGCGAGGATCCGCGCCGGCCGGCGGCGCGCCTGTTCGAGATCGCGGAGGGACTGGGCCTCGGCGCGGCGGCGAGTCACCTGGGACGGCGGCTCGCGGACGAACTGAGCGAACTGCCGCCGGACGACGCTCCCGATCCGCGGTTCGTACGCTCGCTGCTGCTGCGCTGGAACGATTGATCGAACACGCTGGAGGCGCCGGTCGGAATCGAACCGACGAATAAGGGTTTTGCAGACCCTCGCCTTACCACTTGGCTACGGCGCCGAGAGCGAAAACCGGAGGATAATCCCCGTCGCCCGGCGCCGTCAAAAGGCCCGGACCGTCGGAGGTTCCGCCCCGTGCAGCCCCAACCCTCGTCCCCCGCAGCGCCCGACGCCACGCTGACCAGCATCGCGCCCGGGTCCCTGGCCGCGCGCGACGCGATCCTCCCCGAGCCGGCGACCGTCGTCATCTTCGGCGCCAGCGGCGACCTGGCCCGGCGCAAGCTGCTGCCGTCGCTCTACTACCTCTTCCGGCAGGGGCTGCTCCCGGAGGGTACGCGGATCCTCGGACTGGCCCGCGAGACCGGCCCGCGCGAGTCGGTCGTCCAGGCCCTCGAGGAGTCGATCCGGACCCACGCCGCCCCGAGCTACGACGCCGGGACCTTCGCCCGGTTCGCGGAACGCGTCTCGTATCTCGGCGGCGCCTTCGACAACCCGCTGACCTTCGACGCACTGAAGATGGAGCTCGCGGGATCGACGGGAGAGGGAGCGACGCTCGGCAACCGCCTCTTCTACCTCTCGGTGCCGCCGGGGATCGTTCTGGCGATCCTGGACCAGCTCTCCGCGCGCGGACTGCTGCGGCGTGGCGGCACGACCCCCTGGACGCGGGTCGTGTTCGAGAAGCCCTACGGCACCGACCTGGCCTCCGCCCTCGCACTCGACGCCGAGGTCCACCGCCACCTCGACGAGTCGCAGATCTACCGGATCGACCACTACCTGGGCAAGGAGACGGTCCAGAACATCCTGGTCTTCCGCTTCGCGAACGCGATCTTCGAGCCGCTGTGGAACCGCAAGTACGTCGACCACGTGCAGATCACGGCGTCGGAGACGCTGGGGGTCGAGGGGCGCGGGAAGTTCTACGAGGAGGCCGGGGTCCTGCGCGACGTCGTGCAGAACCACCTACTCGAGGTCCTCTCGCTCTGCGCCATGGAAGCCCCCCTCTCCTTCGGGGCCGACGACGTGCGGGACGAAAAGGTCAAGGTGCTGCGCGCGCTCCGGCCGATCTACCCGGGGGAGTTCACCGAGCGCGTCGTGATGGCCCAGTACGACGGCTACCGCGCCGAGCCCAGCGTCGCCCCCGACTCGCGCACGCCGACCTACGCGGCGCTGCAGGTCTTCGTCGAGAACTGGCGCTGGCAGGGCGTGCCGTTCTACCTGCGCGCCGGAAAGAAGCTGAAGAGCCGCAGCACCGAGGTCGCCGTCTACTTCCAGCCGATTCCGCTCTGCCTGTTTCCGGACCGCGAGCTGTGCGCGCTCGTCCGCCCCAACGTGCTGACGATGAAGATCCAGCCCGACGAGGGGATCAAGCTCAGCTTCGCCGCCAAGACGCCGGGCGAGCAGCTGGCCATCTCCGAGGTGACGATGGACTTCTCGTACGCGCGCAGCTTCGGCGTGCCGCTGGCCGACGCCTACGCGCAGTTGCTGCTCGACGCGATGCGCGGCGACGCCACGCGCTTCGCCCGCACCGACAGCGTCGTCGCCGCCTGGCGCTGGGTGACGCCGATCCTCGACTGGTGGGGCTCGCCGGATGCGCCGCCGCCCGTGACCTATCCGTCGGGAAGCGCCGGCCCGCGCGAGGCCGATGCGCTCCTCCTCCCCGGCGGTGACGCCTGGCAACCGCTCTGAGCAGGGCCATGGAAAGCTCGCGCGTCATCGTCCATCCCGATCGACCGGCGCTCGATGCCGGCGCGGCCACGCTGATCGTCGAGCGGCTGGCGGCGCTGCTCGCCGAGCGCGAGCGGGCTTCGTTGATGCTCTCGGGCGGCTCCACGCCGCGCGCGGTCTATCAGGCGCTCGCCACGCCGCCGCTCTCGGCCCGGCTGCCGTGGGACCGGATCGACTTCTACTTCGGCGACGAGCGGGCCGTGCCGCGCGAGGACCCGGAGAGCAACTACGGCATGGCACGCCGCGTGCTGTTCGACCCGCTCGGCGCCTCGCCGCGGCAGGTGTTCCGGATGGAGGCCGACGATTTCGACATCGAGGCCGCGGCGGAGCGCTACGGCGCGGTGCTTCCGGAGTCGATCGACCTGGTGCTGCTCGGCGTGGGCGCCGACGGCCATACCGCGTCGCTCTTTCCCGGACAGCCGGCGCTCGACGAGACCGCGCGTCGGGTCGTAGCCGTGCACGGACCGAAGCCCCCGGTGCTGCGCCTGACGGTCACTCCACCGGTGCTCGTGGAAGCGGGAGAGATCGTGGTCCTGGCGACCGGAGGCGACAAGGCCAAGGCGATCCAGCGCGCCTTTGAGGGGCCGTGGGACCCGATGATCTGCCCGGCGCAACTGGCGCGGCGCGGGACCTTCGTCCTGGACCGAGCGGCGGCGGCGCTGCTGGCGCGCTGACGGCAGCGCGATCAGGCCGACCGCAGGGGCGCAGCGCCCGGACCTTGGCCACGAGCATCCGCATGCTGAACGGCTTGGTGAGGTCGTCGGCTGCCACGAGGATCTTCATTCGTGCGTCCTCCACTCGAGGAACGTCTTGGCGACCAGCGTCACGACCGCCAGGAGGGTCAGGAGCGACGCCACGGCGAACGCGGCGGCCATCTGGTACTCGTTGTAGAGGATCTCGACGTGCAGCGGCAGCGTCGTCGTCTCTCCGCGGATGTGTCCCGACACGACCGACACCGCGCCGAACTCGCCCATCGCCCGCGCGTTGCAGAGCACGATGCCGAACAGCAGGCCCCACTTCATCTTCGGCAGGCTGATGCGGCGGAACATCTGCCAGCCGCTCGCCCCGAGCGTGAGCGCGGCCTGCTCCTCGTCGCTCCCCTGTCCGCGCATCACCGGGATCAGCTCCCGCGCCACGAACGGCGCGGTCACGAAGGCGGTCGCGAGCACGATCCCCGGCAGCGCGAAGATGACCTTGACGTCGTGCTCGGCGAGCCACCCGCCGAGCAGCCCGTTGGCCCCGAAGAGCAGCACGAACAGCATCCCGGAGACGACCGGCGAGACGCTGAATGGCAGGTCGATCAGCGTCGTCAACAGGTGCCGGCCGCGGAACTCGAATTTCGCGACCGCCCAGGCCGCCGCCACCCCGAACAGGGCGTTGACCGGCACGACGATCGCCGCGGTGAGGAGCGTCAGGCGAATGGCCGCGCGGGCCATCGGGTCGGCCAGCGCCGCGAAGTAGACCGCCGGTCCCTTCATCAGCGCCTCGACGAAGACGGTCAGGAGCGGAAGGACGAGGAACAGCGCCAGGAAGCCGAGCGCCGCCCCGATGAGCAGCCGGCGCACGAGCGGCGGCTCGTCCAGGTGGCGGGAGCGGGCTTGCTCCCGCCCCGCGTCAGGCACCCTGCGCACGCGATCCCCTCGTCCAAGCCAGCCGGTTGAGGGCCAGCAGCATCGCGAACGACGCCAGCAGGAAGACCAGCGCGATCGCCGTCGCCCCGGCGGTAGTCGAACTGCTCGAGCTTGATCATGATCAGGAGCGGCGTGATCTCCGAGCGCATCGGCATGTTCCCGGCGATGAAGATCACCGAGCCGTACTCGCCCAGGCCGCGGGCGAAGGCCAGCACGAAGCCGGTCAGCGCGGCCGGCCTGAGCTCGGGCAGCAGGACGCGGCGCACGATCTGCAGCCGGCCGGCGCCGAGGCTGGCCGCGGCTTCCTCGAGGTCGGCCGGGAGGTCGCGCAGCACCGGCTGCACCGTCCGAACCACGAACGGGAGGCCGATGAAGGTCAGGGCGACCACGACGCCGAGCGGGGTGTAGGCGACCTTGATCCCGAGCGGCTCCAGGAACCGGCCGAGCACGCCGCTCTTGGCGAAGATCGCCGTCAGCGCGATGCCGGCCACCGCCGTCGGGAGCGCGAACGGGAGGTCGACGAGGCCGTCGATCAGCCGGCGTCCCGGGAAGCGGTAGCGCTCCAGGACCCAGGCCACGAGCAGCCCCATCACGAGGTTGATCAGCGCCGCGACGAGCGCGGCCCCGACGCTCAACCGGTAGCTGGCAAGCGCGCGCGGCGAGGAGACGGCCGCCCAGAAGTCCGCGAGCGTGAGCGACGCCGATTTCAGGACGAGGGTCGACAGCGGGATCAGGATGAGCAGGCCGAGGTAGCTCAGCGTCACCCCCATCGCCAGCCCGAAGCCCGGCAGCGGGCCCCGCCGCGCGCGGCGCCAGGCCACCGTCAGCTCCCCGCGCCGAAGATCTGGTCGAAGGTGCCGCCGTCGGCGAAGTGCAGCGCCTGGGCCTTCTCCCAGCCGCCGAAGACCTCGTCAATCGTGATCAGCGTGACCTTCGGGAAGGTGGCTGCGAACTTGCCTGCGACGGCCTCGTTCCGCGGGCGGTAGTAGTGCCGGGCGGCGATCTCCTGCCCCTCGGGTGTGTAGAGGAATCCCAGGTAGGCCTGCGCCAGGGCCTTGGTGCCCCGCTTCGCCACGACCTTGTCGACGACCGCGACGGAAGGCTCGGCCAGGATGCTGACCGACGGCACGACGATCTCGAACTCCCCCGGCTTGAGGTCCTTGACGACCAGGAGAGCCTCGTTCTCCCAGGCCAGCAGCACGTCGCCGATCCCGCGCTCGACGAAGGTCACGGTCGATCCGCGGGCCCCGGTGTCGAGGATCGGCACGTTCTTGAAGATCCCGCGCAGCAGCTCCTTCGCGGTGGCCTCGCTCCCGCCCGGCTGCCGCAGCGCCCAGGCCCACGCCGCGAGGTAGTTCCAGCGCGCGCCCCCCGAGGTCTTCGGGTTGGGGGTGATCACCGAGACGCCGGGCCGGGCCAGGTCGTTCCAGTCCTTGATCTTCTTCGGGTTCCCCTTGCGGACCAGCAGGACGATCGTCGAGGTGTAGGGCGCGCTGTTGTCGGGGAGGCGCTTCTGCCAGTCGCGCGCGATCAGGCCGGCCTTGGCGATCGCGTCGACGTCATAGGCCAGGGCCAGCGTGACCACGTCGGCCTCGAGCCCGTCGATGACCGAGCGGGCCTGCTTGCCGGAGCCGCCGTGGGACTGCCGGATCGACAGCTCCTCGCCGGACTTCTCCTTCCACTGTTTCGCAAACACCGCGTTGATGTCCTGGTACAGCTCGCGGGTCGGGTCGTAGGAGACGTTGAGCAGGGTCTTCTCGGCCGCGAGCGTCGGGGCCGAGACGAAGACGGCGGCGGCGAGTGCGGCGGCCAGCCGGAGCAGGTGACGAACGGGCATGCGGAGGCTCCTTCTCTCGTGTCGTGGCGCGCTAGAACGAGACCTGGAAGCGGGTCAGGTAGACCAGCTCGCGGGCGCGGTCGCCGCCCTCGGGGGCGCCGCCCCGGAACGTCGTCCGGCAGGCGTCGACCATCCAGCGGAAATTGCGGCTCAGGTACCAGTTGACGCCGGCGCCCCACTCGGACGCTTCCTGCGCCGAAACGTCGGGGTTGGCGAAGATCGGGAACGCATCGGGGTCCACGCTCAGCACGCCGTACCGGAAGACGAGCTCGACGGCGCCCCACTGCTTCGACTTGAAGTCGATCGGCTTCTTCGGCGAAACCCCCTTCCACGACTCGACGTCGTCGGTCAGCAGGACCGCTCCCGTCGCCTCCCAGGCCGTGTTCTTCAGCCGCGCCGTATCGGTGCCGCGGCGGACCTCGGTCGACGAGGAGACGTACTCCGCTTGCAGCGCAAAACGACCGTACGTCCAGTACCCCTGGGGCGAGAAGCGGCGCCGCAGGCCGTCCGCGACCGTCGCCGCCGGGAGCGTCGTGCCGATCCGGTAGGTGAAGAACGGGACCTGGCCCGCCGAGCGGTAGGGGGCGACGCCGGGTGCGGCGAGGCTGCCGTAGGTGTTGCCGTAGGTCCCGGCCACCGCGAAGAAGAGCCCCTGCAGCCCGTACAGCGAGCTCTTCTTGAACGGCTGGACCGAGAGCCGGGCCGCGAAGTCCTTGTAGTCGTTCGTGTCGCCGTCGGTGCTGCCGCCGTCCGGGACGCCGTCGAACACGCCGACCTCGTACCCGAACACGCCGTCCGCGACGTCCCCGTGCAGCGTGATCCCGATGTCGCGGTTGGGGACGAGGTTGTTCGGCAGGGCGCGCTCGACGAACCAGAGGTCGTTGGCCGACTGCAGCCGCTCGAGCCCGAAGGGGACCTTGTACTTCCCGATCCGGATCCTGAACTCCGGCGCCAGCCTGACGTCGACGTAGGCGTCCTGGATCACCGTCCTCCCTTCGCCGAAGTCGGGCATCAGCTTGTAGTCGAAGTACTTCGCCACGGTGCCTTCCAGCGTGAGGCGGGCGCGCCTCAGGAAGAAGGTGTCGTTGTTGTCGATCAGCACCGCGGGCGCCTCGTCGAAGAAGCGGCCGTCGATGTGGATGTAGCCCTTGATCTTCAGCACGTAGGCCCCGTCAGCCGAGCGCGCCGCGAAGCCGTCCTTCCCGATCGTGACCTTGGCGGCTTCCTTCTCCTTGGCCGCCGCGGCCTCCTTGTCGAGCTCGTCCTTGCGCTCGAGGATCTTCAGCCGCTGCTCCAGCTCCTCGATCTTCTGGGCGTCGGTCTGCGGCGCCGCGGGAGCCGAGTCCTGGGCGAGCGCCGCGGGAAGGGCGGCCGCGAGGACGGCGGCGAGCAGCGCGGTGAAGCGGGTCGTCAGGCGTGCGGGTGTCATGCCACTCTCCTCAGGGACCGGGGTGTTCGGTCCGGACGATCAACAACGGAAGGGCCGGCAGGCGCTCGAGCAGCTCGCCGAGGACCCCGTCGGCAGCACTGCTGTCGGTGTCGCGGGGAAGCCGCTTGCCGACCACGAGCAGCTCCGGGCGGCGGTCGTGGATCGCGGCGAGGATCTGCTCCACCGGGTCGCCGACACACATCGCCGCGGTCGCGGGAACGCCCAGCAGCGAGACGCTGCGCATCCCCGCCGCCAGGAACCGGTCCGCCTGCTCCCGCTCGAGGTCGCCGAATCCGGGCGCGAGCGCGGTGAGCAGCGTGGTCTCGGCGCCGAAGTGGCGACAGAGGCGGCCCGCGAACTGGACGCACTCCTTGGCGGGCTCCTCGACCGCGACGGCCACGAGGGCGGAAATCGGCACCGCCTCGGGCGCCGGGGTCGGGATCAGCAGCAGGTTCTGGTCGCACGCCGCGAGCAGCGCCCCGACTGCGGCGACCCGCCCGGTCGCCGGGAGCGGGTGCGCGACCAGGTCATAGGGGCGCAGCGCCGCCTCCTGGGCCAGCGCCGCGAGCGGCGCCGCCTGGTCGCGACGGACGTCGAGCCCGGCGAGGCCCGCGCCCAGCCGCTCGCGCGTCCGCTGCAGCTCCTCGCTGGCCGCGGCGTCGTCGCGTCCGGCGACGAGCACCGTGACGCGGGCGTGCGCCATGCGCGCGATCTCGGCGACCAGGGCGAGCGTCGAACGGGACGCTTCCGACTCGTCGGCGGCCAGGAGCAGGCTCAGCCCCGGGTGGGTCAGGGCGTGGATCCGCCGCACCCCGGTCCACGCCCGGTCGCCGCGCCGCAGCGGGAAGCGGCGCGCCTGGTGCTGCGAGCGGGTGGCCTCGATCACGATGTAGTCGCCGCCGAACGGCGCCGGCGGGGCGATCGGCCGGACGCCGGGGATCGGCGGGAGGCGCAGGCGGAGGCGCTCGAACGAGCCCGTGAAGCCGCACTCCTCGACCACCGCCTCGCCCAGGAGCGGCCAGCGCAGTGCCTCCGGGGCGTCCTTGACGGCGACGTCCTCGGGCCGGAACAGGAGCTGGACGCGCTGGGACTCGAAGCTCCCGCGCGGCCGGGTCGCCAGCGGGAAGGAGAGCGGACCCAGGCGCAGGCCGTCGCCGGTGCTCTCCCCCACCATCAGGTTGGCCGTCCCCAGGAAGGTCGCGACGAACTCGGTGTGCGGGTGGAGGTACAGCTCGTGCGGCGGGCCGACCTCGAGCAGGCGGCCGAAGTTCATCACGCCGATCCGGTCCCCCAGCTCGAACGCCTCCTCCTGGTCGTGCGTGACGAAGATCGTCGTCACGCCCAGCTCGTCGTGGACCTCCTTGATCGTCCGCCGCAGCTCGGCGCGGATCTTGGCGTCGAGCGCCCCGAACGGCTCGTCGAGCAGCAGCACCTCGGGCTTGTGGGCCAGCGCGCGGGCCAGCGCGACGCGCTGCTGCTGGCCGCCCGAGAGCTGGGTCGGCCGCCGCGCACCCAGCCCGGTCAGCCCGACCAGCTCGAGCAGCTCGTCGCGGCGCCGGCGGCGCTCGGCCGGGGCGACGCCGCGGATGGCGAGCGGGAACTCGACGTTCTCGGCCGCGGTCATGTTGCGGAAGAGCGCGTAGTTCTGGAAGACGAGCCCCACCGGACGCCGCTGCGGCGGGAGCGAGGAGACGTCGCGCCCGTCGAGCAGGATGCGGCCCCCGTCCGCATCCGCGAGCCCGGCGATCAGGCGCAGGATCGTGCTCTTGCCGCTGCCGCTCGGGCCGAGCAGGACGAAGAACTCGCCGGCCCTCGCCTCGAGCGAAACGTCGTTGACCACGAGGTGTCGCCCGTAGCGCTTGCGAAGCTGGTCGAGTGCGATCGACACGGCGCAATACCGTCCTTCGTGGCCGGAGTGGCTGGCCGGCCTTCAATCTCCCCGGTTGGCGGTGATCGCGGTGGGAGAATGCGGGTGACAATCCGGTGCAGGACCCTCCCCGGGGCCTCCGGGACACCCCGGGCGAAGTCGCGATAAACTCGGGTCCGACATTCAGTTGGAGCGGCGCGATGGCCTGGGAATACAGCGAGAAGACCAAGCGGATCTTCATGGACGCGGTGCAGGGGAAGCCCGGCACCCATCTCGGCGAGATCGAGAACCCGGACGGCTTCGGCGAGCACGGGTCGATCGCCTGCGGCGACGCGCTGCGTTTCACCTTCCGCGTCGAGCGCCACCCGGACGATCCGCTCCAGGACCGGATCGTCGAGGCGCGCTACCTGACCTTCGGCTGCACCTCGGCGATCGCGGCCTCGGAAGCGCTCTGCACCCTGATCGAGGGGGGCGGCTACTCGCCGGTCGGCGCGCTCAAGATCACGAACCACGACATCGTCGAGTTCCTCGAGGGGTTGCCGGAGCAGAAGATCCACTGCTCGGTGATGGGAGCCGAGGCGCTCGAGGCCGCCGTCTTCAACTGGGCCCAGAAGCGGGGCGTCGACCTCGAGGCGCTGGGGGTCGACCTGCACGCCGAGGACAAGGAGGAGGGGCGGATCGTCTGCCAGTGCTTCACGCTCTCCGAGCCCTACATCAAGCGCAAGATCAAGGAGCTGGGGCTGAAGACGATCGCGGAGATCACCGGCGCGATCAAGGCGGGCGGGGCCTGCACCTCGTGCCACCACAAGCCGGGCGGGCCTGCAGGACCTGCTCGACGACGCCTGGGGCCGGAAGGGGACCAGTTTCGTGTCGCTGCCGGAGTTCCCCGCCCCGCGCGAGCGGGCCGCGGCCGAGGCCGTGGCGGCGGCGACCGGACGGTCGGCCCTCTCGCCGTTCCAGTTCGCCAGGCAGGTCGAGCGGTCGCTCGACGAGTACGTCCGCCCGCTGCTCAAGCGCGACGGCGGCGACCTCGAGCTGGTCGACGTCAAGGACACCAGCGTCTTCGTGCAGCTGAAGGGGGCCTGCGCCGGCTGCCCGAACTCGACGCAGACGATGAAGCTGATGATCGAGCGGACGCTCAAGGAGATGGTCGACGAGCGGATCCGCGTCGTAGCGGTCTGAGAACGGAGCGGCGGTGCTGACCTACCTCGACAACAACGCCACGACGCCCGTCGCCCCCGAGGCGCTGGAGGCGATGCGGCCGTTCCTCGAGCACGAGTTCTACAACCCCAGCTCGGCCTACGAGAGCGCGCGCGGCGCGTCCGATGCGGTCCGGACCGCGCGGCGGACCATCGCGGAGGCGCTGGGCGGGGTCGCGCCGGACGAGGTCCTGTTCACCTCGTGCGCGACCGAGAGCCTCAACGCGGCGCTCTTCGGCGCCGTCCGCGCCAACCCGGCGCGGCGGCACGTCGTGACCAGCGCGGTCGAGCACCCGGCGGTGCTGGAGGTCTGCAAGGACCTGGCGCGCGACGGCCTCGAGGTCGATGTCCTGCCGGTCGACCGCGCCGGCCGGCTCGACCCGCGCGCGCTGGTCCGCGCCGTCCGCCCCGACACGCTGATCGTCGCGCTGATGCACGCCAACAACGAGACCGGGGTCGTCTTCCCGGTCGCGGAGCTGGCGCGGCTGACCAAGGAGATCGACCCGTCGGTGCTGTTCCTGACCGACGCGACCCAGACGATGGGCAAGCTCCCGCTCGACCTGGCGGGCGAGCTGGCAGCGGTCGACCTGCTGGCCTTCTCCGGCCACAAGCTCCACGCGCCGAAGGGGGTCGGCGCGCTGTTCGTGCGGCGCGGCACCCGCATCCGGCCGTTCATGGTCGGCGGGCACCAGGAGTCGGGGCGCCGGGGCGGGACGGAGAACGTGGCCTCGATCGTCGCGCTCGGGGCAGCCGTCGCGCTGGCGCGCGCGACCCACGACGACGACGAGCGGCGGATCCGTCGGCTGCGCGACCGGCTCGAGGAGGGGCTCCTCGCGCAGCTCCCCTGCGTCGAGGTCAACGGCGCCGGCGCCGAGCGCCTCCCCAACACGCTCAACCTCTCGGTCCACTTCATCGAGGGCGAGGGGATGCTGTTCGAGCTCAACCGGCACGGCATCTGCGCTTCGTCGGGCTCGGCCTGCACCTCGGGCTCGCTCGAGCCCTCGCACGTGCTGCGCGCGATGCAGGTCCCCTTCACCGCGGTCCACGGCTCGGTCCGCTTCTCCTTCAGCCGCTACAACACCGACGCCGACGTCGACCGCGTCCAGGAGGTCTTCCCCGAGATCGTCCGCGGCCTGCGCCGGCTCTCCCCCTACTGGGACCCCGCGCACGATCGGCCCCGCCCGGAGGCGGAGCCGATGATGCGGGGCTGAGGCGGGCGCACCGGGTACAATGTCCGTGATGACCCAGCAAGCGCGTCAACAGGCCGCAGACCGGCTGCGACTCGCGATCGACATGGCCGCGACGGGCGAGGCGCTGATGCGGGCGACGCTGCGCCGCCGCCATCCGGAAGCCAGCGCCGGCACCATCGAGCAGATGATCGTCGCCTGGTACCGGCAGCGTCCCGGCGCCGAGCTCGGCGACGCCGAGGGCCGCCCCGTCCCCTGGCCGCGGTCACGATGAACCGGCTCGAAACGACCCTCCGCTCGATCTCGGCCGACCTCTCCGGGAGCCACACCCGATGGGCGCTGGTCGGCGGCCTCGCCGTCTCGGCCCGGTGCGAGCCGCGCTTCACCCGTGACGTCGACCTGGCCGTCGCGGCGGCCGACGATCGGGAGGCGGAGCAACTCGTCACCGCTCTCGTGCGGCACGGCTACTCGGTCGTGGCGTCGCTGGAACAGACGGCGGCGGGACGGCTGGCCTCGGTCCGGCTCGCCCCGCCGGGCGAGGCGGTGGCCGGCGTGGTTGTCGATCTGTTGTTCGCCTCCTCCGGCATCGAGCCCGAGATCGTCGCGTTCGCCGACCGGCTCGAGATCTTCCCCGGGCTCGCGCTGCCCGTCGCTGCGATCGGGGACCTGATCGCGCTGAAGCTGCTCGCCCGCGATGACATCCGACGCCCGCAGGATGGCGCGGACCTGGTCTCGCTGATCGCCGTCGCGTCGAACGCCGATCTCGCGCGCGCCGCGGATGCGGTCGCTCTCATCGTCGCGCGGGGGTACCAGCGCGACCGCGACCTCGCGACCGACCTGCGCCGGCTGCTCGGCCACGGTCGAACGTAACTTCGCAGCTCGCCGCGAGCTCCCCCTGCCGGGACCCCGCGCACCGGCGGTCCCGGTCGCGGTGGAAGAGCCGGGGGTGCTTGAAGGACAATCCCGGCCACGCTCGGCAGCCGGCCGGCCGGCCCGCGCTCCCCACCGAGGACCCCATGCCCTGGACCCCCGACGCCACCGACCTGCTCGCCGTCAACACGATCCGCACGCTCGCCGTCGACATGGTCGAGAAGGCGAACTCGGGCCACCCCGGCCTTCCGCTCGGCGCCGCGCCGATGGCCTACGTCCTCTGGCAGCGGCACCTCCGGGTCAACCCGGCCGACCCGAAGTGGCCCGACCGCGACCGCTTCGTGCTGTCGGCGGGCCACGGCTCGGCGTTGCTCTACGCGCTCCTGCACCTCGCCGGCTACGACCTGCCGCTGGACGAGCTGAAGGCCTTCCGGCAGTGGGGCTCGAGGACCCCGGGCCACCCCGAGTTCGGCCACACGGTGGGCGTCGAGGCGACGACCGGACCGCTCGGGCAGGGCTCGGCGGTCGCGGTCGGGATGGCGATCGCGGAACGGATGCTCGCCGCGCGGCTCAACGCTCCCGGGCTGCCCGGGATCGTCGACCACCGCACCTTCGCGCTGGTCTCCGACGGCGACCTGATGGAGGGGATCTCGTCCGAGGCCGGCTCGCTCGCCGGTCACCTCGGGCTGGGGAAGCTGGTCTATCTCTACGACGCCAACTCGGTCTCCCTCGACGGGCCGACGTCGGTGACCTTCACCGAGGAAGTCGGGCGGCGCTACGCCGCCTACGGCTGGCACGTGGCCGAGGTCAAGCACGGCGACACCGACCTGGCGGCGATCGACGCCGCGATCGAGGCCGCGCTGGCCGTGACGGACCGGCCGTCGCTGATCGTCGTGCGGACGACCATCGGGTACGGCTCGCCCGCCAAGGCCGGCAAGGCGGAAGCCCACGGCTCCCCGCTCGGCGCGAAGGAAGTGGCGGCGACGAAGCAGGCGCTCGGCTGGCAGTACGCGGAGCCGTTCACGGTGCCGGACGCGGCCCGGGAGCGCTTCGGCGCGATCGGCCGGCGCGGGCTGGCCGCCCAGCAGGACTGGATGCGCCGGCTCGGCGAGCTGCAGGCGCAGGACCCGGAACGCGCGGAGCAGGCGCGCTCGACGCTCGCGGGGCAACTGCCGGAGGGTTGGGATGCGACGCTCCCCTCCTGGAAGCCGGGCGACGCGCTGGCCACGCGCGACGCGTCGGGAATCGTGCTGAACGCGATCGCCGAGCACCTCCCGGCCCTGGTCGGCGGCGACGCCGACCTCTCCGGCTCCACCAAGACGCGGATCAAGGGGAGCGACGATTTCCAGGCCGCGACGCCGGCCGGACGCAACATCCGCTTCGGCGTCCGCGAGCACGCGATGGGGGCGATCGCCAACGGCCTCGCCTATCACCGCGGCCTGCGCCCCTTCGTCGGGACCTTCCTCGCCTTCGCCGACTACATGCGCAGCCCGATCCGCCTCGCGGCGCTGGACCGGCTGCACACGATCTACGTCTTCACGCACGACTCGCTGGCGGTCGGCGAGGACGGCCCGACGCACCAGCCGGTCGAGCAGGTCGCCTCGCTGCGCGCGATCCCGGGACTGGTCGTGCTGCGGCCGGCCGACGCCAACGAGACCGCCGCCGCGTGGCGCTGGGCGGTGGGCCGCGCGTCGGGGCCGGTGGCGCTGATCCTGACGCCGCCAGAAACTGCCGGTGCTGCCCGGCACGCAGCGGATGGCGGACGAGGGGGTCGCGCGCGGGGCATACGTGCTGGCGGAGACCGAGGGGGGCGTTCCGCAGGCGCTCCTGCTGGCTTCGGGCTCCGAGGTCCAGCTGGCGCTCGCGGCGCGGGAGATGCTGGCGACGGCCGGGATCCGCGCGCGCGTGATCTCGGTGCCGAGCATGGAGAACTTCGAAGCGCAGGACGAGGCGTACCGGCACGCCGTGCTGCCGCCGGAGGTGCGGGTCCGGGTCGCGATCGAAGCCGGAATCACGATGCCCTGGTACCGGTACCTCGGTGACAGCGGCCGCGCGCTGGGCGTCGACGGCTTCGGCCACTCCGCCCCAGGTGAGCAGGTGCTCGAGCGCTACGGCTTCACCCCGGGGGCCGTCGCCGAGGCGGTGACGGCGCTGCTGCGGTGACGGCGCTGTCAGCTTGACCCCGTCCGGACCAGGCGGTCGCCGACGAACATCATTCCGGGGGTGCGCGCGGCGACCTCGCGCAGGAATCCGGCCTGGTCGCGGGGCGAGATCATCGCCGCGCCGAAGCCACCCTTCCGGCTCCGGAATCGGATCAGCAGCCGGTCGAGCGACAGCGCCGGCGCGGAGAGGATGCTGCGCGTCGGTCGGATCTCCTCGATCCCGTCGAGCGGGACCTTCCAGCGAAAGAGCCCGCTCCGGATCACCAGCTCCTGCTCGGTGAGCTCGTAGTAGAGCGGGAAGCTCGCGGCCAGGATCAGCGTGAAGGTGATCACCGAGATCGTGATCAGGTAGCTTCCCGCCCTGGCGTCGGTCCAGACGATGAGCAGGCCGGCGATCAGCGGAAGGATGGCCGAGCCCCAGATCAGGGACACGAGCCAGGCGTCCTTTTTCGACGTGAAGACCCGCGTCATCATCGCCGTCGCCCCCGGGCGCGGACCGTAGGGGCCGGCCTCCGTGCCGGCCCGCATCAGCGCGTCACGCCAGCTGCCAGACCGTGTCCAGCACCGTCCCATCGACCCACTTCACGACCGCGACCGGGCGGTCGGTGAACCGGGCCGTACGCGGCTTGCCGCCGCACAGCCGCACGACCTCCGCCGCGATCTCCTCGATCGGCCGGATCGGCAGCCCCTTCCCCTGCACCGCCTCGAGCAGGTCGGTGCGGCGCGGGTTGACCGCGATCCCGCGCTCGGTGACCACGACGTCGATCAGTTCCCCCGGCCCGACCAGCGTCGTGACCTCGTCCACCAGCACCGGGATCCGGTCGCGGAACGAGGGGACCGCGAGGATCGTGCACCCCGCATGCAGGCAGTTCTGCCAGCCGCCGATCCCGTGCAGCAGCCGGCCGTCGGAGTGCGTGACGACGTTGGCGTTGAACGCCAGGTCGACCTCGGTCGCGCCGAGCACCGCAACGTCGACCATCGAGGCGAAGCAGCCCTTGCCGTGGTCGTTGTACGAAGTGAAGGGGGAGGTCGCGACGTGGCGCGGATCGCTCGCGATCGAGTGGACCGCATCGAGGTCGAAGGTCTGGCCGTCGAGGATGAACTTCGTCAGCCCCTCGCGCAGCATCTCGACCAGAACCCTGGTCGAGCCGCCGCGGACGAAACCGGCCGTCACGCCGGCCTCGCGCATCATCTGCGCCAGGACCGGCACGAAGGCCAGCGCCGTCCCGCCGGCCCCGGCCTGGAACGAGAAGCCGTCCCGCATGATCCCGGCTTCCTTGATGAACCGCGCGACGTACTCGGCGATCAGCAGGCGGTCGGGGCTCTTCGTGAGCTCGGTCGTCCCGGAGACGATCTTCGCCGGGTCGCCGATCGACTCGACCTCCACCACGAAATCGACGTTGTTCCCCTGGACCTGCCACGGCACGCACGGGAACGGGACCAGGTTGTCGGTGACGACGATCACCTTGTCGGCGTAGATCGAGTCGGCCAGTGCGAACCCGATCGAGCCGCAGGCCGACTTGCCGAGCGCGCCGTTGGCGTTGCCGAACGCGTCGGCAGCCGGCGCCGCGATGATCGCGATGTCGATCTTCACCTCGCCGTCCTGGATCGCCTGCCAGCGCCCGCCGTGCGAGCGGAGCACTCCCAGCCCGCGCATTTCGCCCCGCGAGACGAACTCGCCGATCGGGCCGTTCATGCTGCCTTCGATGTGGTGCACCGTCCCGCGGCGCATCATGTCGATCACCGGCTCGTGGCACGGGAACGAGGCCGACGGGAACCACATCAGGTCGCGGACCCCCATCTCCTCCGCGATCCGGAGCGCTTCCAGCGCGACGCGGTCGCCGTTGCGCAGGTGGTGGTGGGACGAGACGACCATCCCGTCCTTCAGCCCGCAGCGCTCGAGCGCCTCGCGCAGCGACCCGACGCGCTTGTCGCCGTTGGCCGGGTAGTCGGCGCTGCGTGCGATCCGGGGTCCATACTTGCGGCCGCGAGCGCGGTGCTGGCCGACCCCCTCGAAGGGCGTCTGGTCGCGGCCGTTGACTTCCGTCGGCACGCGTCGGCCGGCGGCGTTCTGCACGAGCTTGGTGCGCGTCGTCCGCTGGGCCATCACCGCCTCCTACGCCTTCGTCCGGCCGACGAGCGCGAGCGCCCGCTTGACCACCGGCGGATCGATCATCTTGGAGCCCAGGCTGACGACGCCGAGCCCTCTGGCATGGGCCTCCTCGAACGCGGCGACGATCCGGGCGGCCTTCTCGAGCTCCGCCACGCCCGGTGCAAACCCGTCGTGGATCACCGGGATCTGCCGCGGGTGGACGCAGCCCATCCCCTCGAACCCCATCGCGCGCGAGCGCAGGGCCCAGGCGCGGAGTCCATCGAGGTCTCCGACGTCGCCGTAGACCGAGTCGATCGCCTGCACCCCGGCCGCCTTCGCGGCGTTCACCAACCGTTGGCGGGCCCAGAGCGTCTCCGCCCCTTCCGGCGTCTTCACCACGCCCAGGTCGGCCGTATGGTCTTCGAGGCCGATCGTGAGCGCGGCGACCGAAGCGTGCGCGCGGGCGATCGCGAAGGCGTGCTCGATCCCGAGCGCGGACTCGAGGATGGGCATCAGCCAGACCGGCGCGCGGCGGCGTGCGCGCCGCGCAACGGTCGCGATCCGGGCCGCCACCTCGCGCACCTGGGCCGCGCTTTCGACCTTCGGAATCAGCACGAGGTCGACCCCCTCCGGCACGACCGCGTCCAGGTCGGCCAGTCCGAGCGGCAGCTGGTTGATCCGCACCATCCGCTCCGCACCGCCGAAGTCGATCGTGCGCAGGGCGTTCCGCACGAGCAGCCGCGCCGAGTCCTTCTCCGCCGGGTGCACCGAGTCCTCGAGGTCGAGGATGACCCCGTCCGCGCCGTAGAGGGCGGCGTTGACCATGAACTTGGGCTCGGCGCCGGGAACGTAGAGACGCGAGCGCCGACGCCGCTCGCGCGCCGTCGGCGCGGGATCCGGGGCGAGGCGCGGCGGGCGCGCATCTCCCCCGGCGATCCCGGCCCGGCGCGCCGCCGCCTCCAGCCGCGCCGCGATGACGAACGGCAGCGCTCCGGCGTCGTCGAGTTCGACCCGCGCGTGTCGGACGCCCAGCAACTTCAGTAGCGCGCGGAGTTGCTCCTCGATCGACGCGCCGTAGTACGGTTTGACCTTGGACCGCATGGTGAGCGCAATACCGCCGGTCCGGCGAAGCTCGACGGTTACGTGACAGTCGGAGCGGACGTCCGGGCCCTGCCGGCCCGCTGATGTCGTTGTCGGCACCTTCGCCTTTCGAGTCGCCATGGCCCCTCCTGGTCCACTCGATCGGGCCGCCACAGAGGGCGGCCCCTACAGGTGCGCGAGGATCGCGTCCGTCATCTGGCACGTCGTCGCCGCACCGCGCTGGAACACGCCGGGTCCGCCGGTGAGGCGCAGCATGTCGTAGGTCCGAACCTTGCCTTCGCTGACCACGGCGGCCACGGCGGCCCGGACGCGCTTCCCCTTCCCCTCCTCGCCGACGTGATCGAGCAGCATCGCCGCGGAGAGGATCATCGCGATCGGGTTGACGATCGACGGGTCGAGCGCCTCGTACTTGGGCGCCGAGCCGTGGGTCGGCTCGAAGACCGCGACCTCATCGCCGATGTTGCCCGAGCAGGCGAAACCCAGCCCGCCGACGAGCCCGGCGAAGGCGTCGGAGATGATGTCGCCGAACAGGTTGCTGGCGACGATCACGCCGTACTCCTCGGGGTTCTTGGAGAGCCACATCAGCTGGGCGTCGATGTTGGTCGACCAGAGCGCGATCCCGGGGTAGTTCTTCGCGACCTCCTTCGCCACCTCCTCGAACATTCCGGAGGTCTCGCGCAGGACATTCGGCTTCTCGCAGACCGTGACCGACTTGTAGCCGTGCTTCTTCGCGTAGCGGAATGCGGCGTCGACGATCCGCAGGCAGGCCTTGCGGGTGATGATCCGCAGCGAGACGGCCATCTCCTCGCCCGGCACCGCAGCGAACGGCTTCCACTTGGAGTGCATCGCGAAGGCCTCGCGCACCGCGGCCGGGGGGTTGGTCCACTCGACGCCAGCGTACATTCCCTCCGTGTTCTGACGGAAGACGGGGACATCGACCCGCGGCTCCTCGATCGACCCGTCCGCGGTCTTGCGGACGTAGTTGAGCGGGTTGCCGGGGAACGACTGGCAGGGGCGCAGGCAGATGTCGAGGCCGAAGCGCTGCCGCATCGCGACGATCGGGCTGAAGTACTGCAGTCCCTTGCCGCGCAGCGCCGGGGCGAGTTCCGCCTCGGCCTCCTTCTTGGGTTTGCTCGTGATCGCGCCGAACAGGCCGAGCCGGTGCTCGGCGAGCAGCGCGACGGTGCGCTCGGGGAGCGGGTTGCCCTCCGCGATCCAGGAGTCCCAGCCGATGTCGGCGTGGACGTAATCGGCCTCGAACCCCACCTTGTCGAGCACCCGGATCGCCTCCGGGAGCACCACTTTCCCGATCCCGTCGCCGGGCATCGACACGACCGTTCGTTTCGCCATCGTCATCCTCGTTCGGGCCGGCACGGAGGCCGGTCCCTACGTTTCGCGGGCCGGGCGGAGCCGGCCGTTACGCCAGGCCCAGCTTCCGGGCCACCATCTGCTCGATTCCTCCCGCGATCACCAGCGACTGCGGCACGCTGCCGAGCGCCGGGAACGCAAACGTCTCGCCGCGGAAACGGATCACGCCGTTTCGGTAGTCGATCTCCACCTCGTCGTCGGGCACGATCGTCCGCACGCGCTCCGCGATCTCGGGCCCGAACAGCTCCGCCAGGCGCCGGGGGAAGGCCGCGTTCTCGACGCAGGGAAAGCCGTTGTTGAACGCGTTGCGCAGGTAGGTCTGCGAGAAACTCCCGGCGACGACGACCGGGATCCCCTTGGCCTGCAGCGCGGTCACCGCCTGCTCGCGCGAACTCCCGGTGCCGAAGTTGAAGCCGCCGACGACGATGTCCCCGGGCCGCGTGCGCGCGGCGAACTCCGGGTCGTAGTTCTCCATCACCACCCCGGCCATCATCTCGCGCGTCATGTCCTCGCGATAGGTGTAGTCCTTGCCGTAGATCCCGTCGGTGTTGAGGTTGTCCTGGGGGACGTAGACCAGGCGGCCCCGGATCGCGGCGGGGAAACCGTCCAGGATCTCGACCGCCTCGGCCGGAGGCCCGTCGTCGGGAATCACGACGTAGTCGCGCGCGAGCGTGCCGCGCGGCATCTCGCCCGGCCCGCAGATGTACCCCGCCGCCGCGGAGGCCGCGACGACCGCCGGGCTGGCGAGGTAGCAGCGGGCGTCCCGCGATCCCATCCGCCCCTTGAAGTTGCGGTTGGTCGCCGAGATCCCGACCTCTCCCGGCTCGAGCAACCCCTCTCCCAGCCCGATGCACGGCCCGCACGACGGGGGCAGCGCCACGGCCCCGGCCTCGAGCAGGACTCTGCCAGTCCCCGGCGGCCTCGGCGACGCGCTGGACGGCTGCGCTGGCCGGGGCGACGTAGAGCGTCACGCCGCCGGCGACCTTCCTCCCCTTCAGCACGGCCGCGGCCGCCGCGAAGTCCTCGGCCCGGCCGTTCACGCACGACAGCAGGTAGGCCTTCTGCACGGTGACCCGCTTCGCCTCGATCTCGGCCAGCGGCGTGGTCACCTGCACCTGGTCGGGGCCGGCGACGAAGGGCCCGACCTCGGACAGGTCGAGCGTGATCTTCGCGGCGTAGACGGCGTCGGGGTCCGGCGCGGGCGGGCGCATCTCCCAGCGCCTCAGATCGTCATCGGTGATCCGGCGGATCCCCTGCGCGGCCAGTTCCGCGGCGCGCGCGCCCAGGAAGGCGAGGGTGACGTCGTCGACCGGGAACCAGCCGACGAGGGCGCCCCACTCGGTCGTCATGTTGGAGATCGTCAACCGCGAGTCCATCGAGAGGCTGGCCACGCCCGGCCCGACGAACTCGACCGCCGCGTTGAGGACCTCTTCCCGGTTGTAGATCCCGCACAGCGCGAGGATCACGTCCTTGCCGGAGACTCCGGGCCGCAGCCGGCCGGTCAGGACGACCTGCACCGTCCGCGGCACCTGCCACCAGAACTCACCCGTGGCCCAGATCGCCGCGGCGTCGGTGCGCACGACCGGGGTCCCGATCGCGCCCAGCGCGCCGTACATGTTGGAGTGCGAGTCGGACGCCACGACCAGGCTGCCGGGCACGACGTAGCCGCGCTCGACCATCAGCTGGTGGCCGATGCCGGAGCCGGCCGGGTAGAAGTCGATCCCCTGCTCCTTCGCGAAGGCCTCGATCCGGCGGTACTTGCCGAGATTCTCGGGGGCCTGGTTCTGGATGTCGTGATCGAGCGTGAAGACCGGCTGCCGCGGGTCCCCGACCGTCTTCGCCCCGATCCCCTGGAACTTCTTCAGCACCGCGGCGGTGTTGTCGTGGGTCATCACGTGCCGCGGCCGGATCGACAGGAAATCCCCGGCGCGGAGCGGCCGGTCGGGCCCCTCCGCCATGTGCGCCTGCGCGATCTTCTCGACGATCGTCTGTCCCATCGCTTCTCCTGCCCGGGCCCCGTAGGGGCCGGCCTCCGTGCCGGCCCGCCCGCGTTACCGGTCGGCCTTGCAGAGCGCCATCAGTTCGGCCACCGAGCCGGCGCACTCCAGGCTCCAGACCGCGTCCTTCAGCCGCTTGCGGGCCGCCGCGGTCATGACCGGCTCGGCCAGCGCGTCGAACTTCTCCTCGACCTCGGCGTCCGTCAACGGGTGCCGCGGATCGCCCTTCGGGTAGTCGAGCCGCTTTTCGAAGGTCCGCCCGTCGGTCGCGGTGATCTTCACGATCACGCGCTGCAGCCTCGGGAAGTCGGCCTCGATCTCCGGGTCGGCGACGACCTTCACCTTGTGCAGCTGCTCGCGGATCACGGGATCCATGATCTTGGCGTCCGTGAACTGCAGGGGCGTGACCTGGCGCTCGGCGACCGCCGCCGCGATCACGTACGGGAGCGAGTGGTCGGCCGTCTCCTTGGTGCGCGGGTCGTACTTCGAGGGATCGGCCAGGATGTCGGCCGCGCGGGCCAACGAGCGGATGGCAACCTCCTTCACCTGCTCCGGCGCGAGGTCGTTCTCCTTGACCAGCTCCAGCGTCGCCGAGATCGGCGCGTGGGTCAGCGCCTCGGTCGGGAAGGCCTTCATCCCGCAGCGCAGGATGCGCCACGAGGTGCCCAGCCCGTCGGTGAGGATCTCGAGCTTCCACTCCGGCCTCAGGCAGTGCGCGAGCCCCTCCTTGCCGTCGATCACATGCTCGGGGCCGGAGTAGCCCTTCTCCGCCAGCAGCGCGGCCAGCACGCCGCTCTGCGTCGCCAGCGGGTCGACGGTGTTCTTCATCATGGTCAGCTTGCCGGCCGTCACCGCGCCGAGCGTGGCGTGGCGGCTCCCGGAGATCCCGATCGCGTGCTGGATCTGCTCCGGCGTCAACCCGAGCATCCGCCCGGCGACGATCGGCGAGGCGAACGCGGTCAGCGTCGCGTGGTGCCAGCCGCGCTCGCGGATCCCGGGGAAAGCGCACTCGCAGAGCCGCATCTCGAACTCGTGCCCGAGCACGATCCCGACGATCAGCTCCCGGCCGTCGCCCCCGGCGCGCTCGGCGCAGGCCATCGCCGCCGGGATGATGTCCGACGGGTGCGACGGGTCCTGCTGCCAGTAAATGTCGTTGTAGTCCATGACCCGGACCATCAGGGCGTTGGCGAGCGAGGCCGAGACCGGGTCGATCCGCTGGCCGCTGCCGATGACCGTCGCGGAGCCAGAACCGGCGATCTCGTCGAGCACCGAGAGCGCGATCGTCACGTCGTGCTGACGGTAGCCGCCCAGCGCGCAACCGAGCGAGTCGAGCAGGTAGCGCTTGGCCTCGTGGACCGCGTCGGCGGCGATCTGCTCGTAGCGGAGGGAGGCGGCCCAGCGGGCCATCGTCGCGGTGATCGTCGCTCTGCCGGGGGTGGCATCGGCCATCGTGGATCTCCGGGCCGGCGAGGAAGCCGGCCGTTCTAGGGCCGGCACGGAGGCCGGCCGTTCTCCGGGTCGGCACGGAGGCCGGCCATTCTCCGGGCCGGCACGGAGGCCGGCCATTCTCCGGGCCGGCACGGAGGCCGGCCCCTACGTCATCGTTTGAAGGGCTCGAAGCTCATGAAGTCGGCGTGGTGGACGATGAACGCCTCGGGGGTGCGCTTGACCATGATTCCCCTCGCCGGCGTGCGCGGCGATCACGTGGCAGACGGCGTCGGGCACCCCGCACTCCATCGCGAGGGCCACGCCGGTGAACGGGTGACGCAGCAGTTCTCCGCGCGCGCTCTGCCGGGCCTTGCCGTCGATCTTCTCGTACTCGAGCAGCTTGCCGACGTCGGCGAGGATGGCCCCCGCGATCACGGTGTCCATCTCGATCGGCAGCGACCGGCCAAGGAACGCCTGCATCGCCTCTGCGGCGCGGCGAGCGATGTGCACGACGCAACGCTTGTGCTCCATGAAGGTGACCGGACAATCGGGAACGAGCAGCGTAAACGGAATCTCCTCGAGATCCCGCGGCGCCAGCGGACTGAGCTCGAGAGCGCGGACCCAAGTTGCGAGCACCGCCTCGCGCAGCGCGGCGCCCTCGATCCAGTCGATCTCGGGCCACAGCTTCATTACGGCGTCGCGCATGACGGCCTCCGATGCGGCAGAGTTGCCGTGAGACTAGCATTGGAAGGGGGGGTTCGTCCATTGATCGTTTGGCATGCTGGCCTGTCAGGCGATTATTATTCGGCCACGCTGCCGCATCGCCAATGGCTCGCTCCCGTTAGAATCCCTCCATGCACCGGCCCCGGAACGGCATTTTCGATCTCCTGGCTCCCGTTTACGATTGCCTTACGGGGAGTTATGGACTGGCCCGCCTGTTCGAGGCCCTCGAGCCGCTGGCGGGACTGACGCTCCTCGACCTCGGGGGCGGAACCGGACGCCTCGCCGCCCGCGGCGCGGCGCGCGGTGCGTCCGTCGTCGTCGCCGACGCCTCGTCGCCGATGCTGGCGCGCGCAGCCGGGAAGGGGCTCCCGGCGGTCCGGGCGCGAGCGGAACGGCTCCCGCTGGCAGACGGCACCTTCGACCGCGTCGCGATCGTGGATGCGTTCCATCACATGGGCGACCCTCCCGGGGTCGCGCGCGAGGTGGCCCGTGTGCTGCGACCGGGAGGACGCGCCGTCCTGTTCGAACCCGACCCCGAGCGGTTCGCCGGCCGCTGGGTGGCGCGCCTGGAACGGTGGGCTGGCATGGGGAGCCTCATCCTTCCGGGCCCGGCGCTCGCGAGCCTGCTCTGCGACGCGGGGCTCGACGCGAAAGTGCGCCGTGCGCCGTTCCACCTGCTCGTCGTCGCGGCCAAGCGGGTCCCCGGGAACTCTTCCCCTTCCGGCTAGCCCGCCACGAACGCCCCGCGGTGGTGGCGAATCCGGTAGCCGCCGGACGATGCGACGACCGCCACGACGTCGAACCGGCAGCGCGCCAGCGGCATGTCCCGCCGCGAGAGCCAGGCGTCCGCGACGCGCGCCAGGCGGGCGCGCTTCCCGTGGTCGATCGTCGCCTCCGGCGAGAAGCGGCTGCCGCGCCGCCGCGAGCGCACCTCGACGAAGACGATCTCGTCCCCCTCGCGCGCCACCAGGTCGAGTTCGCCGCCGGGCAGCCGGACGTTGCGCTCGAGGATCGTCAATCCGCTGGCGGTGAGATAGCGCGCCGCGATCGCCTCCGCCTCGCGTCCGCGCGCGCTCCGTTCGCGTGGCGGGGCAGCGCCGCGCGGAGATCCGGGTCCGGCTGCTGCCATCGCGTCCTCCCTCGCGATGATCGGGGCGCGCGACCGCGCCCGCACGCTCCTGCCGGCCGGCTTCTCCCGCCGGCGGGATCGAGCCGGGCCTACGCCGGCGGCGGGGAGCGCCGCCTGAGTTGAGGCCCTTCCTTCGTGTCCTCGATCACGAACCCCGTGGCCAGGATGGCGTCGCGCAGCCGGTCGGACTCGGCCCAGTTCCGCGCGGCACGGGCCGCCTGCCGGGCCTCCAGCAGCGCCAGGACCTCCGCCGGCGCCGCCCCTGCCTGCTCCCACGGCCGCAGCACGCCGAAGACCCGGTCGACGTCGGCCAGGAAGGCCTCGAAGGCCAGGGCGTCGGCGCGCGATGCCTCGCCCCGATCGACCGCCGCGTTGACGTCGCGCACGAGCTGGAAGACCTCTCCCATCGCCCCGCTGACGTTGAGGTCGTCGTCGAGGGCGGCGAAGCAGGCGTCCCGCGCCGCCGCGATGCGCGGCGCCAGCCGCGCGCCGCCCTGCGCCGCGGTCGCCAGGCGCGCCGTTCGCTCGGCGGCGTTGTCGATCCGGGCCAGTTCCGCCCGCCCCTGCTCGAGCGCCTTCTCCGCGAAGTCGAGCTGGTTCCTGTAGTGCGTGCCGACGAGGAGGTAGCGGATCAGCCGCGGCTCGTGGCCTTGCGCCAGGAGGTCGCGCAGGGTGTAGAAGTTGCCGAGCGACTTCGACATCTTCTCGCCGTTCACGATCAGGTGCGAGCAGTGCATCCAGTGGCGCACGAACGGCTGCCCCGTCGCCCCTTCGGACTGCGCGATCTCGTTCTCGTGGTGCGGGAACTTGTTGTCGACGCCCCCCGTGTGCAGGTCGAAGGACTCGCCGAGATACTTCATCGCCATGGCCGAGCACTCGATGTGCCAGCCCGGCCGCCCCGGGCCCCAGGGCGAGTCCCAGGACGGTTCACCGGGCTTCTGCGCCTTCCAGAGCACGAAGTCGGACGGGTCGTCCTTCTCGTACTCGTCGGCGTCCACCCGCGCCCCCGCGCGCAGCGAGTCGGGATCGAGCCCGGACAGGCGGCCGTAGCGGGCGAAGCTGCCGATGCGATAGTAGACCGAGCCGTCCGAGAGGTAGGTGTGCCCCGCGGCCTCGAGCTTCCCGATCAGCTCGATCATCTCCGGGATGTGCTCGGTCGCGCGCGGGTAGACGTGCGCCGGGAGCAGCCGCAGCGTCCTCGCGTCGTCGAAGAAGGCAGCCGTGTAGCGATCGGTGTACTCGCGCAGCGAGGCCCCCGCCGCGGCCGCCTTGCGGATGATCTTGTCCTCCACGTCGGTGATGTTCATGACGTGCTGGACCACCATCCCGCGCGCTTCGAGGTGGCGCCGCAGCAGGTCCTCCCAGGCGTAGGAGCGGAAGTTCCCGATGTGGGCGAAGTCGTGAACGGTCGGGCCGCAGGTGTACAGCCCCACCTTCCCCGGGTCCCCGGGCCGGAACTCCTCGACGGTCCTGGTCAGCGAGTTGTAGAGGCGCATCCGGACACCATTCTGCCACCTCAAAAAGCGACGCGCCCCGGAGGGTCCCGGGGCGCGAGCGAACGGAGCGACGCTCAGAAGTTCAGCTTGAACGCGACTTGGAACTGCCGGCCGAAACGCGAGGTGGCGATCGGCGTCTCGATGTTGCGCGTCTGGTTGGTGACCGGATCCTGCTGCTCGTTCCGGACGATCGCCTCGATGATCTCCGTGTTGTCGTTCAGCAGGTTGAACACGTCGAGCTGGAACGTGGCCGTCGCCGAACGGATCGGGAACTCCTTCTGGAAGTTCACGTTGAGGTCCCAGAACGGCGAGTTCCGGAAGCTGTTGCGCTGGCCGGTGGGATAGACCGTGCGCGGCGTGGTGTACCAGACGATGACCGGACTGGGACCGACGCCGCCGGTCAGGTCGGTCGGGAAATCCAGCACGGTGCGTTGCTGGATCAGCGAGTAAGGGAGACCGGTCTCGTAGGAGATCGAGCTCCCGAGGCGGAACCCGCCCCAGTAGGGCACGAACACCCGGCCGTTGAACTTCACCACGTGCCGCTGATCGGTCGACAGCGGGCCTGCTTCGTCGTCGAGGGTCGTCGGGTCGTCGCCGAGGCCCAGGTTGAAATCCTCCGCCTGACCATAGGACTGTGACCAGGTGTAGGACATGCGCGCTTCCCAGTTCTGGAAGAAGCGCCGCTCGACCTCGAGGATGAAGGCCTGGTACGTCGCGTAGTTGTTGTTGTCGATGTCGTAGATGTTCGAGAAGGCCGGGCTCCACAGCTCGAGGTCCGCGATCCCGTCAAACGTAGTCACGAGCAGCCCGTCCTGGACCGCGAGCCCGCCGGTGCAGTCGGCGAATTTCCCGATGCGCCGGCAATTGCCCGCTTTGACATTCGCGCGCCTCAGCACATCCGGCGAGAGCTCGTCCCAGTAGACCGGGCGATGGTTCGCATCCACGTCCTGGAACAGGTCGACGTACTTGCGGTTGACGTAGCGGACCTTCGCGGTCGTCTCCGGCGCGATCTCGCGCTCCACCGCCAGGGTCCACTCGTCATTCTTCTGCGAGCGGATGTCGTTGGCCATCTGGTTGATCGAGAACGCGCTGCCGAGGACGGGTCCCTGCTGTTGACCACTCTGGTCGAGGATATCGGCTGCACGGTGCGATCGGGGCCGTTCTCGCTGGTGAATGGCAACAGGAAGGTATCGCCGTAGAAGCGACCCCAGCTCCCGGAAAGCTTCGTCTTGCCGTCATTGGCGGGATCCCAGGATGCCGAGATGCGCGGAGCGAGGTTGTTGTTGACCTCCGAGAGCACCTCCGGCTGGCGGAACTGGCGCTCGTCGGCCGGGAGGCCGGACAAAAGGGCGCAAATCTGGTTATTCGGGGCGGTCAGGCAGGTCGGGTAGAGCGACGGGTTGTCCAGGTCGGCGAAGGTCAGGAGATAGGCCTTGGTCTGGACGCAGTAGCGCGCGTTGTCCCCGCCCCGGATGCAGTCCTGGACGGCGGCCTGGTAGATCTCGCGCTGTTTCTTCGGGTTGATGTTCACGAAGCCGGTCGACTCGATCTCCTCGCGGCTCCAGCGCACACCCAGCGTCACCGAGAGATTCGGCAGCGGATCGTACGTGTCCGACAGGTAGAACGCATAGTAGTCGCCCGCCGCTTTGACGTCGCTCTTGGGGGGGAGAACAATGTGTAGTTGAGCACGTACCTCGGAACATTCTCACCCTGTTCCCCCTCTCTGCCCTGGATTTCGTCGATGTCGATGACGTTGTCGATGCTCAGGGCGCGGCCGAAGTCCGTCATCTCATAGGCAAAGCCGCCCTTGACCCGATGCGAGCCGCCGAGCCACTCCTGGACGAATTGCTCGGCGTCGAGCTTGTAGGTCCAGCGCTCGCGCGTGTCCGAGTAGCGCCTGAAGTACGGACCACTCCGGCGCTGCGTGCGCTGGTCGGTGCAGTACAGGTCTTTGTAGGGCTCGTAGCCGCAGGTATTGATCGCGTTCGGGTCGAACGGATTGATGTCGTAGCCGACGTCCGAGTAGCCGAGAAGGGCCTCGAAGAAGAAGGTCGGCGAGTAGGGAGCCGTCCAGCGCATCGTGTAGGTCGGACCTCCGCCCGAGAGGAGCGCACCGGTCTCGAGCGGCGTGATGCTGTCCACGAAGGCCGGGCTGAGGTCGAACGGGTCGGCGCGGTACTGGAGCTGCAGGCGGTTCTTGGGAGAGACCTGCCAGGTCAGCTGGTAGAGCGGGAGGCTCGCTTTCCGCTGCTGCACGTACGATTCGCCGCCGATGACCTGGATCGGGAAGGAGGCATCGAGGTACTCATAGCTGAGCATGTACCAGAGATGGTCCTTGACCAGCGGGCCGGAGAAGTAGACCGACGGCTGGAACAGCTGGTAGTTCAGGGGATCGCTGCCGCCCGCGCCGTCGTAGTCGAAGATGCTGTTGCGGAAGAAGAGATTGAAGGTCGCCTCGAACTGGTTGCCGCCGGTCTTGGTGGTGATCCGGCCGAAGCCGCCGACCGCGCCGCCGAACGACGCGTCCGCGCCCGACTCGACGACCTGGATCTCCTCGATCGCGTCGGGATTGATGTTTCCCTGGGCCTGCCCCGAGAGCGGATCGACGTTGCTCACGCCGTCGACGTCCATCTTGAAGTCGCGCTCTCGCGAGCCGTGGACGTTCGGGTTGCCGTCACCGTCCGAGTCCTGGACGCCGGGGGCCAGGGTCAGGACCTGCTGGTACTCGCGGCCCGCCACGGGGAGGTCGGCGAACGTCTCGGCGCTGATGCTCGTGCTCGATTCCGCGCCCTTGTCGAGCTCGACCGTCTTTTCCTTGCCGACGACGGTGACCTGCTCCTGGATCTCCGCGAGCAGCGTGATGACCAGCTCGACCGACTGACCGTCACCGATCTTGATGTCCTTGGTGACGGTCGAATAACCCGGGAAACTGATCGTCACCGCGTAGTCGTCCGGCGCCAGGCTTTCGAAGGCCGAGATCCCGTCGATGTCGGTGATCGAGGCCTTGGGCTGGCTCTTGTTCGCCTTGCTCGCCAGCGCGACCTGGGCGCCGGGGATCGTTTCCTTCGTCTTGCCCGACTGCGTGAAGACGGTGACCTTCAGTCTCCCCGGCGCGGCCAGCGCTGCCGTGGAGGCGGCGAGAAACAGTGCCACGCAAAGGGCGACCGTCCCCACGACGAACAGCCTCGACCTCATCCCTTCCTCCCCAGTCTCCCGGGTCGTCACGACCGGAGGGCGGAACCTCCCCGCGCGGGGAGCCTTCGCCGTGCTTCGCCTCTCCGGCTTTCCGCCCGCTGTTGCCGCATCACCCTCCGAGGGAGCATCGGTGCCGATTTCCGGCAGGCCGGGCGGGTCGGACGCGGCGCGGGCGACTCCGTATACCGCCCCTCCCGCGCCCGGGTCAAGCCGGATCGGCCCAGAAGTGACGGCGCCCGGCCGGCCTGACTCGGAACGGCGAAGCGCCACAGCTTCCGGGTACCGGCCGACGGGCGGCGCGAGACCCCGCCACGCCTTCCCACGTCCCTCCACGAGCAAGAGTAGCCCGTCGGACGTCCGGGGAGACCCGCGCCCGGACCACTCCCTGCGGCGGATTCGCCGCGGTCCCGATCCCGGGTCTCAGGCCTCGCGGATCCCGAGGCGCTTGATCTTCTCGTTGAGGGTCGTCGGCTTCAGACCGAGGCGTTCGGCCGCCCGCCGCTGGACGCCGCCTGACTCGTCGAGGGCCCAGCGGATCAGCGCTCGCTCGTACTCGGACACCGCGTCTTCGAAGGTCGCTCCGGGCGGGAGCCCCGGGACGACAGCCGCGGCCCGGGGCTGAAGGACCTCCTCCGGCAGCGAGTCCACCCCGATCTCGCCGGCTGGCGCCAGGAGCACGGCCCGCTCCGCCACGTTCCGCAGCTGACGGACGTTCCCCGGCCAGTCGAACCGGACGAGAGCCCGCAGCGCCTCGGACGACAGCCGAACGCCCGGGCGCCCGTGCTCGGCTCCGAACTCCTCGAGGAAGTGCTCGACCAGGAGCGGGACATCTTCCCGGCGCTCGCGGAGCGCGGGGAGCCGGATCGTGACGACGTTCAGGCGGTAGAAGAGATCCTCCCGGAATGCGCCCTGCCGGACCCGCTCTTCGAGGTCCTCGTTGGTGGCCGCGAGGATCCGGACGTCGACCCGGACCGGCTTGACCGATCCGAGCGGCAGGAACTCCTTCTCCTGCAGGACGCGCAGCAGCTTGGATTGAACCTCCGGCGGAAGGGTGCTGATCTCGTCAAAAAAGAGCGTCCCGCCGTCGGCGGCCTCGAACAGCCCGCGGTGTTCGGAAACCGCCCCTGTGAAGGCTCCCCGGGCGTGGCCGAACAGGTGCGACTCGATCAGGTCGGTCGGAAGGTTCGAACTGTTGACCACGAGGAACGGGGCCTCGCTCCGCGAGCCGTGGCGGTGGATCGCGACGGCGACGAGTTCCTTGCCGGTCCCGCTCTCGCCCTGGATCAGGACCGTCGTCCGGGCCGGCGCCACCTGCTCGATCATCCGGTAGACCGCTTCCATCCCGGCGGAGCGCCCAACCAGTTCCCCGACGCGCCGCCGGTCCGCCAGCGCACGCCGCAGGCCGGCGTTCTCCTCGCGCAGCCGCCGCTGGGTGAGCGCCGTCTCGACCAGCAGCACGACCTCTTCGTTCTGGAACGGCTTCGTGAGGTAGTGGAAGGCTCCGGCCTGCATCGCCTCGACCGCAGTCTCGACCGAACCGTGCGCGGTGACCATGATCACTTCGACCAGCGGGTGACCGGCGCGCATCGCGTGCAGGAGTGCGAGGCCGCTGGTTCCGGGCAGGAAGAGGTCGAGCAGCACGACGTCGATCGGCTCGGAGGCGAGCGCCCGTTCCGACTCGGCCGCGTTGCGCGCCAGCACGATCCGATGGCCCCGGCGCGCCAGCAGTGTGGACAGGACGTCGCGGATGACCTCCTCGTCGTCCACCACCAGGATCGTTCCGCAGTTCGGGCCGGCCGCCGCCTCAGCCGGCAAGGCTGCCACGCCGCTCCTCCGTCCGGGTGCCGGCCGACGTCGCGACGCGCGCTCCGGGGAGCACCACGCGCATCACCGTGCCCCGCCCCGGCTCGCTCTCTGCGAGGAGCGTCCCCTGGTGCTCCTGCACGATCGCGTAGCTGATCGAGAGGCCGAGGCCCGTCCCCTGGCCTGGCTTCTTGGTCGTGAAGAAGGGGTCGAAGATCCGGGCCTTGACGCTCTCCGGGATCCCGACGCCGTCATCCTCGATTTCGAAAAACGCGCGCCCGCTGGGGCTGTCGCCGACGCGCACGCGCACGTGTCCGCCGGGCCGCACCGCGTCGAGCGCGTTGAGCAGGAGGTTCAGCGCGACCTGCTGCAGCCGCGCCCGGTCCGCCAGCGCCAGGACGCGAGGGAACTCGCGCGCGGTCAGCACCGTGGCGCCGGCTTGCCGCACCTGGTGCGAGAGCAGGCCGATCGTCTCGTCGATCAGCTCTCCGAGGTCGACCGGACCGAGCGCCAGTTCCGGGGCCACCTTGGGGCGAGAGAGGCGTAGCAGGCCCCGCGCGATCCCCGAGGCGCGATCGGCCTGCTGCACGATCTTCTCCAGGAGCGGCCGGCGTGGGTCGTCGCCGCCGGTCTCCTCGAGCAGGATCTGCGCGAAGGACGAGATGCCGGTCAGCGGCGTGTTGACCTCGTGAGCCACCCCCGCCGCCAGCAGCCCGACCGAGGCCAGCCGGTCCTGCTGGATCAGCTGCTCTTCCATGAGCACACGGTCGGTGACGTCATCGAGGGTCAGCAGCACGCCGTCGGTACCGTCCGCCGACGCCAGCCGGCAGGCCGCGAGGTTCACCAACCTCGCACTGGCACCGCGTCCCAGTCGGACGCGGTAGGCTCGCGCCTCGCCCTGCCGGTCGACGTGCCGCAGCATGTCGGCCACGAGCGCCGCCATCGTCGGGTCGAGCACTTCCGCATAGGGTTGCCCGAGCACCGCGGCGCGAGCGCGCGAGGACAGTCGCTCGAGCGCCGGGTTGAAGTGCCGGATCAACCCTTCGCCGTCGATCACCGCCATCCCGATCGGGCTGCCGTCGATCAGTGCCTCGCTGCGCGCCTGGAGCCGTTGAACGAGCTCGACCTGCTCTTCCAGCCGCGCGAGGTGCTGGGCCCCGGCGACCGCGGCGGCGGCGTGGTGCGCCACCGAACGCAGCAGGTCCAGGTCGTCGGAGTCCAGCAGCCGGGCGGTGTGCCGAGGCCCGACCGCGAGGACCGCGATCAGCCGCTCCTCGACCGACAACGGCACCAGCACCTGGACGCGGGCGCCGTGCAGCGTCGGCAGCCGCTCGGGTGCTGCCGGGACCATCGCCAGCGACACGACCTCGCCTCGGTCCAGGCGCCGGGCCGCGTCCGGAGGGAGCGAGTCGGGGAGCGTGTTCTGGGTCACCGGATCGATCAACCGGCCGGCGGGCGAGACGATCAGCAGCCGAACGGCGCCGGCGTCGAGCGCCTCCGCCACGCGCCGCTCGAGGGAGCTCGCGAGCCGGGGCAGGTCGAGTTCGGCGTTGAGGTCGCGGGCCACGCGCTCGAGCGCGCGGCGGAAGCTGTGCCGGCGACGATAGTAGATCCGGCTGACCAGGTCGCGCGTGCCGGCACGGATCGCCGGCGCCAGCAGCGCGGTGATCATTGCTGCGATCAGTGCGGGCGCAAGGCCGGACGGCTGCAGCAGCGGCACCAGCGCCCAGCGTGTCAGGCTGAGCACGCCGAGGAAGAGCGTGAGCGTGAAGGCCAGGGTCGCGGTCGCCGTGACCAGCCGGCGGCCGAAGAGCGCCAGGTCCATCAGGCGGTACTCGAGCACGGCCCCGGTGAAGGCGAGCGGCACCAGCGCGAGGGGCGGAAGTGCCAGCCAGCTGAGGGCCGGCTCGGCGCCGGTCATCCACTGCGGGAAGGCCGAGAGGGCCAGGTAGGGCGCGAACCCGGCGGTCGATCCAACGAGGATCCAGCGCGCCTTGGCCCGCGCCGCGGCGTCACGCGCACGAAGCGCCGCAGCCGCCAGCAGCAGCAGGCCCAGCGACAGTCCGCTCGCGACCCAGAGCAGCTCGGCACGCGACTGAAGCAGGTCGATCAGTCCGACCGGCTCGGTGGCCAGGCGGGCCTTCCCCAGGCCGACGAGCTGGATCTCGACGAACAACAACGCGACGGCCGGTGCATAGAGCACGGGAATCGCGGCACGAAGCCGCCGGAAGCCGGGCTCGAGCACGACGACGAGGTGGACGAAGAGGGCCGGGAAGAAGAGGCGGGCCACCCGGTCGGCCCAGAAGAGCGGCCAGTCGGCGGTGGTGCCGGCGGACGACCACGAGACGCCGACGAGCACGCCGCCCGCGAGACACCAGACGGCGTAGATCCGGTCGGCCGCGCCGCCGCGCGGCCGCAGCATCACGGCGAGCGCACCGGCGAGGAAGGCCAGCCCGACGAAGCTCCCCAGGACCCGGTCGGGGCGCCAGCGCACCAGCGCGGCCGGGACGACGCGCAGCGGCACGGTCGCGCCTTCACGAAGGACGAGCACGCCAAGCCGGTCCCCAGCGGGATGGCCGGTCAGGACCGCCTGGGCCGCGACCACGGACTCGACCGGCGCCCCCCCGAGCCGCAGCAGGCGGTCGCCTTGCTGCACGCCCGCCAATGCGGCCGGGCCGGCCGGCGCCACCCCCGTCACGGCGACGCCGAACTCCCCCTGGCTGACCTGCATGCCGTACCACGGCGTCGTCTCGCGCCAGGTCCTCAGCGCCGAGATCGCAAGCAGTCCGAGCGCCACGGCAAGCGCCGCGCAGGCGGCAGCGGTGGTGAAGCGGCGGGCGGCCACGGCCGGGCTCCCCGGGCCTAGAACTGCACGGCGAGGCCGCCGGAGAAGCGGCTCCGCTCGGTGAGCGCGGCCCGCACCGAGGGCGGTGGCTGGCCCTGATACTGCGCGGACTCGTAGGCCACGAGAACCGACGCGGTCGCGCCCCAGGCATCGCTGGCCAGCACGCGCTGGCGCACCCGCACCGCGCCCTGCCGCCAGGCCTCCGCACCGGACAGGAGCTCGGAGGCACCGCCAGCGTCGGTGAGCCGGTTCCAACTCAGCTCCATCGCGCTGCCGAAACGAGCCCAGCTGACCGCGATCAGCGCCTGATCGCCAGAGATCGCCGCTTCGCCGACCACCGGCACGAGCAGCAGATCGTACGGGAGGACCGTCGCGAGTGTTCCCTCGACACGGAACCGGTCGAGCCCGACCTCGACGGAGAGCCCGTCCCATCCCGGCACCCACGAGCCACGCACCGACCAGCGCTGCGTCGAGGCGCCGCCCTGCGAGACCACGACCTGCGCCGCGCCCCCGCCTTTTCCGCCGTTCCAGGGCGCGAAGCCGGTCTCAGCCGAGCGCTGGATCGACCAGGCGTAGCCGTTGCCCTCGCCTCCGAGCCCCAGCAGGTAGACCGGAGTCGCCGGTCCGGTGGAGTCGAGCGAGGCCCCGCCCTCGGCACGCACTGCGATCCCAGGGATGAACTCCCAGCGGAGGCCGGCGGTCATGCCACCGACCGTCGCCGCCCACGGCCCGCGGCTGGTGGAGGCCATCGTACGACCCACGAGGATGACCTCCTCCGAGAGGCGTACACGGTCGAGCAGGAGAACCGTGCCACCGGAGGCGCCGATGTCCTGCAGGGTCGCGCGCGGCGCGGTCCGCTCGAGCGGCGAAGCAAGCTGCCCGGCGGCCGCGGTCCAGCCGGTGTCGGCGGACTGCGCTCCGGCTGAGAGTTCGACATCGTGCCTGCCGTGAGTCGTGTTCCAGCTGACCCCGAACGATGCGCGGTAGGCCCGGAACGGATCGGCGGGCGAGGCGTTCACGCCGCCGACCGACTCGCTGCCCGCGAGCGTCTCGGCGTCGAAGACGAGGCCGAGCAGGTCGCCTTCGCCAGCGCGCAGCGAGGCCGCGTGCAGCCGCTGGCCGTCGAACGAGCTGTCGAACGACCCGGTGCCGGGCACCCGCCCCTGGCGCTCGTCCCTCACGCCGCCCAGCTGCGCCTCAATCGAGCCCAGCCCCGTTTCGATCGGCACGATCCAGGACAGCTGGAGTGCGTCGGCGATCCCTTCCAGGCCGGAGGAGGAACCGTCCGTCACGCGAACGAAGTCGATGCCGAGCGGCCCGACGGCGGCCAGGTCCAGCCAGGCGCCGAGATGGGCCGACATCCCGCGACCGTCCCCCGCGCCGTCCTCGACCCGTCCGCCGGCCACCTCGACGAGAACCGCCTGCTCGCGCCGTGCGCCCGCGTCGGGCACCTGCGAGAGGACCGCCGGCACGCTCTGATCGACATCTTCGAGCAGGTCTCTCGACGGAAGGCGCAGCGCCCAGCGGCGCCCGTCGGGCGCGACGCCGGGGGCCGGGGCGGCACTGCTCGGGCGCAGGATCAATTGCAGCGTCTCGCGGGCCAGCGTGCTGACCTTGCCGACCAGCACCGCGTAGCCGGCCTTCGCGGCAACGAGGCGATAGTCTCCCGCGGGCACGCCCTCGAACTCGAAGCGACCCTCTCCGTCGGTTTGAGTTGCGAAGAGAACCGCGGCGGCGCCGGCCGAAGCGGCCCACGGCGCGATCCGGATCTCCACGCCGGCGAGCGCGATGCCGGCGTCATCGACGGCGACGCCCGCGAGCGGGTGCGGCCCGGCAGATGCCGGCCCGGCGGCCCAGGCCGTCGGGGCCAGTGGCCCCGCGAGGAACAGGATCGCGACGAGCACGGTGACCGCGACCGATACAGCGTGCCGCAAGGCGGCCGGTCTTTCGGCGGTTGGTACGGCCATCTGTCGCCTCCCTCGCCCGCTCCGCCTGCAACAACACCGCGGGCGCCCGGAGGTTGCGCCACCTGCCGCGGATCCTGCGCATCCGCCGGGCCCTACACTTATTATGGCATCGGCTTCCCCGGGAGGTTCCCTCAGGGCGGGCCCATGCGGTGCGGATGCTGAAATGCCTAACATCCACAATTGTTCAAAGTATTTCATATTAGCCGTTCCGGGTGCGCTCATGCTCGCCGCCTTGGCCGGGGGGGCGTCGATTCCCGCGCGCGCGGAGGGGGGGCTCCCCCCGGTCCGCCTGGTCCATGACACGGTGGTCAGCCTCAGGGTCCAACTCACGTTGCGCAGCCCGGAAGGGGTGCTCGGGACCGCCGAGGAGACGCTCCACGGTCTGGCCGGCGAGACGCTGGTGCTCGCGCGGTCGCTGGGAGACGGACCACGGCCCCTCTCGGTCGTGCTGACGGTCGTTCCCCACGCCGACGAAAGCGGTTCCTGCCGGCTCGAGGTTCGCTCGGAAGTCTCTCGCGGGCAGCCGGTGCCGATCGTCGCCAGTCGCATTCTGACGACCGCTTCCGAGCGGCTCAGCCTGGTCGACATCTGGACCGACCGCGCCGATCGGCTGCGACTCGTCGCGGCCTTCACGGCCAGCTGGGAGATCGTCCCGCGGCTGACCGCGCTGGCGCCGGAGAGCGAACCTGTCGAACTGCTCTTCGAGCTCGTCGATGCAACCGACCCCGCCCGGCCCGAGCTGATCGAGCGGCACCGCCTGGGAGGGATCGTCGGCGCGAAGACGCTCTACACGTTCGCCCAGGCCGCGGGGAAGCCCGTCTCGAGCACGGGCCGGGCCCTCGCCGGCAGCGATCACGCGGGCGCACGGCTGGTGCTGGAGGCCCTGCCGCAGTCGATCGATGCCGGTCTCCTGACGCTGGCGCTGCGGCTGCAGTACCAGACGACGGATCCTGCAGCTCCCGTCCCGCCGCTCGACCTGTCGCTCGAGGATCGCGTGCCGCCGGGCAGCGGCGTCGAGATCGCGCTGCCGAGGAAACCCGGCGAACCGGCGCTCCTGTTCAGGGTCACGCCCTATTTCTGACGGTACTATGGGCGCATGGGCCGTGACGTGATCTCCGCGGCGGAGGTGCGCCGGATCGCTGCTCTGGCGCGGCTCGCGTTGACCGAGGACGAGGTCCGCGGCCTGGCGCGCGACCTATCGGCGATCCTCGACTACGTGGTGCTCCTCGACGCGCTCGAGCTGCCGGAGGGCGCGCCGCTCCCTTTCTCCGGTCCCGCTGCCACCCGATCCGACCTCCCCGCCGCGTCGCTCGACGAGCGGTCGGCGCTGGCCGGCGCGCCCATGGTCGCGCGCGGCCATTTCATCGTCCCCCGCGTGGTCGGACCGTGAGCGCCGCGGCGCGCCCGAGCGCGCGCTCGATCGCGGCTGCGGTACGCGCGGGAGAGTTGACGGCCGAGGAGTCGGTGGGCCGCGCGCTGGCGGCGATCGAGCGCCGGGCGGGGCTGCACGCCTTCCTCGCGGTCGACCGCGACGGCGCGATGGAGGAGGCCCGCGCCCAGGACCGCCGACGCACCGCCGGCCTTGCTCCGGGGCCGCTCGCCGGAGTGCCGCTGGCAGTGAAGGACAACCTCTGCACGCGCGGGCTCCCGACGACGTGCGGCTCGCGCATCCTCGAAGGCTTCGTGCCGCCCTACGACGCGACCGCGGTCGAGCGGCTGATCGCCGCCGGGGCGATCGTCGTCGGCAAGACCAACTGCGACGAGTTCGGGATGGGCTCGTCGAACGAGAACTCGGCCTTCGGCCCGGTCGCGCATCCCGCGGACCCCGAACGGGTGCCGGGTGGGTCGTCGGGCGGGTCCGCGGCCGCGGTCGCCGCCGGCCTCGTCCCGCTGGCGCTCGGGAGCGACACCGGCGGCTCGGTCCGCCAGCCGGCGAGCTTCTGCGGCATCGTCGGGCTGAAGCCGACCTACGGCCGCGTGTCGCGTTGGGGGCTCGCCGCGTTCGCGTCGTCGCTCGACCAGGTCGGGCCACTCGCGAGTGACGTCCGCGACGCCGCGCTGGCGCTCTCGCTGATGGCGGGCGCGGACGGACGCGATGCGACCGCCTCGCCCGCGCCGGTCCCCGACTATCTCGCGGCGCTCGAGGACAGCCCGCGCGGACTGCGCGTCGGCCTGCTGCGCCGACTGGCCGAGAGCGAGGGGACCGAGGCGGCAGTGCGCGAGGCGGTGCTGGGGGCGGCGGCGGCGCTGGCCGCGGACGGCGCGCTGGTCGAGGAGGCGGAGTTCGCGCTCGCCGCCTACGGCGTCCCGATCTACGCCCTCGTCGCCACCGCCGAGGCCTCGTCCAACCTGGCCCGCTACGACGGCGTCCGCTTCGGCCGCCGCGCGGAGGGCGCCACGGATGCCCGCGGCATGATCGAGTCGTCGCGCGGTGACGGGTTCGGACCGGAGGTCAAGCGGCGGATCATGCTCGGGACCTTCGCGCTCTCGGCGGGGTACTACGACGCGTACTACGGCCGTGCGATGCAGGCCCGCGCGCGGCTCGCCGCAGAACTGGACGCGCTCCTCGCGCGTTTCGACGTCCTGCTGCTTCCGACCAGTCCCGGCGTGGCGTTCCGGCGCGGCGAGCGGCTGGACGACCCACTGGCGATGTACCTCTCGGACGTCTTCACCGTCGCCGCCAACCTCGGCGGTCACCCGGCGATCTCGATCCCCGGGCCGCGCACCTCGCCCGGGCTTCCGGTCGGCGTGCAGCTCATCGCGCGCCGCTTCGACGAGCCGACGCTCTTCCGCGCCGCGCTGGCGCTCGAGGAGCGGGGTTTCGCCGCGGCCGCCGACGTCCACTAGGTGAAGCCCGCCGCCCTGCTCGCGTTCCTCTTCGCGGTGGCGCTCGCAGCCGCCGCGCCCGTGGTCTCGCACGCCGCACCGTTCACGCCCACGGCGCCGCCCGCGCCGATGGACGACGACGAGCCGGGCAGCGGCGACGGGGAGAACGGCGTCGACGAGGAGGAGGACGAGATCGAGCGCGGCCTGGCCGACGCGCTCGAGATCGAGCCCGGCGTCCGGGTGCTCGTGCAGAGCGGCCGCGACCTCGCGCTCTCCGTGGAGCCCGACGAGGGGGACGACTACGGCTCGCTCGCGGCGCGCTTCGCCGGCGCGGCGAGCCTCGCCTCGCCGCTGCGGGAAGCGAACGGCGACGCGCCGATCGTCCCGGACCGCGCGATCGAGATCCCCTGGAAGCTGCTGCGCAACGAGTACCGCTACCTCGCTCTGCGCACGCTGTTCCCGCGCGATGCCTTCCGGGATGGTGCCTGGGAACACGACCCGGCGCAGGCGCGCGCGCTCGTCTACCACGTCGGGTTGTGGCAGGTGGCAGACTGGTTCACGGGCAAGGGGGAGAACTGGCAGGAGATCGCCCGGTTCAACGGCTTCACGGGCCCGGATGTGCCCCCCGGCCGGGTGGTGCGGATCCCGGCGCCGATGCTGCTCGCCCCCTACCGGCCGGCCGTCGGATCGGTCGGCGGCGTGCTGGCCTACGGCGAGGACGCGGCGGGGCCGTACGCCGAGTACACGCTGCAGAAGGGCGAAGCGCTCTACTCCGCGGTGATCATCCGCTTCACCGGGCTGCTGCACCCGACCGCCGTGCTCGAGGCCGCCGAAGCGGTCGCGAAGCGCAGCGGCATCACCGACGTTACGAAGATGCCGACCGGGCAGAAGCTCAAGATCCCGCTGGAGCTGGTGGCGACCTCCTACCTCCCGGAGAACGAACCCCGGCGCGTCGCGGCCACGCTCGATGAGCGGGAGCTCGAGGCCGCACCGCTTCCGGCGCTGCCCCGCTCGCTGAAGGGGGTCCACGTGCTGCTGGATCCGGGACACGGCGGCGCCGACATCGGCGCGCGCAGCGGCCGGCACGGGATCTGGGAGAGCGACTACGTCTACGACATGACTTGCCGCGTCGGCCGCCTGCTGGCGAAGGAGCCGGGGGTGACCGTCCACTACCTCGTGAGGGACGGCAAGATGGCGTGCCGGGTGCAGGACGCGCGAAAGCTGCCGATGAACAGGAAGCGCGTCGTCGCCACCCATCCGGCGCACCTCAACCAGCCCGGCGCGTCGACGAAGGCCGGCGTGAACCTGCGCTGGTACCTCGCCAACTCGATCTACCGTGAGCTGCGGCGCCAGGGTGTCTCCCCGGAGAGCGTCGTCTTTCTCAGCCTGCACGCGGATTCGCTGCACCGGGACCTATCGGGCGCGATGGTCTATGTCCCGGGCGAGCGCTATCGCCGCGGCTCCTACGGCGTGCGCGGCGAGAGCTACGCCCGCTACGCCGAATGGCGGGAGGCCCCTTCCGTGAGCTTCTCGCGGGCCGAGCGGCTGCGCGACGAGAAGCTGTCGACGAAGCTGGCGCAGGCGATCCTCGACGGCTATCGCGCGGAGAAGCTGCCGGTGCACGACGACGAGCCGATCCGCGACCACATCGTGCGCGGCGTGGGCGGCCGGCGCAGGGTTTTCGTGCCGGCGGTGCTGCGTGGGACGGAGGTGCCGGCCAAGGTGCTGCTCGAAACGGTCAACATCAACAATCCGACCGACGCCGCCCTGCTGGCCGGCTCCGCCGGCCGCGAGCGGATGGCGCGGGCGGTCGTGCGCGGCGTGCGCGGCTACTTCGGCGGAAAACGGGGACAGCAACCGTAAGTCGGTTCGTCGGCAGCAAGGCCCGGATCGTCAGGTCTTCGCATGCGACCGACTGACGGGCTTACGGTTGCTGTCCGCCTTGGGGGCGGAGCGCGGGTCCGCGTGGCATCCTTTCCCGCTCCACGGCGCCAGGCGCCGTGCCCCTGCCGGATCGAGGTCCTCGATGATCGCCCCCGCGAGCCGCTCTGCGCGGCCGCTCCCGCTGATTCGCATCGCCCTCTTCACCGCACTCCTCGCGGGACTCGCCGGTCCGACCGCGCCGCGGGCCGCTGCCGCATCCGACACCCCCTCGGCCCCCCCCTGCTTCGAGGACTGGTGGCGGGCGCGCCTCGCCGCCGCGTCGCGTGCCGCGACCTCTCCTGAGACCGCACCGCAGGCGCTCTTTGCCGTGCGCCTGGTCAACGATCTCGCGCGCACCGCGACCGACCTCGCCCCGGTCCTCGAGGCGATGGACCAGCTGCGCGGGACGGTCGCACCCGAGGATCCGCTCGTGGCCGCCGAAATCGACGCCATCCTGCTGCAGGGCGACCTGGCAGCCGGGCACCGCGACGCGGCGGCCAAGCGCGCCGGCCGGCTCGGTCTCGTGACCGATTGGCGACTCGCCGGCCCCTTCTCCGCGGGAGAGGAGCCGGCTGCCGGCGACGCCCTGCTGCGCGACGCATCGGGAGCCGGGTGGCGGACCTTCGCCGCCGGTCCGGACGGTGCCGTGCCGCTGGCGCTCGTGATGGATCCGGCCGAGAAGACGACCGCCTTCGTGTCCTTCTACCTGTACGCGACGCGGCCGGCCGAGGTCGCGATCCGGTTCGGCGCGGACGACCGGGCCGAGCTCTCGGTCGATGGGGCCGCAGTGCTGCAGCCGGAGGGGCGCCACGACCTCTCGTTCGACCAGCACGCTGCATTCGTTCGCCTCGTCGCCGGTTGGCACCGCGCGACCTTCCGCGTCGAGCAGGAATCTGGCCCCTGGGGGCTCGTCGCGCGCGTCACCGCACCCGACGGGGGAGCCCTGCCCGCCGGCGTGTCGCTCGCCCTGCCGGCCGATCTCGCGGCAGCCGAGCGCGAGATCGCCGCGCGGGGCGCGGCACCGGAAACGACGCGCGGCCGGACCCTTCCCGCGACGTTCGAGGCGCTCGCCCGAGGGGGGAGTCCGGCGGCGCTTGCGCAGCAGGCGCTGGACCTCGAGGCGCGGCGGCTCCCCGACCGCCAGAGCGACAGCGCGCTGACGCTCGCGCGCCAAGCCTCGGCCGAGCGGCCGAACGACCTCGAGACGCAGCTCGTGCTCCACGACGTGGAGCGCGACCCCGCGCGGCAACGCGCGGCGCTCGACCGCGCGCTCGCGATCGACCCCTCTCACCCGTCCGCGCTGCGCCTGCTCGCGCAGTACTACCTCGCCTTCGGCCAGGACGACGTCTCGCGCGCCACCGCCCAGCGTGCGCTCGACGCCTGCGGGCGCCCGGACCCGTACCTCCTGGGCTGGGTGGCGGTCGCCGAGAACGCGCGCGGCTTTCCCGGCGGCGCGCTGGCCGAGCTCGAGCGCCTGACGCGGCAGTCCCCGACCCAGCAGGTCCTGCTCGACCGCCTGGCCGCAGTGGCGCGGCGCGCGGGGCAGCCGGAGACGGCACGGCGCGCCTGGCAGCAGTACCTCGCGCTGCAGCCCGCGAGCGACGAGGTGCGGATGGCGCTGCTGCAGCTCGAACTGGACGCGGGCCGGGCCGCCGCGGCGCTGGCACTGGCGGACGGCGCGATCGCGCTCGACCCGGCGGCGGTGCCGTGGTACGCCCAGCGGGCGCGGCTGCTGCTGGCCGACCGCCAGCCGGAGGCGGCGCTGGAAGCCGCGAAGCGCGGCCTCGCGATCGGACCCGCCGATCCCGAGCTGCTGATCCTCGAAGGGGAGGCACGCCTGGCGCTCGGCGACGGCCCGGGAGCCGCCGCGGCGTGGCAGGCGGCGGCGAAGGCGCTCGAGCAGGACCTCGGGCTGGCCGAGCGGATCGCCGCGGTCACCGGGATCGACGAGAGCTTCGGGACCGAGTGGACGAAGACGCTCGACGAAGCCCGTGCCATCGAGCGCGAGCGCCCGCTCGAGGGCGACCCGGCGCTCGTCGTGCTCTCCTCCACCGCCGCCTTCCGCGTGCGCGAGGACGGCCAGGCGATCCGCTTCAAACAGGAGATCCTGCGGATCCGTCACCCCGAGCAGGCGCAGTCCGCGCGCCAGCACCAGTTCGCCTACTCGCCGATGCTCCAGCGGGCGACGGTCCTCGAGGCGCGGCTGGTGCGCCGCGACGGCTCGGTCCTGATCGCCGGCCGCTCCGAACAGCCGTTGCTCCCCGACCCCGAGCTGCGGATGTGGTACGACACGCGCCTGATCACGCTCACCTTCCCGCGGCTCGAGGAGGGCGACCTGATCGAGGTCCGCTACCGGATCGCCGACCGCGGCACCGCCAACCCGATCGGCGCGGGCTACTTCGGCGAGATCGAGGTCCTGGGCCAGACGGTGCCGGTGCTCGCCGCGCGGATGGTCGTCGACGCCGCGCTCTCCCTGCCGGTCCGGCACCAGCTGCTGCACCTGCCGGCCGAGCCGCGCCTCGCGACCGAGACGCGGGGCGACCGCGCGCTGACCGTGATCGACCTGCCGCCGCTGCCGGCGTACCTCAGCCTCGCCGGCGCGCCGCCGGTCGTCACCCGCGTCCCCTACGCCGTGCTCGGCAGCGCGGCCGACTGGAACGCGCTCGGGCGGATGTACGCCGCGCTGATCGAGAAGCAGACCGTGCCCGACGCCGACGTGAAGGCCGCCGTGGCGGAGGCGATCGCCGGGGCGAAGACTCGGCGCGACAGGATCGACGCGGTCTACGCCTGGGTGATCGAGAACACGCGCTACGTCGCGCTGGAGTTCGGGATCCACGCGCTCAAGCCCTACGACGTGCCCTCGGTCTTCCGCCGCCGCTTCGGCGACTGCAAGGACAAGGCGACGCTGATGGTGGCGATGCTGCGCGAGGCCGGCATCCCCGCGAACGTGGTGGCGATCCGCACGGCCGACCTCGGGATTCCCGACACCACGGTCCCGACCTTCGCCCATTTCAATCACGCGATCGTCTACGTCCCGGAGATCGACCTGTACCTCGACGGCACCGTGCTGCACCACGGGCCGACGGAGACGCCGCGGCTGGACCTCGGCGCCCTGGCGATGATCGTCGACGGGTCGAACGGGGGCAGCGGCCGGTTGGTGACGACGCCGAAGCCGCAGCTGACGAGCGCCGAGACGGTGTACACCCAGGTGGCGACGCTGACCGAGTCGGGCGCGGCGACCGTTCGCGCCGAGGTCTTGGCCTCCGGCGAGAGCGCGGCCGAGGAGCGAACCTACTTCGGCGCGGCCGACGATCGCGGCGCCGTGCTGACGTCGCGGCTGCGCCGGATCTACCCCGAGATCTCCGTCACCGAGTCCCGCTTCGGACCGATGGGGCTGTTCGACACGCCGCTGACCTATTCCTTCAGGGCCCGGATCGGCCGGTTCGCGCTGCGCGAAGGGAGCCTGCTCCGCGCGCCGCTCTCGGTCTTCCCGATCGGCCTGCCGGTCGAGCCGGTCTCCGCCGGGCGCGAGGTCCCGCTCGAACTCCCCCGCCCGTACCGGATGTCGAGCGAGACGACCTTCGAGATCCCCGGCGGCTTCCGGGTCCAGGACGCGCCCCGCGCCGGGAAGATCGAGACCGCCTGGGGTGCGGTCGCGCTCGAGTCCGACCGTTCCCGCGGCACGCTGCGCGTGCGTGCCAGCCTCGAGTGGCGCGGCGGCGAGGTCGCCGTCGCGGACCTGGCCGCCTTCTCCACCTTCGTCGAGCAGGCCCGGCAGCTGCTCTCGCAACCGGTCGTGCTGGAGGTGGCCCCGTGAACCGCCCAACGCTTGCCGCGGTGCTCGCCGCCGCCGCGCTCGGCCTGGGCGCGGCCCCGCCGAAACCGGCCGTGCCGCCCACCGCAAGACCGGCCGCAAAACCGGCCGCGAAACCGGCCGCGAAACCCGCCGGAGGAGCGCCGGCGCGAGCGGCCGGCAGGCCGGTCGCGAAGCCCGCGCTCCCCGACGGCTGGCCACTCGCGCTCGCCGGGAAGGACGCGGAAGCCGAGCAGGCATTCATCAAGCGGCTCGCCGCCGACCCCGCGCAGCTGGAGAGCGCGATCGGCCTGGCGGCGCTCCTCGAAGGGCGGGGTGATCCCGGCGGCGCGATCGCCGTCCTGGCGCGCTCGCTCGAGCGGTCCTCTGCTTCCCCGCTTGCCCCGGGCGCCTTCGCCCGGCTGATGGGCGTGAGCTCCCACGCTCCGGACGGGGGCGCCGGTGCGATCCCGCTCCTCTCGGGCGTGGTCGCGGGAGAGACCGCTGTCACGGATCCGGAGGTCCGATCGCTCGCCGTGCTGGCGCTGGCCGATACGCTCGCGCGAAACGGCGAGCTGATCCCGGCGCAGGAGATGCTGCAGGGCTACGGCGGCCGCCTGACGCGCTGGACGCTGGTCGGGCCCTACGGGAAGTTCGAGCGCCTGGACCTGTACCGGGAGTCCCCGCCCGACACAGGGGACCTCGATCCGGCGAACGACCCCGCGGGCCCGGACGGCCGGCCGCCGATCCGCGTCGAAGCCTCTTTCCCCGACGGCCGGGTCATGATCCCGGAGTCCTTCGGCGAGGACGGCATCGTCTTCGCGATCGCCGACGTCGTCGTCGACAAGCCGGTGATGCTGCGGCTGCGGGTGCTGGCGCCGGGCTCGCTGGCGGTGAGCGTGGACGGCCGGCGCGCGCTGGTCGCTGACCGAGCGCGCGAGCGGCAGCCGATCGCGATCGGGGCCAGAGTCGCGTTCTCGCCCGGCCGGCACCGGATCGCGGTCAAGGTCGCGCTCGACGGGAGCGCTTCCTTCGCGCTCAGCCTCGAGCCGCTCGACGCGGCAACCGCACGCACCGCGCGCGGGCTGTGGCACGAGGTGCCGCTCGACGGAAAACCCGACGGAAGCGTGCGGATCGAGCCGCTGCCCGTCACTGCCGACGCGCTGCCAGCCGACCTCTCGACGCTGGCCCCGCCGGCGCTGCTCGCCGACGCCTGGTGGATGCGTTCGCGCCGGCTCGAGCGCAGCGCGGGGGCACTGCTCGAGGCCGCGCACGCCGCCTACCCCGAGGCCCGCCTGTTCACGGTCCTGCTGGCCGATCACCTGCGGGCCGCGGAGACGGGCGCCGACCCGGCCAAGGACCTCGCGCGCGCGCGGGCCCTGCTCGAAGAGGCGGTCCAGGGCGAGGGAAAGGAGTGGATCACGGCGCGGGTCTCGCTGGCCCGGCACGACGAGGACGCCAACCGACTGACGGAAGCCTGGCAGGCCTCGGAGGCGATCCTGGCCGACGCCCCGAACGACCCCGACGCGCTCTTCCTGCAGTACCGGATCGCAGCCCGCCGCAACTGGCGGGCCGAGGCCGACGACCGGATTGAGCGCGCGCGGGCCGCCGCGCCCGGGCGGAACGACCTGCTCGACGCGTCGATCGACTGGTACGGGCGCAGCGGCGCCGCGACCCGTCTCGTCCCGGCGGTCGAAGAACGGAACCGCCGCGATCTCTACGATGAGCGGTGGGCGCTGCTGCTCGCCGCCTCGGGACAGACCGACGCGGCGCGCTCCGCCTGGGAGCGACTGCTCGCGGCGCGCCCCACCGCGCCCGGCGCCTGGCTGGGCCTGGCGCGGCTCGAGGCCGACGCCGGACGGCCGGACGCGGCGCTGGCGGCGATCGATCGTGGGATCGCGGTGCTGCCGCGCGAGACCGCGCTGTACGAGGCGCGCGCGGGGCTGCTGGCGCAGCTCGGACGCGAGCACGAAGCGACGGCGGCGCTGGCCCTCGTGCTCGACCTGCAGCCCGGACGGCTCGAGGTCCGCGAGGCGCTGCGCCAGCGCGGTGTCGTGGACCCGCTGTCACCCTGGATGGTCGACGCCAAGGAGGTCATCCGCACCGCCGAGAAGCCCGGACCGGGCGTCGACGCGGCGCTGCTGGGCGACCTGGCGACCGTGCTGATCGACCGCGAAGGGGGCCAGACCGAACTTTACCAGGGGATCCACGGGGTCTACACGCGGGCCGGCGTCGACAGCGAGGGCGAGCTGGAGGTGCTGCCGAACGCGCGGATCCAGGGCCTGCGCCTGCACAAGGCCGACGGCCGGGTCGTCGACGTCGACCCCGGGACCAAGCGGCCGATCAGCCTGCCTGGGCTCGAGCCCGGCGACTTCATCGAGTATTCGTGGCGCCGCTACACCCCGCCCTCGGGCTTCGTGCCCGGCGCGCTCGACAACCGCTCCGTTTTCGTCTTCCAGGGCCCGGACCGTGACTTCGTCCTCTCGCGCTACGTCGTGATGCACGACCCGGCGCTCCCGGTCCAGATCTGCGGCCACCAGGCCGGGCTGACGACGACGGACGAGGTCAAGGACGGGCTGCGGGTCCGGACCTGGACCGCGCGCAAGGTGCCGCAGCTCCGTCCCGAGCCGCACATCGCGGACCCGACCGCCGTCATCCCCAACGTGAAGCTGGGACTCAACGCGAGCTGGGCCGACATCGGCGACCTCGTGAAGAGCGCAATCGCGGGCTCGTTGCTCCCGGACGCACCCCTGCCCGAAATGGCGGCGGAGATCCGCCGGCGCGCCGGCGGCAAGGACCCCGAGGCGCTGGCGCGTGCGCTCCACGCGGTCGTCTCCGCGCGGACCCGTCCCGGGTCCGCGCCGCTGGGACTCGGAACCCCGGCCTCGATGTCGGCCTCGGCCGGCGAGGGGAACCGCGTCACGGTCGCGCTGGCGCTGGCGCAGATGGTCGGACTCGAGGCCCGCCTGCTCCTGGCACGGCCGCTCGAATTGCGCGGCACGTCGATGGACTGCCCGTCGCCCGACCTCTTCCCCTACGCGCTGGTCGAGATCCCGCTGCCGGACCGCACGGTCTACCTCGACTACACCGACGCCGACTACCCGTTCGACTCGCTGCCGCTGCGCCTGACCGGCTCGGACGGCCTGTCGATCCCGCTCGAACCGGAAGCGCCGGCGCGGCTGGTCGAGATCGCGCGGCGCGATCCGGGCGTGCTGCAGGAGTCCGACGCCGATCTGGTGCTCGAAACGGACGGCCGCGTCACCGGCAATCTGACCCTGACGATGCGCGGCGTGCTCTCGGGGATCGTGCGACGGGTGATGTCGGAGATTCCACCGGACCGCAAGGACACCGCCTACCGCTCGTTCGTCGGCAACTACTTCGCGGGCGCGCAGGTCATCTCGGCCAAGCTGGACGGCCTCGACGCGGCGGATGGGGCGGTGACGCTGTCGTTCGCCTTTACCGGCGGTGGTTTCGGCCGGCGCCTGCCGGCCGGTTTTGCGGTGCCGGTCGTGGACCAGAAGCTCGACCTGCTGTCCGAGTACGCGTCGCTCCCGACGCGCCAGTACCCGCTGCTGCTCGACGCGCAGGAGTTCCGGCGCGACCGGGTCCGGATCCGGATCCCGGACGGGCTTCGGGTGACCGCACTCCCCGCACCGGTCGCGCGCGACAACTCCTACGGCCGCTACGGGCTGGCAGCGACCGTCGACGGCGACCGGCTGGTGCTCGAGCGTACGGTGGCGATTCCGCCGCGGCGCGTGGAGCCGGTGGACTACGCCGATCTGCGGCAGTTCCTGCAGGAGATCGACGCCGCCGAGCGGGCCGAGGTCGAGCTGGTCGCCCCGACGCCGGCCCTGGCGAAGTAGCGGGCCGGGAACCGCTGGCGGTGCGAGGCGTTGCTTCGGCGAGAGCGCCTTTCGCCGCGGCGGCGGCCCGAACGGGCTGCGCGCGACGGCACGCGCTTCCCCGCCGTCCGGCGGCGGGCCATGATGGGCGCGCTCTTCCCCGCGCCCGGCCCGCCGGTCGAGGAGGCCCTGTGAACCCGAGCCCGCGCCACCGCGTCGCCACGTCCATTCGATCTGTCGGCTTCCCCTGCGCCGCCCTGTTGACGCTGTCGCTCGCGCCCGCGCTCGCATTCGCGCCGGCGCACGCTGCAACGACTGTAGGGGCCGGCCTCCGTGCCGGCCCTCCTGTCGATGCCGCAACGACCGGCGCCGTCGAAGGCCGCGTCCTCGATCGCGCCGGCGCTCCAATCTCCGGGGCGACGGTTCGCGTCGGCTGCGCGGAACCCCTGGCGAGCGCGACGACCGACGAGCGCGGCTGGTTCCGCGCCGGCGGGATCGCGCCGGGCCGCGTCTGCCTCGAGGCGACCCACACCGGCTTCGCCGCCGCGCGGCTGGACGACGTCGTCGTCACGGCGGGAGCCGCGCGCAGCGTGGCGCTGGTCGTCGAGCGCGGCGTCGCGCTGCGCGGCGCGGTGAAGGGCGCGGGCGCGCCGGGCTCGGCCGTCGCCGGAGCGGAGGTCGCGCTGCGCTGCGGCGCCGGGGACGAGGTCCTGGCGAAGGCGAAGTCCGCGGAGGACGGCCGCTACGACCTCGGCGTCGTCCCCGCGCGCGGCGCCTGCCGGCTGACCGCGACGCACGCCGACCAGCCGCCCTTCGTGAAGGTGCTCGAGCTGGCGCCGCGCGAGGCGCCGCTGGTGATCGATATCGTGTTCGACCCGGCAGCCGCGCTCACGGGGCGCGTCGTCGACGGCGACGGCAAGCCGGTGAAGGGCGCGGAGGTCCGCGTGACGGACGAGCTCCGCGGCGGCGACGCCACGGCCGAGCGCCGCGCGGCGAGCGACGACAAGGGCGTCTTCCGGGTCGGCGGCCTCTCGGCCTCGCGGTACCGGGTCGAACTGCACCCGCCCGACGCGCTCGTGGAACGCCGCGAAGCGGTCGAGCTGGCTCGCGGGCGGACACTCGACCTGGGGACCTTCCGCACGCGCCCCGGGCTCGCGCTCTCCGGGACGGTCGTGGGCGACGACGGCGAGCCGCTGGCCGGGATCAAGCTGCGGGCCTTCCGCCAGCTCGGCAGCGGCCGTGCGCTCGAGCGGCAGGCGGTCACCGACAAGGAGGGGCGGTTCCGCCTCGGCGGCCTGGCCGAGGGGCGCTACGACCTCGACGTCGAACCGAAGTCGGCGCGCGGCTGGCTGCCAGCGGAACGCGACGACCTCGCGGTGCCGGGTGCGCCGCTCGAGCTGGAGCTGGAGCGCGGCGCGACGATCGCCGGAACGGCGACCGGGATGGACGGCGCGCCGCTCGAGCGGCTCGCGGTCTGGGCCCTGCGCGCCGCGCCGGAGGGCGACTCGGGCCGCGTCGTCGGCAAAGCGACGATCGAGGACCGCGCCACGGGCGCGTTCCGGATCGAGGGGCTCCCCGCCGGGGAGGTCGTCGTGCGGGCCGCGGCGCGCGGTCTCGCCCCGGCGGCGTCGGACCCGATCGCGCTCGTTGCCGGCGAGGAGCGGACGGGCGTCGGGCTGCGCCTGGCGCGCGGACTGCGACTGACCGGCACGGTCGTCGCGAAGGAGAGCGGCGCGCCGATCGGCAGCGCGGCGATCGCCGTCGAGGGGGCCTCCGCGCCCGCGAGCGGCGGAGCCGGCGGCGACGTCGGCGAAGTCGCGGCGGCACCCGAACCGGCCGCGACCAGCGGCGCCGACGGACGCTTCGCGCTCGACGGAATCGTCGCCGGCCAGGCGGTGCTCGCGGTGCGCCACCCCGACTACGCCCCCGCGACGCAGGTCGTCGTGGTCGGCGAGGAGGATCCCGAGCCGGTGCGGATCGCGCTCGGCGCGGGCGCGACGGTCGAGGGGACGGTGACCCACGCTGGCGGTGAGCCGGCGACCGGGGTCCGAATCGAGGCGCGGGGAGAATCGGCCCGAGGGCACGACGAAGCGCTCGCCACCGCTCTCACCGGCGCGGATGGCAGCTACCGCCTGCCGCACCTCCCAGCCGGCGCCGCGAAGATCGTTCGCCGCGGCGGGACGAGCTCGCTCGACGACCAGGAGCGGCGCTCGGTCGCGCTTGCCGACGGCGCGGTGGTGCGCGTCGACTTCGTGCTCGGCAACCGCGTCGAGGGGACGGTGCGGCGCGGCGGCCTGCCGGTCCCCGGAGCGCGCGTCGCGCTGACCGAGCTGGTCCAACCTGAGGGGAAGGGCAACCGGCCGTCGTTCGACTTCCAGGTCCAGGCGGGGTTCACCGACGCCGACGGACGCTACGCGATCGGCGGCGTTCGCGCGGGCGAGAAACTGATCTCGATCTCCCATGGCCGGCAGGGGACACGGCGCGTGGTGCCGGTCGCCGACCAGCCGGTGACGACGCTCGACGTCGAACTCCCGGCGCGGCTCGTGACCGGAGTCGTCGTGGCGAAGGAGAGCGGCGCGCCGATTGCGGGAGCCACGGTCCGTTCGACGCCACCGGGAGAACCGCGGGGCAACCGCAGCGCGATGATCAGGATACGCGAGAGCGACCATGCAACCGGCGAAACGAGCGACATGACCGCGGGAGGCGGAGAGGAGGACGAGACCTCGAGCGACGCCGCGGGGCGCTTCGAACTGTGGGTCGCGGAGGGGCCGGGCGGTCGCATCGGGGCCTCGGCCAAGACGTTCCGGAACGCCGCGATCGACCTGCCGCAGGGCTCCGGCGAAGCGGTCACGATCGCGCTCGCGCGCCAGAAGCGGCTGATCGTGACGATCCTCGGGCCCGACGGCCGGCCGCCCTCGCCGTGGGCCGTCTGCCTGATGACCGAGCGGAGCCAGATGTGCCAGACGGACGGCAGCGAGCGCTTCGAGTATGAGCTGGGAGACTTGCTCGCCGGCGCCGACATGGCCGTCACCAGCCCCGGCCTCGCGCTGGTGGTCCGGCGGCTCGACACGCTCGAGCCCGACGCCGATGGGAACGTCGTCCGCGAAGTGCAGCTCGCACCGGCGGGATCACTGGTCGTGCGGCTCCCGACGCCGAAGACCTTCGCGCTGGCCGAGCTTCGGCCGGAGGGGGCCGCGGTGAACTGGCTGGGGTACTTCAATGCCACGAGCCAGGTCTCGACCGTGCGGGGCGAGGCCGAGAAGGAGATCCGCGTCGCCGGGCTGGCCCCCGGCCGATGGGTCACAGTGCTGCAGCGCGGCGAAGAGCGGATCCCCGTGGCGGTAGAGGTCGCGGCCGGGCAGGAGGCGACGGCGGCGCTGCCCTGACCGTCGCGCCTGACTCCGTTCGGCCGGCGCCGCGCCGCGGGCGCGATCGCCGGCCGTTCTGCTACCGTTGCTGCGTGGACGAAGCGCGCCACGCGACCGGACTCCCGGACCCCCTGTCGGCGGTCCGGCTGACGCGCGCGTGGTTCGTCGGGTGCGAGTCGCGCGAACTCCGCGGCTCCCCGATCGCGCGCACGCTCCAGGGGACGCCGGTCGTGCTCTACCGCTCCGGCGGCCGCGCGGTCGCGGCGCTCGACCGCTGCCCGCACCGCAACGTACCGCTGTCCGAGGGGCGGGTCCTCGGGAACGGCCACCTCGAGTGCCGGTACCACGGCTGGCAGTTCGACGGAGAGGGACGCTGCCGTGCGATCCCGGGGCTCGACGCCGAGGTCGGCGAACACCGCGCCCGCGATGCGACGCCGCTCGCGGTGCGCGAGGCGGACGGGTTCGTCTGGGTCGCCGCGAGCCCGGGCGCCCCGCCGCCCGGCGAGCCGTGGCGCGTCCCGCACCTGGACGACCGCCGCTACGGCATCGTGCGGCGGCAGCTCGACGTGCGCGCGACGCTGCACGCCACCGCCGAGAACGCGCTCGACGTGCCGCACACCGCGTTCCTCCACGCCGGGCTGTTCCGCTCCCCGGCGCGCCGCACCGCGGTCGAGGTCGTCGTGCGCCGCAGCGCCGACCGCGTCGAGGCCGAGTACGTCGGCGAGCCGCGGCCGACCGGCCTGGCACCGCGACTGCTCGCACCTCGCGGGGGGGTCGTGACGCACGTCGACCGCTTCATCCTGCCGTCGATCGTGCAGGTGGAGTACCGGCTCGGCGACAGCACCCACCTCGTGAGCAGCGCCGCGTTGACGCCGATCGACGCGCTGACGACGCGGCTCTACGCGGTCGTGGCCCTGCGCTCGCCGCTGCCGCGCCTGCTCGTTCGCCTTGCCGCGGTACCGGTGATGAACCGGATCTTCCGCCAGGACGCGGAGGTGCTCGCCCTCCAGACGAAGACGATCCGCACCTTCGGCGGCGAGTGCTTCGCCTACTCGCCGGTCGACGTCCTGGGTCCGCAGATCGGACGCCTCCTGCAGCGCGCGGCGGCGGGCGGCGAGCCGGCGGACCCGGAGGCCGACCGCGAGTTCCGCCTGCGGATGCTCGTCTGAGCGGCGCGATCGCGAGGCCGCGGGGCGCGGGGCAGACGGCGGACGCGTCGCCGCCCTGACCGGCACGCCCTCGCTCGCTTGACGGCCCGGATAGACTCCTGCGGAGAGGCCGCCGGGAGGAGATGTGATCGACGAGAAAGCCGACGCCGGGTCCGTTGACGGACGGGCCGGCCCGATGATTCGGGAAGCGTTCGAACGGGCGGCGTTGCAGTTCGTCGCCCTCGTGGACGGAATCCCCGCCGATCGGTGGTCCGGCCCCGGGCTCGACGACTGGACGCTGCGTGATCTCGTGGGTCACACGAGCCGGGCGCTCTCGACCGTCGAACAGTACCTCGACAGCCCCGCCGCCGCGGTCGAACTGCAGCGACCGATCGACTACTACGTCGGCCTGGTGCAGCGCGTCCGCGTCACCCCCGAAGCGATCGGCGCGCGCGCCCGCGAGGCCGGCGGTCAACTCGGCCCCGACCCGGCGCGCGCCGTGCGCGAGATCGCCGCGCGCGTCGTGCCCCGCGTCCGCGCGACACCGGACGACGCGATCGCCGGCACGATCGCGGGCGGCATCCGGCTGATCGACTACCTACCGTCGCGCGTCCTCGAGCTCGTCGTCCACTCGCTCGACCTCGGTCTCGCGCTCGGCCGTCCGGTCGAGCCCGCGCCGGTCGCCGCGGCCGTCACGCTGCACCTGCTGGCGGATCTTGCGCTCGCCCCCGGGCGCGCGGTGCCGCTGATCCTGGCCGCGACGGGACGCCGATCGCTGCCGGACGGCTACGCCCTCATCTGAGCGGCTCCACCGCGGCGAGAACCAGTTGCCAGGCGCCGAACCCGGCCAGTCCGACGGCGGCGAGTCCGATCAGCGCCCGGTTGACCCGCGCGCCGAGCGTTCGGGCGGCGGCGAAGAGGACGACGATCGCGGCCAGGCTGGCGAGCATTGCCAGGTAGAGCAGGAAGACCCCGCCCGCCGCCCGCAGCGAACGCAGGAGCCACGGCGGCATGCGGCTTAGTACCACCAGGGCGACGAAAGCGATCGGCACGTCGCTCACGAGCGGAGCCAGCGCGGCCGGCAGGGTCCGCCGCCACCCGTTGGCAACGGCCCGCGAGGCGAGGAAGGTCTGGGTGGGTCCGGGCTGGACCGCGGCGGCAAAGCCGAAGGTGGCCCCGAGCGAGAAGTACCCGAGCGTGGTCACCCCGGGCTCCGTTCTCGCGGCGATTCGCCAGGCCCGGCCGCCGCGCCGCCTCCCGCGACCCTAGAAATCCTTGACCGCCAGGAACGGCCGCCGGATACCCCTGACGTACGTCGTCGCCGGATAGCCGAGGATCAGGACGATGGCCGGCTTGCTGCGCTCGGGAACGCCGTACTTCCGGAGCAGATCGCGCCGCCTCGCGAGCGGCGGCGCGGCGCAGCCGATCATGGTGGATCCCAGGCCGAGCGACTCGGCCGCAATCATGGCGTAGGTGCAGGCGATGAAAGCGTCGGCGCCGTCGGCGTAGGGCGAGGTGTGGAACAGCAGCGCGACCGGGGCGTCGTAGAGGACCTTGTCCTGGCCGGCCCGGCGCCCGGCCACGACGTCGCGGCCGAGCGGCAGGATGAAGGAACGGAACTGGTCGTAGGTGGTCTTCTTCGCGAACACGCGAAGCAGGCCCATCACCGCGGGGTTGTCCATCCACTTGAGCAGGCCGGCGTAGGTGTGCGCGACATCGCGAGCCAGCTCCCGGACCTTGGGACGGCCGCGGAAGACGACGACGCCCACCTCCCACGGCGGGATCCCCATCGGCGCGGTCGCGGCCGCCGCCACGACCCGGTCGACGACGTCGCCGGGGAGGTCGTCGGGCCGGAACCGCCGGACGCTGCGCCGCGCCAGGAAGAGGGCCTCGAGCTGGTCGGCGGAAGCTCGCCGGGCCGGTTCGGGCAGCTCGACGAGCTGATCGGGGGAGATCCGCCGACCGGTGACCGAGACGCTCCCGGTCGGGCAGGCCATCATGCACTGCCCGCAGGCGATGCAGCCGAAGGTGACGGCGACGTCGACGAGAACGGTGTCGCCGTCCATCGTCAGGACCCCGGTCGGGCAGGTCTCGGCGCAGGCGCCGCAGTGCGTACAGGTGTCGCGGTCGATGACCGGCAGGCCACTGACCTCGCCGAAGCTGGAGATGACGGCCATGGGCGGTCCTCGTCCGATGCCGGGCGGGTGGGGAGGACGATCCTACCAGCGCCGGGCCGTGCGTTCAGCCCTCCTCTGCGCCGATCGGGACGCTCGAGGAGACCGGGGAGGCGACGAACGCGCCGGCGAAATTCTCCCGCCGATTGTCGATTGGCGTCGTTCCCGATCGACTACTCGGTGAGCCGTCAGGCCGGAAGGAGGACAGCGATGCGTTACATGCTGCTTATTTACGACCCGGAATCCGCGTGGGAGTCGATGCCGGAGGCGGAGCGGAACGAGCTCTTCGGCGAGTACATGGCCTTCACGGAGAGCATCCGCGAGAGCGGACACCTGTTGGCGGGCGACCCGCTCGAGCCGACGGCGACCGCGACGACCCTCCGCGTCCGCGGAGGGAAGGCCGTGACGAGCGACGGGCCATTCGCCGAGACGCGCGAGCAACTGGGCGGTTATTACATCGTCGAGGCGAGGGATCTCGACGAAGCGCTCGAGCTCGCCGCACGCGTCCCCTCGGCCCGCATCGGCTGCGTCGAAGTGCGACCGATCGCCGAAATGGGGTAGCGCCGCGCGTCCGGTTCACGGATCTCGGGCCGCCCGCCGCAATCTGGCCTAACCTTGCGCGGACGGCCCGATGCCACTCGAAGAGCTCCAGCGCGCCGAGCACGGACGGATCCTCGCCACGCTGATCCGTCTGGTCGGCGATTTCGACGTCGCGGAAGACGCGCTGCAGGATGCGTATGCGCTGGCGCTGGAGCGTTGGCCGGTCGACGGCGAGCCGGCGAGCCCGCGCGCCTGGCTGGTGGGTACGGCCCGCCACAAGGCCCTCGACCGGCTGAGGCGGCAGGCCCGCATGGTGACCGGTCACGATCTCGAGGCAATCGCCGGCGAGGGGGAGGGTCCGCTGCCGGGGCAGGCTGCCGACGCCGACGTGGAAGATGACCAGCTGCGACTGATCTTCACCTGCTGCCATCCGGCGTTGGGTCTCGAGGCGCAGGTCGCGCTGGCGCTGCGCACACTCTGCGGCCTGACCTCCGCCGAGATCGCGCGCGCCTTCCTCGTGCCCGAGGCGACGATGGCCCAGCGGCTCGTGCGCGCGAAGCGCAAGATCCGTGACGCGGGGATCCCGTACCGCGTCCCCCCGGCGGAGCAGCTCGCCGGGCGCGTCGACGGGGTCCTGGCGACGATCTACCTCGTGTTCAACGAAGGATACGCGGCGACCGCGGGGGACTCGCTCCTGCGCGCCGAGCTGTGCGACGAGGCGATCCGCCTCGGGCGACTCGTGGTCGAGCTGCTGCCCGCACAGCCCGGAGCGCGCGCCCTGCTGGCGCTGATGCTGCTGCACGACGCGCGGCGGCCGGCTCGCGTCTCCGGAGACGGCGAGCTGGTCCTGCTGGAGGACCAGGATCGCCGGCTCTGGGACCGAGGAAAGATCCGCGAGGGAATCGCGCTCGCCGAGCACGCGCTCCGCAGCGGCGGGCCGAGCGTCTACGGGCTTCAGGCGGCGATCGCCGCGCTCCACGCCCAGGCCGCAGCGGCCGGGGACACCGACTGGCGGCAGATCGCGGCCCTGTACGCGCTGCTCGTGCGCGTGCATCCGACGCCGATCACCGAGCTGAACCGCGCCGTCGCGATCGCGATGGCGGAGGGGCCCGCGCGCGGGCTCGAGCGGCTCGAGGCGCTCGGGGCCGGCGGGGAGCTCGACTCGCACCACCTCTTTCACGCTGCGCGCGCCGACCTGCTGCGGCGGCTCGGCCGGTTCGGCGAGGCCGCGGACGGCTACCGGCGCGCGCTTTCGACCGCCGCCAACGAGGCCGAGCGGCGCTATCTCGCACGGCGCCTGGCGGAGGCCCGGATCGCACCGGAACGGTGACCCGCCAGGCGCCGGCCGCTCGGCTGGCCATGAGGAGACACGCATGGTCGAACGCGTCGTGATCACGGGAGCGTCCCGCGGCCTGGGACTCGAGCTGACGCGCCAGCACGCGGCGCGGGGCGATCGCGTGCTCGCCACCTGCCGCCGGCCCGCGGCCGCGGCCGAGCTGTCTGCGCTCGCCGAGCGCTGGCCGGGACGGATCGAGATCGCGCCCCTCGACGTGACCAGCGCGACGTCGATCGAGGGCGCGGCGGCCGTCGCCGCGGAGCGCCTCGGTGCGATCGACCTCCTGTGGTCGAACGCCGGGGTGTACCCGGGCTCGCCGGGGATCGATGTCGACGAGAGTCCACTCGCCACGCTCGAGGCGGAGGACGGGCTCTCGGTCCTCGCAGTGAACGCGGTGGGCCCGCTGCTGGTCGCGCGCGCCTTCCTGCCGCTGCTCCGGCGCGGGCGCGGCCCGAAGCTCGTGGCGCTCTCGTCGGGCTACGGCTCGCTCGCGCTCAACGAGGGGACGCCCTACTGGTACGGCGCGTCGAAGGCCGCGCTCAACATGCTGCACCGCTCGCTCGCGTTCGACGCGGAGGCGCGCGGCGTCACGATCCTGCTGATGTCGCCCGGGTGGGTGCGCACCGACATGGGCGGACCGCGCGCGCCGACGGCGGTGGAGGAGTCGGTGGCCGGGATGATCCGCATCGCCCTCGCCGCTGGACCACCGCAGAACGGCGCCTTCGTCGACCACCGGGGCGACGTGGTTCCCTGGTGACGATCGGCAGACCGACGGGGGGCGGCGCGGCACCTCCCCGCCGGGCCAACTCCCCCCGCCGCGGCGATCGGGTTAACATCCCGGTTTCTCGCCGCCCCCGGCCCGCCGGGGACCCCAGGAGACCCTTCCGATGGCCGACCGGCTCGATCCCTTCCGCTCCCGGACCACGCTGTCCACCCCGCACGGCGCCTACGCCCGCTACGACCTGCTCGCGCTCGAGCGCGCCGGGCTGGGGCGGCTGTCGCGCCTCCCCTACTCGCTGCGCGTGCTGCTGGAGTCGCTGCTGCGCCACCTCGACGAGTTCGTCGTCCACCGGAGCGACGTCGAGGCGCTGATGGCGTGGGACGCGAAGCGTCCGGCCCAGACCGAGCTGCCGTTCTTCCCCGGCCGCGTCGTGCTGCAGGACTTCACCGGCGTGCCCTGTATGGTCGACCTGGCGGCGATGCGCGACGCGATGAAGGCGCTCGGCGGCGACCCGAAGGCGATCAACCCGGCCGTGCCGTGCGACCTGGTCATCGACCACTCGGTGCAGGTCGACTGGTTCGGCAGCGCCGACGCGCTGCGGCTGAACGTCGAGAAGGAGTTCGAGCGCAACCGCGAGCGCTACGAGTTCCTCAAGTGGGGGCAGAAGTCGCTCGACAACTTCCGCGTCGTCCCGCCCGCGACGGGGATCATCCACCAGGTCAACCTCGAGTACCTCTCCCCCGGCGTGCTGACCCGGCGCGACGGCGAGGGGCCGCTGGTCGCCTTCCCCGACTCGCTGGTCGGGACCGACTCGCACACCACGATGATCAACGGGCTGGGCGTCGTCGGCTGGGGCGTCGGCGGGATCGAGGCCGAGGCGGTGATGCTCGGCCAGCCGGTCTACATGGTCACGCCGGAGGTGATCGGCGTGAGGCTCACCGGCCGGCTGGCGCCGGGCGCGACCGCGACCGACCTCGTGCTCACCGTGACCGAGATCCTGCGCAAGCGCGGCGTGGTCGAGAAGTTCGTCGAGTTCACCGGTCCGGGGATGGCCGACCTGTCGCTGACCGACCGCGCGACGATCGCCAACATGGCCCCCGAGTACGGCGCGACGATGGGCTTCTTCCCGGTCGACGCGCGGACGCTCGAGTACCTGACGTTCACGGGGCGCGATCCGAAGACGGTCGAGCTGGTCGAGGCCTACACCCGCGCCAACGGCATGTTCTGGACCGCCGACGCGCCGGAGCCCGAGTTCACCGACCTGCTGCACCTCGACCTCTCGAAGGTCGTCCCCTCGCTCGCCGGGCCGAAGCGCCCGCAGGACCGGATCGACCTGGGCGACGTCAAGCAGGGGTTCCGGGAGGCGCTCACGCAGCCGCCGTCGACGCGCGGCCTCGGCGTCGCTCCGGACAAGGTGGACAGCCGGGCGGTCGTGGCGATCGGCCCCGGCGTCTCGCCCGAGATCGGCCACGGCGCGGTCGTGATCGCGGCCATCACCTCCTGCACCAACACCAGCAACCCCGACCTGATGATCGCGGCCGGCCTGGTGGCGCGGAAAGCGTTCGCGCGCGGGCTCAACCGCAAGCCGTGGGTCAAGACCTCGCTCGCGCCGGGGAGCCGCGTCGTCACCGACTACCTCGACCAGGCGGGGCTGACGAAGGACCTCGACGCGCTGGGCTTCCAGACCGTCGGCTACGGTTGCACGACCTGCATCGGCAATTCCGGCCCGCTGCCCGACGAGGTCGCCGCGGCCGTGAAGGACGGCGACCTGGTCGTGGCGTCGGTCCTCTCGGGCAACCGCAACTTCGAGGGGCGGGTCCACGCGCAGGTCAAGGCCAACTACCTCGCCAGCCCGCCGCTCTGCGTCGCCTACGCGCTGGCCGGGACGATCGACCGCGACCTCCTGACCGAGCCGATCGGCGTCGGGAGCGACGGCCGCGAGGTCTTCCTGAAGGAGATCTGGCCGACCACGGCCGAGGTCGCCGCGGTGCGCGAGCGGGCCCTCTCTCCCGAGCAGTTCCAGGCGCAGTACGGCAGGGTCTTCGAGGGGACCGAGGCCTGGCGGAGGATCCCGGTCGCGGAGAGCGAGCTCTACGCCTGGGACGAGACCAGCACCTACATCCAGAACCCGCCCTTCTTCATCGGGATGAAGCAGGCGCCCCCGGGCGTGATCCCGGTCCAGGGAGCGCGCGTGCTGGCCTTCCTGGGCGATTCCGTGACGACCGACCACATCTCCCCCGCCGGCTCGATCGCCAAGGACAGCCCGGCGGCGAAGTACCTCGTCGCGCACGGCGTGCAGCCGCCCGACTTCAACAGCTACGGCTCGCGGCGCGGCAACGACCGCGTGATGACGCGCGGCACCTTTGCCAATATCCGCGTCCGTAACAAGCTCGCCGGCGGCAAGGAAGGTGGTTACACGAAGGACATGAGCCGCGCCGGCGCGGGGGCGATCGCCGCGATCTTCGACGCCGCACAGAACTACAAGGCCGAGGGGACGCCGCTCGTCGTGCTCGCCGGCAAGGACTACGGGATGGGCAGCTCACGCGACTGGGCCGCCAAGGGGACCTTCCTGCTCGGGGTGCGGGCGGTGATCGCCGAGAGCTTCGAGCGGATCCACCGCAGCAACCTGGTCGGGATGGGGATCCTGCCGCTGACCTTCCCGGCCGGGAAGAGCGCCGAAGCGCTCGGGCTCGACGGGAGCGAGGTCTTCGACCTCGGCCTGCCGAGCCCGCTCACGCCGCGCTGCACCGTCGGCGTGACGGCGACGAAGGCCGACGGCACGAAGGTCCGCTTCGACGCCACCTGTCGGCTCGACACGCCGGTCGAGATCGTCTACTACGGCAACGGCGGGATCCTGCAGACGGTGCTGCGCAAGAAGCTCGAAGAGCAGCGCACTTCCACCCACTGAAGCCGCGCGATGACGCCGCGTACCGACCCCGCGGGGGCGGAGGCCGCGGCCGCGGCCCGGGAGCGACCCGGGCTACGGCAGCGGTCCCGTGTTCTCGGCGGTCACGAGCCAGCCGTAGTAGCGCGGGCTCGCGGAGGCGGCGCCGGGATCGACGTAGGACGACTCGCCGGCCCGCGCGATCTCCGGGAAGCTCCCGTTCGACGCCGTGTCGCGGTGGATCGCGTAGAAGGTCACCGGGCCCGATCCGGGTGAGGACTCCGGCGCCTGCCAGTCGAGCCGTGCGCTCGTCCCCTGCCGCGTGACGCGGAGCGTCCCGCCGAGCGACGGCGGAGGCGCGAGCACGGGACCGTAGAGCACGATCGCCTTCCCTTCCCGAGACTGGCTGCCGGAGAAGAAGTGCGCGCCCACGACCAGGTCGGGGCGGCCGTCGGCGTTGACGTCGCCCGCGCTCCCCAGCGAGTAGCCCAGCCGCGCGTCGAACGCACCCCCTTCGGTGACGAATCCGGGCGACGGCTGCAGGCCGCCCGCGCTCCCCAGGTAGAGCAGCGCCCTGCCTTCGTCGGAGAACGAGCCGTCGTGCAGGAAGGCCCCAACCAGCACGTCGGCGTAGCCATCGCCGTTGTGGTCGCCGACGCCGGCGACCGCGACGCCGAAGGAAGCGCCGGGCTGGTTGGGCTCGGCGGTCCACACGGGCGCGGCCGACAGTCCCGCCGCCGAGCCGCCGAAGGCGAAGGCCCGTCCCTCGTCGACCTCGCCGTTGTCGAAGACGCGCGCTCCGACGATCACTTCGCCCCAGCCGTCGCCGTTCGTGTCGCCGGCCCCCGCGACCGACTGCCCGAACGCCGCGCCGGCCTGGCCCCCTTCCGCGCTCCAGGCGGGGGTCGCGACGAGGCCGGAAGACCGCCCGTGGAAGACCAGCGCGCGTCCCTCTCCGCTCTCGCCGTTCGACCAGCCGGTCGCGCCGACGATCACGTCGTCGAAGCCGTCACGGTTGAGGTCCCCGGCCGCGGCGACGGAGAGGCCGAGCAGCTCCCCCGCCTGCCCACCGGTGATGGTCCACGCCGGCGACGACTGGAGCCCGCCCGCCGCCCCCAGGAACAGCTCGGCCTTGCCGGCGTCGGCCTGCGCCGTATCCCAGTTCGCGGTTCCGACCAGCACGTCGTCGCGGCCGTCGCCATTGACGTCCCCCGCACCGGCGATCGCGATCCCGCAGGCGGCGTCGGCCTGGTTCGGCTCCCAGGTCCACGCCGGCGTCGTCTTCGGTCCCGTGGCCGAGCCGAGGTAGAGGAAGACCCGCCCCTCGTTGGCCTGCCCGTTGTCGAACGACGTGGCCGAGACGAGCACGTCGTCGAAGCCGTCGTGATTGACGTCTCCCACTCCCGCCACGCGGCGGCCGAAGAAGGCGCCGGCCTGGTTCCCCTCCATCGTCGAGAGCGGGACGGTCGCGAGGCCCGACGGCGATCCGGCGTAGACCAGCGCCCGTCCCTCGTCGAGCTGCCCGTTGTCGTACTGGTAGGCGCCGACGATCAGGTCGTCGACGCCGTCGCCGTTGACGTCGCCGGCCCGCGCGACCGAGACGCCGAGGAAGGCATCCTGCTGGCCGCCGAGCACGGACCAGCTCGACGGGCCGAGGTCCGCGTCGAGGCTGACCGGGTAGAGCGCGCCGGCGTCGTCGAACTCGATCGAGACGCCCGTCCCGGAGGGGACGAGGCGCGCCGGGAGCGGACGCCCCAGCGCGTCGCGCACGGTCGCCAGCCGGAAGGCGAGCGGCCCGACCGAGGCGGCGCTGCCCGAGGGGTCGAGCCACGTCGGCAGGCCCGGGGCCGGCGCGAGATCGATCACGACGGGCCCGCCCCAATGGTCCGGGGGGGCCGCCAGCTCGAGGTGCCAGGGCCCGTTCGGGGCGGCGGTCGCCGCCTCTGCCGGGGCGGGGCCGGCGGGGACCGGACCAGCCAGGGCAGGGAGAGCAGCAAGGCAGACGAGGAGTCCGGGGAGGACGCGCTCGGGCATGACGGCTCCGGTAACGAACGCCGGCCGCCGCGCGCGAACCGATTCGAAAAGGCGCGAGCGGGCCGGACCTCGCTCCCCGGCGCGAGGAATGGACTGAATGTGCCGCGACTCGGGGCGGCGTGCACGACGAAAAGCGCTCCCCGGAAAAGACAGCGGGCGGCCGGAGACCGGCCGCCCGCGCGCCTCCCGGTCCCGGCTAGAAGCCGACGACCAGCGAGGTGGTGAAGATCGTGTCGAGCTTGTCCAGCTCTATCGGGTCGGTATTCCCGACCTGGTTTCCGCCTTGTCCGTAGACCGGGTACTCCACGGACTGCGGATCGTTGTCGTAAAGGAAGGTCAGGCCGACCTTCAGCGCCAGCATCTTGTTCATCTGGACCGTCAACGCGTTGTTGGAGTTGATCCGCCAGTCGCTCCCCGTGAAGAAATTCAGGAAGAGGGTGTCGACCGTCTGGAACGAGGTGTTCGCGTTGAACTTCCAGAGCCAGTTGGCGGTCACGTTGCCGCCCAGGTAGTCGTCGGAGTCGCCGTTGGTCCAGCTCTCCCAGGTGTAGTTGAGCCCGTAGCTGGTCTTGAAGTGGCCGCGGTCGTTCTCGTACCAGTTGTTGCCGATGCCGCCGGAGACCAGCAAGCGTGAGTCGATTCCCGAGGGCGGGTTCCGCTCCCATCCCGTCCCTGCGAACCAGTACATCCGTGGACTGATATTGCCCTCGTAGTCGATCGCGAGGACGTAGCGCTCGGCCACCGTCCTCGAGAACTTCTCGCTGCTGAGCACGTCCCAGTTCGCGCTGTCGTCCGGGTCGGTGTCGATCCCGAAATAGAGCGTCTCGTCGGTCTTCGCCCGGATGCCGAACGCATAGAGCTTGAGTTGCGCCTCGGACCAGCGATACAGGAGCGTGTTGGCGAGGCTGATCGAGCTCGAGTCGGCGTTGCCGGCGGTCAGGGTCCAGGCCAACTCGCCCTGGTCGGCCCAGCCGAGCTTCGGCTTCTCGGGCGCGGGCGGGGGGGCCTGGGCCAGCGCCGGCGCGAAGACGGCGGCCGCGAGCAGCGCGGCGGCGACGATCGGAGTCAGACGGATCCGCATGGCATTCGTTCCTTTCTCGAGGAGGGTCAGCGCTTTTCGTCGTGCTCGAACAGCGCTTTGAACAGGAACCCGGCGACCAGGGCGCCGACGATCGGCGCGACCCAGAAGAGCCAGAGCTGGGAAACCGCCCAGCCGCCGACGAAGAGCGCCGGCCCGGTGCTGCGCGCGGGGTTCACCGAGGTGTTGGTCACGGGGATGCTGATCAGGTGGATCAGGGTCAGCGCGAAGCCGATCGCGATCGGGGCGAAGCCGGCTGGGGCGCGCCCGTGGGTCGAGCCGAGGATGATCAGCAGAAAGAAGCAGGTCAGGACGATCTCGACCACCAGCGCCGAGGTCAAGTTGTAGCCGCCCGGCGAGTGGGCTCCGTAGCCGTTGGCGGCGAAGCCGCTGGCCGCGGCGTCAAAACCGGCCTTCCCGCTGGCGATCAGGTACAGCACGCCCGACGCGGCGGCGGCCCCGATCACCTGGGAGACGACGTACGGCAGGATGTCGGACGCGGGGAAGCGCTTGCCCGCCCAGAGCCCGACGGTCACGGCCGGGTTGAAGTGGCCGCCGGAGATCCCGCCGACCGTGTAAGCCATCGTCAGAACCGTCAGGCCGAAGGCGAACGCGACCCCGAGCAGCCCGATGCCGATCGCATTGCCCGAGTCGGGGAACGCGGCGGCGAGCACGGCGCTCCCGCAGCCGCCGAAGACCAGCCAGAAGGTACCGAAGAACTCGGCTGCACAGCGCGTGGACAGCTTCATGGTTCGTCTCCTCGAGTAAGGGATTCGCGGGGCACCGCTGCGCCCCGTCCCGCCGCGGCGCGCGATTACAGGCCGAGCGCGCTCCATTGTCAAGGCTTCAGGACCTGTCCGGCGGGCCGGCCGGGGCCGGATCCGGCAGTGGACGGATCCCCCGGCGTTTGACCGCGCCGTCGCGGTCGGTGAAGATCCGCGCGGCGCGTGCCCTTACGGAGGTCTCCTGACATGGCGCAGCTCGTCGGCAAGGCGGTCGTGGCCCAGGGCGGCGGCCCGACCGCGGTCATCAATCAGACCCTGGCCGGGGTCGCGCTCGAAGCGATGAAGCACCCGGGGATCACGCGCCTCTACGGCGCTGTCCACGGGGTGCGCGGGGTTCTGAACGAGGAGTTCCTCGACCTCTCCCAGGAGACCCCGGCGAACCTGCTGCGCGTCGCCGCGGCGCCCAGCTCCGCCCTGCTCTCGACCCGCGACAAGCCGGACGAGGAGTACTGCCGGAAGCTCTTCCGCACGCTCAAGGCCCACGACGTGCGCTTCTTTTTCTACATCGGCGGCAACGACTCGTCGGACACGGTGCGGATCGTCGCCGAGCAGGCCGCGAAGGACGGCTACGAGCTGCGCGCGATTCACCTGCCGAAGACGATCGACAACGACCTCGTCGAGAACGACCACACCCCGGGCTTCCCTTCCGCGGCGCGGTTCGTGGCCCAGGCCTTCATGGGCGCCAACCTCGACAACCGCTCGCTCCCGGGGGTCTACATCGCGGTCGTGATGGGGCGCCACGCCGGGTTCCTGACCGCCGCCGGAGCGGCGGGCCGGACGTTCGACGACGACGGGCCGCACCTGGTCTACCTGCCGGAGCGGCCGTTCTCGAAGGAGCGCTTCCTGGCCGACGTGGACGGCGTGATGAGGCGCCTGGGGCGCTGCATCGTCGCGGTCAGCGAGGGGGTGGCCGACGAACAGCACCGGCCGATCGCGACCCTGCTGACCGAGACGGTCGAGCGCGACGCGCACGGCAACGTGCAGCTCTCCGGTTCCGGCGAGCTGGGCGACCTGCTCAAGGACCTGGTCAAGAAGGAGCTGAAGATCAGCCGGGCCCGCGCCGACACCTTCGGCTACCTGCAGCGCTCGTTCATGGGGGTCGTCTCCGACGTCGACCAGCGCGAGGCGCGCGAGGCCGGCGAGCGGGGCGTGCAATTCGCGGTCTCCGGCGGGGCGAGCGGCTCGGTCGCGATCCGGCGGGTCGGGAACTACGCGGTCGACTACGCCCTGGTCCCGCTCTCGGCGGTCGCGGCCAAGACGCGCACGATGGACGCCGCGTTCATCGCGCCCGCGGCGAACGACGTGACGCCGGCGTTCCTCGACTACCTGCGGCCGCTGCTCGGCTCCGGCTTCCCCGAGACCGCGCGGCTGTGCGCGCCGCGCGTCGCCAAGCTGCTCGCTCCGTGACGCGCGCGCTGTTCTGGGACAACGACGGCGTCCTCGTCGACACCGAACGGATCTACTTCGAGGCGACGCGCGACACGATGGCACGCCTTGGGGTCGAGCTGACGCGCGAGCAGTACTACGAGCTGTTCCTGGTCCAGGCGAAAGGGGCGTGGCACCTCGCGCGCGGCGGGGCGCTGACGCCGGAGGAGGTCGCGCGCCACCGCGCCGAGCGCGACGAGCTCTACGCCTGGCGGCTGGCGCAGGAGTCGGCGGCCGTGCCGGGGGCGGAAGAGGTCCTGCGCGCGCTCCACGGGCGGCTCCCGATGGGGGTCGTGACCAGCAGCCGCCGGCACCACTTCGAGATCATCCACCGCCGGACCGGTTTCCTTCCGTACCTCGATTTCGCGATCACGATCGACGAGTGCGCGCGCTGCAAGCCCGACCCGGAGCCGTACCGGCGCGCGGTGGAGCGCGTCGGCTTCGCGCCGGGCGAGTGCCTCGCGATCGAGGACTCCGAGCGCGGGCTGGCCGCGGCGCACGCGGCCGGGGTCCCCTGCTGGATCATCCCGACGGCGCTCACGGCGCACGGCGACTTTTCGCGCGCCGCCGCGGTGCTGGGGTCGGTCGCGGAGGTGGCGGAGCGACTCGCGTCCGATCGCTGACCGCCCGGGCCGCGGCCGCTACAGCCTCGCCTCGACCGCCTTGATCACGGTCTCGACCACCTTGGCCCGCGCCCAGAGCTTGTCGTCCGCCTCGACCACGGTCCACGGCGCGTGCGTCGTGCTGGTCTGGCGCAGCATGTCGGTCACCGCGGCCAGGTAGGGCGGCCACTGGGCCCGGTTGCGCCAGTCCTCCTCGGTGATCTTGTGGCGCCGCAACGGCGACTGCTCGCGGCGGCGGAAGCGCGCGAGCTGCTCCTCCGGCGAGATGTGCAGCCAGAACTTGACGACCACCGTCTTGTGCGTCACGAGCGACCGCTCGAACTCATTGATCTCCTGGAAGGCGCGGCCCCACTCGGTCTGGGCCGCGAACCCCTCGACCCGCTCGACCAGCACCCGTCCGTACCAGGAGCGGTCGAAGATCGCCCAGTGGCCGTCCTTCGGGATCTCGCTCCAGAAGCGCCAGAGATAGTGGTGCGCCTTCTCGGTCGCGGTCGGGGCGGCGAACGGTACGACCTCGTAGCCGCGCGGGTCGAGCGACTCGGTCAGCCGGCGGATTGCGCCCCCCTTCCCCGCGGCGTCCCAGCCCTCGAAGACGATCACCACCGGCAGGCGCTTCGTGTAGCAGAGGAACTCCAGCTCGCGGAGCCGCGCCTGGCCCTTCTTCAGCCGCTTGGCGTATTCATCGCGGTCGAGGCGCCGCGACAGGTCGGCCCGCGCCAGCGGCGAGTCCTTCGGGATGACCGGCGGCGTCTCGAGCGGGTCGGTCGCTACGATCGGCTTGAGCTTCTTCCCCGCCACCGGGGCGTCGGGCAGCTCCTCCGGCGTCGGGGCGTGGATCCCGCGCTGCTCGAGCGCGCGGCGCATCGCGTCCGCAACCGCGGACAGCACCCGCACGCGGCGGTGGTTCTCGTCCTCCGCCTCGATCAGCGTCCACGGGCCGCGATGCGTGTTGGTGCGGGCGAGCATCTCCTCGGCCAGGGCCTGCCGCCGCGGGTAGTTGCGCTGCCGCGTCCAGTCCTCGTCGGAGACGCGCCAGCGCTGCGTCTCGTCCTTGGCCCAGGCCTTGAGCCGGCGCTTCTGCTCGTCCGGGCCGATGTGCAGCCAGCACTTCACGAGCGCGGTGCCGTCCTCGACGAGCTGCCGCTCGAACTCGTCCACCGCCTGCAGCTCGCGCTCCCAGCGCGCGGCGTCGATCGTCGCCTCGTCACGCTGGTTCCAGAGCAGGTAGTACCAGGAGCGGTCGAAGACCGCGATCCGGCCGCGGGGCGGAGTGCAGCGCCAGAAGCGCCACTGCCAGGGCCTCAGCCGGTCCTCCTCGGACGAGGCGTGGGTCACGTGGACGCGCGTCGCCCGCGGATCGAGGTGGTGGACGAGCTGGCCGATCGAGTCGCCGCGCCCTGACGCGAACCAACCTTCGAAGAGGACCAGCACGGGGATGTCGTGCTCGAAGACGGCGCGCTGCAGGATCGGCAGCTCGAGCTCCAGGCGGTCCATCGCCTCGCGGAAGGCCTTGTTCCCCAGCCGCGCCTTCAGGTCCAGCGTCTCGAGCATCGGCGGATCTCTCCGGGGGCCGCAGCCCCCCACCGCACAATCTAGTGGACTCCGCCCCCGAATGGGGACGGGCCGGGGCGGGCGCGGTACACTTCGGACGCTATCTTGGAATGCGGGGGAAGGGACGGGTCGTGGGCCTTGGGGGTCGTTCCGCGGCGCGGCCGGGCCCGGCCGGCGCCGTCCTGGCGCTGCTGCTGGCGGCGCCCCTGCTGCCCGCCTGCTCGGTCCAGAAGATGGCCGCCGACCGCCTCGGGGCCGCCCTGGCCTCGGGCAACTCGGTCTACGCCACGGACGACGACCCGGAACTGGTCGGCGACGCGCTGCCGTTCGCGCTCAAGACGATCGAGAGCCTGCTGGCGATCTCGCCCGAGAACCCTGACCTGCTGCTCTCCGCGGCCAGCGGCTTCACCCAGTACGGCTACGCCTACCTACAGTCCGAGGCCGACTACGTCGAGGGCACCGACCTGCCGCGGGCGACCCACCTGCGCGGGCGGGCGACCCGGATGTACGAACGCGCCCTCGGCTACGGCCAGCGCGGGCTCGAGGCCCGGCACCCCGGCTTCACGGCCGAGCTGCGCCGCGACCCCGCCGCCGCGCTGGGGAAGACGTCCGCGACGGACGTCGCGCTGCTGTACTGGACCGGCGCGGCCTGGGCCGCGGCGATCGCCAGCGCCAAGGACGACGCGGAGCTGTCGGCCGACCTGCCGACGGTCGAGGCGATCATGACCCGCGCGCGGACGCTCGACCCCGGCTACGGAGACGGCGCGATCTGGGACTTCTTCATCAGCTACGACGGCGGCCGCCCGGCCGCGGCCGGCGGCTCACCGGCCAAGGCGCGGGAGGCATTCGACAAGGCCGTCGCCGCGTCCGCAGGGAAGCGCGCGGCACCCTACGTGAGCTACGCCGAGACCGTCTCGATCTCGACCCAGGACCGCAGGGAATTCGTCACGCTGCTCGAGGCCGCGCTGGCGATCGACCCCGACGCCGCCCCCGAACAGCGGCTGGCCAACCTGATCGCCCAGAAGCGCGCGCGCTGGCTGCTCGCGCGCCAGGACGAGCTCTTCCTCGAGTGACGCACCCAAGGAACGACCCGATGCTGCCGCTCTCCATCCGGACCGCCGCCCGCACCGCCGCGCTGCTCGCGGCGCTGCTCTCGTTTCCCGTCGCCTCGGCCCAGACCGTGATCAAGATGGCGACGCTCGTGCCGCAGGGATCGTCCTGGCACCAGGCGCTGCAGGAGATGGCCGCGGATTGGCAGAAGCTCTCCGGCGGCAAGGTGACGCTGCGTCTCTACCCCGGGGGTGTCGCCGGCGACGACAGCGACGTCATTCGGAAGATGCGCCTGGGAACCCTCAACGGTGCGCTCGTCACCGGCACCGGGCTGCAGGACGTCGACCGCAGCGTGCTCGCGCTGCAGATCCCGATGGCCTACGCCGACTACGCCGAGTTCGACTGCGCGCTGGAGAAGATCGGCCCGACGATCGAGCAGACGCTCGAGGCGCGCGGTTTCGTGCTGCTCGGCTGGACCGACGGCGGCTTCGTCCACTTCTTCGCCAAGGCGCCGGTCCGCGTTCCCGACGACCTGAAGAAGCAGAAGCTGTTCGTCTGGGCCGGCGACGACCTGCTGGTCGAGCTGTGGAAGAAGGCGGGCTTCAACCCGATCCCGCTCCCCTCCACCGAGATCTCGACCGCGCTCCAGACCGGGCTCGTCACCGTGGTCCCGGCTCCCCCGCAGGCCGCGGTGCTGCTGCAGTGGTACAACCAGGCGAAGAACATGACCGACCTCAACTGGGGGATCCTCCTCGGCGGCATCGTCGTCTCCAGGGACGCCTGGGACAAGATCCCGGCCGAGTTCCGCCCCGCGCTGAAGGAGTCGGCCCGCAAGACCGCACGGCGGCTGGCCGAGCTGACGCGGGAGTCGGAGCCGAAGGACATCGACGCGATGACCAAGCGCGGGCTCACCGTGGTGAAGCTCGACGCGGCCGCGCTGCAGCAATGGCGCGCGATCGCCGAGGGGGTCTACCCGACGATCCGCGGCAAGTTCATTCCGGCCGAAGCGTTCGACGCCGGGCTCAAGGCCCGCGACGCGTGCCGCGCGGCCGCCAAGGCCACCCCGCGTTGAGCGGGCGGCACGCCATCGTGCGCTCCGGGGAGTGGCTGCTCGCCGCGCTCTTCCTGCTGCTCGCGCTGCTGCCGCTGATCGACATGCTCGGCCGGCCGCTGGCCGGCTTTCACGTGCCCGGCTCGTCGAGCTACGTCCACCAGCTGACCTTCTACCTGACCTTTCTCGGCGGCCTCGTTGCGACCTGGGCCCGCAAGCACCTGACGCTCTCGACCGCCGAGCTGCTGCCGGAGGGGAACGCCCGCGGCGCGGCGCACGTCCTCGCGGGCGCGGCCGCGGCGACCGTCTGCGCCATCCTGACCTTCGGCAGCCTCGGGGTCGTGATGGCGGAGCGCGAGCTCGGGAACCGGCTGTCGTTCGGGATGCCGCAGTGGGTCGGCGAGCTGGTGATGCCGTTCGGCTTCGGGGCGATGGCGCTGTCGTTCGCCTGGATGGCGGCGCCCCGCTGGCGCGGCCGGCTCGTCGCCTTCGGCGCGGCCGGCGCGGTCTTCCTCTTGGCCTTCGTCCAGCCGGCGGCGCCGATCGTCTGGCTGCTGGGGGCGATGCTGCTCGCCGCGCTGCTGCTCGGGATGCCGGTCTTCGCCGCAATGGCCGGCTTCGCGGCGCTCTTCTTCTGGAAGGACCAGGTCCCGGTCTCGGCGGTGACGGCCGAGATCTACCGCCTGGTCGCCTCGCCGACCCTGCCCGCGATCCCGCTCCTGACCGCCACCGGCTTCGTGCTCGCGGAGACGAAGGCGGCCGAGCGGCTGGTCCGCTTCTTCCGCGCATTGTTCGGCTGGATGCCGGGGGGCGTCGCGGTGCTGGTCGCCGCGGTCTGCGCGCTGTTCACCGCCTTCACCGGCGGCTCCGGCGTGACGATCATCGCGCTCGGCGGCCTGGTGCTGCCGATCCTGCTCAAGGACGGCTACCCCGAGCGTTTCTCGCTGGGCCTCGTGACCGCATCGGGGAGCCTGGGGCTGCTGTTCCCGCCGTCGCTGCCGGTGATCCTCTACAGCGTCGTGGCCAAAGTCCCGGCCGACCAGCTCTTCATCGGCGGGCTGATCCCCGGCTTCCTGCTGCTGGTGCTGGTCGCGGCCTACGGGCTCTTCGTGGGCGGACGGGTCGGCGCGGAGCGCCAGGGCTTCTCGGCGCGGGAACTGCTCGCGGCGACCGCGCAGGCCGGGTGGGAGCTGTCCGTCCCGGTCCTGATGATCGTCCTGTTCGCGACCGGCATCGCCTCGCTGCTCGAGACGGCGGCTTTCGCTTTCGCCTACACCGTCTTCTTCGCCTGCTTCGTGCAGCGCGACCTGTCGTTCCTCGGCGACCTGCCGAAGGTCCTGACCAAGGCCGCGGCGCTGGTCGGCGCGGTGCTGATCCTCCTGGCCAGCGCGCTGGGGCTGACCTCCTGGCTGGTCGACGCGCAGATCCCCGACGCGCTGCTGGCCTGGGTGCAGGCGCACGTCTCCTCACCGCTCGTCTTCCTGCTCGTGCTGAACGTCGTGCTGCTGGTGCTGGGGAGCGTGCTCGAGATCTTCTCGGCGATCGTCGTCCTGACGCCGCTCGTCGTGCCGCTCGGGGTAGCGTTCGGGATCCATCCGATCCACCTGGGGGTGATCTTCCTCGCCAACCTCGAGCTGGGGTTCCTCTTCCCGCCGGTCGGGCTGAACCTGTTCCTCTCGTCGTCGCGCTTCAACAAGCCGATGACGGTGCTCTACCGCGCGGTCATTCCCTTCCTGATCATCCTGGCGATCGGGGTCCTGCTGATCACCTACCTGCCGTGGATGTCGCTCGGGCTGCTCGAGACGCTGGGGCGGGGGTAACCCGATGGCGACACCTGAAGGTACCGAACCGCGCGGCCGGCTGACCTACGCCGACTACGCGAGCCTCCCCGACGACGGGCGTCGCTACCAGCTGGTCGAGGGGGAACTGGTCGTGATGGCCTCGCCCAACACCCGGCATCAGCTGATCGTCGGGGAGATCTACTACCGCCTCCGGCAGCACGTGGACGCCGCCCGTATCGGCCGCGTGATGGTCGCGCCGCTCGACGTCGTCCTCGACGACCACAACGTGCTGCAGCCCGACGTGCTCTTCGTGTCGACCGAGCGCCGCGGGGTCGTGGTGCCGCAGAACCTGCGGGGTGCGCCCGACCTCTGCGTCGAGGTCCTGTCGCCGGGGACCGAGCGCCTCGACCGCGTGCGGAAGCTCGAGCTGTACGCCCGTTTCGGCGTGTCTCACTACTGGATCGTCGACCTCGGCGCGCGCGCCATCGAGGAGTACGTGCGGGAGGGCGACGTTTTTCGCGTGCGGAGCGTCACCTCGTTCGACGACCCTTTCCGGCCCGCGCTCTTCCCTTCGTTCGAGCTTTCCCTGTCCGCCGTCGCGCTGCCGGAGTAGCGCCCGGCTCAGGGCGCCACCGGTGCCGGCATAAGCAGGTCCAGCACCAGCTTCCAGCCCTCGCCGGGGGCGCGGCGCCAGGCGCGCAGGAACCAGCCGCGCTCCGGCTTCCCGCCGGCCGTTTCCCAGGCGCCGTAGGTGTTGCCCAGGTCATTGCTGCTCGCGACGCCGCTCCCCAGAACCTTCCAGCTCGACAGCGCGCGCCCGGCCGCGGCCGCCTTGACGATCGCCTTCCGCCCGGTGATCAGTCCCGTCTCCTCGCGCAGCGCGCGCGCGTCGTCGTCGAGGAACTCGGAGTACGCCGCGGCGATCCCCCGTCCGCCCGCGACCGCGAGGAACCGCGCCTCCATCGCCTCGAGCGACATGACGCGCACCGCGTCGTCCTTCGCCGGGTCGGCCGCCGAGGCCGGGTACGCGGGCTTCGCGTCGACGCGGCCGAGGTCCGGGGTCGGGCCACCGGACGAGATCCCCCCGTCCGCCGCGAACCGGAAGCTGCCGTCCGGCTGCCTGATCCAGATCGTCGCGAACCAGCCGTGGGGCAGAGCTGTCGCCGCTGCGCCGGGCACACCGGCCGCACCGGCGGCGCCTGTCGCATCCGCGCCGGCCGCCACCGCTTCGCCCGGCTTCGCCGCCGCGTCGAAGACCCACGGCCCGGTCGTCAGGCCGAGATCTCCGGCACGCGAGACGGCCGCGAAGGCGGGCCGCCAGCGCAGTACCCCGGGCCGGATCGGGCGGTCCTTCCAGAAGGCCTTCCCGCTGACCGGGCCCGGCTGGAACAGCACGCCGTCGTCGGCGAGGAAGGCGAGGAACGCCTCCTTCGTGCCGCGCGCCTCGGCGGCCTGGGCGAAGGCCAGCTCGGTGCCGACCACCTCCCGCCACGCGGCGTCGCGATCCGAAAGGGCCGGGCCGGCCGCGTCTGCCGCACCCCCGCCGGCGGCGGCCAGCGCCAGCACGAGCCCCGTCGCCTTCGCGGCATCCGCGGCGGCCGCGGCCGGCGACGTCCTGCGGCGCCGCATCAGGCCGATCGTCCGCCCGCGAACCCCGTCCGCGACGATGTAGAACGCCGGCACGACGAGCAGGCTGAGCGCGGTCGAGAGGATCAGGCCGCCGATCACCGCCAGCGCCATCGGGGTCCGGATCTCCGCCCCGGGCCCGAACCCCAGCGCCGGCACGAGCGCGGCCATGAAGGTCGTCGTGGTGGTCATCAGGATCGGTCGCAGGCGGATCGGTCCGGCTTCCAGCATCGCGTCCCTCGCGTTCTTCCCGCGCGCCATCGCCTGGTTGGCGTAGTCGACGAGGATGATCGAGTTCTTCTTGACGATCCCCATCAGCAGCAGCAGGCCGATCATCGAGAAGATGTTGAGCGTCCGGCCCGTCGTGTAGAGCGCCAGCGCCGCGCCGGCGGCCGACAGCGGCAGGATCGTCAGAACCGTGACCGGGTGCAGGAAGGAGTTGAACTGCGCACCGAGCACCATGTAGGCGACGGCGATCCCCAGGAAGAGCGCGAAGAGCAGGCTTCCCATCGACTCGCGGAAGGCCTGCGACGCGCCGCCGAGCACGGCGCGATAGCCGGTCGGCAGGCCGCGCCCCAGCTCCTCGACCCGGGCCAGCACGGCCTGCTGGTCGTAACCCGGCGCGATGTTGGCGAAGACGGTGATCGCGCGCTCGCGGTCGCGGCGCGTCACCGCCTGGAGTGCCGGGACCTCCTCGGTGCTGACCAGCGCCGACAGCGGCACCAGCTCGCCGGACTTGCCGCGCACCTTGATCCGTGCCAGGTCCTCCGGCTTGCTGCGCTGGCCGGCCAGCAACCGCGCCCGGACGTCGATCCTGCGGCCGCCGGTCTCGTACTTCCCGACCCGCACGCCGCCGATCAACGCGCTGATCCCGGTCGCGACATCCTCGATCGGCACGCCGAGATCGGCCGCGCGGGCGCGGTTCGGCACGATCTGCAGTTCCGGGACCCCGATCCGGTAGTCGGTGTCCACGTCGACGACCATCCCGCTGGCTGCGAGGTCACGAGTCATCCCCTCGACCATGTCCACCAGACGGTTCCAGTCCGGGCCGCGCACGGAGAACTCGACCGGGAAGCCCCGCTGCGCGGTGAACCCCTGCTGCGAGAGGTCCTGGACGACGGCTTTCAGCCCGGGGATCGCGTTGAGCTGCTGCCGCAGCCGGGCCTGGAACTGGGCCTGCGTCAGCTCCCGCTCGCGCGGCGGAACCATCGTGATGAAGACGATGCCGGTGTTGACCGCCCCGCTGCCCATCCCACCCACCACGGCGAAGGCCCGCTTCACGATCGGGTCCCCGTTGACGATCGCCTCCGCCTTCTTGAACAGCGTGTCGGTCTCCTGGAGATCCGACCCGACCGCGGTCTGCAGCCGCACCATCAGCCGGCTCTGGTCCTGGGACGGCACGAACTCGGAGGGCAGGACATAGAAGACGTACGCCGCGAGCACGAGCAGCGCGACCGCGCAGCCGAGCGTGATCGCAGGGTGCCGCAGTCCCCGCGCGAGCAGCCCGCGGTAGCCGGCCGCCAGCCGGTCCCAGACGCGATCGACCGCCGCGCCGAGGCCTCGCCGCTCGCCGCCGACCGCCAGCAGTTGCGCCGAGCGGGCGGGGGTCAGTGTGATCGCCTCGAGGTACGAGAACATCACCGCGACCGAGAGCGTCACTCCGAACTGCAGGAAGAACTTGCCGATGATCCCCTTCATGAAGATCACCGGGGCGAAGATCGCGACGACCGCCAGCGTGGCGGCGAGGGCCGCGAAGGAGATCTCGTTCGTCCCCTCGCGCGCGGCGGTGATCCGGTCCTGCCCGGCTTCCGCGTGGCGGTAGATGTTCTCCATCACCATGATCGCGTCGTCGACGACGATCCCGACCGCCAGCGCCAGCCCGAGCAGCGTGAAGGTGTTGAGCGTGAACCCGAGGAAGTAGATCACGGCGATCGTGCCCAGCAGCGACATCGGGATCGCCAGCAGGACGTTGATCGTCGAGCCGACCGAGCCGAGGAAGAGCCAGCAGACGAAGGCCGTCAGGAGCACCGACAGCACCAGCTCGAACTGGATCTCGCGGACCGACTCCTCGACGAAGCGGGTGCTGTCGAAGTTGATCCCCAGCTCCATCCCCGCCGGGAGCCCCTGGCGCAGCCGGTCGAGCTCGGCGTGGATCCCGGCGGCCACCGCGACCGCGTTCGAGCCGCGCTGCTTCTTCACCCCCAGTCCCTGGGCCGGCGCGCCGTTGACCCGCGCCAGCCGCCGCACGTCCTCGAACCCGTCCTCGACCAGCGCGACGTCCTCGAGGTAAACCGGCTGCCCCGAACCGCCGCCGACGACGATCCGCCGGAAGGTCGACAGGTCGATCGCCTCGCCCAGCACCCGGACGTTGATCTCGCGCCCTTCGGTATCGAGCCGGCCGGCCGGCAGCTCGATGTTCTCGCGCCGCAGCGCGGAGAGCACGTCGCCCACCACGAGGCCGCGCTGGTCGAGCGCGGAGGCGTCGAGCCAGATCCGGATGTTGCGGTCGAGATAGCCGCCCATGATGATCTCGCCGACGCCCGGGACGGTCTGCAGCCGCTCCTTGACGCGGTAGCGGGCGAAGTCGGCGAGCACCTGCTGCGGGAACGGCCCCGAGAGCCCGAGCCACATGATCGGGTTGTCCTCGGGGTTGCTCTTGCTGATCGTCGGCGGCTCCAGGTCGCGCGGCAGTTCCTGCCGCGCCTGGAAGACCTTGGCCTGGACGTCCTGCAGCGCGAGGTCGACCTCGCGCGCGAGGTCCAGCTCGACCGTGACCGACGCGTTCCCCTGGCGCGAGACCGAAGTGATCGAGCGGATCCCCTCGATCTGGATCAGGGCCTCCTCGAGCGGCTCGACGACGTCGCTCTCCATGATCTCGGGCGCGGCCCCTTCCCACTCCGCGAAGACCGAGATCGTCGGGAAGTCGACGTCGGGAAACTGGCTGATCCCGATGTCGCGCAGCGCGACCAGGCCGAAGACGACCAGCGCCGCCATGATCATCCAGGCCAGCACGGGGCGCTGGATGCAGGCCTCGGTGAGTTTCATCGCGCGGTCTCGGTCGCGGCCGCAGCCGGTGCGGAGGCGGGGGCTCCGGCGGGGATCGAGACGGCAGCGCCGTCGCGCAGCGCCTCGGCGCCGCGCACGACGAGCTGTTCGCCAGGCGCCAGCCCCTCGCGCACTTCGACCTGGCCGTCCGAGGTCCGCATCCCGAGCCGCAGCACCCGCTCTTTCGCGGCGTCCCCCTCGACCACGTAGGCCAGGAAGCCGCGCTCGCTCGGCCGGATGGCGGTCTCGGGCACGACCGGCCGATCGGCCCGGCCGACCGGGACGGTCACCTCGGCGAACTGGCCCGGCCGCAGCCCGGCGCGCTCCGGGTCATCGACCCGCGCGGTCACTCCGACCATGCGCGAGGTCTCGTCGGCCGCGCCGGCCACCAGCGTGATCCGCGCGGAATAGGTGCGCTGCTGGTCCTGGACGGTGAAGCGCACCGCCATCCCCTCCGCCAGCCGCGGCGCGTCGGACTCGGGCACCTTGAAGCGCAGCAGCAGCGGCTCGCGGCGGAGCAGGGTCGCGATGATCGTCCCCGGCTGCGCGTACTGGCCGGTCTCGACGCGCCGGCTCTCGATCGTCCCCGCCGACGGCGCGCGCACGACCGCGTCGCGCTGGTTGAGCTGCGCCAGGTCGAGCGCCGACCGCGCCTGCGCGACGCCCGCCTCCGCGACGCGCACGCGCGTGCGGAAGGTCTCGAGGTCCTCCTCCTTCACCAGTCCCGGCGTGCGCGTGTTGACCTGCTCGCGCCGCTTCAGCCCGGCCTGAGCGTCGGCCAGGCTCGCCTCGGCGCCCGCCAGGGTCGCCTTGGCCGAGTCGACCTGGACGCGGTAACGGTCGGGCTCGATCTCGGCCAGGGCCTGCCCGGGCGACACGGTGTTCCCTTCCGCGAAGTGGACGCGATCGACCACGCCGGCCACGCGCGCGGTCACTTGCACCGTCTCGAAGGCCTCGACCGATCCGACCGCGCTGACGGTGTACTCGACCGGGCGTGAACTCACCGTCATCACCTCGACCGGGAAGACGATGGCCGGAGAAGTCCCGGACGCGCCCCCGGCGGCTCCTGCCCCGGGCTTCCCCGTCGTCCCGGCGCCGCTGCCGCTCCCCTTGCCGCAGCCCGCGGCGGTCCCTGCCGCGAGCAGCAGCACGAGCAGCAGTCCCCGGTCGGGCATCCTTCCGTTCATTCCCAGTTCTCCCGGCCCAGCGGCCAGACGCCGAGCGCGCGCTGAAGCGCCTGCTCCGCCAGCCAACGGGCGAATCCCGAGCGCGCCAGGTCGACCTCGGCTTCGAACAGCGAGACGTTGGCGTCGGCCTGTTCCAGCGCGGTCGCCAGGCCGTTCGCGAACCGCTCCGCGACCTCTTCCTCGTTCTGCTTGGCCACCCGCACACGCACCTCGGACTGCCGGTAGCTCGCCTCGGCGGTCACCAGGTCCTGCAGCGCGACGCGGATCTCGTTGGCGATCTGTCGCCGCAGGGCCGCTGCCTGGTAGAGATCCACCGAGCGCTGGGCGTCGAAGGTCGCGGCGCGGGCCGTCCGGGTGCGATCGAAGATCGACCAGCCGAGCGTGGCCGCGAGGTTCCAATCGGTGTCGTTCCCCGAGAGCCCGGCCTCGTTCGTTCCCCGCCACGCCCCGCGGAACCCGAGGTCGGGGATGAAACCCTGCCGCTCGGCCCGCGCCCGCTGGCGCGAGGCCTCGGTGCGGGCGATCCAGGCCTTGAGGTCGGGACGCTGCTCGAGCGCGATCCGGTCGAGTTCCTCGACGGACCGGGAATCGAGCGACTGCGCCGCAGGTTCGACCAGCGTGCGGTCGAGCGGCACGCCGACGAGGTACTCGAGGCGCAGCCGGGCCTTGACCACGGTACTGCTGGCCTGGGTCAGCGCCAGCTGGGCCGTGGCCAATTCCAACTCGATCCGGGTCACCTCGTTGCGCGCCGCGAGCCCGGCCTCGAACCGCGAGCGCGCGTCGTCCACGGTGGCCTGCGCGACCGCCAGCCGGCGCTCGGCGGCATCGGCCAGCTTCTGCGCGGAGAGCACGGCGAAGTAGACGTCCGCGACCTCGAACGCCAGCAGGCGGTCGAGGTCGGCCGTGTCGAACTCCGCGGCGGCCACGTCTTCGGACGCCGCCTCGATCCGAGTCAGCGCCGAGGCATCGAACAGGATCGAGTCGAGCACGGCGGCGCCGGAGTAGGCGTTCTGGGCCTGGATCGTGACCCTCTGCCCTTCGAACTCGCGCGTCACCTCGTTCGCGCGGCGGGTCGCCGTGAGGCTGGCGTCGAGCGTCGGGAACAGGTCCGCGACCGCGAGTTCGCGCAGCGCGCGGGCCCGCTCGACCCGCGCCGCGCCGATCCTCGGCGTCTCGTTGTAGCGCAGCGCCAGCTCGATCGCTTCCTCGATGGCGAGGGGAGGAGCCGCGTCGCCGGCGGCGCGCCCCACCGAGACGGCGCCGGGCAGGCAGGCGGCCGCCGCGAGCGCGGCCGAAAGGAGGAACCTGGCTCGCATCACCGCATGTTAGTCGCGTCGTCACGGTCGAGCGAACGGTCCCGGCGTCGATCGGCGCCGGGGAGGAGATGTGCAGCCCCGGGCCCGACTCCGGGCCCGGGGGGCGAGACGATTCAGTCGAGGTTGCGGGGCCACGACGCGGCCGCGGCGTGGAGCGTGGCCTGACCGCTTCGCCGGTAGGCGTACTCCGATGCACCGCCCGCGACGCCCGCGACCTGCACGCCTCGGAGGTGGAGCAGGCCCGCCTCGTCGCGGTAGAGGGCGAACCCGGAAACGCCGGCAGAGGGCTCGCGGAAGACCAGCGCGACCCGCCGCCCGTCGATCATGACGGCCCAGAGCTGGCGCGAGGAAGCGGTCCTTTCGAGTTCGAGCACGCCGGCGGGATAGACCTGCCCGCCGATCGAGATCGGACCGTTGGTGCGCACGGCCTGGTGCCCCCCACCGGCGAGCGCCGTGCCGCCGAGCGCGAGCGCGGCTGCGAGAGCGATCGCCAGCGCCGCGAGCATCCCTGCCGAGTGCGAGCTGGTGCGACCGGTGCGATTCATGAGCCCCCCCTTCGGGCCCGATCCGCTCCTGGAAGCTCCGGGCGTCCTGGCCCATCCGGGGATATGCAAGCACGGTGCCAGCGCATGACCGACCGTCGTGGGGCGCGACGGGAAGGGGCGTCCCGTCCGGCCGCCAAGGGGACGCTGTGGTCCCCTTCTTCCCCGTCGCGGCGGTCCCCTGTCTGCCCCCGCGGCGCGGCCTATGCGGCCCGTTCTACCAGGCCCCGCGCCGCGGATCGCCCGGCAGGTCGGCCAGCAGCACCTCGACCGCCTTCGCCAGCTGCGCGTCGTCGGCCGCGGCCATGTCCTGGTGCGGCGGCTGCTCGACCGGCACGTCGGGCACCGCGCCGTTGTTCTCCATGTTCACGCCCGTCCCCGCGACGTACCAGCCGCGCGTCGGCAGGCGGACCAGCGCGCCGTCGAGCACCTGCGTGCCGCCGGTCGAGATCACCGCGCCGAAGGTCGGCCACCCGACGACCTTGCCACGGCCGAGCGTCTTGAAGGCGTGGGAGAAGATCTCGGCGTTGGAGTAGGACTCGTCGTTGCAGACCGTGACCGCCGGCCGGGTCCAGGCCGCGAGCGGCAGCCGCTCCTGAGCGTAGGCCTTGACCTCCTTTGACGCGTCGCGCTCGACGGTCCAGGCGTGGCGCTTCACGCTGAGCACCGCCATCAGGTAGTCGGTCGTCCAGCCGCCGCCGTTGTTGCGGACGTCGATCACCAGCCCCTCCCTGCCGTGCGCGGCGGCGTAGAGGTCGCGCTCGAACTCCTCGAACGACGGCATGTCCATCGCCGGGATGTGGAGGTACCCGAGCCGGCCGCCCGAGAGCTGCTCGACCAGTTCGCGCCGCTGCCGGACCCAGGCTTCGCGGCGCCACTCCTGCTGTTGTGCGAAGGCTGCCGGGATGACGACCGCGGTCCGCTCCCTGCCGTCGGCGCCGAGGATCGTCAGCGGGACCCGCTGGCCGACGGTGTCGGCGAAGAGCGCGTAGACGTCCTGGTCGGCGCGCACCTTCTGGCCGCCGACGGCGAGGATCCGCTCGCCGGGCTGCAGGGCGACGTCTACCCGCGCCGCCGGCGAGTCGGGGAGCACTTCGCGCACGCGGATCCCGGGCCCTCCGGCCGCGGCGTCGAAGAGCGCGCCGATGAAGCCGGTCGTCTCGCCCCCGGCGGCGCCCGCCGCGCCGCCGCCCTGCGGCCGGTACCCCATGTGCGAGGCGTTCAACTCGTCGAGCATCAGGTTCATCACGTCGGCGAAGTCTTCCGGGGTCGAGGCCGCGAGCGCCCAGGGCCGGTACTTCTCGCGCTGCGCCGGCCAGTCGACGCCGTGGAACTGCGGGTCGTAGAAGTTCTCGTCGAGCGCGCGCCAGGCCTCGTCGACGACGGCCCCGCGCAGTGCCGGCAGGTCGACCTCGGTGCGCGCCGCGAACGGCAGCGGGTCGCCCGCCTTGCCGTCGAGCGCGACGCGGCCGAGCGTCCCCTTGCCGTCGAGGAAGATGAGCGTCGTTCCCTTCTCGTCCGGCTCGATCACCGACGGCGCGCGGCCGCCCGTGGTCAGCCGTTTCTGATCCTTGCCGTCCCAGCGGACCGAGTAGAGGTCGCGCTCGGCCTCGAACTCCGCGGTGAAGACGATCCGCTTGCCGCCGTCCGCGAAGCCGGGGGCCCCCTCGTCCCCCTTCAGCTCCGTCACCGGCTCGGCGCGCTCCCAGAGCCGCTCGAAGTCGATCGTCACGACCGGGAGCTTCTTCTCGTCTTTCTTCTCGGCGGACTTCCCGGACGACTTCCCGCCAGCGGCCTTGCCACCCTTCTTCTCATCCGCCCCCTTCCGGGACTCCTTCTGGCTCGCGTCCTCGTCGTCCTTCTTCGGCTCCGGCTTGTCGTTCCAGACCTTCAGCCACTCCTCCGGCGTGCGCTCGTCGTCGGCTCGCGTCAGCCAGACCGACCAGACATCCAGGGTGCTGGCATGGCGGCGGGAGAGCCAGATCAGCCTCCGGCCGTCGGGCGACCAGGCCGGGGCGAGGTCGTTGTCGGGATGCCGGCTGACGTTGTAGGGCTCGCCCCCCGCGAGCGACAGGACGAAGACCTCGCTGTTGGCGTTCTCGTCCTCCTGCGCGTAGGCGATGAACTTCCCGTCCGGCGACCAGGCGACCTGGGGCGCGCTGAAGTGCGTGAAGAGCACGCGCGCGTTACCGCCGTCGGCGTCGGCGACGACCAGCTCCCCGCGTCCGCGCACGAAGAGCAGCTGCTTGCCGTCGGGCGAGAACTCGGGCGCGCGCTCGTGAGCCGGCGTGGCCGTCAGCGCCGTCACCGGGAACTCGAAGTTCTCGGTCCAGTCCTTCGCGTCGTCGGCGCGGCGCGCCGCGAACAGGTCGAGGTTGCCGGTCCGCGCCGAGGCGAAGACGAGCGTCTTTCCGTCGGGACTCCAGGCCGGGTCCTGCTCGCGCTCCGGGGTGGCGGTGACTCGCACCGTTGGCGGCGCCGCGATCTCCTGGTCGTCCTTGGAGCGGACGGCGGTGACGAAGACATCCCCGCCGACGACAAGGGCGATCAGCTTGCCGTCGGGCGAGAGGGCCATGTCGGAGGCCCCGTCCTTCGCCGTCTTCCGCTCGAGTGTGTTGACCCGTGCGTCGGCGGGCAGGTCGATCGTCAGCTGCTTCGGCGGGCCGCCGGCGGGCGCCACGGTCCAGATCGCGTCCTCGAACTCGTAGGCGACGATCGACCCGTTGGCGGCTGCACGCGGGAAGCGGACGTCGGAGCCGTCGTGCGCCGTCAGCGCGCGGGGCGCGGCGCTGCCGTCGGCCGGGACGGTGAAGACGTTCTTGCGGCCGTTCCGGGCCGAGAGGAACACCACCTGGTCCGCAGCGGTCCAGGTTGGGGCATCGTCATCGCCGTCGAAGGCCGCCAGGCGACGGTACGAGCCGTCGGTTTCGCGGACCCACAGCTCGCGGTTCGCCGAGCCGCGGTAGCCGCGGCGCGTCCAGGGGGTCCCGCCGCGCACGAAGACGGCGCGCTCGCCACCGGGGGCGATCGACGCGCTGTGCCCCAGCGCCGACTGCCAGACGGCGGCCGTCCCCCCGCCCACCGGGACGATCCAGAGCACCGGCATCCGCGAGACCGCTTCGTCGCGCCGCGAGGCGAAGATCACGCTCTTCCCGTCCGGCGTGAAATCGACCGGCGTGTCGCCGTTCGAGGCCCAGGTCAGCCGCACCGGCGCTCTCGAGCCGTCGGCCGCGACGACGAAGACGTCGGCGTTGCCGTAGCGGTCGGAAGCGAAGGCGATCGACTTTCCGTCGCGCGACCAGATCGGGAAGCGGTCGTAGGCCGGATGGGCCGTCAGCCGTCGCGCCGCTCCGCCGGCCGCCGGGACGACCCAGATGTCTCCCTGCCAGGAGAAGGCAATCGCGGTCCCGTCCGGCGACGGCGCGGGGTGCCGCGGGAGCTTCGCCTCGACGGCCAGGACCGGAAGCGCGAGGAGACCGATGAGGGCGGACAGGACGACGAGGAGCGGGAGCAGGGCGCGGCGCATGCGGGAGTCCTCGGGGCGGGGCCCGCGGACGGCCGCGGGCCGGGCAGATGGGGGGAAGCCTACCCGCCCACCGGGATCCCGCGCATCCCCGGGGCCCCGGGGGCCGCCGCGGGACGCCCGCGATCGGCCCCGCCGAGCCTTGGCGCGCCCCGCGCCCGCCGTGGGAGACTCCCCGCCCGGAGGACCGTGATGACCATGAAAGACCTGGTGCGTGCCGCCGCGCCCGCCCTGATCGCCGGCGCGCTCGGCCAGGGCCGCGCCCTTGCCTTCACCGCCGAGACCACCACCCTGCCCAACGGCATGACCGTGATCCTCCACCAGGACCGCCGGCTGCCGCAGGTCGCGATCAACATCTGGTACGCGGTCGGCTCCAAGGACGAGGCGCCGGGGCGCAGCGGCTTCGCGCACCTGTTCGAGCACCTGATGTTCATGGGCACGCACCGCGTGCCGGAGAACCAGTTCGACGTGCTGATGGAGTCGGGCGGCGGGGCCAACAACGCCTCGACCAGCAACGACAAGACGAACTACTACTCGTGGGGCCCATCGTCGGTCCTGCCGACGCTGCTGTGGCTCGACGCCGACCGCCTGGAGCAGCTCGGCGACGCGATGACGCAGCAGAAGCTCGACCTGCAGCGCGACGTCGTCCGCAACGAGCGGCGCCAGACGGTGGAAAACGCGCCCTACGGGATCGCCGAGCTGATCCTGCCCGGAGGCGATGTACCCGCCGGGCCACCCCTACCACCACCCGGTGATCGGCAGCCACGAGGACCTGCAGGCGGCGACGCTGCAGGACGTCAAGGACTTCTTCGCGGCCTACTACGTCCCCGGCAACGCCAGCCTCGTCGTCGCCGGCGACTTCGACCCGGCGGCGATGAAGGCGCTGATCGCGAAGACCTTCGGCGCGATCCCCGCGAAGCCGCTGCCCGAGCACCGCGAGGCGCCGCCGATCGTGCTCGAGCGCGAGGTGCGGCGGCTGGCGACCGACAAGGTCGAGAACGGCAAGCTCTTCCTGGTCTGGCCCGGTCCGAAGCCGATGACGACCGGCGCCGCGAACCTCGACCTCGTCGCGCGCGTCCTGGCCGACGGCAGCTCGAGCCGGCTGGTCAAGCGGCTGGTGCTCGACCTCGAGCTGGCGCAGAACGTCGACGTCTACTTCGACGAGCTGGAGCTGGGCGGGGAGTTCCATGTCCACGTCCTGGCGAAGCCCGGCGCAGACCTCGAGGCGATCAAGCGCGAGACGCTGGCCGTGCTGGCCGGACTGCAGGAGGCGGGCCCGACCGCGGCCGAACTGCAGCGCGCCCAGGCGATGGAGGAGACGGCGTTCCGGCGGCGCTCCGAGGACCTCAACCGCCGCGCCGACATGCTCAACCGCTACTACTACTTCTACGGCACGCCCGACGGCTTCGAGCGCGACCTGGCGCGCTACCGCACGGCGACCGCGGAGAGCGTGCGCGACGCGGCGCGCGCGCTGGGCGAGGGACGGGTCGACCTGCGGATCGTCCCGATCGGCGCGGCGTCGGCCGAGAACGCGCTCGACATGCGGCCGGGTCCGGCGCCGGCCGGCGCCTTCACGCCCCCCGCGCCGCAGGAATTCAAGCTGGCCAACGGGGCGAGCGTGGCGTTCGTGCCGGTCCCCGGCGCGGGCCTGTTCACGGGCCGCGCGATCTTCGACGGCGGCGAGCGGGCCGTCCCGGCCAGCGAGGCCGGGCTGACGCCGCTGCTGGCAACGCTGCTGACCTCGGGCGCCGGGGGGCGCGACGCGTCGCAGTTCGCCGACGCGGTCCAGTCGCTGGGGGCCTCGATCGCTGCCGAGGGGACCCGCCACGTGCTGGTGGCCGGCGTCTCCGGCCTCTCGTCGAACCTGGGGCCGACACTCGACCTGTTCGCCGACGCGTTGCTGCGCCCGGCGTTCACGGAGTCCGACTTCGCGCGCGAGAAGTCGCTGGCCCTGGCGCGGATCGGCGCGCGCGCCGAGCGGCCGACGCAGGTCGCGCAGCTCGTCGCGCTGGCCGGGCTCTTCGGACCGGACGACCTGCGCGGCCGCCCCGCCGACGGCAGTGCGAAGTCGGTCGGGGCGCTGACGCTGGCGGAGCTGAAGGCCGCGTACCCGGCCCTGGTCAACCCGGCGCGGGCGCGCTTCGTCTTCGCGGGCGACCTCGACCCGGCGGCGCTCGAGGCGGCGCTCGAGGCGCGCTTCGGCACCGCGAAGCCGGCGGCGGGAACGGCGGTACCGCCGGCGCGTCCGGCGCCGGTCGCTTCGGGCCCCGGCCACCGGATCCTGCTCGTCGACCGCCCCGCCGCGCCGCAGACGGTGATCCTGCTCGCGCGCCCGGTCGCTCCCGTGGACGAGACCAGCCGCGGACGGCGCGCAATCTTGAACACCCTGTTCGGCGGCAGCTTCACCTCCCGCCTCAACCAGAACCTGCGCGAGGACAAGGGGTACACCTACGGCGCGCGCAGCCAGTTCTCGCAGGACGGGGCGCAGCCGCTGCTCGTTGCGTCCGCTTCGGTCCAGACCGAGGTGACCGCCGCGGCGCTCGGCGAATTCAAGAAGGAGTTCGCCGGGTTGGCCTCGGGCAACGTCACGGCCGAGGAGTTCTCCAAGGCGCGCGAGACCGCGCGGCACGACCTGGTCGAGGCGATCGCGACGACCTCCGCCACGGCCGAGGTCTTCGGCGGCTTCGTCGTCCAGGAGCGGCCGCTCGACGCGCTGGCCCGGCAGCTGGCCGCGCTCGACGCGGCGACGCTCGAGGCGGTCAACGCCGACGCGCGCTCGGGGCTCTACGACTGGAACGCGCTGACCGTGGTGCTGGTCGGCGACGCGGCGGCGATCGTGCCGCAGCTCGAGAAGGCCGGGTTCGGGGCGCCGCAGCGGGTCGACCTGGAGGGGCGGCCGCGCTGAGGGCGCGGCCGCTTCCCCACCCCCGTCCATAGCCTTTCGAGCCGTCCGGGTTATCATGGGTTTCTCGACCGCGTTCGACAGAGACGCGGGCGGCGGGCGCTCCATTCGCATTGCTTTCGCCGCCGACGGAGTCCGGATGGTGAAGTCCCCCCTGAAACGCCTGCGCCTCAAGGGGAAGTCGCTCCTCCCGATCGTCCAGGGGGGGATGGGGGTAGGCGTCTCCTCGCACCGCCTCGCCGGGGCCGTCGCCCGCGAGGGGGCCGTCGGGACGATCGCCAGCATCGACCTCAGGCACCACCACCCCGACCTCCTCGCCACGACGCGCGACTGCCGCGACCAGGTGCGGATCGACGCCGCGAACAAGGTCGCCCTCGACCGGGAGATCCGCGCCGCGCGCGCGGTCGCCGGCGGCGAGGGGCTGGTGGCGGTCAACGTGATGAAGGCGGTGACCTGCCACGCCGAGCTGGTCCGTCAGTCCTGCGAGAGCGGGGCGGACGCGATCGTGATGGGGGCCGGGCTGCCGCTCGATCTCCCCGAGTTGACGGCGGGCCACCCCGACGTCGCGCTGGTCCCGATCCTCTCCGACGCGCGCGGGATCGCCGTGCTGGTCAAGCGCTGGCTGCGCAGGAACCGCCTGCCCGACGCGATCGTGATCGAGCACCCGCGCTACGCCGGCGGCCACCTGGGCGTGGCGCGCGCCGAGGACGTCGGCGAGGAGCGCTTCGACTTCGCGCGCGTGCTCGAGTCGGCGTTCGAGTTATGGCGGGAGTTCGGTATCGAACGAGAATCGATACCGCTGATCCCCGCCGGCGGGATCAACTCGCACGAGAAGATCGCGGCGCTGCTCGACCTGGGCGCAGCCGCGGTGCAGGTCGGCACGCCGTTCGCGGTGACCGCGGAGGGAGACGCGCACCCGAACTTCAAGCGCGTGCTGGCCCGCGCGCGGCCGGAGCAGATCATCACCTTCATGAGCGCCGCCGGGCTCCCGGCCCGTGCCGTGCTCACGCCGTGGCTGGAGCGCTACCTCGAGATGGAGTCGCGGCTGCAGGATCGCGCCGGCCGCTTCCGGGACCGCTGCACCTCGGCCTTCAACTGCCTGTCCCACTGCGGCCTACGCGACGGGATCGCCAAGATGGGGCAGTTCTGCATCGACGCCCAGCTGGCCGCGGCGCTGCGCGGCGACGTCGAGCGCGGCCTGTTCTTCCGCGGCTCGGAGAGCCTGCCCTTTGGCGAGCAGATCCGGTCGGTCCGCGAGCTGCTCGACTACCTGCTCAGCGGGACCGAACCGGCGACGGCATAGGCCGGGCCGCTCCGGGCGGCGCGGGCATCAGGCGCGCGCTTCGGCGAGGGCCCGCTCCAGCAGCGTCGCCAGCCCGCGCGCGATCGCCTGCCCGGTCAGGTAGCCGAGGTCGAGCGTTTCCTGCTGGATCCGCATCACGCCGACGACGTCGGACCACTGGCGATCCGACACCTCGCCACCGAGCCGGAACCAGTCGAGCTTGGCCAGGACCGTGTCCTCGGCGCTCGCCACCCTCAGCGTGTCGGATCCCACGCCGGTGACCCGCGAGCGGCGCAGCTCTTCCGCAAAACGGGTTCGGTCGGCGGGGAGGAAAACGTCGACCTTCAGCATCGAATCGAGCCGGACCACGTTGAAGTGACTGTGGCGAATCACCGCCTGGGCGACGGTCTCCCGATCCACGTAGTAGGCGTCGCCCAACGCTCGGCAGAACGGCTCGACCTGGGCTGCCCCGATCTCCGCGACGAAGTCGATGTCGCGCGTCGCCCGCGGCTCGCCGTGGATCGACGAGGCCAGGGAGCCGGCGAGGTAGTACGGGATACCGAGTTGCTCGAAGAGGTGCGCGACCTCGATCGCCAGCTCGACCGGCCGGGTCACGAGCTCACTCTCCCCGAGCTGGCGCATTCCGCGGCGGCGTTCGCGGCCGCGGCCGCCAGCTCGCGGCCGAGCCGGATCTCGGCCAGCCGCCGCATCAGCTCCGCCTCGTCGGCCGTTGGATGTCGCAGCCGAAGCCCGGCGAGGACCAGCTCGTCGAGGGCCTCGCACATCTCCCCGGCCAGCTCGAGGCGCCGCTCGGGGGTCATGCGCCGATATCCCTCGACGATCAGCCGGACGACGGCCGGGGCGGTGTCGCTGAGGCCTCGCTCCATGCGGGGTTGATGCCACGGGTGAGGGCCCACGTCAACGGAAGGCGGGCGGCATGGGCGGATCCCCCTGCTCCGTCCCGTTCGGCATGCCCGCCCCAAGCAAGCCCCTCCGCCGGGTCAGGGCGGGTGGCGCGGAGCCGCCCGGCGCGCGCGCACGATCTCGAGCGACTGGCGGGCGGCCGCGTGGCCGGGTTCGATGGCGAGAGCCCGCTCGAAGGAACGAACGGCCGCGTCGAGATCGCCGAGCTTCGCCTGCGCGACGCCGCGGTTCTGCAGGGCATCGGCGTAGTCGGGGTCGAGCCGCAGCGCGGCGTCGCAGGCGGCCAGCGCCTCCCGCGGCGCGCCCCCCTGGCCGCGCGCGAAGCAGAGATCGTTCCAGGCCTTCTTCGAGCGCGGGTTGATCCGGATCGCCTGCTCGAACTCCCGCGCGGCTTCGTCGAGCCGGCCCTTCCGGGCCAGTTCCACGCCCAGCATGTCGTGGGCCTGGAAGTTGTTCCCGGTCACGGCCAGCGCGCGCTCGAACAGCGCCGTCGAATCGCGCCAGGTTGCGACCTGCATGCGTGCCGCGAGCGCCAGCGCGACCACCGCCGCGGTGGCCGCCGCGGCGGACGCCACGACGAGCGGACGTGCTCGCGGCCGCAGGCTCCACGCCGCGGCCAGCGCGAGCCCGATCAGCGGCAGGTAGGTGTACCGGTCGGCGCGCGCCTGGGACCCGACCTGCAGCAGGCCGAGCACCGGAACGAGCATCCCCATGTGCCAGAACCAGCCGGTCGGCAGCCAGGGCGCCCGGCGCCGGAGCGCCAGCGCGCCGATCGTCGCCGCCAGGACGAACACTGCCGACGCGGCCAGCGCGCCCGCGCTGACCCCGTCCGCGGGATGCGGGTAGAGCACGGCGAGCCCGCTCGGCCAGGCGGCCTTGAGCGGGTACCAGGCCAGCGAGACGACGGCGTTCTCGAGCCGGGCTCCCAGCGGCAGCGCGTCGACGGCGGCGACCGCACCGGCGCGCTCCTGCACCAGGAAGGTCACGACGCTGGCCGCCGCCGCGAGCGCGAAGAGCGGCAGCTTCTCGCGGACCAGCGGGACCAGCGCGCGAAGCGGTCCGCCCCAGGAGGCGCGGCCCAGCGGCCACGCGTCGAGCAGCAGCAGGACGAACGGCGCGGTCACCAGCATCGGCTTGGCCATCAGCCCCAGCGCGAGGAAGAGGCCGACCCAGGCCATGCGAGCCCGCGACGGCGCTCTCGCATGGCGCTCGTAGGACAAAAGGACGAGCGCGAAGAACAGGCCCGAGAGGACGTCCTTGCGCTCCGCCACCCAGGCGACCGATTCGACGTGCAGCGGATGGACGGCGAAGACCGCGGCCACGAAGGCGCTTCGCACCAGGTCCGAGGTCATCCGGCGCAGGGCCTCGAAGAGCAGGAGCGCCGTCGCCACGTGCAGCGACAGGCTCGTGCGATGGTGCGCACCGGGGTCGAGGCCGAACAGCGTTACGTCGAGCTGGTGGGAGAGCCAGGTCAGCGGATGCCAGTTGCCCGCGTGCCCGGTCGTCAGCGCCCACGCGATGCCGTGGGGTGTCAGGCCGCCCCGCACCTCCGGGTTGTCGACGACGTAGGCTTCGTCGTCGTACTGGACGAACGGATGATGAGTGATCGGCCAGAAGACCGCGATCGTCAGCAGGGCGAGCGCGGCCGCCAGCGCGATGCGCGGCGCCGCGGGCGGGGCGTGCGAGCGACGGGTCATGCCACCCGAACGATAGCCCACGCGCGCAGGGCGCAACCACTTGGCGCCATCGCGCTCCCCGGCTGCGGCCGGGTCCCCTATCCCCGCCCCGCCGCCCGCCGTCCGGCCTTCTGCGCCCGCGCCGGCAGTTCCGCGGCGACCGGCTCCCGCCCCGCCGCCAGGGCCCGCCTCAGGTACGACCCCGTCGCCGAGCCCGCCTCCCGCGCGACCTCCTCCGGCGACGCCTCGGCGATGATCCGCCCGCCTTCGTTCCCGCCTTCCGGCCCGAGGTCGACCAGGTAGTCCGCGGTCTTGATCACGTCGAGGTTGTGCCGGGTCGCGCTCCTGGCGCAGGACGATGGGCTGGCTTTCCCGTCCGCGCGAACCAGAGCCTGAGGACCGCGGCCACAACTGCGAGCGAGGTCAGAACCGCCACTCGCCTCCGCCACCCCGTCGGCGCGTCTCCCCTGACACTCTCCATGCACAATCGCAGAACCGAATAGTCGCCGACGAACACGATGGCTGGAACTCCCGTCGGCTGCGACACGCGGGCGACACGCGGGCCCCCGCAACGAACACGAGCAGAAACGCGCACCCCACCATTTCCTAGAGCGGGACTGGATGTAGCCCGGCGGGCCCGACCGCGATCCCGGCGGGGCTCAGAGCCTCGAATCGCATCGCCCAGGACAGGCTGCATGGAGACACCGAAGCAGCATCCATGAAGGAAGCAGCCAAGCCGTCCGAGAATCTGCGCGAGCAGCATCGGGATCGCGGCGCTGTCGACGACCAGCGCTACCCTCAATCCCAGAAGCCGCGAAGCGGCGGCCGCAACGCAACGCGCTCCGAGTCCGAATCCGAGAACGGAGTAGCCGCCGCCCTTCAGGCTTCCCGCATGATCCAGCGACTGCGGCAAGCTCCACCCGAGAAACAGGAACGCCGCAGTAATCCGCGCCACGACGAGCCCGCCGATCATCCCGGAGAACAGAAGGACGACTCTGTTCCACGCCGAGACCTGACCGGGCGCGAACCAGTGGAACCATTCGACGCTCAGTACCAGTCCAATCAGCAGATCGTACGCCGAATCCGCTTCACTGGAGAGCGTACCGGGGAGACTCTGTACGTCCTTGCCTGATCGTGACTAGTCCAACCACGCGAGCGAAATGACTTCTCCGCTGACGATCCTAGTGACGGGGTTCATTGTCCCCGTGAAAACGAGTTTCGCCCGCGCTGGAGCGCTACTCGGGTAGTACGTATTCGTGAGGTTCACGAAGTGCTCAGTGCCGACAGGGTTCGCTGACTTCGTTTCATCTCGCGTCCTCCCCTGCAGTCACTCGGTAGCTTCTCTCATGGAGCAAGCCGACTTGGATCAGAGCCACGCGGCCTGACCGGTCGAATACGAACAGCGTAGGGAACGACGCCAGGTAGATCATCTCTCCCTGCATCGGGGTTTCGACAAACAGCACCTGCTCCGGGGCACTGCGGAGCAGGTGCTCGTGACTCGCCGTGAATCGGGCTCTTTTCGGAAGGACTGGATAGACCGGCTTCCCTTCGAATCTCCATCCCTTTTCCACAACCTCGCGCTTCCACGCCTCCGGGATGTCGCCGTGGCTCATGAACAGTAGGCCGATGCCGTCTCGGTCGCCGATCAAGTCACGAACGGAGGTCGAGGAGCCGCCCTCGGCGAGCAGGCCGGGCACGACCCCTTCTCGGCCGACCATCGCCCCGAGTTTCTCCTTCTCCAACCGCAATCTCCCTTCGGGGTCGCGTGCCGCAATGACCGCCTCGAGGTCGGAGGGAATCGTGGGCCGCTCGGCCTCTCGCGCACACGCGCCGACGAGAAGGCAGCCGGGATAGAGGAGCAGCTGCAGCGCGGCGCGTCGGCAGACAACTCTCGTACGCGCGGTGCGGGACCGCCATGGCCAGGCGAGACCGGTTCCGGCGCGAGAGCCATGGATCACGGCACGAGCCTCGTCTTTCAGCATGCCCCCCCGCCCTCGGTGTCTCGTCAAGGTTAGATGCAGGAATCGTCCCAGAGGGAGCACTAACTTCCAACCCTGCCTGTGTTTCTCCCCGTCGTGCTGGCTGGGACGCGGCGATACGGCAGGTCGGAACCGTTCACGATCTCGGTTCCGCTCGCGATGCGCTCGAGCACGCCATCGGCGACCGTGTGAGTAACACGGAGTATCCCGTAGCTGTAGCTCGCAATTGCCAATCCCGACGCCATCGTCACGGACGCGGCTCCGAATTGACGACCCAGCCAGAAGAAGTCGCTCCCACCCGACGCCAGTCCTCCAACGCTGTTGTAGGCGGTATTGATGAGGGGGGACAGCATCATGACGACGAGCACATTCACGAAGAGCCACCGCCGGTTCGGCGGAATCCGGAATGCCCAGACATACCCGGCGGCGAAGACGAGCGCATCGCCGAGGTAGGGCGCGGCGAAGGTGAGCCCGTCGATCTGACCGCCTTGGAGCTGGACGAACCCCCACCCTCGGTCTGATGGCAGGATGGAGAACTCGCCGATCCGTCCTCCTTGCGCGAGGCCCACGAGGAGATGGCTGCCCTCGTGGCGGAGAGTACCAAGTACGAGGTAGACGGGACTCGCAAGGACCCACCACAGATCCCCGGCGCGGAGCGCCCATCCCCGAATCCGAGGGGTCACGCACTCACCCGCGGCCCGACTGAGCGGATCTGCGGGCCATCGGCGCTCTCGCCCTCGAAGCGGCGACGGCACCAACTACCTCCGGCCCGCGGCCCGCGGGGCCGCGCGGCGCGCCCGCGGAGGTTCGGAAGCTGTTTCGTCCCGCCCCGCCGCCAGCGCCCGCTTCAGGTACGACCCCGTCGCCGAGCCCGCCTCCCGCGCGACCTCCTCCGGCGACCCCTCGGCGATGATCCGCCCGCCTTCGTTCCCGCCTTCCGGCCCGAGGTCGACCAGGTAGTCCGCGGTCTTGATCACGTCGAGGTTGTGCTCGATCACGACGATCGTGTTCCCCTCGCCGCGCAGGCGCATCAGGACGTCGATCAGCTTCTTGACGTCCTCGAAGTGCAGGCCGGTCGTCGGCTCGTCGAGGATGTAGAGCGTCCGGCCGGTCGAGCGGCGCGACAGCTCCTTGCCGAGCTTGACGCGCTGCGCCTCGCCGCCGGAGAGGGTCGTCGCCTGCTGGCCGAGGCGCACGTAGCCGAGGCCGACGTCGTAGATCGTCTGCAGCTTGTGGGCCACGACCGGGACGTTCCGGAAGAACTCGAGCGCCTGGTGGACCGTCATGTCGAGCACGTCGGCGATCGACTTCCCCTTCCAGAGGATCTCCAGCGTCTCGCGGTTGTAGCGCTTGCCCTTGCAGATGTCGCAGGTCACGAAGACGTCGGGCAGGAAGTGCATCTCGATCCGGATCACGCCGCAGCCTTCGCAGGCTTCGCAGCGGCCGCGCTTGACGTTGAACGAGAAGCGGCCCGGGGTGTAGCCCCGGGCCCGCGCCTCGGGCACCTGCGCGAACAGCTCGCGCAGCGGCGCGAACAGCCCGACGTAGGTCGCGGGGTTGCTGCGCGGCGTGCGGCCGATCGGCGACTGGTCGATGTCGATCACCTTGTCGAAGTGGTCGAGCCCGGTGATCGTGTCGTGGTCCCCCGGCTTCTCCGCTCCGAAGCCGAAGTGCTTGACCAGCGCCGGGAACAGGGTGTGGTTGACGAGCGTCGACTTCCCCGAGCCCGAGACCCCGGTCACGCAGGTGAAGAGTCCGACCGGGAAGCGCGCGTCGACCGACTTGAGGTTGTGCTGCCGCGCCCCCTTGACGGTCAGCCAGCGGCCGTCGGGCTTCAGCCGCTCGGGCGGCACCTCGATCCGGCGCCGGCCGGAGAGGTACTGCCCGGTCAGCGAGCGCTTGCTGGCGGCGATCACCTCGGGCGTCCCCTCGGCGACGACTTCCCCGCCCAGCTCCCCCGCCCCCGGCCCGAGGTCGACGACGTGGTCGGCGGCGCGGATCGTTTCCTCGTCGTGCTCGACGACGATCACGGTGTTGCCGAGATCGCGCATCGCCGAGAGCGTGTCGAGCAGCTTGCGGTTGTCGCGCTGGTGCAGCCCGATCGACGGCTCGTCCAGCACGTACATCACGCCCGTCAGGCGCGAGCCGATCTGCGTCGCCAGCCGGATCCGCTGCCCTTCCCCGCCCGACAGCGTCGCCGCCGAGCGGTCGAGCGTCAGGTAGCCCAGGCCGACGTTGACCAGGAACCCCAGCCGCTCCTTGATCTCCTTCAGCACCAGCCGCGCGATCTCGCGCTCGCGCGGGGTCAGCGCCAACCCGTCGAAGTACTGCTGGGCGTCGCGCACGGTGAAGGCCGTCGCCTCGGCGATGTTCTTCTCGCCGATCGTGACCGCCAGCGTCTCCTTCTTGAGGCGCGCGCCGCCGCAGGCCTGGCAGGGCGAGGAGGACATGTACTCCTCCAGCTCCTCGCGCACCTGGTCGGACGAGGTCTCCTTCAGCTTGCGGTCGAGCCGCGGGATGATCCCCTCGAAGTTGCGGCGGATCGTGTACTTCGAGCGGTCCCCCTCGAAGATGAACTCGTACTCCGTCGTCCCCGAGCCGTACATGATGACCCGCCGGACCTTGAGCGGGATGTCGCGCCAGGCGGTGTTGGCCGGCACCCGGTGGGCGCGCAGGACGGAGGCCAGCATCTCCTTCATGTAGGACGACTCGATCCCGCCCCAGACGTCGGTGGCCCCGCCGGTGATCGGCGCGTCCGGCTCGCGGATGATCTTCTCGGGGTCGAACTCGCGGTGCACGCCGAGGCCGCCGCAGGTCTCGCAGGCGCCGTAGGGCGAGTTGAACGAGAAGGCCCGCGGCGCCAGCTCGGGCAGCGAGATCCCGCAGTCGACGCAGGCATAGTGCTCGGAGTAGAGCCGCTCGTCGGCCCCCTCCGGCACGATCCGCACCAGCCCCTCGGCGTGCTTGAGCGCGGTCTCGACCGAGTCGGTCAGCCGCTGCCGCAGCTCTTCGCGCACCGCCAGCCGGTCGACCACGACCTCGATCGTGTGGGCCCGCTTCTTGTCCAGGTCGGGCGGCTGGTCGAGGTCGACCATCTCGCCGTCGACGCGGGCCCGCACGAACCCCTGCGCGGCGAAGCGCTCGAGGTCCTTCTTGTAGTGCCCCTTCCGGCCGCGCACCACCGGCGACAGGATCGAGACGCGCGTCTCCGCGCCCAGCGCCAGCACGTCGTCGACGATCTGCTGCACCGTCTGGCGCTCGATCGCCTTGCCGCAGCTCGGGCAGTGCGGCCGGCCGACGCGCGAGAAGAGCAGCCGCAGGTAGTCGTAGATCTCGGTCACGGTCCCGACCGTGGAGCGCGGGTTGCGGGAGGTCGTCTTCTGCTCGATCGAGATCGCCGGCGACAGTCCTTCGATCGACTCGACCTCCGGCTTCTGCATCAGCTCGAGGAACTGCCGCGCGTAGGCCGAGAGCGATTCGACGTAGCGCCGCTGTCCCTCGGCGTAGATCGTGTCGAAGGCCAGCGACGACTTGCCCGACCCCGAGACCCCGGTGATGACCACCAGCTTGTGGCGCGGGATCTCGACGTCGATCTTCTTGAGGTTGTGCTCCGCGGCGCCGCGGACCACGATGTTGTCGGATATCAAGGACCGATCCTCCGGCGGGAAGCTGGCGAGTGTATCCCGCGCTGGGGGGAAAGGCACGATCCGGGGTCCGCGCGGAGCCGTCGCGCGGGGTAAACTCCCTGGCCCGGAGGAACTCGATGTACCCCGCCCCTTCCCGCTGCCCGCGCGCCGCCGCGGCGGTCCCGGCCGCGCTCGCCGCCGCCGCGCTGCTCGCGGCCGCCGGCTGCGCCAGCCTGAAGACCCCCACCGGCCCCTGGACGCTCCAGGCGACCGACCCGTCCGGCGCTCCCCTCCCCGGGGGCGTGCAGAGCTACGGCGCGGAGGGGGTTGCGCTCGAGATCAAGCCGGTCACCGACGCGGAACGCACCACCTTTCTGACGACGCGCGCCGGCGCGGGGAGCGACGCCTTCGCGGGCGGCATCAAGAAGTTCCTCGCTTTCCACCTCGCGGTCGCCGCCCCGGGAGCGGTGCCGGTCCACATCGAGACGCAGTCGATCCGGCTGCTCCCCAACGGCGGCAGCGCGATGCTCCCACCGCTCGACTACACGCGCGCTTTCGAGTTGCTGCGCCCCGAGCGCGGCACCCTGCCCGCCGAGGGGATGGTCGAGACGCTGATGCGCGGCGTCTTCGACGGCCCGATCGACCTGGCCGCCGGCCACTCGGTCGAGGGGCTGCTGATCTTCGTCGAGCCGGAGGGCTCGTGGGAGATCCTCTTCCTCGACGTCCCCTTCATCCAGTCCGGCGCGAACACGGGCCGCAGCCGCTTCTTCTTCCAGAAGAAGTACGAAGGCGAGACGACACCGAAATGAGCGCAGAGATCCTCGACGGCAACGCCCTGGCGAAGACGATCCGGGCCCGCGTGGCGGCCGACGCGGCGGCATTCCAGGCCGCGGCCGGCCGGCAGCCCGGGCTGTCGGTGATCCTGGTCGGCGACGACCCGGCGAGCGCGATCTACGTCGGCCACAAGGAGAAGGCCGCCCGCGAGGCGGGCTTCGTGTCGTCCATCGTACGCCTGCCGGCCAGCGCCACGCAGGCCGAGGTCCTGGACCTGATCGCCCGGATGGCCTCCGACCGAGCCGTCGACGGGATGCTCGTCCAGCTTCCGCTGCCGAAGCAGGTCGACCCCCTCGCGGTCCAGCGCGCAATCCCACCCGGGAAGGACGTCGACGGCTTCCACCCGGTCAACGCGGGGATGCTGCTGCTCGGCCAGAAGGGTGGTTTCGTGCCCTGCACGCCGCTCGGCGTGATGGCGCTGCTCGACGCGGCCGAGGTCCCGCTCGAGGGGGCCGAAGCGGTCGTCGTCGGGCGCTCGACGATCGTCGGGAAGCCGGTGGCGCAGCTGCTGCTCGACCGCCACGCGACCGTGACGATCGCCCACTCGCGCACGCGCGACCTGGCCGGGGTCTGCCGGCGCGCCGACGTGCTCGTCGCCGCGGTCGGTGTGCCGGGGCTGCTGCGCGGCGCGTTCGTCAAGCCGGGCGCGGCGGTGATCGACGTCGGGATCAACCGGATCACGGACGCGGTCCAGGCCGAAGACCTGCTGGCCGGCCAGCCGGAACGGCTCGAGAAGTTCCGCAGGAACGGTCACGCGCTCGTCGGCGACGTGCACTACGGCGAGGCGAGCGCCGTCGCCGGGTGGATCACGCCGGTTCCGGGCGGCGTCGGTCCGCTGACGGTCGCGCTCCTGCTGCGCAACACGCTCGAGGGGGCGCGGCGGGCGGAAGGGCTCCCCGGATGAGCCGGTTCTTTCTCGACGAGGAGGGACTGCCGCACCTGTTGCTCGTCGGCCTCACCGGCGGGATCGGGACCGGCAAGTCGACCGTCGCCGGGATGCTCCGCGAGGCCGACTGCCCGGTCGTCGACGCCGACGCGATCGTGCACCGGCTGCTCGACCCGGGCGGCGCGGCGGTCGCACCGGTGCTCGAGGCCTTCGGCGGTGGGGTGGCCGAGTCGAAGGGCGGCATCGACCGCGCAACGCTGGCCGACATCGTCTTCAAGGACGAGTCGCAGCGGAAGCGGCTCGAGGCAATCGTCCACCCGCTCGTGGTCGCCGAGAGTCGCGAGCGGATGATCGCTGCCGCGCGCGAGGCGGGGGCCGAGTTCGTCGTCTACGACGCGGCCCTGCTGGTCGAGACGGAGCGCTACCGCCAGTTCCACCGGCTGGTCGTCGTCTATGCCCGCCCCTCGGTCCAGATCCAGCGGATCATGGAGCGCGACAAGACGGGCCCCGACCGCGCCGGCGCGCGGATTCGCTCGCAGATGCCGATCGAACGCAAGGCCGCGCTGGCGGACTACCTGGTCGACAACTCCGGCCATTGGCAGGAGACCCGCAAGCAGGTCTTCACCCTGCTGCAGCAGCTCGGGGAGGACGCCCGCCTGCTCAAGCAGGGGCTGCCGCTGCCGATCCGGCGCGTTTCCCCCTTTCTTCCGTGATCCCGCAGCCCCGGGTCACCGATCCGCCGAGGACCGCCATGGAATCGACCCGTTCGACCCTGCCTGCGGCGCTCCGGCCGTACGCCGCCTCCGCCGCACTGGCGCTGCTCCTTGCCGGGAGCGCCCTCCTCGCTCCCGGCTGCCGCCCGGCCCAGCGCACCGAACCTCCCGCCAGGCCCTACCCTTCGGTCGTCGCGGAGGTTCCGCGGACCCCGGTCGTGGCCGACGCCGGCAGCCCCGGGACCTGGGAGGCGCTCGAGCAGATCGAGCCCGGCGTCCGCGCGTTCGTCGTCGGCCCGGCCGATGCCGCGCCGGCGGGAGGGGTCGTGCTCGTCTCGTCGCCCTGGGGGATCTCGCGCGAAACCCGCGACCTCGCACGCTCGCTCGCCACCCGCGGCTTCGCCGTCGTGATTCCCGACGTCCTCGAGGGGATCGAGGCGACGAGCCGCCTCGGCATGAAGGAATTGACAGCGGGGGTCTCGCGCCCGCGCGCGCAGGCGGTGATCCTGGCGGGGCTGGCCCGGTTGCAGCGCGACCTGCCGGGAAAGCCGATCGCCCTCGTGACGCTCGGTGGCGGAGACCGGTGGGCGATTTCGCTCGCTGAAAGGGCGCAGCCGTTCGCGGCCCTCGCCTTCGACACCGCCGCCCTCGGCGACAAGGAGATCGCTTCGCTTGCGGCCGCCGGCCGACCGGTGCTGGCGCTCTTCGGCGACGAAAGCTCGGCCTACCCGCTCGAGCGGCGGATCGCGCTGGATGAGACGGCGCGGCGGGCCGGCCTCGCGCTGCAGCTCTACCCGGTCCCGGGAGCCGGCACCGAGCTGTTCGACGCGAAGGCGAGCTCGTTCTCGGCCGTGGCCTACGACGAGGCGCTCGCGCGGCTCGAGGCATTCCTGCGCGCGCCGACACCCTGATCCAGGGCGGTCAGGCGAGCGAGGATTCGTTTTCCTGCTCGAGCAGCGAGAACTCGGGCACCCGGCGGTGGAGTGCCGTGGCCAGGGGCGAGCCGCAGTGCTCACCGAGGAAGCGCACGACCTCGACCACGAACGGTCCCGCGACCGCGTACGGGACGCCGGCGGCCGCGACGCGCCGCTTGATCGCCTCGGCGCCGCGCGCCGCGGTCAGGCCGCTCGCGCCGGGGGCGTCGGAGACGACGCGCCACGCTTCCGGGACCCACGAAGCGAGCGAGATCTCGACCGGCCGGGGCAGCCGCCCCCGGATCGCCGCGACCAGCGCGACGAGCCCCTTGCTCACCACTTCTTCGTCCAGGCCGAAGCGCGCGACCAGGTCTGCGCGGAGTTGCTGGGCCCGGTGCGAGCCCGTGATCCTCATCGCCGTTTCCCCCCTCCGGCTGCAGGCGTCAGAGTTCGGCGCGCCACAGCCCCGGCTCGGAACGCCCGCCGACTCCCGGTACGGCCTGCTCCGGCACGTACTTCAGTTGGAACCTGGGCCCCCACTCGTCGAGCGAGTTCCAGGCGTCCGCGCCGTAGCGCCGCCGCACGTGGTCGTCGATCACCGCGAAGGCCGTGAACACTTCTTCCACCGTCAGTCCGGCCGAGAGCGTGGCGCTCCAGAGGCTCCTGAGCGCGGGGCAGCCCGGCGCGATCGACTGCCACGCGGTCATGGGATACGCCGCCACGGTCCGGGCGACGTCCTTATCGACTTCGCGGAGGAGCACCTTGAGCAGCCGCGAGACGGCGTCGCGGACCACCGGGGCCGGGCGCCCGACGAGCCGGGTGAGTTCCTCGAGCAGGTCTTCTTGAAACGGCTGGTGGACCATCGGTGGCTCCTCGGGCCCGGTTCCGGAGCGAAGGCTCCGATGCGGGCCGCCGCACAGCCGTACTGCAATCTGCGTGCTGTAGATTAAGTTATTGTAAATAATGGATTTAGTGGATCAGAGCGGAATCCGGGACAGGCCCGGCGTCCGGTTGCCGGACAGGCTGTCCCGAGGTGTCCGGCCGATCGGGGTGGAGCCGGGCCGTCGGGACCCGGCGACCACCCCGTCCCCGGTCACTCGGCCGCGAGCAGCTCCCGGGCCGTAAAGAGCGCCTCGACGGCGAGCCCCTGGGCCTCGAGGTTCTCGCGACCCCCCTCCTGCCGGTCCACGAGCGCCACGAGGCCGGCGACCGGCAGCCCGGCCTCGCGACAGGCCTCCAGGGCGACCAGCGAGCTGCCGCCGGTCGTGATCACATCCTCGACGATCACCACCGCCGAGCCGGCCGGGGGTGCCCCCTCGATCCGCTGCCCGGTCCCGTGGCTCTTGGCCTCCTTGCGGACCAGGAAAGCCGAGACGGGGGTGCCCTGGAGGTGGGAGACCACCGCGGTCGCGGCCGCGATCGGGTCCGCCCCGAGGCTCAGCCCGCCGACCGCCACCGCTTTCCAGCCGCGCCGGGCGATGGCCGCGAGAACCTCGACCCCGACCAGGTAAGCCCCCTCCGGGTGGAGGGTCGTCCGCCGGCAATCCAGGTAGTAATCCGAGGTCCGGCCCGAGGCGAGCACGAAATGCCCCCTCCGGATCGACTCCCGGCGCAGGATCCCCGCCAGGCGGTCCCTCGATTCGCCGCTTTTCGCCATCGTCTCCCCTTTGCCAGTCCATGCCGTTTCGGTGTAATCGTTACGCGGGTTCGTAGCAGCATAGCGCTCCGAAACGAGAAGCCGTACGCGGGCCGGCGTTGTATCCTCGCCTTTGGGGCGAGTCGGTGCGCGAACGGGTTGGTGCTTGCCTGGAAAAGCGGCGGCACGAGATCGCACCGTCGCACGGAGGAAATCGATACCATGAAGACTGCCCATCGCAGCTCGCTGGTCGTGGCGCTCGCGTTCGCGCTTGCCCTGGCCCCGTCGTTCGCCCTGGCCGCCCCGGCGCTCTCGAGCGCCGTGTCCGGCCGCATTTTCGCCGCCGACCTGAAGACCCCCGCCGCCGGCCTGTCGGTGCAGGCGGTCCCGGACGGTGCGAAGGAACCGGTCGCCCGGGCCACGACCGATCTCCGCGGCCGGTTCCAGCTCCAGGAGATCCCCGCGGGCCGCTACCTGCTGGTCCTCTACGACCCGCAGGGCGCGCCCCTCGCCGCGGCGCCACTCGTGGCCGAGAAGGCCGCGATGTCGATCACCCTCGCGCTGCCGAAGCCGGGTTCGCTCGCGCCGGGTGAGACCCAGGAAGCCCCCCCGGGAGAGTCCAATGTCGAGGCGGCGACCAAGTCCGGCTTCTCGACCTGGGTCTCGAGCCCCGTCGGCGCGACGGTCGTGCTACTGGCGTCCGCGACCATCGTCGCCGTCGGCGCCGACCAGCTGACGAACGACGACACCGACACCAAGGAGATGAAGGGCAGCCAGTCGAGCCCGTCACGCTGACGCCGATCCTCCCGACGATCGCTTTCCACTGCTTCCGGGTTCCCCCCCGCACCCCGCTTTGCGGGGCGGCCCGGAAGCCCCGTCCGGCCCGCGGGCTGGAGCCGTCGCGGCCCACCCTGGCCTGCGGCGCGGAGCCACCGAGGATGCTGTCCCGCGCCCGTGCACGCGCCGCCGCAGTGATCGTGCTGGCGCTGGCGTCCATCGCGCCGGCGGCTCTCTCGCAGGTCCCGACACGCGAGGAGCCGTTCCCGGCCCTGATCTCGCCGCGGCGTTGGGGGCCGCTGCTCGTCCAGCCGCAGCTGGTGCTCGAGAGCATCGGGTACGAGGGGAACGTCTTCCTGACCGCGCCCGTCTCGGTCAGCAAGCAGGAGCCGGTGTCGTCGTTCTATGCGCGCGCCGGCGCCGACCTGACGGGGCAGCTGCAGTTCGGGCCGAACGTGGCGTTCACCTTCCATGACCGCGCGATTGGAGAGGTCTACGCGAAGTCCGAACTGTCCGCCCTGAACCACCTGGACAACGAGGCCGACGGCCAGTTCGACGTGCTGCTCGGATGGGCGCTTCTGACGGCGGGATGGGAGTACTCGTCGATCCAGGACACGCCGACGCTCGACGCCGTGAACAACCTTCCCAACCAGCAGACGCGGATCCGCACGAACGTCCCGAAGGCCGCGCTGCGCCTTTTCCTCTCGCCGCTGTGGGACCTCTCGGCATCGGCCCGCGAGGTGCGGATCCGCTACAGCAACCCGCAGCAGGATTACACCGTCCTCGTCCCCGCCAACGGCGACCCGAACGTCGTGAACGCGGCCACGGTCCCGGTCGATCAGGCGCTGGACCGCGACCGGCTATCGGCCCGCGCCGAGCTCGGCTGGCGGCCGCGGGGATCGATCCGCTACTACCTCGGCCTACGAGCGCGCCGACATCGACTTCACCTACGACCAGCTGACCGGCGACTCGGGAGGCGTCGCGTTCGACATTCCCGCGCCGCGGGACGCCACCGCCCGGCGCTGGCTGTTCGGGATCAACTTCAACCCGCTGGCCCGGCTCTCCGGCAGGCTCGAGATCGGCAAGGCGACGGTCGATCCGATCGACCCCGACTCGGGCTACAAGCCGTTCGACGGGCCGGTCGGCGTCGGCACGCTGACCTGGCGCCCGAGCGGCGCGTCCCGGGTGACGTTCTCCTACGAGCGCGACGTCCAGATCTCGATCTTCGAGAACAACCTCTACTACCAGTCGACGGCGCGAGGGATCGACGTCGAGTACTTCTTCGGCCGCCGCTGGGGGGTCCAGGGCGGCATCGGCCGCGACAGGCTGTTCTTCCCCGAGAAGAGCCCGGACACGATCAACTACCCCAACGGCTCGAAGGGGCAGGGATTCGACCCCGGCGTCCAGCGGCGGGACACGGTCGACGACGCCTATGTCGGCGTACTGACCCGGATCGTCGGCAACTTCCAGATCGGGTTGCGCTACGGGGTCCGGGACCGCACTTCGAACGACCCCTTCGCCGAGGACCGCCAGCCCTACCTCGTCACCTCCGGCAGCATCGTGTTCTGAAACGGACCGGTCCAGGAGCATCGCCATGAAGCCGTTCTCCCGCCGCCTCCCCCTGCTCGCGATCGTGCTGGCGCTCTCGCTCGCGTGCGCCTCGGCGCAGAATCAGCCGGCCCCGCCTGCGGCCCCGCCGCCGGCGCCGGCACGGCCCGCCGCACCGCCCGCGAAGGTGCTGGCCTCGCCGTTCGTGATGCCTCCCACGTCGGACGACGACTACTCGATCGGCGCCCAGGACGTGCTGGAGATCCGCGAGTACCAGCTGAAGGACCTCGACGTCACGCGCCGGGTCGACAACGACGGCTCGGTCACGCTGCCGCTGCTCGGAAAGGTCATGGTCGGCGGGCTCAACCCGCAGCAGGCGGAGGACGCGATCGCCCAGCTGCTCCGCGAGCGCCACCTCGTCAACCTTCCGCAGGTCACGGTGAACATCAAGGAGTACGTGTCGCGCCGCGTCAGCATCCAGGGGGCGGTGGACAAGCCGGGGCTCTACCCGATGTTCGGCCCCAAGACGCTGCTCGAGATGATCGGCGAGGCCGGCGGCCTCAACGACCGGGCCGGCAAGCGGATCATCGTCCAGCGGCCCTACGCGGGGTCGGGCGACGATCGGGTCGAGATCGACATCGAGGAGCTGATCTACGAGGGAAACCCGCTGCTCAACGTCCCGCTGCAGCCGGGGGACATCGTGATGATCCCCTACCTTCAGGAGGTCCGGGTCTACGTCAACGGGGCGGTCCGAAACCCCGGGATGTACAAGTTCCCGCTCGACCAGGAGGCCACGGTGCTGCAGGCCGTCACGGCCGCTGGGGGGGCCACCGAGCGGGCCAACGAGAGCCGGGTCAACATCGTCCGGCGCCAGGAGAATGGCACCCGGCAGGTCTTCAGGGTAAATCTGAACCGCGTGAAGAAGGGGAAGGAGGAGGATATCCTCCTCGAGGAGAACGACATCGTCGTGGTTCCGGAGTCCTTCTTCTGATCGGACCGGGCAGGCGCGAACGCGTCCGGCGGAGCGTGCAATGACTTCAGCGACGAACCAGCAGGAATTCAACCTCCGGGACTACTGGCAGATCCTGGTCCGGCGGCGCTGGCTGATCTACACCTTCCTGCTGGTGACCACCGTGGCGGCCTTCGTCTCGAGCATGGTCGCCACGCGGGTCTACAAGGCCACGACGACGATCTCGATCGAGCGCCAGGGGGTGCGGATCCTACGCCAGGACCTGACCTCCTCCGAGCCGAGTTGGATCGACTACCAGAACTTCTACAACACGCAGTACAAGATCCTGCAGTCGGACGCGGTGCTGGAGAACGCCGTCGCCGCGCTCGAGAAGAACGCGGTCCTCTTCCCGAGCCAGGACCCGAAGCTCAAGGACAAGTTCAGGCTGCCGACGATCGGCGACCTGACGGGAGCGATGTCGCGAGCGATTGGCCGCCAGACGCCGGGAACGGGCACCCCGGAGGATCCGAAGTACCCGCTGATCCGCGAGTTGCGCGGGGGCCTCGCCGTCGAGCCCGTGCGCGACAGCCACCTGGTCAACATCTCGTTCGTTTCGCCGTCCCCCGCCTTCGCCGCAGCGGCCGCCAACGCGATCGCCGACGGGTACATCCTGTTCACGCTGAGCGGACGCAAGGAGATCGCGAAACAGTCGGAGGTTTTCTTCACCGAGCAGTTGCGGGGGCTTCAGGAAGAGATCACGAAGCAGGACGTCGCACTCCAGAAGTACGCGGCCGAGAAGGGGATCATCACCGGCACCGGCGACCTCAACGAGCTGACCGTCAAGAATCTCGACGAGCTGCGCAAGAAGATGACCGAGGCGCAGGCCGAGGTCGCCGACGCGCGGGCGCGGCTGCAGTCGCTGGAGCGGACGCCGCCGGCGGCGATTCAGGAGGTCCGGACCAACGAGCTGATCCAGACCCTCACCCGCACGGTGGCCGAGCAGGAGACGAAGTACCGCGAGCAGCTGACGACCTATGGCGACCAGCTGCCGGCGGTGCGCCAGCTCAAGGAGGCGCTCGACGGCTCGAAGCTGCGGCTGGCCGAGGCGACCGCCTCGCTGGCCGAGAAGGCGATCGCCGGGGCCCGTGCCGACTACGAGCGGGCCCAGCGCAACCTCGGCGGGCTGGAGAGCCTTCAGCAGCAGTCGGCCACGCAGGTGACACAACTGAAGGAAGACTACGTCGAGTACCTGGGGCTCAAGGCGAGCCTCGATCGCACGCGCCAGACGTACAACGATTTCCTGGCCAAGCAGACCGACATGAAGATGTCGGGGCTGATGCTCGACGGCGCGGACAAGGGGCAGAACGTCCGCGTCGTCGATCCGGCCCAGCCCCCGCGCGAGGTCTACAAGCCGAAGGTCAAGCTCAACACGCTGCTTGGGCTGCTCTTCGGCCTGTTCCTCGGCGTCGCGGTCGCCTTCCTGATGGAGTACATCGACAACACCCTCAAGACACCCGAGGACATCCGCAACACGCTCAACATCGCGGTGCTGGGGATGATCCCGGCGCAGGAGTCGGACCCGAAGCGCCGGCCGTCCAGGCGGCGGGGTGCGGTCGATCCGGAGCACGCCACGGGCGCGGCCGACCCGGCCCTGATCACCGCCCAGAAACCGCTCTCGCCGATCTCCGAGGCCTACCGCGAGCTGCGCACCTCGGTCCTGCTGGCGACCGCCGGCCACCCGCCGCGCGACATCGCGGTCACCTCCTGCCAGCCGAGCGAGGGGAAGACGACGACCGCGATCAACCTCGCGATCGCGCTGGCCCAGCTCGGCCGCCGCGTGCTGGTGGTCGACACCGACCTGCGCCGGCCACGCTGCCACATGGTCCTCAAGGCCTCGCCGTCGCGCGGCGTCAGCACTTTCCTGACCGGGATGAGCGGCCTCGACGCGCTGGTCCAGCCCACGCCGGTCGAGCGCGTGGCGCTCGTCGCCGCCGGGCCGATCCCGCCCAACCCCGCCGAGCTGCTGGACTCCGACCGCTTCCGCGAGATGGTCGCCCTGCTCCGCGCGCACGAGGAGTACGACCACATCATCTACGACTCGCCGCCGGTCCTGTCGGTCGTCGACCCGCTGCTGATCGGCCGCCACACCGATGGCACGATCCTGGTCGTCAAATCGGGCTTCACGACGCGCGAGGCGGGTCGTCTCGGCAAGGAGAAGCTGGAGTCGGGCCGGCTCAATGTGCTCGGGATCGTGCTCAACGCGGTCCAGACCGAGAACGTGCCTTACCAGTACCGCTACTACCGCTACGGCTACGCGCGGGACAACAAGGATGGACTCGATTGGGGGGCAGCTCGACGCGTTCACCTCGAAGGAGTACGCCGGCTACTACGTGAAGGTGCTCGACGAGCACCTGCAGATCGCGGTGGACTTGTTGTCGGACCTGGTCAGCCGGCCGGCGTTCGCCGCCGACGACATCGAGCGCGAGAAGAAGGTGATCCTCGAAGAGATCAAGATGGTCGAGGACACCCCCGACGATCTGGTGCACGAGCTCTTCACGCAGAGCTTCTGGCAGGGACATCCGCTCGGGCGCCCGATCCTGGGCACCAGGGACACCATCGAGGCGTTCTCGCAGGCCCAGCTCCGGGACTACTTCGCGGGCGCGTACGTCGCGCCGAACTTCATCGTCACGGCCGCGGGCAACCTGGAGCACGCCGCGCTCCGCGAACTGGTCACCTCGTCCTTCGCGTCGGCGCCCCGTGCCGGCGCCTCGTACCGCGAGGACCCGCCGACGGCGACCCCCAACGTGTTGTCGCGCACGAAGGACCTCGAGCAGAGCCACCTGTGCGTCGGTGTCCACGCGTACCCGCAGGGACACGCGGATCGGTTCACCGCCTACGTGATGAACACCATCCTGGGCGGATCGATGAGTTCGCGCCTGTTCCAGAACATCCGTGAGAAGCGGGGGTTGGCCTACTCGGTGTTCAGCGGTCTCAGCATGTACCGGGATGCGGGCCTGGCCAGTGTCTATGCGGGGTGCGCCAACGAGAACGTGGCCGAGGTGCTCGACCTGGTCGTGGCGGAACTGCGCGGAATGACCGCAGACGCGGTGCCCGACGCCGAACTGCGCCGCGCCAAGGACCACCTGAAGGGCAACCTGATGCTCAGCCTCGAGAGCACCTCGAGCCGCATGACGCATCTGGCCAGGCAGGACTTCTACTTCGATCGGTTCTACACGCTGGATGAGACGCTGGCCAGCATCGAGGCGGTCACGGGGGCGGACGTCCTCCGGGTCGCCCGCGACCTCTTCAGCGACGGCGCGCTTTCCGCGACGGTGCTTGGCGGCGGGGCGGATGCGGGGATCGATGGGCAGCGCCTGCGGCTGTCGTGAGGCGGCGCATGCCGTGCGGCTGGCCGGGCGGTCGACACCCTCGGCCGCCCAGCCGCGGATGAAGGCAGGACCGTCATGATTCGACGCTACACGCACCCGGAGATGGGGCGGATCTGGAGCGAGGAACGCCGCTTCGAGACCTGGCTGCGCGTGGAGATCGCCGCCGCGGACGCCATGGCCGAGGCCGGCATCGTTCCCGAGGCCGCCGCGCGGGACATCCGCGAGCGCGGGGCGTTCGACATCGCCCGCATCGACGAGATCGAGCAGACCACCCAGCACGACCTCATCGCCTTCACGACCGCCGTTTCGGAGCACGTCGGGCCGTCTGCCCGATGGCTGCACTTCGGCCTGACCTCGTCGGACGTCGTCGACACCGCGCTGGCGCTGCAGATGGTCGAGGCCTGCGACCTGGTCCTGCGGAACCTCGAGGTGCTCGCGGAGACGATCTCAGCGCCGGGCCCTCGAGCACCGCGCGACGCCGATGATCGGCCGCACCCACGGCGTGCACGCCGAGCCGATGACCTTCGGGCTGAAGCTCGCGCTGTGGTACGCCGAGCTCAGCGCGGCATCGAGCGGATGACGGCGCGCGCGCGAGACGGTCCGCGTGGGCAAGTTCTCGGGCGCGGTCGGCACGTTCGCCCACCTCGACCCCGCCATCGAGGCCCGCGTCTGCGGCGCCTCGGCCTCGCGCCCGCGCCCGGTCTCCTCGCAGGTGATCCAGCGTGATCGCCACGCCGAGCTCCTGTGCGCGCTCGCCATCGCCGCGGCCTCGCTCGAGAAGTTCGCGCTCGAAGTGCGGGGCCTGCAGAAGACCGAGATCGGAGAGGTCGAGGAGCCCTTCGCCAAAGGCCAGAAGGGGTCCTCGGCCATGCCGCACAAGCGCAATCCGATCGGGTGCGAGCAGGTGTGCGGTCTCGCGCGCCTCGTTCGGGCGAACGCGCATGGCGGCGATCGAGAACGTGGCGCTCTGGCACGAGCGTGACATCTCGCACTCGTCGGTGGAGCGGGTGATCCTGCCCGACAGCTTCCTCGCGCTCGATCACATGCTGCGCCGCTTCACCCGCATCGTGGATGGCCTGGTGGTCTACCCGGACCGCATGCGGGAGAACCTCGACCGATCCCGCGGTGTCGTGTTCTCTGGCACCGTGCTGCTCGAACTGGCCCGCCGTGGGGTTTCGCGGGAGCAGGCCTACGCCTGGGTGCAGCGCAATGCGATGCGCAGCCACCACGAGGCGAAGGACTTCAGGGCGCTGCTGCTGGAGGACGAGGACATCACGCGGGTGCTGTCGCCGCAGGAGATCGACAGGGCCTTCGACCTGCGAGACCAGCTCAGGAACGTCGACCGCGTGTTCGACCGCGTGTTCCAGTCACAGGCCGAGTCCACGGAAGTGGCGAGGTAGGCTTCCGCGGCCCGGGACGACCCGGGGCGGACACCAGGGCACGGAGAGCAGGCATGGCGCAGCCCGCAAGGAACAACCTCTCGGTGATCGGCCGCTCGTTGATGATCTCGGCGGCGACGATGTTCCTCCTGGCGTTCCTGATCGGGCGCGGCACCCTGGCCATCGATGACACCGCGCGCCCGATGGTGTCGGGGGGCTCGTTGTCGTCGGTGCGCTGGACATCGCCATCGGCGCATTTTTCATGCGCAAGGGGCGGACGGGGGAAACCACCCACCGGTCCTGAAGGGGCCGGTTGTGAGAGCACGCATGTTCGACAAGCTACACGAGGAGTGCGGCGTCTTCGGCATCTTCGGACACCCCGAGGCGGCCAACCTCGCCTACCTCGGGATCTACGCCCTGCAGCACCGTGGCCAGGAGAGCGCCGGGATCGCGCCGCCGACGGCGGCCAGGATCCGGATGCAACGCGGGATGGGATACGTCGCGGACGTGTTCGACGAGAACGTCCTCGCCACCTTGCCCGGCCATGCCGCCATCGGGCACGTCCGGTACTCCACCGCGGGCGACAGCGATCACATGAACGCGCAGCCGTTGCTGATCGACTGCGCGCACGGGCAGATCGCGGTCTGCCACAACGGGAATCTGGTCAACGCGGGTGAACTGCGCGACGAGCTGGTGCGGCAAGGCTCGATCTTCCAGACCACGAGCGACACCGAAGTCATCCTGCATCTCTACGCCAAGTCCCAGGCGCGGCCGGCGGAGCAGGCCATCATGGAGTCGCTCCTGCAGGTCACGGGCGCCTACTCGCTGGTCGTGCTCACGGGCGATCGCCTGATCGCGGCGCGCGACCCGCACGGGTTCCGGCCCCTGGCCCTCGGACGTCTCGGGAACGGCTACATCGTCTGTTCCGAGACGTGCGCGATGGACCTCATCGGGGCGACCTACGAGCGCGACGTGCAGCCCGGCGAGGTCATCGTGATCACGGAGCAGGGTGTGCGCAGCTACACGCCCGGGCCCCCGCAGCCGCTGGCGCACTGCGTGTTCGAGCACGTCTACTTCTCGAGGCCCGACAGCGTCGTGTTCGGCCGCAGCGTCAACGAAGTCCGGACGGCCTTCGGCCGCCAGCTCGCGCGCGAGTCCGCGGTCCCAGCCGACGTGGTCGTGCCCGTGCCCGACAGCGGGGTGTGCGCGGCTCTCGGGTACTCCGAAGAGGCCGGATGTCCCGTTCCGCATGGGGCTGATCAGGAATCACTACGTCGGGCCGCACGTTCATCGAGCCCCAGCAGTCCATCCGGCACTTCGGCGTGCGCGTGAAGCTCAACCCCGTACGGGGGCTGCTGAACGGGAAGCGCGTCGTCATGATGGACGACTCCATCGTTCGCGGAACCACCTCCCGAAAGATCGTGAAGATGGTGCGGGCCGCCGGCGCGTCGGAGGTCCACGTGCGCATCAGCTGCCCGCCCACGATCTCGCCGTGCTTCTACGGCGTGGACACCCCCCGCCGGAGTGACTTGATCGCGGCGACCCATACGCTCGACGAGGTGCGGAAATACCTCGGCGCCGACACGCTGGCGTACCTCAGCCTCGAGGGCATGCTCGCGGGCGTCGGCGACGCGCGCGCGGCCTACTGCACGTCGTGCTACACCGGCCACTACCCGGTCGCGTTCCCGCGGGATCGCGAGCAGTACCTGCAACTCGCCCTGAAACTCCACCAGCCCAACGGTCAGAAGGCTGCGGACACATCCGACGTGCAGCCGGACGCGGTCGCGCCCGCGGCGGCAGCCATAGCCTTTCGGCGCCCGCGGTTGCCTCGGGGCGCTCAATGCGAGTGACGGACTTGTCCTGAGCGAAGGCAGCGAAGGAGCCGAGTCGAAGGATGGACTACAAGTCGAGCGGCGTGGACATCGAAGCGGGCAACGAGGTCGTCCGCCGGATCAGGAGTCTCGCCCGGGGGACGTTCACGGCCGGCGTGCGTTCGGAGATCGGGAGCTTCGGCGGGGTGTTCGATCTCGAGCCGAGTGGCGGCGGGCCCGCGCTGGTCGCGAGCGCCGATGGTGTCGGCACGAAGCTGAAGGTCGCGTTCCTGGCCAACCGGCACGACACCGTGGGCGCCGATCTCGTGAACCACTGCGTCAACGACATCGTGGTCCAGGGTGCCCGGCCGCTGTTCTTCCTCGACTACCTCGCGACCGGCCGGCTCTCGCCGGACGTGGCGGTCGCCGTGGTCCAGGGCATGGCCCGGGCGTGCCGCGAAAACGGGTGCGCGTTGCTCGGGGGTGAGACCGCCGAGATGCCCGGCTTCTACGCCGACGGCGAATACGACCTGGCGGGCTTCATCGTCGGGCGCGTCGATCGGGCGCGCGTGATCGATGGCCGCGACATCACGCCGGGCGATGTGTTCCTCGGGCTTGCCTTCGACCGGGCTGCACACGAACGGCTACTCACTGGCGCGGCGGATCGTGTTCGACAGGCTCGGGCTGTCGGTCGACGCGGTGATTCCCCCGCTGGGGTGCTCGGTGGCGGATGCCCTGCTGGCCACGCACCGGACGTACCTGCCAGCGGTCTGGCCGTTGATCGAAGGCGATGCGGGCACCCCGCTCGCCAAGGGGATGGCCCACATCACCGGAGGCGGGATCACGGAGAACCTCCCGCGCATCCTGCCGGAGGAACGTACGCGCCTGCATCTCGCTGTCGTCGTGGCCGGTTCCGCCGTTGTTCGAGTTCCTGCGCCAGGGCGGAGACGTGCCTGAGGACGACATGCTGCGGACCTTCAACATGGGGATTGGGATGATCGTCGCGGTGGCGCGCCACGACGTGGCCCGCGTGACCGACGTGTTGACGGCCGCCGGCGAGCGGCAGGTGTTCGTCATCGGCGAGGCGAAGGCCGGACGCCGCGAGGTGGAGTATGTCGCCTGAGGCGGCGGTGGTGGCGCCCAGCGGGTCCGCGCGACGAGTGGGCATCCTCATCTCTGGCCGAGGCAGCAACCTGCAGGCCATCATCGACGCCGTGGCAGCGGGTGAACTGGACGCGACGATCGCGCTGGTGATCTCCAACATCGCCGATGCGGGCGGCCTCGGCCTCGCACGGCGTGCGGGCATCCCCACGCTGGCGCTCGATCACCGCGAGTTCCCGACGCGCGCGGCGTTCGACGCGGCGCTCGTGGCCGCCCTCCGCGCGCACGACGTCAACCTCGTCTGCCTCGCCGGCTTCATGCGCCTGCTCGGACAGGCCTTCATCGACGCGTTTCCTCACGCCATCCTGAACATCCATCCCTCGCTGCTCCCGGCCTTCCCTGGACTGCACGCGCAGCGCCAGGCCCTGCGGCACGGCGTGAAGGTGAGCGGGGCCACCGTGCATCTCGTGGACGCCGAGCTGGATGCGGGGCCCATCGTGCTGCAGGCGGCGGTCCCGGTACGCGATGACGACTCCGAGGACTCCCTCTCGGCGCGGATTCTGGTCGAGGAGCACCAGATTTACCCGAAGGCCATCGCGCTCGTGCTGCAGGCCGGATGGCGGGTCGAGGGACGGCGATTCCTCCCTGCCGTGCCGGGCGGCGCTATTCCGGCGCCGCCGGAAGGGCCTCGTGGGGGGCTCGGCGGAGCGTGACCAGCACCACCTCGGGCGGGCACCTGTAACGCACCGGGAGGTACACCGTCCCGACCCCACGGCTGACGAACAACTGCGTCCCATCCTGGGACACGAGCCCGGAGGCGGCCGGGAACTTCCGGGCGGCCACTGCGCCGAGCCCGGGCAGGACCACCTGCCCACCATGGGTGTGTCCCGCCAACACCAGAGGGAATCCGAGGGCCACGGCCTCGCGCAGGCGCCGCGGATCGTGCGCGAGCAGCAGGCGCGCGGGCTGCGTTCGATCGACCAGTGGCGCGATCTCGTCCAGGCGGCGCGTCCAGTACCTCACGCCGACGAGGTCGAGGGCCTGCCCGGACACGGTGAGCCTGGTGCGATCGTCCTTCAAGACCTGGATCCCAGCGCGAGTGAGCGCCGCCGGCACGAAGCGGTCGTCGTCGTGGTTGCCGAGCACGGCGAACACGCCATGTGGGGCGCGAAGCCTGGCCAGAGACTCGGCGACGGAATCGACGTAGGTCCGTTCGGCGAACGAGACGTAGTCGCCGCCGAGGACAACCAGGTCGGGCCGAAGCGACAGCATGGACTCGACCGCACGATCGACAAGCGCGCGCGAGACCGTACTGCTGCGGTGGATGTCGGTGAGGAAGCCGACCGTCAGGCCGTCCAGCGCGAGCGGCCAGTCGCCAAGTCCGACCGGCTGTCGCGTGATTCCGAGGTCTGACTGCTCGTGGATCACCGTATCGGCATTGAGGCCCGTCAGCGTGCCCACAACGACGGCCGTCGCGAGTTCGAGCACTCGTCGGCGCGACGGGTCGTGGGCAACGGCCATGTCCGCATCGTATACCGCCGCCCCCCCGGCGGGCCGGGCGCACTCGCCGATTCTTGCTCCCGAGCGGGTGACGCCGCGGCGGATGCCCGCGGGGCGTGAGCGCGGAGGGCCGCAGGCGGGAGCGCGCAGGGTGATTCCGGGCGGCCGCCGCCCGGCGCGGCGCCGACGCGGCGGCAGGACCCGCCCGTCGGGGGGGCCACGCCGCGACAACTGGTCGTGCACTCCGGCAGGCCCCTGAACGTGTGTTCCGCGCGCAGGGCGGCTATGCTGTTCTGCCCGGGGAAGCGTGCGCGCCGGTCGGGGACCGGCGAGGTCCCTCGCCTTCCCGCGACAACGTGCAGGACGCGAAGGAGCAACGGATCGTGAGCGTGACGAGCGTGTTCGACGAGTTCAACTGGCGTGGGATGGTGTACGAGGCCACGGAGGGCCTGGCGGAGGTGCTGGCCACGCAGTCCCTCACCTGCTACATCGGGTTCGACCCCACGGCGTCGAGTCTCCACGTCGGGTCGTTGTTGCCGATCATGGCGCTCGCGCGGATGCAGCGTGCCGGGCATCGCCCCATTGCCATCGTGGGGGGCGGTACCGGGCTGATCGGCGATCCCAGCGGCAAGACGCTGGAGCGGCAACTGCAGACCCGCGAGCAGGTGGCCGCCAATCTCGTCGGCATCCGCGAACAGTTGTCCCGCTTCCTCGACTTCGATCGCGCAACGAATGCCGCCCAGATCGTGGACAACGCCGACTGGCTCGCGACGATCGACTTGATGTCCTTCCTTCGCGACGTCGGCAAGCACTTCACCGTCAATTACATGCTGGCGAAGGAATCCGTTCGGCGGCGCCTCGAGGCCGAGGAGGGCATCTCCTACACCGAGTTCAGCTACCTTCTGCTCCAGTCCTACGACTTCCTCGTGCTGAACGAGCGCTACGGGTGCACCCTGCAGTTGGGCGGCAGCGACCAGTGGGGCAACATCACCGCCGGGTGCGACCTCATCAGGAAGCTGCGGGGCATGCGCGCGCACGGGCTCGTCATGCCGCTGGTCACGACCGCCGCCGGGGTGAAGTTCGGAAAGACCGAAGCCGGCACGGTGTGGTTGGACGCGGCCAGGACCTCACCCTTCCGCTTCTACCAGTTCTGGCTCAATGCCGACGATCGGGACGTGCCAACCTACCTGAAGTACTTCACGTTCCTCTCGAAAGGCGACGTCGCGTCCGTGGAAGAGGAGATGGCACGCGCGCCGGAGCGCCGCGAAGCCCAGCGCGTGCTGGCGCGGACCGTGACGACGCTCGTGCACGGCGACGGCGCGGTCCAGCGTGCCGAGCGCGCGTCGCAATTGCTGTTCGGTGAGGGCATCTCGGAGCTCAGCGCGGACGAGGTGCTGGATGTCTTCGACGATGTGCCGTCGACGGACTGGCCAGTCGACGCGTTCCAGGGAGACGGTGTTGGCATTGCAGACGTGCTGGTGAAGACCGCGCTTGCGCCGTCCAAGAGCGAGGCGATGCGGCTCGTGAAGGGGGGCGGGGTCTCGGTGAACAACCGCCGCGTGTCGCAGGAACGCGAGCGATTGACGCAAGCGATGGCCATTGGCGGGCGCGTGTTCGTCGTCCGGAGAGGCGCGCGGCAGCAGCACCTGGTGCGGCTGATCGGCTAAGTGCTTGATTCAATTGAAATTGACGCACGCAGGGCCCCGGCGGGCCCAGGAAGAGAAGATCGCCGCCGATCGTTTAGTGATCGTTTAGGGGTTGACAGCTTCCGCGGGCCCGCGTATAACTACAAATCCGCGCCGGCCACGGGGTCTTCCACAGGCCGGCGCTGACCGAGGCAGTCGCTGCCCTGGTCGTCTGACGCACTCAGTCGCGTCAACAACCCTAGCCGAGACACACGGGAACTTCCCACGGGTCGGCAAGGCGTCGCCTAGCGAAAGAAATTTCGCTGGCGATGAAAAAAGCGGTTGACACGGGTGAGGGTCGAAGATAGGATTGAAAGCCCGCTGAAGAGCGGGAACGGCGTCCCGAGAGGCCGCCGGTTCTTTGAAAACTAGATAGAACGCACGCACAACCCGTCGAGTGTCAGCCGGGCGCGCGCAGCCCCGCAAGGGGCTGGACGGCGTCCACTACACAAGACAACCGACAACGCAATACGGAGCCAATTTTGGCTCTCGCGTTGGGGAAATTGCTCGATCTGGCCCGCAAGGGCTGGAGAGGGCGACCAACTTAACATGAGAGTTTGATCCTGGCTCAGAATCAACGCTGGCGGCGTGCCTAACACATGCAAGTCGAACGCGAAAGGGGCATCGGCCCTGAGTAGAGTGGCAAACGGGTGAGTAACGCGTGGGTGACCTGCCCTCGAGTGGGGGATAACGTCCCGAAAGGGGCGCTAATACCGCATGACATCCTGGGTTTGAATTACTGGAGATCAAAGCTGGGGATCGCAAGACCTGGCGCTTGAGGAGGGGCCCGCGTCCGATTAGCTAGTTGGTGGGGTAATGGCCTACCAAGGCGACGATCGGTAGCCGGCCTGAGAGGGCGGACGGCCACACTGGGACTGAGACACGGCCCAGACTCCTACGGGAGGCAGCAGTGGGGAATTGTTCGCAATGGGCGAAAGCCTGACGACGCAACGCCGCGTGGAGGATGAAGGTCTTCGGATTGTAAACTCCTGTTGACAGGGACGAATGCCTCGCGACCCAACACGCGTGGGAATGACGGTACCGGGTGAGGAAGCCCCGGCTAACTCTGTGCCAGCAGCCGCGGTAATACAGAGGGGGCAAGCGTTGTTCGGAATTACTGGGCGTAAAGGGCGCGTAGGCGGCCCGCTAAGTCGGACGTGAAATCCCTCGGCTCAACCGGGGAACTGCGTCTGATACTGGGGGGCTTGAATCCGGGAGAGGGATGCGGAATTCCAGGTGTAGCGGTGAAATGCGTAGATATCTGGAGGAACACCGGTGGCGAAGGCGGCATCCTGGACCGGCATTGACGCTGAGGCGCGAAAGCCAGGGGAGCAAACGGGATTAGATACCCCGGTAGTCCTGGCCCTAAACGATGAGTGCTTGGTGTGGCGGGTATCGATCCCTGCCGTGCCGAAGCTAACGCATTAAGCATTCCGCCTGGGGAGTACGGTCGCAAGGCTGAAACTCAAAGGAATTGACGGGGGCCCGCACAAGCGGTGGAGCATGTGGTTTAATTCGACGCAACGCGAAGAACCTTACCCGGGCTTGAACTGCAGGTGACCGACGGTGAAAGCCGTTTTCCGCAAGGGCACCTGTAGAGGTGCTGCATGGCTGTCGTCAGCTCGTGTCGTGAGATGTTGGGTTAAGTCCCGCAACGAGCGCAACCCTTGTCTGCTGTTGCCATCAGGTTAAGCTGGGCACTCTGCGGAGACTGCCGGTGACAAACCGGAGGAAGGTGGGGATGACGTCAAGTCAGCATGGCCTTTATGTCCGGGGCTACACACGTGCTACAATGGGCGGTACAAACCGTTGCGATCCCGCAAGGGGGAGCTAATCGGAGAAAGCCGGTCTCAGTTCGGATTGCAGGCTGCAACTCGCCTGCATGAAGTTGGAATCGCTAGTAATCGCGGATCAGCACGCCGCGGTGAATACGTTCCCGGGCCTTGTACACACCGCCCGTCACATCACGAAAGCTGGCTGTACTAGAAGTCGCCGCGCCAACCCGCAAGGGGGGCAAGCGCCTAAGGTATGGTTAGTGATTGGGGTGAAGTCGTAACAAGGTAGCTGTAGGAGAACCTGTGGCTGGATCACCTCCTTTCTAGAGATTGGCCGGCCGCGCGGCCCGCAAGGGCGCGCGGTGGCCGAGCGAACTCGAGATCGATCTGGCACTCAGGGGTGTGCGATACGCGTTCTATCTAGTTTTGAGGGAACCGGCCCCGGATCGGGTGGCGGTTCTTTGACAGGGCTTCGGGCCTGTAGCTCAGCTGGTTAGAGCACACGCTTGATAAGCGTGGGGTCACTAGTTCAAATCTAGTCAGGCCCACCAGCGTTCAGGCTGAGAGACGAGCCTTCCGCGGCCAACGAGGATGTTCGTTCGGGGAATTAGCTCAGCTGGGAGAGCGCCTGGTTTGCAACCAGGAGGTCACCGGTTCGAGCCCGGTATTCTCCACCAGCTTCGCTCGCGGCGCTGCGACGCAGCTCGGCCGGCGGCAAGGGGGGCTGTGACGAAGCTGGCAATACTCGGCTGCGAAGCACCGTAGTTGCTCGCGAACGCTGACGTTCTTTGACAACTGAATATCCTGCAAACGGTAGTTCTGACTCACACACGCGAAGTGCGTGCGATCGCGGGCGGCTTCGGCCGCGTGCGCGAGTTCCAGGTTTATGGTCAAGCTACTAAGGGCGTACGGTGAATGCCTTGGCGCCAACAGTCGATGAAGGACGTGGTAAGCTGCGATAAGCTCGGGGAGCCGCAAACAGGCTTTGACCCGGAGATTTCCGAATGGGGAAACCCACCCTGGGTCATGCCGGGGTATCCCTGGCTGAATACATAGGCAGTGGAAGGCAACGCGGGGAAGTGAACCATCTCAGTACCCGCAGGAACAGAAAACAACAGTGATTCCGCTAGTAGCGGCGAGCGAACGCGGACATAGCCCAAACCATCGTGCTTGCACGGTGGGGTTGTAGGGCCTGTCAGGCCGCAAGGCCGGCGAGTTACCAACCAGCTACGCTAGTCGAACGGTCTGGAAAGTCGGCCAGAGACGGGTGACAGCCCCGTAGGCGAAAGGGTCAGCTGGCTCGCTGGGTCAGGTTCCTGAGTACCGCGGGACACGAGAAATCCCGTGGGAATCTGCGAGGACCATCTCGCAAGGCTAAATACTCGCTTGGCGACCGATAGTGAACCAGTACCGTGAGGGAAAGGTGAAAAGAACCCCTGTGAGGGGAGTGAAATAGTACCTGAAACCGTATGCCTACAAGCAGTGGGAGGGCTATGCCCGGAGCAATCCGGGAATGCCTGACCGCGTGCCTTTTGCATAATGAGCCGGCTAGTTACTCTCAGTGGCGAGGTTAAGCGAAAGCGAGCCGTAGCGAAAGCGAGTCCGAATAGGGCGTTTAGTCGCTGGGAATAGACGCGAAGCGGGGTGATCTACCCTTGGCCAGGGTGAAGCGCGGGTAACACCGCGTGGAGGTCCGAACCAGTGTTGGTTGAAAACAGCTTGGATGAGCTGAGGGTAGGGGTGAAAGGCTAATCAAATTCCGTGATTGCCCGTTCTCCTCGAAATGCCTTTAGGGGCAGCCTCGGGTGGTCGGCGCTGGTGGTAGAGCACTGGATGGACTAGGGGCCTTACCAGGTTACTGAATCCAACCAAACTTCGAATGCCAGTGACACGTAGCCCGGGAGTGAGACGGTGGGGGCTAAGCTTCATTGTCGAAAGGGAAACAGCCCAGACTACCGGCTAAGGTCCCAAAATCTGTGCTAAGTGGGAAAGGATCTGGAGACGCTCAGACAACCAGGAGGTTGGCTTAGAAGCAGCCATCCTTTAAAGAAAGCGTAATAGCTCACTGGTCAAGCGGCTCTGGGCCGACAATCCAACGGGGCTCAAGCACGGGACCGAAGCCGTGGACTGCGTGCGCCTGCGGGCGCGCACATTGGTAGAGGAGCGTTCTCTGCGCAGTGAAGCCAGACCGTAAGGACTGGTGGAGCGCAGAGAAGTGACCCTGCCGGCATAAGTAGCGATAAGAGAGGTGAGAATCCTCTCCGCCGTAAGCCTAAGGTTTCCTGAGGAAGGTTCGTCCGCTCAGGGTTAGTCGGGACCTAACGCGAGGCCGAAAGGCGTAGCGGATGGATATCCGGTTAACATTCCGGAACTACCTGGATCACGTTATCACGATGGGGGGACGCAGGAGGCTAGGCGGGCCTGACGATTGGAAGTGTGCCAGGTTGAGGCATGTAGGGGGATCCGCCAGGCAAATCCGGTGGGTCGTTAATCCTGAGGGGCCGAAGCGAGAGCCGCAAGGCTCACAAAGTCGATCGACGCCACGCTGCCAAGAAAATCCTCTAAGGAGAGTGTCGGGTACCCGTACCGCAAACCGACACAGGTAGGCGAGGAGAAAATCCTCAGGCGCAAGTGAGAACCCTCGTTTAGGAACTCGGCAAATTGACCCCGTAACTTCGGAAGAAGGGGTGCTCCGGTAGCGTGAGCGGCTTGCCCACGAAGCGCGAAGGAGTTGCAATAAAGAGGCTCAGGCGACTGTTTACTAAAAACACAGGGCTCTGCAAAGTCGAAAACGACGTATAGGGTCTGACGCCTGCCCGGTGCCGGAAGGTTAAAGGGAGAGGTTAGCCGCAAGGCGAAGCTTTGAACTGAAGCCCCGGTAAACGGCGGCCGTAACTATAACGGTCCTAAGGTAGCGAAATTCCTTGTCGGGTAAGTTCCGACCTGCACGAATGGCGTAACGATCTGAGCGCTGTCTCAACGAGGGGCACTGCGAATTTGTGGTACCGGTGAAGACGCCGGTTGCCCGTGGCTAAGACGAAAAGACCCCGTGCACCTTTACTACACCTTAGTAGTGAATGCTGGCGTGTTATGCGCAGGATAGGTGGGAGACTATGAACCGGGCCTCTTGGGGTCGGGGGAGTCAACGGTGAGATACCACCCTTAACACTTCGGCGTTCTAACCGCGACCTGTCATCCAGGTCAGGGACACTGCTAGGCGGGTAGTTTGACTGGGGCGGTCGCCTCCTAAATTGTAACGGAGGCGCGCGAAGGTTCGCTCAGGCTGTTTGGAAATCAGCCGTAGAGTGCAAAGGCATAAGCGAGCTTGACTGCGAGACATACAAGTCGAGCAGGTGGGAAACCAGGCTTTAGTGATCCGGTGGTTCCGCATGGAAGGGCCATCGCTCAACGGATAAAAGGTACGCCGGGGATAACAGGCTGATCTGAGCCAAGAGTTCACATCGACGCTCAGGTTTGGCACCTCGATGTCGGCTCATCGCATCCTGGAGCTGTAGCAGGTTCCAAGGGTCCGGCTGTTCGCCGGTTAAAGCGGTACGTGAGCTGGGTTTAGAACGTCGCGAGACAGTTCGGTCTCTATCTGCCATGGGCGCAGGAGATTTGAGTGGGGCTGACCTTAGTACGAGAGGACCGGGTTGGACGGACCTCTAGTGTACCAGTTGTCGCGCCAGCGGCAGCGCTGGGTAGCTACGTCCGGAAGGGAGAAACGCTGAAGGCATCTAAGCGTGAAACCCTCCACAAGATGAGATCTCCCTGAGCCGTAAGGCTCCTGAAGGCTCCTGGAAGACGACCAGGTGATAGGCCAGATGTGTAAGCGTGGTGACACGTTCAGCTGACTGGTACTAATCAGCCGTGAGGCTTGACCATAAACCTCATCAGCACGAATCGCTGCGTGCGTCGCCAGATCGAGCTACCGTTTGCAGGGTATTCAGTTGTCACGCTCTTTGACATCAAGATTGCGACGACGGCCTCATGCGCGACGGAATATGTCGCCCCCAGAGGTAATCGCGGCCGGGAGCACCCGGCCTTCGGTCAGATCAGGTTCGCTTGGCTGACCGATCGCGAGCATCCTTCCCCGCCAGCTTCGCGGTGCGGCGCGGGAGCCACCTCCCCGGTGGTCATAGGAGCAGGGTCACACCCGTTCCCATTCCGAACACGGAAGTTAAGCCTGCTACCGCCGATGGTACTGCGGGGGCAACTTCGTGGGAGAGTAGGTCGCTGCCGGGAGTGAATCCAGCAAAGGCCCGACGCCGAAAGGCGCCGGGCCTTTTGCTTTGTGTGCGCCGTACCCCCGCCGCCGGACCCCGTCCGTAGTCGCGTCGCGCGCGCAAACAGCGCCGTCGCTGCATGTAAGCGCTTGACAATCCGCGCGCGTACGGCAAGATTCCCCGACTCGGGTCCGGGGACTCCTCCCCGCCGTCCCTCTCCCAATCGCGCACGGATTCAGGAGAACAATGGAAACCGCGGCCCAAACCACCTTGACCGGTCTCGACTGGTTCATGATCGTCCTCTACTTCGGCGTCCTCTCGGGGGTCGCCTGGTGGGTCGTCTCGAAGAGCAAGAACACCGCCGCCGACTACTTCCTGGCCGGCCGCAATTTGGGCTGGTGGATCGTCGGCGCGTCGATCTTCGCGTCGAACATCGGCTCCGAGCACGTGGTCGGCCTCGCCGGCTCGGGCGCCACAGGACGGCGTGGCGATGGCGCACTACGAGCTGCACGCGTGGTGCCTGCTGGTGCTGGGTGGGTCTTCGTGCCCTTCTACATGCGGTCGCAGGTCTTCACGATGCCCGAGTTCCTCGAGCGGCGGTTCTCGCCTGCGTCCCGCTACGTGCTGTCCATCGTCTCGCTGATCACCTTCGTCGTCTCCAAGATCGCCGTGGGCATCTTCGCGGGCGGCGTCGTGTTCGCGCACGCTGCTGCCGGAACTGCACTTCAGCATCGGCGGCGCCGACATCGACAGCTTCTGGGTCGGCTCGGTCCTCGTCATCGTGCTGACCGGGCTCTACACGGTGCTCGGTGGCATGCGCGCCGTCGCATACAACGACGCGGTGCAGGTCGTCGTCCTGATCGCCGGCTCGGCCGCGCTCACGTTCTACGGGCTCTACCAGCTCGGCGGCTGGGGCGAGCTGCGCGCGGCTGTGCGGCTCCGACATGTTCAACCTGTGGAAGCCGCTGATCCCGCCGGCGTGGAAGGCACCTGGGCGCCCGTGATCGAGAAGAACGCGGCAGGCCAGGTCACGCGCATGGCGTGGTACTTCAACGACTACTTCCCCTGGCTGGGTATGCTCTTCTGCGCGCCCGATCATCGGCCTGTGGTACTGGTGCACCGACCAGTACATCGTGCAGCGCGCGCTCGGCGCGCCGAACGAGACCGATCGCCCGCCGCGGCAGCATCTTCGCCGCGTTCCTCAAGCTGTTCCCCGTCTACCTGTTCATCATTCCCGGGCCTGATCTGCTTCGCGCTGGCGAAGAGCGGCAAGGTGCCCGGCCTCGCAGGCCATCTGCCACGGACCGGCGACGCCGCGCAGGCAGGCGCCTTCCCGCTGATGGTCCAGCACCTGCTGCCGCCGGGGCTGCGCGGTATCGTCGTCGCCGGCCTGCTCTCGGCCCTGATGGGCTCGCTCGCCGGCGTGTTCAACGCCTGCTCGACGCTCTTCACCGTCGACCTGTACGAGAAGCTGCGACCCCGAGGCGCTTCGCAGCACGAGATCGTCCGCATCGGGCGCATGGCCACGGTCGTCATGGTGCTCATCGCCCTCGCGTGGCTGCCCGTCATCCAGGGCGCGCACGGCCTCTACAACTACCTCCAGTCGGTCCAGGGCTACCTCGCGCCGCCGATCTTCGTCGTCTTCTTCTTCGGTGTCTTCTGGAAGCGGCTGAACTGCGCAGGGCTGCCTGTGGGCGATGATCGTCGGCTTCGTGCTGGGCATCTTCCGAATGGCGGTCGACACGCCCGTCGACACTCGGGATGGCCGGCCTGGGCAACGGCTACGCCGAGGGGTCGTTCCTCTGGATCGTCAACAACATCTACTTCCAGTACTTCAGCGTGCTCATCACTCTCGTGTCGGCCGTCGTCGCGATCGTCGCGAGCCTCGCGACCCCGGAGCCCGATTACAGCCAGATCGGTGGGCTGACCTATGGGACCGCCGACCACGCCGACAAGGCGGAGACCCGCAAGAGCTGGGACTGGCGCGACGTCGCCGCCTCCGCGTTCGTGCTCGCCGCAATCATGGGCGCCTACTTGTATTTCCGAGGGTGACGTCAGGCAGGAGCCGCCGCTCGCGCGGCTCCTGCTCTCCGCGTTCGTGCGCTCGCGTCGAGGACGGGTGCCCGCGACGAGCCTGCCGCGGCCGCACGCGGGCCTTTGCCCTGTTCTCGCGGTACAATTCGCCGGGCGCGACTTCCGCGGCCACGTTCGGGCCCGATGCCTGCCTGCGTCGAGCGACAGCCATACGCCGCCATGCGGCCGGCGCTGGAGTGTGCCGATAGCCAAGCGCCGACGGTCGAGAGGCGATGAACCAGATGCCCGTCCTGACGCTCCCAGGGGGCTCCGCCCTCTCCGATTTTCGCATCGACAAGCTCAATGCTCGCCTGGCGGTTCTGGACGCACGCCTCCGCGTGGGCGCCGCGAGGTTCTGGCACTTCGTCGAGGTCGACGACACCTTCGGCGACGCCGAACGCGCGGTGCTCGACAGCCTGCTGGGAACGAGCACGGCGCCGCACGCAGCGGCCGACCAAGGCGCCCGCTCGGGACCCTGGTCGTGCCCCGTCTCGGGACGATCTCCCCGTGGTCGTCGAAGGCGACCGACATCGCGCGCCAGTGCGGGATCGGGAACGTCCGCCGGGTCGAGCGGGGCACCGCGTACGTCCTCGACGGCGATCCATCTCCGGCCGTGCCGCTCCTGCACGACCGGATGACCGAAACGGTGCTGGCCTCCTTCGACGAAGCGGCGCTGCTCTTCCGCCATGTCGCGCCGAAGCCTCTCACACGGGTGGATGTCGTGGCGCGTGGCCGCGTCGCGATCGAGGAGGCGAATGCCACCTACGGGCTCGCGCTCGCTCCAGACGAGATCGACTACCTGACGCACTGCTTCGAGCGGGCGGGCCGCAATCCGACCGACGTCGAGTTGACGATGTTCGCGCAGGCGAACTCGGAGCACTGCCGCCACAAGATCTTCAACGCGTCGTGGGTGATCGACGGTGTGCCGCAGCCGCAGTCGCTGTTCGGCATGGTGCGGACGACCCACGCGGCCAACCCGCAGGGCACGATGTCCGCCTACTCGGACAACGCCGCGGTCATGGAGGGCCACCACGTGCGGAGGTTCTTCCTCTCCCCAGAGACTGGCCGGTACCACGACGTCGACGACACGACGCACGTGCTGCTGAAGGTGGAGACCCACAACCACCCCACCGCCATCTCGCCGTTCCCCGGGGCGGCCACCGGGTCGGGTGGCGAGATTCGCGACGAAGGTGCGACCGGGCGGGGCGCCAAGCCGAAGGCCGGCCTGTGCGGCTTCTCGGTGTCGAACCTGAGGATCCCCGGCTACCTGCGGCCGTGGGAAGGCCCGGAGATGCGACCCGGGAGGATTGCCTCGCCCCTGGCGATCATGATCGACGGACCAATCGGGGCCGCTGCGTTCAACAACGAGTTCGGCCGCCCGAACCTCGCGGGCTACTTCCGCACGTACGAGCAGGAAGTGAGCGGCCGCCTGCGGGGCTACCACAAGCCCATCATGCTGGCGGGCGGCCTGGGCGCGATCCGGGCGCAGCACGCGATGAAGGCCGAAGTGACCGCCGGGGCCCTGTTGATCCAGATCGGTGGCCCCGCGATGTTGATCGGAATGGGGGGCGGCGCGGCCTCCTCGATGTCCACGGGCGCGAACACCGTCGACCTGGACTTCGACTCGGTGCAGCGGGGCAACCCTGAGATGCAGCGCCGCGCCCAGGAAGTCATCGATCGCTGCTGGGCCCTTGGCGCCGCCAACCCGATCCTCTCGATCCACGACGTCGGCGCGGGAGGCTTGTCCAACGCACTGCCCGAGATCGCCCACTCGTCTGGCCGGGGAGCCGCCATCGACCTGCGCGCGGCCCCCAACGAAGAGCCTGGCATGACGCCCCGCGAGGTGTGGTGCAACGAAGCGCAGGAGCGCTACGTCCTCGCGATCGCGCCAGGCAGTCTGCCCGCCTTTGCGGCCATGTGCGAGCGCGAGCGATGTCCCTTCGCGGTGGTGGGCACCGCCACCGACGACGACCGGTTGCTCGTCACCGACCCACTGCTCGGTGACACCCCGGTCGACATGGACCTGTCGGCGCTGCTGGGCAAGCCGCCTCGGATGACGCGAGACGTGCGTCGCGTACGGACCACGCCTCCGCCCCTCGATCTCACCGCCATCATGCTCGACGACGCGGTCGCGCGGGTGCTTCGCGCGCCGACCGTCGCCGACAAGCGGTTTCTGATCTCGATTGGCGATCGTTCCGTCGGGGGCCTCTGCACACGTGACCAGTGCGTCGGTCCCTGGCAGGTGGCCGTGGCCGACTGCGCCGTCACCCTCGCGTCCTTCGATGGCTACGCGGGCGAGGCTTTCTCGATCGGCGAACGGACGCCGATTGCGGTGCTGGATGCGCCGGCGTCGGGCCGCATGGCCATTGCCGAAGCGTTGACGAACCTGGCGGCCGCGCCCGTTCGCGCGCTATCGCTCGTCAAGCTCTCCGCGAACTGGATGGCCGCCGCCGGTGCGCCAGGCGAAGACGCCGCCCTGTTCGACACCGTGCGCGCGGTGTCCCTCGACCTGTGCCCGGCCCTCGGCATCAGCGTCCCCGTCGGCAAGGACTCGATGTCGATGCGGACGACGTGGAGCGAGGGCGACACGCCACGCGAGGTCGTGAGCCCCGTGTCGCTGATCGTCTCAGCGTTCGCGACCGTGGACGACGTACGGGAGGCGTGGACGCCGCAACTGCGGACGGACCTCGGTGAGACCGAGTTGCTGCTGATCGATCTCGCAAACGGTCGCGGGCGGCTCGGCGGATCGATGCTGGCCCAGGTGTACGGGCAGTTCGGGACCGACGTGCCGGACCTCGACGACCCGTCACGGCTGAAGAGCCTGTTCGACGCGTTGCGCGAACTGCGTCGGGCAGGGCTTGTGCTCGCGTACCACGATCGGTCCGACGGCGGGCTGTTCGTCACGCTCGCGGAGATGGCCTTCGCGGGACGCGTCGGCCTCGACATCCGGGATCTCGCACCGGCGACGCCTGCCGAGGCGGACTCGCACGCGAGCCTGCTCGCGTGGCTCTTCAACGAGGAGCTCGGCGTGGTCGTGCAAGTGAGAACCGCCGACCGGCCCCGCGTGCTGAACGTCCTCGACGCCCACCTCCTGTCGGCGCGCGTCGTCGCGCGCCCCGCGAGCGACGGCCGTCTGTCCGTGAGGTGGCAGGGCACGCAGGTGTTCAGCCAGCCGCTTGCCGACCTCCAGCGCGTCTGGGGCGAAACGAGCTGGTTGATCCAGTCGCTGCGAGACAACCCGGCGTGCGCGCAGGCCGAGCACGACCGCGTCCTCGAGGTGTCGGACCCCGGTCTCTCGCCCGTGCTGACCTTCGATCCCGCGGAAGACGTCGCGGCGCCGTTCGTGTCGCGGGGCGCCAGGCCCGCGTTGGCCATCCTGCGCGAGCAGGGCGTGAACGGTCAGGTCGAGATGGCCGCGGCGTTCGACCGGGCCGGGTTCGACGCCTTCGACGTCCACATGAGCGACGTCATTGCCGGGCGGACCTCGCTGGCGCGGTTCGCGGGCTTCGCCGCGTGCGGCGGGTTCTCGTACGGAGACGTCCTGGGGGCGGGCGAAGGATGGGCGAAGTCCATTCTCCACCACGCGCGAACCCGCGACGAGTTCTCGGCCTTCTTCGCCCGCCCGGACAGCTTCGCGCTCGGCGTCTGCAACGGCTGCCAGATGATGGCGGCGCTGAAGACGATCATTCCGGGCGCGGACGCGTGGCCACGCTTCGTGCGCAATACCTCGGAGCAGTTCGAGGCCAGGTTCGTCAGCGTCGAGGTGCTGTCGAGCCCGTCCATCTTCTTCAAGGGCATGGAGGGGAGCCGCATCCCGGTGGTCACCGCCCACGGCGAAGGGCGCGCGCGGTTCGATCGAGCGGAGGACGTGGCGCGCACGCTCGTGTCGGCGCGGTTCGTCGGAAACCGGGGGGAACTGGACCCGCCGTATCCGTTGAACCCGAACGGCTCGGGCAGCGGCCTCACGGCCGTGACGACCGCAGATGGGCGGTTCACGGTGTTGATGCCCCATCCCGAACGGGTGTTCCGGACCGTGCAGATGTCGTGGCACCCGGACGGCTGGGCGGAGGACAGTCCGTGGATGCGCCTGTTCCGCAACGCACGCGTGTTCGTCGGGTGACTCGCCCCCAGGGGCCAGTGGGCGCGCGCTGCACCCGACCGTGACGCGCCACTGCGCCCGCGACTCGCGTCGCCTGGCAGGTCGCCGCTGGTCGTCGGGGGCCCGTTGTCGGCAGGTCTCCGACAACCGGTGACCGGTTTCCGGAGACGACACGCCGGGGTCGACCTCAACCGAAGTGAATCCCGGGGGTAGAATCTGTCAGTCCGGGCGGTTCACCCCACAGTCGCCGGACTGCCCCGCCCGTCATCCAGCGCTGCTCGCAGCTCCGCCCGCCGTTGGTCGGCGGTCCGTCGCGTGCGACGCGTTCACGTCGAGGAGTCGACCATGAGCCTCAGCCAACTGGCCCGATCGATCGCCGAGTCGCCGACGCTGCGACTCAACGAGGAGGCGCGCCTGCTCCGCGAGCGCGGCGAGCCGGTCATTCACCTGGGCATCGGCGAGCCGAAGAACAAGGCCCCGCTGGCGGCCATCCTCAGCACGGCGTCGAAGATCGTCCAGGGCGACGTCAAGTACACGCCGACCGACGGCATGCCGTCGCTGAAGAAGGCCATCATCCGCTACACCGAGGAGAACTACGACAAGCTGGTCGCGCCCGAGAACGTCATCGTCTCGTCGGGCGCCAAGCAGTCGATCTTCAACGTGCTCTTCACGCTGCTGAACCCGCAGGACGAGGTGATCATGCCTCGCGCCCTACTGGGTGAGCTACCCGGAGATGATCCGGATGTGCTACGGCGTGCCGGTGATCGTCACGCCCGAGGACGGCACGTTCCACCCGCGCATCGAGGACATCGAGCGGGCGGTCAGCTCCTACGACCAAGGCGATCATCGTCAACAGCCCGAACAACCCGTCGGGCGTCGATGTACTCCGGAGCAGTTCATCGCCGAGATCGTCGAGTTCTGCGAGCGCCGCGGCATCTGGGTGCTGATGGACGACATCTACCACAAGCTGATCTTCGACGGCCGCCGCCTCGTCTCGCCGTACAAGTTCACCGAGCAGGACGTCGAGGCGTCGAAGATCATCGTCATCAACGGCATCTCGAAGGTGTACGGGATGACGGGCTTTCGCATCGGCTGGGCCATCGCGCCGCGGGAGCTCGTCGCAGATCATGACGAACGTCCAGGCGCAGACGACCTCGTGCGTGTCGCTGATCCTGCAGGCCGGCGCCGAGGGCGCGCTCAACGGCGTGCAGAGCGTCGTCGAGGCGCTGCGGCTGCAGATCCAGAACAACCGCGACGTGATCGATGTCGGAGCTGCAGTCGTTCACCGGCGTGCGCGTGCCACAAGCCCGACGGCACCTTCTACTGCCTGCCCGACTTCCGCGCCTACAACAACGACTCGGTGAAGCTGTCCGAGTTCCTGCTCAAGAAGGCGCTGGTCGTGACGGTGCCCGGCAAGGAGTTCGGCATGGAGGGCCACCTGCGCCTGAGCTACTCCGGGACGATGAAGGACGTCACCGAGGGCCTCGCGCGCATGAAGTGGGCGCTGGACCCGAACTCCGCCAACGAGATCTACATCGGCGACAGGAAGCTGGTGAGGGACTGGCTATGAAGAACCTCCTCGACATCAAGACGCCCGCCCAGGGCCAGGCGGCCGCGCTCAAGGCCGACTACGGCCTCGACAACCACGGGCTGCGTCAACCTCGGCCAGGTCTACTGGAACCTGCCGCCCGAGGCGCTGTACGAGGAGATCGTCTTCCGCGGCGAGGCGCAGGATCACGCGGCAGGGGCCGGTCGTCGCCAACACCGGCAAGCACACCGGGCGCTCGGCCAACGACAAGTTCATCGTGCGCGAGGCCTCGCAGCGAGGAGCACGTCTGGTGGGGCCCGTACAACCGGCCGTTCGCGCCGGACAAGTTCGACGAGCTGTACGCCCGCCTGCATGGGCTACCTCCAGGGCCGCGACGTGTTCGTGCAGGACTGCTACGTCGGTGCGGACCCCGAGTACCGCCTGCAGGTCCGCATCGTCACCGAGCAGGCCTGGCACAGCCTGTTCGCGCGCAACATGTTCATCCACCCGCACACCAACGAGGAACTGCGCCGCGACGTGCCGGAGTTCACCGTCATCTGCGCGCCCGGACTTCAAGGGCATCCCGCAGATCGACAGCACCGGCGTCGAACACCTTCATCGTCCTGAACTTCGACCAGCGGCTGTGCCATCATCGGCAACACCGCCTACGCCGGCGAGATCAAGAAGTCGGTCTTCACGGTGATGAACTACCTGATGCCGCTGCAGGGCGTGATGCCGATGCACTGCTCGGCCAACGTCGGCAAGGACGGCGACGTGGCGCTGTTCTTCGGCCTGTCGGGCACCGGCAAGACGACGCTCTCGGCCGATCCGAAGCGCGGGCTGATCGGCGACGACGAGCACGGCTGGAGCGACAACGGGGTGTTCAACTTCGAGGGCGGCTGCTACGCCAAGGTGATCAACCTCTCGCCGACGCGCCGAGCCGCAGATCCACGCCACGCACGCACATGTTCGGCACGATCCTCGAGAACGTCGTCTACGACCCGGTGACGCGGCTGATCGATCTCGACGACGACACGATCACCGAGAACACGCGCGCCTCGTACCCGCTGGAGTACATCGCCAACGCGGTGCCGGAGAAGCGGGCGGGCCATCCGAAGAACATCATCCTGCTCACGTGCGACGCCTCGGGCGTGATGCCGCCGATCGCGCGGCTCGAGCCCGAACCAGGCGCTCTACCAGTTCATCTCCGGCTACACGTCGAAGATCGCCGGCACCGAGGCGGGCCTCGGGCGCGAGCCGCAGATGACCTTCAGCGCCTGCTTCGGCGGCCCGTTCATGGTGCACCACCCGTACCGCTACGCCGAGCTGCTGAAGCGGAAGATCGAGCGCTACGGCGTGAACTGCTGGCTGGTGAACACCGGCTGGATCGGCGGGCCGTACGGCGTCGGCAAGCGCATCAGCATCAAGTACACGCGCGCGCTGCTCGACGCGGCGCTGAGCGGGACGCTGCTGGACGTCGAGTACGACACGGACCCGGTGTTCGGCTTCCGGGTGCCGAAGACGTGCGCCGGCGTGCCGGCCGAGGTGCTGAACCCGGCGGAGTCGTGGCCGGACAAGGAGCGTCTACGCGCAGAAGTACCGGCAGCTGGCGGCGCGCTTCATCGAGAACTTCAAGAAGTTCGAGGACGGGTGCCCGCCGGAGGTGATCGCGGCGGGGCCGAAGCTCTGTAGCCGATGGCCCTTTCGGAGTTCCTGTTCTTCGTGGCCGCGGGGTTCGCGGCCCAACTGGTGGACGGGACGCTGGGGATGGCCTACGGGGTGACCGCGTCGAGCCTCCTGCTCGCGCTGGGGATCCCGCCCGCCATCACGAGCGCAACCGTCCACGCCGCCGAGTGCTTCACGACGGGCGCGTCTGCGGTGTCGCACCACGCCTTCGGGAACGTTCACGCGCCGCTATTCAAGCGCCTGGTGTTGCCGGGCATCGTCGGCGCGGTGATCGGCGCGTACATCTTGAGCAGCTTTCCCGGCGACGCGCTGAAGCCCTACGTCGCCGGCTACCTGCTGCTGATGGGCGGGGTGATTCTCCTGAAGGCCTTCCGGGAGTTTCCTCCACGGGAGGTGACCACCCACATCGCCCCGCTCGGGTTCGTCGGGCGCGCTGGTCGATGCGCTCGGCGGCGGCGGGTGGGGCCCGATCGTCGCCAGCACGCTGATGGCGCGGGGAAACGACGCCCGCCAGACGGTTGGCAGCGTGAACGCCGCGGAGTTCTTCGTCACGGTCGCCGCATCGATCACCTTCATCCTGATGCTGGGACTGAGTCATTGGCCGATGATTGCGGGCCTCGCACTAGGGGGTCTGCTGGCGGCGCCTTTCGGCGCGTGGGCGTGTTCGCGGCTGCCGCTGAAGCCGTTGATGGCGGGCGTCGGGGATCCTGGTGATCCTGCTCAGCCTGCGCACGCTCTGGCACGCGTTCTGAGGACGGCCGCCGGCGGCGTGACTCCGTGGTTCACTTGCGTGGAGTGGCGCTCAGCATCAACATGGGGTCCTCGCTCGTCGACGTGTCGCCGCTGTCGACCCTTGGCGCGTTGTGCGTCGCATCGGTCGCCAACCCCGACGATGCCAGGGACCTCTTCCGGAAGCTGCTGTTGTGGGGACTGTCCATGACTGCCGTCGGCGCCCTGCTGTGCCAGGTGTTCGCTGGCGCCTTTGCGAGGCTGTGACGCGTCGATGCCGCTGAGGGAGTTGTTCTCGACCACGTTTGCCGAGCGCCGCGATCGTGTCGGCCTGGAATGGCAGGGCCAACATCCTCTACCGGGAGCGTGAGATCGGCCACATCCTGTCCGACGCACAACCGCGCGCGCTGGTGGCCGCAGGGGTGCCTCAGGCGACCGTTCCCGTGGACGTGTGGAACGTCGACGCGCTTGCCGCGGAGGCCGCGGCGCTCCCGTCCGCGCCGGCGGTGTGGGCGCCCAGCCTCGAGGCCAGCACGCCCGCGGCGTTGATCTACACCTCCGGCACGACCGGGCTGGCCAAGGGCGCCATCCTGACCCACGGCAACTTCGCGGCGAACGGCGCGACGCTGATCAGGGCCTGGCGGTTCACCGCCGCCGACCGCCTGCTGCTCGCGCTCCCGCTGTTCCACGTGCACGGGCTCGGCAACGGGTTGCACTGCTGGCTCGGCTCTGGCGCACGCGTGCGGTTGCTGGAGCGATTCGAGGCTGCGACCGCGGCCGCCGAGTTCGAGTCGTTCGCGCCGACGGTGTTCTTCGGCGTGCCTACGATGTACGTGCGGATGCTGGACTGGCCAGCCGATGTCGCCGCGCGTGTTGGAAGCACAGCCCGCCTGTTCGTGGGGAGCAGCATCTTCCGCCTGTGGAAGACGCTGCAGGAGCAGATGGCGCCTCTGCCGGTGTTCAACCGGGCGTTCGGCGGGTCGCGCACCGACGAGGTCCTCGCGCACATGGACCGGATCGTCCTGCCGTACCGGCCCCGGATCATCGTCTACTACTGCGGCAGCAACGACGTGAACGCCACCGAGAGCGCGGCGGCGATTGCCGCGCGGGTGCAGGAATTCGCCCTCCGCGTCAGGCAGGCGCTGCCGAAGACGACGGTGTACTACGTTTCGGTGAACAAGGCGCCGCAGAAGCGTGACCGGTGGGACGTGGTCGACGCCGTCAACCAGGCGATGCGCGACTACGCGTCCGCGTCGACCAACGTGCGCTACATCGACGTCAACCCGGCGCTGTTCGACGATCGCGGCGAGCCCCGGATGGAGATGTACGTCGCCGACCGCCTGCACCTCACTCCGCCGGCCTACGAGGGGTTCACGTCGATCATCAAGCCCGTCCTCGAGCGAGCCTGGGCCTCGGGCGACTCGAAGTAGGGACACCGGCTGACGAGGCCGTCATCACGTCGTTGCCCCTGACGCACCGGAAGCCGGGCTGCCGTCGGGAACCCGGCAGGCTGGCGCATCGCCGCCAAGCCGGGTCTGCGTCGCCACCAATTCACGCCTCATTTTCGTTTCATGCGTTGGCCGGCTGATTGCAGCCGCTGTCGCCACCGTTCTCCACGTTCGTCGGATCGCACGTCTCGCGTCGGGGTCGACTCACCTCCAGCCTGGAGTGGCGCATGGGTGGTGGTTTCCGGGACTACGAGCACGTCGTTCGCGTCGTCGTGCTCTTCCTGCGTCGGCATCGTCGCCTTCCTCGCGCTGCGATGGTGGTTCCTGCCGGCGGACTTCGGCGTCTACGGGTTCTACCGGGCGGGCGCGCTCGCCGACAACCGCGCGCGCCCGATCGCCTACGCCGGCCGCGCGGCGTGTGCCGAGTGCCACGCCGACATCGTCGAGATGCGGAAGGGCAGCCGCCACGAGCACATCGGGTGCGAGGCGTGTCACGGCCCGCTGGCGAAGCACGCCGCCGGCGAGGACGAGCACGAAGCCGGCGCTGCCCGACCCGCGCGTCACGTGCGTCCGCTGCCACGACGCCAAGGCGGGCAAGCCCGCGGGCGTTCCCGCAGGTGGACGTCGCCGACCACGCGCCCGAGGGGCCGTGCACGGCGTGCCACCAGCCGCACCACCCGGGGATCTCGTAGGAGGCGCGAGCCATGGACCAGGACCGCCGCGCGTTCCTGACGGACGCCGGCACGCTGCTCGTGCTCACCGGCGCCGCGGCCATCGCGTGGGACCACGTCGCTCGCCGGGCGCCCCGGAGGCGGCCCCGAACTACACGCTCACCGATCACTGGTGGGGGATGATCGATCGACATCGAGAAGTGCATCGGCTGCGGCAACTGCGTGCGCGCCTGCAAGGCCGAGAACGACGTGCCGCTCGAGCCCGGGCTGCTTCCGCACCTGGGTCGAGCGCTACCAGGTCGATCCCGCCGACCTGCGAGCACCCGCGTCGTCGATTCGCCCGACGGCGGCGTACGACGGGTTCCCCGAGATCGACGGCCCGATCGAGACGCTGAAGATCTTCTTCGTGCCGAAGCTGTGCAACCACTGCGCGCACTCGCCCTGCGTGCAGGTGTGCCCGGTCGGGGCGACCTTCGAGAGCCCCGGACGGCGTGGTGCTGGTCGACAAGCGCTAGTGCCTCGGCTGCCGCTACTGCGTGCAGGCGTGCCCGTACGGCTGCCGCTACATCGACCCGCGCACGCACACGGTGGACAAGTGCTCGCTCTGCTACCACCGCATCACCAGGGGCCTGACCACCGCGTGCTGCGAGACGTGCCCGACCGGCGCGCGGCAGCTGGTCGACCTGAAGAACCCGAAGGACCCGGTGCACGAGTTCCTGCGCACGCACAAGGTGCAGGTGCTGAAGCCGCAGATGGCCACGGGCTCGAAGGTGTACTACAACGGCCTCGACGGCGCGGTCCGCTAGGAGGAGACGCAGCCATGCACGGCGTCGAAGGCTTCATCTATCCCAACGAGGTCGAGCTCCAGTGGAGCGTGCTCATCGTCCTGTACCCGTTCATCACGGGGCTGGTCGCGGGCGCCTTCATCCTGGCGTCGCTCGAGCGCGTGTTCAACGTCGCGGCGGTGAAGCCGACCTACCGGCTGGCGCTGCTCACCGCCCTCGCGTTCCTGCTCGTGGCGCCGCTGCCGCTGCAGCTGCACCTCGGCCACCCCGAGCGCTCCTTCGCGATGTACCTGACGCCGCACACGCGAGTCGGCGATGGCGATGTTCGGCTTCGTCTACCTCTGGTACCTGATGGTGGTCCTGCGTGCTCGAGATCTGGTTCGACTACCGGAAGGAGATCGTGCTGACCTGGCGGGCGAGCACGGGCGCTGAAGCGGCTGTTCTACGGCGTGCTGACGCTCGGCTCGGACAACATCAGCGAGCGGGCGCTGCGAGGTCGACGACCAGCGTCGGGCGCATCCTCACGGTCGTCGGCATCCCGTCGGCCTTCCTGCTGCACGGGTACGTCGGCTTCATCTTCGGGTCGATCAAGGCGAACCCCTGGTGGTCGACGCCGCTGATGCCGATCGTCTTCCTGTTCTCGGCCATCGTGTCGGGCATCGCGCGGTGATGCTGCTGTACATGGTCACGTCGCTGGCTGCGGCGGGTCGCCGGTCGACATGACGTGCCTGGACACGATCGCCCGGTACCTGTTCTACGCGTTCGTCGATCGACTTCTCGCTCGAGATGCTCGACCTGATCCACCGGATCTACGAGGCCGACGAGTCGTTCCAGCGCGCTGGACTTCATGGTGAAGACGCGGCTCTTCACGTCGCAGATCGTCCTCCAGATCGTCCTCGGGACGCTGGTGCCGCTCGGCCTGCTGGCGCTCGACGCAGGTGGTGCGGCTCGCGCGAGCGCACGCGGCGCGCGATCTACGTCGTCGCGGGCGTGCTGACGATGGTCGGCATCTTCGCGATGCGCTGGAACGTCGTCATCGGCGGGCAGCTGTTCTCGAAGAGCTTCCTCGGCTACACGACCTACAAGATGGAGTTCGCCACGCGCGAAGGGCTGCTGCCGGCGATCGTGCTGATGATCCTGCCGTTCGTGATTCTCTGCGTGCTGGTCCGGCTGCTGCCGCCGTGGACCGACACGCAAGGAAGCGGAGCAGCATTGAGCGAGGAGGCGACCATGGCCACCGACGACGGCACGCTCGACACCCGGCTGCGGCAACTCGAAGACGGTAGCCGACATGGACCGGCGGCTGCGCGCGCTGGAACTGGCGAGCGCGGCCGCCGCCGAGGCGACAGCCGCTGGCCGCGGACACGGCGATCGCGGCGCGGCGCACGGCGGTCGACGTCGACGCCGCGATGGTGCTGCCGCTGGTCGGACGCACCTTCATGGTGTTCGGCGGGGCGTTCCTGCTCCGGGCGCTCACGGACTCGGGCAAGCCTGCCGCGCGAGCGCGGGCGTCGCGCTGGCGCTCCTCTACGCCGTCGGCCTGGCTGGTCGCGCGCCGACGTCGGCGCGCGGCAGCGGCGCCTGAGCGCGGCCTTCCACGGCGCGGCGGCCGTCGTCATCGGTGTGCCGCTCCTGATCGAGGCCACGACCCGGTTCGCGTTGCTCGAGCCCTGCGTCGAGCGCGGCGGCCCTCGCGGGGTTCTCAGGGCTGGCGCTGCTCGTGTCGTGGCGTCGCGACCTGCACGCCTGGCGGCCGTGGCCACGCTGGTGGCGCTCGGGCGGCGGTGATCCTGGTCGGGCGCGACCGGCGCGTTCGTGCCCTACAGCGTCGTGCTGGTCGCCCTCGGCGTGGCGACGCTGTGGCTCGGGTACGACAGGGACTGGTACTGGCTGCGTTGGGTCACCGCCCTGGTAGCGGATGTCGCGATGATCGGCTTGACGACGAGAGCGATCAGCCCGCAGCGCTTCGAGGCGGCGTTGCCGGTGGTCGTGGTGCAACTGCTGCTCGTGGGGTTGTATCTCGGGTCGTTCGCCGCGCGGACGCTCTGGAAGGGCCGGGTGCTGGTGCCGTTCGAAGTGGCGCAGACCGTGGCCGCGCTCGCGGTCGGGCTCGGCGGGGCACTCGCGGTTGCGCGTGCCAGCGGGGCGGGCGTGACGAGCCTGGGGCTGGGAAGCCTGGTGCTTCGGCGCGGGCGCCTACGCGGTGGCCTTCGCCTTCGTCGGGCGCCGCCAGGGGCTCGGCGCGAACTTCTACTTCTACGCGACGCTCGCGCTGCTGCTGACCTCGATTGGCACCACGATCCTGCTAGGGGCCACGCCGCTTCAGTACAGCCTGGCCCTCGGGGTGCTGGCGGTGTCCACCGTCTGGCTGGGGCAGCGGTTCTCGCGCAGTGCGCTCACGTTCCACGGAGCGGTCTACTGCGTGACCGCCGCCATCGCCTCGGGCCTGTTGGCCTCCGATGCAACACTGCTGGCAGGGAAGGCCGCCACGCTCTGGCCCGGCATGACGGCCGCGGCGTGGGCCGCGTTCGCGGCGGCCGCCTTGTGCGTCCTCATCTCGCCGTCCTCGCGCGGCGGGGGCCTGACGGCTGTCGCGGCGCTCCCGCGGATGGTGTTTGCGGTCCTCACGGTGTTGGCCGCGTGCGGTGCCGCGCTCCTGGCGATTGGACCCTCGCTCGCGGGCACGCCACCGGACGCCGGCATGCTGGCCACTGTCCGGACGGGGTTGCTCGCGGTCGCGGCGGTCGGGCTTGCCGCGTGCACCCGCGTCGAACGATGGTCCGAGTTCCGGTGGCTGGTGTACCCCGTGCTGGCGCTCGGAGCGCTGAAACTGCTGTTCGAGGACATGCGTCTGTCCCAACCGGCCACGCTCTTCGTCGCCCTGGCGCTGTTGGGAGCATCCCTGGTATTGTCCCCGCGCCTCGTGCGCCGCACAGGCCCTGTCGCGGAAACCCAGGCCGAATAGCCATCGCTTTCGTGCGTGCGCGCCATGCGTCTGCTACCCTTGCGCCTGGCTCGTGGCTCGTGGCTCGGGTCGCCGGCTCCCGGTCGCTGCCCCAGATGACCTCTGACACGTCGTCTTCCGTTCCCCTCACCCGATTCGCCTGGCTGTCGATCGCGGCGGCCCTCGTCACGATCGCGCTCAAGGCTGTCGCGTACGCGCTGACGGGCTCGGTGGGGTTGCTCTCCGACGCACTGGAGTCGGTCGTCAACCTCGTGGGCGCCATCGTGGCGCTGGCCATGCTGACGGTCGCGGCGCGCCCCGCCGACGAGGACCATGCCTACGGGCACAGCAAGGCGGAGTACTTCTCGAGCGGCGTCGAAGGCACGCTCATCGTCGTCGCCGCCTTCACCATCGCGTACACCGCCATCGGGCGTCTCCTCGCCCCAAAGCCGCTGGAGCAACTGGGCGTCGGGCTGGCCGTCTCGCTCGCCGCGTCCCTGGTGAACCTCGGCGTCGCCCTCGTGCTGTTGAAGGCCAGTCGACGGCACAACTCCGTGACGCTCGACGCCAACGCGCATCACCTGCTGACGGACGTCTGGACGTCAGTGGGTGTGCTCGCCGGCGTCGGTCTGGTGGGGCTCACCGGATGGAACGCGCTCGACGCGGTCGTGGCGTTGATTGTCGCCGCGAACATCGTCTGGACCGGCACGACGATTGTTCGCAAGTCCGTGCTCGGCCTGATGGACACCGCGCTTCCCCCGGACGAACGGCAGGCGCTGCGCGGGGCCCTCGAGCCGCACCTGAAGGACGGCGTGGACTACCACGCGCTGCGAAGCCGGCAGTCAGGCGCGAGGCGTTTCGTCTCGCTGCACGTCCTCGTCCCCGGCGAGTGGACGGTGCAGCGGGGGCATGACCTCCTGGAGCGCATCGAGGCCGATATCCGGGGGGCCCTGCCGCAGGTGACGGTCTTCACCCACCTCGAGTCGCTGGACGATCCCTCTTCCTGGGACGACGTCACGCTGGATCGGCGCGAGGGAGCCGGCTCGAAGCCCCGCCCGGCCGGGACGTCCGGGCCGGCGACTCGACGGCGCCGGCTGTCCCCGCCTGAACACGCGGCGCCGAACGCGACCCGACCCGAAGGAACGATTGACTCGCGCCGGTGACGATCCCTACCCTGACACCGTGACCGGACACGCTCCCTTGCTCACCGACGTCCAGCGGGCAGTGCTCGCCGACGAACGATCGCTCCTGACCGACCTTCGCGTGGCGCTCGCGCGGCTCGGCGCAGACGACCACGCGCAGGCGACGCTCGCGCTGTCCCTCCGACAGCTCGACGAGCTGTTCCTGCTGGTTGTCGTGGGCGAGTTCAACGCCGGCAAGAGCGCCTTCGTCAATGCCCTGATTGGCGAGGACGTGTTGCCGGAAGGGGTGACACCGACCACGGCCCGCATCACGGTCGTACGCCACGGCGCCGCCACCGCCACGCAGGTGACGCCCGACGGGGTGGCCGGCGTCACCGCGCCGGTCGACTTCCTGCGCGAGGTGCACGTCGTCGACACGCCCGGCACCAACGCGGTGCTGCGCGAACACGAGACTGGTGACCACCGAGTTCGTGCCCCGCGCCGACCTCGTGCTCTCGATCACCTCGGCCGACCGGCCGTTCAGCGAGAGCGAGCGGCAGTTCCTCGAACGGGTGCGCGCCTGGGGCAAGAAGATCGTCTTCGTCGTCAACAAGATCGACATCCTGGAAGGCCCCGCGCAGGTCGACGAGGTGGTCGCGTTCGTCGCGGACAACGCCAGGGCGCTCCTCGGGGACTCGCCGACGGTCTTTCCCGTCAGCGTCCGCGTCGCGAAACAGGGGCGCGGCGACGCCGCCTCCTGGGACGCGAGCGGCATGGGAGCCGTGGGCCGGTTCATCTCGAACACGCTGGACGACTCCGAACGGGTGCGGCTGAAGTTGAGGAACCCGCTCGGCGTCGCGCAGCGCGTGTGCGAGACCCTGCGCAGCGACCTCGCGGCGCGGCTGTCGCTGCTGCACGACGACACGCAGTCGGTCGAGCAAATCGAACGCCAGCTCGACGCGTACAGCCACGGACATGACGCGGGACTTCGAGTTCCGCTGGGTCGACATCGAGAAGGTGCTCTTCGACATGGAGCGGCGGGGCCACGACCACTTCGACGAGAGCATCCGCCTGGGACGCATCAAGGATCTGCTCAACCGGACCAAGGTGAAGGACAGCTTCGAGCAGCACGTCGTCGCCGACGTGCCACAGCGGCTGGAAGCCAAGGTCCACGAACTGATCGACTGGATGGTGAACGCCGACTTCCAGCAATGGCAGTCGATCACGCAGCGCCTCGCGGAACGCCGTGCCGCGCACGAGGACCGCCTGGGACACTCCGTCACGCTCACCGGGTTTCACCAGGACCGGTCGCGCCTCGTCGAGTCCGTCGGGCGGGAAGCGCAGCGTGTCGTGCAGACCTACGACCACGCGAAGGAGGCCTCGGACCTGGCGGAGAAGGCGCGTGCGTCCGTCGCAACGTCGGCCGCGATCGAGGTCGGCGCAGCAGGCCTCGGTGCCGTGATTGCCGCAGTGGCCACCACGGCGTCTGCCGACGTGACCGGGTTGGCCATGGCCGGCGTCCTGGCCACGGTCGGGCTGCTGGTGATTCCTCACCGCCGCCGGCAGGCGAAGGAGGAGCTGCGGAAGAAGGTGACCGATCTCCGCGAGCGTCTCGAGCGCTCCCTGCGCTCCGCGTTCGACGATGAGCAGCAGCGGAGCATCGGCCGGCTGCGACAGAACATCGAGCCCTACGCGAGGTTCGTGCGCACGGAGTCGACGCACCTCGCGAGCGGTCGCGACGAGGTCGACGGGTATCTCACCCGCATGCGTCGACTCGAGGGGCGGATCGACGCGATGTAGCCGAGAGGGTGTGAGTCTCAGGCGCAGGTGAAGCCAGCGCCCTACGGGCACTCGCAGGGCGGGCAGCCGATGTCGAACACGACCCGCCACTTCGCGTCGGCGTCGAGCCGCCACGTCGTGTTGAACGTGCCGACCCGCTTCCCGTCCGGGATCGCGAACGGGCCCGCTGGTCATGCCGAGCGTGCCGGACGCCAGCACTTCGCCGCGCTCGGGCTCCCAGGAGAACGGCGCCTTGGGTCCCTCGAAGTAGCGCTTCCAGCCCGCCGCGACCTCGGTCCGCCCCTTCAGCACGCGCGCCGACCCGAAGAAGACGCCTTCCTCGGCCACGAACCCCGCAAATGCCGCGTGGTCCCGGTCGGCCATGGTCTTGGCGAACGCTCGCTCGGCCGCAAGCAGGGCCTGCTGTCGTTGCTCGGGGGAGACCGGCGGCTGGGCCGCGCGGGCTGGCCTGAGACAGTGCCGCCGTGGGAACGGCCGCCGTGAGTCGAGCCAGCACGGTACGTCGGGTCATGGGGGATACTCTCTCCGGCTATCGGCCGTCGCTAGAACGCTCATAGCTCACGGCTCAAGCTCGATCGCTCGCAGCTCAAAACTCCCCACCACCCGTCACTCAGTTCCCCAACGGCGCCCACAGCAGCCACAAGCCCGCCGCCACGCCGATCCCGATGATGGCGCGGCGCACGAACACTTGCGGCACCTTCTGCGCGATGCGCGAGGCGAGATAGCCGCCGGCCATCGCGCCGGCCGCCATCGTCAGGGCGACGTCCAGTCAACCAGCCCCGAGAAGGCGAACATCACCGCGGCGACCATGTTCATGCAGAAGCCGCCCCAGTTCTTGAGGCCGTTCATCCGGTGGATGTCGGTGAGGCCCAGGAAGCCCAGCACGGCCAGCATCAGGATGCCGATGCCGGCGCCGAAGTAGCCGCCGTACACGCCGACCAGGAACTGGTAGATCAGGGCTGACACCGAGTGGCGCGGCACGAAGCTCCCGTCTCGGGACGCGGTCCGGCGCCGGCGCTCGCGCGCACGCGCCGCATCACCGGCCCTTGGATCGCGAACAGCGTCGTCGCACCCAGCACCAGCCACGGCACGATACGGCCGAAGCGGTCGGCCGGCGTCGACAGCAGGAGCAGTGCCCCGGTGATGCCGCCGAGCGTGCTGGGCACGGCGAAGATCAGCGCCCACCGCTGGAGCCCTGCAGCCGGTCGCGGTAGCCCAGCATGCTGGTCAGCGCGCCGGGTGTCAGGGCCACCGTGCTTGTCGCGTTGGCCACGAGCGGAGGCACCCGAGCGCCACGAGGGCCGGAAATGTCAGCAAGGTCCCTCCGCCCGCGATCGAGTTGACCGTCGCGCCGAGGGCCGCCACCACCGCAACCGCCACCAGCCTCAGTCCATCAGGCACGGGTGGATTATCCCCGATGCCACGCCTGCGGCGTTCGGCCCGGGCGTCACGCGGTGACAGGCCGGCCGGCCTGCGTGTCGCCGCGACTACACAACAACGGCCGGAGCGAGTGCCCCGGCCGTTGTCTTCCGCTGTCGTCGCCGGCATCGTGCCGGCTCGGCCACTCTCGCTACCTCGGCATGGGTTCGCCGAACGCCATGGCGACGGCCTGCCCGCCTTGACGATCTCGCCCCAGGCCGTCGTGCCCGGCGTCGAGAACCCCTGGAGCGCGGCCACCTTCGGCTGCATCTTGGCGATCTGCTGCACGAACCCCTTGGCTTCCGCTGACGCCGGCTTGCCATCCTTGAGCCGGGAGGCGAGGTCCTTGGCGATCTGCTCGAGCTGCTTCCCGTCGGCCTTCAAGCCGTCGCGGTCGGCCTGGGCGCGACAGTGTCCTTGGCCTTGCCGACCTCGTTCTCGAACTGCTTCGTCATGCGCCCAACGGCTTCCAGCCGGCCGGCCATGTCCTTGTCGTTGATGCGGACGAACTGCGCGTCCAGCGATTCGAGGGGCCACGGGACTCCGTAGGCGGCGGCCAGGGAGCCGAGGCTGTTGCTCAGTGCGGTCCACTCCGACGCGGCGGCCGCGGCGCCGCGCTCGCGGTGCCGGCGCTCGACGTCATTTCCCTTGCGAAGGACCTGGGTCACTTCGGCGACTGCGGCGTTCTCGGGCTTGAACTTGTCCTTCAACTTGCCGATGTCGTCCTTGAAGCCCTTGAGGAACTGCTTCACGTCGATGGTGCCCGCCGCGCTCTTGATGACGGCGTCGTCCATGTTGACCTTCTCGAGGCCGTCCTTCCAGCGTTCGTAGTTCTTGTCCACCTGCTCGATGAGCGACTTCATCTGCTGGTCGGTCAGCCGCTCGGCGGCGGCGGCGATGCCGGGCACGAGCACGGCGAAGGCCCACAGTGCGGCGACGAAGATTCCCTTACGTTTCATATCGTTCTCCCCCTCCGAGAGAGTGCGGCGTCGACGGCTGTCAGGCGCAACTGACGAGTCTACCCGCTGATGAGCGGGTGTCCTCTCTCCCTTTGGTGCGACGGGGCGGGGCCGCAGCGGGGTCGACAGGCTCCCCGGACATCAGCCGATCGGCCAGCCAGGTCGTGCGCCGCCACATCGCCGCGGGCCAGCAGAGCGTCCAGCGGTTCCCGCGCCCAGTCCAGAGGACTCGCGCTGCTGGAGCGATGGCCAGGAGCCATCCTCCCGCCGTGGCACGTAGCGGCACCAGAAGCCGATGTGCCAGGCCAGGAAGTCCTTACCCGCGCGCGGCCGTGCTCGTCGTCTCCCCAGTGTTCCGTGGCCAGGGCGACGTAGCGCTGGTACATGGCCAGGCGATCATCGGCCGATAACGTCGCGCCACCCGTCGCGGGCCTCCCGAAAGAGGAAGGGATTGATCAGCGCCCCGCGTCCGACCATGACGCCCGCGCAGCCTGCGTGGGCGCGCAGTGCTCTCGACTTCGTGGGCCCAGAGGATGTCGCCGTTGCCGATCACCGGCACCGGCACCGCGGTCGCGACCTCGCCGATCGCGTCCCAGTCGGCCGCCGACCGGTACCGCGCCTCGCGCGTGCGCCCGTGCACGAACACGGCCTGCGCGCCGGCCTCGACGGCGGCGCGCGCCACCTCGACGTGGTTCCGCATCTTGTCGTTCCACCCGAGGCGGATCTTCACCGTGACGGGTACCGTGACGGCGCGGCTCATGGCCTCGACGATCCGCGCCACGCGGCTTGGCTGGCGTGCCAGCGCGGCGCCCATCCCCTTGCGCGTGAAGTGATCGATGGGGCAGCCGAGGTTCACGTCGACGAAGTCCGCCCCGCGGGCGGCCACCAGCGCCGCGGCCCACGCCATCTCCTCCGGGTTCGTTCCGGCGAGCTGCACCGCGAAGGTGGGCTCGTCCGGCGCGCGGCGGATGAGGGCGAACTCCGACCGGCGCTTCTGCTTGAGCCGGCGCGCCACCACCATCTCGGACACCAGCACGCGCGCGCCGAACTCGACGCACAGGCGCCTGTACGGCAGGTTCGAACCCTTCGTCATCGGCGCGACGACAATCGCGCCGTTCAACACATCGGTGAGGGCCATGCGGTGACAGCCTACCCCGTCTGCCCTGCCGCCCGCAGGTTCTTCCCGGGAGGGTGACCGCCCCGCGGCGCCTGCCGCCAGCGCCTGCGGTGTCGCGTCGACCAGCGCGCCAACCTCGTGTACCCTGCCACGCGTGCCCGAACAGCCCGGCCTCGCGCGGCGACTCACCCTGTTCGACGCGACGATGATTGTGATGGGAGGCATCGTCGGGGCGGGCATCTTCATGAACCCGGCGGTCGTGGCCCAGGAGGTGACCTCGTCTGCCGCCATCCTCGGCGCGTGGCTGGCCGGTGGCGCGGTCGCCCTCGCGGGAGCGTTCATCTACGCGGAACTCGCGTCCCGCCGGCCGGCTGTCGGCGGGCAATACGCCTACCTGCGTGAGGCGTTCCACCCGATGGTGGCGTTTCTCTACGGGTGGACGCTGCTGCTGGTGGTCCAAAGCGGAGGCATGGCGGCGGTGGCTATGACCTTCGCGCGGTACTTCCGGGAGACCACGGCAATCCCGGCGTCCGACGGCGCCATCGCCGCGTGCACCCTGATGGCCCTCACGGCCGTGAACTGCCTTGGCGTGCGCGCCGGCAGCAACCTCCAGAGCACGTTCATGGTGCTGAAGATCGGCGCCGTCCTGATGCTGGTGGCCTGTGGGTGGTACGCCGTGCCGCTCGCCGGCCTGCGGGATGCCGGGGCGGCGGCTGGCGGACCGGGCGTGACCGTGGGCGGATTCGGGGGCGCGCTGGTTCCGGTGTTGTTCGCATACGGCGGCTGGCAGACGGCCAGCTTCATGGCGGGTGAACTCCGGTCGCCGCGCCGCGACCTTCCCCTCGGCCTGCTGATCGGCGTGGCGGGTGTCGTTGCCCTCTACCTGTCGGTGAACCTCGTGTGCCTTCGCGTGCTGGGGCCCGCAGGGCTGGCAGGGACGAAGACGCCAGCGACCGACGTGATGCGGGCAGCGCTCGGCGACACAGGGGCGCTCGTCATTGCAGCGGGCATCGCGATCTCCACCGTGGGGTTCCTCAGCCAGAGCCTGCTGACAGCGCCCCGTGTCTACTTTGCGATGGCGGCGGACGGGCTGTTCTTTCGCAGCGTGGCGCGCGTCGACCGCCGCACCCAGGCGCCCACCGTGGCCATCGTCCTGCAGGGCGTTCTTGCGACGGTCATCGCCCTGTCCGGCAGTTACGAGCGCGTCCTCGGCTACGTGGTGTCGATGGACTGGGTGTTCTTCGGGCTGACGGGGGCCGCCCTCCTCGTGCTGCGCCGGCGGGACGCGCGCGCGGGAGCGGACGAGACCGGGGTGTTTCACGTCCCAGCTCGGCAGGTGCCGACCGTGGCGTTCATCGCCGTCGCGTGCTTCATCGTCGTGAACACCATCGACCGTTACCCGGCGAACACCCTCATCGGGTTCGTCCTGCTGGCCGCCGGCGTGCCGGTCTACTTTCTGTGGCGCCGGAACGCGCCAGAGGGCTCATGAGCCGGACCGTCTCCACGCCCTACATCGAGTGGGCCAAGCTGTCGTCGTCTGCGCCGGTCAGCCTCGCCGCGAGCGGGGTCCCACACGCGTCCGTGACCGACCTGGGGATCACGTTCGAAGACGTCGAGATTGCCGGGCCCAGCGCCTACGGCTATGAACCGCTCGTCGCGGCCATCGCGGCAAAGCACGGCGTGGCGGAGGACTGCGTCGTCACGGCCGCCGGGACCTCCATGGCCAATCACCTGGCCATGGCGGGCCTCGTCGCGCCCGGCGACCACGTGGTCATCGAGCGGCCGACGTACGAGCCGATGCTCGGCGTGCTGGAGTACCTCGGTGCGCGCGTCACGCGGGTCGATCGCCAGCCCGCGGGCGGCTTCGCCCTCGATGCCGATCTCGTGGCGGCCGCCATCACGCCGGCCACGAAGCTCGTCGTGCTGGCGAACCTCCACAACCCGAGCAGCCACCTCACGTCGGTCGAGACGCTGAGCGCGATCGGCGTCGCCGCCGAGCGCGTCGGGGCGCGGGTCCTGGTCGACGAGGTGTACCTCGACGCGGTGTTCGATGCCCCGCAGCGATCCTGCGTGCACCTCGGACCCATGTTCGTCTCGACGAACAGCCTGACCAAGCTGTACGGCGTGTCCGGGCTGCGTTGTGGCTGGATCCTGGCCGAGCCCGCTCTCGCGAGACGGCTCTGGAGGCTCAACGACCTGTTCAGCAGCGTGCCCGCATTCGTCGCCGAGCGGCTGGCGCTCCGTGTCTTCGAGCGTTTGCCACTCGTGCTGCAACGCTCGCGGGCGTTGCTCGAGACGAACCGGCAACTCGTCCGCGAGTTCTTCTCGTCACGCGGCGATGTGCGCCTCACGGTGCCGCCCTACGGCACGACGGTGTGCTTCAGGCCGCCAGACGGTCGAGCCGAAGCGTTGTGGCGCCACCTGCGCACGCGGTACGACACGTCGCTCGTGCCAGGCAGGTTCTTCGAGGCGCCGGACCACCTGCGGCTCGGGTTGTGCGCGGATCCGGCCACGACCGCCGACGGACTGTCACGTCTCGCGCGCGCCCTGGACGACATGGTGCGTGGCGAGGTGTCGTAGCGTCGCTGGGGGCGCATCCCGAAGGACGCGCCCGACGAGGATCGCAAACAACCAGCGCTGCAAGGACCACGAAGACGCGCCGTGCGGGCGGGCCTCTGATGAGAGCACGCGGGAGGTGGCGCGCGGGCTTCAGATCCTGCGCGTCTCGACCCGCCTCACAAGGCCGCGGTTTCGTGCAGCAGCCGGCCCGACGCGAACCGGTCGATCGACAAATCCGACCACTCGATCGCATCGCATCGCCCGTGCATGAGAAGGTCGGCGACGATGCGGCCGGTCGCGGGCGCGTGCATGACGCCGTGACCGCTGAAGCCGTTGGCGAGCCAGAGCCCCTCAACTCCCGGCGCAGGCCCGACGATGCCGTGCTTGTCAGGCGACATCTCGTAGAGGCCTGCCCACCCCTTCGCCGGGTTCACGGCGAGATCCGCGAAGGCCGGCACGCGGGCCGCGGCCTTCAGCAGGACCTTCTCGACGAAGCCGCGATCGAAGACCGGCTCGCACGATCGGGGCTCATCGGGGTCGTGCCACGCGAGCAGGTAGCCGCGCCCTTCGGGGCGGAAGTGGAAGCCCGTGCCCATGTCGATGACCATCGGCAGGCGTTCCGGCAACCCGGGAAGCGGCTCCGTCGGCAGCAGCATGCGGCGGTGCGGCGACCACGGGGAGATCGATGCCGGCGGTGCTCGCGAGGGGGGAGGCCCACGCGCCAGCGGCCAGCACCACGTGACGCGCGCCGATCCGGCCCGTGGACGTCTCCACGGCCGTGACACGCCGGTTCGTCGTCTCGATGGCCAGCGTGGTCGTCCGCTTGCGAAGACACACGCCGAGGGCGAGCGCGGCCTGCGTGAACCCGTTCATCACGCTGTACGGGTCGACGAAGCCGTCGGTGGGGCAGTAACTCCCCCCGTCACATCGTCCACGCGGAGCTGCGGCAGCATCGCGTGGACCTCAGTGGTCGACAGCAGACGGGCACCTTGCAGCCCGAGCGCCAGCTGTCGTGCGTGATTCGCCCCCAGGTACTCGAGGTGCGCCGCACTCGTCGCGACGAACAAATAGCCGTGCGGACGGTAGCCGGACGGGTGTCCGGTTTCCTGTTCGAACCTGGCGTAGAACGGGATGGAGTAGAGGGACAGCCGGATGTTGACGTCGGTCGCGAACTGCGCGCGCACGCCGCCCATGCTCTTGCCCGTCGAGCCGCGCCCCTGGTGTGACTCGCGCTCGAGCAGGAGCACGTCGCGACATCCGGCACGAGCCAGGTGCCAGGCGACACTGGCGCCGACGATGCCGGCGCCGATGATGACAACGTCCGCGGCGTCCGTGCTGGCGGTGCTCAAGGCGTGGGCGGGGCCGGAGGGTAGTTCGCCAGCAGGGCCACGACGTACCCGTCGATTTGTTCGGCCGTCGCGGTCTGACTCCCGAGCATCTGCGTGCCCATGGCGCGCCACACCATTCGCCGCGAGATGGCGTCGAGCAACTCGATGGCCAGTGCCCCGACGCGTTCCCTCTCGATGGTCGTCACGAGGCCCTGTTTCGACGGGTCCCGCGTTGCCGACGTTCGTTCGGCGGTCTGTGGCTTCAGCTTGCCGAGCGGGCGCGCGTAGACGCTGACCAGCACGTCCGCGGGTGTGCCGGGGCCAGCCTTGGTCATGCCCTTCGTGCCGAGCACCCGCTCGACAGCGCTCACCAGCAACCGATGGTTCGTCGGGTTCTTCAGGGCTTCCATGTCCGGCGCCCAGTCGAACGAGTGGTATCGCGGGAACGCGGCGCCCTGGTCGGTACTCGATCTCGATCGCCGGGGTGGGCGGCAGGTCGCTCTGGCGTTGCTCGGATTGCGCCGACGCACGGCCGGGCACGATCGCCACCGCACACACCAGCGCGACGCCGACCCACAGGGCGAGCCCTTCACGGCGTGCGGCCTTCGAGGGCCGACCGCCCTGCCCCGACATCAGTCGCATTGCGCCTCCCGCGGCATGATGGGGAAGGGTAGCGCAGTTCTTCGCGGCCGGGAACCGCGCACTGGAGTGCGCCGCCCGGACGCGGAGGTTTCGCGTATCCTGTTTCACCGGTCCCGCCGAACCGCGGTGCGTGCCGGCCCGGCGGCGGGACCAATCCGGCGAGAGGAACAACCCATGCGCGTCCTGGTCATCGATATTGGCGGCAACAACGTGAAGGCCTCGGTGCCTGGGCGGCACGACGTCGTGAAGGTGCCCTCCGGCAGCGGAATGACGGCGCGCCAGATGGTGACTGGTATCCGTCGCGCCACCTCCCGTTGGAACTTCGACGTGGTGTCCATCGGCTACCCGGGCCCCGTCGTCAACGGCGTGCCGGCCGAGGAGCCGGTGAACCTCGGACGTGGGTGGGTGGGATTCGATTTCGAGGGCGCCTTCGGGCGTCCGGTGCGGTTCATCAACGACGCGGCCATGCAGGCGCTTGGCAGCTACGAAGGCGGCCGCATGCTGTTCCTGGGCCTCGGGACCGGTCTCGGCACCGCTCTCGTCGTCGACGGGATGGTGTTGCCGATGGAGTTGGCGCACCTGCCGTACCGGAAGGGGCGCAGCTTCGAGGAGTGCGTAGGGAAGGCGGGGTTCGACGAGTTCGGGCGGAAGCGATGGCGCGAGTTCGTCGTCGAGATCACGGACCTGCTGAAGCACGCGCTGCAGGCCGACTATGTCGTGCTCGGTGGGGGGAACGTGAAGGAGCTGCGTGCGTTGCCGCCGGGAACGCGTCCGGGGGCGAACTCGAACGCCATGCTGGGCGGCACGCGGTTGTGGGAAGCGCCCGCATGGGCGAAGCAGGCCGTGCACTCGACCGCGGGGACGCCACGTGCGACACGCAAGACGGCCGGCCGGGCGGGGCCGACGCGTTCGGCACGGCCGCGGACGGCTGCCGCGACAGGGCCGGCGCCGCGGTCGACGTCGCGGTCCACCACCGCGGCGTCCACGGCGGCGAAGCCCACGTCACGGCCCGCGAAGGCGACGTCCGCGGCAGCGACGCCTTCGCGAGCCAAGACCGCGCCCTCACGCGGCAATCGCCCAAGCACCCAGCGCCAGACGACGTCCCGGACGCCTGCCGTGCCGACGTCCCGTCACAGGCGAGGCCGCGGGCGATCGTGATCACCGATAGCCGACAACCGATCGCCGATCGCCGATCGCCTCGCACCTCAGTCCACGCCGCCGTGCGGCAGCACGTGCAGCGGGTCGCCGGCGGCCACCACGCGTCCCGCCGCCATCGTGACCGCGCGATCCGCGAGCGTCATCGCCTCGCCGACGTCATGCGTGACGTACACCGTCGGGATTCTCACCTCGTCGACCAGGCGGCGGACGTCCTGTGCCAGGCGCGCCCGGAGCGGGACGTCGAGCGCGGTCAGCGGTTCGTCCAGCAGCAGCGCGCGAGGCTCGTGCGCGAAGGCGCGCGCGAGGGCCACCCGCTGAGCCTCGCCGCCGGAGAAGGTGGCGGGCCGCCGCTGCGACAGGTGCGCGGCGTCCACGCGCGCCAGCATCGCCTCGGCGCGCTCCGTGCGTTCACGCGCCGGATACGTCCGGGGCACGCCGTAGGTCACGTTCTCGAGCGCCGACATGTGGGGGAACAGCGCCAGCGACTGGAACACCAGCGAGACGCGACGCCGATGGGACGCGACGTCCACGCGTGCCTCGTCGTCGAACCACACCTCGTCGCCAAGCGCGATGCGGCCGGCGTCAGGCGTGAGAACGCCCGCGATAGCTGCCAGCGTCGTGCTCTTGCCGCACCCGCTGGGTCCGACAAGCACCGTGATGCCGGGCGGCACGTCGAAGGCGACGTCGAGCACGAACGCCCCGTGATGCCGGCGCGAGACGCGCACGCGAGTCGCCAGCAGCGGGTCAGCGGTGCTCATGGACGCGCGGCGTGAGCTTGTTGGCCAGGTAGAGGATCGCAACGGCGACAGCCGTGAGCACGGCAGCCATGCCGGCCGCCTGCGTGTCGCGTTGCGCCTGGATCGCGTCGTAGATGGACAAGGCCGCCGTTTGCGTGTGGCCCGGAATGTCGCCCGCGACCATCAACGTCACGCCGAAGTCGCCGAGCGCGCGCGCGAACCCGAGCATGGCGCCGGCGGCGATGCCCGGGCCCGCCAGCGGCAGATGCACCGTCCACAGGGCGCGCAACGGATCGGCGCCCAAGGTCCGCGCGGCCTGCACCAGGCGCGGGTCCACCGACTCCAATGCCGCACGCGCGGACCGCACCACGAATGGCAGCGCACCGACGGTCGCTGCCACGGTCGCGCCAATCTGCGTGAAGACGATGGGGGACCCCGTCAGCGCCTCGAAGGCCCGCCCCGCCGGGCTGCTGCGACCGAGGAGGACCAGCAGGTAGTAGCCGAGGACGGTCGGCGGCAGTACCAGCGGCGCCGTCGTCAGGACGTCGACAAGATCGCGGCCGGGGAAGGCACGCATGGTCAAGGCCGCCGCCAGCGCGATGCCGAGCGCGGTCGCGATGATCGTCGCGACGCCGGCAATCTTCAACGACAGCAGAAGCGGAAACCAGTCCATCAGCCTTCGGCGGTCAGCCTATAGCCTATAGCCTATGGCCTGTCGCACGGCAGAGCGGGGCCAGGTCGTACACGCGGCCTGGACCGTGGGCGCCGCCTTTCGTGCCGTCGCCCATCGGTCACAGGCCACAGCCGTGTTCCCCTCACTGTCCCGGCGGCGCGAACCCGTTCCGCGCGAGGATGGCCTGCCCCGGTGGCGACACGACGAAGCGCACGAACGCGGCGCCGGCGGCTGGTGAGGGACCGTTGACGCACGCGGTGATGGTCTGGCGCAGCGGCGCGTGCAGGGTCTCATCGACCGCGAGCCACGCCCCGGGCGTCGTCGCGGCCAGCGCCCGGGCGACGATGGCGACCTCGGCGTTGCCCGTGGCCGCGAACTGCAGCACCTGCTGGACGTTCTCGGCGTACACGAGGCGGGGCTCCACCGTCTGCCAGATGCCCGCCGCCACCATCGCCTCGCGGGCGGCGCGTCCGTACGGGGCGTGCTCCGGGTTGGCGAGGGCGACGTGACGGAAGCGCGGGTCGGCGAGGTCGGCCAAGGTGCGCGGGGGAGCCGCCGGCAGATCCGCGCGCCACCAGAGTGCGAGCTGTCCGCGGGCGTAGGGCTCGCGGGTGTCGGCGCGGCATGCGCCGGCTGCGATGGCCCGGTCCGCGAACGCGACGTCGGCCGCGGCGAAGGCGTCGAAAGGCGCGCCTTCTGCCAACTGGCGCGCGAGAACGCCGCTCGAGGCATACGACACGTCGACGCGTTGTCCCGTCTCGGCCGCGAACGCGGTCGCCACCTCGGGAAACGCCCGTGCGAGGTCCGCGGCCGCGGCCACGCGCACCGGCGGCGGCGTGTCTGGCGCGCGGCAGCCGGTTCCCGCCAGGGCCGTGCCCCCGACCGCACAGGCCAGCATCGCGCGCACGAAGCGCCCCGCGCGTGGCGCCACTGTCGCGACGCGAGCGGATTCAGGCGAACGGCTCATGGCACGACGATCGCCGGACGGCTGGCCACCCACGGCTCGCTGCGTCGCCATTCGTGGTCAGTGATCCACGCCGACGAGCACGTCGCTCGCCTTGATGACGGCATAGGCCGGCGCGCCCACCCTGAGCTTCAGGCGCTGCACCGAGGCGTTGGTGATGACGGAGGCGACCTCGAAACCTGGTGCGACCTCGATGACGACCTCGGCGTTGACGGCGCCGGGCACGATGCTCTTCACCGTGCCCTTGAGGACGTTGCGTGCGGACAGTTGCATGGAGACCCCTCTGGCCGCAGCCTATCGCCTGCGAGCCAGAGGGGCGAGCCAGTCGCGCGCGGGCCCCAGAAGCTAGCGCGTTCGGATTCTATTGCCCGGCGGCACGCGCGCCGAGGAACAGCGGGCGCAGCGCCACGTAGAACCGGAGTCCGCCGTTGCTGCCCGTGCTCAGCCCGCCGAAGAGGGGCCCGAGCAGGGTCTCGGCGATGATGCCGCCCGTGCCGCTGAACTCGAACTTGGCCTTGCCGAGTTCGTCGATGCACTTCTGGCGGTGATGCTCCTGGTGGCGTGCGCGTCATCGCCCCGACCATCATTACCCGCTGTAGTACCGCCGACGCTTGAAAGTGTGTCTGCTCTCCCAACGCCGCTCGAAGTCCAGCCACCTTGCCCAGATCAGTCCCTCCGCATCCTGGATCGAAGTTGATCTGGCAAAGCAAATCGTGGCTTTGCATCACGGTGGCCGGGTCAGAACGGAGTATATGGCCTCCACAGGTGTGACGAGCGATCCGAAGTACGCGACGCCGCCCGGTCTTTACCACGTCCAAAGCAAGGAAAAAGGGGTCTGTCGAGAGCGTCGCCGGCGTGTTATTATCCGACGTCATCATGTTCGACATCCAGAACGGGAACGGCATTCATTCCAGGCCAATGGACGCCAGGGGCAAGATACTCGACGCTACGCTAGGGCAGCCGGCGACGGCCGGCTGCGTGAGGGTGGGCGAGTCGGCGAGTGTATTTGAGTTTGCGCAGATCCGTATGTGGGTGTGGATACACTGACCACGCTCACTCCCCTGCCCTGCGCGCTGCGATACGCGGGCCGTTTCGATCCGTCCGGCCGCAGCAGCCCATAAGCCGATTCCGGTCGTTCCGCGCCAAACAGCGGCGCGATGTTGAGGTTCCAGATAATCAGCGGCCCCACCCAGGGGCGCTCGCGCCGCAGTTGAAGTGCGCGCAGCAGGTACGCCGCTTGATCGGCCTCGGTGACATCGCGCGCATACTCCCAACCGGCGGTATCCACTTCACCGAAGTTCTCAATCGACGGCCAGCCGAATTCCGTCACCCACAACGGCTTATCGATGTTGGCGTCACGCAGGATGGTTTGGTAATCCTCCAGGGTATCAAGGAAAAAGAAACTGGGGTGGCTGTTATAACCCGATCGGAGGTGCACGGCGTCGGCAGCCCGTTCGTCGGGCGGATTAGCCGCGCCATAGGGATGCACGCCGATCGCATCGACGGCCTCGCCCACGCCCGCCGCGATCATCTCGCGCAGGAATACCCGATCGTCAATCGCGTTAATCTTATCGTCGATGCCGGTCACGGCGGGCGCGCCGCTGATGACGATCGCGCCGGGATCACCTTCACGCACACCGGCGGCTCCGGCTTTGATCAGTTCCACGAACTTCGCCGCGCTCAGATCGAAACCGCGCCATTCGCGCTGCAGGTTCGGCTCGTTCCACAATTCGTAGGCCGCAACGCGGCCTTGATAGCGCGCTGAGAGCGCATGCATGAAATCGCGGAAGATCGCGAAGTCGCTCGGCGGGCCATCTTCTTCCACCGGCTCCGGGCGGCTGAAGCCCGGCGCGCGCGCCACGCTGAACAGGATCTTCAGGCCATGCTTCTGCGCTTCAGCCACCAGGTGATCCAGCTCGCCCCAGCGATACAGGCCGCGCGCATATTCGATCGAATTCCAATCGATCTGCTGCTTGATCCAGCCCACGCCCAGATTCGCCGCTGACTGAATGCCGCTATCGCCCTCGGGCCCGATGAACTCGCCCTGCACGCCGATGTCGGGCTTGGGCACGGGCGTCGCGGCTGGCGCGGGTGTGGCCGAGTGAACCGGCGTGGGAGTCGCGGAGGCCAGCGGCGGGAGCGCTGTGGGCAACAGCGCGGCTGGCGTGGCAGTTGACTGTGGTGCAGCCGATTGCCCGCGCAGCGCGGCCAGCGAAATAATCAGCAGCAGCCCGCTGAGGGCGGCCAACCCGGCAACAAGTATGATAATCAGTCGTCGTGACATGCGCGCGATTGTAGCACAGTGGAGGCTTGCCCGTACCCGCTGCAACGCAGCGGCGGGCCGCCGGGCGCAGCCGGATTCTGCAAATATCACCGGCTAAAGCCTCGAATCCGGGTAACGGACGTTACCGACTTTGGTTGTCAAAGTTCGTTAGCGAACGATTGACTACGCGGCCCTGCTCCAATTCGATCACGCGATCGACGTGCTCGATCACCGTGCGCCGGTGCGAGATGATGATCACCGTCCGGCCGATCATGAACGGCTCCAGCGCTGCGAGCACATGCTGTTCGGTGATCGCGTCGAGGTTGGCGGTGGCTTCGTCGAGAATCAGGATCGGCGCGTTCTTCAGGATGGCGCGCGCGATGGCCAGGCGCTGACGTTCGCCGCCGCTCAAGAGCAGGCCATTCTCGCCGATGAGCGTATCATACTTCAGCGGCAAGCCCGCGATGAAGTCGTGCAGCTGCGCCTGCCGGCACGCGTCGACGATCTGCTCGACGGTGGCGTCCGGGATTCGCCAGCAGCAGGTTGTCCGCGATAGTGGCATTGAATAGATGAATGTGTCTGCGGAACCACGCCCAATAGCGCGCGCACATCGTCGGCGCGATAAGTCCCGCAGATCGTGTCCGCCGATCGTGATCTGCCCCTCGTGATAATCCCAGAAGCGCAGCAACAAATTCACGATCGTCGATTTGCCCGATCCGCTCGATCCCACGATGGCGACGCGGCTGCCTGCCGGGATGGTGAAACTCACGCCGTCGAGCGCCAGAGGATCGATCGGGTTGTAGCGGAAACGCACGTTGTCAAAGGCGATGTCCGTCATGGCGAGGAGCGCTAGTTTGCGACGAAGCAATCTCCTCGACCAGGAGCAGATTCGCTGCGCTCGTCCCTTGGACTCCTGCGCCATGACGCTGGCTCAGCCGGATCAGGCACTTCCGGCGCGGCATCGATCAGCTCAAACAGGCGGCGCCCCGCGGCCTGGCTGGCCTCCAGTTGCTGCAGCGCCAGCGCCAACGGCTGCACGGCTTCAAAACTCGCGATGGCCGTGAGCGGCAGCAGCGCCAGATACACGCCCTCGATCTGGCCGCCGCTGACCAGCGGAATCGCCAGCCACAACACGGTGAGTCGCCGCCAGGCTGGTGAACAACACCGCCAGCGCATTGCTCACGCCGCGCAGCATCGCCTGCTGTTCCTGCACGCGATTCGAGTCCGGCATTCAAGCGCAGCACTCTGGCGCGATGTTCCTGCGCCTGATCGAACGCCAGCAGATCGGCCAGGCCCTGAATCTCGTCGACCAGCATGGCGTTGAGTTCGGCCCGCGTGGCGATCAAGTGGCCCGCCGAGGTCTTGCCCAGCCAGCGCATCGTCAGCGGCAGCGCGACGCCCGTCAACAACAGGAAGATCAACAAGGCCAGCGCCAGTGTCCCATCGAACGAGCCCAGAATCAGGCAGGCCAGGATCACCACGCCCGCGGCGGCCAGCGGCGGCACCACCACGCGGATGTAGAAGTTCTCCAGCGTTTCGATGTCGGCCACGCTGCGCGCCAGCAGATCGCCGCTGCGATAGCCGCATCAAGCGCGCCGGGGCCAGCGGCTCGATCGCGCTGTAGAACCACACGCGCAGATGCGTCAAAATGCGGAACGTCGCCGTGTGCGAGAAGTAGCGCTCGAGATAGCGGAAGACCGCGCGCAGAATCGCAAACAGGCGCACGCTGGTGATCGCCAGCGACAACTCGGAGACGTCGGTGACGAGCGCCGCTTTGGAAATGAGATAGGCCGACATGGCCATGAGGCCCACGCTGGAGCCGATGGTGACGAAGTTCAACAGCACGGCCAGCGCCACCCACCTCTTGAACGGCGCGATGAGTTTGAGCAGGCGCGTGAAGGTGCTCATCACTGCGCCTCCCTCGTAACTGGCGACGAGTTGCCGATACGCGCCGTTCTGCGCCAGCAGCGCGCGCGTGCTTGCCCGTTTCGATCGCGCGGCCCTGCTGCAGCACCACCACTTGATCGGCGGCGTAGACCAGCTTCAAGCGATGCGCGATGATCAACACCGTGCGGCCGCGCAGCAGCCGATCGAGCGCGTCCTGAATCACCGCTTCGCTTTCCGCATCCAGATGCGAGGTGGCTTCGTCGAGGATGAGGAACGGCGCGTCTTTGAGAAATGCGCGCGCGATGGCGAGCCGCTGCTGCTGTCCGCCGCTCAGGCGCGCGCCCTGCTCCCCGATCGGCGTGTCATAGCCCTGCGGCAGTTTCTCGATGAATTCATGCGCGTGCGCGGCCTGCGCTGCGGCAATCACTTCGTCTTGAGTGGCTGTCGGTCTGGCCAGGCGAATGTTGTCCGCGATAGTGCCATAGAAGAGATGCGGCTGCTGCGGCACCCACGCCACTTGCGAGCGCCACGCCGCCGGATCGATTTCGCTCAGCGGTGTGCCGCCGATCGTGATCGATCCGCTGTCGCGGCTCGATGAAGCGCAGCAGCAGATTCGCCACCGTGGTCTTGCCCGCGCCCGTCGCGCCGACCAGCGCGACGTCTGCCCGTGCGGAATGTGCAGCGAGAAATCCTGCAGCGCGGGGCGTTGACCGCTGTCGTAGGCAAACGAGACCTGATCGAAGCGAATGTCCGATCGGGCAGGCACAGACGATCGGGCTGGTTGACGCGCGCGACGTGTTCGAGCGGCGTGATCGAGGATCGCAAAAATCCGATCGGCCGCCGCTTTGCCCGCCGTGCCGGCGTGATACCTAATCGCCAGTTGGCGCAGCGGCAGGAAGAATTCCGGCGTGATGATCAGCACCGCCAGCGCGCGATCGAAAGGCATGCCGCCGCTCATCAAGCGCAGGCTGATCTCGACGGCGACCAGCGCGGTGGCGACCGTGCCGCCCCACTCCAACACGAGCGCCGTCTGAAAGGCCGTGCGCAGCACTTCCAGCGTCGTATTGCCGTAGTGCTCGCTGATCTCGCGGATGGTCTCAATCTGTTCGCGGCTGCGCCCGAACATCTTGAGCGTGGCCAGCCCTTGCAGAATGTCGAGGAAGAAGGCGCTCATCCAGCTCGAGTTCCAGGAAGCGCCGCTCGGTGATCTCTTTGGCGCGGCTGCCGATCAGCGCGAGCAGCAAGACGAGCACCGGGCCGGTAAAGAGCAGGATCAGCGTCGTGAGCGGATCGAGCACGAAGACGACCAGCAACACAAAGACGGGCACGAGCATGGCCAACAGGCGCGCGGGTTGATAAGACCGTGATGTATTCGTCGAGGACTTCCACGCCTTCGACGGCGGCATTGACCAGCTCGCCGCTGCGTTCGCTGTGTGTGTAGGCCGGGCCGAGCGCGAAGAGTCGCTGCGTGAGATCGGCGCGCAGGCTGCCTTTGAGGCGGCTGGCCGAGCGCTGCGCCAGCACATCGCCGCTCCAAACGATGGTCGCGCGCACAAAGGCCAGCAGCAACATGACGCCAGAAACGGCAGGACATCCGTCAGCGTCTGGTGGAGGATGAAGACGCGATTGACGACATCGCTTAGCAGCCACGCCTGGGCCACGACGATCACCACCACACCGAATCCCGCGGCGATGGCGCAGTAGAGCAAAGCGCGCGCGGCGCGGTTGTAGCAGGATCGGCTTTGGGTGGAAGACGAACGATCGGGCAAAAGGATTGAATCACCAACGACATCTGCTACTCAAGAAACACGGGCAACACCCAGCAGCGCTGCCCATGTTTCATTTCGGTGATTTACGATTTAAGGCATTCACGAAAGTCCTGCGGGGGCATCATTCCCGCATGTTGTTAGCGGGAAACCAGCCACCGACCAGCACGGCTAATCGTCAACCTGGATGCCCGACAGAAGCGTTCGGGCATGACGGTTGAGCAGTTGCGAGTCTGCAGAACTTCCCGGATTGTACTTAGACTCTCGGCTCCACGATGACTTTGCCCCGGAAGAAGTAATACACGCCCGCCGTATACAACAACACCAGCGGCATGCCAATCAGCGCGATGACCAACATCACCGTCAGCGTGTTGTCGGCCGAAGCCGCGTTGTAGATGGTCAGGTTGAACTGCGGGTTGATGGTCGAGATGAGCAGGTTGGGGAACATGCTGATCGCGCCGGAGAACAGCAGCAGCGCGATCATCGCACTCGACGCGACGAACGACCAGAAGTCCTGTCCCTTGCGCCGCAGATACCACGAAACGATCAGCGCCACCAGCGCCAGCGCCGGGAAAATGATTGGCCAGACGAGTGAGATAGCGCTGCGTGATATCGCTGCGGAACGCCACGACCGCCAGCACGGCCAGCGTATTCAAGGCATAGAACACCGCCGTCAGGGCCGGAATGATCTTGCGGAGGCGCGTGTTCAACTCGCCTTCGGTCTTCATGGTCAGGAAGATGGCGCCGTGCATGGCAAACATCGCCACCGTCGTCACGCCCACCAGCAGCGCGAAGGGCGTCAGCAGATCGAAGAGCGTCATATTGATGTTGCCGCGCGCGTCCAGCGCCACGCCGCTGATCACGTTGCCAAAAGCGACGCCCAACAGCAGCGCCAGCCCCAGCGACGACAGCCAAAAGACGTAATCCCAGGCCGATCGCCAGCGCGGACTCTCGCGCTTGCTGCGAACTTCGATCGCTACCGTGCGCAGGATCATGACCAGCAGCACGGCCATCATCGCCAGGTAGAAACCAGAGAACAACGAGGCGTAGACCAGCGGGAAGGCCGCAAACAATACCCCGCCGCCCAGGATCAGCCAGACTTCATTGCCGTCCCACACCGGGCCGATGCTGTTCAGCAGGACGCGCCGCTCCATGTCGGTCTTGGCGACGAAGGGATGCAGAATGCCCACGCCCATGTCAAAGCCGTCCAGGATCAGATAGCCGGCGATGATGATCACGAACAAAACAAACCAAATGTCATTGAGAGTCATGGCATCACCTCGCTAAGCCCGCGCGCCGCGGCGGCGGAAGATATCGCGGAAGGTGTCCGGTAGCGACGACACCGGCGTCGATTTCCACCTCGGATAACGGATCCGGCCCGTCCTGAATCTTGTGGTTCAACAGGAAGAGGAACACGACAAGCAGGCTGGTGTACAACACCAGGAACATCACCATGGAGATCGCGACATCGGTCGTCGTGAGGGTCGGCGATACGGCCAACGTGGTCGGCAGCAGACGATACACGATCCACGGCTGGCGGCCCACCTCGGCGGTCCACCACCCGGCGATGGTCGACACCAGCGTGAGAAAGACCGTAATCACAAACAACCACAAAGCCCAGCGCAACTCAAAGATTTTGCGTTTCCAGAAAAACAACCCGGCGCCTAACAGCCCGACGAGAATGTAGAACATCCCCAGGTTGATCATCACATGATAGGCTTGAAAGACCAGGTTAATCGGGGGATATTCGGCCGGTGGAAAAGCATCCAGGCCCGTGACGGTGGCATTAAAATCGCGGTAAGCCAGGAAACTCAGCACGCAGGGAATCTTGAGGCCGGTTGTCGTCTGCGCGGCTTCGTCGACCCAGCCAAAGAGATAAATCGGCGCGCACGATTGGGATTCCCACAGACCTTCCAGAGAGGCAAGTTTCACCGGCTGATAGTTGGTCACGCCCACCGCCTGCTCTGCACCGAAGAAAACGACGTTCACCATGGAGAACACCACAAAAAACGGCAGCGCCACTTTGAAGTTAGCCTGCGCCAGTTCAACTTCGCGCTTACGCAGCATGTACCACGCGCTGACGCTCAGCAGCAGCGCCGAGCCGACCGTCCACGAAGCGCCCCAGGTGTGCAGCAAACGTTGAATGAACGAAGGCGTAAAGACCACTTCGAGGAAGTTGGTCATATAGGCGCGCGCGGGTGCGGGCAGCGTCTGCACGGTATAACCGGCGGGCGTCTGCATCCACGAATTAGCCATGATGATCCATAGCGCGCTGAAGTGCGCGCCAAACACAACCATGAACGTAGCGCCCAACCACATGCGCGGCCCCAGACGATTGCCACCAAACAGCATCAGGCCCAGGAAGCCGCCTTCCAGAAAGAAGGCAAAGACGCCTTCTGCTGCGAGCAGACTGCCAAAGATGTTGCCCACAAAGCGCGAGTAGTTGGCCCAGTTGGTGCCAAACTCAAACTCCATCACCACGCCCGTCGCAACGCCGATGGCGAAGATCAATCCGTAGACCTTCACCCAGAAGAACGACAGCCGCCGCCATTTAGGATCTTTGGTGCGCACGTAGAGGATGCCGATCACGACCAACATCAACCCCAAGCCCATGGAGAGCGGCGGATAGATGAAGTGGAAACTGGCGGTGAGGGCAAACTGGAGACGAGACAACAACTCTGCATTCACGCTGAACCTCCTGTGAATGATGTTGTCCCCGCGCCAACATCAAGGTTGACCACTACTGATTTTAGCCAAAAGTAAGCAGAAGTCAAACCGATTGACGCCGCACCTGTTACGGCTTAGAATGGAAGCAGACATCTCTCGACGGAGGTGAACCATGTCCGTGCCCAAACTCGACGGCAACACCGAACTGATCATCGTGCAGCACATGCTGCGTGACCTGGAAGAGTACCTGAAGTCCGACGTACTGTACTGGCACGTGGCCGAGCCGAATCCGCTGGGCAGCCACATGCCGCAATTGACGATTGGCGCGCTGCTGGAAGCGCTGACCCGCGCCGCCGCTGCGCAGGAAGAATTGACGCCCGGTCAGCGCGAGGAATTGGAAGCGGCCCGCGCCCAGCACGATCGGATCCGCGCGGCCCATCCGGCCCTCTACGTCGGCAAGGCCGATCCATGAACTGCACGGCCGCCTCGACGCGTGGAAAGCCGATCTGGACGATTCAGGCCGCAAGACGAAGGGGCTCTACGCGCAGGATGTTCACGTGCGCGCCAAGATCTATTTGCTGGAGCAGGCGTTGGGCCCAGACGTACCGACCGAACTGCGGAAACAGCGCGAACAGATCGATCGGGACTGGTTTGAAGTCTTTGTACCGGGCGAGTTTGTGTGGGATCGCGCGCCTGCAGGGCGGCTTTTCCGAAAGATCCGTGCTGGTGGCTGTACGGCCATTTGTTGGAAGAACATTATTGATGATTGAATTGGTGCGCGCCGCGCCGTCCCACCGATCGCTGTTGCGGCAGCTCTACGAGTTGTACTGCCATGATTTCAGCCCGATGACCAGGGCTGACATCGGCCACGATGGGTACTGGACAGGCGACGACTTTCTCGATCCGTGGCCGGACGATCTGCACATCTATCTGATCCGCGTCGATCAGACAGTGGGCCGGCTTTGCGTGGGTGGCGATTGGCGGCTACAGCGATCCCAGCGTCGGCCAATTTCCTGATGGATGAATTCTTCGTGCTGCGCAAGTACCGGCGGCGCGGCGTCGGCGAATGGGCGGCCGTGTGGCTCTTCAATCAATACCCGGGCACGTGGGAAGTGGGCGAGATTCCGGCGAACGTTGAAGCGCAGCAGTTCTGGCGCACGATCATCGGCCGGTACACCGACGGGAATTACCGGGAAGTCAGCGTCAACAACGAACGCTGGCACGGGCCGGTGCAAATCTTTCAGCAGTGAGACCTGACAGCGTACTGGCGGCTCGATACGTCCGGTTGATCGCTGGCAGAAACCTGTCTGGTCTTTTTCCAACAATGACTTCCACCGCCACCAATTACCTCCTCAACCTCACCAAACTCGCCCGTGGCGATCGCGTGCTCCATCCGCTGATCGCCACGTACTACGTCACCACGCAGTGCAACTTCAACTGCGCCTACTGCGAATACTTCGGCGCGCGGCGCAATGCGCAGGCCGAAGAGCCGCTCGATCTCGATCGGGCCTTGCGCGTGCTCGCAGATCATCCGCACCGGCGTCGATAGCCTGATCCTGACCGGCGGCGAGCCGCTGCTGCATCCCGACATCGATCGACTGATCACGCGCGCGAAGCATGAGGTGAAGTTCCGCCATCTCACGCTGCTCACCAACGCCAGCCTGCTGCATGATCACGAAGCGATCCTGCCGTCGTCTGGATCGGCTCGTCATCAGCCTGGACTCGACCGATCCCGCCCTGTGGAGCGAGATCATCGGCACGGCGCCGGGCGTGGCGCACGACGTGCTGAACAACATCCGCACCTATGCCGCGCGCCAGCGGGAGTTCGGCTATCAACTCGTCGTCAACTGCGTCATCACGCCGCAGACGCTGCCGCAGGCGCGCACCGTACTGGACTTCTGCGAAGAGCATCGCATCCTGATCTCCTTCTCGCCGCAGTCAGTCAACAACTGGCCGCATTACGATCTGCTCATGGCGCAAGACGTATCGCGACTTCGTTCAACACCTGATCGATCGCAAACGCGCGGGCGCGCCCATTCTCGGCAGTCTCGCTTATTTCCGGATGCTGGTCGACTTCACGCCCTACGCGTGCTATCCGCTGCTGGTGCCGCGCGTCATGCCCAACGGCGATCTGGTGTATCCCTGCCGCCCGATCGAACTGAGCGGCACCACGCGCGGCGGGCGGCCGTGCAACCTGCTCAACGTGGAGACGTGGAACGCGGCCATCGGATCGCGCTGCAAGAATACGACGAGCCGCCGCAGACCTGCACCAGCTGCTTTCAGCAGTGCTTTGCCGAACCATCGCTGCTGCAAGCGCAGCCCGCTTTCGCTGTTGCGCGAACTGCGCTACGCGGCTTCGCGGCGGGGCGCTGTGTGGACACACGCACCCGGATAACGAGAGTAACCAGTAATGAGTAACCGCAGCGCTTACGCATTACTCGTTACTCATCACTCGTTACGACTTCGAAGGCCATTCCTTTGAGCCAACCATCTTGACCACCACTTCCTCCTCCCCTGACGTCCTCATCATCGGCGGCGGGCTGGCCGGATTGTCGGCCGCGCTGCATCTGGCCGAGCGCGGCCTGAAGCCGCTGATCCTTGAGGCCGATCCGCAATACTGCGGCGGCCGCCTGGCCGGGGGTGACACGATCGAATTTCAGCAGGGCGGCCAGACCTGGCGCTTTCGCCTGGAGCACGGCGTGCACGGCTTCTGGTCGCCCTATCGCAATCTGCAGGCGATGCTGGCGCGCCACAACTTGCGGCCGGTGTTTGTGCCGGCGCGTGAAGAGGCGTGGATCTACAAACGCCCCAACGGGCGCATCACGCGCGTGAACGCCGGCAGCCACATTCGCCACAGCCTGTTGCCCGCGCCGCTGCATTACCTCGCCTTGTTTCTGCGTCCGAGTTTTCTGCTGGCGCTCGGCGTCCACGACTGGCTGACCTTGATCGAGGTGTGGTACAGCCTGGTGCTGGCACTGGGCGTCGATCCACTGCGGGAAGATCAACCGCTGGAAGATCAGTGGCTCAGCGATCTCGTCGTTCACTGGGGTCCGGGCTGAGCGCTTTCATGATCGGTCTGACGCGCAACGGGCTGTCCGGCACGCCGGCCGAGATTCCCCTGTCAGGCTATGTGGCGTTCATGCGTTTCTACAGTCTGCTGCGCCGCGACGCGTGGGAGTTCTCCTACCTCCCCGGCGACGGCGGCACGGCCTTGATCGATCCGCTGGCGAAGCGGATCGAAGCGCTGGGCGGATCGATCCAGTTGGGCGCGGCAGTCGAGCGGATTGAACGAGTCAACGAGCAATGGATCGCGCACAGCCCGATCGGTTCGTTCGCCGCCCGATCGATCATCCTGGCGACCGACGCCCAGCACGCGCGAGCGATCCTGTGCGCGAGCGCAGACACGCGCGGCATCGCAGAGACGCTGCATTTCCCGCGCAGTCTGCCCACGGCGATTTTGCGCTTCTGGTATGACGCGCAGCCGGAATCGAAGGTGGAGGCGGGCATTCTCACCGGCGAGGTGATCGTCGACAACTATTTCTGGCTGCACCGCCTGCAGGATCAGTACGCCCGGTGGGCCAAAGCCACGGGCGGCAGCGCCATCGAGGCGCACATCTATGGCCCGCCGGAACTGCTGGAAAAACCCGACGCAATGCTGCTGGCGCGCGCGGCCAACGATGTGCAGAGCGCCTTTCCCGAACTGCGCGGCCATCTCATTCATCAGCATTTGCAGCGCAACGCGCCGCTTCACACCCTGTTTGGCCTGGCCGCGCCGAGCAGCACCTCACCACCGTCACGCCGTGGCCCGAAGTGTACTGCTGCGGCGATTGGGTGCGCCGGCCCGAGCCGGCCTTCTTCCTGGAACGCGCCTGTTTGACCGGCATCGCCGCCGCGAACGCCGTGCTGCAAGCGCGCGGGCTTCAACCGTGGGCGCTGCTCGATTATCCGCAGCCGGAGGCGTTTGCCGGTTGGCTGGAGAAGTTGATGCACCGCGGCCGAAGAATATTACGGAAAAGAAAATCTGTTAACCACCCACCACCATGATCATCATGGAGAAACCCGGTTTCTTCTTGTGGATCATTTCTTCATCCGCCGCCGATAAGCCGTTGCCAATCCGCCGTTGGACGTTTCACGATACAACGACGGCAAAGCGTTGCCCGTCTCCCACAATACCGTGACCACATCGTCGAACGGAATGCGATGCGTGCCGTCAGTGTACAACGCATACTCGGCGCAGTCAGCGCGCGCGACGCCGCGAAGGCATTGCGCTCGATGCACGGAATCTGCACCAGCCCCGCCACCGGATCGCATGTCAGACCCAGGTGATGCTCCAGCGCCATCGCCGCGGCGTATTCCACCTGCCGCACCGTGCCGCCCAGCAGTTGCGTCAAACCGCCCGCGGCCATCGCGCAGGCCGTGCCGACTTCGCCCTGGCAACCCACCTGCGCCCCGGAGATCGACGCGTTGTGCTTCACCAGATTGCCGATGTAACCCGCCGTCGCCAACGCGCGCAGCATGGAATCTTCCGAGCAGTGAAACGTTTCCTGCACATAGCGAAACGCCGCCGGCAGCGTGCCGCTCGATCCGCAGGTGGGCGCAGTGACCACTTGCCCGCCCGCTGCATTCTCTTCATTCACCGCCAGCGCATACGCCGAGATCAAGCCCAGGCGTTGTGAAGACGGCCCGGCCATCGTCGCTTTGCGATAGAAGGCCCAGGCTTTGCGCGGCATGCCCAGGCCGCCGGGCAGTACGCCTTCCGTGTTGAGGCCGCGCTCCATCGCCGCCAGCATGGCGTGCCAGATTTCGCGCAGAAACGGCCAGATGTCTTGTCCTTCGCACTCCTCCACATACTCCCACACCGCTACGCCATATCGCTTGCAATGCGCCAGCAATGTCGGTAAACGATTGCTTGCTGTATACCTGGCGGACGCGGCGCCGGCACATCTTCGCCGATCGCGCCGCCGCCCAGACTGTACACCTGCCACGGTTCCGAGATCGATCCATCAGCCAAGATCGCTTCGAACTGCATGCCGTTCGGATGAAGCGGCAGCGTGCTGATCGGGCTGCCAGATGATGTCGCACGGGCGTCGGCATAAACGCGGCCTGCACCGCCCGATCGGTCAGGTGGCCTTTGCCGGTTGCCGCGAGACTGCCGAATAACGTCACCTGATAACTTGCTGCCGCCGGATAGCGCTGCTTGAAAATCTCGGCCGCTTTGCGCGGCGCCATCGTGTGACTGCTCGACGGCCCGTAGCCAATCCGATAAAGTTCGCGAATCGATTCCATGTTTCAATCTCCCCCTTCCATCAGGAACCGGGTTTCTCTGTATCATTCAAGACAACCCGCGCTGAATCAACAGGATACCAAAGATCGCCAGCATCCCAATGCTGATCAACAACAGCCGCGCACGATGCGCGGGCCCAATGCCGCGCCAAATGAAACACGATCGCGATCGCCAACATCCTGCCGATGAACACGCCATACATGCCCACCAGAAACGCGACGCCATACCGCACCGCTTGATTCAACGCCGCGATCAAAGTCGGCCCGCCGACCAACGTCCAGAACATATACGGATTGGGATTCAGCCAGTTGACGATCGACGCGCGCCACAAGCCTTTCCACCCGATCGGTTGTGCCTGACGGCCACCTCGGTTTGAATGTCGGTTCCCGCTCCGCCACTGTTTGAACAGACCCCACGCCAGGTACAGCACAAACACGCCGCCGGCGATACTCAGACCAGCACCACATCGGCGGCACGCTGATTCAAGACAACAGCACCGCAATGATGATCGGCGCGTCGGTGATCAACGGCGCCAGGGTGATGCGCGCCCCGCGCTTGAAGCCGCCCAACAACGTTTCTGAGATCAACAGCGTCTGCAACGAACCGGCGTCGCCGCCGCCGTCAGCCCCGCCGCGCCCTGCGAAAAAGCGTAAAAACAGGGTAAATCCACGCGCCTGGCTCCGCTTCAAAGATGCGCAATCATAACTGCGGATCACGCTTGTGGCAAATGACACACAACAAAACCCCGCGATCTGGCTTTCAGCGAAATCGCGGGGGCATCTCCACCTCGCTTTGCTTCTCCACATCCCACCACTTGGATAAGCGCGCCGAGGGAACGTCCCGGCTGATCGACGTAGTGCGACACGTCGTTGAACACCATCAGCCGCGCCCGCACCGGGTCTTTGAAGTCCAGCACGTTGAGACACGCCGGAGCCTGATCGAGCCGATCGCGATAGCCGCGCGGATCGAAGCCCAGCAGGCTGCTGATGATCAGGCGAATCGTCGCTTTGTGCGACACGATGGCAACGTTTTCGTCTTTATGATTCAGCACGACCTCGCGCATGACCGGCAGCGCCCGCGCCATGCACACTCAACCCCGACTCACCTTCCAGCGGCGCATAGATGAACGGGTCTTCTTCCCACGCCGCATACTCTTCGGGAAATTGCGCTTCCACTTCACTGCGCTGCAACGACTCCCAGCGGCCGTGACTGATCTCGCGCAGGCCATCGCGCAGGATCGGGGTGAGGCTCTGCGGCCGCGCAACGATCGTCGCCGTTTCGATCGTGCGCTTCATCGGGCTGCAATAAACCGCCGTGATGTGATCGTCCGACAGGCGCACCGCCAGCGCCTCGGCCTGGCGGCGGCCTTCATCGGAAAGATCAACATCGGTAGCGCCCGCAAAGCGATCTTCGGCGCTAAGAACCGTAGCGCCATGCCGGATCAGATAGATACGTGTCGTCATGTTGTCACCTCTGTCTGGATCATCATATGGCAGGATTGAATCATGTGGATCAGCGCAAACTGGTGAGACGTGTGCATTATAGCAAACCTGCCCTTGAAAGACATCCGGCCGTCGCTACACGTCTCTCAGCCACTCTTAGGAAACGGCTAATGCCCGGTTAAACTGCTCAACAGTCAATCTTAAGGTCAGCGCAGTACGATTCAATCTGGTATCGCAGGAAGATCAATCATGACATCCATGGAGGATAAAGTATGAAAACTAAGTTGTGGCTCGTGACGATCATCATGATCGCCGCCTTCGCGTTATCGGCTTGCAGTCCGGCAGCGCTGTCTTCAACCGCTGGCGCGGTACCCGCGGCGCCGGCCAGCAATTTGCAGCCGGTCGCGGCGGCGGGGACGGCCCCGTTCCAGAAGCGCCGCGGCGTCATCGGCAACGTCGCCGACCTGGAAGCGACGTTGCAGCAAATCTACGAGCACGTGAATCCGTCCGTCGTCGCTATTCAGGTGGTAGAGAACAGCGGCAGCGCTACTCCGGCCTGCCCTTTGACAATCAGGGACAAGGCGTGCCGCAAGCGCAAGCGCTCGGCTCTGGTTTTGTCTGGGACAAAGACGGCCACATCGTGACGAACAATCACGTTGTCGACGGCGCCGAGAAAATCGCGGTCACGTTCTCAGACGGCACGATCGTTTCCGCTAAGCTCGTCGGCTCTGATCCCGATAGCGATCTGGCCGTGATCAAAGTCGATTATCCGGCCGATCAACTTCAACCGGTCACAGCTGGCCGATTCGGAGCAGGTGAAGGTCGGGCCAGTTGGCCGTCGCGATCGGCAATCCCTTCGGCCATGAAAACACTATGACCGTGGGCTTTGTCAGCGCCATCGGGCGTTCGATCCCCGCCGATGGCGGCACGACCGGCGTCTCGTATTCGATCCCCGATGTGATTCAAACCGACGCGCCGATCAATCCCGGCAACTCCGGCGGCGTGTTGACCGACGATCAAGGTGATGTGATGGGCGTGACCGCGCAGATCGATTCGCCTGTGCGCGCCTCGGTGGGCATTGGCTTCGTCATTCCGTCCAGCATCGTCGGCAAGGTCGTGCCGGAATTGATCAAGTCCGGCAAGTTACGAGCATTCGTATCTGGGCATCAGCGGCGGATCGTTGATCCCTGATCTGGCGACGGCCATGAATCTGAAGAGCACTCAGCGCGGCGCGCTGATTGGCCAAGTAACGGCGGGCGGCCCAGCCGATAAGGCCGGCCTGCGCGGCAGCGAAAAGCAAACGACCATCAACGGTGAGAATGTCAACGTGGGCGGTGATGTCATCATCGCCATCGACAATGAACCCGTGAAAGACTTCGACGACATCGTGGCTTATCTGCCCGCTCGACCGAAGTGGGACAAACCGTCACAGTAACCATCCTGCGCGATGGGCAGCAGCAAGACGTCAAGGTGACCCTGGCCGCGCGGCCCGCTGTCGCCAGCAAGCGCAGGCTGGATCTGCAAGCGCCCGATTCGCCATCACCGGATTTGCCGCAGGACTGCCGCAGGGTCACCCCGACGTCGCGGGGCAGCCGTGGTTAGGCATTCAGGGTCTGTCGATTACGTCCGACATCGTGAATGAACTGGGCCTGTCGTCGAATCAAACCGGCGTGCTGGTGGAATCAGTTCGACCTGGCAGCCCGGCGGAGCAGGCTGGCTTACAGGGTGGCACGAAGTCGGTGACCATCGGTGGGCAGGAGGTGATGACGGGCGGCGATGTGATCACCGCGATCGATGGGCAGACCGTGAGCAGCATGGATGACCTGCTCGCATTCTTGCAACAGAGCAAGGTCGATCAGAAGGTCACACTCACCATCGACCGTAATGGCAAGTCAATGGAAGTAACCGTCACGCTCGCAGCTCGACCGGCGAATCCGTAACGAAGCACCTGTAAACCCTTGATTCGCTCATTTTGAAAGCGACTTTTGAATTATCGACGAGTCCGGTAAACTCCTCGCTCGAAGCCGACTTAAGCGAGGCGCACAATGTCCGAACCCCGTTGGGATATCGAACCGGAACGAATTGATGAGTTGCCGCTGGCCTTGGGCCTGCTGGACCGCATGGGCGTGGCGCAGGCCATTGATGCGCACCTGGGGGCCGGGCACGGCAATCGACAGGGCCTGAGCACGGCCAATTGGCGCAGGGCTTGAGTGCGCGGATCATCACGATGCGGGATCATCGGTTGGCCCCGGTCGAACGCTGGTCGCAGGACGCATCAAGCGGTGTTGAGCCGCCTGCTGGGGGTATCGGTTGGAGTCAAGGATTTCACCGATGACCGCCTGGCGGACTTGATGTATGCCCTGGGCAGCGCGGAGGCTGAGACGCGCGAAGCGATCGAGACGACGGTGGGCCAACACCTGGTGCGTGCTTATCACCTGCCGACGGACGTGGGGCGAGCGGATACCACCTCGGTCAGCGTGTATCATGACCGCGCGGAGGGCGCGGACGGGCTGTTGCAGTTTGGCAAGAGCAAAGACCACCGCCCGGATTTGTGCTAATATGTGCAGGCCCGGGGGACATTGGATTCCGTGGGGCTCCCGTTGGTCAGCGAGACGTTGGCGGGCAACACCGCCGACCCGCCGGTGTATCTGCCGGTGTGGCGGCGCATGGTCAACATCATCGGGCATGCCGATTGGCTGTTTGTCGGTGACAGTAAATTGCACAGTGCCCAGAACATCGCCGAGATCCATCGGGCGGGCGGCTATCTGTTGACGCCCCTGCAAATGACCGGCCACATGCCGGACCACTTTGCGGCCTGGTGGGCGCAGCGGCCGAAGCGTCTCACGTCGATTACCTTGCCGGATACGAAGGGCCGCCAGCGGCGCGTGGGGCGCGGCTATGAAGTCAGCCATACCGTGACCTGGCAAGACCCGCAGACGGGCGAAGTCGTCAGTGTGCCCTTGCGCGTGTTCATGGTGCAACGCGATCAATT